>CAVRYH010000008.1:0-50411 GCA_963725395.1 uncultured Acidimicrobiales bacterium | reverse complement strand
CGTGGACTGGAGTGTTGGGCTCTCCAGAAAGGCGCGCATCCCCCGGGCACGGTGGCCGCCGGGGAGCAGGAGTCCGTCGACGTCGCCGAGGTCGATGTCGTCCCACGCCAGTGGTGAGCGGAACTCGGGTGAGTCGACCAGCTCGGCATAGGCGTCACGGCCCCGCCGGTCCGCCCTCAGCGCCGCGCCCACGACGACCACGCGCGACAGTCCCGGCACGAACCCCCAGGGGTCGAGCCCGCGCCCGGTGACCATCAGGTCGTCTGCCCGCCCGGGCCGTCCACTCGGGGTGGCGAACACCACCGCGTGGTCGTGGCGACGCAGGACCTGCCAGCTCACCGCCACCTCGGTCGGGTCGAAGTCGAGGTCGGGCACCGGGATCAGCACGACGGCCATGGGTCCTCCTTCTCCGGCCCCGCCGGTGCTCGCCGGCCGTTCGGCCCGACAGCCGGACCGCCCCCGAGGACGCAACGGTCGGCCGACGGCGAGAGGGGAGTGCGGGCGGCCGCCGGTGACGGGCTGAGAGCGGCTGAAGGGGATCGAACCCTCGTCATCTGCTTGGAAGGCAGAGGCTCTACCATTGAGCTACAGCCGCGATGGACGGCAGGGGCCGATCGGCCCCTGCCCCCGGTGGGACGCCACAGACTATCCGGGCGGCCACAGGGGGCGGTCGACGGCGAATCCGACCGGTGCACCCCACCGGTTGCGGAACGACACCTCGTGGACCGGCCGGCGCTGCGCCACCCCCCACCGGCCGGTCGGGTAGCCGAAGCTCACGCAGCAGGCCATCACCCAGTGCTCGTCGTTCGGCACCCCGAGGATGTCGAAGACCTCGTCGGGGTGGAAGAAACTGAGCACCACCGTGAGGGAGCTGCCCACGCCCTCGGATCTGGCCGCCAACTGGGCGCTCCACACGGCCGGGAAGATCGACCCTCCGGTCGGATCGGCCTGGACGAAGCCGAACAGGTAGAGCGGGACCTCTTCGAAATGGTCGGCCAACCACTGGGCGGAACGCTGCATGGCCAACGTCTCGATGCTCTCGGCGTCACCGGGGTCGGCGGCGGCGGCCGCCAGCCGGTCGGCGTAGACCGAGGCCCACAGCTGGCTGATCGAGTCCCGGTAGAGGGGTCCGATCCGGGCGATGACGCCGGGGTCGTCGAGCAGCAGGAATCGCCAGTTCTGCGTGTTCCCCCGTGGGCGCCCGGATGGCGGCGTCGAGGATCTTCGCCTGGACGGCGAGTGGGACCGGGTCGGGCAGTACCCTCCGCATGGCTCGCGTGGTGTAGAGCGCTTCTTCGATGTCCACGGATGACTCCCCTCGGCGATAGGGCCGTCCGGCCCGTCGTGACCAGCCACCGTATCGGAGCAACTCGTCCGCGGAGCCAGCCGCCGTCGCTGGGGCAGCGCCCGACGGGTGCTATGACCGTAGCCGTGGCCCATCCCTCCGCTGACCGCTCCGGTAGCGAGCCGGCCGAGCGCACGGGCGGGACGGACGAGCGCGTTCCCGGGCCGGGGGTCGGCGACGAGGTGGAGCTGGTTACCGGCTCCATCGCCGCCGGCGGAGGGTGCGTGGCCCGGGCGGGGGACGGGCGGGTGGTCTTCGTACGCCACGCCCTACCCGGCGAACGAGTGGTGGCGACGGTCACCGCGTCGGCGTCGTCGTTCCTGAGGGCCGACGCCACCTCCATCCTCGGTGCGTCGCCCGACCGGGTCGACCCGCCCTGCCCCCACGCGGGACCCGGCGGGTGCGGGGGATGCGACTGGCAGCACGCGGCCCTGCCGGCCCAGCGGGGGCTCAAGGCGGCGCTGATCACCGAGCAGCTCCGCCGCCTTGCCCGGGTCGACCTCCGTGTCCCGGTCGAGCCGGTCGACGGGCATCCGAACGGACTGGCCTGGCGGACCCGCATGCACTTCGCCGTCGACCGGTCCGGCCGGATCGGACTCCACCGCCACCGCTCCCACGACATCGAGCCGATCGAGCACTGCCCGATCGCCACCGTCGAAGTGGACGCCGTCGGCGTGGGCACAATCCTGTGGAAGGGGGCGCGCCAGGTCGAGGTGACGGCGTCGCCCGATGGGGGACGGCCGGTTGTCGCCGTGGACACCGGCCGGCGGCGCTTGGCGGCCCGCACACCCGACCAGGTCGGGTTGGTGGTCAATGGCCACGTGCGGCACAGACCCAGCCGCGTCCATTTCGAGGTGTTGGGGAACCGGTTCGAGGTAACCGCCGGCGTCTTCTGGCAGGTGCACCCGGCGGCGGGCGCGGTGCTGACCCGGTGCGTCCTCGACGGGCTCTCACCACGGAGCGGTGAACGGGCCCTGGACCTGTACGCCGGCGCCGGGCTGTTCACGGTGCCGTTGGCCCGCGCCGTCGGCGTGGGTGGTTCGGTAGTGGCCGTCGAGCGCAACGGGCGGGCCTGTGCCGACGCCGTGCGCAACCTGGGTGACCGTCCCCAGGTGCGCGTCGTCCGGTCCGACGTCGGCCCCAAGGTGATCGGCGCCCAGCAGCCCGTCGACCTCGTGATACTGGACCCACCGCGCGAGGGCGCCGGCGTCGACGTCATGCGCGCCCTCGCCTCGATGGCGCCGGCTCCGCGCCGCATCGCCTACGTCTCGTGTGACCCGGCGTCGTTCGCGAGGGACCTCCGCGCCACACTCGATGCCGGGTGGTCCCTCGGGTCGTTGCGGGCCTTCGACTTGTTCCCCATGACCGAGCACGTGGAGCTGGTGGCCATGCTCGACCCACCCGGGCCCGGGCGGACCGGAACGGGCGCCCAGGCTGGGCCCTGACCACTGGGCGCCCGGTGCCCGCTGCTACTCTCGGCCCGTGCGCAGGGTGCTCGTGGTCGTGGGGCTGGTTGCGCTTCTCTCCGCCGGTTGTTCGACGGGGCCGGCGGCCACCTCGACCAGCGAGGCGCCGTTGCCGGCCGGCGCCCAACCCTCGGAGATCGCCCAGCAGGTCTGCCACCGACAGGCGCAGGCGGACATCAACTCGGCGCTGGGGTTGGATGCCTCGGTATCGGTCCCGACCTGGGAGGACCACCTCTATTCGTGCCAGTACCGCTATCCGTCGGGTGCGATGGTCCTGTCGATCAAGGAGCTGTCGAGCTGGGCGGAGACCTACGCCTACTTCGACGGGCTGGCCGCCCAGCTCGGCAGGACGCGCACCCTGCAGGGGCTCGGCCAGGGTGCCTTCCAGACCACAGACGGCTCGGTCGTGGTGCGCAAGGACTGGAAGGTGCTGCTGGTGGACATCAAGGGGCTTCCGGGGCAGTTCGGCGTGCCCCCGACCAGCTCTGCTGACGTGGCCGTCACGGTGGGGGACGTGATCCTCGGATGCTGGGCGGGGGATTAGGCCGGCCGACCAGGGCTCGGCCGGGGTGATCAGGCGAGCGTCGGCGTGGTCACGATCACGGCAGGGTCCGGGTGAAGGAGAACGAGACCGAGGAACGCCCGTAGGGGGTCCGCACGTGGAAGGTCCAGTTGCCAGGGGTGAGATAGACGATCTCGGAGTAGTGGGCCGGACCGACCCGGATCTGGCGCAGGAACTGAGGCGCCGCCCCCGCCGTGCCCGCGGTGACCGTGGGGTGCACCGTTGAGAGGTCGGCCGGGGGGCCGTCGATGATCACGTGGAACTGGTTGGCGCCCAGGCTCCCGGGATCGAGGTACATCTCGGCGGAGCCTCCGTGCGGCAGGCCGACCGTGGTGATGGAGGGCAGGCTCGGCAGGAGGGACTGGCCGCGGGCCGGAGAGACCAGCTGACTCACCCCGGTGAGGGCGGCGAACAACACGATGGGGAGTACCACCGACACGGCCACCCCGTTGCGGCCGTGCATGAACCTCGGGGTCCGAACACCGGCCAGGCCGGAGCGGCCGAGCCGGGTGAGTCTGAGACTGTTCAGGACGACGATGACGCTGGACAGCCCCATGGCCACCGCCGCCACCAGCGGGTCGAGCAGGCCCAGGGCGGCCAGGGGCAGGGCCGACACGTTGTAGCCCATGGCCCACCCGAAGTTCTGGATGATCACCGAGTAGGTCGACCCGGCCACCCCGATGGCGGCCGGCACTCCTTCGAGATCGTTGCCGAGCAGGGCGATGTCGCTGTTGGCCAGGGCCGCCTCCGAACCGCTCCCGATGGCGCACCCGACATCGGCGGCGGCCAGGGCCGGGGCATCGTTGACACCGTCGCCCACCATCACCGGCCGGTGTCCGTCCTCGCGCATCCGGGCCAGGGCGTCGACCTTGCCGGCCGGGCTCAGCCCGGCGAGCGCCGACTCGATCCCGAGCTCGGCGGCCACCGACCGCACGGCCGGCTCGCTGTCGCCGCTCAGGATGGAGGACGCCAGGCCCATCTCGTCGAGGTGGGCCACAGCCGGGGCTGCCTCCGGTCGGAGCGGGGTGGTGACGGCGATGGCCCCGATGATCTGGCCGTCCCGGGTCACGACCACGACGGTCTCGCCCCGGTGGAACCGCTCGGAGACCGCCGGCTCGATCGAGTCGGGCAGTTGGTCGGGGACCAGGCGGCTCACCTCGATGGAGCGCGAGTCGACCGTTCCTTCGACGCCGATGCCGGGGCAGCGTCCGAACGTCGGTGGCACGCGGGGGCGTGTCCCCGGCCGCCTTGATGGCGAGGGCGATGGGGTGCTCGCTCTCCGCCTCGACGGCGGCAGCAAGGGAGAGCACCTCATGGCGTGAGGAATCGGGAACCGCAGCCACCAGGCTGACCACCGCATAGCGCTCGGTGAGGGTGCCCGTCTTGTCGAAGACCACCCGGTCGACCTTGGCCAGCCGCTCGAGGATGTCGCCGTTGCGGATGAAGATGCCGAGGGCTGCCGCCCGACCACACCCGACCATCATGGCCACCGGTGCCGCCAGCCCCATGGCGCAGGGACAAGCCACGAGCAGGACGGCCAGCCCGCTGAGCACGGCCTTGCCCAGGTTGCCGACGACCAACCACCAGGTGAGGAAGGTCACCGCGGCGCCGACGAGCACAGCGGGCACGAACACGCTGCTGATCCGGTCGGCGATGCGCTGGAGGGGGGCCTTGTCCCGCTGGGCGTCCTCCACCAGGCGCTGGAGCCGGGCCAGCACGGACTCGGCGGCCATGCTGTCCACCCGGACCACCAACACACCGCTTCCGTTGCGGGTGCCACCGGTGACCTCGCTGGCCGGGCCGCGGTCCACGGGTAGCGGCTCGCCGGTGAGCATGGACTCGTCGACCGGCGACCAGCCCGACACCACCGTGCCGTCGAGGGGGAGCGCCTCGCCCGGGCGGACTCGGACCAGCGCGCCCATGGGCACGCTCTCGGGAGCCACCAGCTCTCCGACCTCGTCCTCGGGACTGGCGACGACCCGTGCCCTCGGAGGGCGCAACGAGAGCAGCGAATGCATGGCGTCGGCCGCCCGGGACCGGGCACGCGACTCGACCGCCCGCCCGGTCACCAGGATGGCCACGATCAGGGGTGCCATCACCCCGTGCAGGCGGGCGGCGAAGGCACCGCTCCCCCCGAGGTGCAGATGGCGACCCCCGAGGGCGATGGCCTCGACCGCGCTGACCGCCAGGGCGGCGAGCGTGCCGAGGGCGATGAGCGTGTCCATGCTGGTGGCCCCGTGACGGAGCAACCGGGCACTGTCACGGAGGAACGGCCACCCACCGGCCAGCTCCACGACGATGGCCAGGATGAGGACGGTCCAGCCGGCCCGGGCCGACTCCTGGGCCACGAGGGACACGGCCAGCGCGGCGATGGCGAGGGGCCAGGAGATGGCGGCGCGGAGCACCCAGTGGTCGGGGTCCCGGCGGGCGGGCCGCGCCGACTCGGTCTCGTCGGCCACCGGGGTGGCGGTGTAACCGACGTCGGTGACCGCCTGACACAGGTCCTCGGGGCTGAGCCGATCCGGGTCGTAGGCCACGAACGCACGGGTTGTGGCCAGATTGACCGAGGCGCTGGCCACCGCAGGCAGGCGTCCGAGGGACCGTTGGATCCGGGTGGCACACGCGCTGCAGTGCATGCCACCCAGCTCCAGCTCCGCCGTGGTGAACGCATGCCCGCCCTCCTCGGCGGGAGCGGTCACCTCAGTGGGGGCAGTGGCCATCAGCGCACGGTTTCGGTCAGCCGACCCTCGTGGCCGAGTAGCCGGCTTCGGCCACCGTGGCGCGGAGCTCGTCCACCCCCAGCTTGGACGGATCGTAGTGGACCACGGCGCGGGCGGAGTCGAGGTCGACCGTCGCCCCGATCACACCGTCCTGCTCGCTGAGGGACTCCTCGACCAGGGCCACGCAGGATCCACAGTGCATGCCTTCGACAACCAACTCGACCTGGGCCGAGCCCGACGTCCGGTCCGGGGATGACGATGGTGGTGATGACGGGGGAGGCGGGGTCATCCCTCCAGCGTAATTGCTGTTGGCCGTCCGATGAGCGTCGCCGCAGGATCGGGCGGGGGATCGCCCCGACGGGCCGGTCCCTCAACCGTCGACCAGGCGCTGGAAGGTGTCGTCGTGGACGCCGGCCGCCTGCTTGTCGGCCAGCGACTCCAGCCACTGCTGGGCTGGTTCGTCGGCCAAGGCCTCGACCATCTGCTTGGGGATGGCCCGCATCTTGTAGCCCGCGGGCATGGTCGGGTCGTGGCGCTCACGGCGGGCCATGGCCTGTTCCACCAGTGGTTCGACGCGGGCCGCCTTGGCCGCTGACGCCGCCTCGTCGCGCTCGATGAATTCGGGCAGGACCTGGGTGCCGAAGAGCTCGATGGACTCCATGATGTGCTCGTGGCGGTTGTGCCCGGCCTGCATCACGAAGATCAGCTGGTCGACGCCGGCCGCCTCATACCGTCTGAGGAACCGGCGTAGTTGGTCCGGGGTGCCGATCGCCCCGCGCAGCCCTGTTTGGTCACCCGAGGCCGCCTTGGCACCGAGGGTCTCGTTACGGGTGGCCAGTGCCGCCTCGGGCGAGTACCCCATCTTCCCTCGGCGCTCGAGGAACTCCTGCCACACGTCGGTCGATGCCGGGACGTGGTCGCCGAAGACGTAGAAGTGGGCCAGCGAGTACCCGAAGAAATTGGCCCCCTCGAGGCCCCGGGCGAGCGCCTCCTCCTCGCTCGGGGCGCACATCATGGGGGAGACGCAGGCCACCTGCGGGTTGACCGAGAGCCCCACCGGTACACACCGGTCTGCCAGGACCGCCTCGTAGTCGGCCACCCAGTGCTCGGCGTCCTCGGGCTCCACGAAGGCGAAGCTCAGCGCTCCGATGCCCTTCTCCGCGGCCAGCAGGATGGTGTCACGGCGGCTGCAGGCCACCCAGAGCGGCGGATGGGGCTTCTGGACGGGTTTCGGGATGACGTTGCGGGGCGGCATGGAGACGAACCGTCCGTCCACGCCGCCGAACGGCGTCTCGGTCATGCAGCGGATGGCCACCTCCAGCCCCTCGAGCCAGGCATCGCGCTTGGTGTCGCGGTCCACGCCGAACCCGCCGAGCTCGGCCTCCGAGGAGGACTCGCCGGTGCCGAACTCCACGCGGCCGTCGGAGACCAGATCGAGCATGGCGATGCGTTCGGCGATGCGGGCCGGGTGGTTGTAGCCCGGTGCCGTCTGGACGACGCCGTGGCCGATGCGCATCCGGCGGGTCCGTTGGCTGGCCGCGGCCAGGAAGACCTCGGGGGCGCTCGAGTGGGAGTACTCCTCGAGGAAGTGATGCTCCACCTCCCAGAGGTACTGCACGCCCAGTGAGTCGGCGAGCTCGATCTGGTCGAGGGCGTCCCGGATCAGCCGGTGCTCGGAGGTCTCCGACCAGGGACGGGGCAGCTGGTGCTCGTAGAAGATCCCGAACTTCATGGTCGGTCCTGCCCGACGGCGGCTGGTCCCGGGGTGGGGCCGACGCCCCGGCTGCTCACGGGACCGGCGGGGCCGGGAGGATCGGCCACGGTGCCGTCGGCCAGTCGGACCACCGAGCCGAGGGCCAGCATCTCCTCGACGAGGTCGTCGCCGTCGGGCCGTCCGATCACGGCTTCGAGCACCTCGCCCATCACGAAATTGAGGTTTTCCCGGCGGCGGACGACCAACGACTCGGCGAGGGCCCGGTCCCACAGCGTCCCGATCATGTCGGTGCCGGCGTGGCGCCGACCGCCGGTCCCCACCCACGTGCGGTCCCGCATCTCCGACAGGGCCGTCCGCAGCCAGGCCACGTGGGGGGTCTCGTCCGAGCGAATGTAGGACACGAGCGTGCCGGCCGAGCCCCCACCGGCCACCAGCTCCGGGTCGCCGAGGAGGGCCTCGGCCCACCGGAAGCTGTGGAAGGCCGACACCTCGATGAGGAGCAGTCCGATCATCCTCGCCACCAGCCCCTCCAGTGCCGGGTCGATGTCCGCCGGCAGGACCCGCTCGCCGGTCGTGGTGCCGGGGCGCCCGCGGGTGGGACCGCGTCGTCCCGCGGGGCCGATTCCCATCCGGGCCAACATGCGTCTCGTCTGGTCCTCGGTGTCGGGATGCTCGAAGGCGACGTCCCTCGCCACGAACCACATCCGGTCGTGACCGGCCAGGTCGCCAAAGCCGCATTCGTCCCGGGCGTGGGCCTCGAAGAGGCCGTGGTCGATGTGGGCGATCGCCGTGCCCGTGACGTCTTCCTCGAAGGACCGCGCCAGGTCGGGCACGGGCAGCAGCCGGAGCATGCCGCCGAAACCCTCGACCGTGCCGATCCGGGTCAGCGCGCTGATGGTCGGTTGACGGACGCCCCTGCGGATCAGGAATCTCGACTGGTCGACCGTCGGGAAGTTCTCGGGCCACGTCTCGAGGGGCACGTCGAGGACGGGCGTGGAGAACTGACCGATCCGCTGCGCCTCCCACGATCGGATGGCGGGCCAACGGTGCTTCGTGCGAGGGGAGACGTACGCTCCGTCCTCGTCGAACCCCCCGTGGCACCGCACCCCACCGACTACCAGCGGCTCGGTGATGGCGTGGTCGGCGAGCAGCTCGGACTCGGTGAACTCGGTCTGTGTGGTGGTCATCGCCGTCCCGTCAGGTGGCTTTGGAGGCCCGGATCACCGCGGTGGCCCGGTCCGACCCGTGCCGTGAGTGTAGGGGAACCGGACCGCCCCAGCCGTCAGCGAGTGGCCATCACCCCGGTGTCACGACGGACGAAGGTCTGGGCCGCCTGGCCGCCCAGCGGGCGGGCCATGTGGAAGCCCTGGCCGTGGTCGCACCCGAGCTCGACGAGGCGCTGACGCTGGCTCTCGTGCTCGATGCCTTCGGCGATGACGTCCAACCCGAGGCTCCGGGCCAACCCGATGATGGCCGTGACCAGGGCTGCGCTCGCTCGGTCGTTGGTGGCCAGGGGGTCGATGAACGACTTGTCGATCTTGAGGACGTCGACGGGGAACCGCTGAAGGTGGCTGAGGGACGAGTAGCCGGTCCCGAAGTCGTCGACCGCGATGCGGATGCCGAGGCTCCGGAGCTCGGACAGGGCCTGGGCCGCCCGTTCGGGGTTCTCCATCAGCACGGTCTCGGTGATCTCGAGCATGAGCCGCTGGGGATCGACTCCGCTCAGGGCCAGCGCCATGCGGACCTCCTCGGTCAGGTGCGGGGAGATGAGCTGACGTCTCGACAGGTTGACCGACAGCGTGAGCGGTGCGTCACCGGTGTCCCACCGGGCCAGCTCCTCACAGGCCTCGATCAGCACCCACCGGCCCAGCGGGACGATGAAGCCGGTCTCCTCGGCGATGGGGATGAAGCGGAGCGGCTCCACTTCCCCGAGACTGGGATGGCTCCACCGGACGAGGGCCTCGACACCGTGGATCCGGTCGTCCGACAGCGAGATGATCGGTTGGTACTCGAGGAAGAATTCAGAACGGCCGAGGGCCCAGCGGAACCCGTTGGTCATGTCGAGCCGTTCGAGCATCCGGGACCGCATGGACGTCCGGAACACCTCGACGCAGTTCTTGCCGCTCTCCTTCGCCTCGTACATCGCCGAGTCCGCCTCGGTCAGCAGCTGCTCGGTGGTCTTGCCCGGCTCACCGAAGGCCACCCCGACACTGATGGACAACCCCACTTGGGTCCCCTCGAAATCGGGAGCGTCGCGGAGCACGGCGACCACGCGGTGGGCGAACTCCACGGCCGCCTCGGGCCTCTCCACGTCGACCATGAGGACGGCGAACTCGTCACCGCCCAGACGGGCCACGGTGTCGCCGGGACGGACGATCGACGAGAGCAGCCGGCTGGCCCGGACCAGCACGCTGTCCCCGACGTGGTGGCCGAGGGTGTCGTTCACCGTCTTGAACCCGTCGAGATCCCCGAAGCACAGCGCCACCGATCGCCCGGTACGGGGGGCGGCGGCCAATGCGTGCTCCACCCGGTCGTGGAGCAGTGCCCGGTTGGCCAGTCCGGTCAGCTCGTCGTGGAAGGCGAGGTGCCGGAGGTCGAACTCGAGCGCGTCTCGCTGGCGGTGCGAGGCCTCGAGCGCGTGGGCGTGCATCTCGATCTCGCGGTTCTGGCCGGTGATCTGCCCGATGAGCCACATCATCCGGAGGTAGACGAGGGCGAAGACGGTCACGGACAGGGCCGACAGCGCCACGACGCTCACCCGGGCGCCCAGGCAGCTGGCCACCAACAGGATGGTCGGCGGGACGAAGCCGATGAAGGCCACGACCGGAACGCGACCCTGGCCGCTCGCCTCGCCCCGGTACACGCTCGGCGTGGGCCTGGGCGCCACCGGCACCTCGTCAGCGATCGAGGGGTGCAGCGCGGCACCGGCGATGAGCAGGTAGGCCACCAGGAAGAGGGCGTCGACCGGTGTCCTGGAGACGGAGTCCGTGTGCAGGACGAGGAGGTCCGCACCGAAGGTACCGATGACGATGGCCGCCAGTGAGGCAGCCAGCAACCGGCAGAAGGGCCGTTGCCAGTTCCCGAAGACCAGGGCACGGACCATGACGAAGACGATGGCGACGTCCATGATGGGGTAGGCGAGGACCACGGCCTTCTCAGCGGTGGTCGACGCGCTCGAAATCGACGTAGGAGTCGATGAGGAACTGCCACAGCACGGCCAGGGTGCCCATGGAGATGATGGCCGCGTCGACGTAGTCCTCGCGGGGGGTGCGGCTCGGTGTGCGGGTCAGGCCGAGGATCCCGGCCAGGAGGAACAGGTAGGCAGCCAGACACAGGGCGTCACCACTCGACGGAGCGGTGACGGTCCGGTGCAGGATCATGCTGTCGGGGGCGTGGTCGGACTCGCCCACGGCGAACAGGGCCGTTGCCACTGCCATCATGCCCCACCCGAGCCGGTCGGCTGGCCGACACCGCCGCAAGGCGACGAGGATGCTGGCCACGGCCACCAGCGCGACGACCCGGTAGGCCGTGTCCCGGGCGGTGGGTCCGGACAGCGCGAAATAGCCGACGACGGCCACGATCCCGCCACCAACCATGATCTTCCATGCATTGCGTGTCATGCCGAAGGTCTCGCCCCTGTTGGTCCTGTCCCGCTGTATCGGCCGCTACACCCGTTTGGTTGAGCGGGACCGGGCTCCCACGTGCCGCGATCCGCCCGCTACGGTGGCGGGTCATGCCCACCCACGTCGACAAGCAGCGCACCGTGGACCTCCTCCGCCAGGAGTTCGCCGCCATCAGGAGCCTGTGTTCCGGGCTCACCGCCGATCAGTGGGCCACACCCACGTGCCTGCCCGGGTGGACGGTGCACGACGCCCTCAGCCATATCGTCGGGACCGAGGCCATGCTGAGCGGCGAGGAGCCCCCGGCGGTGGACACCTCCCATCTTGGGCACATGGCGAACGCCATCGCCGAGTCCAACGAGCTGTGGGTCGAGGCGATGCGCCCCCTGTCGGGGGACGAGCTCCTGGCCCGGTTCGACCAGGTCACCGGGGGGAGACTGGAGGCACTGGGCGCCATGGACCAAGCCGCCTTCGACGCGCCCTCGTGGACGCCGGCGGGCCGGGACGAGACCTACGGGCGGTTCATGAGGATCCGCCACTACGACTGCTACATGCACGAGCAGGACATCCGGGCGGCGTTGGGCCGGTCGCCACGGGCTGACCCGGCCGATCTCGCCTCCGCTCTGGACGAGGTGGAGACCGGTCTGGGCTACATCGTCGGGCGCCGGGCGGCCATGCCCGAGGGGTCGAGGGTGCAATTCGACCTGAGCGGACCGATCGCCCGCACCTACCGGGTCGCCGTGGACGGTCGGGCCAAAGTCGTCGACTCCTTCGACGGGCCGCCGACGCTGGTGGTGGAGATGCCCGCCACGTTGTTCCTGCGGCTGACCGGGGGCCGCCACGACGGTCAACCACCCGCCGACGCCGGCCTTGTCGTCCACGGCGACCAGCAGCTCGGCTCGCGCCTGGTGGAGAACCTGTCCTTCACAATCTGACCCTGGGCCGACCGGCCGGGAGCCTGCGGTCACTACCGCTCAGTCACACCACGAGCCTACGGTGGTGAGCCGTGGATTCCGAGGGTCGGCCGGAGGAGCGTCACGGCTTCACCGAACTCCGACAACGTGATGGTCGAGCTCGAGACGGAGCAGTAGGAGGCCGATCCTGACCCGCCAGCGCCGGTCGCCGGGGTCACCTCGGTGGGCAGCGATGCCGACACCTGGACCACCCGGCCGCGCCCATCCAGCCAGATTCGAGCCACGAACGGGGCGACGGTGACGTGCATCTCGTCATGACCCGATGCGGACAGCGTCGAGGTCACACCCGGCATGGTCACTCCGTACTCCAACGCCGGATGTCCGTCGACCGTCGCCGGCCCGAGGACGGTCACGGGCCCGTTCGTGCCTGCCAGGAGGATGGCGTCAGTGCACCGAGATAGCTCAGGTTCTTGGCCAGGACGCTCGATCGCGCCCACAGGGTGCCCCTGGATAAGCTGGTGACGTAGACGGTGTTGTCGATCCGAAGGATCCTGGTGACCCGTGGGTGGGGACTGATCGGGGGATCCGCCACCGTTTCGAGCTCGATGCTCGGACCGGCGAAACTGACATCACCGGTCCCCGAGGTGCGCTGGACCTGGGACGGGGTCGATCCGGTCTCCCGCTGGACGGCCGTGGCGGTCACCAGGTGAGCGGTGTGAGGGCCTCGGTGACGCCGGCCGATGCCCTGATGCGTGTCACGGGGTCGGTGCTGGTCCCGGCCGCAGTCGACGTGGTCGATGAGGCCGACGCACCGCACGCTGCGGCACTGATCCCGACGATCGGACAGAGGCCGACGACGACGAGGGCGGCGGCGTGACGAGACCCGATGTCCCACCGCCCGGGCCGAGGCTCCACCACCCGAGGCCTAGTTCTGACCCCGGTCCGAGTTCGCGCCCCGGAGATCATCCTCCGTGACGACCAGGGGTGCCCATCGCCGCCAGGGCGTCACCCGACAGGCGGTAGCCCACCCATTCGTCCTGGGCGACCGCACCCAGCGAGCGGTAGAAACGCAGGGCCCGCTCGTTCCAGGTGAGCACGTTCCAGTCGATCCGGCGGTAGCCGGACCCCTCGGCGATGGTGGCGAGCTCGGCGATCAACTGGCGCCCGATGCCGGTGCCCCGGGCCTCGGGCCGGACGAAGAGGTCCTCCAACGCGATGCCATGGCGACCCGTCCAGGTGGAGAAGTTGATGAACCAGATGGCCATGCCGGAGAGCCGGTCCTCCTCCTCGGCGACGAGGGCGAAGACGGCGGGGGAGTCGCAGAACAGTGCGTCGGTCAGCATGTCCCGGTCGACTTCCACGGAGTCCGGCGAGCGTTCGAACTCGGCCAGCTCGTGGATCATCTCGACCAACGCGTCGACGTCTTCGACCCTGGCCGGTCGGATCATGCGTTCAGGCTAGCGAGCCGGTGGCGTCACGGGATGAGCAGCACCCGCCCGAAGGCCTGTCGGCTCTCGATGTAGGCGTGGGCCTCACCGGCCTCCTCCAGCGGGAAGCGCCGGTCGATCACCACCCGGAGGTCGCCCGCGGCGATGTCGGCCAGATGGCGCTCGATCACGGCGTGGGCCCTCGTCCCGAGGAAGAGCTCGGCTCCGAGGAAGTAGCCGACCAGGGTCTGGTTGTTGGGCCGCATGGTGGAGATGTCGAGGCGCGAGGCCACCTCTCTCCCGGCGTCACCGAAGGTGATGCAGCGGCCCCGGTAGGCGAGGCACGCGAGGCTCTGCTGGAGGGTCGATCCACCGACGGAGTCGATGATGACGTCGGCCCCCCGACCCTCGGTGAGCGACCGGACCTCGTCGGCGAACAACCCGGCCGTGTAGTCGATGCCGTGGTCGAGCCCGAACTCGTGCAGTCGCTCGAGCCGCACTGGGCTGGACGCCGTCGCCAGCACCCGCGCCCCGGCCCGGTGGGCAAGCTGGATGGCGGCGATCCCCACCCCGCTCGCCCCGGCCTGCACGAGCACCGTCTCGCCCGGTTGCAGGCGGCCGAACTCGAACAGGGCATCGTCGGCGGTGCCGAACGGCACCGGGACGCAGGCCGCCTGCTCGGTCGTGACACCGCTCGGCACGGTCCAGCAGAAGGACGCACCCACCACCCTCCGCTCGGCATGGGAGCCGTCCATCCCGACGGTGACGACCCGGTCGCCCGGGCCCACCCCGACCACCCCGTCGCCCACCGAGAGCACCGTCCCCGCGGCCTGGTAGCCCACGATGTGGGGCGTGGACGTCATCGCCCCGCCCGACCGGTTGAGGGTGTCGCCACCCTCGATGCTGACCGCCTCCACGCTGATCAGGACCTCACCCGGTCCGGGGTCGGGATCAGGGACCTCCTCGTAGCGGAAGACCTCGGGCCCGCCGGTCTCGTAGTACACCGCTGCCCGCACTCGCACCCCCTCGGTCGTGGTCGCCACTCACCCTACCGGGGGTGGATTGGGGCGAGATTTCCCCGAGCCACCTGCGGTTGAGCACCGGCCCGGTGGCCGTGTCGGTGGCCCTCCGGGCTCAAGCGTGGTGCCCCCCGTGCCGATGGGGAACTGTGGCCGACTCGCGCGTGCACGGTCCCGGTCCTGACCGGTCCGGGCAGGGGTCCCCGACGTTGGGCATCCCCGCAGGTGGTGGACGCCCCGATGGCAACCCGTGTGGTCAAGTTGTCGGGGGCGGGCGCCGATGACCGAAGACATGGGAGCGAATCCGGCGGACGGCCTCGGTGCCCTCACTGGGGTCGAGGAACCCACGGGGGAGGCGGACCATTTCGGCGAGGAGGGGGCCCAGTTGCTGAGCGACGAGCGCGTGGCGCTCGGTCACGCGCTCCAGGCGCGGGCCGACGAGGTGGGCCGCCTCGTCGACGAGCGCTTCTCGGTCGACCTGAGGGGTCATGCCTTCGTGACCGCACGACTGGCCACCCACCTCATCGGTCGTTGGCTGGCCACCGACCAGGCCGCCTCCACCGAGGACGAGGAGATCCTCGCCGCGCAGGGCGAGCTGGCCCTGAAAGAGGATGCCATTCTCGCCAGTGTGACCAAGGCGTACTTCGCGTGGCGGGACGCCACCTGCCTTGTGCTGGCCGAGGAGGGCCGACGACTGGCGGTCAGCGAGGAACTCGTGGCCATGGCGTGTGATGTGGTGCGTCTGAGCTGTGACGGGAGCCTGGTGCGCATCGTCCGCCAGTTCGACCGGTCACGCCGGGAACTCCAGCACACACTGGACGAGGAGCGGGCCAACCTGGCCCATCGCGCCCTTCACGACGAGTTGACCGGCCTTCCCAACCGCTCGCTGCTGGTCGACCGGCTGGGGCAGGTGGCAAACGGACTGCTGCGCCGGCAGAGCGCGGCGATGCTGCTCTATCTCGACCTCGACAACTTCAAGGCCATCAACGACCGGTTCGGCCATGCCGCCGGTGACTGCCTCCTCATGGAGGTGGCCACCCGCCTGCAAGGCCTGGTTCGGGCCTCCGACACCGTGGCCCGGCTGGGAGGGGACGAGTTCGTGATCCTGGTCCAGGACCTCGACGATCCTGATGCCTCGGCGCGGTCGTTGGCCGAGCGCATCCACCACGCCATGCGGATACCCGTGGCCATGGGGGAGCGGCACCTCTACACCTCGGTCAGCATCGGTATCTCCTCGGTGGCACCCGGTGCCGACCCGGAGGTGTGCATGGCCCAGGCCGACGCCGCCATGTACCAGGCCAAGCGCGGCGGGCCCGCCCGCTACGAGTACTTCAACACGGTCATGGGCCAGGAGAACCGCCGCCAGAGCCAGCTGGCCCACGAACTGCGGGCCGCCCAGGAGCTCGGCCAGCTCTCCGTCCATTACCAACCCCTGTTCAAGCTGGGCGGCGACGTGGTCGGCATGGAGGCGTTGCTGCGGTGGAACCATCCCGAGCTGGGGTCGGTGTCACCGGTCGAGTTCATCCCGCTGCTCGAGCGCAGCCGCGAGATCGTGACTGTCGGCCGTTGGGTGCTCGAGGAGGCCACCAGGCAGTGCCGCACCTGGCAGGACGAGGGCCGGCCCGACCTGACGGTCTCGGTCAACGTGTCGGCCCGCCAACTGCAGGACCCGGGCTTCTACGACCACGTACGGGACGCCCTTGCGAGCTCACGCCTCGAGGCGGACTCGCTGGTGCTCGAGATCACCGAGTCGGTCCTGGTCATGGACATCGTCCGCATCGGCGTGCTGATGCAGAAGATCCGGGATCTCGGGGTGCACATGGCCCTCGACGACTTCGGCACCGGCTATTCCTCGCTGCTCTACCTGAAGGACCTCCCCATCGACCGCCTGAAGGTCGACCGCAGCTTCGTGTCCGGGCTCGGCTCCTCCGTCCAGGACACGACCATCATCGCCACCGTGGTCGACCTGGCCCACACGCTGGGCCTCCGCGTGGTGGCCGAGGGCGTCGAGACCGAGGCCGAACTGCGGGCCGTCGGTGATATGGGGTGCGACGAGGCGCAGGGGTTCCTGCTGGGCCGTCCCGGTCCGCCCCAGTCCTTCGCACCCCGACAGGCGCTGCTGGCCAACGGGTAGCCCGGGCCCCGGCCCGGCGTCAGGCGTCGGCGGGGATGCCCTGCTGAGCGTCGAGCATGTCCGCCATCACCATTCTGATGAAGTGGTCGGCCTCGTCGGTCATCCCACCGGCTACCCCTCCGTAGATGGCGCCTGAGGACGGGACCCCGCCGGCGTGGGCCTTGGCGTACTCGACGGCCTCGGCCAGATCGGTGGCGAACGCCTCGGCGATGCCGGACTGGGTCTGGGGGCGGGTGACGGCCATGTGGAGTGCGTTCGGATACTGCTGGCCGTTGAACCGCCATCCCTTACCCCGCATCGAGTCGTTCACGTGGTAGATGTCGAACTCGTCCGAGGTGAAGCTGAACAGGAAGGTGGGACGGCCGAGGATGCGCAGTTCAGGATGGGACCGCACCGCTCGCTCCATCTCCTCGGCGGTCTCGAAGATCTGTCGTGCGTAGTGCCGGTAGCCCTGGCGACCCAGCTGCACCATCGACGCCCAGGTGGCGGCGATGAGGCCTCCCGAGCGGGATCCGTCCATGCCCGGTGAGCAGTACTTCCCGCCGCTCCAATCGGTGAGGAAGAAGTACTGGGCATTGCGGATGGCCTTGTCCCGGAACGTCAGCACTGAGGTCCCCTTGAAGGCGTAGCCGTACTTGTGGGTGTCGGCCGAGATTGAGGTCACCCCGGGATTCCTGTAGTCGAACACCGGAATGTCGTAGCCGAGCTCCTGGCCGAAGGGCAGAATGAACCCACCGAGGCAGCCGTCCACGTGGAGTCCGACCCCGTGGCGGAGGGCGATGTTGGAGAGATCGTCGATCGGGTCGACCGTGCCATACCCGTAGTTGCAAGCCGAACCGACGATGGCCACGGTGTCCCCGTCGATGTGGGTGTCCACCCACTCCGGGTCCACGGTGGTCGTGACCGGATCGACCGGTGCCACCCGCAGGTCGATGCCGAAGAGGTGGCAGGCCTTGTCGAAGGCGGGGTGGGCGGTCTCGGGCTTGATCACGTTGGGTCGGTGGATCCCGCGATTGTCGGAAGCGAAGTCGCGGTAGGCGAGCATGGCGTGACAGATGCTCCCCGTGCCGCCGGTCGAGACCAGACCGACCGGTTCACCGTCGTCGACCGCCTCGGCATGGAGCAGGTCGAGGGTCATGGCGATGATCTCCGCCTCGAACTTGGTGGCGCTCGGGCAGAGGTCGCGTTGGAGCACGTTGACGTGGGCGAACAGCCCGAATGCCTCGTTCATGAACTCGTAGTGGTCGTGGTCGCCGCAGTACATGGTCCCCGAGCACCTGCCCGACTCCCACGAACGGTCCTCCTCGGAGGCCATCGTGTGCAGCATGGCCAGCACTTCCGACCGGGGGGTCCCCTCCTCGGGGAGCTGGCGGTGCACGGCAAAACGGCCGTCGTAGGGGAAGGTGCTCATGGGGACGACTCCTTGGATGGGCGGGTCATTCTTGCCTCGGCCGCATATTGGCTGCACGGTACACGGCGTCAATCACGGCCATGTTGGCCACGGAATCGCCGGGCGGGGTGAGGATGGGTCCTCCCCGGAGTACGGCGTCGCGGAACGCATCGAGCTGATAGGAGTAAGTGGGCCGCCGTGAGGGGAACTCGGTGCGCCGACCGCCGTCGGAGCGGACGGTGAGCCAGCTGAGGGTCTGGGGGGCGATCGGGTTGAAGACCCGCAGCTCGCCGTCGTCGCCCACCACCCGGGCCGAGAGGTGGAGCAGCGACCTCGACCACATCGAGCAGTGCACGGTGGCGCTGTGCCCTCCGGGGAACTGCAGTTCGGCCTGCATGGCCCGGTCCACCTCCGGGGTGTGGAGCACGGGGGTGGCCGACACCACCGCCGGCTCCTCCCGGCCGAGCAGTCGGGCCCAGTGGACGACGTAAGAGCCCATGTCCATCATGGCCCCTCCCCCCAGGTCGCTCTGGTAGCGGATGTCCGACCGGTTGGGGATCGGGGCGCACAGCCATGCCTCGATGTGGCGCAGTCGGCCGAGTTCCCCGCTGTCCACGATCTCGCGCATCCGGTGGGCCAAGGGGTGGTACCGGTAGTGGAAGGCCTCCATGACCACGAGCCTCGACTCAGCCGCCGCCCGTGCCGCCACCGTGGCCACCTCCTCGGCCTCCCGGGCGTTCGAGGTGAACGGCTTCTCGCAGAGGACGTGCTTACCGGCGTCGAGGGCCCGCAGGGTCCACTCGGCATGGAGGCTGTTGGGCAGGGGGACGTAGACGGCGTCGACCGAATCGTCGGAGCAGACGTCCTCATAGGTGTCGGCCACGCGGTCGATGCCGTGACGCCGGGCGAACGCCAGGGCCCGGTCGCTGTCCCGGGCGGCAACGAGCGTGACGGACACCTCGGGATCGTGGGCCGCCGGCCTGAGGAGGGCGGCCGGGGTGATCCTTGCCGCCCCGAGCACTCCGAATCGGACGCGGGCGGGGGGCATGCCGACCACGGTAGTCAACTGCGGGATCAGCCCGGACAGCTTGCTAGCTGGATCGCTCCCGCAGGGGCGTGGCCTCGAGTGCGCAGTAGCTGGGCGAATCGCCCGTCCGACCGGTCGGCCGGTCTCGGGGGTGTGCGCCGGCCGGGTTCTCGATGCCGATCGCGGCCACGATGCCGCCGAACACGCACCACGACCCAGCAACGAGCACCACTGTCCGGAATCCGTCACCGAGGGCGTGGGGGGACAGGTAGTCGAGGCCGGTGATCCCGCCGATCGCCGGGAGCACCGCCACGGCGATGAGGCTGCCGATCCGGGCCACGTCGTTGTTCACGGCCGAGGCGAGACCGGCGCGGGCGTCGGTCACCGAGTTGAGGGCGGTGGCGGTGAGGGGGGCGACCGTCGTTGCCAGACCGACGGCGATGACGAGCACGGCGGGCAGGACGCCCGTCACGTAGGAGGTGGCGTCCGGCACCCGGACCAGCAGCGCCAGGCCCACACCCACGACGACCGGCCCGGTGGCCATCTGGAGGCGGGGGCCGATTTTGGCGGCCACACGCCCCGACCGGGCGCTGAGCGCCAACATCACGAGGGTCAGGGGGAGCAGCGCAATGCCGGACTGGAGCGGCGTATACCGGTCCACCACCTGGAGGACGACCGGTAGGAGGAACAGGACACCTCCGAGCCCCGCGTAGGTGACCAGGGTCACCCCGTTGGTGACCGCGAATTGGCGGTTGCGGAACAGTTCCAGGGGCAGCATGGGTGCGTCGGAGCGGTGCTCCACCACGACGAAGGCGACGGAGCTGACGATGGCGACGACCAGGGAGGCCAGCACCGGAGCCGCTGCCCATCCGCGGTTCGGGCCCTCGATGAGCGCGTAGGCAACGCCAGCGAGAGCTGCGGTGGCCAGCGCCGCGCCGGCCGCGTCGATGCGCCCGCCCGGGTCGCTCGACTCGGGAACACGCCGGTACGACAGCACCAGGACGATGGCACCGATCGGCACGTTGATGAGGAAGATCCACCGCCACGACGCCGCCGCGATGAGGTAGCCGCCCAGCAGGGGGCCGATGGCGGTGGCCACTCCTCCCAGCCCGGACCACGCGCCGATGGCCTCGCTTCGATCCTCGGGCAGGAAGGAGGCCTCCAGGATGGCCAGACTTCCCGGGGTCAAGAGCGCCCCCCCGACACCCTGGAGGATCCGGGTGACGATCAGTTGGGTTGGACCCGAGGACACCGCGCAGGCCGCCGACGCCGAGGCGAACCACGCCACCCCGACCAGGAACACCCGTCTGCGGCCGAAGCGGTCGCCCAGACTGCCGCCGAGGAGCAGGAGTGAGCTGAGGGTCAGCGTGTACCCGGTTACGACCCACTGCAGGGTGCCCAGCGGGGCGCGGAAATCGCGACCGATCGTCGGGAGGGCGATTCCGATGACGGTGGCGTCCACTGCGGCCATCCCGGAGCCGAGCACCGTGGCGGCGATCACCCACCGCCCGGCGGCGCTGCGGTAGCGGAGGACCGGGCCAGGGTCGGCAGCGGGGTCGCTCGAAGTGGCCATGGCGACACCGTTCCACATCCGTTCCGGTCTTACGAGCTGTCCGGCTCGGACCTCCGCCGGTCAGACGCGAGCGCCCCGATGTCCGCCGGGGTGGTCCGGCCTACGGCCTCCGGCCATTGGGCATGAGGTCGCTCGAGCCCCACTGCCCGAGGGTGTTGAGTTGCACCTCGTTGCCCGTGGCCTCGACGATCTGACCACCACCCACGTAGATGGCGGTGTGGTACACACTCGTCCAGTCGGTCTGGCTGTCTCCCCAGAACACGAGGTCCCCGGCCTGGAGACTGCCGAGAGAGACCGAGACGCCGGCCGTGTGGTACTGGTCATCGGCCACCCGGGCGAAGGTGATACCGGCCCCGTGGGTCCACGCGGCCAGAGCGAGGCCCGAGCAGTCGTAGCCAACCGGGCCGTTCCCACCCCAGATGTAGGGCTTCCCGAGCTGCTGGAAGGCGAACAGCACGGCGCGGTCGCCGGGGGTCGTCGGTGAGAGGACGAGCGCGGTGGGGGGCGGCGACTCCGAGGCGGCGTCACCGAACGGGGTGGCGGTCCCGTTCTGCTGGACGACCCAGTACCCGCCGCCGGACGTCGTCGGCACGATCTGCTCGACGGGGTCCCCGGTGCTGTTGGCCGTGGAGCCGTAGAAGCGGGCGTCCCCGAAGGAGAACACCCCGCCGTCGGAGGCCACCAGCCAGTACCCGCCGCCGTCGGGGGTGGTGGCCATCCCCACGATCGGCTGGTTGAGGGTCATCGCCCCGGTCGAGCCGTGGAAGCGGGCGTCCCCGAAGGAGAACACCCCGCCGTCGGAGGCCACCAGCCAGTACCCGCCGCCGTCCGGGGTGGTCGCCATCCCCACGATCGGCTTGTTGAGGGTCATCGCCCCGGTCGAGCCGTGGAAGCGGGCGTCCCCGAAGGAGAACACCCCGCCGTCCGAGGCCACCAGCCAGTAGCCCTTCTGGTCGGCGGTGGCGGCCAGGCCCACGATGGGCTTGTTGAGGACGAGCGCTCCGGTCGAGCCGTAGAAGTGGGCGTCCCCGTAGGAGAACACCCCGCCGTCCGAGGCCACCATCCAGTAGCCCTTCTGGTCGGCGGTCGGGACCACGCCCACGACCGGCCGGTTGAGGGGTGTCCCCGGCGAGCCATAGCTCGGAACACCGAATGGGTACAGGGCTCCCGAGGACGAAGCCAGCCAGAACCGGTCCTCGGCCGGCGCCGTCGGGGTGTGGGCGACCGGCGCCGCCGCCCCCGCCGTGACCCCGAGCGCCGATACGCCGATGCCGGTGGTCGTGATCGCCACCAACGCCACGGCTCCCGCGGCCACCGAACGCAGGACGCGCCGCCCTACTCCACTTCGCTGCCCCATCCCTCTGCCCCTCGCTGTCCGTATGGTCTGCTACATCGAGTGACCAGTTTCTCACTTAGGGTGACATTTGGGCAACGGGTGCCGTTCCGGCGGCCGGCCCCGGATGCTCCGGGACGGTTCCTCTGGGTCGGTCTCCCGACGACGGTGGTCAGTCCGGGGACGACGGGCTGAGGATGAAGTCGTCGAGGTCCGGAGCCCTGGTCCAGGCCCAGTAGTCGACCAGGCGCCACGGGGAGAGTATGTAGATGCGTCCCTCGTCGTTCCGGTACCAGCTGCTGCGGATCGACGGATGGGACCAGACCATGGTGTCGAGCTCCGCCTGCAGCCGCCGGTTGTACCCGTCGTGGACGTCCTGGCGGCACTCGAGGGTGAGGTACCCATCGGCGAGCAGTGCGCCGAGACAGCCCATGATGTAGCGGATCTGGCATTCGGAGTGGAAGATGAGGCTGCCCCCGTGAGCCAGGTTGGTACCCGGTCCGTACATGCAGAAGAGATTGGGGAAGTTGGGGACGGTGATGCCCAGGTAGGCGGTGGGACGATCGCCCCACTGGTCGGCCAGGGTGGCCCCGTTCCGTCCGACGATCTCCATGGGCCAGAGGTAGCGGTTGGCGTGGAACCCGGTGGCGTAGATGATCACGTCCACCGGGTACTCCTCGCCGTCGGCCCCCGTGATCCCGTCCGGTCCGATCTCGGCGATGGGATCGGTGACCAGGTCGACATTCTCACGGCAGAGGGCGGCGAGCCAGCTCCCGTTGTCCTGGAGGGTTCGCTTGCCCAGACAGACATAGTCCGGGACCACCTTGGCCAGCAGATCCTGGTCGTCCCCGATCTGGTCGGCCATCCACTGGGTGAACACCTGGCGGGCGGCATCGTTGACGGCACTGATCGACCGGCTCTGGTCGGGCCATTCCGGATCCACCCGCATGGCAGGGAGTCCTCCGTCGCACGCCGGCCAGAACAGGAGGAACCGGTACCAACGGCCGTAGTAGGGGAGGTGCTCGAACGCCCACCGGGCCCCTTCCCCCACCTGGTCGTGGTAGTGGGGGTTGGGGAACATCCACGGGGCGGACCGCTGGAACACCGTCAGGTGAGCCACCTCCGGGGCGATGGTGGGGACGATCTGGAAGGCGCTGGCCCCGGTCCCGATCACCGCCACCCGCTTGCCGGACAGCTCGGTGCCTTCCACCCACTGCGCGGAGTGCATGGACTCGCCGGCGAAGGACTCGCGGCCGGCGATGTCGGGGAACTTCGGGCGATTGAGCTGGCCGACCGCGCTGATCACCGCATCGGCGTCGAGGGTGGCGGTGGCGCTCCCGTGGCGGACCTCGACCGACCACCTCGCCGAGTCCTCGCGCCACTCGGCCCGGAGCACCTCGGTTCCGAACCGGATCCGATCGGTGATGCCGAACTCGTGCATGCACTGCTCGAAGTAGCGCTGCAGCTCGGGTTGCCGGGCGAAGAACTCCGTCCATTCGTTGTTGGGGGCGAACGAGTAGCAGTAGAAATGGTTCCCGACGTCGACCCGGCAGCCCGGGTAGCGGTTCTCCCACCAGGTTCCCCCGACCCCCTCGTTCTTCTCGACGATGGTGAAGGGAATGCCGGCCCGGGCCAGCCGGACCCCCGCGAGCAGTCCGGACATGCCGGCGCCGATGACCACGACGTGGAACCCGTCCTTGACCCCTGCGGGCACGGTGTCGAGCCAGTGCAGATCACGGGCGTCGGTCCCGTCGAGCTCCAGCTCCTCCAGCATGAGCGGCACGTACTCGTCAGGGACCTCGCCGGCCACGAGGACGTTCATCATCTCGTGGACGTCCTCGTGGGTGGGAGGCGGGGGGAGCACGCAGCCGCCGTCACGGTACGACCGGATCATCTCGAGGGCCCGGGCCCGCACCGCGGCCTGGTCGTCGTCGGTCATGAACCCCTGGACCTCGTTGAGGTAGATGCCGACCGGTCGTGGTCCGGACCGGAGGATCGAGGGGTCTCCGCTCATGTGGACCATCGACATCAACAGCGTGGGGATGCTCACGTCCTCGAGGGCCCGGGCGATCGCCTCGTCGTCGTCGGTGATCCTCGTCCGGCCGAGGTGGCTCGGTGAGGCCAGGGGCACGGAGGTCTCCTCTGTTCGGATCCGATCGGAGCGTGGAACGGCGGGCTCCGGTGTGGCCACGGGCCCGGCCGGCGGGCGCGTGACACACTACGACAGGTGGCTCCCGGTCGGGGGCCCTCGCACCGGACACGGGTCCGGAACAGGAACGTCGAAGGGGGAGCGTATGGACACCGGCCACAGCCGGGCGGTGAGGGTGGGGCGGGCGTGACCCATCCCGGCGTCGAGATCATCCGCGCCTTCGTGGCCGAGGCGGGCATGGGCAGCGGTTCCCTGGTCGACCAGCGGGAAGCCCTCAACCTGGCGGCGTCCTCGTCCGAGGCGCCCGAGGGGGTGGGCGTGCGCGCCACGAGCCTGGGCGGGCGCCCGGCGGAGTGGATCAGCCCGGACGGGGGAGCCGAAGGCGCCGCGGTGCTCTACCTGCACGGCGGCGGCTACTGCATCGGATCGCTCGCCACCCACCGCGATCTGGCCGCGCGACTGGCGCTGTCCACCGGAGTGCCCGTGGTGACCCTCGACTACCGGCTCGCCCCTGAACATCCCTTCCCGGCCGCAGTCCACGATGCGTGTGCCGCCTATCACGGACTCCTCGACCTCGGGACGCCGGCCGAGCGCATCGCCATCGCCGGTGACTCGGCCGGGGGCGGGCTGACTGTGGCGACCTTGCTGGCTCTGCGCGCTGAGGGCACCCCCCTGCCCGCCGCCGCGGCGTGTCTGTCACCCTGGGTCGACCTGACCCAGACTGCGCCCTCTGTTACGACCATGGCCGGGCTGGACCCGATGCTCACCAAGGAGGGACTCGACCAGATGGCCGCCGCCTACCTGGCCGGGAGCGATCCCGTCGACGAGCTGGCGTCCCCCGTGTTCGCCGAGAGGCTGGGCGGGCTCCCCCCGGTGCACATCGAGGTCGGCGCATGCGAGCTGCTCCTCGACGACTCGCTCCGGCTGGCCGAACGCATCCGGGCCGAAGGCGGCACGGCCACCGTGACCGTCTGGCCGGAGCTGGTCCATGTGTTCCAGGCCTTCCCCGGCTCACTGGTGCCCGAGGCCGACGAGAGCGTGGCGGCGGTGGGGTCGTTCCTGGCCGAGCGGCTCCGGCCGTCGGCGTGAGAGACCGAGCGCGCCAGGGTGCGGATCGGCGCCGCCATTCGGCGGGTGCGGCGCACGACCGGGAGGAGTGGCGGCGACGCACGACCACGACGACTGGGGAGGAACGGACAGATGCAGGAGTTTGAGGGACGGACCGCGGTGGTGACCGGGGCGGGCAGTGGCATCGGGCGGGCGCTGGCCGCCTGCTTCGCCGACCAGGGAATGCGGGTGGCGGTGGCCGACCGGGAGGCGGCGGCGCTGGACGGGACGGTGGCGATGATCGAACGGGCCCATCCGGCGGCCGAAGTGCTGTCGGCCACCGTGGACGTGAGCCGGGCCTCGGAGGTCGAGGCCTTCGCCGACACCGTGTTCGGGCGGTGGGGGGCCGTGCACGTCCTCTGCAACAACGCCGGGGTGTTCGTCGGCGGCCTGATCTGGGACCGTCCTCCCGAGGACTTCGAGTTCGTGCTGGGGGCCAACCTGTGGGGGATCCTCCACGGCATCCGGGCCTTCGTGCCCCGGATGATCGCCCAGGGCACCGAGGGTCACGTGGTCAACACCTCGTCGGTTGCCGGGCTGTTCGGTGCACCGTTCGAGGCCCCCTACGCCGTGTCGAAGTTCGCCGCCTTCGCCGCCACCGAGTCACTGGCCCAGGACCTCCAGGCGGTGGGCTCGCTGGTGAAGGTGTCGGTGCTGTGCCCGGGGATGGTCACCACCAACATCGTCGACTCGGAGCGCCACCGCCCCGAGCATCTGGCCACCGAGGTCACTGAGGACCAGAAGTTCGTGTCGGGCTACCTGGCCCAGGCCGTGGCCGACGGCGCGGCCCCCGACGAGGTCGCGGCCATGGTGCTCGACGCCATCAGGAACGAGCGGTTCCTGGTGCTGACCCACGACGCCTATCCCGCCCAGCTCACCGCCCGGGTCGGCGACCTGGTTGCCGGTCGCCTGCCGGACCTGCCCGAGTTCGCCTGATCGGGTCCACCGGCCATCACGCCGTCGTGGCGATGCCACCGTCGACGGGGATGACCGCGCCGGTCAGGTAGGCCCCGGCCCTCGACGCCAGGAAGATGGCGACCCCGGCCATGTCGTCGGGTCGGCCGATCCGCTTCATGGGCGCCGCCTCGGCGATGGCGTCACCGAACGCGTCGAGCGTGGCCGCCATCATCTTCGACTCGAACGGGCCGGGGGCCACGGCGTTGACCGTGATCGTCGGGGCGAGCCGCTTGGCCAGGTGCCGGGTCAGTTGGTGCACGGCGGCCTTCGAGGCCGAGTAGGAGTAGGACTCGAGGACGGGCACGTGGATGGCGTCGATCGAACCGATGTTGATGACCCGGGAGGGCTCGTCGGGTCGGGCCGCCGCTTCGAGCAGGGGCAGGAAGAACTTGGTGGTGTGGAAGATGCCCTGGACGTTGAGGTTGAGGACCCGGTCCCACGAGGCGGTGTCGTGCTCGACCAGGGGCGCGCCCCAGGTGGCACCGGCGTTGTTGACCAGCACGTCGACCGTCGGGTGGTCGGCAGCCACGCCGTCGGCGAAGCGGCGGGCCCCCTCCTCGCTGGAGAGGTCGGCGACCATCCCCGAGCAGGTGCCGACACGGGAGAGGCCGGCCACGGTCGCCTCCACCGCCTCGGCTTTGCGCGAACACACGACGACGGTGGCCCCGCCGGCCACGAAGCCCCCGGCGATCATGGCACCGATGCCCCGGGTGCCTCCGGTGACCACGACGGTCTTGCCCTCCACCGAGAAGAGGTCCGAGGGGGGCGTGGGCGGGGCGTTGTCGTTCATGCGCCGCGACGGTACCGCAAAGCCCGGGCCCAGAGGTCGGTGGGGCGTCAGTCGGCCAGGGTGATCCGCTCGCGCAGATGGGTCCCCTGCTCGAGGCAGTCGACGACCCCGTCGGCGAAGTCGGCGTATCCGATCCTGCTGACACCGTCCTCGTCGAACAGCATGCGCTCGTGCCCCAACTGGTAGTCCCCGATGTGGGGGCCGGGTCCGATCTCCGCCGCCGGGGACACGTAGGTCCAGTCGAGATCGGTGACGGTCCGGTAGACGGCGAGCGCCTCACGTTGGGCCAGCGCGTTGGCCAGGTGGACCTCGGGGAACTCCGGGGTGTCGACGGCCTGCACGCCGGGGGCGACCTCGAGACTGCCGGCCCCCCCGACCACCAGGAGCCGACGCAGACCGGCCAGTCGCATCCCGCCGAGCAGACCGTGGGCGGCGGCCACGAACGGCTGGGGCTCTCCCGAGCCGCGGCGGGGACCGATGGCCGAGATCGCCGCGTCCCTGCCGCGGACGGCCTCGGCCACGCTGTGGGGATCGGCGACGTCCCCGGTGCGGAACTCGACACCGGGGAGGGGTTCTCCCGTCCCTCGGTCGGTGCGGGTGATGCCCGTGACGCGGTGACCCCGGGCCACCAGTTCCATGGCGATGGCACTACCGATGGTGCCGGTGGCCCCGAACAGGGCGATGTCCAAAGGGCTGCCCTCGGTGCTGGTCATCCCTGCAGATTAGGAGCCGAGAACGGCCGGCCGGTCGTTGTTAGGGTGGCCGCCGACCGAGGAGAGGTGCATGCGTCTGGCGCTGACGTACGAACAGGAACGGCTGAGCGCCGAGCTCCGGACGTACTTCGGCCGGCTCGCCGCCGAGGTCGAGGCGGCCGACGACGCGGAGCCCGCCTACACCCGGGCCATCCGCCGCATGGGCCAGGACGGCTGGTTGGGTCTGGGCTGGCCCGTCGAGTACGGCGGACAGGGCCGGGGGCCCGTCGACCAGATGATCTTCGTGGAGGAGTCCCACTGGGCCGGTGTCCCACTGCCTCTGCTCACGCTCAACAGCGTGGGCCCGACGCTGATGGCGCTCGGGACCGACGAGCAGCGACGGCGGTTCCTGCCCGGGATCCTCGGCGGCACCGTTCACTTCTCGATCGGGTACACCGAGCCCACGGCCGGCACTGACCTCGCCTCGCTGCAGACGCGCGCCGTCCGCGACGGGGACGAGTACGTGATCACCGGGGAGAAGCTGTACACGAGCGCCATCCAGTACGCCGACTACGTGTGGCTGGCCGCCCGGACCGACCCCGATGCACCCAAGCACCGCGGGCTGTCGGTGTTCATCGTCCCGACCGACGCCCCGGGGTTCCATTGGACGCCCTTGCGCACGGTGGCGGGCGAGTTCACCAGCTCGACCTTCTACGACGGCGTGCGGGTCTCGGCGGGCAATCGGGTGGGGGAGGAGAACCAGGGATGGAAGCTCATCACCAACCAGCTGAACCACGAGCGGGTGGCCATCTGTCCGGTGTCGGGCATCCTGCGCAGCATCGAGGAGGTCAGGCGATGGGCCGCCGGCGAGGAGTTGGCCGACGGTCGTCGGGTCATCGACCGGCAGTGGGTGCAGCTGCAGCTGGCCCGACTGACGGCGCGGGCCGAGTTCCTCAAGTTGATCAACTGGAAGGTGGCCTGGGCCGCCGACAAGGGGCTCAACCCGGCCGACGCCTCCGCCACCAAGGTGTTCGGGACCGAGTTCGCCCTCGAGGCCTACCGGCTCCTGCTCGAGATCGTCGGGCAGGCCGGCGTGCTCCCCGCCGGCTCGCCGGGCGCGGTGCTCTTCGGCCGCCTCGAACAGCAGTCACGTAGCCAGACCATCTTCACCTTCGGCGGCGGCACCAACGAGATCCAGCGGGACATCATCGCCATGGTGGGGCTGGGCATGCCCCGTGCCCCCCGCTGACGGGTGGGACGGGGCTTCCCCCTACGCTGAGGGGGCCCGGGCCGACGGCCCGCCGAGTGAAGGAGCGAGCCGTGGACGACCATGAGATCATCTCCAGGATCGGGAGCCTGGCCGACGAGGAACGGCAGCTCGAGGAGCAGCACGTGGGCGAGGGTCTCACCGCCGACGAGGAGGTGCGCCTCAGGTCCATCGAGCTCACCCTCGACCAGCTCTGGGACCTGCTCCGCCAGCGCCGGGCCCTGCGTCGCGCCGGTCGCGATCCGAACGAGGCGGCGGTCCGTCCGGAGGGTACGGTCGAGCAGTACCGCCAATAGTCGGATCTGAACCGGTCGCCCGAACCGCGTTACACCCGAGACGATGAGTGGTGGAGAGCCGGCCACGGCGCCGGGCAGGACTGGCCGACGCCGGTGGTGGGCCCTGGTCGTCGTGTGCCTGGGCATGTTCATGAACGCCCTCGACTCGTCGATCGTGAACGTCGCCCTGCCGGCCATTCGAGCGCGACCTGCACTTCACCCAGTCCAGCCTCATCTGGGTGGTGGACGCTTTCTTGATCACCTTCGGGAGCTGCCTCCTGATGGCGGGCCGCCTCGGCGACCTGATCGGCCGGCGCAAGGTCTTCCTCGGCGGCATCGTCCTGTTCACGGTGGCGTCGGCCGCCTGCGGGTTGGCCACCGGTCAGGCCATGCTCATCGCCGGGCGGTTCGTCCAGGGGGCGGGCGGTGCCCTGTCGTCGTCGGTGATCATCGCCATCATCGTCACCGAATTCCCCGAGTCGCGCGAGCGGGCCAAGGCCATGAGCGCCTACATCTTCGTCACGGTCTCCGGCGCGTCGCTCGGCCTGTTGGTGGGCGGCGTGCTCACCCAGGCCCTCAGCTGGCACTGGATCTTCTTCATCAACGTGCCCATCGGTATCGCCACCTTTTTGTTCGGCAGGATGCTGATCGAGGAGAACGTGGGCCTCGGCATCCGCAACGGCGTGGACGTCACAGGGTCGCTCCTCGTCACGCTGGCCCTCATGCTGGGCATCTACGCCATCATCCAGGCCACCGAGTACGGGTGGCTCTCAGCGCACACCCTGGGGTTCGCAGGGGCGGCCGTGCTGCTGCTCGTCGGCTTCTTCCTCCTCGAGTCGAGGCGGTCGAATCCGATCATGCCCCTGCGTATCCTTCGCACCTCCACCTTGGTCAACTCCAGCATCGTCCGGGGCTTTCTGGCCGCGGGCGCCTTCACGACGTTCTTCCTCGGGGCGCTGTACTTCGAGAACGTGCTCGGGTACACGCCGATCCAGACGGGGCTGGCCTTCCTCCCCATCTCCGTGGCCATGGGCACGCTGTCGGCCGGCGTCACCGCCCGGTTGGTGGCCCGCTTCGGCAACAAGCGGGTGCTCATCCCGGGCATGCTGGCGGCCATGGTCGGGCTGTTGCTGCTCTCCCGGGTCGGCCCGCACACCGACTACGTCACCGGGGTGTTCCCGGCCTTCTTGCTCATCGGGCTGGGGGCGGGTTCCGCGTTCGTGCCGCTGCTGTCGATCGCCATGGCCGATGTGCCGAACGAGGACGCCGGGCTGGGTTCGGGCGTCGTGAACGTGTCCATGCAGATGGCCTCGGCCCTCGGCCTCGCCGTGCTCGGCACCATCGCCACGGAACACTCCCGGTCCCTCGTCGCCGCCGGGCAGTCGATCCCCGACGCGTTGAGCAGTGGCTACGGGCTGGCCTTCCTTATCGCCGCCATCTGCGTGGGTGTCGGCGCGGTGGTGGCACTCGTGTTGTTGAAGGGCTTGCCTCCCGGTCAGGATCCCGACGAGCTACGAGAGGTGGAGATCATGAACGCCGGTGAGCCGATGGCCACCTGAGGGGTGCGCCGACCTCACGAGAGCCCGACCACCTCTCCGTTCTCGTCGAGGTCGATGTGCTCGGCGGCGGGGTGGGCGCTCAGTCCGGGCATGGTGCGCATGTCCCCGCACACGGCGTAGATGAACCCGGCCCCCGCCGAGGCCCGGACCTCGCGTACCGGAAGGCGCCAACCGGTGGGGGCGCCCTTCAGCGCGGGGTTGGAGGAGATGGACAGGTGGGTCTTGGCGATGCAGATGGGGAGGCCCCCGAGGCCGTTGGCCTCGAACAGCTCGAGCCGCCGGGCGGCCGCCGGCGCGAAGTCGGCGCCGTCGGCGCCGTAGACCTCGGTGGCGATGGTCTCGATCTTTTGGGCCAAGGGTGCCTCGAGCGGATAGAGGAAGCGGAACTCGGACGGCTCTTCGGCGGCCTCCACGACGGCGCGGGCCAGGTCGGTGGCCCCGGCGCCTCCGTCGGCGAAGTGGGTGCTCACCGCGCACCGCACACCCAGGGAGGCGGCGATGTCGCGGATGACCTGGTACTCCGAGTCGAAGTCACCCGGAAAGGCGTTGATGGCGACGACCGGGGTGACCCCGTGGAGCAGCACGTTCTCGAGCTGTTTGCGCAGATTGGCCCCACCCACGCGCACCTCGTCGGGATTCTCGTCGAGCAGGGCGGGTGGCAGCGGCCGCCCGGCCACGATGCGGTGGGCGCCCGAGTGGGACTTGAGGGCCCGGATGGTGGTGACCACGACGGCGGCATCGGGCACCAGCCCCGAGGTGCGGCACTTGATGTTGAAGAAGCGCTCGGCGCCCATATCGGCACCGAACCCGGCCTCGGTGATGAGGAAGTCGCCGGTGTGGATGCCGATGAGGTCGGCGATGATCGACGAGTTGCCGTGGGCGATGTTTCCGAAGGGACCGGCGTGGACCAGGACCGGGGTGTTCTCCAGGGTCTGGAGCAGGTTCGGCTTGACGGCGTCCCGCATGATCACTGCCATGGCGCCGGCGGCGCGGAGCTCCTCGGCGGTCACCGTCGAACCGGCGCTGGTGAACCCGACCACGATCCGGCCCAGGCGGGTGCGTAGGTCGGCCAGCGAGGTGGACAGGGCGAGGATGGCCATCACCTCGGAGGCGGCGGTGATGTCGAACCCGGCCTGGCGCGGGACGCCGTCCTCGGCGGTGCCGAGCCCGATCACGATGTTGCGCAGGGCCCGGTCGTTCACGTCGAGCACCCGTCGCCAGGTGATCCCGTGTATGTCGATGTCGAGCCGGTTGCCCTGATACAGGTGGTTGTCGAGCATGGCCGACAACGTGTTGTGCGCAGCGGTCACCGCGTGCATGTCCCCGGTCAGGTGGAGGTTGAGCGCCTCGAAGGGGGCCGCCTGGCTGTAGCCGCCGCCGGCCGCCCCGCCCTTGATGCCGAACGTGGGACCCATCGACGCCTGGCGGATGGCGGCGGTGGCCCGCTGCCCGATCCGGGCCATGCCCTGGGCCAGACCGATCGTCGTCGTGGTCTTGCCCTCGCCCAGCGGGGTCGGCGTGACCGCGGTCACCACCACATAGCGTGCCTTCGGGCGGTCGGCGAGCTCGGCGATGGCGTCCAGCTTGACCTTGGCCACGTATTCGCCGTAGGGCTCGAGGAGGTCGGTGCCGATGCCGATGCCTGCGGCGACAGTGGTAACGGGCAGGAGCGTCGCCTTCCGGGCGATCTCGAGGGCGGTGAGACGGGGCGCGCTGCTCATGGCTGCTCGTGCCTTCGTCGTCCGTCATGGATGTGCATCGTGGTCGGTGTCCTGTCGTCCCGGGCGGGATCCGGCTGCCCGGCTCGGGGGCCCGGCGGAAGCACGAGGCCCTGACCTGCGGTAAATCAGGTCGGGGCCCCCGCTCATGGTAGCGAGATCCTCCGGACGGGGGAGCCCCTCTCCGGTCGATCGGGTGGTCGCCCCGGTCGATGAGGGAGTGGCGGCGTGGTCTCGGAGAGGACGACCGGGAGGGGGTTGGGGCACCATGGCGGACGCCCACCCGAGGGGTGGCCGTCGAACCGGTCGTCGACCTGACCTCGGACCCCTCACCCACGGAGGCAGTGCGTGCGCTCTGCAGGCGGGAGGCGCCGCCGACGTGGAAGCCAGACGTCAGCCGACCTAGTGGCCGGCCACGGTCGTGTCCACCAACCGGGGCACGTCGTACCAGGCGTCGATCCCTCCCGATCGGTCCGGGGGCCTTCCGAGCGCCGAAGTGACCAGTGCGGTGACGGCCCGCGAATTGGGAGCGAGCGGCGCGACGAGCACAGTGCCGACACGGTTGGCGCGGAGGAATCTGGCCACGTCGGCCACGAGTGACGGGTCGTCCGGCGTCACCGGGAACGGGGGGCCGATCTCGGGGTTCACGCCCTCCTCCCCGTAGAAGAGGCGCTGGACGTCCCCGGGACGGAGCACCGAGGGGAACTGGGAGGCGTCGCCGTGCGGGCCGGGGCCGAGCGCGTAACTGCCGAGGAGGTCGAACCGCATCCCGGTGGTTGCCTGCCAGAGCATCCCCGCAGCGGACCCGGGGACGGGATAGGGGTAGAGGAGTGTCGTGCTCCCCGGAGGGACCCGGTCGGCCGTCGGCGACGTGAAGTAAGGAGGCACGGAGGTGGCCGCGGTCGCCACGGGCCATCGCGGCACCCACAGTACGACCGAGACCACCAGCAGGACCACGACGCCGGCGACCTCGACCGTCGAGGGTCGTCTTCCGTCCTGCCCGTCCCCGTCCACCGACGGATGGCTCTGTTGGCCCGTCCAGCGCGCCCGGGCCTCGTCGAGGCCCAGTGCCACGATGATGGTGACGAACATGGTGACGAACAGCGAAAGCCGGATGGGGTCGAGGAGGTCGATCGTCGGGAGCCGTTCGATGACGTCGAACGGCAGGGGGATCGATGTCCGGCGGGCGCCGAGGTCCAGGTGTGGCCCCAGGGTGAGGACGTAGATCGCCAACGCCATCACCGCCAGGAAGGTGAGCCAGCGGTTCTGGCGGAAGCGGATCACGAAGTACCCGGCGGCCAGGAGCAGCGGTGCGCCGAGGTAGGCCCCGTTCTCCACGGTGTCGCCGAAGCCCGGGGTGGTGCGGGCCAGCGCGGCCACCCAGGAGGGAGCCACCCGCATCGAGGCGGTGGGGGCAGCCACGCCGAGCAACCCGGACCGACCGGCGAAGGCGTTCAGTACCGCGACCGGCTCGCCGTAGCGCTGAGGGCCGAGGAGCGCCATCCACACCGGGTAGGCCAGGCACACCGAGGTCACGGCCACAGCCACGCCGGCCGCCGGGAGTGCGGCACGGACGGTGGGGACGACGCGACGGGGGTGGGCGGCCGCGAGCACCACCAGTGCGATCAGGGCCACGAGGCACGTGGACGCGGCGATCTCCGTCGAGACGAGGAATTGGGCGGTGAGGGCCAACCCGAGGGCCGCGCCCCACCTGAGGCGGTGGCTGCTCCGTCCGACCACGATCTCGTAGATGGCCAGGGCGATGAGCGGTGGCAGCGGGACGAAGACGAGCTGGAGATGGAGGCGGCCCTGGCCCGTCATGTACGGCGAGAATCCGTAGAGGAGCCCGCCGAGAATCGCGGCGGGCCACCAGGTCGTCCAGCGCCGGAGCACGAACAGCATGGCGGAGGCCGAGAGCGGATAGGCCAGCCACATCAGGAGGTTGAGGCTGGCCACCGGACCGACGGCCAGCGTCAGCGGCGCGACCAGTAGGCCGAGGAGCGGCATCCCGGTGTTGACGGCCAGGTTGATCCCGTGCGGATGGTTGATGGCCGTGGTGAAGAACGGGTTCGCCCCGTGGAGGATGGCGTGGGGCGTCCACGCCAGGAACCACACGGCCTCGCTCGGGTCGCCACACGGGCAGGTGATGGCCCGGTGCGGGTCACCGGGCCAGGTGGGCCAGTAGGCGGCGAGCGCCAGGAGCGCGTAGGCGCCGATGCTGAGGACCGCCACCCACGGAACCCGTTTGGCCCCCAGCTGCTGCGGCCCGGGGTGTGGGCCGCCCGCGGATGAACCGTCCACGAGCACAGCGTGAACTCTACCGTCGGTGACCGGGATCCACCGTGGCCCCGGTCGTGCGGCCGCTCAGCTCAGGACCCGGAGTTCCCTCGTGGCTCTGTCCGGATCCACCAGCAGCCGATCGACGGCCTCTGCCTCGAGGGGCCGGGCGAACAGGTAACCCTGCCCCACGTCGACTCCCTCGGCCCGAAGCCTCATGAGCTGGTCCTCGGTCTCGATGCCCTCGGCGATGGTGCTCAGTTCCAGCACCTTGCCCAGTTGGACCAGGGTGTGCACGATGGCTGCGGCCTCCGACGACTCGGTGATCCCCGAGACGAACGACTGGTCGATCTTCAGAACGTCGATGGGGAACTGGCGGAGGTAGGCGAGTGACGAGTAGCCGGTGCCGAAGTCGTCGATGGCCAGTCCCACGCCGATTGCCTTCAGGATCACGAGGCGGGCCAGGGTCGCCTGGACGTCGTTCATGAGAGCGGTCTCCGTCAGCTCGAGGATCAGCGCGCCCGGGTCGAAGCCGCTCGCGTTGAGGGCACCGTCGACGTCGTCGATCACCCGGTCGCGCTCGAGCTGCACAGCCGAGACGTTGACCGACACCGAGATCCGGTGGCCCTGCCGGTGCCAGAGAGCGCCCTGCCGGCAGGCCGTCTCGAGCACCCACTTACCCACGGGAACGATCAGCCCGCTGGTTTCGAGGGCGGGGATGAACTCGTCGGGGCGGACGATGCCGCGCTCGGGGTGCCGCCAGCGGATGAGCGCCTCCACGCCGGTCATCGTTCCGGACCCGAGATCCACGGTGGGTTGGTACAACAGGAAGAACTGGTCCCGCTCCAAGGCATGGTGCAGGTCGACCTCGAGGTGCCGGTGGTCGTCCACCGACACCTGCATGGCGCGGGAGAACAGGACGGCGCACTGCTTGCCGGAGGCCTTGGCCCGGTACAGGGCGATGTCGGCGTCCCGGAGAAACTCGTCGGGGGTGGCTCGCTCACCTTCGGCGATGCCGATGCTCACCGTCACCGACAGCGGGGTGTCACTGCCGGCGATCTCGAACGGCTTCCCGAGCAGGTGGAGGATCCTGTCGGCCACCACCGAGGGGCCGTCGTCGAGCGAGTGGCCCTCGAGCAGCACCACGAACTCGTCCCCGCCGAGGCGACCGACCGTGTCCCCCTCCCGGAGCCCTCCGGCCAACCGGGCTCCGACCCCGGCCAGCAACTGGTCGCCGGCGCTGTGCCCCAAGGTGTCGTTGATGTCCTTGAAGTTGTCGATGTCGAGGAACATCGCCGCCACCGGGGTGTGGTCCCGCCGGGCGCGGGCGAGCATCTGGCCGATCCGGTCGAGGATGAGGGAGCGGTTGGGGAGGCCGGTGAGCGAGTCGTGGAACGCCAGCTGGCGGAGCTCGGCCGTCTGGTCGCGAACCTGCTGGACCGCCCGGGACCGGCTGGTACCGAGCAGGGAGATGACGGTGACCAGCAGCAGGATGAGCATGATGCCGCCGAGCAGCAGGGCCAGGGCGTAGCCGTTGGTCAGGATCCCACCTGCGGTCACCGGCCCGAACACCTGGACGAACCAGCCGTTGTGGAGGTCGACGGTGGTCGACTGGGCACCGGGGGGAACGGTGCCCGCCCGGAAGGTGACCGACGAGGCACCGCTCTCGTAGTGGAACGCCACCGCGGTGGACGGGTGGTTGACCAGCGCAGTGGCCAGGATGACACGGGGCAGCGTCGACGTCCCGGTCCACCCGACGAAGGCGGCCCGACGCTCGGCGACCGTCGCCGGCACGGTGCCGTCCCGGTAGACCGGCGTGCCGAGCACCAGCTCCGCACCGGGCCCCGTGCCGTAGGGGACGTAGGCCTCCTGACCGGAATCGCGGGCCCGCAGGAGGGGTCCCCCCACCTCGGTGTCGCAGAAGTCGAGGCCCACCGGTGTGGTCGAGGCGGCTCGCGACACCGAGGCGGTGGCCAGGCAGTAGAAGGGCCGCGAGCCGGTCGGGGTCACCTGGTAGACACCCCCGGGGAGTGGCGCGATGGGATCGGCTTCGGACCGCGCCGCAAAGGTGGCCAGTTCCGGCGCCGGCACCAGGGCCAGCACCGCGAGGCCGATCACCTCGGGGTACCGGTCGAGCGCCCGGACCGCGTCGGACCACTGGAGGAATTGGGCCTGGGTGGCATCGGGGTTCTGGACGACGAAGCCTCCCGCGGCCACGACGAGATCCTGCTCGTGCTGGATGGCCAGCTTCAAGGTGGCGGCGATCTGGGTCGACGACGTGACGAACGCCTGGCGCGCTCGCTGGGCCTGGTTGCGGGCCACGGCATGGGCGCACAGCACCGAACCCGCACTTCCGATGACCACCACCGCCACCGCGGCGATGAGCCAGACGTGGCGGCGTACTCCCTTCGCCCTGCTTTCTCTCTGCGGTGCTGGACTCACGGCTGCCTGCCGGCTGGCCGGTGCCGGACGGGTGCGGCATCGGGCGTGGGATCACAGGGCAGCGCAGGGGCGGTCAGGTGGAAGGCCACTGGTTCTGCATCGACCCGTCCGTGGTCGATCTTGAGAGCGGAGGACCCACGCGCACCGAGCCCGTTCGCCGCGTGCCAGGCCTCGGTCGCCCCCGTCGTTGACCTCGCCCGGCCGCGGGGAGTGGTTCGCACTCATGTCCATCGGCACACCGATGGCGGGAGAAGAGGGGGTGGGCCATATTGCGAAGGGAGGGGGCATGCCACGGCACCAGGAAGACACTCCGAGCGCTGCGCTTTCGGGCCGCCCGGACCCGGGCCGGGTGGCGGGCTCAGCTCCCCTGTTCGAACGAGAGCCGGTCCCCGGGCCAGTAGGTGTGGTCGGCGAAGGTGACGGGTCGGGCGGTGCCGGGCAGTGACAGCTTGAGTACTCCGGTGACCGGGGGCGCGGACGTCGCCCGGGGGAAGACGGCTTGGCCCCCGTGCGCCGTGACGCTCTCGTTCCCGAGTGTCGCCACCGTGTGGTCCGGCAGGTCCGAGATGGCGATGTCGCTCTGGCATACGCTCGAGTAGCCGGTGAAGGCGACGGTGTAGGGCGTGTTGCGGGCCTGCACCTCGAGGTAGGGCTCGAAGGGGGGTGCGATACCCATGTCCAGGCCGGTTTCGTCGAGGAACGGTGAGCCGTCCACCCAGACGCTGAGCTGGTTGTCGCCGTTGGTCTGGACGGCGACGTCGAGGGGACCGGGGGCCCAGGGAACGCGCTTGAGCACGTGCTCGGTGGCCCGGCTGAGATGACCGGTGGAGTAGCCGGCGATCAGGCTCCGTTGCCCGTTGGCACCGACGATCTCGCTGACGACGACGTAGTTGATGTCGCCGGTGGTCACCGTGTCGCTGGTCTGCACGGCCATGACCAGCTCGCCCACCGCGTCCGGCGTCGAGACGGTGACCGGCGGGGGAGAGGCCGCTGAGAACTGGAACGTGCAGGTCGCCGGGGTGGCGTTCGACGCGGTGAGGAACCACCCCTTGAACTCCGGGGTGGCCCGGCGGACCCCGACATGGAGCAGGCCGCCGGACACCGTGGCGAAGCCGTTGTCGGCGCCCGCGCTCCCGTTGGCCTCCCACCCGACATAAGGCGGGAGGGCCAGTGAGGTGCTGCCCTGAATCGGTCGGCTGGCGCCGCTCGGCTGGGTGAAGGTGACGTCGTTGTAGTCCGATGCCTGGCCGGCCGACGTCGACGGGCCGTTGTCGACCTGTGGAGGGGCGCTGAGGAGGAGGGTGGCGCCCCCGGATCCGGTCACCGACTGGACCTGGTCGATGGCGCCCTGGGCCGAGGCCGTGGTGTAGGCGATCAGGCCGACCGCCAGGGCCACGGCCACCACGGGGAAGGCGGCGACCGCCTTGCGGCCCCAGGACGGTCGGCGACTCCAGTTCCCCTGCGCCTGGCGACGTCCGTTGGCCTTCGTCTCGTCGTCGATCGGGTCCCACGAATCGACGCGTTCTGCCGGAGCCGGGAGCTCGGGTGAGCTCCCCGGGACGGACCCCAGCGGCTCGGGGAGCGGGGTGACGATGCCCCCGTCGCCCGTGTCGGGCGGACCGGAACGGTCGGGTGGGTCAGAACGAGGCATAGAACGACTCCTCGCCTGCGGCCAGCACCCGGTAGGAGGCGATGGCGGTGATGACGGTGTAGACGGTGGTCCCGGCGAGCAGGCCCCAGGCACCCATGGCCAGGTCGCCGTCCCGGACGAGCACCAGGGTCGCCACGGTGCTGACGATGGCTCCCGACAGGGCTCCGATCACCGGGGCCCGGAACTTACCGAGGAAGAAGAGGTACTGGCTGCACAGCATGCCGATCGGGACCATGGCGAAGCCGAACGAAGCCACTTCCAGCCCCTTGAGGCCGCCGGGGGAACGGACCGACGCGGTGAGCGAGGCCGGGAGGATGTGGAGGAGTAGAGCGGGGAACGCCACCGCCACCGCCACCGAGACGAGCAGGAGCAGTGAGACACTGACGACCCACTCGCGTCGGAGCGTCGAGCGGGTGGTCATCCACCGGTCGAGCATCTGGCCCTTGAACAGCGGGACGAGTCGCCGGCCGAAACGCTCGATGGAGGCGTGGACGAGGCCCAACAGGACCACCAGGTCGAGGAGGGCGAGGTCGAAGGACCCCTCGAAGGTCGGGGGGTAGACGAATTGGGAGAGCCCGAGAGAGTGGCCGTAGGCGAAGCCGGCGATGACCGGTCCGACCAGGATCATCACGAAGTAGGCGCACCCGTAGACGCCGTAGGGTGCCGAATGCCAGAGCACGACCCGGAGCTCGGGGGGCTTGACGATGGTCACCGAGTCGGAGTTCTTCGGATCGGTGTCGGTTCGCACGGACACGTAGCTGGCGGCGATGACCACCATGGCGCCCGAGGCGACGGCGAGGCCGAGCAGCTGGGCATGGCGCACGCCGGACGAGGTGCCGCTGAACAGACGGGCCGAGGCCAGGGTGACCGCGAGAGCCAGGCCGGTGGCCAGGGCAAGGGTGTAGAACCGGCGCAGCATGTAGAGCGGTGCCGCGCTGACCAGGAAGGCGAAGATGGCCACGGAGAACTCGGCGAAGATCAGGCCGAGGTGCAGGCCGTAGTACGGCACGACGTAGAACGTGTAGGTGACGGCGATGACCAGCGAGCGCGGTGGCCGTGCCGTAGGTGAGGAACCTGATCACCGTCCAGCGCACCAGTGGATAGTTCTTCTGCAGGAAGTAGAAGGTCCCCTTGCGGGCCATCATCTGCGAGCAGCCGCCCGCCATCACCGCGGCCAGGAAGAAGGCCAGCGACACCATGGCCGCCACCTGGGGGGTGGAATCGAGCGAGGACCACAGCGCCACCCGTCCCACGAACAGGACCACGATCGACATGATCCAGGGCACGCCGTACCACGATCCGGCCAGATAGTCGTCGGCGAATCGCCTCCAGGTCCGCTTCCGCTCGGCGACGGGGTGTTCCCTCGGCAGGTAGTAGAGGTAGGCGAGATCGAACACCGCCACCGCGAGATCGAACACCGTGTCGAAGCCGAGCGCCCTGGCGCCGCTCGCCGTGTACCCCATCGACTCGAGGGCGACCGCCACGTCGCGGAGGTTCCTGGGCTCGGGGTTTCGGTCCAGGACTCGGCGGGCCTCCACGTGCAGGTCGTCGTAGACCGACGACTCGGTCCGGAGCTCGTCGAGGCTGCGCGCCACGTGGCCCACCAGCCCGGCGGAGGGAGCCTCAGTGGCGACGGACACGGGACCGCACCTCTTCGTAGAGACTCCGGTAGCCGTCGAGGAACACCTCGAGCGTGTAGGACTCGAGCATGGCCTCCCGTCCGAGCTCACCCAGTCCGGCCAGTTTCGACCGGTCGGCGGCCATGTCGCAGATGGCGTCGGCCAGATCGGTGGGTCGGCCGGGGGCCACCAGTCGCCCGTACGGGGCCTGGATCACTTCGGGCACGCCGCCCACCTCGGTGGCCACCATCGGACGTCCGGCCATGAGGGCCTCGACGGCGGCGAAGGGGAACCCTTCGGAGATGCTCGACAGGACGGCGATGTCCCCCTCGTTCAGCGCCTTGCCCACATCGGCCGTGGGGCCCTTGAACAGACAGGAAGGGCCGAGGCCCAGCTGATCGGCCAGCGCATAGCAGCTCTTCGCATAGCCGGCGTCGCTCTCGGGTCCGTAGATGTCCAGGCGGACACCCGGGATCCGGGTGCGGACGATCGAGAAGGCCCGGAGCAGGGTGTGGATGTCCTTCAGCCGCTCGAGCCGGGCCATGGCCACCAGGACGAGCGGGGCGTCACCACTGCCGGCCGGACGGACGAGGGGGAAGCGATCGGGGTCGACCCCGTTGGGCATCGGCGTGATCTTGTGCTCGTCGACGCCCAGCCGCATCTCCCACGACGCGTTGAACCGGGCCACGGGCGCCACGAGGTCGGCCCTCGAGTAGGCCATGGCGACCACGGCGGCGTAGAAGTTCGACAGGAACGCCCGGTAGGGGCTGCTCGTGTCGTTGCGACCGAGGGCGAGAAGCCGCTCCCGGTAGTAGACACCGTGCTCGGAGAGCAGGAAGGGGACACCCCAGCGCTCTCGCAGTACGACAGCGGGAATGGCGCAGAAGGCGGCGGCTGACGCGTGGACGACGCCGGGGATCTCGGGGGGGTAGTCGAGAGGGGCCAGGTACCGGTAGACGGAGCGGGCCAGGTCGATGGCCTCGTAGGTGGTGAGCCTGCGAAACAGGGGGTGGGACGCCAGGGTGTCGCGGAAGAGCCTCCAGGTGCGGCCGTCCCGCATGGCCAGCTTCAGGCTGAACCGCTCGGCGTACTCGGCCAGAACGCACAGCGCCGCCACCAGGTCGTCCGGGCCGCCCTCGCCGAGAGCGACCGACACCACCAGCTGCGCATAGGCGGGGAGGAACTCGGTTTCGAAGCGCCTGCCGGGCCGGTGCAGCCGCCGGGCGATCCACCCCGGGCGCGGGTTGAACTCGGCGTTGTCCTCCGTTCCCCACAGGGGGACGTGGATGACGTGGGCCACATTGGGCGGCAGCTCGTAGCGGACGGCCATGTTGGTGTTGGCCACCACGGAGTAGACGGCGAAGCGATAGTCGGTCAGGCCGCTGATGAGCTGGTGGGCCCAGGTGCTCACGCCTCCGGTCACGAAGGGGTAGGTGCCCTCGGTGGTGAGGAGGACGTCGACGTCCGACTCGTCGCGGACAACACTGCGACGCTCCACCCGGAGCATCGGCCCGGCCTGGTCCGGTGGGTCTGGCGGTGCCAGCAGGCTTGTGGTGCCCATGGCGTGAATCAGGCCGCGTTGCGCCGGGCGCGGGACTGCCGGATGCGTTGGATCCGGCCGGGCCGGGGGGTGGATGCTGCGCCTGGGGATTCCGCGGCCGCCTCTTCAATGGGCCGGCTACCCGTCGCTGGGCGGCCGGGCCCGGGCACGCCCGGGGCGGCGACCGTGCTGGAGTCCGCGGTCGGCTGGGCGCTCCCGTGGCGGAAGGGGATGCCGGGTTCGCCGGCCATGAGATCGTCGTCGGCGCGGAGTACCGACTCGATGGCCTGGGCTCGACGCAGCCCCTTGTTGGCGACATGGAGGTTCTCGACGCTGAGGAAGCACTTGGCCGCCATCACCGCCGCCTCGCGGATGTAGGGCAGCGGGGTCCGGTCGTCCTCGCTCACCCGGAGGTACTCGCGGCCGGCCAGTCGCATCCAGTGGTCCGACCCGTCGGAGTTCCCGGCACGACCGGCGGCCAGGGCGGCCTGTCGAAAGGCGATGGCCGCGCGTTGGGGGGCGGCGCCGACGGTGCGCTCGGCCTCTTCGAGGAAGAGTGACTCGGCCCGTTGGAACTCGCCGGCGTGGAACGCGTTGATGGCCGCCTCGAACAGGGTGGTCTCACCGTCCTCGATCTCGAGGAGCGCGTCGGCCGGGTCGGCCGGACCCAGCGGATCGGACGGGGCGAGCGCGGCACCACCGTCGGCCTGTTCGGAGGCCTCGTGGGACACCTCGGGGGTTCCGTCCGGTCGGTCCTCGCTGGGCAGCCCAGGCAGGGCATCAACCTGGACGACGAGCTCACTCATAGTAAAGAGTTCGACCGCTTGGCAAGAGTTCTTGAGAACTATCGGCGTCCGGGAGTCGTCCGGAGGAGGTTTCGCCCTTGCCGGCTGGGGTAACGCACCACGCGGTGAGCGATACCTGAAGGAGGCGTGGTGCCACGAGCATGGAGCGACAAGCGGGAGCGGCAGTACGAGCACATCAAGGACGGACTGGAGAGCCGAGGGCGGTCCGAGACGACCGCCGAGGAGATCGCCGCCCGGACCGTGAACAAGGAGCGGGCCCGATCGGGTGAGGCGCTAGGTGCCAGTCGCGCCTCGACCGACGACATCTCCTCGGGTCGTCGGGGCGGACTTCGCTCACACCGCGGCTCAGGGGGAAGGACGCGCGACCAGCTCTATCAGGAGGCACGCCGGATGGGAGTGCGTGGACGCTCGACCATGAGCAAGGCGGAGCTCGAAAAGGCCGTCGCCTGCTAGGCGGGCGCCTGGACCCTCGGGAGCGCGGTGTGGTTCCGACCGTCGGTCAACCGGTGGTCCGGCATCGTGGTTCGACAGTCTCAGGCACCGAGGAAGCCACCCCGCCCAGGGCGCTCCGCCGGTTGACCCGGTTCGACCTCGACGGTCGACAGTTGGTCGACGCGCTGAGTGGTGCCGTGCTGAACGAAGCCGAGGGGCCGCCGGCCTCCGGCAGCGCCGACCCTCCCGAGTAGTCGTCGGTGTTCCAGAGGTTCTGGTGCACCTGTGGCCACGCGCCACGGGGGCCCGACGCCGGTGCGCCGGTCTGCCAGATGAACAGCTCCCCTTCGCGGGTCCCGGCCACCAGCACCTGGTCGGGTATCGATCCGAGCGTTCCGAACACCGCCCCCCCGGTGACCCACCCACCGGTCAGCTTGGGGAATCCCGGCGCTTCGTTGCCCGCGGCATCGAAGGCGCGCAGATCCGAGTCGGAACTCACCTCGACGGCATAAGCCTGGCCCCTCGTGCCGGTCAGATCGGCCACGATCGGCTGGTCGAAGAACTGCAGGCTGTCCATGACCTGGGGGAACCCCTTCAGGAAGGATCCGGTGGTCGTGCTCCAAGCGTCCACCTGGCTGTCGTGGGGCGACTGCTCCGCCGGTTCGGAGACGTCGATGAGCTCCCCGACACTCTCGGCGGCACTCACGACGTCGAGCGGGGAGTGCTTGGCCGATGCCGCGCCGAGTGGAGCGATGATCGGTGCCCCGAGCGACGGGATGCTCGTGGCGACCAGTCCGGTGGAGTTGGAGTCGGCTCCGGAAGGGCCCGACGACAACACGTTGGGCAGGCCTCCGGTGGTTCCGAGCGCGCTGGTCCCGTCCGCATGGAGGAGGTACACGGGACCGACGTCGCTCTGCACGGCGACGAGCGGGGAGCTGCCGGCGACGGTGGCCACGGCCGGGCCGTTGCTGGCCCCATCGCCGATGTCCGGGAGCAGGTTCGGATCGAGGTCGGCGATGGCCACCGGCCAGCCGGGGAGGAAGGCGCCGGGGTTCGGATAACCCGGTGGGTCCGGCGCCCCTGCCGAGACGGCGTGCTGCGAGCCGTTGGGCCAGATGGCGTAGACCCGGCTGTTGGCTGCGCTCTTGAGCGCGCCGAGCGCGGAGAACAACGTTCCCAGGATCCCGAGCGACGCGTTGGGTGTTCCCGAATACTGCTCGTTCGACGTCACCACCACCTCGGGGGGGCCTCCGGGCACCAGCTGCGCGATGGCGGGGGTGTCGACGAGCTTTGTCCCGGTGTCCCCGCCGGCAGTGGGGAGGAAGGTGACCTGCCCGTTGGACGGGTCGACCGACTGCACCTCGTTCGGGTCCACCACCTCGACCGGCCAGCCGGGGGCGGTCTGCCCGTCGGGTTGCCAGGCGTACACGTGGCGGTCCATCGCCGCGGCGACCACGTCGAGCGTCCCGTTACCCTGGAGATCTCCGAGCACGGGCGCGCCGAGGATGCCGCGGAGCACTTCGTTGTCCTTGTTGGCCACGCCCGGCCCCGAAAAGGCCGCGTCGGTCCGCACCGGCCACCCGGGCAGGAGCTGGCCCTGTGAGTTCCACGCCCAGACCCTGCCGGTGAGGTCGGTGGCCACCACGTCGAGATCGTGGCCCGCCGCGTCGGCGAGGTCTCCCACCGCCAGTCCTCCGACGATCTCCCCCCGGGGCACGGCCTGGACCTGGTTCGAGGTGTAGGCCTCCTCACCCGGGTGGAAGCCAGTGTCGGGGGCAGTGGAGACCGGCCAACCGGGAAGATCCTTGCCGTTCGACCCGAGGGCGTGGATGGTGCCGTCGGCGGTGGCGACCAGCAACGCCTCGGTCCCACCGGGGCCGAGGGGGGCCAGCACCGGGGGAGCGGCGATCGAGGAGGCGAAGTGGGTCGGTTCGCCGCCGAGCAGGCTCGGGTCCTCATGGAGGAAGTCGGTGCGTCTGGCCATGCCCACCATGCCCGCCGCGTCCTGCACGACCACTCGGATGGTGAACATGTACTTGTCCGGGAGGGGTTGCCCGTTGCCGGCGACCGGCGAGCCGTCGAGATTGGTCGATCGGGGGAAGAGTTGGGCCACCTGGGACAGCGGGACCTGGGCCAGCACCCCGGTGCGCACTCCAGTGCCGGTGCCCGACGACACCACCCGCCATGCGGACTGGGCCGGGGCCTCACCGGGCGCCACCTGGACCTCGTACCGCCACGACGGGCTCCGGGTCGTCCCGATCACACCCGAGACGGTCACGTGTTGCGAGGGGGAGAGCACCTGGTACCAGGGCAGGCCGTCGATCTCGGCCTGCGGTGGGATCTGGCCGGATGCGATCCACTGCACCAGTCGGGCGGCGTCGATGCGGCCGTAGCCGCTCGTCGGGTCGAAACCTGGTCCGGTGGGGTCGCGCTGGGTGGTGACCAAGGGGAGCCCGGACGAGACCTGCGTGTTGTTGGCCGGTCCGTTGGGGGGTGCGGCGGTGGCGAAGTCGATGTCGTCGGCCGACATGGTCACCAGCTGGGTGATCTCGTTGACCGACAACGCCACCGGCGCACCAGAGACGGTGCGCAGGCCGGGGTAGGGCGCGATCACATGGTCGGCCATCGCCAACGCGGCCGCCGATTCGGCCAGGCCGACGATTCCCCCTGTCTTGCCGGTCGCCTCAGACGAGCACGAGTCGCTCTCCACGCTGACCGAGATGTTGGCACCGTAATTGGTGCAGCCGTTCAGGTAGAGATAGCTGGGCGGTGTGTAGCTGCTGTCGTGGGTGACGCTGTTCACGACGATGGTGTTCTCGAGCACGGCGGGGAGGTTGTGGTGCTCGGACTCCTCGTCGGCCGCGCTCGCCACCACCGGTACGCCGTGGTCCTCGGCATAGGAGATCGCCTGCGTGTCGCTCTCGGTGACGTCGTAGGTGCCGAGAGCCTCCTGGATGACCGTGGCACCTGAGTCGACGGCGAACAGCGCGCCTTCAGCGAAGGCGTTGCCGGTGGTGATGAACGAGTCGCCCACTTTGATGGGAAGCACCATGCAGTCGGGGCACGACCCGACCTCCTTGTCCAGGGTGCCGGCCGCCCCGGTGGCGTCCTCGGCCGTGCCGGTTCCGTGGTCGTAGTGAACGGCGTCGTAGGGGTTGTTGTCGTCGTCGACGAAGTTCCACCCCGCGATGGCGTCGGTGAAGCCGGCCGGGCCGCTGCGGGCGGCGTAGTACCTACTCCCCGGGGTCCCGAACGCCGCGATGAGGTCGGCAGGAGAGATGCCCTCGTAGCCTTCGCCGTCCCCGTCCTGGCTGGCGCAAAAGTAGGGCTTGGCGATACGGGGGTCGTTGGCGTACTGCTCGATGTTGAAGATGCCCGAGCCGTCGAGGTCGTAGGGGTCGCTGTCGTCGAAGTGCTGGCCGGCCACCTCGAGTTGCGCCTTCGTCTCGCCCTGTGCGTTCTCAGGTGGGGGAGCGCGTCCCGGTTGAGGAAGATCTTGTCGACCAGCGCGGGGTCGCACCACTCGATACCCGAGTCGGTCACGGCGATCACCGTCGAGGACCGGCCGGCCGTGGTCTGCCAGGCCTTGTCGACGCTGTTGCCCTCCACCCCGCAGAGCTCCTGGGGGTTGTCAGCCAACGACGGGACGCTCGACCGGGCGCTGGTGAGCTTCACGTCACCCCCGCCCTGACTCCAGTTGGCTGGGCGCTCGGGAATCGCCGTCGTCGGCGTGTGCGGGTCGCTGACCCACGCGGCCTCCGAAGTCGTGGCGGGCGCCGGCGGCCAGGGGAATTGCCCGGTCTCGGTAGCCGTCCCCGACCCGGTGTTCGGGTCGGAGGACACGGCCGGGCAGCTGGCCGGCCGGCGGTCGACCACGCCCGATGGGCTGGGCAGCGTGGCGTGGGGGAGGCCGGTGGAGCCTGACGGAGAGGCGGGCGTCGTGGAGGCCCCCCCGGTGTCACCCCTCGGGGCGGCGCTGGCCGCCGGGGCCAGACCTGTCCCGAGGCCCGCCGCCGTCACCAAGACGATGGCACCGAGGCGCGCCACCCTCCCCGACAAGCGCCCGGCCCCTGGGGACCATGATCGTGAACTGCGGCTCGAACCCAACCGACCCCCCTCCGAGTCACCGGTGCCGGCCCGGGCGAGACGCTAGGAGCGCGGCGGACCCCCGTCAAGGGACCGTTAGGTCGCGGGGACCGGGTCCCGCCTGGCGGTGGCCCGAAGACGCGATCGACTGGCCACCGAGCGTGGTCTACGCTCCGATGACGTGGATGCGGAGCATCCCTTTTCCTGCGAGTTGTGCGGCAGCGTCGGAATCCCCCTACCCCCACCACCGGCGGTTAGCGCGACCGGCAACCTGGTGATCGGCCTCGATCCCGAGTGCGCGGGCTGTCAGAGCCTCGCCCAGGACTTCGGGGTGGTGTTCCCCCCTCACTTCGGCATCGCACCCTTCACAGAGTGGTGAGCCCTGCCGTGTGGAGCGAGCCTGAGGCGAAACGAAGGTGCATACTCCGCGGGCTTCACTCACCGCGGACATCCAGGTAGTGCTCGTCCCGATGGCCAGGAAAGATCCGGGCGACCTCGCTGGCGGCTGAACGGATCGCGTCGTCTCGATTCAGCCCGGCGACATTCACCGTGAGGCGGATCGACCGGTCATCGCCCCGGAAGCGGACCACCTGGTTGGCCGAGGCCACGACCGCCTCCAGGAATCGTGCGGTCTGCTCGTCGAGGGGCCGGTTCACGAGGACGTCGATCTCGTAGCGCATGGCGGCGACGGTATCGAACATATGTTCGTAAATCAACCGCAGTCCCGGGTCCGATCCCCTGTGAGAATCGTCGGCGCAGCGGTTGAGCCCGATGCGGTCGGCGAATGGACTACCTGCTCCCCTTTCGGTGTCTGCGCAGCCTGCGCGCCGCGAGCCATAGGACGGCCACAGTGAGCGCCACGGCAAGGACGCGAGCGAGATCATTGGGTGCCGCTGGCCTGATCTCTGCGTTCATCAACACACCTGCCGTTGAGCGATCGCCTTGTCCGTACTCTCGCCGCACCGGGCCCCGACTTTCGGGGTCCCAGCGCGGGTAACGCCCGCTCGGGGTCCAGGAGATAGGAACCCACAGCGCGCACGGGCAACGGTAATGAGCAATCCTTGGATGATCCTTGATTACCGATGACAGGTCCATGAAGAACGAGAGGCGTGGTCGACGCTGGCGGCCGGTGATCGCGGCTAACGATCGGCGGAAATAAGCCCTAGACCAGCCGGGAAGGTCCGTCTTCGCTTCGTGTATGTCGCCGCGGCATGCGGTGGCGACAATGATCGTGAAGTCCGCTCCGAAGTGACGGCTCCCGGCACGTTCGATGGCAGACGACTATCCGCCACGGCCGGTGACGACAGGACATCGTCCCTTGCCAAGCCGCCACCGGAGAAGAGCAATGCCATCACCTGCGGAAAAAAAGGTCAGGGCATCTGGAGGTGACGGGAGTGGAATCCCCGTCACCACGGGCCGAGTTCAGCGAGAATGCGGCATCTGCCTGAGTGGCAACCGCCACTGCACCGCGGTGTTGGAGTGCACAGTTCAAAGCGCTGCCCGACCCATTTTGTCCTTCGCGATGCCCTTGTTAGTCCTCGTGGCCAATGCCGTGCTGAATTGCGATGAGCTCGTGCCCCTTGCGGAATGCTCGACGTGCGGCAGGTCGGACAAGTGCTCGAGCGCTGCGGCGGGGCGAACACCCGTCAGCGCTGCACCGTTGACATCGGCGGCGAGAGGTGTAACCTACAACCAAATGGTTGTAATAACGCTCGAGCGCGAGGGACAGACCGACCGGTTGTTTTTCGCGCTCAGCGATGCAACACGGCGCGACATCGTCACGAAGACCCTCGACCATGAGCACTCCGTCAGCGAGCTCGGCCGGCTGTATCCAATCAGCCTCACTGCGGTGCAGAAGCACGTCGAGGTCCTGGTCAACGCCGGTCTGGTGTCAAAGCACCGGAGCGGACGGGAACAACTCGTGCGCGGCGAGGTCAAGCGACTTCGACGCGCGCACGAGCTTCTCGATGAACTCGAAACGGTATGGCGGGCCCGCCTCGAACGCTTCGAAGGCGTCCTCAACGAGACCACTGGTAAGGAGAGCGAGTGACCGTTTGGAGCGTCGACAAGAATGCAGAGGCCAGGACAATGGTCATCACTGCAGAGTTCAGAACGTCCATCGCTAACGTATGGCAGCTGTGGGCTGACCCGCGCCTGCTCGAGCGGTGGTGGGGTCCGCCAGGATTCCCAGCCACCTTCGAGCATCACGACCTCACGCCGGGTGGCACGATCACCTATTTCATGTCCGGACCCGACGGCGGCGAAAGGTTCGAAGGCACCTGGAACGTAGTCGAAGTCGACGCACCGACGAGGCTCGTGGTCGAAGACGCCATCGTCGAAGATGACGGAACGCCAAGCGACGGCCATTCCATGACTCGCATGGAGATCGACATCGAAGCGGCGGGCGACACGACGCGGATGATCCTCACCACGCATTTCGACTCCCTCGAGGGCATGGAGCAAGCGATCGCCATGGGCGTGACCGAAGGTATGAAGGCGTGCATATCCCAGATCGACGCCCTGCTCGCCGAGGACGCCGCTTAGGGAATGTCTCCCAGCGGGAGACCTGGTCGCCAGCACCGACTGACCACGCGGAAGTACTCGCCCGACAAAGGGCAGAAGCTCTCGGCCAAGGGGGCGAGTCGGGCCGCGGACCACGGTGAGGCGGCGGAGCGACGAAGGCGACCGCTGTGACCGGTGTGTCCTCTGGGCCGAATCAACACGCGTATCCGGACAAAGCAATGCCCTGACCTGCGGGAAAACAAGTCAGGGCATCGTGGAGGTGGCGGGAATCGAACCC
>CAVRYH010000007.1:0-166547 GCA_963725395.1 uncultured Acidimicrobiales bacterium | reverse complement strand
TCGGCACCGAGTGACTCGAGGTCGAACCGCTGGGACAGCACCACCTGGAACACGTCCCCCGCGGTCACGTGCTCCTTGGCCGCACGCACGGCATCCTCGTAGAGTTGGTCCGACATGGTGCGACGGACGTCGGCGGGGAGACCCCCCGCCTCGGGGAGGAGCCGCGCCGGTTGGTCGACCGGCCGGAAGCAGTCGGCGGCCAACACGTCAAGTCGTCCGACCGCTTCACGGTGGGCGGCATCGAGCTCGGCATCACCCCATTCGGGGTCGACCACCACGTTGTCGATCAGGACGATCCGCTGCCGCCAGTGGTCGAAGGCGGCCAACTGACCGATCACCGAGAGGATGGCGTCGGGCTGGCCGAGGTCGTCGACCGGTGTGTTCGGCAGGTGCTCGACCTCGCGGACGACGTCGTAGCCGAGGTAGCCGACCAGTCCGGCGTGGAGCGGCGGCAACGAAGGCAGGTCCGGGGAGTCGAAGGTCTCGAGGACGGCCTCGAGGGCGGCCAGCACTCCGCCGGTGCCCGAGACCCTCCCCCCGGTCACCCGGTCGAGGTCGAGTGACCCCGAAGTCTGCACGTGGCGACCGCGGGCGACCAGTGTGGCCAGAGGGTTGCGGCCCACGAAGGAGTAGCGGCCCCAGCGCTCGCCGCCCTCGACCGACTCCAGGAGGAACCCCGTCGTCCCCGCCTCCCCGACGATCTGTAGGAATGCGGCCACCGGCGTGATGGTGTCGGCCACGAGCTCCCGCCAGACGGGCACGATGCGGTGCCGCGCCGCCAGCGAACGGAACGTCGCCGGGTCCGGACCCGAAGGGCCGCCCTCCAACGCCGGAGCGACGGTCACGGTTCGGGATCGCTGTCGCCGAACGAGCGGAAAAAGCAGCTGCGGTGACCGGTGTGGCAGGCGCCGGCTCCCTCTTGGTCGACGGTGACCAGCAGTGTGTCCCCGTCACAGTCGTAGCGGACGGACCGCACGTACTGACGGTCCCCCGAGGTCTCTCCCTTGCACCAGTACTCCTGCCGGCTGCGGCTCCAGAACCAGGTCCGGCCGGTCTCGAGCGTCCGGCGCAGCGACTCAGGGTTCATCCAGGCGAACATGAGGACGGCTCGGTCGCCGGCATCCTGGACGATGGCCCCCACAAGGCCGTCGCTGTTGTAGGTGACCTGGGCCAACTCGTCTTCGGAGAAGCCGATGGGAGTCGGAGTGTAATGACCGGTGTCAGATGTGCTCACGGAAGCTGCTCCTGGCGTGTCGTTGTCTGTGTTCGTGGTTTGCCTTGGCCCCGAGGTTGGTCGATCATGTCGCCGGGGCGGTGGACGCTCCACCGCTCCACCCGTCATCGGGACCCTCACGCATCGGGGCTCTCACCGCCGGTGCCGGCCCCGGGCCGCAGCCTCAGAGGTACAGCCCCGTCCCGCCGTCGATCCGCGTCGAGGCCACCGCGTGGATGTCACGCTCACGCAGGATCACGTACTCGTCGCCCTGGACCTCCACCTCGAACCGGTCCTCCGGATTGAAGAGCACGTTGTCCCCCACCTTCACGGACCGAACATGGGGACCCACCGCCACGGCCGACGCCCACGTGAGCCTCCGTGACACCTGGGCGGTCGCCGGGATCAGGATGCCCGCCCGCGATCGACGTTCACCCTCCGCCTGGCCCACCTGGACGAGCACCCGGTCGGCCAGCACCGTGATCGGGAGCTTGGCCGGTTCTCTGGCTTCGTCCTGGCTGGTCGTCGGGGGTTCTGAGGTCATCATGGCCACGGGCCAAGGCTACCGCAGGGGGGAATCGGCCCGATCCGGGCCAGCGCCCCCTGACTGGGGCCGCACCACCACCCCGGCAGCGGTGAGTCTCTCCTTGGCCTGCGCGATGGTGAACTCACCGAGGTGGAAGATGGACGCGGCGAGGACGGCGTCCGCCTTGCCGAGCAGGGCCCCCTCGACCAGGTGGTCGAGCTCCCCAACCCCTCCCGAGGCGATCACCGGGACGGTACAGCGATCGGCCACCCGGGCGGTGAGCTCGAGGTCGAACCCGTCCCGGGTGCCGTCGCGGTCCATGGAGGTGAGCAGGATCTCCCCGGCGCCGGTCGCTGCACACCGCTCACACCACTCGACCGCGTCGAGCCCGGAAGCCGTCCGGCCCCCGTGGGTGAACACCTCCCAATCGTCGGGGTGCCCCCCCGTGTCCGGTGAGCGCCGGCGGCGAGCATCGACGGCCACCACCACGCACTGGCTGCCGAACTCGTCCGCCAATTCGGCGACGAGGGCGGGACGGTCCACCGCCGCGGTGTTGACCCCCACCTTGTCGGCGCCGGCCCGAAGCAGCTGGCGGGCGTCCTCGACCGACCGGACGCCTCCGCCGACGGTGAAGGGAATGAACACGGCCTCGGCGGTGCGGGACACCACATCGACCATCGTCCGCCGATGATCGGACGATGCCGTGATGTCGAGGAACACGAGCTCGTCGGCTCCCTGCCGGTCATAACGGGCGGCCAGCTCCACCGGGTCACCGGCGTCGAACAGGTCGGTGAACTGCACCCCTTTGACCACGCGCCCCGCATCCACGTCGAGACAGGGGATCACCCGGACGGTACGCACGCGGCGACCCCCTCCTCCACGGTCATCCGCCCGTCGACCAACGCCTTGCCGGTGATCGCACCGGCCAGGTGCCGCGACGCTCCCCGGGCACCCGTTCCGGCGACCGGTGCGCTGAGCCCGGCCAGCGCCTCGACGTCGGCGACGGAACCGACACCCCCCGACGCGATCACCGGGATGGCGGTGGCGGCGAGCACACTACGCAGGCCTTCGAGGTCGGGGCCCGCCAGCGTGCCGTCGCGGTCGATGGCCGTCACCACCACCGCGGCGATCCCGACACCGTCGAGCTGGCCGAGTACCTCGGGGACCGATCTCCCGCTGCCCTGCTCCCAGCCACGAACCGCCACCTCGGTCCGCCCACCGGCGGCCCGACGGTAGTCGATCCCGACCGCCACCCGGCCCGGGTAGGCGGAGGCCAGTCCCCGGGTCAATGCCGGGTCCTCGAGCGCGGTGGTACCGAGGACCACACGGCTCACTCCCCCGGCCAGGAGGGCCTGGACGTCCTCCTCCGACCGCACGCCGCCTCCGGACTCCACCGGGATTCGGACCGCGGCGGCGATGGCCAGGACGAGGGCGCGGTTGACCGGCCGCCCCTGTCGGGCGGCGTCGAGGTCGACCACGTGGAGCCACGGTGCGCCGCCCGCCTCGAAGCGGCGGGCGAGATCCAGCGGATCGCCGTAGGAGGTCTCCCGCTCGAAATCGCCCTGGCTGAGGCGGACCGCTCCCCCGCCGCGGATGTCGATGGCCGGATAGAGGTCCATCAACCACCATCCGCGGCAGCGACCGCGTCCACGAAATTGGCGAGAATGCGGAGGCCCACCGAGCCGGACTTCTCGGGGTGGAACTGTGTCCCCCACACCCGACCCCGTTCCGCCGACGCGGTGACCGGACCCCCGTACTCGCAAGTCGACGTGGTGTCTCCGGTGATCTCGGGTGCGTAGGAATGGACGAAGTAGACCCAGGCCGGTCGGGGCACGCCACGAAGCAGTCCGCTTCCCTCGCCGTGGTCCTCGAGGGTGTTCCACTGCATCTGGGGGTGCTTGACCCCGGCGGGCAGACGCCGCACCGTGCCGGCCAGGACGCCCAGGCCCGCTGCGGAGGGATCCTCGTCGGATCCCTCGTAGAGGAGCTGGAACCCCACGCAGATGCCGAGGAAGGGCACGCCACGCTCGATGGCGACCCGAGCCGAATCGTCCAGTCCGCCGGCCCGGAGTGCCTGGGCGCACCGCCCGAACGCCCCCACCCCGGGCAGCACGACACCCGCCGCCTCGGCAACGGCGTCGGGATCGTCGACCAGCGCGGCGTCGGCTCCGAGGTGCTGGAGGGCCTTCTCCGCCGAACGCAGGTTGCCGATCCCGTAGTCGAGGACGGCGATCACCGGTCGGGCGAGGTCAGTCGGCGGGGCGTCACAACGTGCCCTTGGTGGAGGGGACTCCCCCACCCTCGTGACTGACCGCATCGCGCAAGGCGCGCGCCACCCCCTTGAACGACGCCTCGAGAATGTGGTGGGTATTCTTCCCGCTGCGCAGTCCGATGTGCAGGGTGATACCGGCAGCCGTGGCCAACGCCCGCCAGAACTCCTCGGCCAGCTGCGGGTCGAACGGTGGTGTCCCGAGCGGCGTGGTGTCCGGGGCGAACTCGAGTCCGTAGGCCAGGTACGGACGACCGGAGAGGTCGAGGGCCACCTCGACGAGGGCTTCGTCGAGCGGGAGGGCGACCGAGCCGAACCTCCGGATGCCCCGCTTGTCCCCGAGGGCGTCCGCCATCACCTCCCCCAGGGTGATCCCCACGTCCTCGACGGTGTGGTGGGCGTCGACCTCGAGATCTCCACGGGCGGTGACGACGAGGTCGAACCCGCCGTGCCTCCCCAACTGGCTGAGCATGTGGTCGAAAAAGGGCAGCCCGGTCGAGACCTCGACCGACCCGGACCCGTCGAGGTCGAGAGACACCTCGATCGACGTCTCCTTGGTGGCCCGCCGCGCCGAGGCGGCCCGAGTCGTCGGGGCGCCCCCGGACCGGGGGGAGAGCGGGGAGGTTGGGGAGGTTGAGGTCATCGGAGGCTTTCGCTCAGTGCGGCCAGGAACCGGTCGTTCTCCTCGGGGAGCCCCACCGTGACCCGCAGGCACCCCGTGAGGCCCGGCCACTCCGAACAGTCTCGCACGAGCACCGACGCGGCGAGGAGATCCGACCACACGGCCCTCGCCTCTTTGCCCGTGGGCCGGAAGAGCATGAAGTTGGCGTCCGAGGGCCAGGTCTCGACGGGGAGGGCCGAAAAGGCGGCGGCGATCCGTCCACGCTCCTCTTTGAGCGCGGCGATCCTCGACTCCATCTCCTCCACGAACCCGAGGGCCAGCAGCCCCGCCAGCTGCTTGGTTGAGTCCAGGTGGTACGGGAGTGCCACCAATTCGCAGGCGGAGACCACCTCGGGGGCCGCCACCAGGTACCCGAGCCGGACCCCGGCCATCGACCACGTCTTCGAGAAGGTCCGGACCACCGCCATCCGATCGGATCCGGCGCCTCCCTCCGTCACCAGGTCGAGTGCGGAAGAGGGTGCGAACTGCCCGTAGGCCTCGTCGACCACCACCAGGCCGGGTGCGAGTCCCAGCACGGCGCGGACCATCTCGGTCGGCTCGGCGCGGCCGGTGGGATTGTTCGGTGAGGCGAGGAACGTGATCACCGGGTCTCCGGTGGTCAGGGTCCGCTCCACCTCGCCGAGGTCGAGGCGGAAGTCGTCGGTCCGGTGCCCGGCCACCACCCTGGTACCGGTTATCCGGGCGATGTGGCCGTGGAGCGTGTAGGTGGGTTCGAACAGGGCCACCGAACGACCCGAGCCCCCGTAGGCGAGCAGCAGCGATTGGAGCACCTCGTTGGACCCGTTGGCGCAGAAGACCTGCTCCGGGCGGACACCGTGGCTGTCGGCCAGGGCCCGGCGGAGTTCGGTGGCCTCCCGGTCCGGGTAGCGGTTGAAGTCGACCCCGGCCAGCCCGTCGCGGAAGGCCTCGAGCCAGGCGGTCGGCGGGGCCATCGGGGACTCGTTGGTGTTGAGCCGAACCTCGACGTCGACCTGGGGCGAGTGGTACCCGTCGAGGGCTTGGAGGTCGGGTCGAACCGGAGGCAGTCGGGAGCCCCGCGTCCTAGCGCCCCCGCTCCCCGCTACCGCGTCCATCGCAGCCGCACCGACTCGGCATGGGCGGGCAGGCCCTCCGTCTCGGCCAGGGTCACCACGTAGGGCCCGAGGACCTCCAGCGCCTTCTCGCTCACCGACACCGCGTGGAGGTGGCGCCGGAAGTCGTCGACCCGGAGCGCGCTGGCGAAGCGGGCCGTCCGGTTGGTGGGGAGCACGTGGTTCGGACCGGCCAGGTAGTCCCCGATGCTCGCCGGCGAGTTCCGACCGAGAAAGATCGCGCCGGCCGAGGAGATGTGAGGCAGCAGCGACTCGGCATCGTCGGTGAGTAGCTCCAGGTGCTCGGGTGCGACGATGTTGGCCACGGCACAGGCCTGCGTGGCGTCCCTCACGACCACCGCGTACCCACCGGCGTCGAGCGTGGCCTCGAGATCGGCCCGTCGGGGCGACGCCCCCACGATGCGGTCGACCTCGGCGGTCACCGCGTCGGCCAGCTGCTCGGACCACGTAACCAGCCAGGCCAGCCCGTCCGGGCCGTGTTCGGCCTGCACCACGAGGTCGATGGCGGCGAGCGCGGGGTCGGTGTCCGGTCCGCCGATCACCACCACCTCGGACGGTCCGGCGAATCCCGAGGCCACGCCCACCACGCCGGACACCTGGCGCTTCGCCTCGGCGACGAACCGGTTGCCGGGCCCGGCGATGACGTCGACCGGCTCGATCGACGCTGTCCCGTAGGCCATGGCGGCAATGGCCTGGGCGCCGCCGACCCGGAACACCTCGTGTACGCCCGCGACCGCGGCGGCGGCCAGCGTGACGTCGTCCACCCGGCCGTCGGGGCCCGGTGGGACGCACAGGACGATCTCCTCCACACCGGCCACCTGGGCGGGGATGGCGCACATGAGCACGGTCGACGGATAGCGGGCCCTCCCCCCGGGCGCGTAGCAGCCGGCCCGTGTCACCGGCCGAACCAGATGGCGGACGGTGATCCCTCCGGCTTCGAAGTCGGCGATGTCCCCCGCGGCCTCGTCCGCGTGGTACGCCAAGATGCGATCGTGGGCGATGTCGAGCGCGTCCTGGAGGTCCTTGGGGACCCGGGACAGCGCGGCCTGGATCTCGTCGGCCGGCACCCGAAGGTCCTCCACCGTGACCCGATCGAACTGCTCGGTGAGGCGCCGGAGTGCGGCGTCACCATGGGCGCGCACGTCGGCGATGATGTCCGCCACCGTCTTGGCGGACCGGTCCTGCTCGTCCACGGGACGGGGCAGTGCGTCGCGAAGCTGGCGGCGGCCACCGGCGAAGCCACGGAGGTCCAGGCGACGGAGAGCCACAGCCAGACGATGCTACCGGACGCCGGGCTGCACCCCGCCCGTCGCCGACCCACCTCCGGCCCGGCCCGGCGCGACCTCGCGGTGTGGTCCGGCTGCCCGGGTGCCATGATCGTCGGATGTCCGCCAACCCAGCAGAGCTGTCCTCGATCGCTACCGCCCTCGACGAGCTGTCCCGACGGGTGACGGCCCACGCCGACGCGGCCGACGTGTCCAAGGACGAAGAGACGGCCCGCGAGCTGTTCGCCATCGAGCGGGCCCTGTCGAGCGCCAACCGCCGCCTGGCCCGTTTGACCCTCACCCTGTCCCGGCGGTGACTCCCTGTGTCGCTCCACTGGGACTGCCGGGCGAGGCCACTCCGGGGTCCGACCGCCGCTGACAACACATGTTGCCGAGGGTCCGGCGACGACCGGTCCCCGAACGCGGCGAAGGCACCCCGAGGGGTGCCTTCGCGCGAGCGGGTCGGGCGGCGGATCCCGAACACCGCTCTGCGGAACCGATTGGCGGGAACCGGTTCCGAGGTATCTAGAACACCACGTTTTGCGCCCGAATACCAGTCACGGATGCGAAAATCTCATCCGGTCGGGGGCACGTCCTCGGGCCGTGGATTCAAAAGCCCAGCTAGACCTCACGTTCTGCTCGAGCCATCCGACTGACACCTTCACTGACACTTGGTGAGGTGAACGCTCGGCCGGAGGGTGAGACGGCCGGGGGACAACGGGCGTTCCCGTTCGTTCACACGCGAGCCTGTCGGTCACCTCGCCGAGGGACAGAAGTCGGAGAGCAGGCAGGTGTGGCACTTCGGTGACCGCGCCGTGCAGGTCGCCCGACCGTGCAGGATGAGCCGCAGGCTGAAGGCGCCCCGCTCCCGGGCCGGCACCATCGGGTTGAGGGCCAACTCGACCTTGACCGGGTCGGTCTCCCGGGTGAGCGCCAGACGGTGCGACAGGCGCTGCACGTGGGTGTCCACCGGAAGCCCGGGTAGCCCGAACGCCACGCTCCTGACCACGTTCGCCGTCTTGCGACCCACACCCGGCAGGGTGATGAGGTCTTCGAGGCGGGTCGGCACCTCACCGTCGAACCGGATGGTCACCGCCGTGGCCATGCCGACGAGACTGCGGGCCTTCGCCCTGAAGAACCCGGTGGACCGGATCAGCTCCTCGATGGAAGAGAGGTCGGCAGCGGCCAACGACGCGGCGTCGGGGTAGCGGGCGAAGAGTGCCGGGGTGGTGAGATTGACCCGCACGTCCGTGCACTGCGCCGACAAGATGGTGGCGACGAGCAGTTGGAACGCGTCGCGATGTTCGAGTGCGCACAGCTCCCGCGCCGATCCCGGAAAGGCTGCGGCCAGCCGTTCGTTGACCACGCGGGCCCGGCCGGATGGAGAACGGGGCCGAGCCATGGCCGGGAGATTACCGGTACGTTCGTCGGCATGGAGGCCTTCGAGATGGACGTGTCGGCAGCACCGGACGCCGCGACAGTGCACGCGTTGACCGAGTTGGTCGACCGAGCCACCTCCGCGCTGGGTCACGACGCGCTCGAGCGAACACAAGCGCCGGCAACTGAGCCAACTCGCACGGACGGCACCGCCGGTGGGAGGGAACGCACGGCTGGGCGTTCCGCCGGGCCCGGCCGAGGAGGCCTTCGTCGTGGTGGCCAGGCGGCAGAGCGGCTCGGAGGTCGTCGGCTACGCCCATGTGTCCGAGGATCCCCCCATCCGCCCCCGCCTATTCGCCACCGAGCTCGTCACCGAGCCCGGAGGCGGCTCGGTGGACCGCGGACTCCCCCAGCTCGCCGACGACCTCCTCGACGCCGTCGTCCGGGTCGTCGCCGCCAAGGGAGGGGGGACTCTCCGACTCTGGACATCCAAGGCGGGGGTCGACGACGACGCACGAGCGATGGTCCACGGCTTCCGCCGAGAGCGCGACCTCATCCAGATGCGCTGCCCGCTCCCCCTCCCCCCCACCTCCGAGGCGAGCGGGCATGGCCCGACCATCGAGACCCGGCCGTTCCGTCCCGGCCAGGACGAGCAAGCCTGGTTGGCCACCAACAACCGGGCGTTCGCCGACCACCCCGAGCAGGGACACTGGGAGCTCGAGACCCTGTTGGCCCGAGAGCAGGAGCCCTGGTTCGACCCGGAGGGCCTGCTATTGCTCGAACACGGCGGCCGGTTGGCGGGGTCCTGTTGGACCAAGGTGCACCGTGACACCGATCCCCCGATGGGCGAGATCTACGTCATCGGCGTGGACCCCGAGTTCCACGGTCGTGGCTGGGGCCGCGCCCTCACCCGGGCGGGGTTGGAGCGATTGGCCTCCCAGGGGCTCACCGTCGGAATGCTCTACGTCGACGAGGGGAACCGCGCCGCCGTGGCCATGTACCAGTCCATGGGATTCGTCGCCGACCACGTCGACCGCGCCTATACGAGGGACGTGCCCTTCGCCTGACGCCGGATGGCAGCGGAGCGGTCAGAACGGCGGAAGCGCTCAGTCGGGAACCGTCATCCCACCCCGATCAGGTGACCGATCGAGTAGGTGACCGCGGCGGCGATGCCCGAGATCAGCAGCTGGCGGTTGGCCGACCACAACCACGAGCGCCCGGTGAAGTGGGCGAGAGCGGCACCGACGGAGAAGGCACCCACGGCGCCGAGGGCGACCGACCACAAGATGGCAGTCGTCCCCGAGGTGAACAGCCACGGGAGCAGGGGCAGGAGTGCCCCGAGGGCGAAGGTGACGAACGAGGACACCGCGGCCTGGACCGGGTTTCCCGTCTCTTCGGGGTTGATCCCGAGCTCTTCGCGGCGTGGGTCTCGAGGGCGATGTCCGGATCGCGCATCATCTTGACGGAGAGCTCCTGGGCCATGTCCGGGTCGATGCCCCGACTCTCGTAGATGGCGGCCAGCTCCCGCCGCTCGACCTCGGGATCGTGACGGATCGCCTGACGTTCGACGTCGAGCTCCCGGAGCATCAGCTCGGACTGCGCCCGCATGGAGATGTACTCGCCGGCCGCCATGGAAAAGGCACCGGCGACGAGTCCGGCGATGCCGGCGAGGCGAACCGACCCCGGCGACGCGTGGGCGCCGGCCATACCGAGGATGAGGGCGACATTGGACACCAGGCCGTCGCTCACGCCGAAGACAGCGGCGCGCGGTCCACCTCCTTGGAGGTTCCGGTGGTTGTGGCCCGTGTCCATCCACAGCAGCGTACCGACCCGGCCGAGTGAGGAACCTCTGATCTTTCGATCAAGGCATCCCTTATCCCGTACAGTCTGGCTATGGCAACCACCGTGCACGGCATCGAATCCTTCGGAGAACTGGTCGGGAAACACCTCGGCTACAGCGGGTGGCACCGCATCGACCAGGAACAGATCAACCTGTTCGCCGACGCCACCGGCGACCACCAGTGGATCCATGTGGATCCCGAACGCGCCAAGAGCGGACCCTTCGGCACCGCCATCGCCCACGGGTACCTCACCCTCTCGCTCGCCCCGGTCCTGCTGGGTGAGGTGGTGGTCGTCGAAGGCGTGTCGCTGGGGGTGAACTACGGCTGCAACAAAGTGCGGTTCCCGGCACCCGTCCCCGTCGGCAGCAACCTGCGCCTCGGCGCCACGGTGGCCGGAGTGGAGGAGGTGAGCGGCGGAGTCCAGGTGGTCCTGGATCTGACCCTCGAGACCGAAGGATCGACCAAGCCCAGCTGCGTCGCCCAGGTGGTGTACCGCTACTACAGCTGACCTGGCGCCTGAACTGGACCTTCGGCCGCTTTCGGGTGGCCAATCGTGCCGCGCTCAGACGGTGTGAGTGATTACTCCTAGAGTGGCACCATGGAGATGCGGGTCGAGCAGCTGTCGGTGCGAGCCGGGGTGCCGGTCGACACCGTCCGCTACTACCAGAGCAAGGGGCTCCTGACACCCCCCCGGCGCGAGGGCAGGGTGGCCTGGTACGACGACAGCCACCTCGAACGACTGGCGAGGATCCGGGCCCTGCAGCAGCGGGGGTTCACCCTCGCCACCATCGTCCGGCTGGTCGACGGCGAGCTCGACGCCGCCGACGAGGCGCTGATCGGGGAGCTCTCCGGACTCGGACCACCGGCGGCCGGTGCCGACACCGAACACACGGTGGAGGCCGAGACCGCTCAGCAGGGCCAGTCCGGTCCGGGGACCGGGTGGTCGGTGGACGTGGGCGGTCGGGACCCCTCCGTGGTGGACGAGGAGGACGTGTTCACGCTCGCCGAGCTGGCCACCGAGACCGGGGTGCCGCTGGCCCTGCTCAAGGCCGTCGAGGCCGAGGGGCTGCTCATCCCCCGCCGTGTGGGGGGCCAGGACCGCTACACGACAGACGACGTGGCCGCGTCGCGGGCCGGCCTGCTCCTGTTGGAGTGGGGAATCCCTCTCCCCGCGCTGCTCGACCTGTCGCGCCAGCACCATCAGGCCACCGAGAAGGTGGCGGCCGAGGCGGTGGCGCTGTTCTCCACCCACATACGCGGGCGTCTGCGCCGGGGGAAAGCCGTCGAGGTCCGCCAGGATCCCGACAGTGCGGACGGCTCGGCGGCGGCAGAGACAGAGGCGATCGATCAGCTGCTGCGGGCCTACGACGAGCTCCTCCCGGCCGTGACGACTCTGGTCGGACACCACTTCACCCGGGCGCTGATGAAAGCGGCCCTGGACCATGTCGAACAAGTCGCCTCGGCCGAGGAGCGGCGGGCCATCTGGGAACAGATCGGCGCCGACGGCGACGAGACCCGCGGCGGCGACGGGGAGATCGGAGACGGCGGTCAGAGTGGCGACCGTGCCCGGCCGGCGTCGGTGACCCGTCCGTGACGCCCTCCTCTGCGGCCCGAACCGACACCTCCTTCGACTTGGCCACTCGGGCCTCGGAGGCCGACCTGCCCACCGGCAGCGCGAAGACGGCGATGGTGCGATCGATGTTCGACGCCATCGCACCCCGCTATGACCTGGTCAACAGGTTGATGACCTTCGGGCTCGACATCCGGTGGCGCAAGGTGTCCACCAGGGCCCTCGGCCTGCCCAGGGGCGCACGGGTCCTCGATGTGGCCTGCGGGACTGGAGATTTTCTCGCCATCCTCGGGTCCGCCGGGCTGGTGCCCCTCGGGATGGACCTCTCGTGGGGGATGCTCGAGGCCAACGACTCGGGGATGCCGCTGGCTCAAGCGGACGGATCGGCACTCCCCCTGGCCACGGGATCGGTGGACGGCATCACGTGTGGGTACGCGCTCCGGAACTTCACCGATCTTCGGGCCGTCTTCACCGAGTTCGGACGGGTCGTCCGCCCGGGCGGCCGGATCAGTCTCCTCGAGGTGGCCGAGCCCGAGGGGGGACCGCTGCTCCTCGGGCACAGGATCTGGTTCCGACAGGTCGTCCCGCTCATCGGCGGACTCCTCTCCGACCGGGCCGCCTACCGGTACCTCCCCCGCTCGACCGCCTACCTGCCGCCGACCGACGAGCTGCGGTCCATGCTCATGGCCGCCGGCTTCTCCACGGTGAACCACCGCCTCTTGTCGGGTGGGCTGAGCCAGCTCCTCACCGCCACTCGGGCGGGTGTGGCGTGACCGTGGCAGCCGTCGGCCGGACCGCCCTGCGGGCCCCGTTGGACCCCGGCCCGTCGATCGATCCGTTCGCGTTGGCCGGGCAGGGGGGGATCCTGTTCTGCTCGGGGAACCGGATCCGGGTGGGTCTCGGTGTCGCCTTCACCGTCGAGCTGCCCGACGGGCTCGACTCCCCGGCCGATCTGCGGGCCGCCACGGAGCAGTTGGCGGCCGTGGCCGTTGACGACCGCGTCGACCGTCGTCTCCCGGCACGAGCCGGGGCGGGCAGCGGCGTGATCGGTTTCGGGGCACTGCCCTTTGACCGGCACGCCCCGGCGACCCTCGTGGTTCCCGAGGTCCTCTACGGCTCCGACCGACCGGGCGACGAGTGGGTCACGGTCATCGGTCCGACTCCCCGGGACCTGCCCCCGGGTCGGGAGGGCCTCCGCTCATGGCTCCTCGGCCGGGGCGCGACCGGGCGTTCGGCGGTCGCGGGGGCACAGGCAACGACTGGCGACGCGACGGCGAAGCCCCCGGTCATCGTGGCCCGTTCGAGTGACGACGCCTTCCGTTCCATGGTCGGCCGCGCCCTGGACGCCATCGGGCGGGGGGATGTGGCCAAGGTCGTGCTGGCCCGCCAGGTGGAGGTGACCATGGGCCGCGACATCGACGTCGCCGAGCTGCTCAGGCGATGGCAACGGCTCGAGCCCAACTGCACGATGTTCTCGGTGCCCACCGCCGACGGGCAGTTCGTCGGCGCCAGCCCCGAGCTCCTGGTGGAGCGGTTCGGGCAGGAGGTCCGCAGCCGCCCGTTGGCCGGCACCACCGGGCGGACCGGCGTCCCGGTCGGTGGGCTTCCCGACGAGCTCCTCGACTCGGCCAAGGACGGGAACGAGCACCGACTGGTCGTCGAGGCCATCGGAGAGGCGCTGGCGCCGTTGGCCGCCGAGCTGACGGTCCCGACCCAGCCGGGGCTCGTCCACCTGCACACCATCACCCATTTGGGCACGCGGATCGACGCCACCCTGGCCCGCCGTCCCGACGGCACGCTCCCGAGCGCCCTCGACCTGGTGGCGGTCCTCCATCCCACGCCGGCGGTGGGTGGGGTCCCGGCGATGGCCGCACGCAACCTGATCGACCGGATCGAGCCGGGTGACCGTGGTCACTACGCCGGGCCCGTGGGCTACCTCGACGGCGACGGCGACGGGACCTGGATGGTGGGGATCCGGTCGATGTCGGTGCGGGGTCCCGTGGCGCGGCTGGCGGCCGGCGTCGGCATCGTCGACGGCTCCGACCCGGAGAGTGAGCTCATCGAGACCAACCTGAAACTAACCGCCGTGTTCGACGCCCTGGCCCCGGGCCTCCCGTTCTCCACCGGCGCCGACCCGGCCCGGCGCGAGGCGGTGGGCTGACTCACTCCTCGTCCCCGGCCGGTGCCCCTGGCCCCGGCGGCTCGGGCGCGGCCAGGACGGACCGGCGGATCACCGCGGCGAGGGCGTGAGGGTCGTCGCGGGCGAGAAAGTGGCCGGCGGCGGGGATGAGGGTCAGCTCCGACCCGGGGACGGCACTGGCCAGGGTCGATGCGGCCTGGGGCGGAACGACCAGATCGCGCCCGCCGGACACCACCGCCACGGGGACCGAGAGCGTGCCGAGCGCCGCGGTCACCAGGGGCAGCTCGTCGAGGAGGGCGCGCTGCTCGATCATGAACGTCCGGCGGTGGCGCCCCAGGGCACCGAGGCCGTCCCCGGTCACCTCGTGATCGGGCAACGCGGTCTCCAGCCATGAGCGGGAGCGCTCGGGGAGGTACCGGGCGAGTGGCCGCAACCTCGGGAGCACGCCCCCGATCCCCGCCAGGCCGGCCACGGTCAGAGCGTCCCCGATGACGGGTACCGTCAGCCACCGGTCGAGGGCATTGACCGAATCCGGGGTGCACGCCGCGCCCACCAGGACCAGGTTCCGGACGAGGGTGGGATGACGGGCCGCCAGCAGGACGGCCACTCCCCCCGCCCAGCTGTGGGCCACGACGGTGGCCGGTGCCGCCCCCCGCCCGCCGATGAGCCCGGCCACCGACGCGGCATTGGCCGCCAGACCCTCGGCCTCGCCCGGTGTGGCGCCGTAGCCGGGCCTGTCCAGGGCCAGCACCCGGAACTCGGTGTCGAGCAGCCGGGTCACCGGATCCCACGAGGCGCCGGTGCCCGGTTGGCCGTGCAGGAGCACGACGGCCCGGCCGTGCCCCCGGTCAGAGGTCGCCAGGGCCGGCGTGATCCTCACCCCCCTGGGCCGCCCCGTGGTCGCCGTAGAGGGGGAGCACCACCTCGAACAGAGCGCCCTCCCCCTCGGCCGTCTCCACGGTCGCCGCACCGCCGAAGGTCCGGGCCAGGCTGGCCACGATGGACAGGCCGAGCCCGGACCCCCCGTCGAGGCGCTCGGCGTCCCCACGGTAGAAGCGCTCGAAGACATGGGCGGCCTGGTCGGGGGTCAGCCCCGGCCCGTGATCCCGCACCCGAAGCACGGCGCGGTCGCCGTCGGCCACCAGATCGACGTCGACCGGCGTGCCCTCGGGCGTGTGGACGAGGGCGTTGTCCAACAGGTTGTGGATCAGCTGGCCCAGTCGGGCGGTGTCGCCGGCCACTGGGACCTCACCGGCGACGGTGAGCCGAATGCGGCGGGAGGGGGCAACGGTCCGGGCGTCGGCCACCGCGTCGGCCACAACCACACCGAGGTCGACCCGCTCGCGGGCGGGCTCGGACCCCTCCTCCTCGCGCGCCAGGATCCCGAGGTCGCCGACCAAGGCTCCCATCCTGGCCGCCTCGCTCTCGATCCGTGACAGCGCACGCTCTCGGGCCGGTCCGTCATCGATCGCCCCCTTCTGCAGCAGTTCGGCATAGCCCCGGATCGAGGTGAGCGGCGTCCTCAGCTCGTGGGAGGCATCGGCGAGGAAACTCCGGAGACGGTCTTCAGACCGGGCCCGCTGGGCGAACGCCCGCTCGATCTGGTCGAGCATCCCGTTGAGCGCACGCCCCAGCCGGGCGATCTCCCCGGCACCCTCGGTCGGGCCCACCCGCCGGGAGAGGTCACCACCGGCGATGGCGTCGGCGTCGTGGGCCATGTCCTCCAGGGGCCGCAGACCCAGGCCGATCAGCAGGGTCATCATCACCAGCAGCGCCAACAGCAACCCCAGCGACACGGCGATCTCGGTGGTGCGGAGCGAGGCGAGCGTGGCGTCGACCGAGTCCAGGCTGGTGGCCACCACCAGTGTCTGGCCCGGGAGGGAGGAGGCCTGCAGCCGGTACCCCGGTCCGTGCCCCCCCACGGCGGGAACGTTGACCGACGCGGCGCTCGGCCGGTAGACCCGATCCTCCCGGGCCTCGGTCCTCGTGGGCGCCGGTTGGGTCGGCAGGTGGGAGGGGAGTCGGGGCGGGGGGTCGACCTGGCCCGCCGCACCCGAGGGGCGCGTCACCACGGCGGTCCCGGGGCCGATCAGTTCGACATAGATCTCCGGGCTCACCCGATCATCGATCGCCGCCGGGGTGACGGCGAACCCCCGGGCGTCCGCCCGCTGGACGAAGGCGGCCGTCTGATTCCCGGCCGTGGCCAACTGGTCGTCGACTCGGCCGTAGAGATAGGAGCGCAGCGAGTTGAGGGTGATGAGGTCCACGGCGGCCAACCCGAGCGCCACCAGCACGACCATGGTGGCGACCAGTTGGCGCCGGAGCCTCATGGCCGTGGTTCGCGCAAGGAGTACCCGACCCTCCTGATGGTGTGCAGCAACGGGGGGTCGTAGCAGTCGACCTTCTTGCGGAGGTAGGAGATGTAGATCTCCACGATGTTTGACTCGCCGGCGAAGCTGTCCCTCCACACCTCGGTGAGGATCTGGCTCTTGGACAGCACCTGGCGGGGATGCCGTATCAAGTAGAGCAGGAGGTTGAACTCGGTGGCGGTCAACTCGATGAGGTGGTCGCCCCGCCAGACCTCCCTGGTCCCTCGGTCGACCACCAGGTCGGCGAACTGGAGCCGCACTGGCTCGGAGGTGTCGTCGGGGCCCGAGCGGCGCAGGACGGCACGGACGCGGGCGACCAGTTCGTCGATGCTGAACGGTTTGGTCACGTAGTCGTCGCCCCGGGCCAGGCCCTGGAGCTTGTCCGCGGTCGAATCCTTGGCCGTGAGGAACAGGACCGGCGTACCACCGTGCTCGGACTGGAGCCGGCGGCACACCTCGAACCCCTCGATGTCGGGGAGCATGACGTCGAGCACGAACATCTGGTAGCCGCCGGTACGTGCCTTCTCCAGGGCCTCGGACCCGGTGGAGGCGTGGTCGGTGAGGAAGCCCTCGTAGCGGAGTGCGGAGGTGACCACGTCGATGATGTACGGCTCGTCGTCGACGACGAGGATGCGGGGGCCCCCGGTGATGGTCGTCATCTACGCGCCGGCTTCCTCAGAGGGCGCCCGGTGCGACCCGACCAGGCCCACAAACGAGCGGGCCAGGCGCTGCAGTCCCCACCAGGTCACGAGCCCGAGTGCTTCGACCACGATGAACGTGGACATCTTCGACTCGCCCTCCACCCGGTCGACGAACCGGATCGGCACCTCGACGATGCCGGCCCCGGCCCTCTTGGCCTCGTAGGTCATCTCGATCTGGAACCCGTAGCCGTCGGCACGGATGCGGTCGAGGTCGATGCGCGTCAATACCGGGGCCGCATACACCCGGAACCCCGAGGTCGAATCGGCCACGCCCAGACCGAGTAGGGCCGACGCGTAGAGGTTGCCCCCACGCGAGAGCAGGCGCCGGTGCCACGCCCAGTTGGGGATGACCCCGCCCTTCACGTACCGGGAGCCCACCACCACCTCGATCCCGTCGGACAGCCCCGCCACGAGCCCGGGGAGCGCCTCGGGCTCGTGGGAGAGATCGGCGTCCATCTCCACGCACGCCTCGAATCCGTGCTCGAGCCCCCAGCGGAACCCGGCCCGGTAGGCGCTGCCGAGGCCGGACTTCTCGTGGCGGCGCATCACCTCGATCCCGCCGATCTCCTTCCCGAGGGTCTCGGCCATGTCCGCGGTCCCGTCGGGGCTGCCGTCGTCGACCACCAGCACGGTGGCCGCGGGCAGCGCCCCGCGGATCCGGCGGAGCACCCGGTCGATGTTCTCCGACTCGTTGTAGGTGGGCAGGACCACCAGCACGTTCATTTGCGCAGCTTACGAGACCCGCCCTCCCCCGGACGGGTCATGCAGCGGCCGGGCCGGTGCCGCGACGGGCTCGACGGCCGACGGGTCCGAAGCCCGGGTCCGCCGCCAGACCTCCCGAGAGATCACCTGGATCGCCCCGCCCACCGGGATGGCCACCAACGCCCCGGTGAACGCCCCGAGGGTCGAGCCGAACACCCCGCCGAGGTTCGCCCCGACGAGGACGGACAGGAGCACCCACAGTGGGTTCATCCGGACGGTCCGGCTCATCACCACTGGGTAGAGGAAGTGGTTCTCCACCAGCTGGAACCCGACGAACACGATGATCATGACCAGGCCGGCGGTCGGCGAGTGCAGGATGGCGATGATCACGCTGGGCACCCCGGCGATGAGGCCGCCGACGAGGGGGATCATCGCCACCAGGGCCACCCACAGCCCGATCAGGAGGGCGAAGGGAACCCCGAGGATGAGCAGGGTGATGAGGATCACGATGCCGAACAGGACGGACAGGGCGATGGTCCCGAGCACGTAGGAGGTGACCGACCGCGAGACCCGGTGGGCGATGTCCTCGATGGTCAGACGCCGATCCTCCCGCATGGTGCCGAGGAACCCTTTCCGGAGGTTCGGCGCCTCGAGCAGCATGAACAGCGTCAAAAAGGCGATGGTGGTCAGGGCGAAGATGGTCGAGAACACCGCCTTGCCCAGGTTGGTGCCGACGCTCAGGGCCGGCTTGCCCAGGTTCTCGGCCGCCGTCTTCAGCCTCGGTGCGTTCTTCTGCACCCAGGACAGGAGGTGGAAGCGCTGCAGGGTGTGGGCCAGCCACCCGTGGCCCCGCTCCACCTGGTTCACCATGGTGGGCAGGCGCTCGGCCACCCGGGTCACCGAGTTGACCAGCGGATAGCCGAACAGACCGAGCAAGCCGACGAACACCACGAGAGCGGCCAGCATCACCACCCCCACCGCCGCCCCCCTCCGCAGCCGGTGGCGTTGGAGGAAGTTGACGGCCGGGTTGAGCACCAGTGAGATGAAGGCGGCGATGAGGATCCACAGGATCACGTCGCGGAGCCGTCCGAGCAGGCGGTAGGCCACCCAGGTGGCGATGACCACGGCGTCGACCGCCAGGATGGTGCGCAATGGCACTCCCTTGGCCGACGCCGCCGCGAACATGCGCTCGCGTCGCGGTGCGTCCGGGCCCACCTCTCGGTCGAGCCGCTCGGACTGGGTCTCGTTGATCACCGTGGGCGGTTCGGGGGGGGTCACATGGGTCGCCGAGCCGCCGACCGTCCCGGTGCCGTTGCCGTGCTTCACGACCGGCGGCGGTTCGGTCGGGCGCACCGGTGGGTCCCGCCGGCCCGCACTGTCGTCCTCGACCGGATCTGGCACGGAGCCAGCATGTCAGGTCCGAGGGTCCGGGTCGTGCCAACATGAAGGGGATGGTGGTCAAGGAGGAAGCGGCGGAGTCCACCCCGCATCATCGGTGGTGGCACAGGGGCCCCTTCGTCCACCGCGAGGTGCGGCTCAGTGTCGGCACCGTCCTCGTCTTCTTGTTCATCTTCTACGTCGCCCTCCCGCTGTTGGCCAGCCACCGGGCCGAAGTCAACTCCTTGGCCCACATCAACCTCGCCTACCTGGCCCTCGGCGTCCTGCTCGAGGTCGGCGTGCTGGTGGCCTATACCCAACTCACCCACGCCGTACTCCCGAGCGGTGGACCCCACCGGTTCCGCCTGTTCCGCATCAATCTGTCGACCCTGGCCCTCTCCCACGTCTCCCCGGGCGGCACCGCTCCCGGTGCGGCGCTCGGGTACCGGCTCCTCACCCAGTCCGGGGTGAGCGGCTCGGACGCCGGGTTCGCCCTCGGCACCCAGGGCATAGGTTCGGCCGTCGTCCTCAACGTGATGTTCTGGTGCTCGCTGGTGGCCTTCCTCGTGACCCACGGGTTCCACGTACCCTCCGGGCACCACGCGGGCCAGTCCCAGTCGGCGTCCATCCTGGTCATCGTGGCCACGGCCATCGGCGTGATCCTGCTCGGCATCTTCGGCTTCCTCTTCTACCTCCTGACCCGGGGCCAGGAGCGGGCCAGCCGGGTGGTCCGCCGGGTGGCGTCGCGGATCCGGTTCCTCGACGCCGATCGCACCACGGCCCTCATGGAGCACCTGGCCCACCGGTTCGCCGTGCTGCTGGAGAACCGGTCGCTGACGAGGAGGGCCATCGGGTGGGCGGCGGCCAACTGGCTGCTCGATGCCGCCTCCCTGTGGGTGTTCGTGGCCGCCTTCAGCCACTTCATCTCCCCCGTCGACCTGCTGATGGCCTACGGACTGGCCAACATCCTGGCCGCCATCCCCATCACCCCGGGAGGGCTCGGTGTCGTGGAGTTCGTGCTGGTGACGATGATCACCGGCTTCGGGCCCACCGCCGGTCAGGCCCTCTCGGCGGTCCTGGCCTACCGCGCCGTCAATTTCTGGTTGCCCATTCCCTTCGGTGGCCTCGCCTATGCCTCACTGGAGTTCGAGCGGCGGACGACCTACCGGAGGTTCCGCCAGTTCGTCCATCGCCGCCGTGACCTCCGCCTGGCCGCCGACGCCGTGGCCCCCGGCCCCGACACCACAGCGGTCAGGGGGCCGTCCACCGGGGATCGGCCGGCCCCGCCCGTCGCCTCGGGCCCGGTCCCGGGCCCCGCGACGCCGGGGGAGCCCGATCGGGCACCGGAACGGGACCGGGTGGGGCGACGGTCCGGAGGCCCGGCAATTCGCGCCGGGTCGCATCGCGCCGATGGCGGAGGGATTCGAGAGCCTGTGCTTGGAAGTGATCCTGCAGGTTGAAGCCGAGGCCCGTCGCCCCGTCGGGAGGCGACACCCGCCGCCACGAGCCGTCAACCTCGAGCTCCCAGGAGTTGGCCTCGTCCAGCAGCGCCGTGTCGAGGATGGCCACCAGGCGCTGCTGGATGACCGGGTCGTCGATGGGGACCATCACCTCGACCCGGCGGTCGAGGTTCCGCTCCATCAGGTCGGCTGAGCCGATGCCGATACGGAGGTCGTGGCGCCCGACGCCGCCGAAGCGGAAGATGCGCGCGTGCTCGAGGTAGCGCCCGACGATGGACCGCACCCGGATGCTCTCGGAGAGCCCGGGGATGCCGGGCCGTAGGCAGCACCGTCCGCGGACGACCAGGTCGATCGAGGCACCGGCCCGGGAGGCCCGGTAGAGGGCGTCGATGACCTCGGGGTCGGTCAGGCCGTTGGTCTTGAGGACGATCCGGCCCTGGCTCCCGGCCCGCTCCTCGGCGGCGATGGCGGAGAGCAGGTACTGCCGGGTCGATACCGGCGACACCACCAGGCGCCGGAGGGTCGGTGGGTCGCCCGAGCCGGTGAGCAGGTTGAACAGCTCACCGACGTCGGCCCCGATGTCCTGGGCGGCGGTCAACAGCCCGAGATCCTCGTAGGTCCGGGCCGTGGTCGAGTTGTAGTTCCCCGTCCCGATGTGGCAGTAGCGCCGGATGTCGTCGTGCTCCCGCCGAACCACCAGGGAGATCTTGGAGTGGGTCTTGAGGGTGACCAGGCCGTAGATGACCTGGACACCGGCCTCCTCGAGCCTCCTGGCCCAGGCGATGTTGGCCCGCTCGTCGAAGCGCGCGTGCAGCTCCACCACGGCGGTCACCTGCTTGCCGGCCTGCGCCGCCCGGATCAGCGACGCGGCGATCGAGCTGTCGTCGCCGGTCCGGTAGAGGGTCTGCTTGATGGCGAGGACGTCGGGATCGTCGGCGGCCTGGGCCACGAAGACCTCGACCGAGGCGGCGAAGGACTCGTAGGGGTGGTGCACGAGGACGTCGTGCTGGTCGAGCACACCGAAGACGTCGCCGGTGCCGGCCAGTTGGGGCGGGGTCACCGGGGCCCAGGGTGCCGCGGCCAGGTCGGGACGGTCGAGCCCGGTGAGCGGGTGGAGCCCGCTCAGATCGATGGGCACGTCGAACAGATAGACGTTGGTGTCGGGTACGTCGACCGCGGCGACCAGCATGTCGAGCAGGTCGCTCGAGATGCCGGCCGACACCTCGAGTCGCACGGCCTGGCCGAACCGGCGACGGTGCAGCTCGAGCTCGACAGCGGCCAGGAGATCGCCGGCCTCGTCCTCCTCGACCGAGAGGTCTGCGTTCCGCGTGACCCGGAACACGTGGTGCTCGCTGACGGTCATCGCCGGGAAGAGCACGTCGAGGTGGGCGGCGATGACCTGCTCCAGGGGCAGGAACCGCCGTCCGTCGGGCAGGGCGACGAGACGGGACACCAAGGGCGGGACCTTCACCCGGGCGACGCGCTCCTCGCCGGTGGCCGGGCTGTGCACCCGCACGACGAGGTTGAGCGAGAGGTTGGAGATGTAGGGGAACGGGTGCCCCTGGTCGACGGCCAGGGGTGTGAGGACGGGGAAGATCCTCCGGTTGAACTCGTCGAGCAGGGTGGCACGGTCGGCGGCGTCGAGGGTGTGCCAGTCGACGATGGCCACCCCGGCCGCCTCCATGGCCAGGCAGAGCTCGTGGTAGATCTCGCTCTGCCACCCCACCAGTGCGGTGGTCCGGGTGACGATGGCCTCGAGCTGGTCGGCCGGGCGCAGGCCTTCGGGCGAGCGGGTGTGGAGGCCGGCCGCCACCTGGTCCTCCAGGCCCGCCACCCTGACCTGGAAGAACTCGTCGAGCCCGTCGGAGAAGATGGCGAGGAACTTGACCCGCTCCAACAGTGGGAGCCTCCGGTCGGCGGCCAACTGGAGCAGACGGTCCCCGAATTCCAACCAGGACAGCTCCCGGTTGATGAAGCGGTCCTGGGGACGGATCGGGACCCGACCGCGGGGGGCGGCGCCGGCCGCGGACGGGGGGACGCCCGGCCCTCCGGGGACCGGTGACGCCCGAAGGGCTCGGGGCACGGCCGCCACGGGGTCCGTCACGGCCGACCGGTCACAGCGACGCTTCCATCGGTCGGCCATCGTACCGGTGCCGGGTGGGCGCGGCTCCACCGTCCGGGTGTGGTCCGCCGATAGGCTCGCCGTCGTGGTCACCGCCCCGGTGCAGGACCCCGAACTGAAGATCCTTCGGCGCACCTTCAAGGCCCGGCGTCGGACCGAGCTCGGCCTGCTGGTCGCGGCGTCGGTCATCATCATCGCCGCATACACCCTCATGATCCTGGGCAACACGGCCAAGGTCCCGAGCGACGTGGTCCCCCTTCTCGTGGGGATGCTGGTGCTCGGCGGCGTGGCCCACCTGGCCAACCGGATCTGGGCCCCGAGCGCACTCCCGGTCATCCTGCCCATCGCCTTCCTGCTCAACGGGCTCGGGTACGTCATGATCACCCGCATCGACCTCGGGATCGCCACCTCGTACGCACCGCTGCAGGCGGCATGGACGGCCGCCGGTGTGCTGATCTATGTACTGACGCTGGCCCTCGTCCGCCGGTCCCGGGACCTCGACCGCTACCGCTACCTCCTCTTGGCCGTCGGGGTGATCCTCCTGCTGCTGCCCCTCGTCCCCCACTTCGGGGCCAACATCAACGGGGCCCGTCTCTGGGTGAAGATCGGCAGTTTCCAGTTCCAGCCGGTCGAGTTGGCCAAGATCGTGCTGTGCATCTTCTTCGCGTCCTATTTCGCCGAGAAGCGGGAGCTGTTGAGCATCCCGACGGCCCGGTTCCGGAACCGGTTGGTCCTCGACCCCCGACCCCTGGTCCCCATCCTCGTGGCCTGGGCCTTCGCCATCGGCGTCATGAGCCTGGAACACGACATCGGCTTCTCCGCCCTCTTGTTCACCGTGTTCATCGGTCTGCTGTGGGTGACCACCGGCCGGACCGGCTACCTGGTGCTCGGGATCGTCCTGTTCGCCATCGGCGCCTACCTGGCCAGCCACTACTTCTACCAGACCCACATCCGGGTGGAGACGTGGATCGATCCCTGGAGGATCCTACCCGGCGACCCCGGCCTGCAGCTCCGTCAGGCGTGGTACTCCCTCGGGAGTGGCGGTCTGGGCGGCACCGGGCTCGGCCTCGGGGCCGGCGCCTACACCATCCCGGTCCCCCAGGCCGACTTCATCTTCGCCATCATCGGGGAGGAGATGGGGCTGTTCGGGTCGACCATGGTGGTGGTGGCGTTCCTGCTCCTTGTGGGCGCCGGCCTCCGCATCGCCCAGGCGGCCCGCTCGGAGTTCGCCAAGCTCGTGGCCGTGGGACTGACCATGACCATCGGGTTCCAGGCCTTCTTCATCATCGGCGGTGTGGTCCGGCTGCTCCCGCTCACCGGGGTCACCCTCCCCTTCGTCTCCTACGGCGGGTCGGCGCTGATCGCCAACTACCTGCTCATCGCCCTCCTCATGCGCATCTCCGACGAGGGCGGGGCGGCCGCCGACGCCGCCGACCAGACCCAGTACGAGCAGTACCGCGCCCGCAAGCGCCGCCTCCTCGGCGGCCGCTGACCCGGGCCGGTTCGCTCAGGACGGTGCCTGCGCGGGGCCGAGGGGCGCGACGTCGCCTGTCTCCTCGAACAACCGGGGGTCGATCAGGATCGGCACCGGCACCGCCTGGTGGAGGGCGATGGTGAGCGCGTCCGAGGGTCGGCACGAGTGGACCGTCCGGCCGGTGCGCCCTCGGAGGTCCAGCTCGGCGAAGTAGACGGCTCCCTGGCGTCCCACCAGCCGCACCGCCACCACGTCGATGTCGAACCCCCTCAGGATGCCGCTCACCAGCTCATGGGTGAGCGGTCGGGGCGTCGGGATCCGGCGCATGGCGTGCGAGAGGACGATCCCGTCCTGCAGGCCCACCGAGAACGAGAGCTGGCGCCGCGGGGACTCGGTCTCCCGGAGCACCACCGTCGGGTACTGGTTGGGCAGGTCCACCTTGACCGCCGACACCAGCGCCAGGCGGAAGTCGGCGCCCGATGGCCGGGCACCGGGCGCCCCCTCGAGGGGTGCGGCGTCGCCCGGGTCCTCCCCCGCTCCGTCCTCCCCACCTTGATCCCGGCCCTCGTCAGCCGGGTGGTCCGCGGCCCCGGTGGGTCCGGGGGGCCCCGCCTCGGTCGGCGACGGTGGCGCGACGTCCGGGGCCGGGGGCACGGACCGATCGGCCTCCGGTTCCGGTTCCGCCGCCGGCCGCCCCGGCCCGGCCCCGCCCTGGGGCCCGTCCGCCCCGGGCGCGGGTGAGGCGTCGGCCGGGACCCTCACGTCACCGGTCGTGGCATCGCTCACCGGACACTCCGGTTGTGGACACTGATGGTGATGCCGATGGCCGCGAAGAAGCCGATCATGGCCGATCCGCCGTAGGAGAGGAACGGCAGCGGGATGCCGGTGACCGGCATGATCCCCATGTTCATCCCCACGTTCTCGAACACGGAGAACACGAGCAGGGCGAAGATCCCGCTGCACAGCAGCCGGCCGTAGTTGTCACGGGCCTGCTGGGCGGTGCGCAGGATCCTCCAGGCGACGAGCCCGTAGAGGCACAGGAGCAGGCCGGCGCCGACGAAGCCCACCTGCTCACCCACCGCCGAGAAGATGAAGTCGGTCTGCTGCTCGGGGACGTAGGCCAGATTGGTCAGCGCGCCGTGGAACAGTCCGCGGCCGAAGATGCCCCCGTGGGCGATGGCCTCTTTCGCCTGGGCCACGTTGTAGGTGGCGGCCTGGCTGGCCCCGTTGGGGGAGATGAAGCTGGTCAGCCGTTCGATCTGGTAATGCTGCAGGAGCCCGACGTTGATGGCGAACAACACCAGCAGGACGGCAGCCACGATCAGCAGCAGCAGGTAACGACCGGGCATGCCGGCGACGGCCAGCATCACCATGAGGATGACGGTCATGACGATGGCCGTGCCCAGGTCCGGCTGCTTGAACACCAACAGGATGGGCAGGGCGGCCAGCAGCACCAGTCTCACCAGGTCCCTGAAGTCGAGGCCCTCCGGCCGTCGGGCGCAGTAGGTGGCGACGGCGACGACAAGGACCAGGGTGGCGAACTCGGACGGTTGCAACTGGAACGGACCGAGGGGGAACCATCGTTGGGAACCCAGCCGGGCCGGCGTGGCCAGCACCGCCAAAAGGGCGAACAACGTGCCCACGTACAACACGGTGCTGATCTGTTCGAGGCGCCGGTAGTCGAACAGGGCGAAGGCGACCATCACGATGATCCCGACGACCATGAACGCCGCCTGGCGCTTCAAGAAGTACTTCGGATCGTCACCGTCGAGTGCCAGCCAACCCCTTGTGGCCGAGTAGATCATGACCACGCCGATCACGGCCAGCAGGATCGAGCCGCCCGCCAACACCCCGTCGAATCGGGCCGTCAGGTGGCGGGGGCGGGTGGCGGATTGCGCAGGGGCGTAATTGACCATAGGGACCGGGCCTCAAGAGTACCTGGCCCTTCCCCGTCGCCTCCCCCGCCCCACCCGGATCGCTCGACCGGTGGTCAGAACGGGGTCTGCGCTGTCTCGGGGCCGATGGCCGCCCTCCACATGGGCTCAACCGGTGCCTCGAGACCCGTCCACAAGGTGACCTGCAGCGCGGCCTGATGCACCAGCATCCCGAGGCCGTTGGCCACCACTGCCCCCCGGGACCGGGCTGCCTCCATCCAGGGGGTGGTCCGGGGGTGGTACACGAGGTCGACGACGAACTGCCCTGCGCACAGTAGCGAGGGGTCAACGGGCCAGGCGGCGCCACCGCCGGTGTCGGCCATCCCGAGCGGCGTGGCGTTGACCACCAGCTGGCAGCGGGGGGCGTCGGCCGGCTCGCCCACCCGACCGACGGTTCCGGCCAGCGACGCCGCCCGCCTCGCCGGTTCCACCGACCGGTTCACCACGACCACCTCCGCCGCTCCGGCATCGGCCAGTGCGGCGACCACGGCACGGGCCGCGCCACCCGCGCCGACCACCAGGCAGCGTCGGCCGTCGGGCTCGAACGCACCGCCCCGGCGGAGCGAGGCGACGAAGCCGGCGCCATCCGTATTGTCACCGAACCAGCCGCCGTCGGTACGGGACACACAGTTCACCGCGTCGAGCCGCGCCGCCGGTGCCGACCGCCGCTCGACGAGTGCCGACGCCGCCTCCTTGTGGGGCATGGTCACCGACAGGCCCCTCACCCCGAGGGAGCGCGCGCCGTCGAGGGCGTCACCGGTCTGTCCGGCGGCGACGCGGAAGCCGACCGAGACCCAGTCGATCCCGAGGACGGCGAAGGCGGTGTTGTGCAGGAGCGGCGAGAGCGAGTGGGCCACCGGGTCCCCGATGACACCGACCACGGTGGTGGCCGCCGAGAGTCGGGGGGTGCCGTCCACTGCGCCAGTCTGTCCCACGGGCGGCTCAGGGCACGCCGCGCTGGGCGGCGAGGGCCTCGTTGGCCTGCTGCTGGGCGAACGTGTCGGCGAAGGCCTCGGTCCCGTCGGACTCGACCACGACGAAGTAGAGCCAGCTGCCGGGCGGGGGGTCGAGGGCGGCCTGGAGGGCCTGCCGCGACGGGAAGCAGGTGGGGGTCGGGGTCAGCCCGGTGTTGAGGTACGTGTTGTACGGGGACGGCAGCTGCAGATCCTTGGCGGTGACCGTGCCCCCGTCCCGTCCCTCCGCGTAGAGCACGGTCGAGTCCATCTGGAGGGGCATCCCGGCGGCCAGCCGGTTGAAGATGACCCGTGCGACCGGGCCCATGTTCTTCGTCAGCACCGCCTCCTTCTCGACGATGGATGCGACGGTGATCACCTGGTAGGGGGTGAACCCGAGCTTCGCCGCCCCCGTCGTGAGATCGAGTTGGTCGGCCAGGGTGTCGAACCGGTCGACCATCTTGGTCAGCAGCTCGGTGTCGGTCTCACCCGGGACGATCGTGTAGGTGCCGGTCCCCAACAGTCCTTCGAGACTGGTCGATCCGGGGGGCTGCCAGGGCGACGTCACCGTCCCGCCGGTCGCCAGCTTCTCGAAGGTGGCAGCATCGTGCCCCGGCAGTTGGCCGAGCCGCTCGGCCACCTCCGACACGGTGAACCCGGGTGGGACCACGAGGCTGAACACGTTGGGGCCGCCCGAGATCACGGCATCGACCTCACCGAAGCTGCTGTTCTGGTCGAACGCGTACGACCCGGAGAGGACCCCGGGCACGCCGTGGAACTGGCTCCAGATCCGGTAGGCCAGGGAGCTCCCGATCACCTGTTTGGACTGGAGGAGGGACGCCAGCTGGTCCACCCCGGTGCCGGGCCGCACGGTGACGATGACCTGGGGCCCCCGTGGCCCCGAGGGCTCCGACTCGGAGCGGACCCACAGCGTGCCGGCGACCACCACCACGACCACGAGGGCCACGATGGCGAGCACGACCCTCCGCACCGGGTGTCGGGCCCTCCCGTGGGCACCCCCGCGGTGGGCCGGGCGGGGCCGGTCGACGGGGGCCGAGCCGTAGATGTGGGGTCCGGGCCCGTCCGGTGGGCCTTCTTCTGGGCCGACCGTGGTCACGTCGCCTCCACCGGTCCGCCGGATCCGGCCGGTCCGTCCCGGCTCTCGAGCCAGGCACCGAGCATCACCGCGGCCGCCGTCTGGTCGACGACCTTCCGGCGGTCACGGCCGCGGGCCCCACCGGCGGCCAAGGCCTGGTGGGCGCTCACCGTGGTCAGGCGCTCGTCGAACAGGTCCACGTCGATGGCATGCTCGCTGAGCAGCGCCCGCAGGGCCTCGGCCTCGTCCGCCGCTCCCGTCGCGGCACGCCGACGGGTGCCGTCGAGGGACAGAGGGAGGCCCACGACCACCACCACCGCCTCCTCGTCGAGGATGAGGTCGACCAGCGCCCTCCGGTCACGCTCGGCGTCGCCTGTGCGGACCAGCGTGGTGCGAGGGAGTGCCATGGTGCGCTCCGAGTCTGACACGGCGATGCCGATCCTCCGCGTACCGAGGTCGATCCCGACGACCCGCCCCCGACGGGGCGGGGGAGTCCCGGTCACGGCGATTCAGGCACCGGTGAGCTGTCGGCGCGCCTCGTCGAGTGCCCGGTCGATGCCCCCGGGATCCTTCCCGCCGGCCACCGCCACCGCGGGTGATCCGCCCCCGCCCCCGCCGAGCAGGGGTGCGATCTGTTTCACCAGGGCGCCGGCGTCGAGGGGGACCGCCGACGGGTCGGTGGACACGGCGACCGAGGCCTTGGTGCCGTCCGGACTGCCGCCGAGCACGACGGCCCGAAGTCCCCCCGACGAGCGGGCCGCCTGGGCGAGGTCGCGGAGCCGGTCCGGTTCGAGGCCGTCACGTCGGGCCACCACGACGCCGTCGGTGGCTCCGCTCACCAGCGAGGACGCCTCGGCCTGGAGCTCGCGGCTGCGAGCGTGCTCGAGATCCCGCTCGGCCGCCCGCTGGCGCTCGATCAGCCGGTCGATGGCCTCGGGCACGTGCTCGGGCTCGGTGCGCAACAGGGCGGCCGCCTCGGAGAGCAGGCCCTCGCGCTCGACGATGCGGCTGAACGCCCCCTCCCCCGTGACCGCCTCGAGACGCCTGGTGTTGGACCCGATCGACGACTCGGACAGCACGGTGATCGGCCCGATCATCCCGAGCGCGCCGACGTGGGTGCCCCCGCACAGTTCGATGGAGTGGGGCCCGGCCCGCACCACCCGCACCCGGTCGCCGTACTTGTCGCCGAAGAAGGCCAGCGCGCCCATGGCCTCGGCCTGGGCCTTGGTGGTCTCCTCCACGATGACCTCGGCATCGGTCAACACGTCGGCGTTGGCGAGGGAGGCGACCTCGGCCAACTCCTCGGGTGCCACGCTCCCATGGTGGCTGAAGTCGAAGCGGAGGCGGTCGGGGGCCACCAGGCTCCCCTGTTGGCGGACGTGGTCGCCCAGCACGGTGCGCAGGGCGGCATGGAGCAGATGGGTCCCGGTGTGGTTGCGGCGGAGCGCGTCGCGGCGTACGCCGTCAATGGTGGCCAGAGCATCCTGGCCGGCAGTGATCTCACCGGTGATGCGGGCGCGGTGCGAGATCAGCCCGGGCAGGGCGGACACGGTGTCGTAGACGAGCGCGGTCCCCGTCTCCGTGACGATCGTGCCGGTGTCACCCATCTGCCCGCCGCCCTCGGCGTAGAACGGGGTGCGATCGAGGAAGATCTCCGCCTGTCCGGCCCGGTCGGGTTCGAGATCGACCAGCACGGCCACCACCCGCGCCGGTGCCGAGTAGCCGTCCGGCCGTTGGCCGACGAACAGGGTCTGGCCCTCGGTGTCGAGGACCGACCGGTAGGCCTGTTCACCCACGATGCTCCGGCCGGCACGGGCGGCCGCTCTGGCCTGAGCGCGCTGGCGCTCCATGGCCGCCTCGAACCCGGCCAGGTCGACGGACACCCCGGCCTCCTCGGCGATCTCCACGGTCAGCTCGACGGGGAACCCATAGGTGTCGTGCAGCCGGAAGGCCACGTCACCGGTGAGCATCTTCGCGCCGGAGGCCAGCTGCTCCTCGAGGATCGTCGACCCGGTGGCCAGTGTCCGCAAGAAGCCCTCCTCCTCACGGACGACCACGTCGGTGATGAGCCGGTGCTGCTCGGCCATGGCCGGGTAGGCGGGGCCCAGCACACCGACGGCCGAGTCGACCAGCGCCGGCGTGAACGGGCGATCGACACCCAGCTGGCGGGCCCGCCTCACCGCCCGCCGGATGATGCGACGGAGGACGTAGCCCCTCCCCTCGTTGGCCGGGAGCACGCCGTCGGCCACCAGCATCGCCATGGCACGACCGTGGTCGGCCAGGATGCGCAGGCCGATGTCGACCCGCTCGTCCTCACCGTAGGCGTGGCCGGTGATGGACTGGGCCGTCTCGATCATGGGCAGGAACAGGTCGGTGGCGAAGATCGAATCGACGCCCTGGAGCACGGGAAGGATCCGCTCCAGGCCGGCCCCCGTGTCGATGCTGGGTCGCGGAAGGGGCTCGGTGACGCCGTCGCCGTTGCGGTTGTACTGCATGAAGACGAGGTTCCAGATCTCGACGAACCGCTCGGATCCCCCGAATGCGGGACCGCCCTCCTCGCCGTAATCGGGGCCCTTGTCGAAGAAGATCTCCGAGCTCGGCCCGCAGGGCCCGGTGTCCCCCATCTTCCAGAAGTTGTCGTCACCCAGCCGCTGGACCCGCTCAGCGGGCAGGCCCACCCCATCGATCCAGAGCTGTTCGGCCTCGTCGTCGCCCTCGTGCACGGTGGCCCACAACCGGTCGGCCTCGATCCCCAGCACCTCGGTGACGAGCTCCCACGCGTAGGGGATGGCGTCGGCCTTGAAGTAGTCGCCGAAGCTGAAGTTCCCCAGCATCTCGAAGAACGTGCAGTGCCGGTGGGTGGTCCCCACGATGTCGATGTCGACCGTCCGGAAGCACTTCTGCACCGAGGTGGCGCGCGGCCACGGAGGCACCTCCTCGCCGAGGAAGAACGGCTTGAAGGGCACCATCCCGGCGATGGTGAACAGGACCGAGGGGTCATGAGGGATGAGACTGGCCGAAGGGACGGCGCTATGGCCCCGCTCGGTGAAGAACCGGGTGAAGGCGCCACGCAACTGATCGGCGTCGTGCGCCGTGCCGGGGGTCACGACCCCAGATACTAGTTGCCCAGGTGAGAGGGTGATTTCCTCCGGGGGGCCCGGATCCGGGGCCGGGCCCGGGTGACGCCCCGGCCGACCGGACCGGCCGGTGCGGCCGGCGCCACCGTCGACGCGGCCGACACCGGGTCCCCGACCGGCGTGGTGGGCGGGGCCGCCGGGAGGGGCTGCTCCACGCCCTGGGCGGCCAGGTCGGCCCAGAGCTCCTCCTCGCGGCGTTGCATCTCGTCACGACCGGTCATGACCGCGTCCCGGACCCGGCTGCCGGCCGTGCCCGCCACCTGGCGCGCCGACCGTCCCACCTCGAGCACCACGGCGTCGGGAGCCAGCCTGGCCGCCGCCTGCTGCACGGAGCGACGGACCTTTCGCTCCGCCCAGAGCGTGGAGCCCGCTCCGATCACCACACCCGTCGTCAACCAGAACGTCCGCTTCGGCATCGTCAGTGGCCTACCTTCCCGTTTCCGGAGGCTCCGTTCGCCCGGTTCGATTCCGACCCCGACGCCAGGCGGCGTATGCCCGTCGCCGCGCCGGCCCGCACGGCCAGGACCTTGACCACCGGGTTGGCGAAGGCGCGGTAGGCCAGTCGGGAGGCGGAGTCGACCGTGGCGTGCACCGACTCGGTGGTGTCAAGCACGGCACCGACCCGCTCCATCTCGGTGGCGGCCTGGTCGACCACGCGGTGGGCGTCGGCCACCAGGGGCACGGTCTGGCGCCGCAGTTGTTCGGCCAGGGCGTCGAGTCGGCGGACCTCGCCCCGGAGGGCTCCGATGGCCACCAGCAGCCCGACGACGGCGAGGACGCTGGCGAGCGATGCCACGAGGACGGCGATCTGACCGGCTGTCATGATCACGAGAGCTTAGATGGTGGCCGCACCCCCGATCCCCGAGGTGCCCACCGACCCGGCCACGACCGGAAAGAACCTCCCTGCTGCCCGGATTGCCCGTCTGCTAGCCGGAGTCGACCGAGAGCTGTTGGGCGACGGCCGGGCTGGCCGGCGACACCTCGGTCTCCGAGGAGGCCAGCGGCGGCCCGGGGGTGGCGGTGGCGTCGGTGCAGTTGCGGGCGGCGGCCCAGGCTTGCAGGGCGGTGGTGGCAGCGGCACCCGACAGGGGTTGGGGGATCTCGTTCTCGATGATCGCCGGCCGCCAGACGGCGCTGTCGATGTGGCGCCCGGTGGCGGTGATCACCAGCGAGCCGCTCTGATCGGTCGGTGCCGGATCGTTGTAGAAGGCGAAGTTGCCCAGCCCGTAGTCGACGTAGGCCGAGCCGAGGTAGCCCCCGCCGAGGAGCACGTGGGCATGGCTCCCGACGATGATGTCCGCGCCCGCCCGGACCAGCAGCTCGGCCAGTGGCTCCTGGTCCGGGTTGGGACAGGCGTCCAGCTCCGTGCCCCAGTGGAGGAAGACGATGACGGTGTCCGAGACCTTCCGGGCGGCTTCGACGGTGTGGACCAGGTCGGTGACGTCGTAGGCCGACGCCAGTCCGGGCTGGGTGGCGGTGGCCGTCCAGACCGATTGCAGATCGGAGTCGATGACCTGGGTGGCGACGATGATGGCCACCTTCTGGCCGTTGATGGTCACCCGGTAGGGCGTGAACGCCTGCGCGGCGTTCTGACCGATTCCCATGACCGGGTAGCCCGACTGCTGGCGGACGGTGAGCGCCATCTGGAGCCCGGCCGGGCCGCAGTCCTCACCGTGGTTGTTGGCCTCACTGACCAAGGTGACGCCGGCACCCCGGAAGGCCGTGATCGCGCTCGGGGGCGCGGAGAAGACGTACTGTTTGTCCTGGGGCTGCGGGCAGGTCCCGTCGGTGAGGGCCGTCTCGAGGTTGACCATCGACAGGTCGACCCCCGAGAGCAGGACGGGGACGCCGGGCCCGAGGGCACTCGAGGGGTCGGCGGCCAGTCTCGTGGCCAACGTGCTGCCCGCGGGGAAGTTGACGTCACCGCCGAAGGCGAAGGTCTCGGGCTTGCCGTCACCCTCCCAGTCCGTGTCGAGGCGGGGGTTCCCGACCGGCGCGGCCGGCAACGGGTGCCGGGCAGCCGGAGGCTGGTGGTGCGCCGGTCCGCTGGCACCGGGCGAGCCTCCCGACGAGAGCCACCAGGCCAACAGGGCGGCCAGGCCCAGAAGGGCGAGCGCCCAGAGGCGGCGGTTCCTGCGCACGCGCCGGGAGGTCGACTCGGGCCCCGAGCCGGGGGGCGGCGGGGAGCCTGACAGAAGCCCCCGGGGCGGCGCCGTTCTGGCGGGAGGGGCGGGGGGTGCGAGGGCCACCGGCACGACGGCAGCATAGAAGGCCGACCGGGGGGGCTTTCGACCGTTCAGCCGACCGGTGGGCGTGCCGGTGGCCGATCGGGTCAGGTGCGGTCCGTGATCAGGTGGGCGCCATGCCCACGATGGGCCTGTTGAGGGCCAGGGACCCCGTGGAGCCGTAGAAGGCGGCGTCGCCGAAGGAGAAGATGCCCCCGTCGGAGGCCACCAGCCAGTAGCCCCGGCCGTCGGGGGTAGCGGCCATGCCCACGACCGGCTTGTTGAGGTGGAGGGCACCGGTCGAGCCGTCGAACTTGGCGTCGCCGAAGGAGAAGATCCCACCGTCGGACGCCACCAGCCAGTAGCCCCCACCGTCGACGGTCGACGCCATGCCCACGACCGGCTTGTTGAGGTGCAGGGCACCCGTCGAGCCGTCGAACCGGGCGTCGCCGAAGGAGAAGATGCCCCCGTCGGACGCCACCAGCCAGTAGCCCCGGCCGTCGGGGGTGGCGGCCATGCCCACGACCGGCTTGTTGAGGTGCAGGGCGCCGGTCGAGCCGTAGAAAGCGGCGTCGCCGAAGGAGAAGATTCCACCGTCGGACGCCACCAGCCAGTAGCCCCCGCCGTCCGTGGTGGCGGCCATGCCCACGATCGGGCTGTTCAGACGGAGCGCCCCGGTGGACCCGTAGAAGGCGGCGTCACCGAAGGTGAAGATGCCTCCGTCGGACGCCACCAGCCAGTAGCCCCGGTCGTCGGCGGTGGCGGCCATGCCCACCACCGGCTCGTTGAGTTGGATCCCCCCGGTCGAGCCGAAAAAGCCGGTGCGGCCGAAGGTGAAGATGCCGCCGTCGGACGCCACCAGCCAGTAGCCTGGCACGGCATAGGTGTAACGGCTCTGGAGGACGGGTCGACTGTTCCCCTCGGTCCCCGACACGGTCACGTTCACGGTCGCACCACCGGCGCCGGCCGGCACGACGGCGCTGATCGACGTCGGCGAGGTGACGGCGAACGACGCCGGGGTGGAGCCGAACTGGACGGCGGTGGCACCGGTGAAGTCGGTACCCGTGATGGTCACCGTGGTGCCACCCCCCGGAGCTCCCTTCGCCGGGTTGACGCTCGTCACCACCGGGCAGATCCTGGGTGAGGCGAGTGCCGTCTCCAGCGCGGCGGCGTTGGCCGATCCCCACCCGGTCGCCGGGTCGTAGTTGGAGGTCGCCGCGTACCGCCCACCGGCGGCGGGGATCCACGCGTTGGTCCCGCTGGTCACGTCGTTGAACGGCGAGGAGGCGCACGTCCCCGCCCCGTACAGCACCGGGTTGATGAGACCGGCGAACGAACCGAGGTCCTGGTCGATCACCGTGGTCATGGCCGCCCATACCGGCGAGGCGGCGCTCGTCCCGCCGTAGACGTGCCAGTTCCCGGCGTAGTAGATGACGTCCCCGTGCGCCGGATCGGCCGAGGCGGCGACGTCGGGCACCTCGCGGCAGCTCGACCGACCGAGGGAGCTGCACTGGGCCAGGGCGGCCGGTTCGCCCACCCCGGGGCCGGCCTGCCAACTCGGCATGGCGAAATCGCCGGACACGCCACCCCCACCCGATCCGTAGCCGTCGTTCCACACCGTCTCGTTCGGGCCGGGCCCGAGGAGGCTGGTGCCACCCACACCGGTGACGTCGGGCTGGTCGGCCGGGTCGTCCACGGTCACCGCCGCATCGCTGTCCTGGTAGGCGGGCGAGTAGCAGTCGGTCGACCCCGAGTCACCCGATGCGGCCACGATGGTCTGACCCTGGGAGGCGGCCTCGGCGAAGAGTACGGACTCCGCCGCCTGCTCGCCCGGGTCCATCTCCGGCTCGCACGTCCCCCAGCTGGTCGTCAGCACCTTGGCCGTATCGTCGCTGATCATTACGTCGTAGGTGTCGATGGGGCCGGACCCGTAGTCGGGGTCCCCCTCGTAGACGATGATCGAGGCACCGGGGGCCAGACCGGCCACGTCCTCGATGTCGAGGGCCGCCTCGCCCGTCTGGCCCGCGGGGGGACCTCCGTCCACCGAGACGGTGCTGATGGAGTTGGTCAGGCCGTAACAGGCCTGGTACGTGCTGATGTCGGCCGGGGTGAACGGCTCGAGCTCGTAGATGCCCACCGTCTGCCCGGTCCCCTCGAGTCCGCTGTCGTACAGGGAGGTGAGCCCGTAGGTCGAGGCCAACTGGTCCGCCGTATAGCCGCCGTCCTGCTCGGCCGCGGCACTGGCGTTCGGGCACGGCGCCGGTCCGGCGTGCGGAGTGGCCGGGACCGCCCGCGGGCCCGACGAACCGGCCGGGGCCCCGCCCTCCCCGGCGCTGGCGCCACCGGTCCCGCTCCGGATGACCTGGGGTTGAGCCTCCGCCACCGTGCTCAGCCCGACCACCCCCTGGACCGACGGGGCGAGCGCCGCCGGGACCGCCGGGGCAGTGCTGACGAACCGCGACGACCTGCCGGTGGGTAGCCGGGCGTCCACGACGGACACGCTGAACGCCCGTTCCATGGCGGACACGGTGCCACTGACGGGGATCAACAGGCCGTCGGGCGAGGTGGCGCCCACCTGGAGCCCGGTCGAGGCCAGCCACTGGCGCGTCGCGGCGATGGTGGCCGGGGCCGGGCCGAAGGTCGAGGCGAACTGCCCGGCCCGGAGGTAGTGGTGGAACTCGGGCGAACCCGGTGTCGACACGGCGTCGACGAAGGCGTCGAGGGCCCCCTCGTCGCGCGGCTTGAGGGTGACGTCCGAGGTGACCGTGGTCGACGAGGGGGTCGGTCCGGTCACGACGGAGCCCGAGGGAAGGGACGGCGGGTGGAGCCCCACCCGCACGTCGGGCCTGGCCGGGCCCGCCGCGGCCACGCCGGCAGTGCCCACGGTCAGCACAGCCACGACCGGGGCCAGGGCGGCCACCACCCAGAGGCCGCGTCGTCGCCAGGTCATGGCCGACAGTCTGGCCTAATCCTCAGGGGTGGCGTTGTCGGTCGGTGCGCCGGTGGGCCCATCCGTCCCGCCGTCGGCCCCACCCCGCCACCGGCGGAGCCGCTCGGCCACCACCGCCTCGTGGCCCCGGTCGCTCGGCTCGTAGTAGCGGTTGGCCGAGATCCCCTCGGGCCGGTACTGCTGGTCGGCCCAGGCGTCGGGCCGGTCGTGGGGGTACACATAGCCCTCGCCGTGCCCGATGGTCGAAGCACTCCGGTAGTGGGCGTCCCGGAGATGGGTGGGGACATCGCCCCGGGGGCCCTCCCGCACGTCACGTCGGGCCAGTCCGAGCGCCACTGTGACCCGGTTCGACTTGGGGGCGCAGGCCAGGTGGACCACGGCCTGGGCCAGGTTCAGCTGGGCCTCGGGCAGACCGACGAACTCGACGGCGCGGGCGGCGGCGTCGGCCACCACGAGGGCGAGGGGATCGGCCTCCCCGATGTCCTCGCTGGCCAGGATCACCAGTCGGCGGGCGATGAACCGTGCGTCCTCGCCCGCCTCCAGCATCCGGGCCAACCAGTACAGCCCGGCATCGGGATCCGAGCCCCGCACCGACTTGATGAAGGCGCTCACCTGGTCGTAGTGGTCGTTCTCGCCGTAGTGGTGGAGGCGCGAGTGGCGGGCTCGCTCCACGTCGCCGAGGGTGACCGGTGCCGAGCCGGCCAGGGCGACGGCCACCTCCAGGGTGGTGAGCGCCGCCCGTGCATCGCCGTCGGCCAGGCCGACCAGGGCGGCCACCGCCTCGGGCTCGGCCCTGGCCCCCTCCTCGGCGAGACCCCTGGCCACCACCTCCTCGAGCTCCTCCAACGACAGGGGCTCGAGCCTCCACAGGGTCGACCTCGACAGCAGCGGGGCGTTCACCTCGAAGAACGGGTTCTCGGTGGTGGCGCCGATGAGCACCAACAGCCCCTCTTCCACCGACGGGAGGAGGGCGTCCTGCTGGGAGCGGTTGAACCGGTGGACCTCGTCGAGGAAGAGGATGGTCCCCCTGCCCTGTTCGCCGAGCAGGCGACGCGCCCCCTCCACCACCTCGCGGACGTCCTTCACGCCGGCCGTCACCGCCGACAGGGGCACGAAGTGCTTGGCTGTCGCCGCCGCCACCACCGAGGCCAGCGTGGTCTTGCCGGTGCCCGGGGGTCCCCACAGGATGGCCGAGGTCAACCGATCCGCCTCGATGAGGGCCCGCAGTGGGGCGCCCGGGCCGACCAGGTGCTGCTGCCCGACGATCTCGTCGAGGGTCTTGGGCCGGAGGCGGGCGGCCAACGGGGCCCGGGCGGCCAGTCGTTCCTCGGCCGCACCCGAGAACAGGTCGTCACCGGACACCGTGGGCCGGTCAGTCCTTCGGGGGCAGGGCCCTGAGCCCGAGATCGGCGAGCACACCGGTCGGTACCGGCGCAGGGGCCCCGGTCATCGGGTCCCATCCCGACTGGGTCTTCGGGAAGGCGATGACCTCGCGGATGCTGTCCTCCCCGGCGAAGATAGCCACCAACCGGTCGATCCCCACGGCGAACCCGGCGTGGGGCGGCGCTCCGTACCGGAAGGCGCCGAGCAGGAAGCCGAAGCGGGACTCCGCCTCCTCCTCATCGACGCCGAGCGCGGCGAACACCCGGCTCTGGATGTCGTCTCGGTGGATCCTCACACTCCCCGAACCGAGCTCCCACCCGTTGAGCACGAGGTCGTAGGCCTGGGAGCGCACCGAGGCCGGGTCGGACTCGAGTCGGTCGATGTCGTCGGGGTGCGGCATGGTGAAGGGGTGGTGCGCGGCCACGGGGTGGCCGGCATCGTCCACGCCGTCGAACATCGGGAAATCCACCACCCACAGGTAACGGAACGGGCCCTCGCTGACCGGGCGTCCGCCGAGCTGGACGCGAAGCTGGCCGAGAACGGTGCACGCCAACCGGTGCTGGTCGGCCACCACCAGCACGAGGTCACCGGCGGCCGCGCCGGTGACCTGGAGGAGGCCCTCTCGCTCCGCGTCGGACAGGAACCGGTCGAGCGGTGAGTCGAGCGAGACGGGGCCGTCGTCCACGTCGACCACCCTGAACCAGGCGAGGCCCTTGGCCCCCAGCTGTTTGGCCCGGTCGGTGAGGGCGTCGAGCCTCGACCGGGTGAGCGTGGCCCCGCCGGGAAGGACGATCGCCTTCACGCACGGCGCGGCGAACGCCTTGACCTCGGTGCCATCGAACACCGCAGAGAGATCGACGAGCTCCATGCCGAACCGGAGGTCCGGCTTGTCGGTGCCGTAACGGTCGATGGCCTCGGCCCAGGTCATCCGCGGGATGTCGTCGGGCCGTTCCCCGGTGACCACCTCGGCGGCGTCGAGTACCGCTTCGGAGACGAAGGCGAGCACGTCCTCCGGGGAGACGAACGACGCCTCCACGTCCAGCTGGGAGAACTCGAACTGGCGGTCGGCCCGAAGGTCCTCGTCCCGCAGGCACCGGGCGATCTGGTAGTACCGGTCGACCCCGGCCACCATCAGCAACTGCTTGGCCAGCTGCGGACTCTGGGGCAGGACGTAGCACGAACCGGGCGTGAGGCGGCTCGGGACGGTGAACTCACGGGCCCCCTCGGGTGTCGGCGCCCACAGCAGCGGGGTCTCGACCTCGACGAACCCTTGCCGGTCCATGGCCGCCCGGAGCGCCCCGTTGACGGTTGCCCGCAACCTGAGGTTCGACTGCATGCGGGGGCGCCTCAGGTCGACGTAGCGGTGCCGCAGCCTGATCACCTCGTCCACGTCGACCCGGTCGTCGACGGCGAACGGTGGTGGTTCGGCGGCATTGAGCAGCGTCACCACGCAGTCGCCCAGTTCGACGTCACCGGTGGGCAGTTCCGGGTTCGACGTACCCTCGGGACGGGCCCGCACCACCCCTTCGACGGCGACGACGTACTCGCTGCGGACGTCCACCGTCCCGGGCACGACACACTGGATGATGCCGGTGTGGTCCCGCACATCGAGGAATGCCAGGTGCTCGCCGTGCTCCCGTCGCTTGGCCACCCAGCCGCACACCGTGACCGTCGAGCCGATGTCGTCGGTGCGCAGGGTGCCGCACAACCGGGTGCGCATTGCCGTGGCTTCCGTCGGGGTCGGTCGTGCTGTCACGGGGAGGCCTTTCGGGTGGGGGGCCCGGATCCGGGACCATGCACAGCGTAGGGGGAGGGGCGGAGGCTCATCGACGGGTGGCCTGACGGACCGCATCGACCACCTCGGCCGACGGGACCGTCCACTGACCCCCCTCGCCCCGGAGCGGTCGGAGCGAGACGGTCCCGTCCGCGAGCTCGTCGGGACCGATGATGACGGCCAGGGACGCGCCGGAACGGTCCGCCGCCTTCAGCTGTGACTTCATCGATCGACCGTCGAAGGCCCGGTCGGCCCGCATCCCCGCTCGGCGCAGCGAGGCGGTGATGTCCCGCGCCGCCTCACCCCCGGTCACGTCGACCACGAACGCGCTGAGCCCTTCGGGGGCCACCGGGAACACCCCTTCGGCGTCACACGCCAGCAGGAGCCGTTCGATCCCGATGCCGAACCCGATGCCCGGCGTCGGCGGCCCGCCGAGCATCTCGACCAGTCCGTCGTAGCGACCGCCGCCCCCGATGCCGTTCTGCGCCGACTCGAGGGCGCTGGAGGAGAACTCGAAGGTCGTCCGGGTGTAGTAGTCGAATCCCCGGACCAGCCGGTGGTCGAGGCCGAAGGGCACCCCGAGGGCGCCCAGGTCGGCCTGGACCCGCTCGAAGTGCAGCCGGCACGGCTCGCACAGATGGTCGACCAGGCGCGGTGCCGAGGCCGTCGCCTCCCGGCACTCGGCCCGCTTGCAGTCGAGCGCCCGGAGCGGATTGGCGTCGAGTCGCTCACGGTGCTCGGGGCAGAGCTGGTCCTGCCGCTCGTCGAGGTAGGTCCGCAGCGTCTCGAGGTAGGCGGGGCGGCACACCGCGTCTCCCATCGAGTTGATCCGGAGCTCGAACGTGGCCAGGCCGAGCGACCGGAAGAACGAGTCGGCCAGCCAGACCACCTCGGCGTCGAGGTCGGGGTCCTCGGGCCCCAACGCCTCGATGCCCAGCTGGTGGTGCTGTCGGTACCGGCCGGCCTGCGGTCGTTCGTACCGGAAGGCGGGCGTGGCGTACCAGGCCTTCCACGGGAGCGGAGGGCGGTGCTGGACATAGGCACGCACCAACGGCGCCGTCCCCTCAGGTCGGAGGGCGAGGGTCCGGCCGCCCCGGTCCTCGAACTCGTACATCTCCTTGCCCACCACGTCACTGCCCTCGCCGATGCCCCGGCGGAAGACCTTCACGTCCTCGAAGATCGGCGTGTGGGCCAGGCCGTACCCGGCCCGCTCCACCTGGTCGGCGAAGGCGACAAGCAGTGCCTCCCACCGCGTCGACTCCGGCCACAGCACGTCATGGGTCCCGCTCGGGGCGCGCGCCGCCACCGCGTCGTCGGTCATAGACCCTCAGCCCTTCTTGCCCGGGAGGATGCGGTAGACGTCGTAGACCGCATCGAGGTGCCGGATGAGATTGAGCACCGACTCGAGATGGCCAGGATCGGCCAGCTCGACGTCGAAGCGCATGCGGCTGATGCGGTCGGGGTCGGTCTGGGTGTTGGCGCTCACGATGTTCAGGTGGTGCTCGGAGAAAACCTTGGTCACATCGGCGAGCAGGCGGGAGCGGTCGATGGCGACGACCTCGATGGTGGCCACGAACACCCCCGAGGAGCGGTGGTCCCACTCCACCTCGATCAGGCGTTCCCGGGAGCGGCTGGCCAGCGATGCGGCGTTGGCGCAGTCCGCCCGGTGCACCGACACCCCACGGCCGCGGGTCACAAAGCCGACGATCTCGTCTCCGGGCACTGGCGTGCAGCAACGCGAGAGCCGGACCATCAGGTCGTCGAGTCCCTCGACGTACACTCCGACGGCCGAGCCCCGCCCCGGCCTCGCCGCCGTCGGCTGTTGGCGGGCCGTGACCGGCAGCTGCTCCTCGTAACCGCCACCCCGCAGGTCCCGAAGGAACCGCTGGGCCACGGCCCGAGCCGATACCCGGTTGTCGCCGATGGCGGCGTAGAGGGCGTCGACGTCGGCGTAGTTCATCTTCTCGGTCAGCTCGGCCAGCGCCCGTTCGTTCGCCAACTTCTGGACGGGGAGCCCTTCCCGGCGCAGCTCTTTCACCAGCTCCTCGCGACCGAGCTCGATGGCGTCCTCGCGCCGTTCCCGGGAGAACCACTGGCGGATCTTCGTGCGGGCCCTCGACGAGGCCACCATCCCCAGCCAGTCGCGGGAGGGTCCGGCCGTCGGGGCCTTGGACGTGAAGATCTCCACCGTGTCGGCCGAGTTGAGTCGGGTGTCCAACGGGACCAGACGACCGTTCACCTTGGCCCCGATGCACCGGTGACCCACCTCGGTGTGGATGGCGTAGGCGAAGTCGACCGGGGTGGCGTTGGCCGCCAGGGCGATCACCTTGCCCTTCGGGGTGAAGATGTAGACCTCGTCCTCTTCGAGATCGAGCTTCAGCGCCTCGAGGAACTCGATGGGGTCGGTCGTCTCGTTCTGGAAGTCGACGATGCGCTGCATCCACTCGACCTCGGCGGTGGTCGAGGAGGTCTCCTTGGCCAGTGCCAGCAGCTCGGCCCGCCGGTCCCGCTCGGCCATCTCGGCCCGTTGGGCGGCGGTGATCGACGAGGCCCGCTTGGTGGCCGCCTTGGGCGAGCCCTTGGCCCCCGTTTTGTCGCCGGCCTTGTCCGGCCGGGACTTGACCGCCGTGGCGCCCGGGGCGTCCTTGGCCGGTCTGGCGGACGGTCCCCCGGGCCGCTCGGTCCGGGTCGGGTTGACCTTGTAGCCCCAGTGGGCGGCGATGCCGTACTCGGCCCGCCGGTGCATCTCGTGGGTGCGCACCTGCACCTCGATGGGCTTGCCGTCGAGGCCGATGACCGTGGTGTGCAGCGACTGGTAGAGGTTGAACTTGGGCGAGTTGATGTAGTCCTTGAACCGGCCCTGCACAGGTGGCCAGATGGCGTGGATCGACCCGAGCGCGGCCCAACAGTCACGTTCGGATTCCACGATGACCCGGATGCCCACCAGGTCGTAGAGGTCGTCGAACTCCTTGCCCCGCACCACCATCTTCTCGTAGATGCTCCACAGGTGCTTCGGACGCCCCGTGACCTCGGCACTCACCCCGGAGGCGGCCAGACGCTCCCGCACCGCCACCAGCACGCGGGCGAGGAACTCGTCACGGAGCGGGGCCCGGCTGGCCACCATCTGCTCGATCTCCGCGTAGCGCTTGGGGTGGAGGGTGGCGAACGCCAGGTCTTCCAGCTGCCATTTGACCTCCTGGATGCCCAGGCGGTGGGCCAACGGCGCGTAGATGTCCAAGGTCTCCTGGGCGGTCCGCCGCTGCTTCCACTCGGGCATGACCGAGAGGGTCCGCATGTTGTGCAGGCGGTCGGCCAGCTTGATGATGAGGACCCGCCAGTCGTTAGCCATGGCCACGAGCATCTTGCGCACGGTGGCCGCCTGCTGGGCCTCCTTCGAGTCGAACTGCAGCCGGTCGAGCTTGGTCACGCCGTCCACGATCAGGGCCACCGCCGGGCCGAAGTCCCGGTCGATCATCTCGGTGGTCACGCCCGTGTCCTCCACGGCGTCGTGCAGCAACGCCGCAGCCACCGTCTGGGCGTCCAGGCCCAGTTCGGCGACGATCCCGGCCACGGCGATGGGGTGGGTGATGTAGGGCTCGCCCGACCGCCGCAACTGCCCGGCATGGGCCACCGTGGCCGTCTCGGCCGCCCTCATGATGAGCGAGGTGTCGTCCCCGGGGTGCCGTCGGAGGAAGGCGTCGACCACCGGGGCCAGCAGGGTGGCCGGATCGGTGGACGACAAGGGAGCACCGGTGCGATCGGCGGTCCCCTTCGTGGTCCCATCGGCGGGGACTGGTGTGGCCAGAGCCATCCTTACACGGTACCTGTCACCGGCCTGTCACCGGTACCCTTGCGCCCCGGGCCACTCCCGGACCGGCACCGGCCGGGTTCGGTGGGGCTCCTGGCCGGGACCGGTTTTCCGGCATTGCATACGTTCGGTATGCCCGGCTGACCAAGGGACCGGGCGCTCCCGGTCAGCGACGCTTGCCCTTCCCCCCTTTGCCCTTGCCCTTGCGGGGCCGGGGCGGCGGCCGGTTGCCGCCCGGGCGGGTCGAGCCGGTCGCCGCACGGGCACCCCCGGTCGAGGAGGAGCCGTTGGAATCCACAGGGGTGACGCTCGTCTTCGCCCCCGTCGTCTTGGTGGTGGCCGACCGGGACCGACGGGCCGAGGATCCCGCACCGGGCCGAATGACGCCGGTGGACTGGGCGCGGGCCCGTCCGGCCGCCCTCGTGCCGGTCCCCACGCCCGCCCCGGCCATGGCGGCGGCGGCGGCCGGGGTGAGGATGGCGGCCCGCTCCCCCCTCGTCTCGAGGCGCTGGCGGATGGTGACGTAGCGCGGCTCCCGTTCCTTCATGAGGGCGAGGAGAGGCGAGGCGATGAAGATGGACGAGTAGGCACCACTGCTCAGCCCGATGACCAGCGCCAGCCCGAAGTCCTGCAGGGAGGTGGCGCCCAGGATGAACGAGCCGACCACCAGGACCGACAGCACGGGGATGATCGCCACCAACGAGGTGTTGATCGATCTGGCCAGCGTCTGGTTCATCGACAGGTTCACCATGTCCGAGTAGGTGATCCGGCCCGACGCGCCGAGGCCCTTCGAGTTGTCGCGTATTCGGTCGAACACCACCACGGTGTCGTAGAGGGAGTAGCCGAGCACGGTCAACACGGCGATGACCGTGTCGGGGGTCACCTGGAAGCCGGCGATCGAGTAGATCCCCACCGTGACCAGGATGTCATGCACCACGGCCACGATGGCCGCCACCGCCATCTTGAACTCGAACCGGACAGAGATGTAGAGCGTGACCGCGATGAAGAAGACGATGAGGGCTTCGATGGCCTTGGAGGTCACCTGACCGCCCCAGGTCGGACCCACGTCGTCGAAGTTCACGTTGTTCGGTGTCGTGTGGGCCGCCTTGGCCAGCGCGTCCTGGACGTTGTTCTCGATGGCGTCACGTTGGGCGGGCGGCTTGGAGTTGAGGTCCACCGTCACCTGGATCTGCTTCGTGTGGTTCAGCTGGTCGGTGAGCTGGACCACCGTCGGTTGGGAGACCCCGGCCGACTCGGCCGCCGTCGTGGCCTCGGCGACGGTGAGCGTGTTCGAGGAGACCAGCCAGGACTGACCGCCCTTGAAGTCGATTCCCAGGTTGAGGCCCCGGGTGCTGAGAGAGATCACCCCCACCAGGATGATGGCCGCCGAGACACCGAACCACCACCGCCGATGGCCGATGAAGTCGAAGGACGTCTCGCCCCGGTACAGGCGCACGAAAACGTTGTGGCGCTTCTCGCCGTGGGCCTCGCGCTCTCCTTCCTCGGCGGCGAACTCGAGCTCTTCTTCGAACGCCTCTTCGAGTTCCTCGGCGGCCTCGTCGTCCACGGGGCCCTCGCCTCCGTCGGCCCCTCGGCGGCGGGGGCTCACGGAGCCACCCCACCGGTCACGCCGAGCCCGCTGGCCATGCTCATGGTGGTTGACGCCTCACTGCCCCGGCGCTGGCCCAAGAGGATGACGAAGGGCCGGGTGAAGAAGTAGGTGATGAAGATGTCGAACACGGTGGAGATCCCGAGGAACAGGGCGAAGCCCTTCACGTCGCCGACCGAGATGAGATACAGGATGACGGCGGCCAGGAGGGATACCGCGTCGGCGGCCAGCACGGTGCGGAAGGCGCTGGCGAAGCCCCGGTCGACACTGGTACGCACGGTGCGTCCGCTGCGGGTCTCGTCCTTCAACCGTTCGAAATAGACGATGTAGGAGTCGACGGTGATCCCGATCGAGACGATGAGCCCGATGATGCCGGCCAGGTCGATGGTGGTGTTGAGGCTCTCACCCATGAAGGCGATCGTGGACCACAGCAGTGCCGCGGTGACGGCCAGTCCGGCGACCACCACGACGCCCAGCAGCCGGTAGTAGAAGATGATGTACAACAGGACCAGCGCCAACCCGGCGAGCCCGGAGATGAGCCCGGCCTGGAGCGACGACTTGCCCAACGACGGGGAGACGGTCTCGACGGTCAACCGGTTGAGCTTGACGGGCAGGGCGCCGTAGGTGAACTGGGTGGCGAGCGTCTTCGCCTGGTTCTCGGTGAAGCTGCCCGAGATCTGCACCGAGTTGCCGAACGAGGTGAAGCTCGACTGGCTGGGTTGGGTGATCGGGGCGGAGATGATCTGGCCGTCGAGATCGATGGCGATGATCTCGTGGAACTGGGCCTGCGCGAAGGTGTTCCACTTGGTCGCCCCGGCCGCCGTCAGGTTGAGGTCGACCGCCCACTGGCCGTTGTCCAACTGGGCACTGGCCGACTTGACCGCCGTACCGGTGAGCTCGGCCGGGCCCACCACATAGCGGGGTGGGCCCTGATTGCCCGCCGAGGCGGGGAGGAGCACGGTGTCGTTCTTGGCGTCTTTGCTCGACGGAGTCGACGCGTAGGTGGCGAACTGGCCGTCCGGGGGGATGTTGGTGTTGTAGGTGTAGCCGGACACACTGCTCGAGTCGGGGGTGACCTGGAGGTTGGCCTCGGTCAGCGCCGAGGTGGCAGCACAGCTGGGCAACGGCCCCGTCGTCGGGGCCTTCCCCTTGGCCAGGGTCAGGGCCGGCGCGTAGCAGAGCGCCGGTCGGAAGAAGAGCTGGGCGGTGTTGCCCAACGTTGCCAGCACCTGTTGGGTGTTCTTCTCACCGGGGATGGACACCGAGATCTGATTCTTGCCCTGGCTGGCGACGCTGGCGCCGGTGGTCCCGGCATTCACCCGGTCATTCAGGATGGTCACGATGGTGTCGAGTTGGGCCTGGGTGACCGGTCGGGCGGTCTGGTAGACGACGGCGAGACCGCCGTCGAGATCGAGGCCGAGCTTCGGGGACCAGCCCGCCGCCAACGTGGCGGACAGGGCGATGACGGCGATGGCGACCACCGACAGGAGACTGACCCACAAGGAGCGCTTCTTCTTCATGGCCGCTCAGCTGGTCGGCGGAGCGTCTCGACCGCCGGAGTCATCGCCCTCGGCCGACCGGCTCCTCTCGGATGTCCCGCCCTTGCCGTTGTTCGATGCCCCGCCCGCCTTCGGAGATCCGTCGTCCGATTCCGCTTCGTCGCCATCGTGGCCATCGCCGCCGCCGTCGTCGTCGTGATCCTCGACCTCGTCGGTCTCGGTGTCCGCATCGGCCTCGTCGTACTCGGCGTCGTCGTACTCGGCGTCGTCGTAGTCGGAATCGTCCTCGGCCTCGGGGGTGGCCGGCTCCTCGATCTTGCGGAGGACGTAGGGCTTGAGGACGACGAAGGAGGCTCCGACGCTCGTCTCGAGGGTCACCCGGTCACCGTCGATCTCGATGATGTGCCCGACGAGACCGCCGGCCGTCACCACCTCGTCCCCAACGTCGAAGGCGTTGCCCTGCTCCCGCACGGCCTTGGCTTTGCGCTGCTGGGGCCGGTAGATGAGGAAGTAGAAGGCGGCACCGATGACCAGCAGGATCAACAGGAGGGGGCTGCCCGAGCTGGACTTCTTGGCCGTGGCCGCCACCAGGGGGGCGACCGCTGTCAGGACAGCCGTCATCGGACGCAGGAGGAGGGGTCAGTGGTCACCACAGCGGTCCGACTGTAGTCCAGCCCCACTGCGATCAGGCGCCACCCGCCCTACGCCCCCCACAATGCCAGGGTGCGGGCCCGGAGCACCTCGAAGGTGCCGGCGGTGATGGACGACCGCACCTCGGCCATCAGTCCGAGCACGAAGGCCAGATTGTGGATGGTCAGCAGACGCCACGCCGTGGGCTCCCCCACCCCGAGCAGATGACGGAGGTAGCCCCGCGACCAGCGCCGGCACGTCGGACAGGCGCAGGTCGGGTCGAGGGGACCGTCGTCGGTGCCGTAGCGGGCGTTGCGCAGGTTCAGGCGGCCGTCGCCGGTCAGGATCGAGCCGTGTCGCGCCATCCGGGTCGGGGCCACGCAGTCGAACTGGTCGACACCGAGCGCCACGGCCTCCACCAGGCCGACCGGGTCGCCCACCCCCATCAGGTACCGCGGGCGGTCCCCGGGCAGGTGGGGAACGGTGGCCGCCAGGGCCTCGAGCATCTCGGGGCGGCTCTCCCCCACCGAAAGCCCGCCGATGCCGTAACCGTCGAAGTCGAGGTCGACGGTCCGACCGGCGCTCTCGGCCCGGAGGTGCGGATCGGTGCCTCCCTGCACGATGCCGAAGAGGGCCTGGCCCTCGGGCCGTTCCTCGAGGCTCCGGTGGCGGCGCCGGGCCCGGCCGGCCCACACAGCAGTGCGGTCGACGGCCGTCCTCAGGACGTCGGGCGTCGCCGGCAGGGTCGCGCAGACGTCGAGCACCATCTGGATGTCCGCGCCGATCAGCCCCTGGGCCTCCACCGCCCACTCGGGGGTCAGGCGGACGGCGGCGCCGTCGTAGACCGAGGCGAAGGTCAGCCCGTCGTCGTCGACGCTGGGCCCGAGCGAGTGGACCTGGTACCCGCCCGAATCGGTCAGCGTGTGACCCTCCCATCCGGTGAACCGGTGGAGCCCGCCGAGGGCGGCCACCACCTCCGCGCCCGGCCGGAGCATCAGGTGGTAGGTGTTGGCCAGGACCACCTCGGCCCCGAGCATCTCGAGATCGGCGCTGTCGAGCGCCTTCACCGCGCCGCGGGTGCCCACCGGCATGAACGCCGGCACCGCGTAGGAGCCCCGCGCCGTGTGCACCCGCCCGGTCCGCGCCCCGCCGTCGGTGGCCGTCACCTCCATCCGCGTCGGGTTCACCGTGCTTGGTCCCCCGTCCCCGACCGCGCCACCATCATGGCGTCGCCGAAGGAGAGGAACCGGTAGCCGTCGGCGAGGGCCTCGGCGTACAGCCGCCGCCACTGCGGACCGCAGAACGCCTCGACCAGCAGCAGGAGGCTGGAGCGCGGCAGGTGGAAATTGGTGATGAGCGCGTCGACGACCCGGAACCGGTACCCGCCGTGGATGTACAGGTGGGTGCGGCCGGCCAGCTCCCCCGTGGCCGCCGCCGACTCGAGGGCCCGGACCACGGTCGTCCCCATCGCCACCACCCGGTCGGCGCCGGCACAGGCCTCCATGGTCTCGGCGGGGACCCAATAGCGCTCGGAGTGGATCACGTGCTCTTCGGGGGTGGAGGCCGTGATCGGGCGGAAGGTGTCGAGCCCGATGGAGAGGTTCAGTCGGGCGACCGTTGCCCCTGCCTGCCGGACGCCCTCCAGGACCTCCGGGGTGAGGTGGAGCCCGGCGGTCGGGGCGGCGGCCGAGCGGTCCTCCAGTGGTTGCTCGGCCGCGTACACGGTCTGGTAACGGCCGGGGTCGGTCGACGGGTCGTGGATGTAGGGCGGCAACGGTGCCCGGCCCGCCCGCTCCACCACCGAGGGGTCGAGGAGCCGCACCGCACGCCTTGCGTCCCCGGGACCACCGAGGGGTCGACCCACCTCGACCACCGGGTCGGGGCGCTCGGCGCCGTCCTCGGCGAGAAGGCTCCCCGGAGGGAGTCGCCGGCCCGGGCGAACCAGGGCCTCCCACTCGTCAGAGCCGGGCGACAGCGGCTCCAGCAGCAATACCTCGGCCCGGCCACCACCGGACCTGGTGAGCGCCAGCCGACCGGTCAGCACCTTCGTCTCGTTGACGACGAGCACATCACCCGGGCCGACCAGGATGGGAAGATCAGCGATCGTGGCGTGGCGCGGCTGGTCGTTGTCGTCCAGCCCGGGGGCGACCAGAAGCCGGGCTGCGCTCCGCGGCTCGACGGGTCGCTGGGCGATGGACGATGGAGGCAGTCCATAGTCGTAGGCGTCCATGGGGACCGGGTTCGTCGTCGGCACGGACGCGGCCGACCGCCCCGATCCCACCGACGACGAGGGCTCCGACATGGGCCCCATGGTGGCAGACCCTCCGGTGAGCAGGGGCGGGCGGCTTTCGGACCGACGGCCCGAGGGTGACACGCGGCGGGCAGGGATGACCCGGGCCCCGGTCAGAGCAGGGTGGGCTCGACCGGGGTGAGCCCTAGGTGGGCCCAGGCCCGTGGTGCGGCCACCCGCCCGCGGGCGGTCCGCTGGAGGAGACCCTGCTGGAGCAGGTAGGGCTCGTAGGCATCCTCGATGGTGTCGGGCTCCTCGCCCACGCACTGGGCCAGGGTGCTCAACCCCACCGGCCGGCCCACGAACCGTCGACACAGGACGTCGAGGATGGCCCGGTCGACCTTGTCGAGGCCGAGCTCGTCCACCCCGAACACGTCCAGTCCCTCGACCGCGGCCACCGAGGTGATGCTCCCCGCCGCCCGCACCTCGACGAAGTCCCGCACCCTTCGTAAGAGCCGGTTGGCGATACGGGGCGTTCCGCGGGAGCGCTCGGCGATGCGGCGCGCCCCCTCGACGTCGATGGGCACACCGAGTATGCCCGCCGACCGGGTGACGATGGTCTGGAGCTCGTCCACGTCGTAGAGGTCGAGGCGCCCAACGAAACCGAAGCGGTCCCGGAGGGGACCGGCCACCAGTCCCGTCCGGGTCGTGGCACCAACCAGGGTGAAGCGGGGCAGATCGAGTCGGATGCTGCGCGCGGTCGGCCCCTTGCCGATGAGGATGTCCAGCTTGAAGTCCTCCATGGCCGGATAGAGGATCTCCTCCACGGAGCGGTGCAGCCGGTGGATCTCGTCGATGAACAGGACGTCGCCGTCCTGGAGGTCGGTGAGCAAGGCGGCGAGGTCGCCGGCACGGACGAGCACGGGGCCGGCGGTGATCCTCAACCCGGCGCCCATCTCGGCGGCCACGATGCCGGCGAGTGATGTCTTCCCGAGGCCGGGGGGTCCGGCGAACAGCAGGTGGTCGGCGGGTTGCTTCCGCTTCAGGGCGGCCTCGATGACGATCTTGAGGTGTTCGGTGAGCTGCCCCTGACCCACGAATTCGGCCAGGGTGCGCGGACGCAGCCCGGCCTCTTCGACCTCGTCGGGCACGGCGGCCGGGTCGACCGGACGGGGCCCCGGTCCCGGGGCGGGGGGCGCCGCGCCGTCGGACCGCTCCTCGGAGAGCACCTCACGCCTCGCTTGTGGGGTCATCGGCTGCGGGCCAGCTCTTGGAGGGCACCGCGGACCAGATCCTCGACCGGCACATCGCCCGCCATACCGTCGAGTGCGGCCCTCACCTCGTCTGGGCCGTAGCCCAGCTCGGCGAGCGCGGCCCTCGCCTCGGCCCGGGGCGTCCCCGCCGCGGGGCCCGCGGCCCCGGTGCGGTCCAAGGTGGGGAGGTCGAGTCGGGCCTTCAGCTCCAACAGCAGACGGGCCGCCGTCTTCTTCCCCACCCCCGGGACGGTGCACAACGTGTTGACGTCGTCCTCGAGCACGGCGGTGGACAGTGCCGCGGGCGACAACGACGACAGGATGCCCAGGGCCAGGGAGGGACCCACCCCGTGCGCGCCGAGCAGCGCCTCGAAACAACGGCGCTCATCGGCATGGGCGAACCCGTAGAGGACGATGGCGTCCTCCCTCACATGGGTGTGGACGTGGAGGAAGACCTCGCTCCCCTGCGAGCCCAGCGTGGCCGACAACGACGTCGGGACCGAGGCGCGGTAGCCCACCCCGGCGACCTCGACGATCACCTCGCCGTCGGCGGGACGGTCGACGAGGACCCCGCGTAGCGAGCCGATCACTTCGGATCCCCGGTGGCCGCCGCCACTGCGCGCCGGAGCGGTTGCGTCGTCAGATGGCACGCCGCCAGGGCCAGGGCGTCGGCGACGTCGGGGGGGCTGGGCGGACCGGCCAGCCCGAGGACCGAGGCCACCATCCGCTGCACCTGGTCCTTGGTGGCACCGCCGTAGCCCACCAGCGCCTGTTTGACCTCGTTGGAGGTGTACTGGGCCACCTCGCACCCCGACTCGGCGGCCACGACGAGGGCGATGCCGGCAGCCTGGCCGGTGGCCATCGCCGTGCGGGCGTTCACCTGGAAGAACACCCGCTCGACCACTACGGCGTCGGGATCGAACTCGACGACGAGCGCCCGCAGTTCGACGAGGAGCGTGTGCAGCCGTTCGGGCAGGGGGACCGACGGCTCGGTGGAGACCACGCCACCGGCCACCGCCCGCAGCTCGCTGCCTCGCCGGGTCACGACGCCGTAGCCGCAGCGGGACAGGCCGGGATCGACGCCCAGGACGAACATGCGTTCGATCCTACCCCGCACCACCGTCGAGATGAGGGACCTCCCGTGCGCTCATCCCTCGTAGGCGGCCATGACCGCGTCGGGGATGTCGAAGTTGGCGTAGACGTTCTGGACGTCGTCGTGGTCCTCGAGGGCCTCGATCAGCCGCAGCACTTTTTTGGCCTCCGACTCTGCGGACACCTCGACCGTGGCGGTCGGGACCATCGAGAGCTCGGACGCGCCCGGCTCCAGGCCGGCGTCCTCCAGCGCCGTGTGGACCGCCATCAGCTCGGACGGCGAGCTGGTGACCACCCACTGCTCCCCCTCGTCGGCGAGGTCTTCGGCGCCGGCCTCCATCACGACCTCGAGGACCCGATCCTCGTCGAACGTGCGGGGGACGGCGATCACGCCCTTGCGCTCGAACTGCCAGCTGACCGCGCCGGGCTCCGCCATGGTGCCCCCGTTCTTGTTGAAGGCGTTCCGGATCTCCGCCCCGGTCCGATTGCGGTTGTCGGTCAGGCACTCGACGATCACGGCCACCCCGGCGGGTGCGTACCCCTCGTAGGAGATCGACTCGTAGCGCACCCCCTCGAGCTCACCCGAACCGCGTTTGATGGCCCGTTCGATGGTGTCGATGGGCACCGACGCGTCACGGGCTTTCGCGTACATGGTCCGCAGGCTGGCGTTGGCCGTCATGTCGCTGCCACCCTCGCGGGCGGCCACCTCGACCTGGCGGATGATCTTGGCGAACACCTTGGCCCGGGCAGAGTCCTGGGCCCCCTTCCGGTACTTGGTGGTGGCCCACTTCGAGTGTCCGGACATCGACTAGCGCCTCTCCTCTTTGGTCATCCCCACGAACAGCTGATGCAGCCTACGGTCACCGGTGAGCTCGGGGTGGAACGAGGTCACGAGCACCGGCCCCCGCCGGCAGACCACGGGCGACCGGAGGTGGTCGGTGGGATCCGTCCGGTCCCGACCGTCGGACGGACCCGGGGCGGCGACGGCCGCCGTGCGCCCGGGAGGCAACGTGGCCAGCACCTCGACGTCGGCGCCCGACCGCTCGACCACCGGCGCGCGGATGAACACCGCGTGGACCGGACCACCCGCCAGCCGGTCGACCTCGAGCTCGCATTCGAACGAGGCGCGCTGGCTTCCGTACCCGTTCCGACGAACGGTGAGGTCGATCACCCCGAAGCGCCGCTGGTCGGAACGGCCGTCGAGGACCTCTGTAGCCAGCAGGATCATGCCGGCGCAGGTCCCGAAGACCGGCAGTCCACGGCCGAGCCGGTCGGCCAGCGGCTCGAACAGCCCCGAGGAGTCCAAGAGCAGGGACAGGGTGGTCGATTCACCACCGGGGATGATCAGGCCGTCCAGCGCTTCGAGGTCTCCGGGCACCCTGACGGCGACCGCGGGCTCACCCAGTGCGGCGAGGGCGGCGACGTGCTCGCGGACGTCACCCTGGAGGGCGAGGACTCCGACGGTCACCGGCAGGTTCCACGACAGGGCCGGTGGGCCCGCCCGTCACCAACCACGCTCGGCCAGGTGGACGCCGAGGGACCCGATCTCCAGGCCGGCCATGGCACCACCCAACCCGGTGGACACCTTGGCCACCAGCTCGGCGTCGGCGTAGTGGGCAGTGGCTTCGACGATGGCCCGGGCCATACGCGCGGGATCGCTGCTCTTGAAGATCCCCGAGCCGACGAACACCGCCTCGGCACCGAGTTGCATGACCAGGGAGGCGTCTGCCGGCGTGGCGATGCCCCCGGCACAGAACAGGGGAACGGGCAGCCGGCCGGTGGTGGCGATCTCCTGCACGAGCCCGATCGGGGCGGCCAGCTCCTTGGCCCAGCGGTACTGCTCGGACGAATCGGCCTGGGTGATCTGGCGGATGTCCCCGAGGACCGACCGCAGGTGACGGACCGCCTCGACGATGTTGCCGGTGCCCGCCTCACCTTTGGAGCGGATCATCGCCGCGCCCTCCGAGATCCGGCGCAGGGCCTCGCCCAGGTTGGTGGCGCCGCACACGAACGGGACGTCGAACGCCCATTTGTCGATGTGATGGGCCTCGTCGGCCGGTGTGAGGACCTCACTCTCGTCGATGTAGTCCACGCCGAGGGCCGCCAGGACCTGGGCCTCGGCGAAATGGCCGATCCGGGCCTTGGCCATCACCGGGACGGTGACCGCCGCTTTGATCCCCTCGATGAGCGCCGGATCGCTCATCCGGGCGACGCCACCGTCGCGGCGGATGTCCGAGGGCACCCGCTCGAGGGCCATGACGGCTACCGCGCCGGCGTCCTCGGCCACCTTGGCCTGATCGGCATCGACCACGTCCATGATCACGCCGCCGCGCAGCATCTCGGCCAGGCCGCGCTTGACGGTGAACGTGCCGGTGGGACGACGGTCGGCTGCAGGGTCGCTGATGGGAGGGGCCATGTCCCCATGCTACCCGTGGCCACCCCGCCCACTGCCCCGGCGCGCCACCGGCCGACCCCGAAGGGTCGGCCGGTGGACTGCTCGGGGGTGCCGGCGGGACTAGGCCCGGAGTACGGCCTCGAGCTCGATCTGGATGTCGACCTTCTTGGCCACGACCAGGCCACCAGCCTCCATGACCGCGCCGAAGGCGACGCCGAAATCCTCTCGGTTGATCGAGGTGCTGGCGCTGAACCCGACCCGGTGGTTGCCGTAGGGGTCCTTCACGACACCCTCGAGGCTCACGTCGAGGGTCACCGGCCTGGTGACGCCGCGGATGGTCAGGTCACCATCGACCTTGAACTCGGTCGGGCCCTCGGGCTTGATCGACGTCGAGGTGAAGGTCCACGTCGGGTAGTTCTCCACGTCGAAGAAGTCGTTGGTACGCAGGTGAGCGTCGCGGTTCTCGTCACGGGTGTCGACGCTGGTGGCATCGATGGTGACGGTGGCCTTGGAGTTCGTCGGGTCCTCGCCCAGCTCGAGGGTCCCACTGAACTTGCTGAGGCGGCCGCGGACCTTGGACACGGCCATGTGGCGTACGGCGAAGCCCAGCTCGGTGTGGCTGGGGTCGATGTCATAGGTGCCGACCGCCGGGTACTCGACGCCGTTCACCGTCCTGCTGGTGACTTCTGTTTCGGGGGACATGGGCTGCTCCTTGGCTTGTTGTGGTGATCGGGGACGATCCATCGGGCGCTTCCGGCGCCCAGATTGTTGCTTCTACAACTATACCACAGATATTTGCAGTCGCAAGTAGCTGGCCTGGCGCAGTAGAATGGTGACCATGGCACAGTTTTCTGTCTCCGACGAAGCCCGTCTCACGACGGTCGGCCTGCTCATGGAGTCGGCCGCCGGTCTCCGTCGGGCGTTCCAGAGGCGGACCGAAGCCGAGGACCTGCTCTCCGCCCAGTCCTTCGACGTCCTCATCCGGCTGGCCCGCACGCCGGGCTCCGAGCTCCGGATGAGCGAACTCGCCGCCCAGACCTCCCTCACCCCGAGCGGCCTCACCCGCTCGATCGACCGCCTCCAGGAGCAGGGGCTCGTGGTGAGGCGTGTCTGTCCCGAGGACCGGCGCGGTGCCTTCGCCGTCCTCACCCCGGCGGGCCGGGAGGTGATGGACCGCGCCATCCCCGTCCACATCGCCCAGATCAGCGAGGTGCTGAGCAGCCTGTACACCGCCGACGAGGAGGAGACACTGGCCGCGCTCTTGCGCCGGCTGCGCGACCATCTCCACGCGGAGGGCGCCGATTGGGGGCTCGCCATCGACGCCGGGGGGTGCCCCGGGGAGGGTTGAGCAGAGGAGACCGAGATACCACTCGGGCGGTACCGGAAGCGGCGGACGGCCTCAGTCGAGCTTTTGTGCCGCGGCCCGCACCCTCGTGTCATCGAGGTTCCCCTCCGTGGGCTCATTCGCCGGGGCGCCGACCATCGGGTCGATCCACAACCAACGGGTGAGCGCCGCGGTCCGTCCGCGCCCCGGCGGCCAGGGGGCGGATTCCTCTGAGTCCCGCGCCACCATGGCATCGAGCGCGGCGGCGATCCCCGGGGGGTAGCGCACCACCCGCGCCGCCCGCTGGTCGGCATCGAAGGCGCGGCCCCGCCCGATGAGCCGGTGGACGCGGTCCACGCCCCCGGCCACACCGGTGATGGCCGCCCAGGGGGCCGTCGTCACCACCGCCAACCCGGCCAGCACGGTGTCATGGCGTTTGATGTGGACCAATTCGTGGGCCAGGACACCCTCCAGCTCGACCAGCGTGAGCGTGGCGTCAAGACCCGAGGTCACGACCAGCGACGCACTGCCCGGGTCGTGGCCGACGGCCATGGCATTGGGCACCGGGCTGTCCACGACGCAGATGGTCGGTGCCGGGAGACCCATTGTGGCGCACAGACCGTCGACCAGGTTGAACAGCCGTGGGTGCTCCCACTCCTCGGTGGAACGGGCACCGATGGACGAAAGGACGGCCTTCGGCGCGCTCCGCCACAGCCAGACCACGACCCCCGCCGCGACCACGACGAGCCCGGCCACGCCGACGAAGAGGGGCAGCCCGACAACGACCAACACCACCCCGACGACGATCCCCACCACCAGTCCGGGTACCAGACAGATCTGGAGGGCCTTCCTTCGATTGGCCCTGATGGCCGCGGCCTCCTCACCGCCGTCACCCCCGCGAGCCACCGCCGTGATCGCAACCTGCGGCGCGGCGGACCCCGACCGTCCGGATCCGGAGCCGCTCGTCCCACGACCACCCGGGGCGCCTTGCGCCCTGGGTGGTCGGCCACTACGCCCGTTCCCACCGGATCCGTTCCCGCCACGCCCGGCCCCACCGCCACCTCTCCCACTGCCGGCCCCGCCCCCGCCGCTCCTGGTTGGCGCCGTCGCCCCCGTTGCCTTCCCGGACCCACCGCCGCTCCGGCTCCTGTTCCGGTTGCGATTGCGGTTCCGGCCACCACCGCTGTTCCGGCCACCACTGCTGCCTGCTCCACCCGAACCGGCCGGTCCCCCCCGGGCGTCGCTCGGTCCGGAGCCGTTCTTCGGGGTGCCACCTGCGGGGCGCCCCGTTCCTTCGGGATTCGGGTGGGAGTCAGTCATGCTGGGAGCAGTGTACGGCCGCTCAACACGATGGACCGACCACCGCCGAGCGGTAGTGCCCCTCGTACCACGTGGCCAGCCTCTCCATCGAGAACTCGTCGGCCCGACGGGCCCCCTGTTCCAGCCACCGGCTCCTGCCCGCTCCGGCTGCATCGGCGCCAGTCCCGCCCACGGTCGCATCGGCCACAGCCGCCCGACCGGACAACACCGCGTCGAGCGCGTCGGCCAGCGCCGGCACGTCGCCCGACTCGACCAGCACGGCGTGGCCGCGAGCGGCGTCCCGGTAACCCTCGATGTCGCTGGCCACCACCACCGTCCGGGCGGCCATGGCCTCGAGGAGGACCATGCCGAAGGACTCCCCGCCGAGGGACGGCGCGCACACAACGTCGGCCGCCACCAGCCTGCGCACCTTCTCCTCCTCGGAGAGGACACCCAACCACTCGATGTCCGACGAGGGTGGGTAGTGCCGGCGGAGGCGGTCCGTCTCGGGGCCGTCCCCGGCGATCCAGAGGCGGGGGCTGGACCCGACGGTCCCGACGGCGGACTCCCCCTCCTCCAGCCTGGCGTAGGCCCCGAGGAGGTACCGGAGTCCCTTGCGCTCCTCGTGACGGCCGAGGAACAAGATGGTCGGCCGGTCCGAGGGCCACGCCTCGACCCGCTGGAACAGATCCACCTCCACGCCGTTGAAACCCACAAAGAAGGTGCCACCGAGGGCGCGCCACGCAGTGGCCCGCGCCGCCTCGGACACCGCACACCGCACGGCGAGCTTGGCGGAAAACCGGCGCACCAGCGGCCGCAGCACCTTGTAGAAGACACTGGACCCACTGCGGTGGAAGGTCGCCACCATCGGGGGGACCCCTCCGCCCAACAGCAGTCCGTAGGGGAGACCGGGTGTGAAGGGTTCGTGGACGTGGACCACGTCGAAGTCGCCCCCGGTCACGACTCTCCGGGCCCGCAGCACCGCCCGCACGGAGACCGTGATCGGTGCGATGGAGCCGTTGGCGGGCAACGAGACGGAGCGGCCGGTCGGGACGAGGTCGATATCAGTCGGGACACCGCTCTCGTCGTCGATCGGGGCGAACACCGTGACCTTGTTCCCCCGGTCACCGAGGGCGCGAGCCAGGCCGATGACCTGGCCCTGGACGCCACCCGGACGCGACAGGCTGTACGGACACACGAGTGCCACACGGAACTGGGAGGGTAGTGGAGGTTCGCTGGGGGGCACCGGGTCTCAGTCCATCATGGATCTGCGCTCACGGCGGCGACTCCACTTGACGCCGTACATGGCGTCGTCGGCCCGGCTGAGCAGCTTGGACGGATCGGTGTCGGGGTTGTCGGCGAAGACGCCGCCCACCGATGCCAACACACTGAGCGTGCGCCCGTCGATCCGGTAGGGACGGGCCAGGGCCGCCGAGATGCGCTCGCCGATCCGGAGCATCTCCTCTTCGCCACTCTCGATGTCACACACCACGACGAACTCGTCCCCACCCAGGCGGGCGACGGTGTCGGAGGGTCGCACGATCGCCGCCAGTCGGCGGGCCACGGCGATCAGCATGTCGTCGCCCACGTCATGGCCCAGGACGTCGTTGATCTCCTTGAATTCGTCGAGGTCGAGCAGATAGACGGCGACGCCGCGCATGATGCCGGTTCCGTCGGGGAGGGGCACACTGCGGGACTCGCGGGCGAGGGCGTCGATCGCCTCTTGGAGCCGCTCGGCCAAGAGCGTGCGGTTGGCCAGTCCGGTCAGCGGATCGTGCATGGCCAGCTCGGCCAACCGCTGCTCGTTGCGCTTCTGTTCGGTGACGTCGTGCATGGCCACCACCGCCCCCAGCATCGAACCGTCCTCGGCCACCAGTGGCTGGCCGTTGACGCTGACCTTGCGCTTCGACCCGGACCGGGCCTCCAACAGGAGTTCGACCTCGCGGAGTTGCTCGCCGGACAGGGCTCTGATCAGCGGGTTCTCCCGCGGGGGCATCGGGGATCCGTCCGCTCGTCGCAGTCCCTGGTCACTCGGGATGCTGCCGATGAGGTCGACCTCCTCAGCCAGGCCGTGGAGGCGCCGGGCCGAGGGATTGAACACGGTGATGCGCCCTTCGGAGTCGCACGCGACGATCCCCTCCTCGAGGGTGTCGAGCAGCACTTGGAGGAAGCGCTCCTCACGGTGCAGCTGGGCGGCCGCCTGGCGGACGGCGGTGATGTCGCTGAAGGAGGCCACCGCGCCAGTGACGGCGCCCGACGAATCGAACATGGCCTGGGCGTTCACCCGGACCCACAGCGACGACGAGCCGTCCCTGTGCACGCCCAGGACCACCCCCACCGAGCGCCGGTTGCCCCGGAGGCTCTGCATCGCCGGATGGTCCGTCGGGTCGACGGGGCCCCCGTCGGCGTCGGTGACCTCGATGCCGGTGGCGGCCGCCGCCTCGAGCAGGTCGACGAGGCGCCGGCCCAGGATGCGCACGCGGGGAGCCTGGAACATCACCTCGAAGGCCTCGTTCACCCGCACGATGGTCCCGCCGGCATCGACCATCATCACGCCGTCGGCCAGGGAGTCCACGATGGTGACCTGGCGTTGCTCGGAGTCCCGGAGCCTCCGCTCGAGTCGTCTCCTATCCGTGATGTCGCGGACGTTGACAACAATCCCCCCGATGGGATCGTCGAGATGGTTGGCCGCCACGACGTCGAGGTCGATCGGCGTGCCGTCGGCGCGCTCGGTGGCGATCTCGAGCGAGACCGAGAGGCGGCGTCGGGCCACGAGGTCCCGGAAGAGGGCACGGACGGGCGTGGCGCTACGCGAATCGAACAGCCCGAAGGCATCGAGTCCGACCACGTCGGTCAGGTCGTAGCCGAAGAGGCGTTCGGCCGAGGCGCTGACGAAGACGAAGCGCCCGTCCTCGTCGATCACGGCGACGACGTCGAACTCGCGGTTGTCCACGGCGTGGAACCGGGGCTCGCCCACGGGGAGGTGCCCGTTGGTCGAGGGCGCGACCGCCCCGGGAAGCGTGGGGATGCCACCGGTGCCGGACAGCGGGTGCCCGTCGGTCGGGGACCGCGACCCGTCAAATCCGGCGTGGTCGGCCTCGGGTCGGGCGTCGTACTTGGTCATGCGGCCTGCTCCGGCCGGTCGGCCACCCACAGGGGCTGGAAGACGTGCCACTGCTCGGGTGCCCGTCGGATCAGTCCCTCGAGCCGGGTGGCGATCTCCTGGGTGATGCGGGCCACGTCCTGGCGGAGCGCGCCTCGGCGGGTGGTGTCGATGGGTGGTTCGATGACCGCCCGGTGATCGCGACCGGGCCCGCTGTAGACCACACCCGTGACCAGTAGGGCGCCGGTGCGCAGGGCGAGCGTGGCTGGGCCGGCCGGCATGGTGGTCAGTTCCCCGAAGAACTCCACCTCGATACCGTTGCCCACCAGGTCCCGGTCACTCAGCAGTCCGACCAGGCCGCCCCGCCGGAGCGTGGCGACTATGGCGCTGCCCGACGACGCGTCGAGGGGGACGATGGTCAACCCCATCGCCGCCCGCTGCTCGACGAAGTAGTCGAAGAGCTCGGGCGGCTCGAGGCGTTCGGCCACAGAGGTCATGGGCATCTCCTGTGCCGCCAGGAACGCACCCCCGTACTCCCAACTCCCGATGTGGGGAAGCGCCATGATCACGCCCTTTCCGGCTGCCATTCCAACCTTCAGGTGCTCAAAGCCCTGGACGTAGGTGTGCTCGACAACCTCGGCCGGCGACGTGCTGGCCAGGCGAGCACCCTCGACCCAGTACCGAGCGTACGCCCGAAACGAGCGTCGCGCCCAGCGGTCCAGTACGTCGACATCCGAGGCCTCCGCACCGAGGACACGCCGGAGATTGGCCGACACCTGGCTCCGTTGCTCGGTACGCAGGTGGAAGAGGACATCGCCGACGAGCTTGGCCACCCCGAGCGCAACCGGCTCGGGCAGTGTCGCCAGGGCCCGACCCAACGTCGTGTAGGTGCGAAAGGCCGCATGCCCCTTGTCCACGAGCCCTCGTTCTCGGCCGGTCGGTGTACCGCTGGGACTCAGGAGTGGCGTCGACCGGAGCGCTGGCGGAGCCCCTGTCGATCATGCCGAGCGCGCCATGTCCTCCCCGAACGGCTGGCCAGCTCGCCTTGACGACGGGCCCGCCACCGCGACAGGGACGCCGACTCCTTGCGGCCGCCCGCCCGGGCGGTCGCCCTGGCGCGACGTTGACGCCTCGGCGAGGGGACGGTGACGGGGCCCTCGGCCAGGCGCCAGACCTTGGCGAACCGGCCCACCGCGGTCACCAGGGTGAGGCCCAGCATGACCCACAGCACGGGGACCAGGAGCTCCGGGGACAGGAAGCCGATCCCCAACAGGATCATCCGCTCTGCCCGCTCCATCAGCCCGCCCTTGGCGGAGATCCCGAGGGACTCGGCCTTGGCCCGCTCGTACGAGACGAGGGTGCTGGCGCCGAGCACGGCGAAGGGGAGCAGGGCCAGGTGGCCCGGATGGGTCGAGGCCAGGTACCAGGCGACCCCGCCAAGTATGAGGGCGTCGGACACCCGGTCGGCCACCGAGTCGAAGAACGCCCCGCGCATCGACGAGGTTCCGGACGCCTTGGCCACCGGGCCGTCGAGGAGATCATGGAGGCCGGTCAGGATCAGCAGGAGGATGGCCAGGTGTAGGTGACCGGATCCCACGGCGACGGCGGTCGCCGCCGCGGCCACGAGCCCGGTCGCCGTCAACATGTCGGCGGTGATCCCCAACTGCTGCAGCTTGCGACCGACGGGCCCGGTTCCCCGGTCGACCGTGTCACGCCAACGCCCGTCGAACATGGATCTATCCTCCAGAAAGTTCCCTCCACCCTACCATCCGCTAGCTGGAGTGAGCAGGAGCGCAGCAGGGCTCCGGGCCCGTTCGGGGCGGCGCCCCTCAGGGGACCGGTCCCAGCCGGGGTTCGGACACGCTCGGCGGTTCCGGGCGCGCTCTTCCGGCCGATCGCCTGGCCCGGGCCTCCACGACCAGCCAGAGGACGAGCACCGTCGCCGCGCCCAGCACCAGGGCATTCGATGCCACGTCACCGAGGACTCCCAGGTGGAGCCAGAGATACGGGGCCACCACGGCCAGCCCCACCAGGACGGCCAGGACGACGGCCACCGACCGGTGCACCCGCGCGACGCTGACCGCCACGATCGGGGCCAGGGCCAGCCACGACCAGTGGTGGGTCCACGACACCGGGCTGACCAGCACCTCGGTGAGGGCGAGCACCATGACCGCCTCGGCGGTGCGCCGGCCGCCCACCAGCCACCCGGTGAGGACGACGGCGCACACGAGCGTGGCCACCGACAGCACGAGCCACACGGCGGTGCCGAGGTGGCCCCCCTCGAACGGGGGTCGGTGGACCATGCCGTTCCACGATTGGTTGCTCACGATCCCGAGCGGGCCGGTCCGCTTGGCGTCGTAGAACTGGTGGAACCAGTACCGCACCGAGTCGCCGGGCAGGACCGCCCAGGCGACGGCGGTCACGCCGGCGATGGTGGCCGTACCGCGCACGAGCGAGCGCCAGTCCCGGTCGAGGGCGAAGTAGAGAAGGTAGATGACCGGGGTGAGCTTGACGGCAGCTGCCAGCCCGACGAGCACCCCGCGCCACGGGCCACGCACCCTGGTCAGGTCGGCAACCACCATGACCATCAGGATCACGTTGATCTGGCCGTAGTCGAAGTTGCTACGCACCGGCTCGAGAGCCAGGGTGGCCACCCCACCGAGGAGGGCGGCAATGGCCCAGGCGCGCCGTGGCGCCACGGTGAATGCCGACGTGAGCATCAGCACGGCCGCACCGACCAGGCAGACCGCGCTGATCGCCCACCAGGACCACTCCGCCAGCCCGAGTCGTCCGAGAGCCAGGGGGCTGAGCACCAAGAGGGCGAAGGGCGTGTACGTGAAGGGGAGGTGGCTCGCGGTGTAGTACTCGGTGAAGGGTGATCCTCCGTGGAAAAGGGAGTGTCCCGCGGCACGGTAGACGCGCAGGTCCAGGTGCCACTGCGCCCCGAAACGGATCATGTAGCCGGCCGAGAGGGCCCACGCCGCGACGGCCGCCCCTATTAGCCACGAAGTGGGGGTCCGGGCCAGCCGAGCCGCAGGACGACCCCATCCCGGTCGCCCGTCCTTCTGGTCGGCTCGGGCCATCGACCAGAACTTAGTGCCCGGAATCGCCGACCACGTGTTGTCGGCGCCGGCCAAGGCAGGCAGCGGCGAAGGCGCCGGACGAGCCCGGAACTTGTGTCAGGGGGTGATCACCGGGGTATCACCCTCCGTGATGGCAGAGCCCGCTGCGGAACCGACCGAAACGGAGTCCGGAGGGAGGCGGCCCCGACGCCGGGGCATGATGCACTTCTTCCACGGCCGGCCCCTCCTCGGACCGGGGTCGACCCGAGCGCCGCGCCACCGGCCGGCGCGGGCCACCTCGGCCTGGGACCTGCTCGCACCCCGGGGCACCGTCGAACTCTCAACCGTATGGAGCCGCGGCCTTCCCGCGCTGGCCGAGGCCATAAGCGTCGGGGGCTCGGACGAACAGGAGAGCGGCGGGGCGATCACCGCTGGCGCCCCGGGCCCGCCCCCCCGCCGGCCGCCGGAGCTCCAGCGCCCGCCGCCCGTCCACCACCGGCATCTCGGGGGCCTCAGAGGGCCAGTGGCTTGATGGGGGCCATGATCAAGTTGGGGTCACTCTTCCAGTCGACTCCGGGTACGTCGATGTAGAGCTCTATCTCGTTGCCGTCGGGGTCGAGGATGTAGATGCTGTGGGTCACCGTGTGGTCACTGGCCCCGACGATGGTGACGTGGGCCTCGTTGAGCCGAGCCACAACGGCGCGGAGTTCGTCATCGGAGTCGCCCACCTTGAGCCCGAAGTGGTAGAGGCCGAGATGGCGGCCGGTCGGGAGTGGTGCCGCCCCCTCCCCCACCTCGATCAAGAGGAGCTCGTGATGGGTGCGCCCCGAGGTGAACGCCGCGGCGGGGATGCCCAGGGCGGCGGGAAACGCCGCCTCCCACCCGAGGACGTCGCCGTAGAACGCCGCCGAGCGTTCGATGTCCCGCACATAGAGCACCAGGTGACCGAGTTCCTTGACCGGCATGCCGACTCCATCTCTCTCAGGTTCCGCCGATCGTAGGCGCCATCGCCGGTGAGGACACCGTCGGCGGCGGATCGATTCCGCCCGTTCAAGCCGGCCAGGCGTCCACAAGGCGCTGCCAGCTGACGGCGAGCGTCTCGGGCAGCACCCTCGTGCCGCCGACCGACGTCATGAAATTGGTGTCGCCCACCCACCGCGGCAACGCATGCAGGTGGAGATGGCGCGGCAGTCCGGCCCCGGCGGCCTGGCCCAGATTGGCCCCGAGATTGATCCCTTCGGGCGCGTAGGCACCCTCCAGGGCCGACACCCCCGCCCGCACGGCCGACCACAGCTCGGACGACTCCGTGTCGGTCAGCTGGTCGAGGGCGCTGACATGCCGGGTCGGCAGGGCCATGAGGTGGCCGCTGGCGTAGGGGAAGGCGTTCAGCACCACGAAGGTGTGCGCACCCACCCACAGCACCCCGTTGTCGGCTGACGGTGGTCCGCTGGCGGCGATGCGGCAGAAGACGCAAGGAGCTGGCTCACCCGGCCCGTCGTGCTGGTCCCCGTCGGCCCCGTCGGTGGAGCCCGGCGACCTCACGTACTCGCCGCGCCATCCGGCCCACAGGTGCTCGAGGCTCACGGCTCCTCGGGGAGGCGACGCTCGGAGATCTCGAGCTCGAGTCGGGAGGTGAAGTCGGTCAACTCGATCCCGCGATCGGGATGCTGGCTGCCGCGACGGTTGACGCCCACAGTCCCGGCGTGGACGTCGTCGTCCCCCACCACCAGGATGTAGGGCAGTTTGAGCAGCTTGGCCCGGCGGATCCGCGCCCCGAGCGGCTCGTCGGCCGGATCGACACTGACCCGGGCCCCCACGGCCCGCAGGCGGTCGGCGACCTTGTGGGCGTAGGCTTCGTGATCGCCGCGCACGCCGAGCACCCTCACCTGCTCAGGTGACAGCCAGGTCGGCAGCGCGCCCGCATAGTGCTCGAGCAGGATGGCGAAGAACCGCTCGACCGAGCCGAAGAGCGCCCGGTGGATCATGATCGGACGGTGGCGTCCGTTGTCCGCCCCTATGTACTCCATGTCGAACCGCTGCGGAAGCATGAAGTCGAGCTGGATGGTCGAGATCTGGTGGGTGCGGCCGATGGCGTCCTTGGCCTGGACCGAGATCTTCGGACCGTAGAAGGCACCGCCACCCTCGTCGAGGACCAGGTCCAGGTCCATGGCCAGGGCGGTCGACCGCAGCGTCTCGGTGGCCTCGGCCCACTCCTCCTCGCTGCCCAGCGCCTTGTCCTCGGGACGGGTCGAGAGTTCGAGGTAGAAGTCCTCGAGCCCGTAGTCGCGCAACAGCGAGAGCACGAAGCTGAGCGTGGTGTGGAGCTCGTCGGCCATCTCCTCCCGGGTGCAGAAGATGTGGGCGTCGTCCTGGGTGAATCCCCGGGCCCGAGTGAGGCCGTGGACCACCCCGGACTTCTCGTAGCGGTAGACGGTGCCGAATTCGAACAGGCGCAACGGGAGCTCGCGGTAGGAACGTTGCCTGCTCTTGTAGATCAGGATGTGGAACGGGCAGTTCATCGGTTTGAGGTAGTACTCCTGCCCGCCGTCGAGCTCCATGGGCGGGTACATCCCCTCGGCGAACCACTCGAGGTGGCCCGAGGTGGCAAACAGCTCGGCCTTGGTGATGTGGGGGGTGTAGACGAACTCGTACCCCGCCGCCTCGTGCCGTCTCCGCGAGTAGTCCTCCATGAGACGGCGGACGGTGCCCCCCTTGGGGTGGAAGACGGGCAGGCCCGAGCCGATCTCCTCGGGGAAGGAGAACAGGTCGAGCTCGGCACCGAGTTTCCGGTGGTCCCTGCGTTCGGCCTCCTCCAGCCGGTGGAGGTGATCGGCCAGCGCCTTGTCCGATTCCCAGGCGGTCCCGTAGATGCGCTGCAACTGCTGGCGGTGCTCGTCCCCGCGCCAGTACGCCCCCGCCACCCGCATCAGGGCGAAGTGACCAAGGCGCGCCGTGGAGGGGACGTGGGGGCCGCGGCACAGGTCGGTAAAAGTTTCCGAGTTCCAGTAGGTCGAGACCTGGGCCCCCGACCCGCTCCCACCCGCGGCGTCGACCTCGTCGTGGCCGGCCTCGACGGCCTGGATGATCTCCTGTTTGAACGGCTGGTCCCCGAACAGGGAAAGGCCCTCCTCGATCGAGTGCTCGTGCCGGACGAAGGGTTGGTCCTCGGCGATGATCTCGCGCATGGTGGCGTCGATGCGCTCGAGGTCCTCGTCGCTGAAATGGGCTCCGCCGGGAAGCTCGAAGTCGTAGTAGAAGCCGTCCTCGATGACCGGACCGATGGCGAAATGGGCCCCGGGCCAGAGCCGCAGCACGGCCTGGGCGAGCACGTGGGCCGTGGAATGGCGCAACACGGCCCGGCCGGCCTCGGAGTCGGAGGTGATCACGCTGACCGCGGTCCCGTCACTCAACGGAGTGTCGAGGTCGACCTCGGTCCCGTCGAAGGAGGCGGCGATGGCCGCCTTGGCCAGGCGGGGCCCGATCGACGCGGCGAACTGGCGGGCGGTCGTGCCCTGTTCGAACTCCTTGGTCGAACCATCGGGAAGCCGAACGGTCACGGGTGCCATGGGACTGCCTTTCTCCATCGGGTGCTTCGGGGTCCGGTCGCCCCGGGGGTGGACGGACCGGCGGGCCGGAAGGCGAACGACCACCGCCGGTGCCGAGCGCCGGTCGGACTACAGGGTAACGCCCAGCAGATCGGCACCCCAGACGACCTGGTGCCCGGCCGACGCCAGCTCGTCGAGCGCGGCCAGTGCACCGGGGGTGTCGAGGTCCTCGTCGAGGAACGAGCGCACGGCGTCGAGGCCCGGGTCCCCGTCCCGGGATGCGCCGGGCTCCTGGGGCCGGACGGCACGCCACCGCTCCAACCTTCGTGCCGCATTCGGCATGTCCTGCGACGTCCACTCCCAGTCGGGCCGGTAGTGGTGGTCGAGTAGGGCGACCCGGATGGCGGCCGGCTCCCAGTCCTTCAGGAGATCGCCCACGAAGACCAGGTTCCCGAGCGACTTGGACATCTTGGTGCCCTCGAGGCCCACCAGCCCCACGTGGAGCCAGTGGCGTACGAAGGGACGCCCGGTCACCGACTCCGACTGCGCGGTCTCGCACTCGTGATGGGGGAAGACGAGGTCGCGACCGCCTCCGTGGACGTCGACGGTCTCGCCCAGCTCGCGCAGGGCGAGGGCGGAGCACTCGATGTGCCATCCCGGCCTCCCCGGTCCCCACCGCGACTCCCACGACGGTTCGTCGGACCGGGACGGTTGCCACAACACGAAGTCGAGGGGGTTGCGCTTGTTGGGGTCGCCGGGGTTGCCCCCGTGTTCACCCGCCATGGCCAGCATGGTGGACCGGTCGAAGTGGCTCACTGCACCGAACCGATCGAAGGTGGTCACGTCGAAGTAGACGGCACCACCGGACTGGTAGGCGTGCCCCGACTCGAGGACGGATCCCACCAGGGTGAGGATCTCGGAGATGGCCGAGGTGGCCCGGGGCTCCGACCACGCCGGGATGAGCCCGAGCGCGGCCATGTCGGCGTCGAACCGACTGATCTCCTCGGCGGCCAGGTCGAGGTAGTGGACCCCCAACTCGCGCGCCTTGCGGAGGATGTCGTCGTCGACGTCGGTGACGTTGCGGACACAACGCGTTTCGTGCCCCAGGTCGCGCAACCTTCTCTGGAGGATGTCGAAGGTGAGATACACCTCGGCGTGGCCGAGGTGGGCAGAGTCGTAGGGGGTGATCCCACACGAATAGAGCGTCACCACCGGGCCCGCCTGCAGGGGGACCACCGCCCCCTGCGCCGTGTCGAACAGGCGCATCGTCGTACTCCGCTGCACCGATCCCCCCGGAGCCATGTCCCCCCGCATGAGGTCAGTCAACCCGTTCTTGGTCCGAGACCATGTCAGCTCTCGCCATGACGGCCGGTCAGTGGTCGCCGTAGCCAGCCAATTTCACGGCGGCGTGGACCTTGTGGCGGATGTTGACGGTGATGAGGACGGCGGTGAACGCCTCGATCGGCGCGGCCTGAGACAGGCTGCCGGCATCCACGGCCCGGAGGCCATCGATGCAGTCGACCAGGGACGTTGTCGCGGCGGTGGCTTCGGGGTGGTCCGAACAGACGAGCACGTCCGCTCCGATCGGGGCGTCCAGATCCTCCATCTCGGATGCCGGAAGGTGGTGGAACGATGCAGAGACCAAGGAGCGGGGCAGCGCCGCTTGGATCGATGCCGCCACCGAACCCGCGCGGCGGCACCAGAGCCAGGAACTCGCGCCCTGCTTGACCAGGGCGTTGGCCATCGAGACCACCACCTTGCCGTCCAGTTCCGTGGCAAGCGGCTTGACCGTCGGGACGGCGCTGTCCCAGGGCGTGGCCAGCACCACCAGCTCGCACGCCGCCACGTCCTCGTTGCCGGAGCCCGACACGGCCAACCGACGGTCGGGCCATCTCCCGACCAGCTCGGCGGCGATGCCCTCAGCCCGGGCGGCGTCCCTCGAGCCGATGACCACCTCTTCGCCGGCGGCGGCGAGCCGTGCGGCCAGACCTTGGCCGGCGGGGCCGGTACCTCCCAGAATTCCGATGCGCATCGTCACACCCTTCCACACGGGCAACTGGCCCAACGAGGTGATCACGATAACCTGACGCCCACATGGGACTCCTCGACGGGAAGCGCATTCTGGTAACCGGCGTGCTCACGGACGCATCCCTGGCCTTCGCGGTGGCCCGCATGGCCCAGCGCGAAGGGGCAGAGGTCGTGCTGAGCGGGGCGGGGCGCGGACTGTCCCTCACCAGGCGAACCGCCCGCAAGCTGCCCGCCGAGGCGGAGGTGCTGGAGATCGACGTGACCGAGCCGGGACAGCTGGCGTCGGCCGCCGAGAGCCTCTCTGCCCGCTGGGACCGGATGGACGGCATGCTCCACGCCATCGGCTATGCGCCACCCGAGTGCCTGGGCGGCGACATGTTCCAGGCCGATTGGGACCAGGTCCAGGTGGCCCTGCACGTCTCGGCGTACTCCCTGAAAGCCCTGGTCGAGGCATTCCGACCTCTGCTCGCCGCCGCCGGTGCCGACGGTGGGCCGGGCGCATCGGTGGTGGGCCTCGACTTCGACGCCACCGTGGCGTGGCCGGCCTACGCCTGGATGGGCGTCTCCAAGGCGGCGCTCGAGTCCTTGTCCCGCTATCTGGCCCGGGACCTCGGACCGGAGCGCATCCGGGTCAACCTGGTGGCGGCGGGGCCCGTTAAGACGATGGCCGCCAAGTCGATCCCGGGCTTCCACTCCTTCGAGGACACCTGGGCGGAGAAGGCCCCGCTCGGGTGGGACGTGCTCGACACCGACGTGGTGGCCCGGGCCTGTGTGGCCCTGTTCAGCGACCTGTTGCCCATGACCACGGGCGAACTGCTCCACGTCGACGGTGGCGTTCACGCGGTGGGCGCGTGATGCCCGTCGTGTGCGACCCGGGGCCCGGGGTGTGCCCGTCGTGAACGGCCCGGAGGATCTGCGGCTCCGTATCGAGGCCTACGTGGACGCGATCAACTCCCGAGATCCCGAGGGCATCGCCGCCCTGTTCACGCCCGACGCCGTCCAGGCCGATCCGGCGTCTCAACCGGCGAACGTCGGCCGAGAGGCGATCGCCGCCTTCTTCGAGGGGAGCATCGCCGCCAGTGACTCGTGGACCTTCCGGGCCAAGACCGTCCACACCTGCGCGGCCAATGTGGCGATCGACTTCGAGATCGACGTCGAGGCGGGCGGTTCCACCATGACCATCGACGGCATCGAGGTGTTCACCTTCGCCGATGACGGCCTGATCAGCTCGGTCTTCGCCTATTGGGACGACGCCGATCTCACCTTCGTATGAGCGACGGCGCCGTCCAGATCGGCAATCTCATCGCCCGGTACGCCGAGCTCATCGACAGCGGTGACTTCGAGGGGGTCGGGGACCTCCTCGGCCATGCCGGCGTCGGCACACCCGACAATGCGTCGCTCCTGACCGGACGGGACGCACTCGTGGCGCTGTTCACGGCCACCACCCGGCGGTACCCGGACGGGACGCCCGGTACCAAGCACGTCACCACCAATCTCATCCTCGACATCGACGAGGAGGAAGGGACCGCATCGGCACGCTCCTACTTCACAGTGCTCCAGGCGGTGCCCGGCCTCCCGCTCCAGCCGGTCCTCGCCGGCCGCTACCACGACCGGTTCGCCCGGATAGAAGGCCGTTGGGAATTCACCGAACGCCGGTACCTGGTCGAGCTGGTCGGCGACATCGGCCATCACATGATCAGCGGGCTGCCCACCTGAGCTCGGCCGAACGGGAAGCGAGGGGGCGGACCGGGCCCATCACCTTGACCGCCGGGCCCGGCGCCCCCTACGTTCGGGCGGGTCCGGCAGCCGGACAGGAATCGGGGACGCGGTGGCACGACTCGACGGCGCAGTGGCGGTGGTGACGGGGGCCGCCTCGGGGATCGGTGCCGCATGCGCCGAGCGCCTGGCCGCCGACGGGGCCTCGGTCGTGACGGTCGACGTGGCCGGTGGCGTGGACCACGTCCTCGACGTGCGTGACGAGCCGGCCGTCCAGGCAGCGTTCGCCTCGGTCGTCGGCGACCACGGCCACCTCGACGTGCTGGTCAACGCCGCGGGCGTGGCCGGTGGCGGGCCTGTCCACCTGCTCGAGGCCGACGAGTGGGACCGCGTCGTCGACATCAACCTCAAAGGGACGTTCATCGTCGACAAGCACGGCGCCGTCCACATGCTGGCCCAGGGTCGCGGGTCGATCATCAACATCGCCAGCATCGAGGGCCTCGAAGGCACCGAGGGCGGTACGGCCTACAACGCGTCGAAGGGCGGTGTGGTCACCCTGACCAAGAGCATGGCGATCGACTACGGCCGCCGCGGTATCCGGGTCAACTGCATCTGCCCCGGTGGCATCGACACCCCTCTGCTCGGAGCGATCATCGACGCAGAGGGCATGGAGCTCTACCGTGACACCATGCGCGAGCGCCATATGCTCGGGCGGTTCGGCACTCCGGCAGAGATCGCATCGGCGGCCTCGTTCCTCGCCTCCGACGACGCGTCGTTCATCACCGGGCACGCGCTGGTGGTGGACGGCGGGTTCACCGCCGGCATGCGTGTCGGCTTGCTCGACCAACTCGGCATGTGACCGACGAGCCCGCCCGGTGACCTCTACCCGCACCGAAGCCCGCGATCGAGGAGTACGACGATGACCAGTCACGTGACCGCGCACGGCATCGAAGCCGCACGGACGCTCCGACCCCTCGTGGCCGATGAAGCCGCTGAATCGGAACGCAACCGCACCTTGACGACCCGCACCGTCGACGCGTTGTGGGACAGCGGGCTCATGCAGTGGTGCAACCCGAACGAGGCCGGCGGCAGCGAGCCCAGCTTCCCCGAGATGATCGAGACGTGGATCGAACTCGCGTGGCAGGACGGCTCCCTCGGATGGATCGGCATCGCCAATCTGCCGTCGGCGGCGGCGTGCGCCGCCTACCTGCCGGCCGAAGGGTTCGAGGAGGTGTTCACCGCCCACGACAACCGGGTGACCGTCGGGGGCCAGTTCTTCCCCAACGGTTCGGGCGAGACGGTCGAGGGCGGCTACCGCGTCACCGGCGCCTGGAACTTCGGCTCGGGTACGGGGCACGCCCAGTACGTCGCCGCCGGATTCATGCCCACGGTCGGCGGGGAGCTCTCCGTCGACGACGCCGGCATCCCCGTCCTGCTGGTCGCCGTGATCCCGCGTGACGAGATCGTCTTCACCGACGGCTGGCACGTCCAGGGCCTGAAAGGGACCGGCTCCTACGACTACCAGGTGACCGACCTGTTCGTCCCCGCTGCTCGAACGTTCCCCCTGTTCACCCGGACCCCCGAGCGCGGACGGTCGGCCGCCTTCGGGATGGGGCTCATCCCCATCACCGCGGCCGGCCACGCCTCGTGGGCCCTCGGCGTGGCGAGGAGCATGCTCGACGATGTCACCGAGCTGGCGGCGACCAAGGTCCGGATGGGCGACGACGCCTCGCTGGCCCACCGGGCGACCTTCCAACGTGACCTGTCCCACCACACGGCCATGTGGAGAGCGGCCCGGCTCCTGGTACTGACCACGTTCGGGGACATCGAGGACCAGGTGTCCGCCGGCCAGTCCCTGACGCCGACCATGCGGGCCGACATGCGGGTGGCGGCCACCTACGCCACCGAGTGCTCACGTGCGATCGTCCAGTGGGCCCACCTGGCCGCCGGCACCGCGGCCATCCGCGAGGGGAGCCGGATGGAACGGGCGTTCCGGGACATGTACACCGGTACCCAGCACGTGTTCATCGGCGAGAAGACCTACATCGACGCCGCCCAGATCTCACTGGGTCTGACCGAGGACCAGTTCGGGTTCTGAACCCCTGGCGCACCGGTGCCGTGCGGCCGGACCAGGCGATCAGAGCTGCAGGGACTTGACCTCGAGGAACTCGTCGAGCCCGAAGGCGCCGAACTCCCGCCCGTTGCCCGACTGCTTGTAGCCGCCGAAGGGCGCCATCGGGTTGAATCCTCCCCCGTTGACCTCCACCTGACCGGTCCGGAGACGACGGGCGACGCCCTTGGCCTTGTCCGCGTCACCGGACCAGACCCCACCGGCCAGGCCGTAGTCGGTGTCGTTGGCGATGTCGACCGCCTCGTCCTCTGTGTCGTAGGGCATGATCACGAGAACAGGGCCGAAGATCTCCTCACGGGCGATGGTCATGTCCCGGGTGACCGACGAGAAGACGGTGGGCCTCACGAAGAAGCCGTGGTCGAGCCCTTCGGGGGCGTCAGCGCCGCCGGTCAGCAGCGTCGCCCCCTCGCCCACTCCCTTGTCGATGTAGGTCCGGACACGATCGCGTTGGGCCGCCGACACCAGGGGCCCGAGACGGGTCGAGGCGTCGAAAGGGTCACCGGGCGTCCAACCCTCGGCGGCGGCGGCGGCAAGCTCCTCGACCTCGCCCAGGCGGTCGCGGGGCACGAGCATGCGGGTCAGTGCGCTGCAGGTCTGGCCGGAGTTGAAATAGCACTTCCCCACCCCGTCCGGCACGGCCTTTTCCAGGTCGGCATCGCCGAGGATCACGTTGGCCGACTTGCCGCCCAACTCGAGGGCGACCCGCTTGACGGTGGCCGAGGCGACCTCGGACACCCGCCGGCCGGCCCGGGTCGAGCCGGTGAACGAGATCATGTCCACGTCGTGGTGGGCTGCGAGGGCTTCCCCCACCGCAGGCCCGGTCCCCGACACCAGGTTGAACACGCCGGCCGGCACTCCCACCTCGTCGAGGATGTCGGCCAGCACGAAGGCGTTGAGGGGCGCGACCTCGCTCGGCTTGAGCACCACGGTGCACCCCGCGGCCAGAGCGGGCGCCACCTTGGCCGCGATCTGGTGCAGGGGGTAGTTCCATGGGGTGATGGCCCCCACCACCCCGACCGGCTCCCGGACGACCAGCGAGTTGCCGACGGTCTGCTCCCAGGGGAAATCGGCGGCAACCTGGGCCATCGACGCGAACGAAGCTGTGGGAAGACCAACCTGGACGAGTTGGGAGAGCATCCTTGGCATGCCCACCTCGTGGGTGATCAGGTCGGCCAGCGACTCCTTGCGGGCGTCGAGGGCTCCGGCCACCCTGGTCAGGATGGCCGTCCGCCCGGCGACAGGCAGCGACGACCAGCCGGGGAACGCACGCCGGGCGGCAGCCACCGCCCGGTCGATGTCCTCGAGGGTCCCTTCGGGGATCGTCCCCACGACCTCCTCGGTGGTCGAGTCGATCACGTCGATCGTCCCGGGTCCCGAGGGCGCCACCCACGCCCCGTCGATGTACAGCCTGTCACGGACTTCTGTCTTGGTCGACGGCATCATGCTCCCTTGCCAGGTTGGGCTCGGTCCCACTCTAGGTCCCGAGTGATCGGCGCGACCGGGGCAGATCAACGTGACCGGAACCGTATTGCATAACGGTTCCGATATATCTATGGTGGCCGGCAGCGGCGGCCGGAGCCACCGACAAGGGGGAGCGTTGGCCCAGACCCAGCAGGAACGCAAGGCGAAGACACGGGCCCTCCTGCTCGCCGCGGCCGCCGACCTCTTCGCCGAGCAGGGAGTCGACGCCGTCTCGGTGGATGCGGTGGCCGAGGCGGCCGGTCGGACCTCTGGTGCGGTCTACGCCCATTTCGGCAGCAAGCAGGGCCTGCTTCTGGCGCTCCTCGACTCCTGGAAGGACTCCGTGCTCACCTTGCTTCTCGCCGAGGTGGCGGTGACCGACTCACCGTCCGGCCAGCTCACCGCGGTCTGGGAGAACCTCGTGGACACCTCTGACGACCGGTCCGGGCGGTGGTCCCTGCTCGAACAGGAACTGTGGCTGCGGGCCGCACGTGACTCGGAGGTGGCCGACGTGGTGCGCGTGCGCAACGCCGAAGGGCGCCGGTACAGCGCTCGCCAGCTCGCCGGATGGTCGGCCTCGGTCGACGCCCACCCGGTGGCCGAACCCCAGGAGCTGGCCGTGCTGGTCAAGGCCCTCCTCACCGGGCTGGCCATGCAGCGCCGACTGGAGCCCGAGGTCGTCACCGACGACCTCGCCCTGCGAGGCCTCGCCGCACTGCTCGGGTTGCCCACCACCCCGTTGGCCGCCGCCTCCTCCCCGTCCGACCAATCACAGATCGAGTCCACGTCCCAGCCGTCCCCCGAACCAGGAGCCGCACCATGAACACCGAGATCCGCCGGAAGCTCGGCATCGAGTTCCCCATCTTCGCCTTCACTCACTGTCGCGACGTGGTGGCCGCCGTGTCCAACGCCGGGGGCATCGGTGTCCTCGGCGCCATCGCCTTCACCCCCGAACAGCTCGAGGTGGAGCTCACCTGGATCGACGAGCACGTAGGCGACCGACCCTACGGCGTCGACATCGTGATCCCGGCGAAGTACGAGGGCATGGGCGAGATGGACCCCGATAAGCTCGAGGCCCAGATCCGTGCCCTGGTCCCGGCCGAGCACAAGGAGTTCGCCCTCAAGATCCTGGCCGACCACCACGTACCGGAGATCCCCGAGGACGAGCGCACCTCGAACGGGATGATCGGGTGGACGGCGGCCCACGCCGCCGGGCTCATCGAGGTGGCCCTGCGCCATCCCAATGTCAAGCTCATCGCCAACGCGCTGGGCACACCGCCGCCTGACGTGGTGGAGAAGGTGCAAGGGGCCGGCCTCATGATCGGCGCCCTGGCCGGCTCGGTTAAGCACGCCCTCAACCACAAGGCCGCAGGGCTCGACTTCATCATCTGCCAAGGCTCCGAGGGTGGCGGACATACCGGAGACGTCGGCAGCATCGTCTTGTGGCCCGAGGTCATCGACGCGGTGGCCCCCATCCCGGTGCTGGCCGCCGGAGGTGTGGGAAGCGGACGACAGATGGCGGCCGCGCTGGCCCTCGGGGCCCAGGGCGTGTGGTCGGGAACGCTGTGGCTGACGGTCGAGGAGGCCGACATACCCCCGAAGCAGATGGAGACCTACCTCGCCGCGTCGAGCCGCGACACCGTGCGGTCCCGGTCCTTCACCGGGAAGCCGTGCCGCATGCTCAAGAACGACTGGACCGAGGCTTGGGAGGCCGAGGACACGCCCGACCCACTGCCCATGCCCCTGCAGATGATGGTGGCCATCGAGGCGGTGTCCCGTGGGCACCGCTATCCCGAGCAGGCACGCGACGTGAACTTCAACCCCTGCGGCCAGGTCATCGGCCGGGCCACCAGCGTGCGCAAGGCCAAGGACGTCGTCTTCTCGATGGTCGAGGAGTACATCGAGGCCACCGAGCGTCTGCACACGGTGGCCGAGGTCTGAGGGCTCACCGCGGTCTGAGCACTCACGATGCGGCCGTTTATCGTCTGCATCCGCTCCGGGACGGAAGAGCCGCGCCCATCGGGATACCCAGCGGCTCGGCCATGACCGCGGGACGACGAGCCCGTACCGATCGTGCATCTGAATGCCCGGGCCCGAGCGTCGGTCGGATGGCGGGCACGACCGACTCCTTCCATCACCACGGAGCGGCATCGGTCGGTTACCGTTTCGTAAAAGCCGTGTGACAGGTGGGCCCCGGCACAGGCATCAGGGGGACGTGTGCATGAGAGGACGAGGCGGAGCACCGCCGCCGCAGCCTTGGTGGGGATCGCCGCCATCGCCCTCAGCGCCTGCAGCGCCGGCGGTGGAGAGGCGGGCAACGACGGATCGGGAACGTCGGGCGGCTCGATCACTGTGGCCCTCGACCAGAGCCTGGCTGGCTTCAACATCAACACGGCGGCAGCCAGTGGGTTCGCAGCCCAGGAGATTCTCGACACCGTCTGGCCCCAACCCTTCATCGTGGACCCAGCGCTCAAACCCCAGCTCAACACCCAGCTGATCAGCAGCGTCAGGGTGACCGACAGCCCACAGACCGTCACCTACGACATCAGCCACAAGGCCAGATGGTCGGACGGCACGCCCATCGACGCCGACGACTTCATCTACAACTGGCAGGCGCAGAGCGGGAACCCGGCGTTCACCGACCTGGGGAACCAGCCCTATGACGCGGCGTCGACGACCGGTTACAGCCAGATCGCCTCGGTGACCGGCTCCCATCCCCCCGGCGGAACCTGCGCCTCCGGCTCCGTGGCCGACCGCAACGCCGGCCTGTGTCCCAACGGCGACACGGTCACTGTCACGTTCGCGACGCCCTACGCCGACTGGCGGAGCCTCTTCGCCAACCTCGTACCCGCCCACGTGGCGCGGATCGTCGGCTGGAACACCGGGTTCACCGTTGCCTCCCAGACCATCTCGGGCAGCTGGTACGAGATAGAGAACTACGACGTCGGCCGGTCAGTCGTGCTGGTGCGGAACCCCCGGTACTGGGGCACCCCGGGCCGGCTGGACAAGATCGTGTTCCGGTTCTTTCCCGACGATGCGGCCGAAGTGGCGGCTCTCCGGGACAATGAGGTCCAGGTGATCAACCCGACCTCGGTGAGCACCTCGGTGGTCCACAGCGCCGACCAGGTCCCGGCAACCGACACGGTGACGGTCCCCGGTCTCGAGTTCGAACACCTCGACTTCAACGAGGCCGACCCCTACCTGGCCGAGCTCCAGGTGCGCCAGGCCATCGCCCTTGGAACCGACCGTCGCCAGATCATCTCGCGGACCGTGGGCCAGATCGCGCCCGGTCTCGAACCGCTCGGCAACCGGATGTTCGTGTCCACCCAGCCGCAGTATGTGGACAACGGCAAGGCCTATGGGGAGGTCGACGACTCGCACGCCGAATCACTCCTCAGCGGGCTCGGCTTCACCAGGGCGCCGGACGGCTACTACCAGCCCGATTTCGGCCCCGAAAAGGGTCAGGACCTGACCTTCACCGTTCAGTCCACGTCCGGCGATCCGATCAGGTTGGAGACCGAGCAGTTGTTCCGGGCCCAGATGAAGGCCATCGGCATCAAAATCGACATCCAGAACTACGAGGCCGCCACGTTCTTCGGGACCAACCTTCCCGACGGGGCGTACCAGATCGCCGAGTTCGCCTGGCTGGACACACCGTTCCCGTCGGGGAACCAGTCCCTCTACTGCTCGTACACCGACACTCGCCAGTGCGGGCAGAACTGGATCCACTACGCCGATCCCCGGGTCGACCTACTGATGGCCGAGGGATCGACGGCGTCGACGGCCGCGGTCGAGGCGGCGGACTTCAACGCGGCCGACAAGATCCTGTGGAGCGACATGGCGACGCTGCCCCTGTACGAGTACCCCCAGTTCTTCGCCTGGTCGACCAGCTACGACCACGTGGTGCCCAACACGTCGGTGCCCGGCATCGCCTGGGATGCCAATCTCTGGAGCCTCGGGGCATCCTGAGCGGCCCCGATGGGCGGGCCCCTGTCCAGGGGGTCTGGTTCAGTCCCGCTCCCTCAGCGTCACCCCCTCCGGACCGAGCGCCCCTTCGGCCGGGACCACCGGTGATCGAAGACGCAGCCCGAATGTCTAGTATTCCTGTAGCTTTACTTGTGCCGCAGGAACGGTGCCAGTCGAGCCCCCATCAACCCGACCACCAAGCGAGGTGCGACATGTCCGTCCGTGACGAGGTCCTCGAGGCCAACGACCAGTACGCAGCGTCCTTCGGGGCCAAAGGGGAGCTGGCGCTCCCGCCGGCCCGGGGGTTCGCCATCCTCACCTGCATGGACGCCAGGCTCGATCCGGCCAAGTACGCGGGCCTGAGCGAGGGTGACGCCCACGTCATCCGCAACGCCGGCGGCCGGGCCAGCGACGACGCCATCCGGTCGCTGGTCATCTCCTACAAGCTCCTCGGCACCCGGGAGTGGTTCGTCATCCACCACTCCAACTGCGGCATGGAGTTCTTCACCGACGACGTCATCCGGGGCCTGCTGGCTAACAGCCTCGAGACCGCCGAGCTCGGTCCCGACGGCTTCCACGATGTCGGCTCGGGACCGGGCTCCGCCGAGGCCAACTACCTGGACTGGCTGACCATCAGCGACAACGAGCGGAGTGTCGCCGAGGACGTGACTCGCATCCGCAACCACCCCCTCGTACCCGACACGATCCCCATCTACGGCTACATCTACGATGTGACCACCGGGCGCCTCGTCGAAGTGCCCGAAGCCACAAAGTCGGGCCTCCCCACCTGATCCAGGCGGTCGCGGGCTGCGCCCCCGACCTGGACACAAAGAGGTGGGCCGGGGGCACCCTACGCTGTAGCCATGCGCTTCGTGATCATCGGCGGCGGACCAGCCGGCAACCAGGCCGCGACGCACGCGGCCATGCTCGGCGTCGACGTGACGCTTATCGAGCGCGACATCGTCGGAGGCGCCGCCAACCTGTGGGATTGCATCCCCTCCAAGGCCATGATCGCCACCGGTGGAGCCATGGCCACTCTCCGGCGCATCGAGGGGATGGGGGTGGTCGGAGCCCGGGGCAGCATCGGGCTCGAACTGCTCCGCCACCGCATCTCGAGCATCGTCGACCATCTGGAACAGACCAACGAGAAGATCCTGCACAGCCAGGGTGTCGAGGTAGTCCACGGCACGGCCCGCCTGGCCGATGCCCACACCGTCGTGGCCGACACTGCCGGGGGTGAGCAGACCTTCGAGGCCGACGCCATCCTGCTCAGCACCGGGAGCCGGCCGAGGATCCCCGACTGGGCGGTCCTCGACACCGACAGGATCCTCTGCACCCGGGACGCCTACCCGCCCTCGGAGCTTCCCGACCACCTGGTGGTCATCGGTTCGGGGGTCACCGGGGTCGAGTTCGTCCACCTCTTCTCGTCCCTCGGGTCCGAGGTGACCCTGATCGTGAGCCGCCAACAGGTCCTCCCCCAAAAGGATCCCGAGGTGGCGGGCGTGCTCGAGGCCGACTTCACCGATCGGGGCGTCCACCTGCTGAAGGGGGCAAGGGCGATCTCCGTCGACCGCACGGCCAAGGGGGTCCTCGTCTCGTGCGACGACGGCCGGAGGGTGGCAGGATCGCACGCGCTGCTGGCCATCGGGTCGATCCCCAACTCCGAGGGGCTCGGGCTCGAGAACGCCGGCGTCGACTTGGGGGTCGGCGGTTACGTCCCCATCAACCGCCACTGCCAGACCTCGGTCCCGCACATCTTCGCCGCCGGCGACCTGTCGGGGAAGCTCCCCCTCTCCTCGGTTGCTTGGATGCAGGGCCGCCAGGTGGCCGAGTACGTCGTCGTCGGGCATACCGCCTCGCACCGGCACCCCAATTACGAGAGCGCCCCCTCGGCCATCTTCACGGAGCCCGAGATCGCCGATGTCGGCCTGGCCGAGGCGGACGCCTTCGCCGAGGGGCGGAAGATCCGGGTCACGAAGGTGCCGTTCGCGGCCAGCGCCCGTGCCCTCATCGACAACGATTCCCGCGGCTTCGTCAAGATCATCACCGACCCGGCCACCGGCATCATCCTCGGAGGGTCCATCGTCGGCCGGAACGCCTCCGAGCTCATCTCGGTGCTGGCGGTGGCCGTGACCGGCCGGCTGAAGGTCGCCGACATCATCGAGTCGATGCTCGTCCACCCGACGCTGGCTGAAGCGCTGGCCGAGGCGGCCGAATAGGCACCGGGCCCGGAGCGAGCCGGCGGAAACTCGCTCAACGGGCCCGACCCAGAACTTCCTACCCCGCTGACAGGACCCTAAACCTCGTGTGCCATCGGCCCACCGTCATGCGAACACCACCGTCCTGCGGCCGTTCAGCAGGACCCGGTCCTCGAGGTGCCAACGCAGTCCCCGCACCAGCACCGCACGCTCGATGTCGCGACCCATCCGGAGGAGTTCCTCCACGGTGTCGGCGTGGTCGATGCGGGCGGTGTCCTGCTCGATGATCGGACCGTCGTCGAGTTCGGCCGTCACGTAGTGGCAGGTGGCACCGATCAGTTTCACTCCCCTGTCGAAGGCCTGGTGATAGGGGCGGGCACCGGCGAACGACGGGAGGAAGCTGTGATGGATGTTGATGATCCGCCCGGGGTAGCGGGCGCAGACGTCGGCCGGAAGGATCTGCATGAACCGGGCCAGCACCATCACGTCGCCCTGCGCCCCGTCGAACAACGAGACCACCTCTGAGAACGCCTCGGCCTTGCGGTCGGCGTCGAAGGGCACGTGGTGGAACTCGACGCCGTGCCATCGCACGAGTTCCCCAAGGTCGGGGTGGTTGCCGATCACCAGCGGAATGTCACAGGGGAGGTCGCCCCTGCGCCATCTGTGGAGCAGGTCGGCGATGCAGTGGTCCTCCCTGCTCACGAGGATGACGGCCCGCTTTCGTACATCGGTGTCGCTCAGGTGCCAGTCGAGGTCGAACCGCCGGGCGACCTCGCCGAAGCGGGATGCGAACCCGTCAGGACCGAAAGGAAGTGTGTCGGCCAGGATCTCGATGCGCTGGAAGAACTGACCCGACACGAGATCGCCGTGCTGCGCCGCTTCCACCACCCAGCCGCCGTGGGCGGCGATGAAGCCGGTGACCGCGGCGACGATTCCCGTGCCGTCCGGGCACGTGACGGTGAGTACGAGGCGACGCACGCTCCCATCATGCACGGTCCTGGAGCCCGGCCGGCCCACCGTCCGAGGGCGTCCCCTCGAGCCGGCAGGCCTCGCGCCCCGAGGTTGCCGGTTTCGGTGAGGGAGCACCGGGTAGGGACTCCGGTGAGCAAAGCGAACAAGGAGGGTCAGATGGCCGCCACCGATGACATAAAGGGTCGAGCGAAGCAGGCAGTGGGAGACGTGACCGACAACGACAGGCTGAAGGGCGAAGGGACTGTCGACAAGGCCGAGGGCAAGGTCAAGGACGTGGTCGACAAGGCGGCCGACAAGGTGTCCGGCGACTGAGGGCACGATGACGCCCGACGGGACTGCACCCGTGGCCCAATGGTCGCGGGTGCACCCGTCGGGTGCGACTGCCAAAGTGGTGCGTGACCGAGGAGCCACCCATTGTGGTCCCCCACCGCACCGACTGGGGAGTGCGGGCCGAGGGACTGAAGATTGCCCTGAACAGACGGCTGGGTCCATCGGCGCTCCGTACCGAGCACATCGGGAGCACGGCGATACCTCGGATGGCGGCCAAGGATGTGATCGACCTGCAGGTGAGCGTCAGCGACCTCACCGGCGCTGAGAGCTACGACGACCCGCTGGGCGAGCTGGGATTCCGTCGCTCTCCCTTCGAGCGCGATCACGTCCCATCGGGTCTGGACCCTCGCCCCGACGAGTGGGCCAAGCGTCTCTGGCTGCGCCGGGGCGAGGGAGATTTCGCCGTCAATCTCCACGTGCGCCGGGCCGGAGCCGCCAATGAACGTCTGGCACTGTTGTTCCGCGACTGGTTCCGCTCCCACCCCGATGCCGTGCCGGCGTATGGGACGTTCAAGGAACGCCTCGCCGGCGTGACCCCGACGGTCGACAGCTACGCAGACATCAAGGACCCAGTGGTCGATCTGATCGTGGTGATCGCCGAGCGGTGGGCCGCCGCCACCGGTTGGACACCCTGAAGCGTCCGGGATCGCCTCGGTGCTACTTCTTCGGCCGCTGGCCCAGAACCCGGAGCACGAACGCCCCGGTGCGACTGGGCTTACCCGGGTGGTGACCGTCGGAACCATGCCCGGCACGCCCGAAGGAGCCACCGGTGAAGCCCTCGGCCCGGTTGGGCTCCTCGTACTTGGGCACCTTGGCCAGTCGGCGACGCTTCTTTCGGGGCTTGCTGCCGTCTGATCCCATGGTTCCATCATGGTCGATGAGCAACCACCCTGTCGCCCACCGTCGGGAAGACTGTTCCGACGGTCGGGGCGCGCCGCTTCCTGCCCGCGGGAGCACCGATCGAGGGAGCGGCCGTCCCGACCCGCGACGGCCCGACCGTTGACGTCGATAAGGTTCGGTTCGGGGACGCCATGAGGGTCGGCCTGCGCCGGGCAGCCATCCCTCCGATCTCGTCGAGCCGGAGCTGAACTGGTGCGATTCGTTGATGCCGTCGGACATGCACTCGCCGTAGCCGGGTCCATGACCTGGCAGATCCTCTGGTCGCTCATCCTCGGCTTCACGCTGTCATCGATTGTCCAGGCCCTCGTCCACCGGGGGACGATCGAGCGGACCTTGGGGAACGCCTCGGCGCGTGCGCTCGGGTTGGCCACCGGGCTCGGGATGGCCAGCTCCTCGTGCTCCTATGCCGCCGTCGCACTGGCCCGCGGCCTCTTCCGCAAGGGTGCCGATTTCACCGCTGTCATGGCGTTTGAGATCGCATCGACCAACCTCGTCATCGAGCTCGGAATCATCATGGCCCTGCTCCTCGGCTGGCAGTTCACGCTGGCCGAATTTGTCGGCGGCCCGATCATGATCGTCTTCATCGCCGTGCTCTTCCGGACTTTCCTCACGAAGAAGCTCGTCAACGATGCCCGACGACAGGCCGATCGGGGCCTCGCCGGATCGATGGAAGGCCACGCGGCCATGGACATGAGCGTGAAAGCGTCCGGCAGTCTGTGGACCCGCCTGACGTCGGCCGAGGGTTTGACCTCGGTCTCCCACATCTTCGTGATGGAGTGGGCGGCCGTGCTTCGCGACGTTGTGGTCGGACTCCTGATCGCCGGTGCCCTCGGCGCCTGGGTGCCCGACGCCTTCTGGCAGCACCTGTTCCTCACCGGGCACCCACTGCTCGCCAAGATCTGGGGACCACTGCTCGGACCGGTCATCTCCGTTCTTGCGTTCGTCTGCTCGATCGGCAACGTCCCACTGGCCGCCGTGCTTTGGAACGGGGGCATCAGTTTCGGCGGGGTGATCAGCTTCATCTTCGCCGACCTCATCATCCTGCCGATCCTGGTGATCTACCGGAAGTATTACGGCACGGCGATGATGTTGTTCATCCTGGCCACCTTCTATGCCGCCATGGTCGCCGCTGGCTACGCCGTCGAGCTCATCTTCGGTGCCACCGGATTGATTCCGACCACCCGAAACGCCAAAGTGCTCAGTCCCTCCATCAGTTGGAACTACACCACCTACCTCAACCTCGTGTTCCTCGTGGTGGCCGCCGCCCTGGTCTGGCGGTTCTTCCGATCCGGTGGTGCCATCATGCTCAAGATGATGGGCGGCAACCCCGAACCCGCCGTGGGCCCGGAGTGACCTAATGCCGCGAGCCCGCCGATAGCCCGAACCGGTGCACCGGCACCGCCGGGTCGCCCCGCCGTGGTGCTGTCGGCGCACGGTACCCGGCCCGGTCGCTGATCCTCCCTCCCTGGAAGGCGACCGAGGTGGGCGGACTGGCGGTGGGATTGAGTTGTGCACCGCTACTACTGCTAGTAGTAATAGGCGCTGGGCACGACCGGTCGTGAGTGAGGTGGAGATGACGGTCACCGACGCGAAGGAGAGGGGAACCCCGGCCGCCGTCGCCGGCTCTGGCGACTCCCCCGCGGCCCACGGCCGACCGAGGGACCTCCAGCGCACTTTCCGGCTGCTGCTCGCCACTGTGTGGCTCCTCGATGCCGTCCTCCAGCTACAGCCGTTCATGTTCACCCGAGGCTCGAACGGGTTCAGTGGCATGTTGAACGGGTTGGCCAGTGGGAACCCGGGCTGGGTGTCCCATCCCGTCACTTGGAACGCGTCGAACGTCTACCACCAGCCCATCCTGACCAATACGATCTTTGCCGGCATCCAGTTCGTCATCGCCTTCGGCATCATCGGGAAACGCACATGCCGGCCGGCACTCGTCCTCTCGATCGTCTGGGCCCTCGGTGTCTGGTGGTTCGGCGAGGCGGCCGGTCAGATCTTCCAAGGCGGTGCCACGCCATTCGGAGGTGGACCGGGTGGCGTCCTCTTCTATGCCCTGCTCGCTGTGCTGCTGTGGCCGAGCCAGGGTTCCGATATGCCGTTCGTCGCCGCCCGCACCGTGGGGGTGAGGGCGGCCAAGGTCATCTGGGCTGCGGTGTGGGGGTTCCTGGCTCTCCTGTCGGTGATCGGCTCGGGCCGTTCCCCCAGGGCCCTCCACGACCTGGTGGCCGGCTTCAACAACGGCCAGCCCGGTTGGCTCTCGCGTGTGGACCGCACCACCGAATCGCTGTTCCTCCATCACGGGACGACGTTTGCCATCCTTTTGGCCATCATCTGTCTGCTCGTGGCCATCGGGGTGTACCTCCCCCCAGTTGGCGCCCAGGCGGCCGTCGTCGTGGCCGTCGTGGTCTTCGCTGTGATCTGGGTCGCCGTCCAAAACGTGGGGGGCATCCTCGCCGGTGGTGCCACCGACCCCAACTCCGGGCTACTCGTCATCCTGCTGGCTCTGACCTACTGGCCGGTGACGGCGAGAGGGCCGGATCCTGAACCGGCGACGCCCGGTGCCCTCCTCATGTCGAAGGAGGCGTGACCCACCGTGTCGACCCCATCGTGGCTGTACTACCTCTTCGGCGTGCTGATGCTGGCCGTCGCCGCCTACTGCCTGGTCATGACCGGCCTCTCGTTGGCGACGTCCCGGCCGGCCGGCCGGGACGTCGACATCTCCCACGTGTTCATGGGGGTGGCGATGGCCGGCATGTTCGTCACCCGGTGGGCGTTCGGCCCGAGCGGCGTATGGGTCCTCATCTTCTCGATCCTCCTGGTCTGGTTCGTCGTACGGACCATCCAGTCCCTCCTTCGGTACGGGCTCCATCTGCCGCACACGCTGATCCATGCCGTGATGAGTTTCTCCATGTTATTGATGTACTGGTTCCCGGCGGGCTCGACCGCGGCCACCGGAGCGATGGCGATGTCGTCGGCGGGACCCAAACTGGATTCGGGGTTGGCGTTCGTCCTGGCCTTCACACTCTTGGCCTCAGCCGTGTTCACCCTGGCCTCCCCGGTCAAGGGTGCGTCCCACTTCGGGACCCACGCTCCGGCATACGCCATGGTGGGCGCCCGCGGATCAGGTACCCATGGTGTGAACGAGGAGGGTGATGCCACACCGACGGTCGCCCTCGAGGAGTTCGTCGCCACCCCTTGGCTGGTCGACGCCAGCCACGTGACGATGTGCCTCGGCATGGCCTTCATGCTCATCCTGATGACCTGAGAGCGGCAACCCCGCACACCGGTCCTGTCGCCCTCGGTGCAGTCCGGCCTGACGCACCACCGTGGGTACGCCCGAAGCTCAGCCGCTCGGGACCCGAGGCTCGTTCTCGGCCGCCCCGAGCGAGCGCCGGAGGATCGCCGCCTCTTCCGGCGACAGGATCCCGGCGAAGTGCAGCAGAGCCGAAACGGGGTCGTCGCCAGAAACCAGGGTCTCGTGCATGAGCACTGCCGTGTGCGCGCCCGGGGTCCCCACTGCGGAGAACCGGATCGTCCGGCCGTCCATCCTCCGGCGTACGAGGCCCTTGTGGACCAGGCGATCGAGGACCGTGGCCACCGTCGTATAGGCATGTGCGGGCAGCACGTCGGCCACGTTGCGGCCGGTCAGCTCGCTGTCACCCTGTTCCCACAGGATGCCCATCACCCGGCGCTCGAGGTCCCCGAGCTTCGCCACGCCGCACGTGCAGGACGTGCACGAGCAAGGGTCACAGGAGCACATGGGGTTTTCACAGGTCGTCCCTTTGCTCATCGGTCGTCTCCGGAAACACGCTGCACACCACGATTGTACGTCGAGAGCATGCCGAGGTGGTTTGGTTGCCGCCGCGGCCCGGGTCCCCCGTGTCGAGGACACCGGGATCATGCACGGAAGGGAACCCGTGCCCAAGTGTCCCACACCAAGAACTTCCACTGCGCCCTCGGCGACCGCCCCTGTCGCCTACCCGACCGGGGCGGTCGCCGCGGTCCCTTGGGCCGTCAGCCGGCTCGCTGCTCAGGGGTGTGCAGTGGACAGAAGTCGAGCGTCTCCTGCCAAAAAGGACTGAGGTCGGTCGTCCAACCATCTGATGCGAAACGCCGTCGCACCTCGCCGCGAACCTCGGGATCCGTCCCGACGGTTGGTGTCCCGACCTCGAGGTGGGCTTCGGCCGCACAGCCGTATCCGTCACAGCGGAGAATGTTCCGGTCAACCGTCATGGAGTCCCCCCCCCCACTCGTTTCCTCGCCCCCGTGGGACTGTACCGGCCGATGCGATCTCGGCCCGCTCGGTGAGCACGAGTGGTGGCTAGCCCATCACCGAGAGAGTGGAGCGGTTGTCAGCCACCGGCGTATGGATCACCATGTGCTGGCCGAGTGCCAAGGGGCTGCATTGCGGTACGCGACGAACCCCTGACCCATTCGGACAAGTGGTACCCGGGGGATGCCTGGCGGTGGCCCAGGGCATGGGCACCTGTCCGTGCTCTGGGCTACGTGCCAATGAACCGCACGCTCGAATGGGCCGGCAGTCCGGTGCCTGACCGGTCGACGGTACGGCCACCGACAATGCCAGGTAGTCAGGCCTGCTCGCGTGCCTCTTTGGCGTAGCGAGCGGCGAGCTGGCGCGAGAACCCGAACATCCTGGCCAGCTCCCCTATCGACATCCCCTGTTCGAGCCCCATGGCGAAGATGGTCAGCCGGGCATGGTGACGCGCCTTCTCCACCGCACCGAGGGCTTCGTTCATCGAATTCCGCAGGTTGGATGGTGAGGCGACCATCAGAGCTTCCGATGCATCGGCCCCCTGCTCGGCCTTCTTCAGGGCTCGTCTGATCGAGGTTTCCGTGGTGCGGATGGTATCGCGCAACTCGGCGAGGGCCTCCAGGAGCTGCAGGGTGCTTCGGATGGCTCGGTCTCGTGTCGGCGGCATGGATCCAGGTTCTAGCAGGGGCGAACCGCCCTCAAGAACCCATTCCCACAGGCCTGGCCTGGAGGCGCTTGAAATCACTTTCCTGCCCGTTCGTGTCGCCGGCCGGTACGGCGGGGGCGGGGGGCGAACCCCGTGTCCGACAACACCGGGCCTCCAACCACGGCTTCGTGCATCACCAGCGGTGGGACCATCACCTTCAAGACCGCCATCGGCATCTTCAATCCGGGCGGCTACGTGGCCCCGACGAAGAACAAGGGTCAGAAGATCGCCATCGACGGCGTGGACGTGTGCTGACCCTCCACAGCAGTGACCGGAACCTTCACCGGTGTGGCGTCGGGGAAGCTGGTCTCGACGAACCGGAGCGAGTCGCCCGCCACGTTCTACAGGGCGGCCAGCGTCGAGGGCAACGACCCGTCCCCCGGTGGCACGTTGACCGGCTCACTGAAGATCAAGTGGACGGCTCTGGCCAGTCCCGCCCAGAAGTTCAGTGAGAAGTCAACGACCCTCACCATCAACTCCACCGTTGGTGGCACCACCACCATCGGTGAAGACACCTATGGGTCCTTTACCATCCCGGGCTCGACCCCCGGCTCGATCACGGTGCCTTCCCCGGCTCGGACAGTGGTGCCTCGGCGACCACGTTCGTACCGACGGCGCAGGAACGAGGCGACCCTGACCACGGAGGCCCTCAGCCCTTCGGGCATCTCGACACTCATGCTCGGGAGCGGGACGGCACCCTCGGGTAAACCAGACGGGAGCACGCCCGAGTAGCGGTACTCGTACCCGGGCGACTGACCGTACCGACAAGGGCGGGGCTCAGGTCCCGCCTTGTCGCGCCCCGACACCCATTCTCCCCGACGGAATCCGGGCCCGGGGGCGGACATCCAGAGGTTTACGACTGCCAAACAGGATTTAGCCCGTTCTTATCGCTGTCGAATACTTCCCTTACAAACGTTCGTTTAGATGTGGGTCGGGGGGGACCTGGGGCGGGAGGTCAGCACGTCGGCGGCAACAATCCGGGGGGTGAGCCGTCGACGTGGCTGGCCCCTATTCGACAACCGTGCCGGGTATCGGACCGTGCGTTGGCCGCAGGTCAGGTGGACATCGGACCCGGCGCGACCGGCCAGAGCCGGTCAGCCGTGGATGCGCCGGCTCACTCTTCGTCGGGGATGTCGATGATCACGCCGCCTTCGATGATCACGCCGTCCTCGGCATTGGCCGCCTCGGGGACCGCCAGTGGGGTCGCACGGTGGGTCTCGGCGAACACCGCCAGCAACATCGCCCGGTCGTCCATGCCGGCCAGCAACTTGGTGGACTCAGGAATCCCGAGGGCGATACACCGCGCGCAGAAGTCGATCAACTCACCGAGGGACACCCCTGCGGCATTCTCCACTGATCTCGCGGCTGCCCCCACACGTTCATCTTCCCTCACCCGATGCACCTTGCGCAGCATGGGAACACTCGACGTGACCCTTGGGTCACGGAGCGCAGTGTCCGCACCCGACGGACGGCGCGCATCCTCCGATTGTCAGGCCGTCTCAGGTTTGAAAGGTCAGGCTCGGGATGTAGCCAACGCTCGGCGGGTCTGTCCCCGTCCCGGGCCCTCCCGCCTCCCCGTCTCGATGCGAAGGCGTCTTGCCCCGGTGTCGATAGGTCTTACGACACGACGCGGCCGCCCCCCAGCCGATGCAAATTCTGGTTGTGACACGAACCACGACGCGTCACACCTGGCATCGGTGGACGGGCTCCGGTGCAAATCCGTCTTTCGGCCATCAAGATTTGGCAGTATCAGGGTGACATTTGCTGTCCAGAGGGGGTCGGCCCGACTCCGTGTTGTCGAAAGGAAGGTCCCATGGCGGCCAGTAGGTCGAGAGCCAACCTGCCGATCCCTGATCCCCAGCCCGTAGATCTGGCCACCTACGACACCAAGGATCCCGAAGTCCTCTTTCCGGCGATCGATCCGCTCCGGCCACCCCGGGGTGCACCCAACGCTCTGCTCGTCCTGCTGGACGTCGTCGAGTACTTCTAGTCCATGGCCCGGCAGTAGGCACGGTGGAAGGTCCAAACGGACGGCCGGTCCGTCCGTGACAGGAGAGGGACGGGTCGTCCGGTCCGGACGTGCCCGGTGAACCACGGCCTCGACACGGCGGTGCTGGCGACCGCCGCCGGCTGCGTCGTCCTCTGGTCGCTGGTCTCGGCCCGGTTAGAGAGACTGTTCATCACCGCACCCATCGCCTTCGTGGTGATGGGTGTGATCGTCACCCACGGACCACTCGCCTTCATCCACTTCAGTCCCCACTCGTCGAACGTACGGTCGCTGGCCGAAATAACCCTGGCGCTCGTCCTTTTCACCGACGCGTCACGGGTCAACGTCCACCAACTCCGTCACGACCTGGGTCTGCCCGTCCGACTTCTGGCCGTCGGACTGCCACTCACCATCGCTGTCGGGACCGCAGTGGCATTCGGGCTTCTCCCCGGTGTCTCGTTGTGGGTGGCGGCCACCATAGGCGCCATCGTGGCCCCGACCGACGCGGCTCTCGGCGCCAGCATCATGGAGGACAGGCGCATCCCTGGCCGCGTCCGACGCCTGCTCAACGTGGAGAGCGGGCTCAACGACGGCATCGCCACCCCCTTCGTGAACCTCTTCCTGGCCGGAGCGGTGACAACCGAGGCGATACATTCGACGTCGGTGCTGGGTGCCGCCGGAGACCTGCTCATCGGCACCATGGTCGGCGCCGTCCTGGGAATGGTCGGCGGTTCGGTGCTGGCCCGGACCAATGCCTCGGGGTGGGCTGATGCCAACTTCCGGACACTGACAGCCCTCGGTCTGGCACTGCTCGCCTACGGCACCGCCATCGAGGCCCATGGCAACGGGTTCGTCGCCGCATTCGCCGCCGGAGTGGCGTTCGGCTCGGTGGTGCGCCGCGATCTCGACGAACTGGTTGCATTCACCGAGGAGGCCGGAGGGTTGCTGTCGCTCCTGGTGTGGCTCATCTTCGGGGCGGCCATGCTGGTCCCCGGACTCGAGCACGCCACATGGTCGGATGTCCTTTTCGCAGTTCTCGCCCTCACCGCCGTGCGGATGGTCCCGGTCGCGCTCGCCCTGATGCGAACAGGACTCGACCGCTTCACCGTGGGTTTCATCGGATGGTTCGGTCCCCGGGGGCTTGCCTCGGTGGTCTTCGGCCTCATCGCCTATGACACCCTCGATCCAGCCGATGCCGGCCGGGTACTGTCGGTGGTGACGGTGACGATCGCCCTGAGCGTTCTGGCCCACGGGCTGTCCGCCTCACCGTTAGCCTCCCGCTACGGGACCTTCAGCGTCACACTCGCCGACCACCGGCCTGAGCAACTGACGACACCGACGATGCGCCCGCACCGAAGCCTGAGTGGCCATGTCGGGGTCACAGGGGACGGTGACGTCTGAATTGAACGATCGCGGAACCGCCGCACGGCGGACCAGGGAATCTCCGTGAGTTCGACCACGCACAAGGACGGCACCCGAGGAGAGGGTGCGACCGGACCTCATTGCCTGGCCCAGGACACCTACGGGATCGAGGTCAGGACCCATCGGAGCCGTTGACGGTGTTGATTCCCTCAGAGCTGCAGTCCGTCCACGACTTCACGAGCGGTCCGTGCGATGCGGACATGGATAACGGCTGGCGAGGACACGTGTTCGACACAGTGATACTCACGCGTACTGGGGCCGACATCGTCGAAGAGTCGTTCGCCGCCACCGAAGGACAGGCACAATCACAACTGCATTTCATCGATTAGCGAAACACGAAGGTACTGCCTGACGGTGGCTGCTCCACCTCCGACGAGGACATCCTGGTCACCGGCCGCCTCGAAGGCTGCGCTGACAGCCGCTTCGATCCCACTGTCGACAAAGTAGAAGGTTATTCCCCCCCGCATCTCGATAGGAGCAAGCGGTTGGTGAGTGAGCACGAAGACCGGGTGGTGAAGGGGGGGGTTCTACTCCCCACCAGCCGGTCCACTCGCTGTCGCCCCAGGGTCCACGTATCGGGCCGAACATGTTCCGGCCACGATGGTGGCCCCCACGCCAGATCCCCGGTTCGAGAAATGCTCGTCATCGAGCCCCTCGTTGCCGCCGTCATCACCGAGCATCTGCCTTCCGCTGCGGGTGGCGAAGATCCATTCGTGGAGCTGCATGCCCCCGATACCGAGCGGATGATCGAGATCCTGGTGCGGCCCGGCGGCGTAGCCATCGAGCGAGATCGAGAGGTTTCGCACGAGCAGCCGTGCGTCACGACCCGGGGTCCCGGTGGTCGCCGAGCCATTGCGGATTCCATAGTTCGGGGGCACCTTCGTCTGTGAGATGCCAGCGAACTGCCAACAGCCCTTGGCCATTGTGGGCAGCCCATCAGCCATCCTCGCAATCGGCTCAGGCGGCAGTATCACCTCGCCAGGTCGGCCAGCCAAGAAGTTGGGGTTTCTCTGTCACCCAGGCACGCAGATCGTCGCCGATTTCGGCACTGATGAGGGACTCCAGCTTCGCATTGCACTCTTCCAGAAGCCCAGCGCGAGCAGGATCGGCGGCCAGGTTGTTGATCTCACCCGGATCGCTGTCTCGGTCAAAGAGGATCACGTCATTGTGGCTGAACAGATCGTCGAGACCCCGGGGCCGGTTCGGTTCGAGCGGCGAGAAGTACCGGGCGAAGGTGAAGCGCCGGTCGCTGTAGGCACGGAGAAATCCCCGTTTGCGCCAGTCGGGACGTAGATCACCTGACGCGATGCGCTCTCCGACATCGGGGTCGGCGAAATGCTCCCAGAACGAAGCGTCGAGGGTCACCACGGATTCGATGGCCACCAGCACCCCGTCCCTGACTGCTGTGCCGCCGAGGGCGGGCAGTAGCGAGTGGCCACCGAGATCGGGAAACTGTTGAGCGATTTCGTCTTCGCTCAATCCGGCGAATGCCAGGAGGGTCGGGGCGATATCCACCGCCGAGGCCAGGGCGCCGGTCGAAGTGCCACCGGCGAAGTCCGGGTGGGTGATAACCATGGGCACGTGGGTGTTCTCGTCGTAAGGGAGATTGCCCTTCTGACGGAGACCGTGAGATCCGGCCATTTCGCCGTGGTCTGCGGTCACGATGACGATAGTGCGATCGGCTTCGCCGGACGCCTGGAGGGCGTCGAGGACGACCTCGATGTGACGGTCAACATCCCGAACGCAGTTGAGGTAGAAGTTCATCCCCGCTCGCCAGTGCTCGTCGTCGCGGACGGGGCCGAACACTGTGTCCATCATCATGCGGTACTCCTCGAGGGCCGGTGTCGTTGAATCATGATCGCTCCAGTTCATCGGCGCCTCGAAGTCCCACCGTGGCGCGTACATCGGGATGTCAGCGGGGGGCTTGGCGACGACGGCGTGCGCCAGATCGGGCGGAAGCTGCACCGAGGACCTGCCCCCGTAGTCGAAGCTCATGACATCGTGCGGGTTGACGAAGTTCACCGTCATGAACCACGGTTGATCCGCCGCTACGGATGCAGCCCGGTTTCGCAGCCACGCCGCGGCCTGACCGGCGATCACCGGGTCGACCCGCAGCCCAGCCCAGGCCCCGCCGTCGATGTCACCCCAGTCGTTCCACTCGTGAAACCCGTAAGGTTCGAGGGCGTCGCTAGTGGAAACGGGATTCGCTGGGTCCATATAGGCGTTCGAGAGATGCCACTTACCCTTGTAGGTGCAGTAGTAGCCCGCCCGGCCGAGCATCGTGCCCAACGTGCCCAGAGCGGGGTCCAGAGGTTCGATGTAGGGAAAGTTGTCGTTGTCGTAGATGCGCGTGACCGGTACGTGGCGGCCCGTGTAGATCACTGAGCGAGCGGAACTGCACTGTGCCGACGCCGTGTAGTAGTTCGAGAACTCGATGCCTCTCTCTCGGATCCGGTCCCGTCCGGGTAGGACATATCCGGGCGCGGTGGGAAGGTTGAAGCGTTCTTCGTCCGTCGTGATGAGCAGGATGTTGGGCGGGTTGGGCATTCGATAAGTATCGCCTTGACAGAGCAGCGATCGCCACCGGAAGTAGTGGACATGAGATGGTCCATCCCGGCAAGCACCTGCCCCACTCGTGCCGGGCATGGGTCCTCGCAGGGCCAGAGGCTCCCGGTTGATAGTCGCCATCCAGCCCGCAGCCATCGGGGCTGTCCGGGGATCAGGTTCATAACCCTTCATTCAGGTCCCGTCCCACGGGCCAGCAATCCAGCCCTCCCGATATCCACGGGCCACTTGTTGAGGAACCATCTGACAGGCGGCACTCGTCTGGATCGTTGAGGGGGAAGGCGAGAACAGGCGCGAGACGCGATGGTTGCCCGAAACGATGGCCCAGCCGAACTATCTCCGTGGCAGCAGCTGCCGACTTCTCGCGTCCCTGGTGGTAGGACCCTCAGCCGGATTTGTGGCCGACCCGCGAGCTGGATACCGCCCCCGGGATTTGAACCCGGAACCTCTGGATTAAGAGACCGAATCCATTAGAATCAGGAGGGAATCGGAGACATCAGAGCACGTCCCGATCAGGACTTGCCAGTGGCCCCGGAGGCGAACGGAAGGAGCACGTCATGATTCAGTATTATTTCCCCATCATTTTCCTCGGAGGGGCGCTCGTGATTGCTGCAATCGTCACTCGTGTCTCCAAAAGTGACAATAGCAATCCCAACTACAAGATCACCTTCGGGCCAGAGAAGTCCTGGAGAGGCAATAGTTAGCATCTGAGTACCGAAGCCTAAATCCTCCGTTCCGTGCATCATTCGGCAAAGCATTAACTCGTGTCGTTGAGCATGCCGGACGGACGTAGGTACCGGGCAGATGGTGAGGTCGGTCGAGGCGTGCGGCGGCCACCGGGACGACCTGACCTCGGTCCAGTGGGTCAGCTAGCGCCAAGTCCGGAGCACGGGTGGCGGGACCCGGCTCCACGGACTCGGCAACGGGCAACGTACCAGTGAGTTCTTAGACTCACCTGTGAAGAGTGTTTCGGTTCGATCTCAGTCAAGGCAGAGCGGTGCTTCCGGATGGTCATGGCCGAGGACCGAACGGGCCATGCCCAGAACTGTCCCTATCTGGCGTAGTGGCGAGGGCGGCTTATGACAGCGTCGATGTACTGTGGGTGATGGCTAATCTCTGGTCAAATTTCGTCACGCACCGAGGACGGGTCGCGCACAAGTGGACTCACTATTTCCCTGCGTATGGCCAGCATTTCTCTCGGTATGTCAATCGACCGGTCGTGTTCTGGGAGATCGGCGTCGGCGAGGGCGGTTCACTTCAGCTATGGAAGCAGTTCTTCGGTCCGTATGCCCAGATCGTGGGTCTCGACATCTTGGACAGATCCGAGTTCGAGGAGGACCAGATAGCGATCCGTACGGGTGACCAGTCCGATCCCGCGCTACTGCAAGGTCTTCTGGATGAGTTCGGACCGCCCGACGTGGTTCTCGATGACGGGAGCCACATCATGAGCCATGTCGAGGCGACCTTTCGTTATGTCTATCCTCGCATGGTCCGCGATGGCGTCTACGCCGTCGAGGATCTTCACACCGCGTACTGGCCCGACTACGAAGGAGGGTTGCGGGAACCCCGTTCATTCATTGAGATCGCCAAAGATCTCATCGATGAGCTGAACGCCGATCACACCCGGGGTGCGTTGGCTCCGAGTGAGTTCACCGCCACGACCTTGTCGATGCACTTCTACGACAGCATGGTCTTTTTCGAGCGCGGGCGTCACCAGACTAAGCACGCCCCCATGATGGGCGGAATCTGAGGTCCCGAATGGCCGTCGCATCGAGGGCTAGGCCCAAGCGGAGGCCGAGGCAGTAGCCCCTCAATCCGCTGATGAGCGCTGGCTCTGCTCCGGCTGGTTGCGTTTTCCCCACGTCGAGCCCAGTGATCAGGATTCGAGACTGCGTCTGTTCCGTCTGATTCGGGCGATTCCGTGCAGTCCTGTTTACACATCCTTGACAAAAGCGCCTACGTCACTCCCCGCCCTACCGTTGGTCCGTGGAGACTACGCCAACGCCTTCTGCCTGCTCTCCCAACGGTGTTTCCGGATGGTCATGGCTGAAGACGGGACGGGCCAGGCCCAGCACTGCCCGTACGCCACCAACGGGCGTGAACGCATTCAGGACGGTGCCGGCCGGTGGCACAGCGTCGAGGCACGCGATGGCCACCGAGCCGACCTGACCTCCATCCAGTGGATTGGTGGGCAGATAACGAGTCCGGATCAGCAACCGCGGAGAGAGGTCACGGTTGCCGTTGCCCTCGCGACCTGATAGTACCGCGATAGGGATTTCGGCTACGTGCAGGCTAAGTGGGAGGGCACCGATGCGGCGGATTGCGCAATTCCTCGGGGTTGGGGGGCTGATTCTCTTGGGGCTAGTGGTGGTTCCGCCCAGCGCTAATGCAGCAAGCGCTCGTCCCCCTTCAAAATTCTCGAGTACAACCATTCCTTTCTCGATTACAACCACTCCGCCCCTCGCTCCGGCCTTCGATCCCGCCGTGACTGATTACGCCGTGCGATGCGTCGGCACCACCAGTGATCCCTTGACGGCACCGACCATCCTCACAACGACCGGCTCCGGAAGGGTCACCATCGCATCGAAGCTGTTCCGGAGTCCTGTGTCGGTCGATCTCCCTCTGATCGCCAACCAGAGCGTCAAGGTGACCTACGGGACGACTTCGTACTTCATCAGGTGCCTCCCGGCCGACTTTCCGTCCTACTCTGCATCAGTCACCGGACCCGTCCAGGCGACCGGCTTCACCCTCGACCTCGAGCCTTACGCGGTCGTGTTCGACACCGATGGAGTTCCGGTGTGGTGGTACCGGGCGACCGACCCATCGAGTTCCACGGGCGCGGCCTGTCCTTCGCTCTCACCATTCGACGTCACGTTTTTGAACGCCAGCACTATGGCGTGGTGGGAGGGTTGCGATGGCACCTTTCAGCTCCGAAGACTGAATGGCACGTTGGTACGGACGTTGCCGATCAGCCTCAATTTCCACGACCTGCAGGTAATGCCCAACGGTGACTACCTCGCCATTCAGGATGAGGTCGGCCACTGCTGCGTGGATCTGTCGTCCTGGTCTCAAGCCAGTTACAGCGACCTGACAGACCCGACGGTTCGGACCCCGGCGACGCCGCCGTCCGATCCTTCGAACGCGCCAATCACCGACCAGCGCATCGTCGAATTCAACAGCAAAGGCAAGATCGTGTGGTCGTGGGACGTAGCTCAGCACATCGACGTCGCCACCGCCGATCAGAACTGGCACGATGACTATCCCGACGTCATCCACATGAACTCAATCGAATACGACGGAAACGGTGGCATCATCTTCAGCGCCCGACATCTGGATGCCGTGTACCGGATCGACATGGCTGGCGGTGACATCACGTGGCAGCTCGGCGGAACGACCACTCCGCAAAGCCTCTCTGTCTCCGGAGATCCCAATCCCAACGTGACGCCGACCGACGCGGCCGACTTGTTCTCGGGTCAGCACTTCGCCCGACTGGCGCCGGACGGCTCGGTCACCGTTCACGACAATGAGACGTTGTCGAACGCATCAGGTCGCCCGCCTCGCGCCGTCGACTTCGATATCAATACTCAAAACATGACCGCGACCGAAGTGCAACAAATAACTGACCCGCGGGTAACCACAGCCGTGTGTTGCGGAAGTGCGCAATTGCTGGCTGGCGGGGACTGGGTGATCACCTGGGGAGCAAGCGACTATACGACCGAGCTCACCCCGTCGGGAACGCCGGTACTGACTATCACGTATCCTGGCAGCTTCTCCTATCGGGCTCAGCCCGTCCTTGCGACGGTCGCCGCCATGCGAACCGGAATGAACTCGATGCAAGCCCCACTCACGACCGTCACGGTGGACAACACGCCACCGGTCACTTCGGTGATCATCCCGGCCAGCGGGGCCACGCTGACGGGCACCGGGGCGCTCCTGGACGCCACCGCATCCGACAACGTGAGCGTCGCTTCGGTCGTGTTCACCCTGACCGGTGGGACGTACTCCAATTCGGTCATCGGTAGTGCCACGCCCACCTTGTACGGCTACTTGAATATCTGGGACACCACCACCGTCCCCAACGGCTCGTACACCCTCCAAAGTCTGGCCACCGACTCGGCCGGTAACACAACCTACAGCGCCGGCGTGCCAATAACGGTGAGCAACTGAACGGATGGTGATGGCCCGGCCCCAGGTCGGATCACGCGATCGTCAGGCGACTCATATCGCTGACGGTGGCGTGTCCGACGCAGCCTCGATCACGGCCATAACCTGAATGGAGTGTGTCATCCTCGTGTCACACTCGGCGGGGGCCCGGCACCAGGGGTCTGCTGTCGGTCTGGTTGACATCTCTAAAGTGGGATTGCCTCCCGCTGGAAGGATGGAACCATGCCGAAGAAGTTCCCCCCGGAGTTCAAGCGTGACGTCGTCGCTGTCGCTCGTCGGGGCGATCTGCGCATCCCCGAGGTCGCCGTCGACTTCGGGATCGCCGAGGAGACCGTCCGGCGCTGGATGCGCCAGGCCGACATCGACGACGGGATCAAGGACGGCCTGACCACCGCCGAACAGGAGGAAGTCGTCCGATTGCGTCGAGCCAACCGGCGCCTCGAGATGGAGAACGAGATCGTCTTCTGGGTCGAGCACACCTACAACAACCGCCGCCGCCAGCGCGGGCTCGGCAAGCTCACTCCTGTCCAGTTCGAGCTGGCGTTCACTCCAAGAATCGAAGACACTGCAGCCTGATCAACGAAACCCGGTGCCAACTGAACCGACAGCAGACCCGAGTGGCCCCGATATGGCTTCTGACCTGCGGTGGAGTAGTGGGCGCTAGAGGACTCGAACCTCCGACCTCAGCCGTGTGAAGGCTGCGCTCTAACCAACTGAGCTAAACGCCCGTGTGCGGTGCACGGCCCTCGACCGTGTCCGAGCAGGTTGACATCGTAGCCCGCCGGCCCGCGGCCCAAGCGGGGCGGGGTACGTTCAGCCCGGAGCGCCCTCGGGGAACGGGGCCTGCCTGTCGAAGCCAATCGCCGCCTCCAGGGCAGCCGCCGATCGCAGGACCACCAGGTCGGCGTGCTGGGGACCCACCAGTTGGATGCCGATGGGCAGCCCGTCATTCGACAGCCCTGCGCAGATCGACGCGGCCGGTGACCGGGTCATGTTGAACGGGTAGGTGAACTTGACCCAGTTGATATCGGGATTGCCGTTGATCATCCCCGAGCCCCCAAGCGACCGGGGCGGCGGAGGTGCGGCCATGGTCGGGGTAACAAGCAGCCGGAACTGGTGAAAGAGGTCGACCAGCCGGAGGTTGAGGTCGTGGCAGGCGTCCTCGGCCCGGATGACGTCGAGAGCCGAGGTATCCGCGGCGCGTTCCATCACCATGGCCAGCACCGGATCGATCCCCTCCCACGCGCCGGTGCCGCGGAGATGGGCGTGGGTGCGGAGGTTGTAGACACCCGACAGCGTCAGCCACTGGTCCACCGGATCGGCCTCGAAGACCGTGTCGACCTCCACGACCTCGGAGCCCAACGAGGACAGCACGTCGATGGCCCGCTCGCAGACAGTCAGCACCTCGGCGTCCACGTCCGCATAACCGAGGGTCGGGGACCAGGCGATCCGGCGTGGTGGCATGGGATCCTCGAGCGTGGCGATCCAGGGCGCCTCGGGTCGCGGAAGGGACCGGAGATCGGTCGGGTCCGGACCGACCACCACATCGAGCACCGACACGATGTCCGAGAGCCGGCGGGCCATCGGCCCCTTGGTCGAGAGGTTCTGCCAGTCGGGTGGCGAGTCTCCGCCGCTGGGCACCCGGCCCAATGAGGGCTTCACCGCCGAAAGACCGCAGCACGACGACGGGATGCGTAGCGACCCCCCGCCATCGGAGCCGGTGGCGAGGGGCACCATGCCGGACGCGATTGCCGCCGCGCTGCCGCCCGAGGAGCCTCCCGGGCTGTGGTCGAGATTCCACGGGTTCAACGTCGGTCCGAACAGGGGGTTGTCGGTGTCGGCCTTCCAGCCGAGCTCGGGAGTGTTTGTCTTACCGACCACGACACACCCCGCCGCCACCAGGCGCTCGACGAGGGGGGAGTCCCTCACCGCGACGGGTCGGTCGGCGAAGGCCGCCGAACCGTGCGAGGTCACGTACCCGGCGGCGTCCTCGAGGTCCTTCACGCCGAGCGGGACGCCGGCCAACGGTCCCGGGTCCCTCCCGTCGGCCACCTCACGGTCGACGGCCTGTGCCGAGGCGCGTGCCCGTTGCGGGTCGACGGCGACGAAGGCGTTCAGCCGTGGATTGTGCCGGTCGATCTGGGCGAGGGCGTGGTCGACCAGATCGACAGCGGATACGGTGCCGGCGCGAACCTGCCGAGCCAGGTCGACGAGCGAGCCGCTGCGGAAGTCCATGGCCCCCGACCGTACTGGCGGGCCACCAAAGCCTCAACCGACCGGCACCGGCCGGCGCCCCCGCGCCCGGCGTCTCGACAGCCCGGCACCTCCGAGGCCAGGCTGTGTCGCCATGAACCATCCCCCCATCGACGGCACCGTGCTCGACCACGTGGCTCACGCCGTCCCGAGGTGGCAGGACGCCTGGAGCCGCTACGCGACCGACCTGGGCGCCGAGTGGAGCTCCGGTGGCCCGGGGCCCGGGTTCGCGCCGGCCCAGCTCGCCTTCGGCAACGGAGCCCGTCTTGAGCTACTCATGCCGAACGATGTCGAGGTCAACGACTTCCTCGCCCGGTTCCTCGTGCGCAGTGGTCCGGGCCCTCACCACCTGACCTTCAAGGTCCCGTGGCTGGACCCGGCCCTCGAACTGGTGAGGGCACACGGCTACGAGCCGATCGGCATCGACCGGAGCGACCCCGAGTGGCTGGAGGCCTTCATCCACCCGAAGCAGGCCACCGGGGTGGTCGTCCAGATCGCCGAGGCGCCCGCGTCGTGGAGCAGTCCCCCACCCGAGGACTATCCGTCTCGCCGGCGCCAGCACCGCGACGGAACCGGGCCCGTCGCCCCGGCGAGCCTGCGATGGGTGACCCATGTCGTGGCCGATCTCTCGCCGGCGACGTCGCTCTTCGTCGACCTGCTCGCCGGGTTGGTCGTCGGTGAGGGCTCGGCACCGGACGCCCGATGGTTGGAGGTGTCCTGGGGAGGCCCGCTCGGACTCCGGCTGGTCGCACCGATCGGTGGGCCATCCGGCGAACCGCTGCGCCGGTGGCTCGGCGGACGGGCCGGTCGGGTCCACCATCTCGACCTCGAGGCCGAGGAGCCCGACGCCGTCGCCGGGACCGTGGCGAGCGAGCCGGCCCGGTCGGGCACGGCCGCCGTCGCCGGGACCGGTCCCGCCTGGGAGGTTCCACCCGAGGACAACGGCGGGCTCCGTCTGGTGCTGTATCCGGCGTCCTGAGGCCGGCACCGTTGGGTCCCACCCTCGAGGGCCACCGCCGTCCCCCGGGGTCCGGGTCTGGGTCGAACGCGGTGACCGACGCCCGGTAGCCTCTTGGCGATGGCCAACCGGAGCGACCCCAGTTCGGACCGAGACGACGACGTGCCCGACGCCGGTGACCGGTCCGGGACGAGCGGGCTCCTCGACCGCCTCCGAGGGGGCATCCGGCCCGCTCCGGCGGCGTCCGCGACCGTCTCGACCAAGGGCAGGATCGAGGGACTCGACTCGCGCGAGCGGCTGTTCTCGTTCGCCGGCGCCGCCGCCTCGGTCATCCTCGGTGTGGCCGTCTACGTGGCCGAGACGCAGAACCGGCACTTCCGCCTGGCCAAGGGTCAGCTCACCCCGCAGACCACCCTCGTCCTGGGCATCGTGTTCGGGGTGCTGCTGTTCGTGGCCACCCTGTTCGGCAGGCGTGCCCCCATCGGTTTCGTCGCCCTGTTCGCCTTCCTCGCCTTCGGAGCGTCGGGCTTCGTGCTCGGGTTGCCCTTCCTGGCCCTGGCCGCCTGGCTGCTGGTCCGTTCGTACAAGATGCAGCGGGAGGCGACAGCCACGGCGCGGGCAGCCCGGAGCGACCGACCGGCGTCCCCGGCGGCGAGCACCCGGACCGCGGCCGCAAGGGACAAGCCCGCGGCACGAACGGCCCGCACCAAGGGCCCGGCCGCTCCCGAGGCCAACAAGCGCTACACGCCGAAGCGGCCCCCTCCCCCGGCGCCCAAGCCGACGCGGCGGGAGCGGAAGGCGGCCAAGGCCACCGAGTGAGCCCGGTCCCCGTCCTCGCACCCACCCGATGACCGGGCCAGCTACTCGGTGACCAGGGCGGACCGGAGGAGCTCGAGGATCTCGTTCCGCCGGCGCACCAGTGACCGGGCCGTGGGCTCCTCGCCGAAGGCGCGGAGCACCTCGACCTCGGTCAGCATGCCGATGACGGTCGAGTAGATGGCCAGCAGTAGCAGGCGCGGCTCGTGGCGCCGCATGTGGCCCGCGTCCATCTCCGCTTCGAGGAACTCGGTGGCCCGGTGCACCAGGGGTTCGAGGGCGGTGACCAGCCTGGTGGCCGCCGGCGTCCCGAGGCGGCCCATCTCACGGACCAGGCCCAGCAATTCCGGTCGTCGCGCCGCCAGCCGGAACACCGAACGGACCACCGCCTCGACGCGGTCCCAGCCGTCTCCGGCGGAGGCCAGCGAGTCCTCGAGGGCACCCGAGAGCTCGATGGCGCTGCGGTCGATCACCGCCTCCAACAGGACCTCCTTCGACGGGAACCAGTACAGGATGGTCTGTTTGCGGACGGCGAGTCCCTGGGCCAGGGTGTCGAGAGAAGAGGCGTCATAGCCGCGCGTGGCGAACGAGAGGAGGGCCGCATCGAGGATCCGCTCCGGGGTGCTCGCACCCGAGGCCTTCCGTGGCCGGCTCCGGTCCCGCCCGACGCCCGGGCCACCCCTACCCCCTTCGGTGGTGTTGGGCGTGCGCGCGACCGTGCGCGCTGCTTTGCCCGCGGCCGTCGGTGCGTCCGGGTGCCCACCCACGCCATCGTCGATGCTCGACTTGCTCACTTACCATATGGTAGACAGATCCGGTGACGCGCGTACGTGATGCCGTGGCCGGCAGGCGGTTCTTCATCACCGGCGCCACCGGCTTTTTGGGAACGGCCCTGGTCGAGCGCATCCTCCGCAGTGTTCCCGACAGCGAGGTGGTCCTGCTGATCCGGCCCGGCCGGCGCTCGACTGCCCTGCAGCGCGCCGCCAAGGAGATCCTGAAGAACGACTGTTTCGACCGCCTGCGTGGCGAGTTGGGCGAGCGTTTCGACGCCGAGGTGGCCGCCCGGGTCGAGGCGGTGCCGGGCGACGTGACCACCGACGGGCTCGGCCTCGACGAACACGGCTTGCAGCGTCTGTCGGAGTGCGACATCGTCATCCACTCGGCCGCGGCCGTCAGCTTCGACTCCCCGCTCGACACCGCAGTCGAGGTCAACCTGCTCGGCCCGTCCAGGGTGGCCGCCGCCGTGGCCGAGGCCCGTCGCCTGGCGGCCGCCCAGGACCGTATCGGCCCGGTCCACTTCGTGCCGGTCTCCACCGCCTATGTCGCCGGCACCCATCAGGGCGAGGCCAAAGAGGAGCTGCTCGACGGCAACAGGTTCACCGTCGACGTCGACTGGCGGGACGAGGTGGCCGCGGCCCGCCGCCAGCGGGCCGACCTCGATGCCGAGTCGCGACGTCCCGAGCGGCTGAAGGAATTCGCCAAGCGGGCCCGTAGTGAGCTCGGCGGCGCCGGCCTCCACCTGCTGGCCGAGCGGGCCGAGCACGTGCGTGACGACTGGGTGAAGGACCAGATGGTCAAGGTAGGCCAGGCCCGCGCCCAGTCCCTCGGATGGCCCGACGCCTACCCCTACACCAAGGCCCTGGGCGAACGCGCCCTGGTCGCCCAGTTCGGGGCGTCCGTCCCCATGACGATCATCCGCCCCTCCATCATCGAGTCGGCGCTCGCCGAGCCACGCCCCGGGTGGATACGCGGCTTTCGGATGGCAGAGCCGATCATCATCTCCTATGCCCGCGGACTCCTCCGCGAGTTCCCCGGCGTGCCCGAGGGGGTGACCGACGTGATCCCGGTCGACCTGGTGGTGGCCGCCATCATCGTCGTAGCCGGAGAGGCGCTCCTCACCCCGGCCGACCAGTACGAGGGGCCGAGTGTGTACCACGTCGCCTCGGGCGTGCGGAACCCCTTCCGCTACGGTCGACTGGTCGAGCTGGTGACGGCGTGGTTCACCGAACACCCCCTCTACGACAGCGATGGCCAACCCATCGTGGTACCCGAGTGGTCCTTCCCCGGCCGGGGGCGGGTGCAGCGCCAGCTGTCGCGGGCCTCGCGGGCCATGGAACTGGCCGAGCGCGTGGTGGGTTCCCTACCCATCCGGGGCCGCCAGGCGGCCTGGATGGCCGCGCTGGAAGAGCAGCACCTCCTGGCCGACCGGGCCCTCGGCTATGTCGAGCTGTACGGCGCGTACACCGAGACGGAGGCCCGCTACCGGGTGGACCGGCTCCTGGCGATGTGGGACCGCATGGACGAGGACGACCGGTTGGTCTTCTGCCTCGACCCGGCCGCCGTCGACTGGGCCTCCTACGTGGCGGACATCCACCTGCCTTCCATCATCGAACACGCCCGGGTGCGCACGTCGCCCGGCAAGTCGACCAAACCCAACCGCGCCGAGCGAGCCCGGAAGGCCATCCTCTCCCCCGACCGTCACCTGGCCGCCTTCGATCTCGAGAACACCCTCATCGCCTCGAACGTGGTCGATTCCTACGCCTGGCTGGCGTCACGCCATCTACCGGCGGCCGAGCGGGCGGCCTTCGTCGCCGACCTGGTGCGAGAGGCCCCCTCGCTCCTCCTGCTCGACCGCCGCGACCGCGGGGATTTCCTCCGGTCGTTCTACCGACGCTACGAGGGGGCGCCGGCCGACCGGCTGCGCGACGACGGGTGGGAGCTCTTCCACAGCTTGTTGTTGTCCAAATCCTTCCCGGCCGGGTTCGCCCGGGTGCGCGAGCACCGAGCGCTCGGCCACCGGACGATCCTGATCACCGGCGCCCTCGACCTGGTGGTCGAGCCGCTGCGCCCGCTGTTCGACGACATCGTCTGCGCCCGGCTGGGCGAGGCCGACGGCAGGTTCACCGGCCGGCTCGAGGAGCTGCCCCCCATCGGTGAGGCCCGCGCCCTCCTGCTGACCGACTACGCCGACGCCGAGGGCCTCCAGCTCGAGGAGTCGATGGCCTACGCCGATTCGGCCAGCGACCTGCCCATGCTCGAGGCGGTCGGATTCCCGGTGGCCGTCAACCCCGAGGCCAAGCTGGCCGCCATCGCCCGGCGACGCGGGTGGCACGTCGAGCACTGGCACAAGGCCGAAGGCGGCGCACCGCCCTTGCTCCCCCTCGGGCCGCTCGACCGCCGGGGCTCGCTCCGGAGGGGACGCACCAGCCCGGCGGCACTGACCGGCGCGTCCCGGCGCACCGCCGGGGGGCCGAGGCCATGAAGGCCCTCTTCCTCGAGCGCAACATGGCGAGGTTCGCCGCCTCCCGGGTGGCGTCGCTCCTCGGGTCGGGCCGCGGTGCGGGCATCGGCCCGCTCCAGCTGCTCGATGCCGAGCCGACCGAACTGCCGGGCCAGGACTGGTTCCACCTGCGTCCGCTCCTGTCGGGCATCTGCGGGTCGGACCTCGCCACCCTCGACGGGCGCAGTTCCCGCTACTTCGAGGACATGGTGAGCTTCCCGTTCGTCCCTGGCCACGAAGTGGTGGGGATCCTCGATGAAGGCGGGGTGGACCACGCCGGCCATGCCCTGGCCCCCGGCACCCGGGCCGTGATCGAGCCGGTGCTCGGCTGTGCTCCGCGTCACATCCTCCCCCTCTGTGCCCCGTGCTCGCAGGGCCAGACCGGACTGTGCGGCAACGTGGGCTTCGGGGCGCTGGCCCCCGGGCTCCAGACCGGGTACTGCGCCGACACCGGGGGCGGCTGGTCGACCGCCGCACTGGCTGCCCACTCCTCCCAGCTCCATTCGGTCCCCGGCTCCTTCACCGACGCGGACGCCGTGATGGTGGAGCCCACCGCGTGTGCCGTCCACGCCGCCCTGTCGGCCGGCGTCGCCACCGATGACGTCGTCGCCGTGGTGGGGGCGGGCACGCTGGGCCTGGCCACGGTGGCCGCCCTGCACGAGCTGGTCCGCCCGGACCGTCCCTGCACGGTGATGGTCGGGGCCAAGCACGTCCACCAGCGGGAGCTGGCCGCCAAGCTCGGGGCCGACATCGTGGTCCCCCCCGAGCAATTGGCCCGGGCGGTCCGGCGGAGGTCCGGCTCCCTGGTGCTGGCCGGCCGGCTGACCAACGGGGCCGACGTGGTGTTCGACTGCGTCGGGTCCTCCGAGTCGCTGAGCCAGGCGCTGGCCATGGTCCGGCCGCGCGGCACCGTGGTGCTAGTGGGCATGCCGGGACGGGTCTCGGTCGACCTCGCCCCCCTGTGGCACCGGGAGCTCAGGCTGGTGGGCGCCTACGCCTACGGCGACGAGCGCCCGACCGCCGAGGACGCGCCACTGCGCAGTTTCGACCTGGCCATCGAGGTGGTGGGCGTCGCCGGGCTGGGCTCCCTCGTCTCGGCCGCCTACCCGCTCGAGCGGTACGAGGAGGCCATCGCCCACGCCGGGGCGGCCGGTCGACGCGGCGCGGTCAAGGTGGTCTTCGACCTTCGCAACCGGAAAGGACGCACCCGATGAGCCCCAGGCCCGGATTCGTGCTCGACGTCGACCGCTCCACGCCGCCCACGCTGTTCTGGCACGGCGAGCGCTTCAGCCTGGAGAAGCTGCCCCTCGGAAGTCGGGTCATCTACGCGCCGGAGCCCGTCGAACCGCTGGCCGAGCCGTCAGCCGCTATCCGGTCGGCCCTCCTCGACCCGGTCGGCGACCGTGACCCTCTCCCGTCGCTGCTTTTCCCGGGCATGCGCCTCACCATCGCCTTCGACGACATCTCGCTCCCCCTCCCCCCGATGGAGCGGCCCGACATCCGCCAGATGGTCATCGAGCAGGTCCTCGACATGGCGGCCGACGCCGGGGTCGACGACGTCGAGCTCATCGTGGCCCTCGCCCTACACCGCCGAATGACCGAACCCGAGCTGCGCCACGCCCTCGGCGACCGCATCTACGACGCCTTCGCCCCCAACGGGCTGCTCACCCAGCACGACGCCGAGGACCCCGATGCCCTGGTTCACCTGGGTCTCACCGACCAGGGCGAGGACGTCGAGATCAACAAGCGGGCGGCCGAGAGCGACCTCCTCGTCTACGTCAACATCAACCTGGTGGCCATGGACGGCGGGCACAAATCCGTGGCCACCGGCCTTGCCAGCTACAAGAGCCTCCGCCACCACCACAACCCCCAGACCATGCAGGCCAGCCGGTCGTTCATGGACCAGCACCGCTCGGAGCTCCACTCGGCCAACTGGAGGATGGGCCGGCTCATCGCCGACAGCGGCGTCAAGGTCTTCCAGATCGAGACCACCCTCAACAACGACACCTTCCCGTCCGCCTTCCACTTCCTCCAGACGCGGGAGTGGGAGTGGAAGGCGAAGGACCGCCTCGGCTACCTGGCCGCGTCCAAGGCCCTCGACCGGACCCCGGCGCGCTACGCCCGCCAGATCTTCCACTCGGTCAAGGCGCCCCACCAGATGACCTCGGTCCAGGCCGGCGAGGTCGAAGCTGTCCACAAGCTCACCACCGACAACGTCTGGGCCCAACAAGGTGTCGTCGTCGAGGGCCAGACCGACATCCTGACCATGGGGCTGCCCTACATCAGCCCCTACAACGTAAACTCGATCCTCAACCCGATCCTGGTGGCGTGCCTCGGCCTCGGCTACTTCTTCAACCTCTACCGGGGCAAGCCCCTCGTCCGCGAGGGCGGCGTGCTCATCATGACCCACCCCACCCCCTGGGAGTTCAACCCCATCCACCACCCGAGCTACATCGACTTCTTCGAGCAGGTCCTGAGCGAGACCACCGACCCCGTCGAGGTGGCCGACCGCTACGAGCACTCCTTCGCCACCGACCCGTGGTACATCCACCTGTACCGGACCGGCCACGCGTACCACGGCGTCCACCCGTTCTACATGTGGTACTGGTGCGCCCACGCCCTCCAGCACCTCGGGGCGGTGGTCATCGTCGGGGGTGACCCCGCGGCCGTCCACCGGCTCGGGTTCCGGTCGGCCTCCACCCTGGCCGACGCCCTCGAGATGGCCCAGGACGTGGTGGGCCCGTCGGCGAGCCTCACCCATCTCCACGCGCCCCCCATCCTCATGGCCGACGTGCAGTGAGCCCGGAACCGAGCTCTTCGGCCTCGCTGCGCCCCATGCGGGCCGTCCGGACCGACGCCCGGCTGGGCGCCATCGGCGCCGGGTGGCTGCGCCGGCTGTCGCCGTCGGCGCTCACGTCCCGGGCGGGCCGGGCCCGCTTCCCCCTGGCCGCCCCCAGCTGGCCCGAGTCGGTCCCGCGCCCGGCGCCGGAGCCGGATCTCGGGGTCCACTACGACACCGACTGGTCACGCCGCTACCCGGTCCGTCTGGCACGGGCCATGGTGCTCGACAACGTGACCCGGCCCCTGGCCCACCTGATCGCATCCCCGCTCATCCGCGGCACCGAGGGTCTGGTCGGGCTGGAGGGCCCGGTCATCTTCGCCGCCAACCACGCCAGCCACGTCGACACCCCGTTGCTCTTGAGCTCGCTCCCACTCCGCTTCCGCCACAAGACGGTGGTCGCCGGTGCCGCCGACTACTTCTTCGACCGACGCTGGAAAGCCGATGCCTTCTCGTTCCTCCTGGCCGTCATCCCCATCGAGCGGACCAAGGTCAACCGCCGGTCGGCCGACCTGGCCGCCGGTCTGGTAGCCGACGGGTGGAACCTGGTGATCTTCCCCGAGGGAGGGCGTTCGCCCGACGGATGGGCCCAGGACTTCACCGGCGGTGCCGCCTATCTGGCCTTCCGCACCGCATGCGCGGTGGTGCCGGTCCACCTGGAGGGGACGCGCCACATCCTGCCCAAAGGGGGCAAGGGCATCCACAGGTCGCGGACCACTATCACCTTCGGCACCCCGTTGTGGCCCGAGGACGCCGAGAACGCCCGGCGGTTCGCCACCCGCATCGAGACGGCGGTGGCCACGATGGCCAACGAGGTGCGCACCGACTGGTGGACGGCCCGCCGGGAGGCGGCCCAGGGGACCACGCCCCCGCTCCAGGGACCCGACATCGCCGCCTGGCGCCGTTCGTGGACGCTGTCGTCGGCACCGGAACGGCGGGACGCACACGAAGGCGTCGACTGGCCGCGCAAGAACCGCTGAGCAGCCGCACCCTCCGGGTATCGTCCGACGTACACATAGCGTGGGAACGCCCGTGTCCCGCACAGGACCGGCGGTCGATTCGACCGGACCCCCTACCCGAAAGGCAACCAGCGTGATCGGCTTCATCTGCGGTCGGCGGACCAAGTGGCTCGTCCTCGTGGTGTGGGTGGTCATCCTGGCCCTGGCCAGCGGAGTGGCCAGCAAGCTGATGTCGGTCGAGAAGAACGACGCCATCTCGTTCCTGCCCCCGGCGGCCCAGTCCACCAAGGTCCAGGACCTCGCCGCCCGGTTCCCGAGCGGCAAGGCCCAACTGGCCACCGTCGTCTACCACCGACAGGGCGGGCTCACCGCGGCCGACCGGGCCACGATCGAGGCCGACCGGGCAGAGATCGACGCCCACCCGAGCGGGGCCGCCGGGCAGCAGCCGGCCATGGCCACGGTCACCTCCACCGACGGCACGACCGCCTACTTCTCGGTCCCCCTCTCCTCGACGGCGGAGATCGACCCGGTCACCGACGCGGTCGACCACATCCGGTCGGTGGTGGGCGAGGGATCCGGTGGCCTGGACGTGAAGGTCACCGGCCAGGCCGCCTCCCTCGTCGACCAGGTCAGCGCGTTCAAGGGCCTCGACGGGACCCTGCTCATCGCCGCCGGCCTGTTAGTGGCCGTGCTGTTGCTCATCATCTACCGCAGCCCCTTTCTGTGGCTCCTCCCCCTTCTCGCCGTGGGGTTCGCCTACCAGGCGGCCGAGGCGGTGATCTACGTGCTGGCCCGGCACGGCCTGACCGTCAACGGCCAGAGCGGGGGGATCCTCACCGTGCTCATCTTCGGTGTGGGCACCGACTACGCCCTGTTGATCGTGGCCCGCTACCGCGAGGAGCTCGTCCACTACGAGGACCGCCACGAGGCCATGGCCGCCGCCCTCGGGCGTGTGGCGCCCACCATTCTGGCCTCGGGGGGCACGGTCACCCTCAGTCTGCTTTGCCTCCTCACCGCATCGCTCAACTCCGACAAGGGTCTCGGACCGGTGTGCGCCATCGGCGTGGTGGTGGTGGTCTGCGCCATGCTCACCGCCCTGCCCATGCTCCTCCTGATCGTGGGCCGCGGCGTGTTCTGGCCGTTCGTTCCCCGCTGGGAGCCGGGCACCGATCCCCGTGACGAGGTGACCCAGAAGCGGTTGTGGGTCCGACTGGGCGGGGTGATCACCGCCCACGCCCGACCGATCTGGATCGGCTGTGCCGTCCTGCTCGCCGTGCTCAGCCTCGGGCTCCTCCACCTCGACACCAACCTCACCAACGCCCAGGGATTCACGAAGACCGTCGGCTCGGTCGCCGGCCAGGACCTGATCGACCAGAGCTTCCCCTCGGGGACCACCGCGCCCTTGATCATCATCACGCCGGCCACCAGTGCGACCACCGCCTACCAGGTGGCCAAGGACACCCACGGGATCGCCAGCGTGTTCCCGCCGCAGGACTCGGGGGACCTGGCCCAGGTGGTGGCCATCGGCACGGCGGCGGACTCCACCCCGGCGGCCGACGCCACCATCACCGCCCTCCGCGGCCAGCTGGCCGAGCGGGTCGGACCCGGCGCGCTGGTCGGGGGGCCGAGCGCGGTCGACCTCGACGTGCGCGCCGCCACCGTGCACGACCAGAAGGTGATCATCCCCCTCGTCCTCTTCGTGGTGCTACTCGTCCTGATGGTCCTGTTGCGCGCCCTCCTCGGGCCGTTCCTGCTCGTGCTGTCGGTCCTGTTGTCCTACCTCGCCTCTCTCGGCGTGGCCGCCGTCGTCAACACCTCGGTGTTCGGCTTCGCCGCCACCAGCCCGAGCCTGCCCCTGTTCGGGTTCATCTTCCTCGTGGCGCTGGGCTGCGACTACAACATCTTCCTCATGGCCCGGGTGAGGGAGGAGACCATCGGCCACGGTACCCGGGAGGGCACCCGTCGCGGGCTGTCGGCGACGGGCGGGGTCATCACGTCGGCGGGCATCATCCTGGCCGGCACGTTCGCCGTGCTCGGCGTCCTGCCGTTGGTGACACTGGCCGAGATCGGCTTCATCGTGGCCTTCGGCGTGCTCCTCGACACGTTCGTCGTCCGGTCGGTGCTCGTCCCCGCGCTCGTCATGGACGTCGGCCCGGCCTGGTGGTGGCCGAGCGCGCTGTGGACCAAAGAGCGCGGAAAGATCGACGCCGCGGGGCCCGCTGAGCCGGGGAGCCCACCTCGGGACCGGGTCACGACCGGCGGCTGACCAGGCGCCCGAAGAGACGGCGGCCCCGGCGGCCGCCGACGGCGTGCAGCCGCTCCCTCCTGAGCGCCAGCTCCTCCTCGTCGTCCAACGGGGACAGGGGCTGACCGCCGCCCGACGGGGACAGCGCCCACCCGAGCAGGAGGTCGGCGACCGCTGTGTTGCGGGCCAGGACCGGCCCGTGCAGGTAGGTGCCGAACACGCGGTCGGCCCAGGCGCCCTCGGTGCCGTCGCCGCCGCCGTTGCCCACACCCGAGACCACCCGGGCGACGGCGGCCGCCCCCGGTCCGACCGACGTGACCCCCCCGTGGTTCTCGAACCCGGTCAGGGTGGGCAGCGCCTGCCCTCCGGGAAGCCGGGGGGCCCCGGGCATGGACTCGGCCACCAGCTCCCCCACCGAGCGGGAGCCCGTCCCCTTCCTGGTGGTCACGTCGAGCAGGCCGAGCCCCTCGTGGGCATGGTCGACGCTGTCGGGGAACGACCGGCCGAGCAGCTGGTAGCCGGCGCACACCCCGAGGACGACCGCCCCGCGGTCGATCGACCGGTGCAGGGTCCCGTCGGCCACGAGGGCGGTGGCCGCCCGCACCTGGGGCCCGTCCTCCCCCCCACCGATGCAGTAGAGGTCGGCGGAGGGCACCGGCCGGCCGGACTCGGCCTGGACGAGGTCGACGGTGATGCCGCGCCAGGCGGCCCGGCGGGCCAGGACCAGCCCGTTCCCCCCGTCGCCGTAGGTGCCGAGGAGGTCGGGGTAGATGACGGCGATGGTGAGGGCCGAGCGCGGCCCGGACGGGGTGTGGCGCGACCCGTCCGGGCCGCCTTCTCCCGGTGGGTCCGGCGCCGGCGGGGTCACAGCCGGCGCCGCAGGTCGGCGAAGGCGGTGTAGTTCCCGAGGAAGTCGAGGCCGGTGGCGGCGGGTCCACCGGACGGCTGTCGGGGCCCGCCCGCCCGGTCGAGGGCGGTCACCGGGTCGGCCACCACCACATGGTCGACCTCGGCATAATGGAGGCGGACGCCGAGGTCGAGGCGGCGGTCGCCGGTGGCCACCACCCGACGGCCAGCCAGGCGCTCGAAGGGGACGTCCCAGAGCCAGCTGGTGTCGAGGCCGTCGGCCACCCGGGCATTGACCGAGAGCACCACCGGGCTCTCCTTCGCCCTCGTCTCCTCCAACAGGTCGAAGATGGCCGTCCAGCCGGCCGGGTTCTTGGCCAACAGCAGCCTGACGGGCCGACCCTTCCACGTGATGGTGGAGAACCTCCCGGCCACCTGGTCGACGGCGGCCACCCGGGCCAGCGCCTCGGCGACGGTGAGGGTCGGTGAGTCCGCCTCTCCCATCAGGGGGGCGGCGACGGCGGCCATCGCCGCATTGGACCGGTTGAACTGGCCGGGGAGCGAGATGGCGATCGGCACGCGCTCGCCTGCCTCGGTGACGAGGTCGGGCCCGTCCACCCACACGTGGCACGGGGGCCGGCGGAAGTCACAGCGGTCACAGGCCCAGCCCCCGCCATCGAACGTGATGCCGCCACCGCACGAGGGGCACCCGACGGCGTCGTTGTGCCAGACCTGCCCGGCGCCGACCCAGCGGACCTCGGGTGCGGCCGACGCCGCCCACACCACCATGGGGTCGTCGGCGTTGGCCACCACCACGGTGCCCGCGCCGGTCGGTTCCTGCGGGGACAACCCGGCGAGTGCCGAACGCCACCGCTCGACCAGCATCCGGACCTCGGCGATGCGGTCGAGCTGGTCCCTCGACAGGTTGAGGAGTACGACGACCCGGGGACGCGTCGCTTCGATGAGGCGCCCGAGGTACCCCTCGTCGACCTCGAGCACCGCCGCCGACGCCCCAGGCGAGGCGACCAGGGCGGCCAGGTGGCCGGCCGGCATGTTGGCGCCGGTGTCGTTGGTGGCCACGCCGACGGTCGGGCCGTCCGAGAGGGCGGCGACCAGCATCGAGGTGGTGGTGGTCTTGCCGTTGGTCCCGCTCACCAGGGCGACACGCAGGTTCTCGGTGAGGGTGGTGACCAGGTCCGGGTCGATGGCCAGGCCCACCCGACCGCCGGCCACCGTGCCGCTCCCACGCCCGAGGGTACGCGACAGCCAGTTGGACAGCCGGAGGGCCTCGATGGCGACCTCGGCCCGCAGCGGCAGGGACGGTGCCGGTGGGTCGTCCGACGTCCTGGCGGAAACGGTCACGCGTGGGGTCGGGTGCGGGCCAGTTCCTCGTCGGTGGGCACGTGCTCCACCCTGGCCTCAGCGGGCAGCAGGTCGACGATGCCCTCCATGATGGTCTCGGTGTCCTTGACGGCGTCCTCCGACCCGAGCGTGAGGGTCGTCCCGACGGTCACCGTCACCCGGGGCGGGTGCAGCGTGGCCAGCTGGGGCACCTTGGCCGATCGGGGCCAGACCTCTTCGGTGCCCCACAGCCCGATGGGGACGACCGGGGCGCCGGTCTCCGCGGCCAGGCGGGCGGCACCGGTGTGGCCCTCCAGGTGGGGATCGAAGAACGCCTTCCCCCGCGGGATGGTCCCCTGGGGCAGGACGATGACCACCTCACCGGCCCGGAGGGCGGCCGCGGCCTGGCGCATCGGTGCGCCGGACCCGCTCCCCCGCTCCACCGGGATCCCGCCGAGGGCCCGGGCCAGCTGGCCGACCACCGGGGCGTCGAACACCTCTTGTTTGGCCAGGAACCGCACCGGCCGGTCCAGGCGGGCCGCCACCAGGCCGATGGCCACGACGTCGAAGTAGCTCCGGTGGTTGCTGACGAGGAGCACCGGCCCGTGGTGGGGGATGTGTTCGGTCCCCGATACGGCGAACCGGGCGTAGGGGAAGGACTGGGGCCGGAAGAACTGGCGGGCCAGGTGGTAGGGCTCCCAGCCGATCAGTGAGGGGACGCCTGCCGGCCGGTCCCAGTACTCGAGCGGCCACCGTCGGGCCAGGGCCACCGCCATCAGGCGGGGGTCGGCGTTGAGTGGGTGGGGGTGGCCCACGGCCAACAGGAGGGGCAGGTCGAAGAAGCTGTCGGAGTAGGCGTGCGACGCGGCCAGCTCGACACCGTTGTCGGCCGCCCACTGGCCCACGGCGGCCCGCTTGCCGTTGCCCCAGACGAACCCGCCCTCCAGCTTGCCGGTGTAACGGCCGTCGGACTGGCCGTACCGGGTGGCGATCAGGTCGTCGAAACCGAGGGCGTCGGCCAGGGGTGCGACGAGGTCCCACGGGGAGGTGGTGGCCAACACCAGGCGCCTCCCCTCGGCCCGATGGGCGGCGAGAACGTCGAGCGCCCACGGCTGGACCAGGTCGACCAGGGCCTCCACCGCTCGCTTGCCGGCGTGGCGGGTGGCCTCCGCCGACCGGTTCCGCATGACGGCCGCGGTGGCCCGGGCCAGCCCGATGAACGGAACCGACTCACCGAACCGGTTGTAGAGCCCGTACATGAGACGGTCACCAGGGAGGTGGCGGCCGGGGGCGATGACGCCCTCGGCCTCCATCGCCTCATGGAAGACCGGGCCGCTCGCCGAACCGATCAGGGTGCGGTCGAGGTCGACGAACACGGCGCCGTGAGCTTCGGTCATGCCCTCAGGGTACCGCCGGAGGCCGCCCCCCGTGTGGGGGAAACCGGCTCCGAGGACGGAACAATAGTCTCGGAGAGGGGGGATTGCTCCCCTGGACGCGGCAAAGGGACCGCCAGGGGGGGAAGGCGGTCCCTTCGCACTGACTCAACAAGGATAGGAGGGGGATTCCTAGGTTCCTGTGGTCTGCAACAATCGTATAACATTCGCGAGCAATCAGTCAACAAGCTAAAATCGATATCTGCTATCATCTTTAGCGATGGAACTACGACACCTCCAGGCGCTGACGGCCATCAGCGACCACGGGACGTTCTCGGCTGCCGCCGAGCACCTCAATACGGTGCAGTCGAACATCTCCGCCCACGTCGCCCGGCTCGAGCGTGAGCTGGGTGCCCCGCTCATCGACCGGGCCGACGGCACCCTGACCGAGGAAGGAAGCGTCGTGGTGGCCCGGGCCCGCCGCATACTCTCCGAGCTCGACGCCCTGGTGTCGGATGTCGCCGCCTGCAAGGACGAGGTCACCGGCACGGTTCGGGTCGGGATGATCGGGACCACCGCCCGATGGCTGGTGCCTCGCCTGATGGATCTGGCCGGGAAGCGACATCCGAAGTTGCGCCTGGTCGTGGTGGAGGGCACCACCACCGGGCTCGAGCCGCAACTGGCCAGCGGGCAACTCGACCTGGCCGTGCTCCACCTGCCGGTGGCGGGCCGGGACCTCGTGGCCCGGCTCCTGTTCGAAGAGGACCTGATGCTGGTCGTCCCCGACGCCCACCCCCTGGCCGACCCCGTCCAGCCGCTCACCCTCGAGGACCTCGCCGAGCTCGAGCTCCTGTTACCCCTGCCCGGCACGGCGTTCCGCGACGAGCTCGACGCCGCCACGCGGCCGCTCGGGATCAGCCTGCTCCCAGCGGCCGAGTTCGACGGGCTGCGGCTGATCGCCTCGCTCACCTTCGAGGGGTACGGGCCGGCGATCCTGCCGGCCACGGCCATCCCGTCGTTCCTGCGCTCCCGCTTCCGCGGCGTGCCCATCGAGGGACTCCCCCGTCGTCGGGTCGGTGTGGCCCAGCGGAGCCGCGGCCTTCCCTCCGCCCCGACGAGGGCCCTGCACGAGCTGTTGAAAGAGGTGGTCGCCATGCCCGACGGCCGGCCCGACGGCGTCCACGTGCAGCCGGACGACTGACCGGGGCCTCCGACCCCGAGGGTGGTCAGTCTTCGGGGACCCGGGGTTCGCGCCACATCCTCCAGATGGTCGGGCCACCCGCCCGTGAGTGGAACTCGTCGACCACCTCGAAACCGAAGCGGGAGTACAACGGGACGTTGCGCTCCTTCGACGACTCGAGGTAGGCGGGCTCGCCCGCCTCGTCGACCCGGCGAAGTTGGGCGCGCAGCAACGCCGACCCGAGCCCTCTGTGCTGGTGTTCGGGTGCGGTACCCAGTGTGGCGAGATACCAGTGGGGCTCGGTCGGGTGCAGGGCGTCCACTTCGAAGAGCATGCGCAATGCCGCGATGCGTACGTGCGGACACGAGGTAGGGAGCGGTGGGCAATAGCTCGATCAGCTCCTTGATCCCGTTGCGCTCACGGCCGGGCGGTCCCCACACCGCCACGGCGTCCCTATCCCCGGCGACCTGGACGTGGCCGTAGCGGAGGTACTGGTGACGCATCTGGGAGACGAAGAACGAGTGGAGCCCGCGGTGGCGCCGACGGTCGCCGGCGAACATGAAGTTGGCCACCGGGTCGTCGTCGAACGACCGGACCAGCGTGTCGGCCACCACGCTGACCTCGGCGGCGGTCACCCGGCGCAGCGGCGGGTCCACCGGCGGCCTGTCCACGGAGGCGATGGTAGCCGTGGGAGGGCGCGGTCAGTTGACGGCGGGGTCGGGGGGGAACCCGGCCACCAGGGCCAGCGCTCCCCCCTGGCGCTTCAGGACCCGGCGCCAGAGCCCCTCGGGGTCGGCTGAGATCGGGTCGCGGGCCTCGGCGGGGACGACGTACCACGAGCCCTCGTCGATCTCGGCCTCCAGCTGGCCCGAGTCCCATCCGGCGTAGCCGGAGAACAGGCGGACACCGAGCAGGCCGTCGGCCATCGGGCTGGGGTCGGCCGACAGGTCCACCGTGCCGACCGGGCGGTCCCCGTCGACCAGCAGCCTCCATCCGGTGGGAAACGGCGGCGCCTGGTCCGGTTCGGGGCCACGGGCCCGCAGCCGGACCAGGCCGATGAGCGGCGTTGCGGGCCACCGGTCCACCGGTGAAGAGCTCGGCGGGCGGGGTGGCGAGAGGGTGCCACTGGGAGAGCAGCTCGCCCACCGGGACCCCTCCAGGCCGGTCGAGGACCACTCCGAGCGCGCCGTGGGAGCCGTGGTCGAGGACCAGCAGCACCCGACGGTCGAAATTGGGGTCGGCCAGCGCCGGTGTGGCCACCAGCAGGTGGCCGATGAGCCCGTCGGGGGGCGGAGCGCCGCCGTAGGGCTCGAATGCGCTGAACGGCTCGAGGGGCACGCCCAGATGATGGCCCAACCCGTCGGCGGAGTGGCGCGATGGTGCCGCCGGTCGGTGAGGCTGGGCCCATGGATCTCGTCTCGATCGAAGCCGTCCGCCCCCACGTCCGCCTCGTGACCCTGGACAACCCGTCCCGCCTCAACTCGATGTCGTTCGCCCTGGTGGCCGACCTCTATGCCGCCCTCGAGGAGGTGGCGGCCGACAACGAGTGCCGGGTGGTCGTCCTCACCGGGGCCGGCCGGGCCTTCTGCTCGGGGCTCGAGCTCGAGCACGCCGGAACCCCGCCCGGGACCGAGGGCATGGGCTACCACCGCATGGGCATGCGGGCCATGGAGTACATGGGAGGCATCGTCCCGGCGATGCGCGCCATCCCCCAGCCGATCGTCGCCGCCATCAACGGCCCGGCCTACGGCGGCGGGATGTGCCTGACCCTGGGCGCCGACATCCGACTGGCCGCCGAGTCCGCCGTCTTCTCCGGGGCCGGCATCACCAACGGCCTGGCCGGGACCGAACTCGGGGTCAGCTGGCTGCTCCCCCGGGCCGTCGGCACCTCCGCCGCCGCCGAGATCCTCCTCACCGGCCGGCGGGTCGGGGCCGACGAGGCCCACCGCATCGGGCTCGTCTCGAGGGTGGTGCCCGACGGGGAGGTGGTGGACGAGGCGCTGTCGATGGCCGACCAGATGTGCACCCTCAGCCCGTTCGGCCTGGCGCTCACCAAGGGCACCATGTGGGCGGCGCTCGAGGTGGGCAGCCTCAGGGCCGCCGTCGATCTCGAGAACAGGACCCAGCTGTTGGCCGGGCACACCGGGAACCTCACGGAGGCGTCGAGCGCCTTCCGCGAGAAGCGTCCCCCGGTCTACACCGAGTAGTCGGGGTCGTCGGCCGTGGGCAAGGCCCGACGAGGGGGCAGGAGGGCCAGACCGCGGGGCGACGGTGCCGGATCCCCGGGGGGCGTCGGACGGGAGCACTGGCGGGCCGACGGGCAACCGAAGACCAGGTTCCCGTCCCGCGACGAGGCCAACCGGTCGGCCCTCCGCCTCCGCCTCGAACAGGGTGCCGACCTCGACCCCTACCGGTGCGCGTTCTGCGACGGGTGGCACCTGGGCAATCGCCGGGTATGAGCCCTCGGGCGGCCGCTCCTGGCCCGGGCCTGCCGCACCGAGCCCGGCAATCCCTCCCGTACTGTACCGGCTGGACGGTATAGTACGGGGCATGGAGCCGGTGGCCGAGCAGTCGGACGCAAGGGCGCGCCCGGACACCAAGGCACGGATCGTCAGCGCCGCCGAGGAGGTGGTGCTCCGTGACGGCGTCTCCCGGCTGACCCTCGAGTCCACCGCCGCCGAGGCGGGCCTTTCAAAAGGAGGCGTCCTCTACCACTTCCCCACCCGCGACGCGCTGGTGGCCGGCATGGTCGCCAAGATCATCGAGGAGTTCGACCGGGACATCGAGGCCCAGCTCCACGGGGACGAGGCACCGGGCTCCTTCACACGTGCCTACCTGCGCGCCACCATGGAGCCGGGCGCACCCCGTCCCGACCGCGAGGACCGCCTGGGGGCCGCGGTGATCGCCGCCGCGGCCGCCCAGCCGTCGCTCATGGTGCCGTTGCGAGAGGCAGCCGACCGCTGGCAGGCCCGGCTCGAGGCCGACGGACTCGACGGGGCAACAGCCGCCGTGGTGCGCCTGGCCTGTGACGGGCTGTGGCTGTGCGACCTGTTCGGCCTGGCCCCACCGTCCCCTGCCCTCCGGGCCCAGGTGGCCGCCAACCTCGAGCAGTTGACCAGGGTGACGCGGTGACCGGTTCCGCCACCACCACCGCTCCCGATGCGCCCGGTCGTGCCGGCCCCGACGGGTCGGCCCGGCTCATCCACACGCTGACCCTCACCATCTTCCTCCAGTGGATGGGGGCCAGCTCGATCATCCCGATGCTGCCCGTCTACATCCGGCGCCTGGGCGGGACCGACGCCCTCGCCGGTGTGGTCATGGCGTCGTTCTTCGCCGCCGGGGTGCTCTCGCAGTACCCGGTCGGGCGCCTGGCCGACCGGGTGGGCCGACGACCGGTGCTCGTGGCCGGGCTGGTGACCTACGCCGCCGCCAGTCTGGCCTTCCTGGCTCCCATCGGCGCCCCCGTGGCCATACTCCTGCGTTCGCTGCAGGGGGTGGGTGCGGGTGCGGCCGTGGTCGCCGCGCTGGCCATGGTGTCGAGCTCGGTGGGCGAGGGACAGCGCGGACGCGCCTTCGCCTCCATCTACGGCGGCGAGCTGGCCGGCATGGCCGTGGGGCCGCTCATCGGCAGCATCATCGGCGCACGGTCGATGTGGATCATGTTCCTGTCGTCGGGCATCCTGTCCCTCGGGGCGTGCATCCCCGCCTGGCGCGTCCACGAGTCGCATGGCCGCGCCGCACCACGGCGGCCGGACGGCACCGCGTTGCCGCTGGCCCGCATCCACGTCAACCGGTCGATGACCGGCGCGCTCATCTGCGGTGCCGCCCTCGGACTGTCGAGCGGACTCTACGAGATCTGCTGGACCCTCCTGCTGGTCTCCCGTGGGGCCTCGGGGCTCGCCATCGGCATCTCGTGGACCCTGTTCGCCGTGCCCTTCGTGGCGGTGGCCAAGCCCAGCGGGTGGCTCGCCGACCATATGGACCGGCGCGTGCTGGTGTTGGCGGGACTGGGCCTGTCCACCGCGCTGTGCGCGTCCTACCCCTTCATCCACAGCGTCCCCGTCCTGGTGGTGCTCGGGGCCTCCGAGGCGCTCGGCTTCGCCGCGGCCATGCCCGCCGTGCAGTCGCTCCTCACCCAGGGTTCCACCCCCGCCGAGGTCGGGCGCATCCAAGGTCTCTTCGCCACCAGCCAGACGGCGTGCACCGCGGTGGCCGCGGCCGGTGCGGGAGTCGCCTTCGCCCTGGCCTCGTGGCTCCCGTTCGTCAGCGTGGCCATCATCGTCTTCGTCGGCCTCGTCGTGGCCGGCCTCATCTGGCGGTCAGTGCCCGGGCGGGTCCGGGTGGCGATCCCCACCCCGGCGGGCGGGGTCGGGCATCGGAGGCCAGCCCCTCAGGATGGGGATGCGGTGCCGGCAGGGGACGTCGCGCCGGTGGGCGTCAGCGGGGACGTGCAGTAGGCGCACCGGTTCGCCGCCTCGGGCACCTTGCTCAGGCACTCGGGGCAGTCCCGCATCGGTTCCTCCTTGGGGGTCATCCCCAGGCGGTCCATGAGACGGCTCATGGGCTTGATCACCAGGAAGAAGACCACGGCGGCGATGATCACGAACGAGAGCAGGGCGTTGAGGAACGAACCGTAGGTGAACCTGGAGCCGTGGAGCGTGAAGGAGAGTTCGGAGAACTGCGTGTGGCCGCCGAAGATGGCCTTGATCAGCGGCGTGATGAGGCTGTTGACGAAGGCGGTCACCACCGCGGTGAAGGCCACCCCGATGACCACTGCCACCGCCAGGTCGATGAGGTTCCCCCGCAGGAGGAAGTCCTTGAAGTCCTTCACCGTTCCTCTCCTGTCCGACGCCCCTCCTGTGGCGAGCTTAGACGGGGCCGATTTTCCTCAGGCCAGGCCGGCGTGGACCGACGCCCGCCACCGCCCGGTGGTGGGCACCGTGCACGTCGCCGTGCACGCCTCGAGCAGCCAGCCCATCACCGCTTGGTTGTCGGCGTCGGCCGGTACCAGCGCCACGAGCCCCCGCCTCGGATGATCCTGGGTGATCCTCCATCCTCCGGGCAGGGGTAGGCCGAGGTCTCGCAACGTCCGGGCGACGTGGGGCCCCGCCGCGTGCTGGAGGCCGACCGTCGTCGGTTTGGCTGCAGAGCCCGGCTGGAGCCGGCCGGGCATCCAGGTGGCGGTCGGTACCTTGTGGGTCGACCCGCCGAGGAAGGCGAACGGCCCCGGCGGGGCCGGCTCGTACTCCTCGTCGATGACGGGCTCGATGTTGATCCAACCGGTCCCCCGGGCCTGCACCTCGGCCGCCTGGCCCAGCAACTCGGCGTCCTCGGCCGAGCCGAACTCCAGCTCGTGCGGGCGGGCCCTCGTCACGTCTGGAGCTCGAGGACGGCACCGGCCAGGGCCTCGAGCTCGCTCCGCCACGACTCGGGCTGCTCGAGCGGGCGCACCACGAACTTGGAGAACCCCACGTCGATGAACCGCTCGAGCATGGCCCGCAACCCGGACAGCCCCACGGGCACCACCCGCTCGGGGTCGACCCCCCGGCGGGCGGCGGCCAGGGCCCGGACGACCTTGGGTTCGAGCGGGCGCGCCGCATAGGCCAGCGACACGCCGAAGTGCTCGCCGCTGATGGTCCGCCCGGCCTGCTCGGCCACCTCGTCGATGACCTGGCGGGCGGTCGCCACCTCCTCGGGCGTACACGACGAGGGCAGCCAGCCGTCGGCGAACCGACCACACCGGTGCAGGGCGGCGGGCACCATCCCGCCGGTCCAGAACTCGAGGGGATCCTGGACCGGCCGGGGCGAGACGACAACGTCCGCGAAATCGCCGGTGGCACCCCGGTGGGTGACCGGACCGCCCTGCCACAGCCGGCGCAGCAGCGGGAGCATCTCGTCCATGATCGGCCCCTTGGCCGACCCCACGACCCCCACCGCCGCGGACTCAGGCCGGCGGGGAAGACCGGGGACGAAGGTGCAGAGCAGCCGACCGCTCGACAGCTCGTCCAGGGTAGCCAGCTCCTTGGCCAGCCGCACCGGGTTGCGGCCGGGGAGCAGCATGGTGGTGCCGAGCTTGAGGTGGTCGTTATGGGCGGCCGCGTAGGAGAGGGCGGTGAGCGGGTCGAGGGTCGGCGCCGTCAGGACCTCGGGAAGCCAGATCGAGTCGAAGCCGAGGTCGTCGAGGTCGTCGACCAGGCGGCCGAACTCGCGGGGACCACCCGCCGGGGCCGCCCCCATCCCCACGCCGATGCGCACCTTCACCGGCGCACCTCCCCCCTTACGGCGCCCCCCGGACGGGAGCTCACGAGCACCCGAGCGCCGGGCCGTCGAACCGGTCGACGGTGGCGAAGGAGGCCACAGGCTCCCGCCGCAGTCTGGTCGGCTGGTGGACCGGGTGACCGAGAGCCAGCACACCGGCCAGGGCCACGGTGTCGGGCACACCGAGGAGCTCTTTGACCGCCCGGTCCTCGCGCACCAGCATCGTGGTCATCACGCCGGCCAGCCCCTCGGCCCGGGCCGCCAGCAGGATGCTCCAGGCGAAGGGGTAGATCGAGGCGCCGCCGACCATGGTGTAGTGATCGGCGTCGCGGTCGACCGTGGCCAGGCGGGACAGGTCGGCCAGGAGGACCAACAGCACCGGCACCTGGTCGAGGTGTTCGGCGAAGCCGCCCGGCCCCTCGGCGGCGGCATTGGCGATGTCGGCCGCCCCGGCCAGCGAGCGGCGCTCGAGGGCCCGGTCGGTGACCACCGCCCAGGGGGTCAGGCCGGCCCCGACCTGGGCCAGGTAGTCGTACCACCCGGGGAGGTACAGGTCGCGAAGCCTCCTTCGCACCTCGGTGTCCTTGACCACGATGACCCGCCAGGCCTGCCGGTTGCCGCCGTTCGGGGCGAACCTGGCGGTGTCGAGCAGCCGCTCGACCGTCTCGTCCGGCACCTCGGTGGCCTGGAAGTCCCGCACCGCTCCAGTGGTCCGCAAGGCGTCGATGAGTTCCACGGACACGACGGTAGTGGCGCCGGACGACTGGTGCCGCGCCATCCTGTCGCACTCCCTCGACTCCGCCCACCCGCCACTTCCGTCTCGGCTGAACCGTATCGGCCGAGGCGGTCGGCGACTAGAGCGCCTCCAAGATGGCGTCGGCCGCGCTCACCGTGAGGCCGCCGCCGGGCTCGACGTTGAGGGTGGTGACCACGCCGTCCTCGATGACCATGGCGTAGCGCTGGGAGCGGGTCCCGAGTCCGAAGCCGCTGCCGTCCATCTCGAGGCCCACCGCCTCGGCGAAATCGCCATTCCCGTCAGCGAGAAGGAGCACGCTGTCCCCCACGTGTTGGTCCTCACCCCACGCCGCCATGACGAAGGGGTCGTTGACCGAGATCCCGACCACCTTGTCCACGCCCTTGGCCACCAGATCGTCGTGGCGGATGACGTAGCTCGGGAGGTGGTAGTCCGAGCAGGTAGGGGTAAAGGCGCCCGGGACGGCGAACAGCACCACCTTTCCGGTCCCGAGAACCTCGCCGGTCTGGACGTGGACGGGCCCGTCCGGGCCGGTCGTCATCACCCGAACATCGGGAATCCTGTCGCCAACGGCAATGGGCATGGGTCTCTCCTTGTCCTGGGTATGCCGACCGTCGGGGGCGCCGATCGGGATGTCGTCCCGCAGCATATGGCGACGGGCCGGCCGTCGATCACCACGGTATGAACGGCTCCTCTGGGGATCCCCGCCGGATCGTCTCCACCCCCGGAAGGGGCCGCTGCAACCGGCGCCCGACGGCAACGAGCAGCACCGCCCCGGCGGCGAAGGCCACCAGCGACCCGACAAGGAGCCCCAGTTCAGAGGCGACGATCAGGGGCCGGTTGGTGGTGAAGGCCCGCTCGGCCACCAACAACGGCACTGTGAACCCGATCCCGGCCACGGCCGCACCCCCGGCCACGTGGCTCCACAACACCCCGGCGGGCAGACGGCCCAAGCCGAGGCGCACCACCAAGAAGCAGGCGACAGTGATGCCGAGGAGCTTGCCGAGGACCCGGGCGGCCACGACGCCGGTGAACACCGCGGTGGCCCCTTCAGGGTCGAGCATGCCGGCGTGCAGCACGATCCCGGCGTTGGCCAGCGCGAACAGCGGGAGGACCACGAAGGCGGAGAACGGAGCCACCCGACGCTCGAGGAGTTCGGCCGGGTTCCGTCCTGACCCGGCGACCTGGTGGGGTACGAGCACGCCGACGACCACGCCGGCCAACGCCGGCTCCACGCCCCCGACGGCCAGCAGCACCCACAGCGCCGGACCGCAGACCAGAACGGGCCAGGCCCCGGCCCGCTTCCATCGACGGAGTGCGACCATACCGGCGGTCATCGCCAGCGCACCGAGAAGGGCGGCGGGCCGGGTCCGGCTGGAGTAGAAGACGGCCAGCACCAGTACCGAGCCGATGTCGTCGGCCACCGCCAGGGTCAACAGCACGAGGCGCAACCCGGCGGGCACGTGGCGGCCCAGCAGGGCCAACGCACCGAGGGCGAAGGCGATGTCGGTGGCCATGGGGATGCCCCAACCCACCGAGCCGGGACCACCGTGGTTCCACAGGGCGTAGACGAGTCCGGCCCCGGCCATGCCCCCGATGGCGCCGGCCACGGGAACCGCCGCCTTCTTCGGGTCCCCCAGCTCGCCGGTGCGCCGCTCTCGCCCGATCTCGAGGCCGACGACGAAGAAGAAGACGGCCATGAGGCCGCCGTTGACCCAAGCCTGCACCGTGGCGAAGCTGGCGAAGGCCGGCCCGCCGACCGTGGTGGTGCGCAGCCACACCTGCTGGTATGTGGAAGCACCCACCGGACTGTTGGCCCACAACAGGGCGATGCCCACTGCCAGCACCAGGACCCAGCTCCCGGCGATGTCCGACCGGAAGAACCGACGGAATACGCCGGTGGTGTCCGGACCGGCCATCCTCCTCAGTCCCGGGGCGCGAACGTTCCGACCAGATCGCCCAGCCACACGGGCAGGCGCGCCGGCCGGCCGGCGCGGTCGACGGCGCCGTGCACGGTGACCGCGGTCGAACGTGTCTCGCCCTCCACCTGGAGGAGATAGCCGACCTGGAAGGTGGTGCGGGTCAGCGCACCCACGGCGACGTTGACGTCGACCAGCTCGTCGAAGTGGAGGGGCTGGCGGTAGCGCACGTAGAGCTCGAGGACCGAGAAGTCGATCCCCGCGTCGCGCACCTCGTCATAGGGGTGGCCGGCGTGGCGCAGCAGTGCGGCCCGTGACTCCTCGAGGTAGGGGGCATAGGCGCTGTGGTGGACGATCCCCATGGCGTCCGTCTCGGCGAACCGGGTGCGGATCCGGTGGACGAAGGTGTACTCGCCCGCGTCGGTCGAGGGGGTCAGCGAGAGGCGCACGGACCGAGACGCTACCGCCCGGCCACCACCGGGTCGGGCTGGCACCACTCGATCCAACCGGCGCCCCGGCGCCCGTCGGAGGCCACGAACCGAGCGGCGGCCCGGGGAAACCGGCTCGTCCTGCCGTCCGGCGCCGTGAGCAGCAGGGGGGCGAAAGCGATCGGCGCCACCTCGAGCTCGAGCGGTACCGGGCCGACCCTGATGGTCGCCTCGGTGGGCAGGCCGTCGTCACCCAGCACCTCGCTGACCCCGAGCGCATCCACTGGCGTCACGGGCCCGTCCGGTCCCTGCACGTACCCGAAGGCCAGGGGGTGGCCCGGGATACGGATGTCGGCCACGTGGACCCTGGTGCCGTCGTCCATGCGGGCGGCGGCCCAGCACCAACCGAAGGCCCACCAGTCCCGCACCCCCCACGAGTGGTCCCGCTGACCTTGACCGGCGACGTCCATCCGTTGCCCGCCCACCGTGACCCCGCCGGTCACCAGGCAGGGCACCTCGTAGCGGGTGGTCATGTCGTAGTGGTAGGGCACGCCGTCGGTGACCCAGCTCAGGTCCAGGCCCAGCTCGGTGGCCTCACCCGTCCCGCCCCGGTAGACCGAGGCGGCATCGTCGAGGGTGACCGCCGGGGCGGTCCCCGACACGGTCATCTCCTCGAGCGGGCGGACGATGCCCAGCCCCGCATCGACCCCGGACGCCACGTGGAGGCCGGGCCCCTCTGGGACGGGCAGGTCGTAGGCCAGCGAAGCCACCAGTGGCCGACCCTCCCCGACCACCATGGCCGTCCACCAGGTGACACCGAGATTGGGATACAGGCCGATCCGGACGTAGCCGGCAAGCACCCCGTCCCCGCTCACGAAGTCGAGGTAGTAGGACTCATTCCAGAGCTCCTCGTCCCCGGGCCGGTGGCGCTGCTCGTCGTCGGAGACGACGGCGTGCGGAGTGTTCGGGTCGGTGGCGTCCACGCAGACGACACTACGCACCGCGGGCGGCCCGGGGGCGAACCGGCACCGTCCACCGAGGGAGCGTCTTCACGCCGGGTAGTGGGATCAGCCCGGCGTGAGACGCTTCGACCTCGCAGCCCGCCGACAAACGCACGTAGGGAAGGTGCTTCGGACCGATCCCATTGAACACCCCCCAGGTTGCGACCCGGTTACCCGAGGATGAATCGACGATGAACATCCGCTCGCGGGTCGGGGGCCGGTGGCGCGGCGGGGACGGTAGCCCCCACCCGGCCCCGGGGTTCACCCCCGGAGGTCTGCGTTCACCCGGTCGGCGCCCGTGGCTGTCTCGATCCGTAGGAGGAGTTGTACGCGTCCTCGTCGGGGTTCGGCGCCCCCGGTGTGGAGACCTGCTCGCCCCCCTGCACCAGCGTGCCGGCATCGGATGCGAAGTTCAGTCCGGCGCCACTGAGAGGGCCTCCAATCGAGTGGGCCACCCACCCTCTGTTGAAGTCGCCTGGGCGGGACGATCCCGAAGGGAAGGCGTAGTCCGAGAGCGAGGACACCGAGCGGCCCACGACGGGGGCCTCGACGATGAACTCGGCCGAGTCGCCCGGACCCTTGTAGACCTGCTCCGTCGTGAATGACCAACCTCTGGTGGTGTCACGCAGGCTGATGATCCACCCGTCGGTGACCACCTTCGCCTTCTTGTGTTTGGTCGCGGCGATCGTGACGGCGGTCTGGATGATGGAGGCGCTCATAGCGTCCCCCGGCGACACCGGTTCGGCGATGGTCGTCTCGGCCTTAGGCAGAATCTCCCACCAGGCCGTGTAGAAGGCTCGGCCGTCGTAGTAGTCCTGCTCGGTGCCCGTCTGGATCAGATGGGTGTCGGCGAACCCGTCGATGCCGACCCAGGCCGAGGAGAACCAGCCGGAGCTGCGATCGGCCATGCCCGGGCCCACCTGGGGCACCGTCCAGCTCCCATAGATCGAGGTGAAGTGACCGGACTCCGCATAGCCGGACCAGTTCGAAGAGGACCAGGTCGAGTGCGTCCGGATCTTGGGCACCTGGCCGGCCGGGAGCCGGTACCAGTTGGTCACCGCCGGGGCCGCCCCGGCGGCCGGAGCCGCGGCCAGTCCGAGGAACGCCCCCGCAATGGCCAGCGTCACCCCTGCGGCGGCTCGACCGATTCGCATGCACCCCCCCGTTCCCGGATCGGACCCGAGAGACCCATCCCCGACAACGGGGCCTCCGCCGAATCCATCGAGACTAGCAAACCGAGCCACCGATCCGTCGCCCGCCACGAGCACGGGAGCAGATGGCGAACTCATCCGGGCCGGGAGCGAACTGGGCAGCGGAACCCTCACGCATCAACCGGCCCGGTGAGGGATAAAACGCAGTGGGTGGTCACACTATTCCCGCGCGTGGCGGTGCAACTCGTCCGTTGCCACCGGCCGCCGGCAGTGCCGCCACCGCGCCGCGCCGGGTCCGGCCCAACCGGCCTTCGCGGTCTTCGGCCAACACGCCCTCCGCTCCGGTGCTGCATCATTGGGAGCATGGATCCGGCACCGGTCGACCGGCACACCCGACTGCGTCGACAGCCCGCCCGGTGAGCACCGGCCGGTGGGTGGTCACCGCCACCGCGGTCGTGGTCGCCGTTGTGGCAGTGGTCCTGCGCCCCGGTGTGGGCCACCCGGTTCGGGGAACGCGGTCCGGGACGAGTCCATCGGTCGTCTCCGCTATCCCGGCGTCCGGACCCGTCACCGTGGCGGGCACCGGGGAGCCCGGCTTCGCCGGAGACGGTGGCCCGGCCATCGACGCGCGGCTCGATGCCCCCGGGGCGGTCGTCGTGGACCGGCGCGGTGACCTGTTCATCGCCGACACCGGCAACTGCCGCGTACGCGAAGTCCCGGCACGAACGGGCACCTCGTTCGGTCGTCGGGTCCGCGCCGGGCACATCGTCACCGTCCTCGGTGGTCGCTGCGGTACGGCCGACCCGGCGCCGAGCGCGCTGGCTGTCGACGCGGGAGGCGACCTGTTCGTCGCTTCCGGACCCGCTGCTCGGGTCGAGGAACTCGCGGCACGGGACAACGATGGGCTCGGCGTGCGGATGACCGCGGACCGACCATCCATGGTTGCCGGCGATGGAACCGCCGGCGCCACAGGGGACGGAGGGCCTGCAGCGCGAGCCGAGCTCGACGACCCGACGGGACTCGCCGTCGACCCCGCAGGCGACCTTCTCATCGCCGATACGGCCAACTGTCGGCTGCGTCTGGTGGCCGCCTCCTCGGGCACCCGGTTCGGGGTGGCGGTGACCAAGGGCGACATCGTCACGGTCGCCGGTGACGGTACCTGCGGATCGGGCGGTGACGGGGGCCCCTCCCTCAACGCCGAACTCTGGGACCCGGGTGCCCTCGCCGTGGACACGGGCGGGAACGTGCTCGTGGCCGACCAGGGCAACCGGACCATCCGGCTGCTCGCCGCCCGCACGGGGACCTTCTACGGCGTGCCGCTCACCGCCGACAGCCTGGGCACGGTGGCCGGCGATGGGTCCTACGGCCCCTACCTGGCCGACGGGCTGCCCGCCACCGGTGGCGTCGGCGAGCTCAACTTCCCGACCGCCCTCGCCCTCGACACGGACGGCGACCTCTTCATCGCCGACGGGGCCATGCACGCCATCCGGGTCGTGCCCGACGCCGCCTCGACCCTGTTCGGCGAGGCGGTCCAGCCCGATGATCTCTACACGGTGGCGGGCGCCGAGTCGACGGGGTCCCTCCATGCGACCACGGACTGGATGCGGACCCGGATGACCGACCCGGACGGGCTGGCCGTCACCTCCGACGGTGCGCTGATCTACAGCGACAGCGGGGCCAACGTCGTCAGACGGCTCCCAGCCGCCGACCGAACCAGGTGACCGGGTCAGTCGGTGGCGACCGTCAGGTCGTAGGTCCCGGCGCCGACCACCAGGGTCAGCGGGCCCGATCCCGTCCCGACGGTGATCCCCGGGGCCCGGGTGACGGGGACACCGCCTTCGGTGAGCTGAGAGACAGCGACGCCCGGGAACAGGCACCGCGCCTCGGCGTTGGCCGGAACCCCGAGGGCGAGGGAGATCCGCCCGGCCCCCGCCGCCCAGGCGATCGAGAACTCCCCTGCTGGAGTCGGGAAGGTACCCGATGTGCGCGTGAGCCCGGCCGCCGGCGGCGTGACGGAGACCACCGTGCGCGGCCCGCCCGGCGACGAGACCTCGGGCACGGCGCCGAGGAGGGCCTCCTGCATGGCGACGAGGGCCGACGAGCCCCACCCGTGCGACATGCTGTCGCCGATCAGGTCGCTCGGGGTCCACGCCTCCCAGGTGAATGTGCCTCCGGCCCGGAGGATGGCGGCGTAACCCGGGAACGTGTCGTCGGTCAGAATCCGCACCACGTCGGCATCGCGCCCCCCGACGTGGAGCGCCCGCAGCAGTTCCATCCCCCGGTCCGGCTCCACCGAGATATCCAGGGAAGCGACGAACCTGGCCACGGCGGGGATCCGCCGCGTCGGCACCACGCCGTAGGCCAGGGCGGTGAGGTTGGCCTGCTGGGAGTAATGGGTGCTCTGGCGTCCGTCGGCCCGGAGGCCGTCCACGTAGAGTCCACCGATCCCCACCAGGTGGGCGTTGACCGCGGCGGTGAGCGCAGCCTGGCGCTGGACCTGGAGCGAGGCATCCCCGGGGCCACCCGCCAGGGCCGCCACCGACCCGACCCGGCTGAAGGCGTTGACCGCCAGAATATTGAGCGTGGTGTCGGCCACCGTCTGGTAGTCGTAGCCGTAGTCGTTGTCCCCGTTGGTCGAGATCGACTGTCCCGAGACCAGGCCCGTCGAGGGGTCGATGGTGCCGGCGAGCCAGTCCGACAGCGCCCGCAGTGTCGGAAACAGGGTCGACAACGTGGCGCCGTCGCCGGTCGACAGGAAGTAGCGCCACACCCACTCGGGGTAGAGGGCGGTGAAGGTCGGAAAGTCCTGGGCACCGTCGTCGTTCGGATAGATCTCGTTGACCTGGCCGGTGGGCCAATAACGGGCCTGGGCCCGGGCCTGATCGCGGACCCCCTGCCAACTCAGGTTCTGCTCGCCGAACGCCCGCATCACCGTCTGGGACTCGTTGGCGGCATCCCAGAGGAATTGACCTTTCTCCCGGGTCGGCGTGTCGATGAACTGCTCCTGAGAGGTGTAGAGGGCCGAGTGCGCGCACAGCGCCCACACGGCATCGAGCGTCGGGTGGGAGGAGATGAACGTAGCCACCGGGCGGTCGGGCATGGAGGCGTGGCGCGCGGCCAGGGACACCGAGTCGGCGTCGAGGGTCTCACCCGGGTCGTCGATCTGGAGGTACCGGAACCCGAGGTACCAGTAGGGAAGGAAGGTCTGACTCCCGGCCCGCTGGATGTAGAGGAAGGAGAGGTCGGTGCCCTGGGTGTTGTGCGTGGTCGACACCGACCCGTCCGGATCGAGGGTATAGCCGACATGCATGGGGACCGGATGGCCGTCGGTCCCGCTCCGGAAGGACACCACGGGCCGCCCGGCGTAGACCTTGCCGAAGTCGACGACCACCGATCCCGAGGGCAGCGTCCGGACCGACACCGCGGGTACCGGGTGCTGGCTGATCCTCGTCCGTTGGGCGTACAGGTTGGTGAACGGCTCGCTGCCCACCGGCCCCAGCACCGTCGCCGGTGACCATCCTCGGTCGTCGAATCCGGGCTGCGACCAACCGAGAGGGGTGAGCCGGCCGTCGATCCACTCGACGAAATCGCCAGCGTCGTTGTTGCGCTGTGGAGCAGGCAGCCATTCGGCGCGGAGGGTCCGCCACCCCCCGTCGGATCCGAGGGTGACGACGTCGCCGTCGTCGTAGTGGACCACCGCCTGGACGAGGAGGCCCGGCGCCGAGGCGGGCCGGCCCCGGCCCGGCCCGTACCAGTGGTGCAGGAGGCCGAGGGCATTGGCCTGCCCCGGGCGGACCACGTCGGTGATGTCGGTGGCCTGGTAGTACTGCTCGTCCGGGAAACAGAAGCTCGGGCCCGAGTCGACCTCGGCTCCGTTGACCCACAGCTGGTACTTGTGGGCGCCGGCCACATAGGCGGTGGCATAGGCGATGGGGCCCTCGGGCAACTCGCGGGTGGCGCGCACATAGGTGTACTCCTCTTCGCCCGGGTCGCCTGGTCCGGGTCGCAGCCACAGTGCGGTCCAGTCGGCGGTGCGCAGGCCGGTCGTGAAGGTCGCCGATCCACTGGGCTCGCTCCATCGACCGGCGCTGTCGGCCGTCCTCACCTCCCACCGGTAGCGCGTATGGGCCGAAAGCGGAGCTCCTGTGTAGGGCACGAAGGCCTGGTGCGTCGAGACCACCTCGCCGGAGTCCCACACGGCAGGCGGCGCACCCTCCGTCCCACTGACCACGATTCGGTAGGCGCGCTGGACCGCCCCCCGGCGGGGATCGGTCACCTGCCAGGCGAACTGGATGTCGTCGGGGTCGACGCCGGACGGGCCCACCACGCCGGTGGTGGTGAGCATCACCGGAGGCCCCGGCGCGTCGCCGGCTGCCACCCCGACGGCACCCGCCACGTCCGGGCCGGGAGCGTCGGCGAGGTCGGCCACACTGGCGACGGCGAAGGCGGCGCCGGCTTTGAGCCCGGTCGACAGGAACGTCCGCCGGTCGAATCTCCCCACTGCCCTCCCTCCCTCGGGGTGGTTGCGATCGTACCGGATGGCATTTGCGGTAGGCGGTGCAGTCCGCGGGCGTCGGCCCTGTCGTCGTGCGGTGGTCGTTCGTCCCCTGACCCGACACGACCGTCGGGGCCGGCGGTGGAGACCGGTGGCGACCGCCAGGATCCCCTCCGCAACGCCGGCCGAGACGACCGACGGACTAGACGCTACCGGTGGAAGACGGTGACGGGGCCTTCCTCGCCGACTCCACCCCTTCGGTACGAGACTCGACCGAGAGCGCCGGCAAAGCGGTGACTCATAGGTTGGCGGTGGACCGCTCCCGACCGCCCGACGGCCACCGGTCTCCAGCCCCGTTGGTCCACTAGCTGTTTGTAGACGTGCTTGTCGAAGGTGGTGGTCACCGTCTTCGCCTCGCCGAGATGGGGCAGCCCGAAGAGGTCCTCGATAGAGGCGAGCGACGAGAAGTGGTTGTAGGAGGTCTTGGACACCACCGTGCCGGGCGTGATGAAGGGCGAGATGAGCACGGCTCCCACCTTGCCACCGCCGGGCCCGGTGATCCCGTTGTCGCCGTTGTCGGCCGCCGGTCCCGGCGTTTCGCCACAGCAGGCCGTGGTGTCGAGGGTCGGGTCTTCTCCCTCGTCGAAGGTGATCTCGAGGAGGCCGTCCTGCTTGAAGGCGGGCGAGTTCTCGATGATGGGAACCCACGTGGCGAGCCAGTCGTTGATGTCGCCCTGGGACGACGTCGACGGGCTGGCCTCGTTCACGCACGGGTAGTCGTGGCCGTCGTCGCACAGGTTGGGGGTGATGAAGCTGAAGTTGGGCGTGGTGGCCACCGACGCTAGGTCGGTGACCAGCCCGGAGACGCCGGCCGGGGTGCCCGCCGGCAGGTTCCCGCTGGTGTCACCCAGCGGGACCACGTTCTGGTTGCACTCGGTGGTGTTGTCGATGATCGAATGGAAGTAGACGAACGGGTTGTGCCGGGCGGCATATCCGTCGCCCAGGACGGCGGCGGCTGTCCCGTCGGCGTCGCCCACCGTCGGGTGGCCGCAGGTCGCCGACTCGCGGGTCGGGATGTTGCCCATGTCCTCTTCGTAGCCCTTCCAGGTCAGGCCGTCGGCATCCAGCTGGTTGGCCAGGTTCGGGACGGCCGCCGGATAGGCGCAGCCGACGCCCTGCTGGATGCCGTTGGCGTCCTGGCCGGCGGTCGGGGGGAAGTCCACGTAACCGGAGGCCAGGCAGTCGAGTTGGTTGTCCGTGTTCGGCGGCTGACCGGAGATGAACCCGACGTAGTTGTCGTTCGAGAAGTGGCCGACCGCGTAGTAGTTGGTCAACAGTGCCCCCTGGCTGGGAAGGGTGGTGGCCAGGTACGGGTCGACCGAAGGCGAGCCGAAGGTGGAGGCATAGCCGTCGTTCTCCAACATGATCACGAAGACGTGCCGGATGAGCGGGAGCCTGGAGGTCACCGCCAGCGTGAAGTTCTGAGGTGTGGTGGCCACGCTGTTGGTGGCGTCGATCGTGAAGCTGTAGGTGCCACCGAGGGGCGTGGGGTCGGTCACGGTACCCGTGCCGTTCCCGTTGTCCTGGAACGAGGCGCCGGGCGGCAACGATCCGACGACGGAGAGTGTGGCCGTCGGGTTGGCCTTCGTCCTGATCGTCACGGCGAGGGCTTTTCCCTGCCTGCCCTTGAGAGCGCTCTTGCCCGCGAAGACCGGTGCGCTCGGTGGCCTTACCGCCCCCGCCACAAGTCCGCCAGGAACGGTGGAGAGGATCGAGCCGGCAACGGCCAAGAGCGCTCCACCCATGACGATTCCAACCCTGGCTCTGATACGCATGGTTCCCCCTGGCTCTCTGTTTCGTCCCCCGGACGCCGCATCCGCTGCCGACCGAACTGCGCACGGCGCTGTAACAATCCGGAGTTTCTAGCACGGCGAAGGCCGGGATACCCCTCGGTGGTGGACGGAAGTAGATGTTGCCGTAGCCACGCTGTCCTTCGATGTACCAAGCATCGTTCTCGGCGTTGAAGGGACCGCGGCCGGTCCGTGTGGCCCTCGGCGTTCAGCCCTGTGCCCCGCAGGAGGTTCATCCGAGCACGTTCTGAGCGCCCGGCGCTAGGTTCCATACCGATGGCATCGATCGACGATGTGGCCGGACTGGCTCGGGCGTTGCCGGAGGTCACCGAGGGTGAACGGCACGGGAACCGGACCTGGTTCGTCAGGGGCAAAGCCTTCGCGTGGGAGCGGCCGTTCAGCAAGGCCGACATCAAGAGGTTCGGAGAAGCCACCCCGCCCGAAGGGCCGATCCTGGCCGTCAGAACGGCCGACCTCGAGGACAAAGAGGCGCTGCTCGCCGCCCCTCCGAGGGGGTTTTTCACCATCCCCCACTTCGACGGCTACGCAGGCGTGCTCATCCAGCTGGAGCCGGTCACCATCGAGGCATTGCGGGACGCCGTCCTCGACGCCTGGTTGGCTTCGGCTCCCCCACCACTCGCCCGCCGCTACCTGGACGAGGAGGGCGCCGAGGGGAACTGACCGAGTCCGTGAGAGACCGGAGCCCGGGACAACGCCGCCACTGCGGCGGCCGGTGTGGTCCCGTGCCGCCCGCCGACGGCCGGGGCTGCGATGCGCCCAACTCGATGAATCCCCTCGGGGCCGGGTTCGGGGGCAAGGTCGTGTCCGGTGGATGGAGGGGGCAGAATCCCTGCCCCCATGACCCGGCAGTTCTGAATCGGCACGTGAGGTTCGGACCTTGAGCACTTTCTCGATGAATTCGACACCCACCCCCGGTCCGGCGCGGGGTCGGGTCGCCTTCGGGTCGACCCCTAGGTCGCGGCACAGCGGTGGCAGTCCCCTCGGTGGTTCAGCTTCCGTCGATTTTGACCGACGGAGATACTGAGGGGCATCGAGTCGGAGGTCGACGAGATGAACGATCCTGAAACGCTTCGGACGTGTCCCCACTGCTCCACCCAGGAAGCGCCGATGCTCATCCTGTACCCGCACCGGGCCGCCGGCGGCGGTACGACCTGGTGCTGTCGTGCATGCGGCCGGGACTGGTCCGAGTCTCGTTCCCGCCGTGTCGCCACCTCGTAGCGGCCGATGCAGGCTTGACCGTCACCATCGCCCACACCACTGGTGCATCGCCGTCGACTGTCCCGGGGACATGACCATGGACAGGATCGCCGGCGCCGACGGCGCCGCCGCTCCCCAGCTGGCAGTCGACAGCGCGGGGCGAGTTCATCCGACTCGATTCCGATCACCTGGACGAGATCGACGCGGCGAGGACGGTCACCCACGGCACCGCAGGGCGCCACCTGGACCAACCCGAGCCCGGGCATCTCGTGCGACCGTCCCCGGCAATCGATTCGGAACCGGTTCGCGTGCGAGTCCGGATGCGCCGCGAATCACTTCCGCGAAACCCCCGTGCACGCCGACCACGAGGGGCAGGGGGGTCGACGCACACGGGAGATCTGAGCCCCGCGATCGGAGGCAGAAACTGGCCGGCCGTCGCACCGGTCCCCGACCTGCCCGATCGGGAACCAGCAACGGCGGATCCCCAGGTCTACAACGTCTGCCCGACCGTGTACAGACCTACGATCCGGAGCACCCACGGCAATCGGTCCCGTCAGTGCCGAGGTGTGCCGACACGACGGGCGAGGCCTTCTGAGCTGGAATCCCGGACCCTGGCCCCGGCCGAGGCCGACGGCGCAACAACCGATTTCACAGGTTCTGGGCGCTGGGCTCGACGTGAAGGCGCGCCCGCTGGTACATCATCGTGAGCGTGCGAGTCATCGCCGAGTGCACACTCCGGAGCTCACGGTCGACCAGGAGCCAACTGAGCGAGCCGTCGCCGTGTGTCTCGAGCACCGCGGCCAGATAGCAGTACGAGCGGGCCAGCCGCGTGAGCATCGTGTCGAGGTCGGCGTGCGGACAAGCGTTGCCCTGCACCCAGCGCAGGATCGTCCTCGACGCCGCAGAGAGCTGGTCGGCATTGGCCACGAGGGCCGGCGACCATCTTCGGTCGTAGGTACGGTCGCAGGCATCGAGCGCTGCCATGGCGGCCCGGAGGATGGGTGCGATACCCGCCTCCCATTTGTGAAATGCGTCTGCCCCGCGCCCTGCGTTACCCATGGTGCCCCCCTGTGCCCATCCCCCTCGGGATTCCACTCGGATGGGTGGCTCCCCCACCAGCCACCCACACCCGAGCGGTGGACCGACAAGACAGATGGTGGTCTGTCGTTTGATCCGGCCCAGACGGTCATTGTGAACCTCTGGCCGCCCTTGGCAAGTGGTCCACCGCAGTACGTGATGAAATGAGCACCGAACGCAGTTTCGGGGTGTGGTCCTGCACTCCGACAGGCGTGAACGGCTGGTGCTGCCGCGAGAGTCGTCCCGGGCCGCCGGATCGCGAAACACGGCCGGCCCGGGCCACTCCCGTCCGCCACCACTCCAAGGAGCGAGCGACCCTGGACCTATCGGGCGGAAAAAACCGGGACTTGAGCGCCGAACCCCACCAATGGTGCCTTGGATCACGCTCCGCCCCGTGGCGGTCACCAACCTCCCGAGCAGCACAACGTCCCAAGGGCGCCGGCATCCTCCACGGCCAGGCGCCCTTCGAGCGTGGATCGCGCGCCGTCGCGAGCGGGCGGCAGGCCGCGAAGACCGAGCATGTACCTCGTGACCGCCCGTGTCGACCTCTCGGAGGAGCCGTGGCGTCAACGGGCGGGCGCCAGCTAGCCTCTGCCCCCTGCGAAAGGTGTGACCATGAGTGCTCTGTTGACCACGGCCGCCGTCGATGGAGACCTGGTTGGTGGGTTCGTCGGCTTCATCATCTGGGTCCTGATCCTGGTGTGGATCTACAACATCGCCAAGCGCAAGGGGCGCCACGTCGTGTTCTGGGTGGTCTTCGGGTTCTTCTTCTCGCTCCTGGCTCTCGTCATCATCCTCGTGTTGCCGTCGAAGAGGACGACAGAGGAACGGTCCGCCCGCTAGATCGTCGGACGACAGCTCCTTCCCCGGTCACATCGGGGCGGCGCAGCCCGGCTCATCGGTCACGATCCGTGTGGCCACGTCGCGGCGTGGCGAAGTCATCCGGTTTGGGGCGAAAGTACGCTGTCAGGATGAGTGACTCGCACGTCAGGTCCAATCGGCAGCGGATCGATGCCATTGCCGACCAGGCGAACACCGAACAGATAGCGGCGTCCACCAAGACCGAGGTGGCCAAGATCATAGGCGTCCACGCCTTCGGTGGTCTGCGGGTGCTGGCCGACAACCTCGACGTGCTCACCGCCCGACTCAACGAGATCGAGGTGCGCGCCACCCCGGAAATGTCCGAGGTGGTCGCTGGAGTGGCCGAGCTGCAACGGAACATCGCCGACCTTCGACGGGATGTCAAGAAGGTGGCGAAGGCGCTCGGGAAGGCAAGCAAGTGAGGATGTGACCACACTGCGCGGTCAAGAGAGAACGACCGACCAGCCGTCGGCGAGAGGTGTGTAAATTCGCTGCTGACAGGATCCTCAGTAGGAGAGTCAGTGGAACGTCGCCTGGGCAGGACGTTGACAACGACCAGCGTGGTCCTCCTTCTGGCAGCAGGTTGCATCGGTGCCCTTGGTTCACTCGGGGGCGCACGAACCGCCGGGGCGAGCCCTGTCGGACCCCATATTGCCAATCCGTGCTCCGGCAGTCTCCCACCGGGCAGCGTCGTAGGAATGGCGGCCTTGCCTGATGCATCGGGCTACTGGATCGCCAACAGCACCGGGCAGGTGGTGGCTTGTGGCGATGCACCCGACATCGGCTCGATTGGCTTCGGCCTCAACAAGCCGATCGTGGGCATCGCTGCCACTCCCTCAGGACAGGGCTACTGGCTGGTTTCGAGCGATGGCGGCGTCTTCACGTTCGGTGATGCCGGCTTCTACGGCTCGACCGGTGCCATCCATCTGAACCAACCCATAGTCGGCATGGCCCATACGTTCGACGGCCGGGGGTACTGGCTGGTGGCAGCCGATGGTGGGGTTTTCTCGTTCGGTGATGCCCGGTTCCGCGGGTCGACCGGCGCCATCCGGCTGAACCAACCAGTGGTGGGCATGACAACTGATTTTGCAACCGGTGGCTACTGGCTGGTGGCGGCAGACGGCGGGATCTTCTCGTTCGACGCACCCTTCCTCGGCTCCACGGGGGCCGTTCGGCTCAACAAACCCGTTGTGGGGATGGCACCCACTTCGACGGCGGGCGGCTACTGGTTGGTCGCCTCCGATGGAGGGATCTTCTCCTTCGGCGACGCTCCCTTCCGCGGATCCACAGGTGCGATCATCCTCGACAGGCCGATGGTCGGGATGGCTCCGGACCCGGCGGCAGGAAGCTATTGGCTGGTCGCCTCCGATGGAGGGATCTTCTCCTTCGGTGTGCCGTTCTTCGGATCAGCCGTTTCCACGGGAGGATCGACCTGCACCGTCACGCTTTCTTCTCTGGCTCCTCCCCTGCTCGGTAACGAGACCGCGTCCATTCGGTCCAATGTCCCCCGGGCGGCGGTCACGGTGACGGTGCAGTACCGCGAATCGGCGTCGATCTATCGGGGGACGACAGACCGAGACGGGGCTGCACAGGTCAGCTTCACTGTGAAGGACTCCGAGGTGGGATTCCGCGACACCGTCTCGGTCGCCGTCGGCACCGCGAGCTGCTCGTCGGCTTTCGCTCCGACCTGACCCACTGTGCCGCATCGCATCGCGGACCGCAGGGAACCGGCCTGATCAACCAAGGAACCGTCGGCACCTTCGCACGGTGGCTGAGGATGGTTCATCGCATGTGGCAGCGCCACGATTGCCGGTTCGACGAAGAAGGTACCGGGCTCTGACCAACCCCTCCCTCGTCGTGCGGGCGAGCTTAGGAACCGACGATGCGGAGGGTGCGCTCCGGGCGCTGGGATTTCTTGCGCCCGATCAGCCAGTACGCCAAGGAGTTTCCCGGATTGGCCACGATCACCACGTGCCACAGGCGCTTGCCCCCACGCACTTCGTCCTCGGATCGGTCCCGGAGGTCCCGCCAGGCCAGAACGCAAGAGACCAGGTCGACGGCGATCAGCGCCACGAGGACCGCGGGCCGGCGTCTCCATGCTCCCATTGCCCGAGTATGCCACCAAGTGGTCGGCAACCCGGCCGACGAGCGGAGCGCATCCGCAAATCTGTCCGAGGAGTGCGGTACCGGCTTGCACCGGCCGAGATCCGGGCCCTCGGACCAGGAGAGGCGCGGACCTCCCGACCAGGTCATCGAGGCGGCGCTGCCCTCGGCAGTGCACTACAAAGGCCAGGTGACGCTTCGCCCCATCGGTTGGGTATTCGTGCTGTTCGGCGTCTTCTGGGGTGGCTGGGCGGTTGCGGCCATCGACATCGAACGATCGCTGCACCTCTCGAACGGCGGATTCGGCCTCCTTCTCTCGGGCGCCCTCATCTGTGCGGCCGCCTCAAACGCTGTCGGTGGCGAGCTCTCCGAGCGGTTCGGGACCGGGAAGGTGCTCGGCTCGTCCCTGCTCTTGTGGGCCGTCCTGCTCGGAATTGGAGCCACCTCCCGGTCTCCTGTGGTGCTGGGAGCAATGATCATCTTGATCGTGGCGGCCGGAGGACTGATCGATGTGTCCATCAACATCGTGGCCACCGCAGTCCTGGCCGACCGGCCCGGAAGACTCATCGCCTTCCACTCACGGTTCAACTTCGGAGCTGCCGGGGGTGCCGCGCTCACCGGCGTCGTCCTGGCAGCTGGGGGGACGTGGCGCTGGCTGTGGGTAGGCGTGGCCGCGGTCGCCGTCGGATTGGGCCTGGTGTGCCTGAGCGTTCCCGTCTCCGTCTCGCCCCATGGTGACCGAATGCCACTGGGCGGGACCGTCACCCTCCTCCGTCGCGAACATCTTCTCCTCGTAGCCGGAGCGTTCGCGCTCGCCGCCATGGTCGAGGGGGGCATCGATCTGTGGGGCGTTCTGTTCCTGCGGACCTACCTCGCCTCGGGCCTGGTCATCGGAGCCGGAGGTGCCGTCCTCGGCTACATGGTGGCCGCGATCGCCCGGTCGACACTCGGGCCCACGGTGGGGCGCCGAGGAACGCGGCGTGGGGTGATGATCGGCGCCGGCGTGGCAGCCCTCGGAACGGCGGTCCTGGCGACGGCCCCGACCGCGGTCGTCGCCGCCATCGGCCTCGTCCTGGCAGCCGGCGGCATCTCGATGTGTTGGCCCCTCCTGTTGGCGCAGACGGGCGGCGGCCGGACCCGTGCCGGGCCCGTGGTCGGTGCGGTCACCGCATTCGGCTACCTAGGGCTGGTCATCGGCCCCGCATTCGTAGGCCTCGTGGCCGAAGCCATCGGACTGCGCGGTGCTCTGGGCGTGCTGGCCGTCGCGGCATTGTTCGTGGCGCTGGTGCCGACCCGGGCTTCCACTCCCGGGGAAGGTCCGTCCTCCACGGGTACCGAAGGCTGATGCCGTGAGCCGACTTCAGGCCAACTGCGGCGTCGGCTCCTTCGTCATGCACAACGGGTCGTCAGGCACACCGGCACTGTTGCGGATACCGGCGACGGGCGCCTGCCAGAGGCCGGTCTCGCGATTGCCGGGTCTCTGCCGAGTTACCACCCAAGCCGTTCACACGGGTGAATTCGGTCGTTTCGTGGCACAATCTGGCCGGCCAAGCGGGCGGTCCGCTTCGGTGGGGAGGGAGCAGACATGAGCGATGCACCGCAGGGTCCCGGTTGGTTCGAAGCAGTCGACGGCAAGTGGTACCCGCCGGAACGGCACCCCGATTACCGACCACCACAGCCGCCTGGTACGGATGCGGCAACTGCGCAGGCAACCGCTGGTGGACCCGCCGGTGCCGAATCGACCGCTCCTCAGGCTTATTCTTTCCCGCCAACCGGAGCGACCACGCAGACCTCGACGTCACCCTTTGCTCCAGCGCCCGATACCGCGACGCCGAACTCGCTCGAGCACATGGGATTCTTCCGGTCCCTGTACGACTTCTCCTTTTCGAGCTTCATAACGCTGCGACTCATCAGGATCATCTATGTGGTGCTGACCATCGTCTACACCCTCGGCGCGGTGATTGCCTTCATTGGGGCCCTCATCGCCCACCAACCGATTGACATCGTCTTCGCCATCATCGTCGTGCCCCTCGTGTATTTCGTCTACCTGATGCTCGCCCGCGTGGTGTTGGAAGTCGTGATGGTGCTGTTCAACATCGGCAAGGACGTTCGGGCGATCCGTGAGCGGGGTGGATCGGTGGTGGACCACAGTCAGCTGGCTGGCTGATCCAGCACATAACCCACAGGGCCGGCCTTGCAGCCGCCGCTGGCGTGATCGCTGCGAACGCTTATCGATCGTCCTACCCATTCTCGTAGGTTCAGCAAACGCGGAGTAGATCCTCGGCCCGCCGGAGGTGACCTCGCGTCGGGATCACCGGTGGGCGACGACCTCGCCAGACGTCACCGTCCCGAGCATGGTCAGCGCGGGCCACGCCGCATGAACCAGTTCGGCTCGGACAGCAACGGCACCTCTTCGACGACCTCGAATCCCAGGCCGATGTAAAACCGGACGTTCTCCGGCTTGTCGGTCTCCAACCAGGCCACTCTGCCGTGCTGGTCGAACTCGTCGCAGAGGAGGCCCATGGCCGCCCGCCCGACGCCCAGACCTTGGAAGCCCGGCTCGACGCCGACCGGACCCACATGCCAGTGGGGCTCGTCCAGGTCGTAGGCGGCCAGGACGGAACCCATGTGGAGGAATCGCTCGGCATCTGTGGCCTCGGACGGCGGTTCTTCCAGCATCCTGATCTCCGGAGGAAGCATGGTGCTGAAGCAGTGGCCCGGTGCTTCCGCACCGGCAACGCCGAGCACACAACTGCCCCGCAGTACCCCTGCCGTCCGTGCCCCGGTCAGAATGCCGGAGAAGGTGCTGTACAGCATCTCCAGGCGGACGAACGGGTCCTTGGCGACGGCAACGCTCGTCGGGTTGTCCCGGAGCGCCCGGGCGGTCACGCCCGCCGCCTGGGAGACATGTTCGGAGGAACTCAACCATTGCGTCTCGAAATCAGCCACCAACCGGTTCTAGCAGAGCGGGCCTGCCGTTAGCCCGATGGTGGGGTCCTCGTCCGTCAAGAATTACCGCCCTCGTCGGGCGCCGTCTGGTGAAGGGGCCCGGGGTGCTTCGGCCCACCGGATGGTCGTCCCGGACAGGTGCGCGTTCAGCACAGACGCGACCGTCCCTATCGACGGCTGTCCTGGTGATCACCCCCCGAGCTCCCCCAGTCAGCGATCGCCGTCCCCCGTCCGTGTTGCCGATCCGGTAGGTCCGCCCGCGCTGGCTCGGGCACGGTCGAGATCGAGCTGCCGATCTATCTCGGTGGCTCGTTGCTCTTCGTAGCGCATCCACAGGATGGCGCAGGGAATCATCGCCAGGAACATGAGCGAATCCCCACCCACCCACATGATTGCTCCTCCCATGTGGAGGTCGAGGACCGCAGTCGGCCCCCAGGATCTGTGCAGTGCGGTGAGAGCCGGGAACAGCTCGTGGGATGTGGATGCCAACGTGAGTCCGGTGAAGGTGTCGACCGGAACGGCCAGCGCCAGGTAGATCAGCCGCAGCGGAGGCGACAACGGGTGCCGCGATGGCTCGATAGCCACGACGTGACGCCAGAAGAGGTAGCCGACCACCAGAAAGAGCAGATGCTCGAAATCGTTGAGGGCCGGCGTGGTGACAGCACTGTTGTAGAAGCTGGTCAGATGGGCCACTGGGATCAGGACGGCATAGAGTGCGAAATCCACGATTGGGTGACCCACGATCTCGGCCAGCCTCGATCCCAGGGCTCCCTCGACCCACCGGTGGGGGCGGCCGGTGGTCGCCCGCTCGAGCAGGTCAGCCGGTGCACCCATGGCCAGCAATGGCGCAGCGATCATGATCAGCATCAGGTGCTGGATCATGTGGACGTAGAAGAGCTCAGTGTCGTAGACGCCGATGAAGGAGTCGAGGGACACCAGGGCCACCACCAGGCCAGCCATGAATGCCGCGGTCCGCCGGACGGACCACCCCTGGCCGGGGTGGATGGCTCCGAACCGCTGTACCCCCACTGCGTAGAGGACCCCGACCGCCACCAGCAGGACGGAAACCGGATCGAACTTCAACGTCGTGAGCCGATGCCAGTCGAGCGGAGCGAGGACATCCACTGGGCTCATCGGGCCACCCGGCGCCTCTGTCCCACCTGAGCGCTCATGACCGGCAGGGCGCGAGCTTCATCGGGCCGGAGAGCTTGGATACCCGGACCCTCACCGCCATTGGGCTGGCGAGGGCTCTGGCCGCAAGGGACCGGTCCCCCGACTGCCGATCGCCTCGGAGGGGACCCAGCCGTCGGATCCGGACCCTGACAACTGCTCGGTCGGGATGCCCGCGGAGAAATGACGGATCCGCGAGCTGTTCCAGATGACGAAACACGACGAGAGGGCCATGGCCGCACCGGCGATGAGCGGGTTGAGCAGGCCGCAGGCGGCTAGGGGGATCGCCGCCACGTTGTAGGCGAACGCCCAGGCCAGATTGGCCTTTATCGTGCGGATGGTCTTCTGGGCCAACTGGATGGCCGTGGCCACGACGGCAAGGTCGTCCTGCACGATGATCACGTCGGCGGCGTTGATGGCGACATCGGTACCCGAGCCGACGGCGAGCCCCAGATCGGCGGCAACCAGAGCGGGGCCGTCGTTCACCCCGTCCCCGACCATCGCCACCGAGTGTCCCTCACCGATCAAGCGGCGGATCTCTGCCACTTTGTCGCCGGGGAGGGCCCCAGCGATCACGTCGTCGACTTCGATCGACGACGCCACTACCCGGGCCGTCGGCTCGTTGTCGCCGGTGATCAGCACACATCGAAGGCCGAGACCTCGGAGCGTCCTGACAGCGGCTCTCGCCGACGGTCGGATCGAGTCGGCCAGGGCGATTGCCCCGACGATCTCATCCCCGCGGCCCACGATCACCGTGGTCCGGCCAAGTCGCTCCCAGGCCGCACACCGCTCGGCGAGTCGGCGGGGAAGGGGAACTGACGCGGCATTGAACAGCTGCGCACGGCCGATAGACACTGAGACCCCGCCGACCACGCCGCGAGCTCCGAGACCGGGCAGGGCGACGAACTCGTCCACCTGGGGCAGGTCGAGCCCGCGCTCCCCTGCCCTCCGGACGATGGCCCGGGCGATCAGATGCTCGGACGCCTGCTCGAGCGCGCCGGCCCACAGGAGCAGCACGTCGACGTCGACACCGGGCACGGTCTCGATGTCGATGGCCTCCATGTTGCCGAACGTGATCGTCCCGGTCTTGTCCAACAGCACCGTGTCGATCCGACACGAGACCTCCAACGCCTGATAGCCCTTGAAGAAGATCCCCCGCCTGGCCCCCACTCCGGAGGCCACATGGAGAGCGGCGGGCGTGGCCAGCCCCAGGGCGCACGGGCACACGATGATCAGCACGGACAGGGCTGCGCCGAACGCCTGCTCGGTCGAGCCCCCGGCCAGGAGCCATCCGGCCAGAGTGACGGCCGCTGCGCCTAGGACGAACGGCACGAATACCCCGGCGATCCGATCAGCAAGGCGCTGGACGCCTGCCTTCTCGTTCTGCGCTTCCTCGACCAGGCGCACCATGTGGGCCAATTGTGTGTCCCGACCGACCCTGGATGCCTCCACCTCGAGATAGCCCCCTTCGGAGATGGTGCCTCCGACGACGTCGTCACCGGGACCCACGTCGACCGGGATCGACTCGCCTGTCACCATGCTCCGGTCGATGGCCGAATGGCCGTAGGTCACCGTACCGTCGGTGGCCACGGTCTGGCCCGGACGAACAACGAAGCGGTCGCCGACCCGGAGCCGATCGATCGGCACGAAGTGCTCGGTCCCGTCGGGTCCGACTACCGCGGCCTCGCGCGCACCGACCGCGGCCAATGATCGGAGTGCGTTGCCGGTGGAGCGCTTGGTGACCGCCTCGTAGTACCGGCCCGCCAACAGGAAGAGCGTCACCCCGGCCGCCACGTCCAGGTAGATGGACCCACCCGACCGGTGGGCGATGACGTAGAACATCGAGTGGCCGACATGCCCGGTGTCCTTCCAGAACATCGCGTAGACGGACCATGCGGTCGCAGAGATGATCCCCAACGACACCAGCGTGTCCATGGTCATCGTTCCGTGGCGCGCGTTCCGGACCGCGGCCCGGTAGAAGGGCCACGCCCCCCACGTCACCACCGGCGCCGCCAACAGCAGCATGAGGGCCTGCCAACCGGTGAATCGCAGCGAGGGTACGAGCCAGAAGGCGATCGACGTGTCGCAGAGGGGCATGAACAAAAGGGCGGTGACCACCAACCGGCGCCCCAGCATGCGGACTCGGCGTGCATCGTCCGCCCCGGGGCCTGCGGCCGACGGGTGCTGATCGGGGGGCCGAGCGGTGAAGCCGATCGATTCCACCCGGTCGATCAGCTGCTCGGTGGTCACACCGGCCGGCGCTGCCACCACTGCCCGCTCGGTGGCCAGGTTGACCTGGGCGTACACACCGTCCAGGCTGTTCAACTTGCGTTCGATCCTGGTCGCACAGGCTCCGCAGGTCATTCCGCCGATGAGCAACACCGTCTCCACCGTTGCGTCTTCGAGCCCGGGACCACAGGACGCTCCAGCGTTTCGGGTCAGCGTGGTCCCCTCGGCAAGGGCTGGCACCACGTCAGTCACGTCGCTCAAGTTACTACCCGCCCCACCCGGTCAACTATTCGGACCCCGGCCCTGTCCATGAGGGCCAACCAGGTTAAGGGTCTCGGCCCGATGAGCCGTACGACGTCGGGGCTGCCGTTTGTGCGGACTCCGGCCCCCGAACGGCCACCTCCGAGGAGGAGGTCGTCTGACCGGGGATCACCGCCATTCGTTGAGGCGATGTGTACCGGGATGGGTCACCGCCTCCAGCCCGTCCACTTTCGCCTGGTCCGCAGCAGCCTGGGCCCCGAATTCCTTGTCCTGCGGGTCTTCCCGGTCCCGATCGGGCATCGCATGAACCTCACTTTTCCTCGATGCTCACGGTGCGCTACCCGACGGTCGGAGTCCGAAACCGGGCCGGTCGCGCCTGGCGCGCTCTCCTGGTCGAAGGCCGGCGTCGAACACTCCTAGGGCAGCTCACGACCGGCGTTCCACACTGGCAGTCTCCCGCGAGCGGATGGGCCGGATCCAACGGGTTGGCGTCCGAACAGTCTTGCCCGTGCTCCAGCTGCAGGAAGCAGTGCGGCCCGGGCCGCGTTGGAACCAGCCGCACCATGGACACCTCCGCCCGGGTGCGCGGAGGCTGAGGCCAGGAAGTGCGAACTGATCGGTGCCTCCGGACGCCCCAGGCCGGAATGGGGCGGAACATCAGCTGTTAGTGAATCTGCGATGCCGTTGATCGCCCCGCCGAACGGATTGGGGACTTCCCGTTCGAGCCGCGACCCCGACCGCGGAGCGCGATGCCGGGTGTGTGGCAATCCGATCGACGGAAACGGTCCCGGCAGCCGGAATGGGGCGGAACATCAGCTGTTAGTGAATCTGCGATGCCGTTGATCGCCCCGCCGAACGGATTGGGGTCTTCCCGTTCGAGCCGCGACCCCGACCGCGGAGCGCGATGCCGGGTGTGTGGCAATCCGATCGACGGAAACGGGTCCCGGCGACGCTATCGCCTGACCGCGACCGATTCATTCGCTATCCCGACCGGTCCCCGTCAACTGGAGTTTCGACACTTGTGGCCCGGGTAAGGCCAATCCGCACGACGGAGCCGGTCGCATCGGCCGTCCGTTCGTCGGCTTGGATCAACAGTGAGAAAGGCAACTGAGTGCAATCAGAGTATGGACTCGCGCAGGAGCACAGAGTCCGAGTGGGTGTCGTGCTTCCGGTCCACAACGAGGATCGTCACCTCTTGGCCGCACTCTGCTCCGTCGACCGAGCGATGGCACAGATCTCAAACAAGTCCACCGAATGTCAACTGGTCGTGGTCCTCGACGATTGCCGGGACCGGAGTGCCGACGTCGTCGATCACTGGCTCGCATGTCGCTCGGCGGTGGCCCGGGTGCGAGTCATTGCGCTAGGGGCAAGAAATGTCGGTCTGGCCCGCCGGACCGGATGCGCGGCACTACTCGAGCGCTGGTCGACTACGCCGAGGAGAGACGTATGGCTCGCCACGACTGACGCCGACTCCGAGGTCCCTTCGGACTGGCTCGAGGCGCAGCTGCAGGCACGAGATGAGGGAGCGCACGTCTGGGTCGGCCCGGTGGAGGTCCGATGCTGGGACGACCGGGCCGAGGGAACCGCCGACGAATGGGGCCGCCGGTACGCACTGGAGCACCTCCCCGTGCATGGAGCCAATTTCGGGGTTGACGCCACCATGTACCTACGCACCGGTGGGTTCAAACCTCGGGTAACCGGCGAAGACAGAGACCTGCTGGACCGGGCCCTTCTCCATGGGGCCGTGACCAGAGTCGACCCCTCCGTTCGGGTCATCACCAGTGGGCGTCGACAGGCCCGGGCACCCCGGGGGTTCGCCGAGGCGCTGTCGGCCATCGAAGACTCCCTGCCGATCGCGGCAGTGATGTCCTAATGGAGCCGGCGCAATGATGTGCGACCCAGATCAGCGTAGTCGGGAGGACGATGGGGAACGGGAGGTAGGGACGGACAGGCAACGAGTGGACCCGCCTTCCACCCGCCTACCACGAGAAGATCCGGATCACCCGATTTGCACTGCCGGCGTCCCGGTCCCCGATGCCAGACCCGACGCACTCGCCGATAGGGAACCCTCCTCATGACCGGATCGAAGGGTTCTGCCTGGCCGGACGCACGGCAGAACGAGATGGCACGCCGGTTTCGCACCGTCCTCGAGGAACTAGGTCCTCTTCCCCTTCCCGGCCGGGGGGCTACCTGGAATCGATTCGAACGACTGGCCGGGGTGGCCGAGTCGGACCTGTCGCTGGTCCGGTTGGTCGAGGGCCACGCAGACGCACAGGCCATCCTCGAGGAGGCCCGTCAACCGGTGGACACGGCGATGAGCTACGGCGTCTGGGCCGCCCGCTCCACCTCCGCAAAGCTCACGGCCATACCCACCGCGGGCGGATGGAAGCTAAGCGGGAAGAAGGCTTTTTGCTCGGGTAGCGGGGTGGTTGAACGAGCCCTCGTGACGGCTGAAGCGCCCGACGGCTATCGCCTGTTCGATGTGGCGACGAGTGCCGTGGTTGTCGGCACGGTTCCCGACTCCTGGCCGGCGGTGGGAATGGCCGATTCGATGAGCGAGACGTTGGTCTTCGGAGGTGCGGTCGTCCCCGAGGGGAGCGCGGTGGGGCCGCCCGGCTTCTACACCGAGCGCCCGGGATTCTGGTTCGGCGCCTGCGGTGTGGCCGCCTGCTGGTACGGCGGGGCTCGCGGTCTCGTCCGAGGCGTGCTGAGCCCGATCGGCCCGGACGACGATGAGCTCGTGGTGGCGGAGGTGGGTCGTCAGTCGGCCGGGCTCTGGGCGATGCGGAGCCTGCTTATGGAGGTCGCCTCCGCTATTGATGCCGATCCCCAGGACCGGATGGGTCGGGCCCAACCCCGGGCACTGGCCCTGCGCCAGATGGTCCACGACAGTTGTCACAACGTACTGGTCAGTGCCGCAGCCGCTGGCGGGGCACGGCCCCTCTGCCATGACCGGCAGCAGGCTCAGCGCGCGGCCGACCTCCCCCTCTTTCTCGCCCAGCACCACGGAGGAAGAGATGCCGTCCAACTGGGGAAGCTCGTCATCGGGGCCGAAAATGCGGATTACTGATGTCCTGGCCTGGGTGCACGGGTTCACCAATGGAGGCGTAGTGGACGGGCTCATCTCTAGGTGAGCGTCGACGGAGGCGAACCGTGAGCCAATCGACGGCGCGCAGCTATTTCGACGAGATGTACGCCTCCGGTCCCGATCCTTGGGGCTTCGAATCGCGATGGTATGAACGGCGGAAATACGAGCTGACCACTGCTGCCCTGCTCGAACCTCGCTATCGCTCCGCGTTCGAACCGGGTTGCTCCATCGGAGTGCTGAGCGGCCTCCTGGCCCAGCGCTGCGACCACCTGCTGGCCACTGATGTCGTCCCGGTGGCACTGGAGCAGGCGGCTGACCGTCTTCGGCACCTGGCCAACGTCACTCTGGAGCTGGGTGGGGTGCCCGACGCCTGGCCGGTCGGCCGGTTCGACCTGGTCGTCTTGAGTGAAATCGCTTACTACTTCGACATCGAGACGCTACGCGAACTGATTCGGCTCACCATCGAGACGACCTCGCCGGGGGCCACCGTCGTCGCCGTGCACTGGCGGGGGGCGACCGACTACCCGCTATCAGGCGACGAGGCGCACGCTATCATCGGTCGTTCCCCGCATCTCGAGCGCCGGGTGCGCCACCTCGAGGACGACTTCATCCTGGAGGTCTGGCGTCGGAAGGAATGATGGGATCCGGCGTGGATCCTTGCGGATCCGGCGTTTGGTCAGGGACCCACCGGGTAGCGCCCGAATCGTGCCACGCAACACCGTCGAGGGGGAACCATGAGTCCGCCGAGGTTCAGCTCCCGGGTTCTGCAGGCCCTTTTGGACGGGTACGGCTGGACGTGGTCCACCGAGGCCGGGTTCGCAGTCGCCAACACCCCGTCACGATTGTTCCGTCTGCTCTGCCTCTCCCTACTATTGAGCGCTCGGATCAGTAGTCAGCTCTCCGTTCGAGGGGCGAAGGCACTGAGCGACCAGGGATGGACGACCCCGGCCAAGATGCTGGCGTCGACCTGGGCCCGACGGGCCCGGGTACTGAACGACGCCGGCTACGCCAGATTCGACGAACGCACGGCCAGCATGCTCGAGGATGTCAGCAGACTCTCGGTCGATCGATGGAAGGGTGATCTGCGCAATCTCAGAAGAGAGGCGGATGAACAGCCCGAGGACGAACGGAGGCTGCTCAAGGAATGCGAGGGGATCGGCGATGTCGGTGCGGACATCTTCTTCCGCGAGGTGCAGGGCATATGGCCCGAGGTGAGTCCGTTCCTCGACCAGCGGGCCCTCGACGATGAGTACGAAAGACTTCTCAAAGGTCGTTAGCGTCGGGTAGCGGCGCCCCGCATCAATCGCATCACCTCATCAGCAGGCCGTGACGGCGAATGCGGCAGCCGGGGGGCGTCGGCCACCGTCCGACTCGCCTTCGACCTGGCGGGATCTTCACCGAGGATGCACCCGAGGCTCATGAAGCTCGATGAGCGAACCCGATCAGAGAGCGCCCCAAGTGGGTTTGACCTGGGGTTTCTCGGTGGGCCGTGCGGGACTTGAACCCACGACCCCTTGCGTGTCATGCAAGTGCGCTACCAACTGCGCCAACGGCCCGTGGCAGGCGACGTTACCATCCGGTTCCCTTTCTATTGGCCTGGCCGGCAGACCAGTAACCAGCGGGCCCGATTAGATCGGCTGTAGCCAAGGTGCCCACCCGCTCCCAGTCCACGTCAGGACCGTGAGCGCCAGCCGCTGAGCGGGTAGGGCTAGGGAACCGACGCCGACGCTGGAGGAGTATTGCGCTCGATCGCCCCCCAGCCCCCGAACTCCCGTCGCCGTTCGAGCTCGGCACGGTGTCCGCCGCGCAACCCGAACAGCCGCTTGGCCAGCAGCAGATAGACCACGATGGCGAGGTTGATGACCAGGGTCACCACCTTGAACACGCTCACCTTCAGGGAGAGTTCGTACAGTTCGATGGGCACGAGCAGGGTGGTAGCAATGAACGTGAGGTACTCGGCCCACCTCTTCGTGAGCCACAGGCCCACCATTTCGGTGGCCTCGAGCCCGGCGTAGGCCGCAACCAACAGGCCGAGTTGGATCAGCCTGGTGGGCGAGTACTTGAACGCCCGACCGAGGTAGCCGAGCACGCCGCGGACCTGGGCCTCTCCCGGGTTGGTCCCGGACAGATCGCTCATGATGTCGTTGTACGCCCGGTGCAAGGAACTGTCGTGCCGGGCGAACAGCAGCAGCACGACGGCAAGCAAGGAGAGGACAACGACGTGCACAGCCCGTTCCACCGCAATGAGCCGCAGAACATAGCGATCCCTCAGGATCGGGCCGCGATCGGGGATCTCGATCTCCTCCCTTGGCGGCACACGTTCCCTCATCGGGGACGACGGGGTGTCGGCCGGCAACCAGGCGTCACACCGGAGGCACCGGTACCAGCGGACCCCGTCGGCCTCCCGAGCGACGAGGTTGTCCTCGGGCCTGACCTCGGCGGCTTCGGTGCCCACCAACGCGTGGCCCTTCCACCCGCAGGTCAGCAATTCGTAAAAATTGTCTGGTCGTCGGTTTCTCCCCACCACTGCACCATAGGCTTGCACTGCACTCATCGATGCAGGGGGTAGAGATGGCCACGGACGTCGAGGAACACGTCAGCCGGATCGACGAATGCGGCTACACGATCGTCGAGCACGCCATCGAGCCCGACCTCATCGCCGCTCTCAGCGACGAGCTGATACGCCTCGAACATGAGTTGGGCATCGTGCCGGCAGACAACGTGTTCGAAGGGGCCCGGACCACCCGGATCTACAACCTGCTCGCCCACGGACCCTCCTTCGAACGGGTGCCCGTGCACCCGGCGATCCTCCCCATCGTCGAGGGGGTGCTCGATCCGGGCCTCCTCGTTTCATCACTCTCGTCCATCGCCATCGGCCCCGGCGAGAGTCCGCAACCCATCCACGCCGACGACCAGGTGATCCCCCTTCCCAAGCCCCATCCACCGACCGTGTGCAACACGATGTGGGCCCTGACCGACTTCACCGAGGCCAACGGCGCCACCCGGATCATCCCAGGCACCCACTTGGCCCCCGATTCGCCGGACCTCACCAAGAAGTACGACTCCGTCCCAGCGGAGATGGAACGGGGAAGCGTTCTCGTCTGGCACGGAAGCCTGTGGCACGGAGGCGGAGCCAACACCACCTCCAACCGTAGGGTGGGGATCGCCATGAACTACTGCGCCGGCTACCTCCGTCAGCAGGAGAACCAGCAGTTGGGGTTGCCCATCGACACGGTGAGGGGCTTCCCCACTCGGTTGCAGCAGCTGGTCGGCTACGGGATCTACCGGGGCCTCATCGGCCACATCGACAAGTCCGTCCCGGCGAACCTGCTCCTGGCAGCTGACGAGGAGCCCCGTCTCCTGTGGGATTACGCTCGGCGACCGGACCCGGTCTGACGGTCATTGCCGTGGAGGAGCGTGCCCCCTCCCGAGCATCGCTCGACGGGTGCTCGGAGCTCACCGTCTCCTTCACCCCCCGCAGTTCACTCGCCACATCTCTCATGGCGTCGTCCGACGCCTCCTCGAGCAGCATGAGCCCGGTCTCCGCCCCGGGCAGGGCCCGTAGGAGCTCGTCCAGTTTGCGCTGCGTGGCCGACTGCTCGCGGCTCTGGGTGTGCTGGATCACGAACAGCATCACCAGCGTGATCGCCGAGGTCCCGGTCTCGAACACGGTCAACCAGCCTGACGAGAATCCCACCCCGAACCCGACAAGGACGGCTCCGACCAACAGCAATCCGACGACGATGGCTGCCCATGGCAAGGAGCTGTAATGATCGATCCGGTAGAGCAGGCTACTGCTGCACGAACGCTGTTGCGTGCGTTGGACGATCCGGTCCTGTTGGGCCCACGACCGCCAACGCGACGATCCCGAACCGTCGGCGTCGCTCATGGAACGCCTGCGCACCGTCGTCTATGCGCGCCGGGCCCTCGCCCCGAGTGGATACGGTGACCGACTCCCTCGCCGAACTCGCCAGCCACGCGCGCCATGAGTGCCATGACTCCGACCCTACCCAAGGCCTCCAGCCGGAAAACCACGGTGGGGCGGCGGGCGGCGGACCCGAGCCGATGCGTAACTTCTTGGCGATTTTGAGAGGGGTTCCGGCTTAATGTTCGACCTGTGAAGACCGTACGTACTACGACGCCACCCGCTCAAGGGGTATTGCCCGGAAAGCCGGGAACCGAACCCTCAGTGCGGCTGCAGCAGACCACCGGATCGCCCCGTCCCCCTGTTCCCGTACTTTGATGGCACTGAGCAGCTAGTTCCCTGGTGTCGTAACGAAACGAGCGTGTTGTCGTTCGTGACTCAGGAGTGATGGACGCGTGGCACGTCCTCGGGGATCCCGTGACCGCGTGAGCCCTTGGTCGAGCCACCCGGACGGCCGGAGCGGGGAGGGCCACGGCGGACCCCGAGGCACCCGCAAAGGGTTACGAGAGCGTCGTTCTGGTCTTCGGCAATCTCCACCTCACCACGGCACCGTGGTGAGGTGGACCTGGGGACGCGCGGCACCCTTCGGTGCCGGGCGCGATCGAGGTGTGCCCCTTCGATGCGAGTGGTAAAGGACCGCCTGACCGGCACCCCGGACGGTTCGCATCGGCCCACCCGCCCCTAGAATTCGGGGGCGAACTCCTCAGCGAAGTCGGCAATGCCGACTCAGACGGAAGGACCCGAACGTTTGAGAGCGGCTCGCTCCAGGGAAAGTCCCTGGATGGCGGACGTGGAAGACGTCTTCGCTACCCACAGGATCGGCTTGGAAACCTCGCTCAAATGGACGACTGGAAGGTGCCGACGCCGGCTAGGGAACAGGATCGAACCCGATCACCGGTAGTAGAGGGGCTCGTGCCGCCTCATCGCGGACACCTCCGCGGTCTCATCGGGCTCCTCCTCGTCGCTGTCGCACTTACCGCGGTCGGCTTCGCCGGGCACTCCACGCTCCGACAAGCGATCACCACACTGGGCCACATCCGTTGGGAGTGGATCCCTCCGGCACTGCTCGCCGAGGCGGCATCCATGGGAGCGTTTGCCAGGATGCAGCGCCATCTCCTTCGCGTCGGCGGCTTCCGGCTGCGGCTGATCTCCGCCGTCGCCGTCACCTACGCGGGCAATGCCATCTCGCTGTCCCTGCCCGTGGCGGGTGCCGCCGCCTCGGTCAGCTTCGTGTTCCGTCAGTTCCGTCGGCTGGGAGCTGATTCTGCTGCCGCGAGCTGGGCGCTCGGGGTCTCGTGGATCATTTCGACATTCACCTTCGGGCTCGTCTTGGCCGCCGGGGCCATCACCACCGGGAACACGACGGCCGCGGTGATCGGACTGTTGAGCGGGACAGTGTCCGTCCTGCCGCTGGTCGGTGCGCTCGTCGCTCTGCGCAACACACGGGTGCGCGCCAGCGTCGGACGGTTGAGTTCGTGGCTGTGGTCCACCATCGGACGGATGGTCCGGCGCAGATCGGAGGGCGAGGATGTGAGCCTGGTCTTCGACCGGGTCCTCGACGACCTCGCCGCCATCAGGATGTCGTTCCTCTCCTATGTAGAGGTGAGTGCCCTCTCTCTCTGGAACTGGGCGGGAAGTGTGCTCTGCCTGGTGTTCGCCATTCTCGCCACCGGTGGCACCGTCCCGTGGGACGGGCTTCTCCTTGCCTACGGGGTGGGCGTCGGGGCGGCGTTTATCCCGCTCTCTCCGGGCGGCGTCGGGGTGGTGGAAATCGCCCTGTCTGCGGCGCTGGTGGTGGCCGGGATGCGCGGCTCCGAGGCCTTGGCCGCGGTACTCGTCTACCGCCTGATCAGCTTCTGGCTGGTCGTAGGGGTCGGATGGATCGTTGTCGCAATCCTCTATCGGTCGGGACGTCCGAACAGGATCGCTTAGCGGCGGCCCCACTGGACGGGCCGAGGGTCGGCGGCGGTTTCGGCAGACACTCAAGAAGGGGCCCCTGTTGTCGCCGAGAATTCCGCGAGGGTGAACGCGTCGTCGCTGGTGGGAAGAAACTCTGTGATGCACGGACACGGCAGCGGGGCCTGTCCGTGGCACGGCTGCGGGACCCGACAGCCACCCGTTCGGTGAACCCGCGGACCCATCCTCCCCAGAGGCGGCGGGCGGAATCGAACCGCCGTACGGGGCTTTGCAGGCCCCTGCCTAAACCACTCGGCCACGCCGCCACAGCGTCGGACGATCCTACCCTCACCATCGGGAGTGCTTGAATCTGACTATGAGGATCGGAATCATCGCACCACCTTGGACCCCAATCCCCCCACTCCTGTACGGAGGGATCGAGCTGGTGGTGGACCAGTTGGCCCGCGGCTTCCAGAAATCGGGCCACGACGTGCTCCTGTTCGCCACCGGCGATTCGAGCTGCCCGGTGCCCACCCAATGGGTCCTGCCGGCGGCCGAGGGTCTCCGCATCGGGATGGCCGTCCCCGAGATCCGCCATGTCATCCACGCCTACGAGGCGGTTTCCTCCTGTGACGTGGTCCACGACCACACGGTCATGGGTCCCTTCTACTCGGAGCGCTACCCCGACCTTCCTGTGGCCACCACCATCCACGGGCCCTTCAACGAGGAGCTGAGCGACCTCTACCGGGCCACCGCCCACCGGGTCCCCATCGTGGCGATCTCCAACGCCCAGCGGCGCGCCGCGGTCGATATCCCCATCGCCCGGGTGATCCACCACGGGATCGACGCCTCCCTGTTCCCCGTGGGCGAGGGGAACGGCGACGACGACGGGCCCTACGTCCTGTTCCTCGGTCGTATGGCCGCCGACAAGGGGGCCCACCGCGCCATCGAGATCGCCCGCAAGGCGGGGATCCGGATCCTGTTGGCCGCCAAGATGCGCGAGCCCTGGGAGGTGCACTACTTCAACGAGCAGGTCGAACCGCTGCTCGGCCCCGATGCCCATTACCTCGGCGAGGTCTCCCACGAGCGCAAGCTCGAACTGTTGGCGGGAGCGTCGGCCCTCCTGTTCCCGATCCGGTGGAACGAGCCCTTCGGTATGGTCATGATCGAGGCGATGGCCTGTGGCACCCCGGTCCTGGCCTTCCCCGAGGGAGCCGCACCCGAGGTGATCGACGACGGCAAGACCGGATTCCTCTGCGGCGACGAGGCGGCGATGGTCGACGCCATCAGCCGGCTGCACGAACTCAAGCGGAGCGACTGTCGGGCTGCGGTCGAGGGCTACTTCTCGACCGACCGGATGGTCGCCCAGCACATCGACCTGTTCAACTCGATGATCGGCTGAGTGGGCCCTCGCTCCGCCTGACCGGCCCGCTCAGGAGTGCCGTCCGAACACCAGCTTGGCCACCAGCGCTATGAGGGCCACAACGACCGCGACCTTGACGACGAACCACACGATGCCGGCGATGAAGCTGAAGATGGCGAAGGCCACGAAGATGGCAATGAGTCCCCCGCCGACGATGAGCACACCGTCGAACAGACTCAGTCCCTTGTGCTCCTCTTCTGCCATACCTCCACGATAATCGCTTCCACCCCTGAGAAGCGGTCGGCCCTGGCCTGGGATCCGGTCGGGCGACCCCACGCCCGTGCGGTGCTACGGTCCCGAAGTGTCCCTGCGGGCCCGCCGACAGGCGCTCATCGAGCGCCGAGACCTCCGCGGTGACGAGTTCTGCCGTGCCTACGCCGAGGCCGCCGACGAATGGCTGACCGGTCTGGTCGACCGGGCCACCGACGGCGACAGTGGCGGCATGGCCCTCATCGCAGTGGGAGGGTACGGACGCGGCGAACTGTGTCCGTTCAGTGACCTCGACGTGGTGCTCGTCCACAAGGGACGCCGGGACATCTCGGCCACCGCCGACAAGATCTGGTACCCGGTCTGGGACGAGGGCATCTCCCTCGACCACAGCGTGCGCCGGCCGGGTGATGTCCTCGACATGGCGGCCGAGGATCTCCGGGTGGCCCTCGGTCTCCTCGACGCCCGTGTGGTCTGCGGTGACGTGAAAGTTGCCGAACCGGTGCTGGAGGGCTCCCGCGAACGGTGGGTCAAGCAGAAGCCACCGTGGTTGGGCGTCCTCGCCGATCTGGTGGATGAGCGGCGACGCTCCTACGGCGACGTCGGGTTCCTCCTCGAACCCGACCTGAAGGAGTCCCACGGGGGACTGCGCGACGTTGCCGCGCTCACGGCGATGATGCTGGCCGTTCCCGTCCTCGCCGACTACGTGGACACGGTGGCCATCGACGACGCTCGCGCCGTTCTCACCACAATCCGGGTCGAGCTGCATCGCAGGGCCGGGCGCGAGCAGAACACCCTTCTGCTCCAAGAGCAGGACGAGGTGGCCCGTGCCCTCGATGAGCCCGACTCGGACACGCTCATGCGGACGGTGGCGACTGCGGGCCGGACCGTGGCGTGGGAGGGAGACGACGCGTGGAGGAGGAGAGGTGCGTGGTCGCGGGCCCAGGGCTCCGGGCGCGGTCGGCGAGGGGGGCGCCGGCGGGCGGCTGTCACCGCGGGCCCCGGCGCCCTAGCCGTCGCCGGCGAACCCGACATCCTGGTGACCGAGGACGAGGTGGTGCTGGCCGCCGACGCCGACGTGAGCGGCGACCCGTCGCTGTCGCTGCGGCTGGCCGCCGTGGCCGCGGACAAGAACCTGCCCATCGCCCGGGCCGCACTCAACCTCCTCGGACGGAAGGCCCCGCCGCCTCAGGAGCCGTGGCCGGACTCGCTCCGGGCCACCCTCGTGCGGCTCCTGGCCACCGGTCCCCCGGCCATCGCCGCGCTCGAGTCCCTCGACCAACGTCACCTCCTCGAGCGGTACCTCCCTGAATGGCGGGCCGTCCGCAACAAGCCCCAGCGCAACCCCTATCACCGGTTCACCGTCGACCGGCACCTCCTCGAGGCCACGGCCACGGCCGCCACCCTGTCCCACCGGGTCGACCGGCCCGATCTGCTGCTGGTGGGCACACTCCTCCACGACATCGGTAAGGGGTTCCCGGGCGACCACACCGAGGTGGGCATCACCCTCGCCGGTGACATTGGCAGGCGGATGGGCTTCGACAGCGCGGACGTGGAGACCCTGGTGACCATGGTGCGCCTCCATCTCCTGCTGCCCGACAGCGCCACCAGGCGCGACCTCGACGATCCGGCCACCGCGGCGCGGGTGGCCAAGGAGGTGGGCGACCGGTCCACCCTCGACCTCTTGGCCGCCCTGGTCGAGGCGGACAGCCTGGCCACCGGGCCGTCGGCGTGGGGAGCATGGAAGTCGGGTCTGGTGGCGGACCTGGTCGAGCGGACGAGACGGCTCCTGGCCGGCGAGCCGGTGACGCCGCCGACACCATGGATCACCGATGAGCTACGTGTGATCATGGACACCGTCCTGAGCCGAGGTGTGCCCGCGCTGTCCATCGACGATCCGATCGTGACCGTGGTCGCCCCCGACCGGCCCGGCCTACTGGCCGAGGTGACCGGGGTGCTGGCTCTGCACGGCCTCAACGTGCGGAGCGCGGCGGTAGCCGGTGAGGACGGCGTGGCCGTCGAGATCTTCACCGTGGAACCTTCACGAGGCCGGTGGCCGATCGCCGCCCGGCTCTCCGACGATCTTGCTGCGGTCATGAACGGCACCCTGTCGATCGAGACCAAACTGGCCGAGCGGGCCCGCACCTACCGCAACGAGCGCAGGGCGACCACACCCCAGCTGGTGTCGACCCAGGTGACCGTCGACAACAACGCCTCGGACGGAGCCACCGTGGTCGAGGTCAGGGCGGAGGACCTCGTCGGGCAGCTCCACCGGATCACTGAAGCCCTGGTGGAGTGCCGCCTCGATGTGATCTCGGCCAAGGTGTCCACCTTCGGCGCCGCCGTCGTGGACGCGTTCTACGTCCGGGGACCCGACGGCGGCAAGGTCACCGACGGCCCGACCATCACCCGTCTGGAGCAGACCATCCGCGACCGGGTGGCCCACCGGGCCAGCGACTGACACCTCCCCACGCGACGGCTTCTTGCCAATTGTCCGTCGGCTGTCACCGGAATGGTGCGGTGAACTGGTAGATTCATGCGGCTAAGGAGACGCATGCCGGGACAACATTCACAGTCGAGGCCAGCGCGGCCCAAACAGGGGACCAAGGGCGGCCGGGGCTGGCTCGTGGCTATCACGGCCGGCGTGGTCGTCGTAGCCGGCGTGGGTTTCGCCGCGGTCGCCGTGCGCAGCAACACCAACAAAGCCTCGGCCACACCCATGTCCTCGAACGGTCAGGACCTGAGCGCGGCCACCGGCTCCGGACCGTTGGACGTGGTGTCGGTGGTGCCGGTCGCCGGATCCACCCAGGTGCCGACCGATGCCACCGTCTCGGTCCACTTCTCCGAAGCGCTGCGCGCCGATTCACCCACCCCGTCGCTGAGCCCGCCGGTGGCCGGGTCCTGGCAGCTCGAGACGCCCGACACCTTCGTCTTCGTGGCCGGCGCCCCGCTCGTGCCCTCCAGCACCGAGACGGTCACCGTCCCAGGCGGTGCCGGTGGGGTAGTGAGTGCCGACGGGAAGACGCTGCCTGAGTCGACCACCGCCCAGTTCACCGTGGCCGAGGGTTCGACGCTGCGGCTGCAGCAGCTACTGGCCCAACTCGGCTACCTACCCCTCAGCTTCACCCCCTCCGGTCCGCTGAGCGCCCCACAGGAAGCGGCCCAGGCCCAAGAGGGGACCTTCACCTGGAGGGGGAATGAGCCCGCGTCGCTGGTCGGCCTCTGGACGGTCGGCACGACCAACGAGGTCACCAAAGGTGCGGTCATGGCCTTCGAGTCCCAGCACGGCCTGACCACCGACGGACTGGCCGGACCGGCCGTGTGGACTCAGCTGCTGGCCGCGGCCAACGCGGGGACCGTCGACCCGAACCCCTACAACTACGTCTATGTCTCCCAGTCCCTGCCCGAGACAGCGACGGTGTACAGCAACGGGGCCGAGGTCTATTCGACCCTGGCCAACACCGGCGTGGCCGGCGCATCGACCGCGCCCGGCACCTTCCCCGTGTACGAGCGGTTCACGGTGACCACGATGAAGGGCACCAACCCCGACGGCACCAAGTATGTCGACCCCGGCATCCCGTGGGTCAGCTACTTCAACGGCGGGGACGCGCTGCACGGGTTCGTCCGCGGCAGCTACGGCTTTCCCCAGAGCGACGGCTGCGTGGAGATGCCCCCGGCCAACGCCGCTGTGGTCTTCCCCCTGACCCCGATCGGGACACTCGTCACCGTCTCCTGATCGGGGTCCGACTCAGGGAACCTCGGCTGGCGGTCCGGCGTCGGACAGGCCGGTAGGCGGGAAAGACCCCGACAGGACCTGGGCGGACGGGAATTGCGGGGGGCGCCGCTCACGCAGTGCGGCCAGACCTTCCCTGGCGTCCGGACCGAGGAATCCCAACATCTCGAGGGCCAACGATTCGCTGAAGGCCGGCACTGCCGTGACCAGCCACTGGTTCAGGGCCCGCTTGGTCCACTGGACCGCGGTGCGGCTCTCCCGGGCCAGCCGCTCCGCAACGGCGATCGATGCCGGGACGACCTCGGCGTCGGGAACGCACCGGGTCACCAGGCCGATCCGCTCCGCCTCCGGGCCACTCACGAAATCAGCCGTCATGAGGTAGTACTTGGCCTTGGCCATGCCACAGAGCAGCGGCCAGATCAGGGCGGCATGGTCGCCGGCGGCCACGCCCAGGCGCGCGTGCCCGTCGGACAGGCGGGCGGACTCGGCGACGATGCTCACATCGGCCAGCAGGGCCACGGCGAGCCCGGCACCGACCGCCACCCCGTTGATGGCGGCCACGACGGGCTTCACCGAAGTCAGCATCTCCATCACCACGGCATTGGCGTCACGCCACTGCTCGACCACGGCGCCGTGGTCGACGGTCATCCGCTCGACCATGGCGAGGTCCCCTCCCGCCGAGAAGGCCCGCCCCTCCCCGGTGATGACCGAGACCGCCACGGAGTCGTCGGCGTCCACCACCCTCCAGATCTGGGAGAACTCCCTGTGAAGGCGCTCGTCGGCCGCATTGAGCACCTCGGGCCGGTCGATGGTGATGAGCAGCACGCCCGGAACAGGGCGATCGAACCGGAGCTGTTCAAAGTCATCGTAGGAGCCGAAGTCGCTCGGCTGAGGGGTGTCGGTCATCCCCCGATCATGGCCCACGGTCGTCGGGGCCACCCATCCGGACCGGCGACGTGCAGCCCGGTGCGCCAGCGTCGGGAGGGCGATTCCTCCAGCCGTAGAGACGACAGAAAACCACTTTAAGTGTGGAGTTGTGCACTCTTTGCGGTTATTGTGTCCTGTAGGAGACGCACATGAAGGACTTGGGAGATGAGCAGGAGACGCCGGCCCTCGGGAGGATCACCGATGAATGACCAACGCGGGACGGTCGACGGGACAGTGGACGAGGGCGCGGAGGTGCCCGGCGGTGGCTCGGCCCTGGGCGCGGACGCCACGCCGCCCGTGCCCCTCGCCCCGCTGTTCGACAGCCCGCCCGACAGGAAGGACGATGTCATGACCCTGAACGAACCACTCGAGGAGGCAACGGCAGCGTCCTTGGTCGGCTCGCTCTCGGTGTTCACGTTGTCGGACGTGCTGTCGATGCTTGCCTCCACCGGGCAGACCGGCGAGCTCCAGGTAGTGAACGACGTCATGGACGGCAAACTGTGGCTGGAGGACGGCCAGTTCTCCAACGCCCACGTCGGCACGGCCTCCACTATCGGGCAGGCCGTGTTCGAGTTGGCCTGCGTGGCCGAGGGATGGTTCTACTTCACCGCCGGACTCACCTCCTCCAGCGGGCAGCCGACAGTGCCCGTGGCTGCGGTCCTCGACGAGGTGCGGCCCCAGGTCGAGGAGTGGCGAGACCTGAGGGAGATCGTCCCGCTCGAAGCGGTGGTGGCCCTGTCCCCCACCCCGCCGGGCCAGGACGTCCAGATCCGCAGCGATCAGTGGCGAGTGCTCACCACCGTGGGTAACGCCGGCCACTCGGTCAAAGCGGTGATCGACCAGATCGGTGGCGACCAGATCGTCGGCCTCAGGACGCTGCGCGACCTCCAGTCGGCGGGGCTCATCGTCGTGGAGCCGGCGCCACCCGAACCCGACCCCGAGGACGGCCCGGCCCTCTACGGTGCCGACGGTGCCGACCGGACGCCATCCGCCACCCTGGCACCACCGCCGATGGGCTTCTCCGAGGAACGCGCCGAAGATCTGGCCCCGCCCCCGCCACGCGGCCTCGAGGGGGTGGTGAATGCCGACGACCGGTTCGGGAACCTGGCCGAGGTCGCCATCATGCCGCCACCCATCGCCGGTGACCCGTGGGCCGCGACCGCGGAGACCAGTAGCTCGACCAACGGTTCGGGAGACCACGGCGTGGCCTGATCCTGCTCACCGCCGCGAGGGTGGGATCGTCTCAGCGGTCGGCCAGACGGTCGGCCAGGGCGCGGAACGCCCGCCCCCGGTGCGAGGCAACGTGCTTCTCCTCCGGGGTCATCTGGGCGAAGGTGCGGCCCCCGAACCCGTCGGGGGCGAACACCGGGTCGTAGCCGAAGCCTCCGTCCCCCCTCGGCGAGGACGTGATGACCCCCGACACTTCGCCCTCCGCCCACTCTTCGCCACCGCCGGGGAAGACGACGAGCGCCACGGTCCGGAAGGTGGCCCTCCGCTGCTCGGGCGCCGTCGCCCCCGACCGGCGCAGCTCGTGGAGCAACTTCGCCACGTTGTCGCGGTAGGTGGCACCCTCACCGGCGAACCGGGCCGAGTACACACCGGGCGCACCGTCCAGAGCTTCGACCTCGAGCCCGGTGTCGTCGGCCACCGCCGCCAGACCGGTCGCCGTGGCCAGGGCCACCGCCTTCAACCTGGCATTGTCCAACAGCGTGTGCCCGGTCTCCTCCACCGCGGGGACCTCGGGGGGGCGGGGCAGCAGGGTCAGCCCCGGCACCGCTCCGAGGATGGCGGTGATCTCCGACGACTTGTCGGGATTGGCGCTGGCCACCACCACCCGCACCGTGGGCGTCCTCAGCGGGGTGACGGGGGTTCGGCCAGGGTCTCGACCTGGAGGTCGAGCAGTTGGGCGATCCCGTGTTCGGCCAGGCTCAGCATCTCATCGAGCTCGCCCTTGGTGAACGGCATTCCCTCCGCCGTCCCCTGGACCTCGATGAACCGGCCCGACGAGGTCATCACGACGTTCATGTCCACCTCGGCCCGGCTGTCCTCCTCGTAGGGGAGATCGAGCATACACACGCCGTCGACCACTCCGACCGACACCGCGGCCACCGCCTCGGTCAGGGGGTTGGTTCGCAGTGTGCCCTTCTGCACCATCCGGGTGAGCGCGTCATGAAGGGCCACGTAGCCACCACAGACCGACGCGGTGCGTGTCCCGCCGTCAGCCTGGAGCACGTCGCAGTCCACGGTGATCTGGACCTCCCCGAGGGTGACCATGTCGCACACCGACCGGAGTGACCGGCCGATGAGGCGCTGGATCTCCTGGGTACGTCCCGACTGCTTCCCCCGCGCCGCCTCGCGGGTCACCCGCTCCCCGGTGGATCCGGGTAACAACGAGTACTCGGCGGTAACCCACCCCTTGCCACTCCCCCGCATCCACGGTGGCACCCGCTCCTCGACCGAGGCGGTGCACAGCACCCGGGTCTTCCCCATCGAGACCAGCACCGACCCAGGGGCGAAAACGGTGAAGTCACGCTCGAACGTGGCGGGACGAAGCTGATCGGTTCCCCGGCCGTCCGCCCGGCCGGTGGTGCGGCGGGCAATGGTTCCCTCGGTCACAGTACGAATTCCTTTCCGATTGCCGCCTGTTCCACCGTGGAACCGAACGTCGACTCGGCCTCGCCAAGTACCGCCGAAGCCTCGATGGTCGGCCACCGGTGGGTGAGCACCAGACGCGCGGCACCGCAGTTCCGAGCCTGCACGCCTGCCTGTCTCCCACTCATGTGGCCGGCGGTCCCTTCGTGGTCGACGGTGTAGGTGGCCTCGCAGAGCACCAGGTCGAGATCGTTGCCGAGCTCGTCCAGTCCCCAGCCGGGGCCGGTGTCGGCAGAGTACCCCAGGGACCGGCACGCGCCGTCGATGCGCACCGCCAAGGTCTCGAAGCTGTGGTCCGTCCGGTGGAAGGTGCACACCAGGTCCCCGATGCTCTCGGTCGAGCCGTCGGTGACCAGGTGCCACGCCACGGACCGGGCATCGGAGGGCCCGATCCGGTCGCGGAAGTCGGCGGGGGCGTACACCTGCACCTGGTGCCCCCCGGCTGCGAATCGGGCCTGGGTCAACAGGGCCGACAGGTCGCTCCAGTGGTCCGGGTGATGGTGGGAGATGAACACGGCGTCCAGGGTGACCGGGTCGATGAGCTCCTGGAGGCGGGCGAACGTGCCCGGTCCGGCATCGACCAGCAGCCGGGTGTCCCCACAGGACACGAGATAGGCGCTGCCCGCACCGCCGGGGCCGGGCCAGCTGCCATCACAGCCGAGGACGGTGAGGCTGAGCGGTCCTGACCGGTTCTGGGCGGCGGCGCCCTCATGGGTCTCTGACGCGGGTGCGATCACCGGTTCAGGATAGGTGACTCATGACCGCGCTCCGGGGGGCGGTGCCGACCGTCTCAGAAGTACGTGATCTGCTTGGCCCGTTCCTCGACCACGTCGAGATCGTCGGTCCAGGCCCCGGTGGAGAGGTACTTCCACCCACCGTCGGCCGAGACCACCACGATGGTGCCCGTCTCGAGGGTGGCCGCGGTCTTGGCCGCGCCGGCCAGGGCCGCGCCCGAAGAGATGCCGGCGAAGATGCCGACATCGGTGAGCCGGCGGGTCCACTCGATGGACTCGCGGGGACGGACGATCCGCTTCCCGTCGAGGAGCTGATCACCACCGTTCTCGACGAAGATGGGCGGGATGTACCCGTCGGCGAGGTTCCGCAGTCCGTCGACGATCTCACCCGCTGGGGGCTCGACGGCCAGCACCTTGACCTCCGGGTTCCGCTCCTTCAGGTAACGGCCCACGCCGAGCAGAGTGCCAGAGGTGCCGAGTCCGGTGACGAAGTGGCTCACCTCGGGGCAGTCGCGCCAGATCTCCGGACCGGTGCCCTCGTAGTGGGCCTTCGGGTTGGCGGGATTGGCGTACTGGTAGAGGAACACCCATTCGGGATGCTCTGCGGCCAACGCCCTCGCCCGGCGCACGGCACCGTTCGACCCCTCCGAACCGGGAGACTCGATGATCTCGGCACCCCACAACTCCAGGAGTTGACGGCGTTCGATGGAGACGTTGGTGGCCAGGACCACCTTCAGGTGGTACCCCTTCACCCGGGAGATCATCGCCATGCCGATGCCGGTGTTCCCCGAGGAGGGCTCGATCAGTGTCTGGCCGGGCTTGAGGATGCCGTCCTTCTCCGCCTCCTCGATCATGGAGAGCGCGATCCGGTCCTTGACCGACCCGCCCGGATTCTGACCCTCCAGTTTGATCAGGATGTTGACGGCGGGGTTGGGACTCAGTTCGCTGATATCCACCAGGGGCGTGTCCCCGATCAGCTCCAGCACGGAGCCGTAGACGGTCATCGCCGCCGGGACATTGCGTGGTCGGTCGCACCACCGGCCACGGCGGGGAGGATGGAGATCTCGTCGGCATCCTTGACCGGGGTGTCGAGCGCGGACAGGTACCGCACATCGTCGTCGTTCAGGTATACGTTCACGAACTTCCGAAGGGAGCCGTCCTCGTCGATCACCTGGCCGGACAGGCCGGGGTACTCGGCGATGAGCCCGTTCAGCACCTCACCGACCGTCGACCCGGTACCGGAGAGCACCTTGGCCCCGCCGGCATGGGGCCGCAGGACTGTGGGCACGTTCACAAGCACTGGCACGGGACTCTCCTTGGGTGCGAGATCGTCGACGGCTGAAAGCTGAGTTCTTTGGTTGGGATTCTAACGGGCCTGCAGGACCACGGGTTCTTCGCTGATCTTTCCATCGACGATGCGGTAGCTCCGCACCACCGGCTGGATGTCCCGGAGGGAGACGAGGACGTAGTGCCAGGTCGGATCCGGTGCCTGGGAGACATCGGTGGCCGAGGGGTAGGCCTCGGTGTGGGTGTGCGAGTGAAAGACCCCGATGATCGAGGTTCCGGCCGCCTCGGCGTCCCGGTCGGCCCGCAGGTGCTCCTTCGGGTCGACCGTGTACAGCTTGGCCGAGGCCGCCAGGTTCCGGGTCGGGTAACAGGTGACCGCCTGCCCGGTCTCGACATCGCCGCCGAGCAAGCCGCAGGCCTCGTCGGGAAGGCCGGTCAGGCAGTGGGCGACCATCTGGTCGTGGACCTGTCGGGGAAGGGTGAGCATGGTGGTTTCAACGCTAGAGGAAGCCGGACTGGAATCGGGCGACTACCGTCGTGAGCCCATGGCAGCAGCGAAGAAGAGCGGGACCGCCCGAACGGGCGGCCCGGGCGGGACTAAGGGGTCGAAGCCGGTCGGCCCCGATCCCAACCGGGTTGTGGCCTCCAACCGCCGCGCCCGCCACGATTACGAGATCATCGACACCGCCGAATGCGGCATCGTCCTGCAGGGGTCGGAGGTGAAGTCGCTGCGGGCCGGCCGTATAGCCCTGCAGGACTCCTACGCCCGGATCATCGACGGGGAGATGTGGCTGTTCGGCGTACACGTGCCGCCGTACGCGCAAGCCAACGGGTTCGGCGCCCACGAGCCCGACCGGCGCCGCAAGCTGCTCATGCACCGGCGACAGATCGACGAGTGGATGGGCAAGACCCAACAGCAGTCGCTGACCCTCGTGCCTCTCTCCCTCTACTTCAAGGACGGTCGGGCCAAAGTCGAGCTCGCCCTGGCCCGGGGCCGGCGCCAGTACGACAAACGGCACGCCATCGCCACCCGGGACGCCGGTCGTGAGGCTGCCCGGGAGGCCCGGATGGCGTCCAAGGGGGGCGGGCGGCGCTGAGCCCCGGGTCCGGCACAACCCGGAGCCTGTGGACCGGGGCGGCTCGGCGGTGATGGCGGGGGTGCGGGGGCGGTGGGTCCGTCACCCCGGTACAATGGGTCCCCCGACGGGGCACCCCGTTCCGTCGTTGCCACAACCCAGGGGGTGACAGGCTTCGACTCCGGTCGTCGATGTAGGAGAAGCGAGCCGTGGTCTCCGGAGCCACGTTAAAGAGCCGGAACAAAAAACAAACGCCGAGCCTCAGCTCGCGCTCGCAGCCTAGAAACTGCGACGTCCGACCGGTCTCAGTCCCACGGGCCGGAACCGGGCGCCATCTAGTGGGGCTCACCTGACCGGCTGCGCCGACGGGCCGTCAGGGACAATTCAGTCGGATACGGAATGACGTTGCCGCCGGTAGCGGCGTCGGTCCCGACAATCCAACACCGGCTGCGCTCGGAGAAGGCCTACTGAGAAGCCGGAGGACGC
>CAVRYH010000006.1:0-90219 GCA_963725395.1 uncultured Acidimicrobiales bacterium | reverse complement strand
TTTGCTGGGGTAACCACCGGGATTGCCGACGGTCTTCTATCCCGTCTGGTTGGTGTGCGTGAGGCATCACGGAGGCCTGCTGGGTGACGGGGTGAACTCATCAACCTCGATGCACTTCTGCAAGGCCTCGGGGTCCTCATCGACGAGGGCCCCTGGTCCAGACCACTATTGCTCTATAGCTTTGCCGGCTTAACCCCCACGACCAGTGTGGAGACACCGAAGCGACGCACAATAGGCATCCGGTCCCACTTCTGAAAGTGTTCTTGATATACCTCCATTAGCCGTGTTGGAAGCCAGGGATACTGTTCCATGACTGGCCAGACAAATCCAAACTCCAGAATGGCAAAACCCACGTCCGTCACTTGGCGGGTCAACTGGCTCGGCCAGTAGTTTCGCGCTTCGGTAAACGGTCGAGTAAGACGTTCAGGCAACCAGGGAATGCCCACCATCGGTTTCGCCGAAGTCCTGCCCATGAATCTCGAGTGCGTGACCCTCTGCCGGGAACCATCGGTTCGGACTGATTACCACTAGGTATCCACCGGGTCGCAGGACAGAAAACAATTCCTCCAATGATGTTCGCTCGTCTGCGACATGCTCCAAGACTTCGTTTACGAAGGCACCATCGAATGAACAATCGGCAAAGTTGAGCTGAAATCCGTCGAACGCCTCGAAGCAGGTGTTAGGGATATCTGCCATTTGCGCATCGGCGACCCGATCTGCTGACACATCTACACCAACAACTTGATCAGCTTCCGTTGGCCAGCAAACTGTTGGCATAGCCACCTTCGGCACACCCATAATCCAACCAACGACCGCTGGGGATTATTGCGCAATCCGGCCAACCCGATACTCAACGTTGCGGGGCGTCGCAGTCGCTCGACCCGGTGTAGGTGCTCCTGATGGCATGTCCGTCGCTTTCCGTGTCCAGTGGGCATGGCGTCCGAGGACCAGCTTCGCTCAAAGACCTATCCCTGCGCCACGGGGTCAACTTGTTCAAGACCGAACTCAAGGCCTTCGGCATCGCTGCAGCACTCCCGGATCCTCACCACTGGGCTCACTGAGCCGGAGCTGACAGAGCGCCCGTCGGTCGGTCGGCCCGGCGCGGCGGGTGGAAACCGAACCTCGAATTCGCCACGCGGATGCGGAGATCCGCATGCGATCTGCATCCTCGGACCGCCTCGTGGCGACCAGTTGTCCACTGAATGGGGTCAACCCCACATGGAGCGGACGACGGGATTCGAACCCGCGACCCCAACCTTGGCAAGGTTGTGCTCTACCAACTGAGCCACGTCCGCGTGAGGTGGACACTCTAGCAGTTGCCCGGTCCGATCTCCCCTGGCGCGCCGGCCGGCGGGGCCGCGATGGGCCGCCCCCGCCCGGTCGGTTCGGGCCGGCCGGGTGGTCAGGCCGGCAGCTCGGCGTGCCACCACGGGACCGGGCGGTCCCGCCGGTTGGCCTCGGTGACCAGCTCGGACAGCGAGGCCTCCATGCCCCTGGCGATGGCCTCGACATCGGGGGCCAGATCCCAGCAGGCCAGCACGCCGACGAACATCGAGTCCCGGTAGGAGAAGACCGTGACGTTCACCCCGACCCCCTCGATGATCGGGCCCAGCGGGTACATGGCGACCAGCCCGGCACCGGCCAGGTAGAGGGGGAAGTCGGGACCGGGCACGTTCGAGACGATCAGGTTGAAGATCGGCGCCAGACGGTCGAAGAGCCGGACGTTGGTGATCAGCCGGGTGAGCCGGGTGGCCAGCGCCGGCACGGCCGCCTCGGCCCAGCCGGCGAACACCTCGGGCCCGATCACGCCCATCTGCTCCTTCGCCGAACGCATGCCGTTCCGCACCTGGCCGAGGCGTGCGGCCGCGTCCTCGACGCCCGTGGCGAGGGAGACCAGCAGTCCGGACACCCGGTTCCCGAGGGAGCCCTGTTCGGACTCGGTCCGGACCGACACCGGCACGAACGCCACCAGCGATTGGTCGAGCACCTCGTCCCGCTGGTCGAAGAACGATCGCATGGCCCCACCGGTCACCGTGAGCACCACGTCATTGGCCGTGCCGCCGAGCACGTCCCGGACCCGCCGGACGTCGCTCATGGGCAGTTCGGCGAAGGCGGTGCGCCGGTGCGGTGAGATCGCCCGGTTGATCGACGTGTGCGGTGCGTCGAAGGGAGAAGGTGGGAGCACACCTCCCACCTCGCGGTTCCTGCCGCTCAGGCTGCGACCCGCCTCGACGGTCCGGGTCACCGTGCGCACCACCGAGTCGGCCGCCCCGGGCAGCGAGCCGAGGACGGAACGCCAGCGGTCGAGGCCACCGGGGAGGGGCCCGGGGGACCATGGGGGGTCGGCGGGGTCGACGGGGTCGACGGCCCGACCATCGTTGTGGGTCGACCGGTCGGCCCCCCTCCCTGCGCCGAAGAGCGGGCGGGGGGCGGGGTCCGGCGAGAGATCGAAGAACGCCGCCAACACCCCCGACGCCGACACGCCGTCGATGATCGCGTGGTGGACCTTGGGGATGAGGGCGATGCGACCGTCCTCAAGGCCCTCGACCACGTGGAACTCCCACAGGGGACGTCGCCGGTCGAGGGGACGCGAGGCGAGGTCGGCGGCGAGCTCGGCCAGTTGCTCGAGCCCGCCCGGGCTCGGAACGCTGGCCCGTCGGACGTGGAAGTCGATGTCGAACTCGGGGTCATCGACCAGTGGACGCGTGCTGGAGCCCGAAGGGGACCTCGACCAGCCGCTGGCGGAACGGTGGGACCAGCGGGACCCGGCTGGCCACCAGCGCCCTGATGCGCTCGAAGTCCGAGCCGTCGCCGCCGTCACCCGGCTCGAAGACGAGGACCCCGAGGATGTGGAGATGGCTGGTCGGTGACTCGAGGGCCAGGAACGCTCCGTCCAGACCGGTCAGACGATCCACGCCCGCTACCGACCCGTCGATCCGAAGCCGGCCAGTCCCCTGGTGCTGGCCGACAGCTCCCCCACCTCGGTGAAGTCCGCCCGTTCGACCCGCTGGATCACCAGCTGGGCGATCCGGTCGCCCCGTCGCACCTCGTAGTCGGTCTCCGGATCGGTGTTCACCAGCAGGACGGCCAACTCGTCCCGGTAGCCCGAGTCGATCAGGCCCGGGGTGTTGAGGCAGGTGACCCCGTGTCGGAGCGCCAGGCCGCTCCTCGGCTGGACGAACCCGGCGAATCCTTCGGGGATGGCCAGGGCGATGCCGGTGGGCACGAGCGCACGCCCCCCGCCCCGGGCCAGCGTCACCCCAACACGGGCCAGGAGGTCGGCCCCGGCGTCGCCGAGACGCGCGTACCCCGGGAGCGGGAGCTCGGGATCGAGCCGGCGCACCGGCACGGTCAACGGGGCCGTCCCGTCCCGCGCCGGGCCCGCCCCGTCCCGCCGGTCGATGTCGACGCTGTCGTGTGCTGCGGGGGCCACCGATCTCCTCTGTCCGCTCGACTCCGGACGCTAGTGCCCGCCGCCCGGGCCGGGCCATAGCGGTCGGTCGGCCCAGGTCCTGCCGTCGGCGTCCGCCCCGGCCGCCCCGACCCGCCCTGCCCGGCCCCGGGCCGCCCCCATATTTGACTTCCGATTGCCACCCGGTAGCGTCACCGGCGTGATCGTGTGGATGGACCTGGAGATGACCGGACTGGACGTGGCCCGCGACGTCATCGTCGAGGTCGCCACCCTGGTCACCGACGACCAGCTGGCCATCGTGGCCGAGGGACCCGACCTCGTGGTCGCCGCCACCCCCGAGCAGCTGGGTGCCATGGACGAGTTCGTGCGGTCCATGCACGAAAAGAGCGGGCTGCTCGACGAGATCACCGCCTCCACCGTCTCGCTGGAGGAGGCCGGGGACGCCACCCTCGACTTCATCCGGTCCCACGTGCCCAAGGCCCGGACCGTGCCGCTGGCCGGGAACTCGATCGGGACCGATCGCCGGTTCCTCGCCGCCCAGCTCCCGGCCATCGAGGAGTACCTCCACTACCGCTCGGTCGACGTCTCGACGGTCAAGGAGCTGGTCAGTCGCTGGTACCCCGAGGTGATGGAGAACGCCCCGGTCAAATCCGGTGGGCACCGGGCCATGGACGACATCCGTGAGAGTGTGGCGGAACTGGCCTACTACCGCTCGACCGTGTTCAAGCCACCGAATGGGAGCTGACGGGGCCCGACCGGCCCCGTAGCCCACGACGGGCCGGGCACCCAACGGGGGCGGCCGCCTCGCCGCCGAGAACGAAGACCGCCACCGAGAGGAGCACCCATGGCCGACCCGGCCCAGCCACCGCCCAGCGCCGACCCCGAAGCCCCGATCGCCCCTTCCCTGGCCGAGGTGACCGCCACCCTGACCGCACCGGGCGGGCTCTTCGAGATGGAGGACCTGGTCATCCGGGGGGTGCCCACCAGGACATGGAAGACCGCCCCGCCCACCCTGCGTCATGTCCTCGAGCTCTCCGCCGGGCACGGCGACGAGACCTTCCTCGTCTACGAGGACGAGCGGATCACCTTCGCCGAGCACTTCGCGCTGGCCGCCGGGCTCTCCACCGTGCTCGTCGAGCGCTTCGGCGTCCGGAAGGGCGACCGGGTGGCCATCGCCATGCGCAACCTCCCCGAGTGGGTGATCGCCTTCTGGGCGGCCATCGCCGCCGGGGCCATCGTCGTCCCGGTCAATGCCTGGTGGACCGGGCCCGAGCTCGCCTACGGACTCAGCGACTCGGGGTCGACGGTGGTGTTCGTGGATGAGGAGCGCAGAGACCGGATCCTCCCCCACCTCGACGAGATCCCGTCGCTCACCGCCATGGTGGTCTGTTCCGAGGAGCCGGACCCGGCGGGGGGCCGACGGCGGGCGCAGGGCGACCGGGTGGACCGGTCCGGCGCCGATCCCCTGCCCGTCGTCCCCTTCGCCGAGCTGACCGACGTGCTCCCCGAGGTGGCCGGGCTGCCCGACGTGGTCATCGAGCCCGACGACGACGCCACCATCTTCTACACCTCGGGGACCACCGGCCGACCCAAGGGCGCGGTCGGGAGCCACCGCAACAGTGCCTCCAACCTGATGAACCTGTTCTTCGTCGCCACGGCCGGGGGCATGAGGAGAACCGGGGTGGTGACCGAGACCGAGGGCGGGACCCAGAACGCCAATCTCCTGTCGGTGCCCCTCTTCCACGCCACCGGCTGCCACGCGGTGCTGGTCACCAACACCGCGGCCGGCGGCAAGCTCGTCATGATGCACCATTTCGACCCCGACCGGGCGCTCGAGCTGATCGAACGGGAGCGCATCACCATCTTCGGTGGCGTGCCGGCCATGGTCATGCAGGTGATCGACTCGCCCAACTTCTCCAAACGCGACACGTCGTCGGTGCGCTCGATCTCCTACGGCGGCGCACCGTGCCCGCCCGATCTCGTCCGTCGGATCAAGGAGCACTTCCCGCTCGGCGCCCCGGGTAACGGCTACGGGATGACCGAGACCTCGGCCATGACCACCATGAACAGCGGTGACGACTACGTGCGCAAACCCGACAGCGTGGGACCACCCGCGCCGGTGTGCGACGTGGCGGTGGTGCCCGAGGACCACGAAGGCGACGAACCGCCCGGGGACCTGCCGGCCGACCCCGACCGGACCGGGGAGCTTTGGATCAGGGGTCCCAACGTGGTGCGGGGCTACTGGAACCGGCCCGAGGAGACGGCGCTCACCTTCTCCAGGGGATGGCTCCGGACCGGCGACGTGGCACGGATCGACGAGGAGGGATTCGTCCACATCGTCGACCGGGCGAAGGACATGATCATCCGCGGGGGCGAGAACGTCTACTGCGTCGAGGTGGAGGACGCCCTCTACGAGCACCCAGCCGTCGCCGACTGCGCGGTCATCGGCGTGCCCCATCCCGTCCTCAGCGAGGAGGTGGGGGCGGTGGTGGTCCTGCGACCGGGGATGGACGTCGGCGCCGACGAACTGTCCAGGTTCGTGGCCGAGCGACTGGCCGCCTTCAACGTGCCGAGCCGTTTCTGGTTCCGGGCCGAGGCGCTGCCACGCAATCCCGCCGGCAAGGTGCTGAAACGCCAGCTGCGCGCCGAGCTCGTCGGCAGCGCACCGACGTTCTGAGGGTGCCGGCCCCTCAGCCGGCCGCCGACAGGCGCGCTCTGGTGGTGGCCACGTCGCGCTCCATCTGGGCCACGAGGTCGTCCACCGAGGCGAAGGCCTCCTCGTCGCGGAGACGGGCCACGAAGGAGACCTTGGCCTCCTCGCCGTAGAGCTCACCGTCGAAGTCGAGGAGGTAGGCCTCGACCAACAGCTTCCCGTCCTCCCCATAGAAGGTGGGGCGCCGGCCCACCGAGACCGCCGTCTCCCACACCGTCCCGTCCGGCCGCTCGTACCAGCCGGCGTAGATGCCCGCCGCCGGGAGGCAGATGCCGTCGGGGACGGCCAGGTTGGCCGTCGGGAAGCCGAGCTCGGTGCCGCCCCGGTGGTCGCCGTGGACGACGGGACCCCTCACCTGGTGGTGCCGGCCGAGCATCGATGCCGCCTCCTCGACCTCTCCTCCGGCCACCAGGCTGCGGATCCGGGTGGACGAGATGGGCTGGGCCGCGGTCCCCGACACCTCGGCGTCGGTGGCGAGACCGACCCCCTCGACCGTGAAGCCGGCCGACGCACCCATCTCGGTGAGCAGGGCCACGTTGCCCTTGCGGCCGTGGCCGAAGTGGAAGTCCTCGCCCACCACCACCAGCCGGGCGGCCAGGCCCTCCACCAGGACCGACGACACGAAGTCCTCGGCCGTCTCGTTGGCCCGCTCGACCGTGAACGGCACCACCACCGTGAGGTCGACGCCGGCCGCCTCGAGCAGCTCGAGCTTCTGGTCGAGGTCACAGAGGAGACAGGGTGCCGACTCGGGCCGGACCACCGTCGCCGGGTGGCGGTCGAAGGTGACGACGACCATGGCCAGGCCGTCGGCCCGGGCCCGGGTGCGCAGCTCGGAGAGGAGGGCCCGGTGGCCGAGGTGGACCCCGTCGTAGGCCCCGATGGTCACCGCCGACCCACCCGGGGGTGGGACGTACGTGGACGGGTCGGCCAGGATGTCCATCACGCTGGAAGGTTACCGCCGCCCGCCCGGACCGAAGCGCAGCACCGTCCGGCGTCGCCGACCGGTCAGGCCGGACCGAGCACGACCGCCGGGCGGATCCGGTCGGTCTCGGTGGCCTCGTAGACGGCGAGGAGGCGGTGGCGCTCGTCGACCAGGCCCCAGGGTCCCTCCCCGGTGATCCCGAGCGGCACGCGGTCGAGCGGCAGGCCGCGGGCCACGTGTTGTTGCACGTCGAGGGTCACCACCACCTGATCCAGATCGCGGAGCGCCTGGGCCGGAGTGAGGACGACCGCCGGGGTCAGCTCGTCGACCGGTCGGGCGTCCTCGACGGCGAACGAGCCGATAGAAGTGCGCCGGAGGTTGCGCAGATGGGCTCCGCCGCCGAGCGCGGAGCCGAGATCGGCGGCCAGCACGCGGATGTAGGTGCCCGACGAGCACTCCACCTCGATCCGGAACACACCGGGGTCGGTCGCCTCGGAGACGTCGAACCGGTGGACGGTCACCGGACGGGCCTTGCGCTCCACCTCGACACCCTCACGGGCCAGTGCGTGGAGTCGCCGGCCGCCCACCTTGACGGCCGACACCATGGGTGGGACCTGCTCGATGGCCCCGGTGAGGTCCACGGCGGCCGCCGCCACGTCGGCCAGTCCCACCCCGGTCATGTCCCAGGTGCCGATCGCCTCGCCCGATGCGTCGAGGGTGGACGTCGCCGTCCCGAGGACCACCTCCCCCACATAGGTCTTCGGGAGCGCGGTGAGGAACCGCATGAGGCGGGTGGCCCGCCCGAGGCCGACCAGCAGCACGCCGGTGGCATCGGGGTCGAGCGTGCCGGCGTGGCCCACCCGCCGCTGGCCGTAGATGCGCCGGCAACGGGCCACCACGTCGTGGGAGGTCCAGCCCGCCTCCTTGTCCACGACCACGAGGCCGGTCACCTGGTCGGCACCGGCCGAGCTCACAGGTCCCCGTCGTCCGGATCGTCGCCCGCACCGCCCCCGGCCTCGCGGATCCGCCGCAGCACGTCTTCGACCCGGCCCCCGGCGACCACGGCGGGGTCGGCAGAGAACTCGAGGGTCGGGGTGCGCTTCATCCGCACCTGGCGGGCCACGGCCCGCTGGAGCTGCGGCCGCCGCTCCGCCAGGGCGTCGGCGGCGGCGTCGGAGAGCGAGCTCAGGTACACCGTGGCGTGACGGAGATCGGGGGCGGTGTCGACCGAGGTGACGGTCACCAGGCGCAGTCGTTCGTCGGCGTCGGCCAGCCGTTCCAACTCCTCGGCCAGGATCTGGCGGAGTACCTGGTTGACCCGCAGCGACCGCGGGTAGGGCGCAGCGCCCCGATTGTCATGCCGGCGACCTGGCACAGCTCCTCCACTCCGACCACCTGGTCCGGACCCTGCCGCCCCGGGTGGGGCGGCACCCGAGCTCAGGTGCGGGGGATCTCCTTCTCGTCGTAGGTCTCGATGATGTCGCCTTCTTTCAGGTCCTGGTAGTCGGAGAGCCCGATGCCGCACTCGAACCCGGACTGCACCTCGCGGGCGTCGTCCTTGAACCGGCGGAGCGAGGTGATGGTGCCCTTCCAGATGACCACCCCGTCGCGGAGGAAGCGCACCTTCGAGCCCCTCGTGATGACGCCTTCCCTCACGTAGCAGCCGGCGACGGCGCCGATCCGGGGGACCCGGAAGACCTGGCGGACCTCGGCCTCGCCGGTGACCACCTCCTCGAAGACCGGGGACAGGAGTCCGAGCATGGCCGCCTCGAGATCCTCGAGGAGCTTGTAGATGATCTCGTAGGTCCGGATCTCCACGTCGGCCTTGGCCGCCATCTCCCTGCTCCGACGGTCCGGCCGGACGTTGAAGCCGATGATGGTGGCGGTGGAGGCCTGGGCCAGCTCCACGTCGGACTCGGTGATGCCGCCCACACCCCGGCGCACGAAGTTCAGCTTGACGTCCTCGCGCTCGAGCTTGCGGAGGCTCTCGGTCACCGCCTCGAGCGACCCGCGCACGTCGGCCTTCAGGATGAGGTTGAGCGCTGCGGTCTCGCCCCGTTGGATCTGTTCGAAGAGGTCCTCGAGCTTCGCCCCACCGAGGGCGGAGGTGGCCGCCGGCACATGGCCGGCCACCCGGTAGCGGTGGGCACGTGCCTCGCCCATGGTCCGGGCCTGGGCCAGTTCGGGGGCCACGCGGAACTCGTCACCGGCTTCGGGTGGCTCCGAGAAGCCCAACACCTGGACCGGGGTGGAGGGTGGAGCCTCCTTGATCTGGTCGCCGTGGTCGTCGACGAGGGCCTTGACCTTGCCCCAGGCCGCGCCGGCGACGACGGCGTCGCCCACCCGGAGCGTGCCGCGCTCGACGATGACCGAGGCCACCGGACCGCGCCCGATCTCCAGTTCGGCCTCGAGGACGACGCCGCGCGCCCGGCCTTCGGGCGTGGCCACCAGCTCCTCGACCTCGGCGACCAGGACGATCTGCTCCAACAGGTCGTCGATGCCCAGGTTCTGGAGGGCGGAGATCTCGACGGTGATGGTGTCGCCGCCCCACGCCTCGGGCACCAGGCCGTGTTCGGACAGCTGCTGGAGGACCCGGTTGGGGTCGGCCTCCTCGCGGTCGATCTTGTTCACCGCCACGATGATCGGCACGTCGGCGGCCTTGGCGTGGTCGATGGCCTCGACCGTCTGGGGCATCACGCCGTCGTCGGCCGCCACCACCAGCACCACGATGTCGGTGACCTCGGCGCCACGCGCCCGCATGGCGGTGAACGCCTCGTGACCCGGCGTGTCGATGAAGGTGATGGGATGCCCGTTCCACTCGACCTGGTACGCGCCGATGTGCTGGGTGATCCCGCCGGCCTCGCCGGCCACCACGTTGGCCGACCGGATCCGGTCGAGCAGGAGTGTCTTGCCGTGGTCGACGTGCCCCATGACGGTGACGACGGGCGGGCGGGGCCGCAGCTCGGCCTCGTCCTCTTCTTCGTCCTCCTCGTCGAAGAACCGGGCGAGCAGCTCGGCCTCGCGCTCCTCCCCCGGGTCGACCAGGCGAACGTCGGCCCCCAGCTCGGCGGCGAACAGCTCGATCATGTCGTCGGTGAGCGACTGGGTGGCCGTGACCATCTCACCCTGGAGGAGCAGGAAGCGGACGACATCACCGGCCGAGCGGTTGACCTTCGGCCCGAGATCCCGCGCCGTCGAGCCGCGCTCGACGATGATCTCGGTGTCGGGCACGGGAGCCGTCGACGGCGTGTACGCCGTCAGCTGGGTGGGCTCGAGCTCTTCGAGGTTGCGACGACGCCGACGCGGTCGCCGCTGGTTCGGGCGACCCCGTCCGACACCGGGACCCCCGCGTCCGCCCGGGCCACCGGGACCCCCGCCGGGGCCACCGCCGGGACGTCCGCCGCCGTAGCCGCCGGTCGATCCGCCACCGGGGCGTGAGCCGAATCCGCCCCCCGACGGTCCGCCGCCCGTGCGCGGGGCACCGCCGGCCGGTCGGCCGGCACCCGGTCCACCGGACCGGCCCGTGAAACCGCCCTGGCCCCCCTGACGGGCGCCTCCGGGCGGAGGTCGGCGGCCACCGGCCCCCGGTGGGGGCGGGATCGGCTTGCCGGTCACCGAGCGGGGTGGGCCACCCGGTGGGGGTGGGATCGGACGACCTGATGCGCTGGTCGGGGGACGGGTGGGCGCGGAGGGTGGTGAGGGCGGCGCGGCAGCCGGGGCCGGTGCCGGCGGCCGGGGACGAGGAGCCGGGGGCTGGGGAGCGGCCGGTGCCGGTCTGGGCGCCTGGGCGGCCGGAGCCGGTGCGGCGGCGGGAGCGGGCTTGGTGGCGGCGGGAGGCGCGGCGGCCGGTGCCGGGGCCGGGGCAGCAGCCGGAGCGGGAGGCGCGGCGGCGGGACGGATCGGAGTGGCGGCAGGGGCTGGCGCCGTCGGGCCCCCGACAGGGGCGGGAGGGGTAGAGGGTGGAGCCGGGACAGGCGCCCGGGGTGCGGGGGGCACCACCGACGGCTGCTCGGAGGCGGGCCGGCTCGTCACCAGGCGCGATCCTGCCCGCTTGACCGGTTGGGGTGGAGGCGCGTCGAGCGGCCCGGCGCTGTCGGCACCGGCACCGTCCTCCGGGGAGACACCGGCTGCCGCCGCGGGTTCGTCGATCCCACTCGAGACGGGTGCCACCTTCTTCACCGCCGCCTTCTTCGAGGCCGCCGCCTTCTTCGCCGGTGCGGCGGGCTCCTCGGGCTGGACCGGGCGCCGGAGGCCCTCCCGGTCGGCCTTGCGGCGGGCGCGGTCGGCTTGCGCGTCCTCGATGGACGACGAGTGGCTCTTGACCCCCATCCCGAGGGACAGGCACAGGTCAAGCGCTTCTTTGTTGGTCAGGCCGAGCTCGTGAGCGAGCTCGTAGACGCGGATCTTCTTCGGCAACGGCTGTTACTGCCCTTCATTCACGTCGTAGATGCCGATACGCACATACGACCCTCTATCCTCGCACATCACGGGACCGAACCCTCCGAGCCCACCGGCGCCCAACCCGGGGACGCCTGTCGGAGGGCGATCCGCAACTGCTCCACCTGCTCGTCTCCGACCGGGCTGCGGAGTGCCCGCTCGAACGCACGGTGCTTCACCGCTCGCTCGAAGCACCCGGGCGAGTCCTTGCACAGCCAGGCCCCCCGGCCCGGCTGATGGTCACCGACCACTAGTGAACGGTCCCCGACGGCCACACGGACCAACTGGTCCTTCCCGGCGGTCCGTCGGCAGCCGATGCAGGTCCGGGCGGGGGCTATGCCTGCGCCTCCCCGACCACGTCTCTGGCCGGTGACTCCGCCCCCGACGGTGACGCCACCGTCGCCGCGTCCCCGTCGAGAGCACCGGAGGCCTCGTCCACCGCACCGCCCGCACCGGCGTCCTCAACTGATGCGGCCTCCGCGGACGGAGCGGCATCGGCCGCCGGTGGGGCCTCCGCCCCCTCGGCCGGCTCGGCGCCGTCGGCACCCTGGGACCATTCGGTGGCCGACACCGCGGTGCCACCCTCGGCCGGCTGCCACACCATCTCGCCGGCCTCGTTCTGGATCCACTCGCCCTCGGCCCATTCCTCGCCGGCGTACCCGGACTCCTCGTCGGCCAGCTGGGTCTCGCTCTTGATGTCGATCCGCCAGCCGGTCAGGCGGGCGGCCAGGCGGGCGTTCTGGCCCTCCTTGCCGATGGCCAGCGACAGTTGGTAGTCGCTGACGATGACAGTGGCCGTCCCGGTTTCGTCGTCGAGGCGCACCTCGCGCACCCGCGCCGGTGCCAGGGCGGACTGGATCAGCTCGACCGGGTCGTCGGAGAACGGCACCACGTCGACCCGCTCGCCCCGGAGCTCATTGGTCACCATCCGCACCCGCGACCCGCGTGCACCGACGCACGCCCCGACGGGATCCACGTTGGGATCGTTCGACCACACGGCGATCTTCGTGCGGTGGCCGGGCTCGCGGGCTGCCGCCTTGATCTCGACCGCGCCCGATGAGATCTCGGGGACCTCGAGCTCGAACAGCCGCTTGATCAGGCCCGGGTGGCTCCGGCTCACCACGATCTGGGGCCCCTTGGTCGTCTTGCGCACCTCGACGATGTAGGCCTTGAGCCGGGCACCGTGCTCATAGCGCTCGTAGGAGACCTGCTCGGCCTGCGGAAGGAGCGCTTCGACCTTGCCCAGGTCGAGCAGGGTGTAACGGTTGTCGGTCTGCTGGACGATGCCGGTGACGATGTCGCCCTCCCGGCCGGCGTACTCCTCGTACTTGAGATCCCGTTCGACCTCGCGGATCCGCTGCAGGATCACCTGCTTGGCCGTCTGGGCGGCGATCCGGCCGAAGTCGTCGGGCGTGTCGTCCCACTCACGGGTCACGTTCCCGTCCTCGTCGAGCTCCTGGCCGTAGACGCGGATCTCACCCGACTCGGGATCGATGGTGACCACGGCCTCCTCGGCCGCGTCCGGGCGACGCTTGTAGGCGGCAACGAGGGCGTTGGCCAGTGCATCGAGAAGTGTCTCGACGGAGATGCCCTTGTCTCGCGCGATCTGGCCGAGCGCGTCGAGGAACTCGAAGTTCGGCTTGCTCATGGGGTGACGACCTGCTTCCTCTTCTCCTCGGCCCTCGTCGATGCCGCCCCGGACGCGGCGGGGGCCTTGTTTCCCTTGGTGCGCGTGGTTCCTTTGGTGCGCGGCTCGGGCCCCCAGACGAACACCGTCCGCGCCTTGTCGATGTCGGAGTAGGCGAGGTGCACCGGGCCGTCCTGGCCGTCGTCCACCTCCAGGGTGAGCCCCTTGTCGTCGGCGGCCACCAGCCGTCCCCGCAACCGGCGATCCCCGGGCACCTGGGGCGCGTCTTGACGGTCACCGTCTCACCCACCGCCTTGGCGAAGTGGGCCGGCGTGCGGAGGGTGCGCTCCACGCCGGGACTCGACACCTCGAGCGAGTACCGACCCGGGATCGGGTCGAGCTCGTCGAGCACGGCCGAGACCGCCCGGTTGGCGTCGGTCAGGGCCTCGAGATCGACCCCACCGGGCCGGTCCACCGTGACCAGGAGCACGCCCGACCGGAGCTCGACGTCGACCAGTTCCAGTTGGGCGGCAGCCAGCACCGGTTCGAGCGCGGGAATGAGATCCTCGACCACGTGCACTGCCTCCTCCCTGGGTTTTTTTCGTTCTCTACGTCCTGTCCTGCAATTTCTTCGAAGCGTCCCGGACCAAAACAAAAGCGTGGGCTGTCCGCCCACGCCTCAGCAGCGTCACTTCAACTCCAACCGAACGGCAGGAGGTCAAGTATAGCAGCGGACGCTCTGGGGCGCGAGCGGCCTGACGTGGAATTCTTCCACGAATTGGACGGTGGATCCACGGGGTCCGCCCAGCCCGGCCAGCGGGGTGCGAGACGGCCGTGGCAACCGTCACCGGGGCCCGGCTCGGAGCCGGATCAGTCGGTCCCGAGCCCCTCTGGGACCCGCTCTGCGGCGAGTTCCCTCTCCTCGCCGGTGGCTCGGTCACGCCACTCCACGATCCCCCGCGCCAGGCCCTTCGCCCCGACCACCAGGCGGACAGGTATGCCCACCAGGTCGGCGTCGGCGAACTTGACGCCGGGCGACACGTCACGGTCGTCGTAGAGGACCTCGACGCCGGCGACGAGCAGCTCCGCGTAGAGGCGGTCGGCGGCGGCGGCAACCTCGGGGGAGCGGGCGGCTCCGAGGGCGACCAGGTGGACGGCATAGGGTGCCACAGAGCGCGGCCAGGTCAGTCCCCGGTCGTCGTGGTGCTCCTCGGCCAGGACCCCCAGCAGTCGGCTCACCCCCATTCCGTAACAGCCCATCGAGAAGACGGTCTCGTCCCCGTCTTCGGTGACGACGTTCGATCCGGGCATCACGTCGGAGTACTTGGTGCCCAGCTGGAAGGTGTGGGCGGCCTCGACCGAGCGGACCAGCTCCACCGGTCCGCCGCACCGGGGGCACGGGTCGCCGGCAACCACCTGGGCGAACGATCCCCATTCGTCCACGGTGAAGTCCCGGTCGAGGAGGAGGCCGCTTGCGTGATGGTCCTCCCGGTTGGCCCCGGTGATCCAGGGGCCCGGTCGTCCGATCCCGTGGTCGGCGACGACCCTGATGCCGTGGCGTCCCTGGTCCTGGGGGCCGATGTAGCCCTTGACCAGTGAGGGGTGGCTCTCGAAGTCGGCGTCGTCGAACAGCCGCCATCCGCTCGGCAAGCGGGCCTCGCGGTCGCCCGCCAGCAGCACTAGGGCGGGCCGGCCCTGGTCGTCGACCACCGCGAGGCTCTTCAGCATGTCCGCCGACGAGATCCGGGGGTCGTCGAAGAACTCGACCACCTGGTCGATGCCCGGGCGGCCGGGCGTCGTGTGCTCGACCACCTCCGGTGCCGGGTCGGGCTGTCCCTGGTCGGCGCGGTGACCGTCGCCGCCACGGGTGGCCGCCTCCACGTTGGCGGCATAGCCGCACGACGGGCAGGACACGAACTCGTCCTCCCCCACCGCCGAGGGCACCATGAACTCGTGGTTCACGTCACCACCGATGGCGCCCGACTCGGCCTCGACCGGGGTGGCGTCGAGCTCAAGACGACGGAAGATCCGGAGATAAGCGTCGTAGACCGAACGGTACGACTCCTGCATGGCCGACTTGTCCACGTCGAAGGAGTAGGCGTCGGCCATGATCAGCTCGCGGGTGCGCAGCAGGCCGAAGCGCGGGCGGGCCTCGTCACGGAACTTGACCTGGATCTGATAGATGGTCAGGGGGAGCTGGCGGTAGGAGTCCACCTCGGCCCCGACGGTGACGGTGGCCACCTCCTCGTGGGTGGGACCGAGGACGAAGGTCCCGCCCCGGGCCTCCACGATCATGGCGGGGAGGGCGTCGCTCCCGAAGAGCTGGGCCCGACCGGACTGCTCCCACAGCTCGAGGGGGTGGAGCGCCGGCAGCAGCACCTCCTGGCAGCCGGCCGCGTCGAGCTCCTCCCTGATCAGCTGCTCCACCCGGTGGAGCACCCGCAGGCCGAGCGGTAGGAACGAGTACACCCCCGACGCCAGCCGACGGATGTAGCCGCCCCTGACCAGGAGCTGGTGGCTCGCCACCTCGGCGTCGGCCGGTGCCTCCCGCAGCGTTCGGACCAACAACCGGGACATGCGCATGGTCGGCGATCCTACCGTCCCCTAAAACCGGTGCCCCCGACACCGGCGGGGCCGGTGTGCTCAGGACCCGGGCTGGCCGTCCCCGTACTTCTTGCGGATCATCTCGACCTTGGTCTCCGACGCGTTGGCATCGGCCCCTTTGGCGTCGATGAGGGCGGCCCGGTCGGCCTCCGCCTCGGCCTCGGCCCCCGAGTCGGCGGCGGCGAGCCTGGCGTCGACCCCCTCGGCCACCAGCCGCTCCGCCTCGGCCACCAGGGCGTCGACCATCTCGTCCTCGGGCACCACCCGGACGATCTTCCCCTTGATGAACAGGTGCCCGCGCTTGCGACCCGCGGCGATCCCGAGGTCGGCTTCGCGTGCCTCGCCCGGGCCGTTGACCACACACCCCATGACCGCCACCTGGATGGGCAGGTTGCGGTCCTCCAGGGCCGCCTGGGCCGCCTTGGCCACGGCGATGACGTCGATCTCCGCCCGACCGCAGCTCGGGCAGGCGATCAGGTCGAGTCCCTTGCGCTCCCGCAGGCCGAGGACCTCGAGCAGCTGGCGCCCGGCGCGGGCCTCCTCCACCGGATCCGCGGTGAGCGAGTAGCGGATGGTGTCACCGATCCCCTCGGCGAGCAGGGTGGCGATCCCCGCGGTGCCCTTCAGCAGGCCGCTCGGGGGCGGGCCCGCCTCGGTGACCCCGAGATGCAGGGGGTGGTCGAAGGTCTCTGAGGCCAGCCGGTAGGACTCGATCATCAGCGGGACCGAGGACGCCTTCACCGAGATCTTCACGTCGTCGAACCCCACCTCGGCGAAGTAGGCCAGCTCCATGCGGGCCGACTCGACCAGCGCCTCGGGCGTGGCCCCCCCGAAGCGCCGGTACAGGTCGGGGTGGAGGGATCCGGCGTTGACGCCGATGCGGATCGGCACCCCCCGGTCCTTGGCCTCGGCCGCCACCTGTTTGATCTCGGCCTCCTTGCGCAGGTTGCCCGGGTTCAGCCGGAGGCCCTGGACCCCGGCCTCGAGGGCGGCCAGGGCCATCTCGTGGTGGAAGTGGATGTCGGCGATGATGGGCACCGGTGAGCGCGGCACGATCCTGGCCAGCCCCTCGGCGGCGGCCTCCTCGTTGCACGTGCACCGGACGAGGTCGGCGCCCGCGGCGGCGAGCGCGTAGATCTGGGTCAAGGTGGCCTCGGCGTCGGCCGTCTTGGTCGTCGTCATCGACTGCACGGTGACCGGCGCCCCCCCGCCCACCGGTACGTCGCCCACCCGGATCTGACGGGTCGGTCGCCGCTCGGTGATGGTCCAGGCCGTTCGTCCCATGCCCCCATGCTAGGGCGCGGGGCTGTCGCTGCGGCCTGCGCCCGACTCGGTCAGCCGAAGGGATTGGCCATGGGATGGAGGATGTCGGTCAGCAACGAGGTGGCGAACAGCACCCCGAGGAACAACAGCATCAGGTAGGTGAAGGGCATGAGCCTGGCCACGTCGGCGTGGTAGGAGGTCCGGCTCCGCCCGGTGCGGATCTTCTCGTAGACGGCGATGGCCACGTGGCCGCCGTCGAGGGGGAGCATGGGGAACAGGTTGAAGATCCCGACGAAGATGTTGATCGAGATGAGGATGAGCAACAGGTCGCCCACCCCGGCCTGCACCGCCTGGACTGCCACCCGACCGGCCCCGTAGATCGAGGTCACCCGCGTCCCGTTGGCGGCCGCCTGGTTGGCCGCCTTGGCGCTGCCCACCTCGTCGAACCGCTGGGCCACCGAGCTCGGCGAGAAGAGGTGGGCGACCCCGACGACCGAACCCCACGTGATGCGGGCGAGGCCAGTACCGGTCGAGGCCACGGCGTGCAGGGGCGTGGCCCGCTGGTTGGGCGAGCCGAGGGTCACCCCGATGACGCCGAAGGGAGCCGTCCCGCTCGGCGCCACCACCTCCGCCTCCCGGTCCGTGCGGCCGTTGGCCGGCGTGACCGTGAGGGTCCTGGTCGTCCCGGCCCGGTCGACCACGAGGGTCACCGGTTTGTCGGGGTGGCTCTTGATCGCCGAGATGAGGGAGTCGGTGCTCCCGGCGATGGGCTTCCCGTCGACCGACACCACCACGTCGCCCGCCCTCAGGCCGGCCGACTGGGCCGGGCCCGGCCGGCCGCCGACCGGTCCCACGGCCTGGATCTGCACCTGGTTGCCGTTGGGCACGCCGACCAGGGTCAACAGAGCGAAGAGGAGCACGGCCGCCATCAGGAAGTGCATGGCCGAGCCGGCCACCGCCACGAGCAGACGGGCGTGGAACGGTTGTTGGCGGTAGGTGCGGGCCTCGTCGGCCGGGTCGACCTCCTCGAGGTTGGTCATCCCGGGGATCTTGACGTACCCGCCGATCGGGAAGGCCTTCACGCCGTATTCGGTCTCCCCCCGTCGGAAGGACCAGAGCCGGGGGCCGAAGCCGAGGAAGTACTCGGTCACCTTCATCCCGCCCCGCTTGGCCGCCAGCAGGTGGCCGGCCTCGTGGACCATGACCATCACGATGAGGCAGACGACGACGATCAGCAGGTCGACGGCGCCGGCCGCCATCGCCACCACCACGATGGCCGCCACGGCCAGTGCCAGCTCCAGGGCGGCCCGGCGGGGCGACTTGACCTTGTCGGCGGTCGGGTCGGGCCGCGGTCCGGGCGTGGGGTCCGACAGCGCGGGGCGAAGGTCCGTGGTGCTCACGTCGCCGCCTCCCGGAGACCGACCACGTCGTCGGCCTGGCGCCGGGCCTCGGCGTCGGCCTCGAGCACGTCGCCGACCGTGCGCGGGGCCGCCCCCTCCGGGGTGGACGAAGGTGCGGCGGTGTCGTAGCGGTCGAGGGTGCCCTCCACCACCTCGGCGACGGCCGTCCACGGGATCCGCCCCTCGAGGAACGCCGCCACCGCCACCTCGTTGGCCGCGTTCAGCCAGGCCGGGGCCAGGTCGCCGACCCGGCCGGCCCGGTAGGCGAGGTCGAGGCACGGGAACAGGGCGCGGTCGGGCTGCTCGAATTCGAGCGAGGTCAGCACCGTCCAGTCGATCGCCCCGTACGCGTCGGGGAGCCGGCCGGGATAGGCCAGCGCGTAGCCGATGGGGAGGCGCATGTCGGGAAGCGACAGCTGGGCGACCACGGCGCCGTCGGCGAACTCGACCATCGAGTGGACGATCGACTGGGGGTGGACGACGACGTCGATGGCCTCGTAGGGCACGCCGAACAGCTCGTGGGCCTCGATGACCTCGAGTCCCTTGTTCATCAGGGTGGAGGAGTCCACGGTGATCTTCGGTCCCATCGACCAGGTCGGATGGGTCAGGGCGTCGGCCACCTCCACGGCGGCCAACTCGTCCTTGTTCCAGCCCCGGAAGGGGCCGCCCGACGCGGTGAGGATGAGACGGGCCACGTCCTCGTGGCGTCCCGACCGCAGGCACTGGTGCACCGCGCAGTGCTCGGAGTCGACCGGGATGATCTCGGCACCGGGGGTGCGCCGGGCCGCCTGGACGACCGGGGCCCCGGCGATGATCGACTCCTTGTTGGCGAGGGCGAGGCGACGCCCCGCTGAGAGGGCGGCGAGCGTCACGGTCAGCCCGGCGAAGCCCACGATCCCGTTGACCGCCACATCGGCCACCGCGGCGATGGAGGCCAGGCCCTCCTCGCCCGCCACGACCTCCACGCCGGGGGGCAGCAGGCGGGCCAGCGCGGAAGCGCACGTCGGGTCACCGATGGCCACGACCTCGGGGCGGAGCCGGCGTGCCTGGTCGGCCAACGCCTCGAAGGACCCGTGGGCCCCGAGCGCCGCCACCGAGAACCGGTCGGGGCACGACTCGATCACGTCGAGGGTCTGGGTCCCGATCGAACCGGTGGATCCCACCACCGACACGGTCACCGGCTGTCCGGGCGCCCCGCTCCCCCGCTGGGGGCTGCGGGGGGCGTCAGCCGACGCTGCCCCTGTGTCCGCGCTGCCCATACCTCCTAGCCTGCCCGAAAATCAGGCAATATTCAGGGCACGGACCAGATAGTAGGTGGCGGGCAGCACGAACAACAGCGCGTCGACCCTGTCCAGCACCCCTCCGTGGCCGGGGAGGAGCGTCCCCATGTCCTTCAGGCGGAGGTCCCGCTTGAGCAGCGATTCGCACAGGTCTCCGATCGGCGCCACGACGGCCACCACCACGCCCAGCAGGGCACCGCTCGAGGCCGACCACGGGTGGATGGCCCCCACGACCACCGTGGACACGAGGATCGAGAACACGGCGCCGCCGAACAACCCCTCCCAGGTCTTGTTGGGGCTGATGGTCGGGGCCAGGGGCGTGCGTCCCATCCACCCGCCGATGACCAGCGCCCCCACGTCGTTGGCCACGGTGGCGATGATGGCCCCGAGCAGGAAGGCGATGCCGTGGCGGTCGGGGAAGGCCGAGGGGGAGAGCAGGAGCCCGGCGTAGGAGCCGAGGAGCGAGACCCAGCCCACCGTGAGCAGGGTGGCCGCGGTTCCGGCCACCGGTGACCCGCGCTCGATCCCGAACAGGTACCAGATGAGGGTGAAGGCGACGATGAGCGTCAGCACGAGGGGGATGGCGGCGATCCCCTTGGTGTAGGCGCCGACCATGAGGGAGATGGTGCCGACCAGGCCGAGAAGGGTGGCGGGGTGGTAGCCGACACGGCGGAGGACCCCGAAGCACTCCCCGGCCGCGAAGGTGACCACGACGACGGACAGCACGAGCGACGGCACCGTGCCGAGCTTGAAGGCCAGCAGGGCCACGACGGCCACGGCCAGGCCGGTCCCCACCCTCAGCCCGACGGAGCTGGTCCCCTTCCTCGACCCCTTGGTGCGATCGGCGGGCTCATGGCGGGGAGGGCCCCCGCCCGTCGGGACCAGCGGCTCGGGTCCCTGCTTCGGGGCCTTCGGCTCACGCGGAGTCCGGCGGAAAAGGTGGCGACCGGACTTGGCGGCCACCTCTTCGCTGGCGGGCGCGATCTCGGGGGGCGCGGGACGGACGGACGTGCCGGCCGGTCGTGACACCTCGGCCTGGGTGTCCACCTCGCGTTCGGCTGTCCGGTCGGCGGCGGCCAGGCCGGCCACGCCCCGTCGTTTGCGACCGGCGCCGGGCACGTCGGTGACCGAAGCTCCCGGCGGTTCGGCGGCCAGCGGCGTCTCGGTCACGTCGTCGAGGTCCTCGGGCCGCTTGGCCCGCAGGCGTTCGGGGAGCAGGCCGCTGCGCCGCGCCCGGCCCATCCGGGCCGACCCCGTCGGCAGTGGTCGGTCGTCGGCCAGCAGCTCCTCTTCGATGGCACCGTCGTCGTCGGGGAACAGGGAAGAGGTCGGCTCCGAGGGGGCCGGCCCGACACGTGAGCCACCCCCAGCGGCTCCGGCTCCGGCCGGCACCGCCCCGCCACCCGGGCCTCGGCCCGCCGGACTCGACCCTTCGGTCCCCCGCCGGTCGTCGGGACCCGGCGAGGGGGGGACGACGTCCACGGTCTCGGTGGTGGGGTCGATGGTCTCCCCCTGTCCTCCGGCCGCAGGTCGGCCCGAGGGCCGTCGACCCGGTTCCGGGCCCGCGTCGAGGTCGAACTCCCAGGGGCGACGCTCGACATCGGTTCGGTCCGTCTCGTCCAAGGACCCGAGGGCCACCTCGTCGTCGCCCAGGACACCGGGCTCGAAGAGTTCGTCGTGGGCCGTCCAGTCGGAGTCCTCCTCACGCCAGGTGGGTCCGGCGATGCCCGACGCGGACCCCTCCTCGCCGGGATCGCGGGCCAGGACCGCCGGCACTTGGCCGGTCGGCGGCTCGGTCCAGTGCGGAAGCTCGGTCGGTGTCCCGCCGGGCACCGCGGTCTGCCCAGGGCTCACCGGCCTGACCGCGTCGGCGGCATCCTCGGCGTCACCGGGCTGGTCGGTCAGACGCACTGAGGGCTGTTCGAACACGCTCTCGGTGAGGGGGACCGGCTCGAGGTCGGCCGCGGCCACGTCGGCGTCGCGGGCTTCGGTGTCACGGTCCTCGGTGCCACCGTCCTCTTTGTCCTCGTCGTCCCGCGACACCCGGGGCAGCTCGGCCGTGCTCTCCCACGCCGGCTCGGCTCCGATGATCCTCACCTGACCGGAGGCCGGTCCGGTCGGTTCGGGGCGCGTGACGGGGACGTCGGTCCGGGTCACGTCATCCTCTCGCCCGTCTGGGACGTCGTCCACGTGGGTTGATTCCTCCCATCCGCCTGGCCCACTCGGACCGGCAGCAAATCAGATCTCGAGGAGCTCCTGCTCCTTGTGGGCCAGCAGGCGGTCGATGGCCGCCACCTGGTCCTGGGTCAACTTCTCCAGGTCCTTTTCCACCCGCTCGAGCTCGTCGCTCGACAGCGCGCCGTCCTTCTGCATGGACTCGAGCTCGTGCCGGGCCGAACGACGGCCGTTGCGCACCGTGACCCGCCCCTCCTCGGCCTTCTGTTTGACCACCTTGACGAGCTCCTTGCGACGCTGCTCGGTCGGGACCGGGAACGAGAGCCGGATCACGGACCCGTCGTTCGACGGCGTGATGCCCAGGTCCGAGGTCTGCAGGGCCTTCTCGATGGCGGCCAGGGAGCTCTTGTCGTAGGGGGAGATCACGAGGAGGCGGGCCTCGGGGACACTGAATCCGGCCATCTGGCGGAGTTCGGTCTCGGCCCCGTAGTAGTCGACCTTCAGGTGCTCGACCAGGGCCGGGGTGGCCCGTCCCGTCCGGATGGCGGAGAACTCCGCCTGGGTGTGCTCCACCGCCTTCGCCATGTGTTCGCGCGCGTCGCCGACCACCAGTGCGATCAGTTCGTCATCCATTAGCCGACCAGCGTAGCCAGCAGGGTCGGGCCCCACTCGGAAACGCGTCCGAACTGGCCTTTCATCGGACGAGGGTGCCGATGGGCTCGCCACCGAGCGCCTTGCGGATGTTCCCCGGATGCATGAGGTCGAAGACCCGGATCGGGAGGCCGTTGTCCATGCAGAAGGTGATGGCCGTGAGGTCCATGACCCGCAGGTCCTTTGAGACCACCTCCATGAAGGAGATCTCCTCGTAGCGGGTGGCCGTGGGATCGAGCCGCGGGTCGGCCGAGTAGACCCCGTCGACGCCGCCGTGGGTCCCCTTGCACAGCAGTTCGGCCTCGATCTCCGCCCCCCGCAGGGCGGCCGAGGTGTCGGTGGTGAAGTACGGGTTGCCCATCCCGGCGGCGAACACCACCACCCTGCCCTTCTCCAGGTGGCGAATGGCCCGGCGACGGATGTAGGGCTCGGCGACCTCGGCCATCTGCACGGCGGACAGCACCCGGGTCGACTGGCCGTGATGCTCGAGAGCGTCCTGGAGGGCCAGGGCGTTGATCACCGTCGCCAGCATGCCCATGGTGTCGGAGGTGGCGCGGTCCATACCGGCCCCGGCCCCGGTGGTCCCCCGCCAGATGTTGCCGCCACCGACCATCACCGCCAACTCGATGCCCAGGTCGTCGCAGGACTCGGCGATCTCCACCGCCAGCCGCTCCACCACGGAGGCGTCGATGGTCTCGTCCGAGGCCGACGAGGCAAGAGCCTCGCCGGACAGCTTCAGGACGATGCGTCGCCGGTCACCCACCGCTGCCTCAGTCGCCCACGACAACCTGGGCGAACTGGGTCACCTTGGCCGGCCCGAGCAGCTTGGCGATGGTCTGTTTCTCGTCCTTGACGAAAGGCTGGTCGAGCAGCACCCGTTCTTTGTACCAGCCGTTCAGACGGCCCTCCACGATCTTGGGCAGCGCCGCATCGGGTTTTCCCTCGTTGCGGGCGATCTTCTCCACGGTCTCCCGCTCGGCCGCCACCTCGTCCTCGGGCACGTCCTCCCGGGTGAGGTAGGTCGGACGGGCGAACGCGATGTGGGCGGCGATGTCGTGGGCGAGTTCCTCGGTGCCGCCTTCGAGCGCCACCACGACGGCGTTGACCCCGCGCCCGGCCTGGAGGTGCAGATAGGTGTCGACGACCCCGCCGGCGGGAGCCTCGATCCGGACCACACGGCCGACCGAGATGTTCTCCTTCAGGGTGATCTTCAGGTTGTCGATCTCGTCGCTGCGCTGGGTGATCGCCTCTTCGCCCTGTGCTGCCACCAGATCGGCCAGCGACGTGACCAGGGCGACGAACTCCTCGGACTTGGCGACGAAGTCAGTCTCGGACCGGAGCTGCACGATGGACGCCACCGATCCGGAGCGCCCGATGGCCACAGCGCCCTCGGACGCTTCGCGGTCGGCCCGCTTGGCCTGACTGGCCAGGCCCTGCTCGCGCAGCCAGGTGATCGCCTTGTCCATGTCCCCCTCGTTCTCTTCGAGGGCCCGCTTGGCGTCGAGCATGCCGACACCGGTCAGTTGGCGCAATCGTTGGACGTCCTTGGCGGAAAAGGCGGGCACAGCTAGGCCTCCTCGGTTGGTGTGGTCGGGGCTTCGGTGGGCGGCTCGGGGACAGGAGCCGCATCGACGGTGGCGGGAGGAGCCGGTGCAGCCGGGGCCGGAGCGGTCGGGGCCTCGGCGGTCGGGGCCTCGGCGGTCGGGGCCTCGGCGGTCGGGGCCTCGGCGGCCGGGGCCTCGGCGGCGGGAGCAGCCGGAGCCTCGGCGGTCGGAGCCGCTGACTCGGCGGTGGCCGGAGCAGGCGGGGCCTCGGCGGCCGGAGCGGCCGGAGCCTCGGCGGTCGGCTTCGGGGCGGCGGTGGCCGGAGCGGTCGGGACGGGAGCCGAGGGAGGTGCGGGCGGTGCCGGCCTCTGCTGGGCGATGAACCGCCCCTCGGTGACGGCATCGGCGACCACCCGGCACAACAGTGCGCCCGAGCGGATGGCGTCGTCGTTGCCCGGGATCACATGGGTGATCACGTCCGGGTCGCAGTTGGTGTCGACCACGGCGACCACCGGCAGGCCGAGCTTGTTGGCCTCGGTGACGGCGATGTGCTCCTTTTTGGTGTCGATGACGAAGATGGCGTCGGGCAGCCGCTCGAGGCTACGGATGCCCCCGAGGTTGCGCTGGAGCTTCTCGAGCTCTCGCGTATGGCGCAGCGCCTCCTTCTTGGGCATGGCGTCGAAGTCGCCGGCCTTCTCCATGGCCTCGAACTCCTTCATCCGCTTCACCCGGGTCGAGACCGTCTGGAAGTTGGTGAGCATCCCGCCCAACCACCGCTCGTTGACGTAGGGCATGCCGCACGCCTCGGCATAGATGGCCACCGGTCCCTGGGTCTGCTTCTTCGTCCCGACGAAGAGGATGGTGCCGCCGCCGGCCACGAGGTCCCGGATGTATCCGTAGGACTCCTCGATGCCCTTCATGGTCTGGCGGAGGTCGATCAGGTAGATCCCGTTCCGCTCCCCGAGGATGAACCTTCTCATCTTCGGGTTCCACCGACGGGTCTGGTGTCCGAAGTGGACGCCCGCGCCCAGCAACTGCTTCATCGTGACGACGGCCATGTGACTGCTCCTTATGACGGTTGTTCCACCCCGGCCACAACACCTCCGCAGAGGCGACCGTGGACGCGGCCGGGTGCATGATCGGTCCTGCTCGAGTGCCCAGCCGGATGACGGGGCGGAACCATGGTAGTGGCTGGACGGCGAGGTGCTCCATTCGGGCGGGATGGGGCCCCGCCGCGGGTCAGCCGGCGGTTGCGGTCGGTACCCGCTTCGCCTTGGAGCCCGAGCTCCCGCCGGCACCGGCGGGGCGCCTCCCGGTGCCCTCGGGCCGGTCGGCCAGCTTGGCCCGGAGCTGGAGCACCGCTTTGGTATGGATCTGGCAGACCCGGGACTCGGTCACCCCGAGGATGTCGCCGATCTCCGCCAGGGTCAGGCCTTCGTAGTAGTAGAGGGTCAGCACGGTCTTCTCGCGCTCGGCCATCTGACTGACCGCCTGGATCAGGGCCTCTTTGGTCTCTTTGACCTCGAAGGTGTCCATGGGACCGGCCGTGCTGTCGGGCAGCGTCTCCCCCAACGTCGAACGGTCCGACCGGTCACCGCCCCGGAAGACCTCGTCGAGGGCGACCACACCGACGAAGGAGATCTTCCGCAGGGCGGTCTGGAACTCGTCGTCGGTCATCTCGAGGTCGGCGGCGACCTCGGCGTCGGTGGGCGTCCGGTGCAAGGTGGCCTCGAGCTTGGCGTAGGACTGCTCGACGGCCCGGGCCTTGGCCCGCACCGACCTCGGCACCCAGTCGATCGAGCGGAGCTCGTCGATGATGGCCCCTTTGATCCGGGGGATGGCGTACGTCTCGAACTTGATCTTCCGCACCGGCTCGAACCGCTCGATGGCGTCGATGAGCCCGATGATCCCGTAGCTGGCGAGGTCCGCCTCGTCGACGTGACGGGGCAGGCCCACCGAGACCCGCCCGGCGACGTACTTCACGACCGGGGCGTAGTGCACGATCAGCTGGTCGCGGAGCGCCCGGGCACCGGTCTTTTTGTACTCGGCCCACAGTGCGTCGATCCCGTGTCCGACACTGTCCAGTTGAGTCGCCAATTGTCCCCTTAGGCCCGTGGGTGCGTGCCCGCATACACCGAGAGCAAGCGCTCCTTGCTTACATGAGTGTAGACCTGCGTGGTCTGGAGACTGGCGTGACCCAACAACTCCTGCACCACCCGCAGGTCGGCACCCCCGTCCAGGAGGTGGGTGGCGAAGCTGTGGCGAAGGGCGTGGGGATGGGTCGGCACCGGTGAGCGGCGGTCGAGAATGCGCCGGACGTCCCGGGGCCCGAGCCGCTTCCCCCGCCGGTTGAAGAACAGGGCCGGGTCGCGGCCGTGCCCGCTGTCGGGGGGCGCCAGCGAGGGCGGCCCGGGGGCCGTCCAGCCACGCCCGGACGGCCGCAGCCCCCCGTTCGTGGATCAACACCTGGCGTTGCTTGGAGCCCTTGCCCGTCACCGTGACCACCAGGCGGGCGAGGTCCACGTCGGCGACGTCCAGTCCGCACAGCTCGGCCACCCGCAGCCCACTCCCGTAGAGCAGCTCCAGCACGGCGTCGTCCCGCCGGTCCACCGGCGTCGGAGGCGGGGCATCCTGCCCGGCCACCGGCTCCAGCAGCTCGTCCAGCTCAGCGTGGCCGAGGACCCGGGGCAGCCTCGAGTCGGGCGTCGGGGCCGACAGCCGGAGGGACGGGTCCGAGGCCAGAAGGCCCCGCTTGGCGCACCACTGGAAGTACGAGCGGAGAGAGGCGGCCGTCCTGGCGATAGAGGCCTTGGCGTAGCGGCGGGTGGCCAGATACGCCAGGTACCGTCGGAGCGTGATCCGATCGACGTCGGCCGGCCCCTCGGCACCGCCACGGCCTGCCCATTCGGCGAATCGCTCGACGTCCGAGGAGTAGGCCCGCACCGACGCCGGCGAGAGGCCACCGACCGACCGGCGGAAGGCTTCGATCTCCCAGGGCACCCCAAAACAGTACCGGCATGTCCGTCCGATCTCTGCCACCCCACCGTCGGGGACGATCCGGTTGGCCCCGCCCATGAGGTGCCGGCCGGATGCGGTCGCCGGCGGACCGGGGGGAGACCACCCCGGCGGTGGTCGGGGAGCTATCGTCAGGCCTGAGCCCGGAGTCGGTCTGCAGAAATTGCCTGCTACCTGCGACGACAACCTGGCGGTGGGAGGACCGGGGCGTGGTGCGCCGGTCCCAATGCTAAGGGGGACCATGTCCGACCAGATCGACCGACGATCGTTTCTCGCCCGGAGCGCGGTGGCCGGAGCCGGCGTCGCCGCGGTGGCCACGTCCGGTGGGCTGCTGGCTGCGTGCAGCTCGGGCTCGTCCAGCTCGTCCAAGTCCAGCTCGACGGGGACCCACCCCGACGGCGTCTCCACCGCCACGCCCAAGGCCGGCGGCACGCTCATCTTCGGGGTCGACGCCGAGGAGAAGGGCTTCTCCCCCACCCAGGGGACGTTCGACGAGGTGGGGGTGCTCTACGCCCGCACCGTCTTCGACCCCCTGATGATCATCGACGCCTCCGGCGCCCCGCAGCCCTACCTGGCCGAGTCGGTGACACCGAACAGCGACTACACGCAGTGGACGATCACCCTGCCGTCCGGCCTCTTGTTCCACAACGGGACGACGTGCGATGCCGCGGCCGTGGCCGCCAACTTCGCCGCCCACCAGGCCTCGGCGCTGACCGGCCCGACCCTGACCAACCTCGACACCGTCACCGTGACCAGCCCCCTCGTCGTGACGCTGACCATGAAGACCCCGTGGGTGCCGTTCGACTACTACCTGACCGGTGGTATCGGTGGGCAGTTCGCCTACGTGGCCGAGCCCAAGTGGCTCGCCACCAACAGCCAGACCAACCCCATCGGCACCGGGCCGTTCGTCTTCCAGGAGTGGATCCCGAACGACCACTTCACCGCCACCAAGAACCCGCACTACTGGCGGCCGGGCCTCCCCCTGCTCGACACCATCACCTACAAGCCGATTCCCGACCCGGACCAGCTGTTGAGCAGTCTGACCTCGGGAGCGGTCGACATCATGCACACCGACACCCCCAATGACATCCTCACCATCAGGGCCGACACCTCGCTCGGCTACATCGACGACTCGAAGAACGTGGCCGGCGAGCCCGACATGGGCTGTCTCCTCCTCAACCTGTCGAAGCCGCCGTTCAACAACCTGAAGGTGCGCCAGGCCACGGCCTACGCCATCAGCTCGCAGCAGTACGTGACGGTGATCGACCAGGGCGTCAATGCCACCTCCAACGGTCCGTTCACCTCGACCTCCCCCTACTACGTCGCCGACAACGGCTACCCGGTATCCAATGCGGAAACGGCGAAGTCACTGGTCAAAGAGGTCGAGTCGGAAACCGGCAGTCCCGTCTCGGTCACCTTGAACCACACCCCCGACGCCAGCACCACCAAGATCGCCGAGTACCTCCAGTCGATCCTCCAAGGGGTCGGGATGAAGGTGTCCCTCAGCCCCGTCGAGCAGGCCCAGATCATCAACACGGCCCTGCTGGGCACGTTCGAGGGCCAGCTGTGGCGCCAGTTCGGAGCGGTCGACCCGGACCTCAACTACATCTTCTGGAGCCCCACCAACATCAATCCGGTCTTCTCCATCAACATGGCGAGGAACACCGACCCGGCGATGCAGACCGCCCTGCTCAAGGGACGCGAGTCCCCCAACCAGCTCGATCGGATCGCCGCGTACCAGGAGGTCAGCAAGCTCATGGGCTCGGACCTGCCCTACATCTGGTACGACCGGACCACCTGGGCCATCGCCGCCCAACCCCAGGTGCAGGACTTCGCCGCCCCGACCACCCCGGCGGGCGACAAGGCCTTCGCCCTCATCGGTGGCGCCATCTGGCCCACCCAGATCTGGTTGAGCTGACCGGCAGCCCGCCCGTTCCTGATGGACGGGTGCGCCGTGCCATGATCGGCGTATGAGCCGCATCCTGATCGTCGAGGATGACAAGCGAATCCGATCCTCCATGCGCCTCGCCCTCGAGGATGAGGGCTACGCCGTCGACGACGTGGCCAGCGGCGAGGAGGCGGTCGCCCACTTCAACGACGAGCCCTCCGAGCTCGCCCTCATCGACCTGATGCTGCCGGGCATGGACGGCTTCGAGACCTGTCGGACCCTGAGACGCCACAGCACGGTGCCGATCATCATGGTGACGGCCCGGTCCGACACCCACGACGTGGTGGCCGGCCTCGAGGCCGGGGCCGACGACTACGTGACCAAGCCGTTCGTGGCCAAGGAGCTAGCGGCCCGCATCCGGGCCCTCCTGCGGCGGTCGAGGACCGACGGCGGCGGCAGCTCGATCATCAGCTTCGACGACGTGGAGATCGATCCGGATGCCGGTGTGGTCCGACGCGGCGGCGAGGAGGTGCACTGCACCCGCACGGAGTTCCGCCTGCTGACCGAACTGGCCGAGCATCCGGGGAAGGTCCTGAGCCGCGAGCACCTCCTCGAGCAGGTCTGGGGCTACGACTACTTCGGCGACGGCCGCCTGGTCGATGTCCACGTACGCCGGCTCCGGACGAAGATCGAGCCCGATCCCGCCAACCCCCGATTCATCCTGACGGTGCGGGGCATGGGCTACAAGCTGGCGGTCTGATCCGTGGGCCCGGCCGAGTCCGCGGATGGACCGGTCCCGGTCCGCTCGTCCCGACGGCCGCGACGGACCCGGCTCTCGGAGGGCCTCGGCCTCCGGGCCCGGGTCACCGCCACGTTCGCCATCGGGGCCTTCGCCCTCTCCACCCTCATGGCCGGCATCACCTACTTCACCGCCCGCCAGAGCTACCTGAACGAGCGCCAGGGTGCCGATCAGCGCCAGGCCTTCGCCAACGCCTCCATCATCCAGGACGCCCTGCGCTCCCCGGGGACCCAGGTGAACCAGTTGATCGAGTCCGTCGACACCCTCCCGGGATCCCGGTCGGTCCTCCACGAGGGTGGCCTGTGGTACGCCACCTCGATCTCGGTGAGCCAGAGCGCACTTCCGGCCGAGCTGCGGGACCTGGTCCTGAGCGGCACGCCCGCCTCCCAGGTGATCCTCGTCGGGAACACGCCCCAACTGGCCATTGGTGTCCCGCTCCCCGCCGTCCACGCCACCTACTTCGAGGTCTTCTCGCTCGACGAGCTCGAGGGCACCCTGCGGACCCTGGCCTTCGCCCTCGCCGCCGCCGCGCTCTTCACCACCCTGGCCGGCGCCGCACTCGGGCGGTGGGCGAGCGGTCGCGCCCTGCGGCCCCTGGCCGGGGTCACCGAAGCGGCGGTGGCCATCGCCGGGGGTGAGCTCGACACCCGGGTCGAGGCGGGCGACGACGTCGACCTCCAGGAGCTGGCCTCGGCGTTCAACCGGATGGCCGCCAACCTCCAGGACCGCATCGAGCGGGAGGCCCGCTTCACCTCCGACGTGAGCCACGAACTGCGCTCGCCCCTCACCACGCTGACCGCCACCGTCGGCGTGCTCGACGGTCACCGCGGGGAGCTGACGCCGCGCGCCCGGAGTGCGCTCGACCTGCTCGACGGTGATCTCCACCGGTTCACCCGGATGGTGGACGACCTGTTGGAGATCTCGCGGTTCGACGCCGGCTCGGCCGAGCTGTCCCTCGACGAGGTCGACCCCGGTGAACTGGTCCGACAGGCGGTGGTGTCCTCCGCACCGGTCGGCGCCGACGGGCGTCGCTCGGCGGTGGCCTTCCCGGTGGTGGTCGCCCCTGGGGTCGAGGGCGTGCGGCTCCGGGTCGACAAGCGCAGGTTCGAGCGCGTGATGACCAACCTGGTCGAGAACGCCAACCTCTATGCCGGAGGCGTGTCCCGTGTGGTGGTCGAGCTCACTCCCCCGGCGGCCGGGGGCCCCGGGGACGACGCCCACCCGGCGGCCGGGGCGGCCCCGCCCGACGGTGCACCCACCAGCATCCGGGTCGTCGTCGAGGACCGCGGCCCGGGGATTCCCCGACAGGAACGGGACCACCTTTTCGAGCGCTTCTACCGTGGCAGCCGGTCCGGACAGCGGGCGTCGAGCGACGGGACAGGGCTCGGGCTCTCCCTGGTCGCCGAACACGTGCACCTCCACGGAGGAGCGGTGAGCATCGAGGACGCGCCGGGGGGCGGCTCGCGGTTCATCGTCGAGCTGCCCCTCGCATCCGGAGGGTCGCCGTGGGAACCGGCATGAGCGGCCGGGCACGAGGGGTGCGTGTCGTCGCCGTCCTGTTCGCTCTCACGATGGTGGCCACGGCGTGCGGTATCCCGACGGGCAGCTCCCCCACCCCGATTGCCAAGGCGGACGTTCCCTTCCACCTGCTCAACCCGGTGGCGTCGACGGTGCCCACCTCGCCCGAGGTCGGCGTCCCCGAGACCATCTTCCTCGTGGCACCGAACCAGCACGTCTTCGCCGTCTCCCGGATCCTCCGGCTCCCCGCCAGCCTCACCCAGGTCCTCGAGGCCCTCCTCGAAGGCCCGACCCAGGCTGAGACCAGCGCCGGCCTCCAGAGCTTCCTCACGCCGAAGATCGCAGTGTCCGCCTCGCTGGCCGGTGACGTCGCCACCGTCAACTTCAGCGCCAATCCGTCCCCGCTGGTCGGCCCCGACCAGACGCTGGCCATCGCCCAGGTCGTCTTCACCGCCACCCAGCAGCCCGGGGTGGCCGGGGTGGTCTTCGAGATCGCCGGTCAGCCCACCGACGTCACCACCGGCAGCGGGGTCCAGGTGCCCGGCCCGGTGTCGCGGTCCACGTACGCTCCCCAGGCACCGCTTCCCTGACGACCCGGGCCGAGTCCCGCTCCGGTACCCGGCGACGGGCCGTCGCCGGACCGTGGGGGTCAGACCCCTTGAGGCACCCGCCACCCGATGCGCGCCGCGTCCGCCCACAGGTGCTCGAGGTCGTAGAACTCGCGAGCCTCGTCGAGGAACACGTGCACCAGGAAGTCGCCGTAGTCCATCAGCACCCACCGGGCGTCGTCGAGGCCCTCGACACGGACCGGTTTGCGGCCCGCACCCTTCACGACCCGCTCCACCTCATCGACGATGGTCTTCACCTGTCGGGTGTTGCGCCCGCTGGTGACCACGAACGCATCGGTCACCCCGAGCAGATCCCCGACGGCCAGGATCACCGTCTCCTCCCCGGACTTGGCATCGGCGGCCCTGGCGGCCACCTTGGCCTCCTCGGGGACGAACGGCTCGGGGCGGTCGACGACGGGCACGGCACTTATGGCATTCAACGGTGTTCTCCTTCTGGCGCCTGGGCGCCCGGGTACTCGATGGGTGGATGGGTGGATGCGGAACTGGGCGACACCGGTGCCGGCGGGGGACCGAGGGACAGGCCGGGGGCCACCACCTGGGGGCCGGGCCGGCGATCACGGGCGATGCCCACGATGAGGACCGTGAGGACGAGGCAGATCCCGATGACGATGCCGCACACCACCATCACCCGCCGACGCTGCCGTCGGGTCGCTCGCAGCGCCCTCCTCGTCTCGGCCCGTGAATCGGACGGTGGTGACCGGTCCTCGTCGGCCGTCGTGGCCGGCGCGACGGCCGGTACCGGTTGGGGAACGGTGCCGGGGGTCTCGCCACCGGCCGGGCCGGGCCGGGTCCCCTGGCCGGCGGTGTCGGGCGGGGGGGCCGAGGGGACCGTGGTGGGTGGCGGATACAGGCGGGGCGGCGTTGTTCCCGAGCCTGTTCCGGTCGGCGTCGTCCGCGCACTCATCTCCCCGTAGCGTACAGACCTCGTTGGCGGATGCAACGCATGACGGGCGCCGGGACCAGCCCGTCGACCGGCTCTCCGGCCTCCAGCAGATCTCGCAGCTCGGTGCTCGACACGTCGAGCGGGGCCACCGGGACGTCGACCGACCGCCAGCCCGGCGGGACGGGGACCGGTGGGGCGCCCGGCCGTCCCACCACCGCCAGCGTGGCCTCGTTCCGGAGGGACGGCTCGTCCTTCCAGGTGGTGAGGCCGGCGACCACGTCGGACCCGACCACGATGACCACATCGGCGCCCGGCTGGGCCCGGTGGAGCTGGCGGACGGTGTCGATCGTGTACGACGGCCCTCCCCGGTCGATCTCCATCCGGCTCGCCTCGAGGCCGGGTCGGCCGTCCAGGGCCGCCTCCACCATGGCGTAGCGGTCCTCGGCCGGGGTCACCGGGCGGGCCGCCTCCTTCTGCCAGGGCTGGTTGGCCACCACCAGCAGCATCCGGTCGAGCCCGAGCGCCACCCTCACCGCGTCGGCCACCTCCACGTGGGCGGTGTGGACCGGGTCGAACGTCCCGCCGAACACACCGATCCGCGGGTACCCCCCGGTCACCTAGGTTCCCGTCAGGGCGGCGACCACCGGGGCGAACGCCTCCATCTCCGCCTCGTGGACCACGATGTAGTTGAAGCCGAAGGTGTCACGGCGCTGCCGGAGGATGTCGACGATCTCCTCGGTCGTCCCGATGAGGGCGATCGGTGAACCGTCCACCTGTTCGGCCGTGACCGACATGGCGCCGGCCAACTGCTCGAGCACCTCGTGGCGGTTGGGGACGATCTGGACGAGGAAGGTGAGGCACTGCAGCTCGAGCTCCTCGAACCGGTTCCCGGCCGCCCGCCTGATCCAGTCCAGGCGCTGGTGGTAGTAGTCCGCCGTTGTCGTCTCCAGCACCTCGGGGCCGATGTACCCGGCGGCCAGGCTGGGGTTCACCCCGACGATGTCCGCCTCACGGGCGGCGATCCCGAGCACCCGCTGGCCGCCGCCCCCGATGATGACGGGCGGGTGGGGTCGCTGGACCGGCTCGGGATAGCCCGTGGCCCCGGTGATGCGGTAGTACTCACCCTCGTAGGTCGCCGCCCCGGTCGACCACAGGGACTTCATGATGGCCAGGCTCTCCGCCATGCGGCTGATGCGCCGGCCCGCCGACTCGGCGGCGATCCCCGACTGCTCGTAGTCGCTCGTCATCCAGCCCGCACCTAGTCCGAACTCGACCCGGCCCCCCGAGAGCAGGTCGAGGGTGGCGACCTCCTTGGCCAGGACCATTGGGTGCCGGTAGTCGTTGCCGAACACCAGTGATCCGACCCGCAGGGTCGAGGTGGCCTCGGCGGCCACGGTGAGCGCCACGAGCGGACCGAACTGCTCCTCGAAGTGGTCGGGGATGAAGAGTGTCGAGTAGCCGAGGGCCTCGACCCTGCGGGCCGTGTCCCGCCATTCGTTCCCCGACGCCGCCGACGACAGCTGGACCCCGAAGCGAAATGGTTGCATGGCCCGAGCCTACGTCCCGAGGCTTTACGCTGTTGGGGTGGCACCACGTCCGACATCCTCACCCTGGGCTCCCGACTCCTGGCGCACGCAGGTGGCCGCCCAGCAGCCGGCCTGGCCCGACGAGGCCGAGCTCAAGCGGGTCTCCGCCCAGCTGGCCGGGCTCCCGCCGCTCGTGTTCGCCGGTGAGGCCCGCCACCTCACCCGTGCCCTGAGTGAGGCATCCGAGGGTCGGGCCTTCGTCCTGCAGGCCGGCGACTGCGCCGAGTCGTTCACCGAGTTCAGCGCGGATTCCATCCGCGACAAGCTCAAGGTCATCCTGCAGATGGCCATCGTCCTCACCTACGGCTCCGGGGTGCCCGTGGTCAAGGTGGGCCGCATCGCCGGACAGTTCGCCAAGCCGCGCACGTCGCCGACCGAGCAGGTGGGTGACCAGGTGCTCGACTCCTTCCGGGGCCACATGGTCAACGACGACCTGCCCGAGGCGGCCGCCCGGGTCCCCGACCCGAACCGTCTGGTCACCGCCTACCAGCAGTCCGTCTCGACCCTCAACCTGCTGCGGGCGTTCACCAAGGGGGGCTTCGCCGACCTCAGTCAGGTCCACGCCTGGAACCAGCAGTTCGTGGCCTCCTCGGCCGAGGGGCAGCGGTTCGAGGACATCGCCGAGGGGATCGACCGCGCCCTCCGGTTCATGGAGGCGTGCGGCATCAACCTCACCTCGGAGGACTCCCTGCACGAAGTCGACTTCTGGACCAGCCACGAGGCGTTGATCCTCGACTACGAGGAGGCGCTGACCCGTCGCGACTCCCTGACCGGGGACTGGTACGACTGCTCCGCCCACATGCTCTGGGTGGGTGAGCGCACCCGGCAGCTGGACGGTGCCCACTGCGAATTCCTCGCCGGCATCGAGAACCCGATCGGCTCGAAGATCGGCCCCACGGCCAGTGCCGACGACGTCGTCGGGCTGTGCGAGCGGCTCAATCCGCAGCGTACCCCCGGCCGGCTGACCCTCATCACCCGGATGGGGGTCGACACCGTCGACGAGAAGCTGCCCCCGCTGCTGCGCGCCGTCCGGGACGAGGGCCACCCGGTGGTGTGGGTCTGCGACCCGATGCACGGCAACACCTTCACGGCGGAGGACGGCCACAAGACCCGGAGGTTCGACGACATCATCGGCGAGCTGAAGGGGTTCTTCCGGGCCCATCTGGCCGAAGGGACCTGGCCCGGTGGGGTGCACGTGGAGTTGACCGGCGACGATGTGACCGAGTGCCTCGGCGGTGTCGAGGACATCGTCGAGGGCCAGCTGCACCAGCGTTACACCACCGCCTGTGACCCGCGGCTGAACGCCCGCCAGGCGCTCGACCTGGCGTTCGGCCTCGCCGAGCTCCTCCGCGCCTGACCCACGGAGGCCCTGTGACGTCCCCGGCCGCGCCGGGCACGGGGAACGGGGGATTGACCCGGCGTTGTCCAGCAACGAGACTGGGGCGACCGGGAGCGTGCTGACGATCGGGAAGGGTGGCGGCCCTCCGGTGCGTCCGTCCCGGATCAACGCCCTCGACCGGATGGAGACCCTCCCTCACATGCCGACGCCGCCCCGCACCTCCCACGCGCCTGTCCCCGACCGCCGCACCGACCGCTCCACATGGCGACTCCGTTCGCGGGGTGGCGTCGTCGTGGTGGCGGTGTTGGCCCTCGTGGCGGGCCTCGCCGGCACCCTCGGCCTCACGGCGTCGGGCACCAGGGCCACCGCGGCGACGCCCGCCGGCGGCGTCAGTGCCTACTGGCTGGTCGCCTCGGACGGGGGCGTCTTCTCCTTCGGTGGGGCCGGGTTCTACGGCTCGACCGGAGGCATCCACCTCAACCAGCCCGTCGTGGGCATGGCCGGCACCCCGGACAGCCACGGCTACTGGCTGGTGGCCGCCGACGGGGGCATCTTCGCCTTCGGGGACGCGCCGTTCTACGGCTCGACCGGAGGCATCCGCCTCAACCGGCCGGTCGTCGGCATGGCGGCCACCCCCGACGGGCGCGGCTACTGGCTCGTGGCCTCCGACGGTGGGGTGTTCGCCTTCGGGGACGCCCACTTCTACGGCTCCATGGGGGGCGTCCACCTCAACCAGCCGGTCGTCGGCATGGCGGCCACCCCCAACGGGCGCGGCTACTGGCTGGTGGCCGCCGACGGGGGGATCTTCTCCTTCGGCGACGCCCACTTCTACGGCTCGACGGGCAACATCCACCTGAACAGGCCCATCGTCGGGATGACCGCCAACCCGAACGGGGGCTACTGGCTCACCGCTTCGGACGGCGGGGTGTTCGCCTTCGGCGCCCCGTTCTTCGGGTCACTGGGCGGCATCCCCCAGAGCCGTCCGATCGTGGCCATCGCCTCGACGGCGGACGGCGGGGGCTACTGGTTCACCAACAACAACGGAGCGGTCACCGCCGAGGGCGACGCCAGCTACTGGGGCTCCGCCCCCCAGGTCATCAACCGACCGGTGGTGGGCATGGCCGAGGCCGACGCCTCCGGGGCGTTCACCGGATCCGCCTACCCGTCGGGCAGTTTCGGCTACGACATCTCGAACTACCAGGCCGGCAACTATCCGCCCAACCCCCACACCATCGGGATCGTGCAGGTGGCCGGGGCGTCCTTCGGGCTCAACCCGGACCTCCAGTCCGAGGCGCAGTGGGCCGCCGGTGGGCTCAACCTGTACATCTTCCTCACCTTCGGGGACGACGCCACCAGCCCCGACGCCGACTGTGCCACCACCGGCGACGTCGACGCCTGCAACTACGGCTTCGAGGCGGCGCTCAGCGCCTTCACCGACGCCCGGAGCCTCGGGGTCAACACCTCGGTGGCGTGGTGGCTCGACGTGGAGCCCTTCAACTGGTCGGCCAACCTCCCGAGCAACGCCGCCCTCGTCCAGGGGGCGATCGACGGCCTGCACTCCGAGGGCCTGAACAGCGTGGGCATCTACGCCAGCCCCGGGAACTGGAAAGAGATCGTCGGGAACTACACACCGTCGGCCCCCTACTGGGCCGCCGACTGGGGCATCGATCCGGCCACCACCTGCCAGAACGTGAAGTCGCTCTACCCCGGCCTGCCCACCGGCCCGGTCCAGATCGTGCAGTACAGCTCGCCGAGCGCCGTCACGCCCTACGGCGGGATGAACACCAGCTACGACGACGACTACGCCTGCTGAGCGACCGGGCGGGCCGCCAGGTGGTGGGCGGCGTCGTTGAAGGCCAACAGGCGCCACCGCCCGTCGTCGACCTCCCAGGTGGTCATCGAGGCGTGCAGGGTCCGCAGCTGCAGCCGGGCGCCGGTGAGTCCGCCGGTCACCGGGGCCTTCGCCAACAGCGAGGCCTCCACGACGCCGGCGTGGCAGGCCACCACCACCAGCTCGCCGCCGTGGCGGGCCGCCAGGGTGTCGAGCGTGGCGTCCACCCGGTTGACGAAGCCGGTCCAGCTCTCCCCGTTCGGGGCGATGGCCTGGTCGGGGTGGGCATCCCAGTCGAGCGTGCCGAACCGCTCGGTGTACTCGGTCCACGTCAGCCCGTCGGCGTCGCCCGGGTGGAGCTCGCAGAGGCCGCACTCGGTCACCGTCTCGGGCACGACCGCCGATCCCGCGCCCACCAGTGCCGGGGCCACGATGGCCGCGGTCTCGACCGCCCGGGGCAGCACGCTGGCGTAGAGGGCGTCGGTATCGGCGAGCTCCCCGGTGACGAGGAGCCGGTCCCGCAGGGCCTCCACCTGGGCGCGCCCGAGTTCGGTCAGCCCCCGGCACCCGAGGAGCCCACCGCAGATGCCCGAGACGTTGCACACCGCCTCGCCGTGGCGGACGAGCACCAGGCGGGTCGCGTCCCTCGGCGTCTGGGACAGGGTCCGGATGCCGGCCGGCGGCCATCCCCCACGGGGGCTCGGGGCCCCGGCCAAGGCGTCGAATCCGCCGCCCCCGGCGGGCGTCACGCCAGCTCCCCGACGAACCGCTCGAGCTGGCGCAGCGTGCGGCACTCCACGACGTCGTCGCAGTGCAGCGCGTACTCGCCGACGATGGAGTCCCCCGAGTCCCAGTAGGCCCTCGGCTCCGGGTTGAGCCAGTACACGTGCCGGGCCCGGGCCCGGAGCTCCTTGACCACCCAGGCCTGGGAGGCGTGGTAGTTGTTCCACGCGTCCCCGAGGAGCAGCACGCTCGTCCGGGGGGTGATCTCCTCGCCCCAGCGCTCCCAGAAGACGGTGAAGGCGTGACCGTAGTCCGAGTGCCCGTCCACCCAGATCACGTCGGCCTCGGTGTTGATGCGGTGGACCGCCTCGGCGGGATCGTCGACCCCCTCGAAGAACCGGCTCACCTCGTCGATGCCGTCGATGAACACGAAGCTGCGGACCTTGGAGAACTGGGAGCTGATGGCGTGCACGAGGTGGAGGGTGAAGCGGGCGAACGAGGCGACCGATCCGGAGATGTCGGCGATGACCACGATCTCGGGCTTGGACGGACGGGGGTAGCGGAACTTGGGGTCGACCGGCACCCCGCCCGTCGACAGGGAGTGGCGCACGGTGGACCGGAAGTCGAGAGCGCCCTTGCGCCCGTGGCGACGCTTCCGGGCCAGCCGGACGGCCAGCTTGCGCGACAGCGGCTGGAGGGACTTGCGCAGCGCGACCAGCTCCTCGCGGGTGGCGTGCATGACGTCGATGTCCTCGGGCAGCGGCTTGCGGAGCGACCGGGCCAGCGCCTCGCTGCCCCGGTCGGCGACCAGCCGCCGGCGGATCTCGTTCTCGATCTCCTGGCGGAGCTGGTCGATCCGGACCTGGAACTCGTCCCGCAACAGGCGTTCCTCGAGAGCGGTGAGCGTGACGGGCGGCTCGCCGGGGTCGTTGCCGGCCACAGGGGACGCCCCGGCCCGGGCCTCGGCCATCAGCCGCTCGAGCACCCGGTCGAGGTCGAGGTTCCGCAGGGTCCGGTAGAGGTAGTAGGTCCCGCCCACCGGTCGGCCGGCCTCCATGCCGGCATAGCGCGACACCGCCTGGCGGGCCACCGCGGTCACCATGGCGTCGTTGGCCCCGAGCAGGGCCTTGTAGAGCAGGTCGGCCAGCTCCTCGGCGGTCATGCCCTCCCCGGCGCCGCTCCCCCCGCCACGGCCCTGCCCCCGTCCGTCACCCTGCCCGGACCCCTGACCGCCGTCCTCGGGTTCGGATGGCTCCTCGCCCTCCCCTCCCCCTCCGTCGATCTGGTAGTCGGGACCCCGCAGGGAGAAGTAGATCTCGAAGGCGGTCTCGTAGGCCCGCCAGTGGGACGACGACTTGACCAGGCTGGCTCCGAGCGTGTACTTGACCGCCTCGCGGTCCTCCATCGGCACGTGTTGGAGCGCCTCGGCCGCATCGAGGTGCTCGGTCAGGGAGACGGGGATACCCGCGGCGCGCAGTTCGGCCACGAAGCCGGTGAGGAGGTCGAGCACGGGTCCCGTCTCAGTCCGCGGGCTTGACCGAGGCCAGCTCCTTGGTCGCCCGCTCGATGTCGGTCTGGTACTTGAGCAGGATGTGCAGCGTGTCGCGTGCCTGCTCGGCGTCGATCGACTCCACACCGAGCACCACCAGGGTCCGGGCCCAGTCGAGGGTCTCGGACACCGACGGGTCCTTCTTCAGGTCGAGGGTCCGGATGGAGCGCACGATGCGGGCCACCTGGTCGGCCAACGCCTCGCTGATGCCCGGCACCCTGGCCTCGATGATGGCCCGCTCGCGGTCGAGTTGGGGGTAGTCGATGTGGAGGTAGAGGCAGCGGCGCTTCAACGCCTCGGACAGCTCGCGGGTGTTGTTGGAGGTGAGGAAGACGAGCGGGATCTGGGTGGCCCGCACGGTGCCCAGTTCCGGGATCGACACCTGGTACTCGGACAGGATCTCGAGGAGGAGCGCCTCGGTCTCCAGCTCCACCCGGTCGACCTCGTCGACCAGGAGGACCACGGGTTCCGGGGAGCGGATGGCCTCGAGCAGGGGCCGGGTCAGGAGGAACTCCTCGGAGAAGATGTCCTCTTCGAGCTGCTGCCACGACTGGCCCGAGTCGGCCTGGATCCGCAGCAGCTGCTTTTTGTAGTTCCACTCGTAGAGGGCCTTCGACTCGTCGAGGCCCTCGTAGCACTGGAGGCGGATGAGCCGGCTGCCGGTGAGGCGGGCCACCGATTTGGCCAGCTCGGTCTTGCCGGTGCCGGCGGGACCCTCGACGAGGACCGGCTTGGCCAGCCGGTCGGCCAGGAAGACCACACCGGCGATGCCGTCGTCGGCCAGGTAGCTGACACCGGCCAGGCCCTCGCGGACGGCGTCGATGGTGGCGAACCGCGGTGCGCCGGCGACGGGGAACCCAGAGGAGATCTCGTCGGTGGCCCGCAACGAGGGGGTCGGTTCAGCCACCTCGGTCATTGCCGGACCTGCCCGTCGCCGGACACCACGTACTTGACCGAGGTGAGCTCCCGGAGGCCCATCGGGCCCCGGGCGTGGAGCTTCTGCGTGGAGATGCCGATCTCCGCCCCCAGCCCCAGCTGTTCGCCGTCGACGAACCGGGTGGAGGCGTTGACCAGTACCGCCGCCGCGTCGACCTCGGCGGTGAACCGGGTGGCGGTGGCGAGGTCCCCGGTCACCACCGCCTCGGAGTGACCCGAGCCGAAGCGGGCGATGTGGTCGATGGCCGCGTCGAGGTCGTCGACCACCGCCACGGTCATGGTGAGGGAGAGGAACTCGGTGGCGAAATCCTCGTCGGTGGCCACACCGGCCCCGGGGAGCAGCGCCCGAGCGGCCGCGTCCCCGAGCAGGGTCACCTCGGGCATCGCCGTCGACAGCCGGGCGAGGAAGGGCTCGGCCACGTCCCGGTGGACGAGCACCGACTCCGCGCTGTTGCACACGCCGGGACGACCCGTCTTGGCATTGACCACGATGGCCTCGGCCATGGCGAGATCGGCGTGGCGGTCGACGTAGACGTGGCAGTTGCCGGCGCCGTCGACCACGTAGGGCACGGTGGCATGGTCCCTGATCGAAGCCACGAGCGAGGGCCCGCCGCGCGGGATGAGACAGTCGATGAAGCCCTCGAGCTGCATGAACTCGACGGCCGAGGCGCGGCTCGTGTCCTCGACCAGGATGACGGCGTCGGCCGGCAGGCCGGCCTTGCCCAGGCCGTCCCGGAGGACGTCGGTGACCGCCTGGTTCGAGGACAGGGCCGAGGACGACCCCCGCAGCAGGACGGCGTTGCCCGACTTGAGGCAGAGCCCGGCGGCGTCGCTCGTGACGTTGGGTCGGTTCTCGTAGATGATCCCGACGACGCCCAGGGGCACCCGCACCCGCTCGACCCGCAGTCCGTTGGGTCGGACCCACCCGTCGACGACCTCGCCGACCGGATCGGCCAGGGTGGCCACGGACCGGAGGCCCGAGGCCATCGAGGCGAGCCACGCGTCGTCCAGGCGGAGCCGGTCGAGTGCCGTCTCGTCGGCGCCCGCCGCCTCGGCCCGGGCCACCTCGGCGCCGTTCACCCCGATGATGTGGTCGGCCTGCTGTTCGAGGAGATCGGCGGCCCGGTGGAGGGCCTCGTCACGGGCGGCCGAGGAGGCCCGGGCCAAACGGCGCGAGGCGGCTCGGGCACGACGGCCGAGGTCGATCATCGGGGGGGACGGGCTGGGTGTCACCGTGTCAGCGTAGTTCGCGGGTCCCTGCGTGCGGCGCGGAGCCGGCCGCGGGGGCCGGCCCCCGATGGGGGCGGTCCCACCCCGGGCGCCCGCCTCCCCCCGTGGAGATCCAGGTCAGCTACTCGATAACCACCAGGTCGTCTCGGTGGACCACCTCGGGCGACTCGTCGTCGGGCAGCTCGTCCGAACGCCGACCGGCCCACGCCGCCACCACGGCCGACGGCTGGCGCACGAGCCCCTTGGCGAACACGGCGCCGTCGGGGCCGGCGATCTCCACGGCGTCCTCGGCACCGAACTCGCCGCGCACCGACACGACGCCGGCCGGCAGGAGGGAGCGGCCGCGCTCGGTGAGGGCGCGACGGGCCCCGGCGTCGACCACGATGGTCCCCGACGCCCCGACGGCGAAGGCGATCCACAGCTTGCGGGCGGCCAGGCGCCGGCCCCGGGGACGGAAGCGGGTCCCCACGCCCGGGGTCGACCGGGACACCTCGGCCAGAACGTCGGGCCGGGCGGCATCGGCGATCACCGCCTCCACGCCCGACCAGACGGCGATCTTGGCCGCGGCGAGCTTGGAGGCCATCCCCCCGCTGCCCACCTCGCTCCCCGCCCCGCCGGCGATGCGCTCGAGCTCGTGGTCGATCTCCACGACCTCCTCGATCAACGAGCCCCCCGCCGTGCGACGCGGGTCCTCGGTGAAGAGCCCGGCGGTGTCGGTCAACAGGACCAGCAGCCGGGCGCCGACCAGGTGGGCCACGAGGGCGGCCAGCCGGTCGTTGTCCCCGAACCGGAGCTCCTCGTCGGCCACGGCGTCGTTCTCGTTGACCACGGGCACGACCCCGAGGTCCAAGAGCCGGGCCAGCGTCTGGCGGGCGTGGAGGTACTGGCTGCGGTGGACGAAGTCCAACGGGGCGAGCAGGACCTGGCCGGCGGCCAGGCCGTGGTGGCCCAACGCGTCGCTCCACACCCGCATCAGGTGGTGCTGGCCCACGGCCGACACCGCCTGCAGGGTGGCGAGATCGGTCGGCCTCGCCCGGCCCGGGGCCAGAGCCGTCCAACCGGCGGCCACCGCGCCGGAGGTCACCACCACCACCCGGTGGCCCGCCGCCCGGGCCGCCGCCACCTCGGCGGCCAGCTTGTCGATGGCCGAGGCGTCCACACCGCCGGTGCCGCTGGTCACCGAGGAGGACCCGATCTTGACCACCAGGGTGTGGGCCGCGGACACGGTGGGAGCCGGCCCGTCGAGGGTCACGATCGCCTTCGCCGACCACCGGAGTCGCCGGTGAACTCGGGCTGGTCGCGGTACCAGGTGAACGACAGTCCGCCGATGTGGACGAGGTCGCCGTCCCTGGCCCCGGCCCGGCCGAGCGCCCGGTCGACACCGATCCGCCGCAGCCGCCCCTGGACGTAGTCGGCGGCCTCGTCCGAGGTCACGTCGTTGAGGGCGACCGCCCGCTCGGCCACCCGTCCGACAACCCGGAACTCGCCCTCGCCGATGCGGTCGACGGAGAAGCCCTCGGGGAGCGGGTGATGGATGACGATCGTCCCCACCTCGTCGGGTTGCGCGGCGCGCGCTCCGGCCACGATGCGGGCCAGCCGTCCCACCAGCTCGGTGATGCCCTGCCCGGTCACGGCCGAGATCACGAGGTCGGGCACGAAGGGCCCACCCGGGCCCTGCTCGGTGAGCCCGACGGCGGCATCGACCTTGGACCCGACCACGAGGCGGGGCCGGTCGAGGAGCGAGGGCTGGTAGCGCTCCAGTTCGTCGAGCAGGACGGCCAGCTGCTCGGCCGGCGTGACCCCGGTGACCGGCTCCAGCTCCACCAGCATCACCAGGGCCCGCGCCCGGGTGATGTGCCGCAGGAAGCGGTGCCCGAGGCCTTTTCCCTCGGCCGCCCCCTCGACCAGGCCGGGAATGTCGGCCACGGTGAAGTCCGACTGGTCGTCGACCCGCACCACCCCCAGGTGGGGCTCGAGGGTGGTGAACGGGTAGTCGGCCACCTTGGGCTTGGCGGCCGAGATGCGCGAGATCAGCGTGCTCTTGCCGACGTTGGGGAAGCCGACCAGGGCCACATCGGCCACCAGGGCGAGCTCGAGGTCGTACCACTGCTCGTGGCCCTTCTCGCCCTGCTCGGCGAAGGCCGGGGCACGTCGTCGGTTGGAGAGGAAGCTGGCGTTGCCTCGACCGCCGCGGCCGCCCTCGCCGGCCAGCCAACGGTCCCCGGCGGACGCCAGGTCGACCAGCACCTCGCCACCGGGACCCTTGGCCCGGGTGCCGACAGGAACGGGGACCTCGAGGTCGGAGCCCCGGGCGCCGTGCTTCTTCTTCCCCCCACCGTGGCCGCCGTCACCGCCGCGCCGATAGGGGTGGTCCCGGAAGGCGAGGAGCGACGACTGGTTGGTGGTGGCCACCAACCACACGTTGCCGCCCCGGCCACCGTCGCCCCCGTCGGGGCCGCCCTTGTCCACGTGGGCCTCACGCCGGAAGGCCACCGCGCCCGCGCCGCCGTCACCCGCTTTGACGTGCAATTGCGCCTCGTCGACGAACCCGGCCATGGCCCGATCCTACCGATCGACCGTGCCGGTCCCCGAGGCCCGGCCGATCAGGCCTCCACGAGGACGGACCGGCGGAGGGCGGCCACGGCACCGGTGACGCCCAGGGCGTCGGCCAGGCCGTCGTAGCCGCCGTCGCGCGAGCGCACCGAGGCGAGGAACTGCTCCATCGTCTCGGGCACCACCTGGAGGACGGCCGGGGCGAACTGCTCCACCTGCTCGACGGCGTCGGGATACTCGTCCTTCAGCCGCTCGAGCAGCAACACCATGGCCTGGGCGCTGAGGGAGTAGTCCTCGACGATGATCCCGTCGGGCACACCGAGGAACGCCAGGATCAGGGCGGCGAGCACGCCCGTCCGGTCCTTGCCCGCGCTGCAGTGGAAGACGGCGGGGAGCGAGTCCTGGGACCCCAGCACCTCGAAGGCCACGCCCAGGGCCGGGGCGCCCTCTTCGACCATCTGCACGTAGCGCTCGGCCACGTAGGACGCCTCCTTCCAGGAGGGCAGCTCCTCGGGGGTGGGCAGGACGTCGGTCAGGGGGAGGTCGACGTAGCGGACCGGCACCCGGTCGACGGGGAAGCGGCCCCGCTGCTCGGCCTCGTCGACCGTCCTCAGGTCGATGACCGTGGCCACACCGAGTCCGCGCAGCTGCCGGTGGTCCGCGCCGCTGAGCCGGGAGAGGCCGTCGGCCCGGAACAGCCGGCGCCAGCCCAGCCGGCGGCCGTCGGAGGTCGGATAGCCCCCCAGGTCACGGAAGTTCACACAGCCGTCGAACTCGAGGGTGCGACGGGGGTCGGGGGTGGCCATGCGACGGAGCGTACCGGTCAACTCGTGGGGACCTTCTCGGCTCCCCCGGTCCGGGGAAGGGTCAGTCGCCGGCGATCACGTCGACCAGTTTGCGGCCCCGTCGACTGGTGAACTGCACCGTGCCGTCGGCCAGGGCGAACAGGGTGTCGTCCCCGCCGAGCCCGACGTTGAGACCGGGGTGGAAACGGGTGCCCCGCTGGCGCACCAGGATGGCCCCGGCCCGCACCTCGGTGCCACCGAAGGTCTTCACGCCCAGGCGCTGGGCGTTCGAATCGCGTCCGTTGCGGGTCGAGCCGCCGCCTTTGGTCTTGGACATGGTGCCTCTCCTCGGTTCCTGGGTGCGCTCGTCCGGGTCGGCTCAGCCGGCCGCGCTGATGGACGTGATGGCGATCGTCGAGTACCGCTGCCGGTGGCCCCAGCGGGTGCTCTGGTTGGACTTGTTCTTGTAGGTGAAGCCGCGGATCTTCGGCCCGAGCTCCTCGCCCACCACGGTGGCCGTCACGGTCGAGCCGGCCAGCTGGGAGGGGGTGGCCAGCACCGTCTCGCCGTCCACCACCAGCAGGGGCTCGAAGGTCAGCTCGGCCCCCGGCTCCTGACCCAGCAGGTCCACACGCAGGGTCTGCCCCTCGGCCACCCGCTCCTGCTTCCCACCGGTTCTGATGACAGCGTACATAGGGATGCGACTCTACTACAGCCGGACTAGAGCTCCGGGTCGTCGAAGACGATGCCCCGGCCGCCGCACACCTCGCAGGTGGTCGACATGGACTCGATGAGCCCCTCGGACACCCGCTTCCGGGTCATCTCGACCAGGCCCAGCTCCGAGATGTCGAAGACCTGGGTCCGGGTCTTGTCACGGGCCAGGGCGGAGCGGAGGGCGCTGCCCACCTTGTCGCGGTTCTCGCGGATCTCCATGTCGATGAAGTCGATGACGATGATGCCGCCGATGTCACGCAGGCGGAGCTGGCGGGCGACCTCCTCGGCCGCCTCCAGGTTGTTCCGGTAGACCGTCTCCTCCAGGTTGGTGGTGCCCACGTTCTTGCCGGTGTTCACGTCGATGACCGTGAGCGCTTCGGTGCGGTCGATCACGAGGGACCCCCCCGACGGCAGGTAGACCTTGCGGTCGAGCGCCCGGTGCAGCTGCTCGTGGACGTGATACCGCTCGAAGACCGGCAACTGCTCGACCTCGGGGTCGAAGTACTCGACCCGGTCGGCCAGCTCGGGGTTCACCGCACCGACGTAGTCCCGGACCTGCTCGTAGAGGGCACGGTCGTCGATGACCACCGCCCGGTACTCCCGGTTGAGCTCCTCGCGGATGACCCGCACGGCGATGGCCGGCTCCCGGTAGAGCAACGCCGGGCCCTGGCCCTTGGTGGCCTCGCCGGCGATGGTCTCCCACTGGTCGACCAGGCGCTGCACGTCGTTGCCCAGCTCCTCCGCGCTGGCCCCGGCCGCGGCCGTCCTGACGATCACGCCGTGGCCCGGCGGCCGCACGGCGTCGACGATCTTGCGCAGCCGTTTGCGCTCTGAGTCCTCGAGTCGCTTGGAGATCCCGTAGGCCGTGCTGTTGGGGACCAGCACCACGAACCGGCCGGGGAGGGACACCTCCTGGGTGAGGCGGGCCCCCTTCGCTCCGATCGGGTTCTTCGTGACCTGGCACAGGATGGTCTGGCCGGGTCGGAGCAGCTGCTCGATCCGTGGTTGCCCGCCCGAGCCCGACTCGATGTCGTCGGTGTCGTAGCGGACATCGCCGTGGTAGAGGACGGCGTTCTTCGGAGTGCCGATGTCGATGAAGGCGGCCTCCATGCCCGGCAACACGTTCTGCACGCGTCCCCGGTAGATGTTGCCGTCGATCTGGGTGGCGTCGTCCGAGGCCCGGGAGATGTAGTGCTCGACGAGCGTCCGCCCCTCGAGCAGCGCGATCTGGGTCATCTCCGGACGCACGTGCACGCAGATCATGTACCGCCCGACCGCCTTGCCCCGTCGCTCCCGGCCACCGCGTCGGCCCTCGGTGCGGCCGGGGGCCGACCTGGGTGTCGTGCCGGCGCCGGGCCCGCCCTTCGGGATCTTCGTCGGGCCCGCGGCCTCGCCAGCCGCGGTCGTTCCGGCACCGCCGCCACGGCCATCGGGCTGCTGGCGTTGGCGGCCCGCGCCGGATCCACCCTGGCGACCGGCCGGGGCACCGCGCGGTTGGCGGGCTCCCGACTCCCCACCCCCGCCCACCACCGGCACCGGTGACGGACCCGGTCGTGCCGGCCTCGTGTCACCGATCTTCGGGCGCTCGGGCACAGCCACCGGGTCCGGCGGCGGCCCGGCCGACGTCAGCGGTGCCGTCGCCCCCTCGTCCCCGGGCGGGTTGTCGGTCCGGTCGGCTCCGGCACCGTTGGTGCCGGAGGTTCCCGCCGGACCCGGGGCGTCGTCACCACCGCCGGCTGCGCCGGTGCGGCCGCGCCCCCTCCCGCCACGGGTGCCGCGCCGCCGGCGGCTCTGGCCCCCACCACCGCCCGTGGCACGGGAACCCTGACCACCTTCGTCGGCGGCACCGCCGTCGTCGGGGCGGTTGTCGGGGGGGGCGGAGGGGGCGACTCCGTGCTTGCTTTCAGGAACGACCTGTTCGGGGGCGACAGTGGAGGAGCCGGGCGAATCGCCCGGAGCCCCCGCCGGTCGCCCGGCTGTTGCGTCTGACATCGAATTCCCTTCCAAATTTGTTCATGAGGCACGCTCGAGGGCATGCCCGGCGCGGACGGCCCCGGTCGGCTCCCCTCGGGATCCGAGGGGCTCCTTCCTGATGCCGTCGCGCTCGATCCACTGTTGCGTTCTGCACGCCCGGTCGAGGACCGGGGTTCCCACTGGTCCGTCACCACTCGTGACGGGTGCTACCGAGGACCGGCCTGGTGTCGGTCCGGACATGGAGGTGAGGCCCTGCACCAGCTCGGCGGGGCGGACCCCACGCGGCTGGGTGGCCAGCTCGGCCTCGAGGCCCACCGTCCCGTCGGGAGCGAGCATCGGCTCCCACGCATCGCCCACGGCGAGGGCCAGTACCGAGGGGCGGAGGTCGTCTTGTTCCTCCCTGCCCTTGCGCTCACGGACGATGGGCACCGAGGACGCGGCCAGCAGCGAGTCGACGGCCAGCTGGAGCTGGGCCGGCGTGACGCCGGAGAAGCGCATCGACCACGAGCACGAGGTCACCTGCTGCTGCAGGGACCCTTCGCCCCGCTCGAAGAGGGAGGCCTCTGCGACCTCGATGCCGGTGGGCAGCAATTCGCTGAGTGCGTTCGGCAGCGCGGCGAGGTCGATCTGCGCCGTCTCGGGTCGCCGGTCGTCGAGGACCACATCGAGGTACTCGGCCAACGACTCGCAGCCGGTGGGGAGGGCCAGTCCGAAGCTGAGCTGGGGCCGGGGGGAGAATCCCTCGGTGTAGGCGAGCGGGAGGGCGGCCCGGCGCAGTGCCCGTTCCCACATCCGGGCCACGTCACGCTGGCTGGTGAAGCGGATCTTGCCGAGCTTGGAGAAGCGGAACCGGATGCGCATCTCAGCCTCTGCCCTCCCCGACTCCGACGGCCGTTCTGTCGTCCGGCCCTGCGGCCGGATCGGTGCCGGACGGCACCCTGCCCAGGAATCGTACCGGTACCTGGCCCCCGGTTGAGAGATCCTGCCCGGTGCCCTGGCTCCCTCCCGCCGGCGGCACGGCCGAGGCCACGACGTGCTCGACCCCGAACCCGGTGCAGGCCCCGCAGTCGTAGCACGGGGTCCACCGGCAGTCGGGCAGCCCGAATTCGGCCAGGGCGTCCCTCCAGTCCTGCCACAGGAAGTCACGGTGGAGCCCGGCGGACAGATGGTCCCAGGCCAGCACCTCATCCTCCCCGCGATGCCGGTAGACGGTGTCCTCGAGCGACATCCCCTGAGCGGAGAGGGCGTCGGTCCACAGCTGGAGGTCGAAGTGCTCGGACCACTCCTGGAACGTGCCGCCGGCACGCCAGACGTGCTCGATGACCGCGCCCATCCGCCGGTCGCCGCGGCTGACGATGCCCTCGGCCGCCGTGGCCTTCGGATCGTGCCAGCGGATGGTGAGGCCCCGGACCGGACGGGCGGCATCGCGGAGGAGGTGGATCTTGCGGGTCAGCTCCTCGATCGTGTTCTGGCCGAACCACTGGAACGGCGTCTGGACCTTCGGGACGAAGCCGCCCACCGAGGCGGTCACCGTCACCCCCTTGTGGTACCTGCGCCCGATGGCCACGCACTGCTTGGCCAGCTCGACGATCCCCAGGGTGTCCTCGTCCGTCTCGGTGGGGAGGCCGATCAGGAAGTAGAGCTTGACCCGCTTCCAGCCCTGGCTGAACGCCGCGTCGACGGCCGCGTAGAGGTCCTCCTCCCGGATCAGCTTGTTGATGACCTGGCGCATCCTCCAGGTGCCGCCCTCGGGTGCGAAGGTGAGCCCGGTGCGGCGTACCCGCTGGATCTGGGCGGCGGTGCCCACGGTGAAGGCGTCGACCCGGAGGCTCGGGAGGCTGACCGACACCTGGCCCGAGCACGACGGGTCGTCGATGATCGAGGTGACCGTCTCCTCGATGCCCGAGTAGTCGGCACTGGACAGTGAGGTGAGGGCCACCTCGTCGTACCCGGTGCGGGCGAGCCCCGAGGAGACCATGGTGCGGACCTGGTCCGCCGGACGCTCGCGTACCGGGCGGGTGATCATCCCGGCCTGGCAGAACCGGCAGCCCCGGGTGCACCCCCGGAACAGCTCGACGTTGAGGCGGTCGTGCACCACTTCGATGAGCGGAACCAGCTGCTGGCGGGGGTAGGGCCACTCGGCCAGGTCGGCAATCGTCCGCTTGTGCACCTGGGCGGGCGTGTCGGGGTGGAGCGGCGTAGTCGAGACCAACCGCGGGCGCGGGCCACCGTCGACGGCGTAGCGGGCCTCGTAACAGGCCGGGACGTAGACGCCGTCGACCGTGGACAGGGCCCGGAGCAGCTCTGTCCTCGATCCCCCGCCGGTGCCGGCCGGATCGCCGGCCCGGGCGGCCGCAAAGCCCGCCAGCACCCGGTTCACGTCGCCAACCGCCTCCTCGCCGTCACCGAGGACGAAGCAGTCGACGAAGTCGGCCAGGGGCTCCGGGTTGAAGGCGCAGTGGCCACCGGCGATCACCAGCGGGTGGTCCGGCGTCCGATCGACGCCGCGCACTGGCACGCCGGCCAGGTCGAGGAGGTTGAGCACATTGGTGTAGACGAGCTCGGCCGACAGGTTGAAGGCCATGACGTCGAAGGACCCGGCGGGCAGGTGGTTCTCGAGCGAGAAGAGGGGCACACCGGCCGACCGCATGGCCGCCTCCATGTCAACCCACGGCGCATAGGAGCGCTCGGCCACCGCGTCCGGTCGCTCGTTGAGGATCTCGTACAGGATCTGGAGCCCCTGGTTGGGGAGCCCGATCTCGTAGGTGTCCGGATAGATGAGCAGCCACGACACCGCGTCCGGTGGGTGATCGGTAACCTGGGCGCCCAGCTCGCCGCCGATATAGCGGGCGGGCTTGGTGACATGGGCCAGGAGCGGTTCGATACGTGGCCAGAGGGACTGCATCTCCCCCCTCATCCTAGGGCCCGATGGTCGGTGCCACGGCGCAGCGGGCCCGGCCGGTCAGGCCCCGGGGGCCGGCTCAGCCCGCCGGCTTCGTCGTGGTGGGGGCGGCCAGGGACGGGAGCTGGATGGGATTCGGGTTCTCGACAACCGTCGGACCAGGGGGGATGGCCGCCGGGGTCACCGGGTGGGTGGCCAGGTAGTTGAAGATCGAGCCCACCACCGGGGCGGCGGCCGTGGCGCCGTAGCCGGCCTGGTCGATGACACAGACCACCACGTACTGGGGACTGGCGACCGGTCCGAACCCGATGAACCAGGCCGTCGGCTCCTTACCGATCTCCGAGTCGGCGGTGCCGGTCTTGCCGCCCACACCGCCGGGGAAGCTGGCGAGCCCCGGCACACCGTAGGCGGTGCCCTTCGGGTTGTTCACGGCCCCCTCGAAGCCGGTGAGCAGGGCGTTGTAGGTCGAGGGCGGGAGGCTGACGTGGCCGGTGACCTGGGGGGCGAACTTCTTGACCACCTGGCCGTTGGGCGAAACGATGGCCGCCGCCACCTGGGGGGCGTAACGCGTGCCGCCGTTGGCGAAGGTCGAATACGCCACCGCCTGCTCGATGGGGGTGATCACCGTCGCCCCCTGCCCGAAGGCCATCTCCACGTTGTCGGCGGCGTACCAGGTGGTGTTGGGGAAGCCGGTCGGGCTCTCGGCGTGGAGCTTCAACCGCTCGGCCTGGCTGTCGACCCGTCCCTGGACCTCGCCGGGCAGGTCGATGCCGGTCAGCTCCCCGAGCCCGTACTGGTTGGCCTGGTCCTGGATCGGGGTCTGACCGTAGGTCGCCCGGTCGTCGTAGAACGTGGCGCCCAGGTTGTAGAAGAAGTCGTCGCTGGAAACGGTGAGCGCCGTCGAGATGTCGATGTCCCCGAAGCCGCCGTCCCCTTCGCTGTTGTGGAACTCGCAGGTCGAGCTGTTGTACTGGCAGCCGGGCACCTTGAACGTACCGGTGTCGTCGTACGACTCGGTCGGGGACCACAGCCCGAGGTTGAGGGCGGCCGTCGCCGTGTTCAGCTTGAAGGTCGACCCCGGTGTGTAGAGGCCCTCGATGGCCCGGTTGAGCAGCGGTTCGTTGTTCGCCGGTGCCGACAACGATGCGTAGTCCTGGGTGGAGATCCCCCCGACCCAGACCTCGGGGTTGTAGGTCGGATAGGAGGACATGGCGTAGACGGCGCCGGTATCGGGGTTCATCACCACCACCGCGCCACCGGTGGCCGCCGGATAGCACCCGGTGTTGTTGTCACACTGGCTGTCGTAGGTCTTCCGCAGGGTCAGGATCTGGCTGGCGAGCGCATCGTCGGCCACCTGCTGGAGGTTGGTGTCGAGATTGGTGACGATGTTGTCACCGGGGGTGGCCGGGATCGTCTTCAGCGAGCCGACCACCTGGCCCTGGGGGTTGACCTCGAGCTGCTGGCGCCCGGGCGCGCCCCGCAGTTGCGTCTCGTACTGGTACTCGAGCCCCGACTGGCCGAAGGGGTCCCCGGCCACGTACCCCTGCGACGCCCTCGAGGCGAGCTCGGCGGCGTTGATGGTCCCCACGTAGCCGAGGGTCTGGGCCGCCGGGTAGCCGACGTCGGCCGGGCCGGGCAGCTCCCCCTGGGGGTACTGGCGCTGGGTGGTGGCCACCGAACTGACGCCGGGGAACTCGTCCTGGTGCTCCTTGATGTAGAGGATGTCGGTGAGCGGTGCGTTCGTGAGGACGGGCACCGGCTTGTAGAGGCTGTAGCGCGGGTCGGCGATGGTGGCGTCGACCTGTGCCGTGGTCTCACCGATGAGGGTGGCGAGGCGTCCGACCACGGCGGGGTCTTGGGTGGCGGTGACCCGCGACAGGGTGATCTGTTCGACGACCTCGTTGTTCACCAGAGGGTTGCCGTACCGGTCGAGGATCAGTCCCCTGGTCGGCTGGATCTGGACCCCCCGGATCTGGTTGGCCGACACCGCCTGGGCGGCGGCGGGTGCCTGGAGGACGGTGAGGGCCCACAGCCGCAGGCCGAGCACGGCGAACAGCGCCAGCACGATCAGCCCGGTGATGCGCAGACGGAGCCCCGGGCGTGCCGCGCTCGAGTCGGGGGCATCGAGGACCGTCTCGATGGAGAAGCGGTTCTGGCGCATCTTCGGTTGCTTGGCCCGCTTCGGACGCGAGGCCCGGTCCTTCTCCGGACGGAGGTAGTGGCGGGGACCTCCGAAGGGGTGGCGCAGGGATCGGCTCACGGCAGTCCAGTATCCCAAGGGAGCGGTCCGCTGGGGGCGCGACCGGCTGACCCGCTCATCGGGGCACCCCCGACGACAGCGGGGAGGTCGGCACACCCTCGGTGGACGCGGCAGGGAGTGCCCAGGTCACCAGGTACATCGCCGGAATGGCCAGGACGGCGTTGGTGATCGACACCACCGCCACGATCCGCAGGAGGTCCACATGGAGCATCTGGGGCTGACCCAGCACCGAACCGAGGACGCCGTAGACGAGTTCGTAGAGGGCGCTGCCGGCCAGGGCGGCTACCACCGGCAGCCACAGCGCGGTGCGGTCGAGGGCCAAGGTGGCCACGCCCACCCCGTAGCCGAGCATGGTCGCCACCAGGGCCGAGAGCCCGAAGGGGGTGGGGAGGAACAGGTCGGCCACGAGGCCGGTGGCGAACCCCATCCACGCCCCCCGCGACGGACCACCGACCAGGCCGGCCATCACCGGGAGCAGGATCATCACGTCGGGATGCACGCCGCCCAGTCGCAGGTCGAGCATGAGCGTCTGTTGGACGATGACGAACAACAGCATCACCATGCCGACTCGAACGAGGACCCGGGAGGTCACCGCCTCCCTCCCGCTCTTCCCGCTCGGGGCCGGATCACGCGGACGGGCCCCACAGGATGACCGAGACGTACCGCAGGTGGACGAGATCGGCCTCGGGCACCAGGCTCACCGTCTCCTGCGACGACGTGATGCCGTTGCGGTGGGCGACCACCCGCGCCACGGGGATCCCCGCCGGGTACGAGGCTCCCGACAGCCCGCTGGTGTAGAACACCTCGCCGTCGGCGAGAGGGGTGTTGGACGGGACGAGGTCGGCCGAGAGGGGCTTGCCCGACCCCTGTCCGCTGAGCACGGCGAGCGAGTTGGTGCTCGTCCCGTAGCGCACGCCGACCGCCGACTGACCGTCGGTGATCAGCCTCACCGTGGCCGTGTTGCTATTGCGCTGCACCACTTGCCCCACCAGGCCTCCCTGCCCGGCGGTACCGCTGGTCCCGACCACCGGCATGTTCAACTGCACCCCCTGGTCACGACCGACGTTGATGTCGATGGTGGAGGCGAAGTCGCTCGTCCCGAAGTCGGTCACCTCGGCGGGGACCGTCTGCAGGTTCTGGAGGAACGGCAGATGCAGCAGCGCAGTCAACTGCTGCATCTCCTGGACGACGGCCTGATCGGACACCTGTTGCTGCCTCAGCTGTTCGAGCTCGTCCTGGAGCTTCTGGTTCTGCTGGCGTACGGCGCCGTAGTGGACCGAGCCGGCCAGAAAGCTGCCGATGGGTTCGATGATGTCGTCGATGCCCCCGCGGATCGGGGCGAAGACGTCACTGGCCACCGACCTGACACCGGACGTGATGCGATGGAATCCTCCCCGGGCGTCCAGGGTGATGATGGTGATCGCCGCCAGCACCAGGATGAGCAGCGTGGTCCGGGGACGCCGGTGACGGCGAGGCGGCGCCACGAGAGACGAGGTCTCCGATCGATCAGCGCGCCGAAGAGGTGATGAGGACCTGCTTGAGGGCCTCGAACTCCTCGAGGCACTGGCCACTGCCGATGGCGACGCAGTTGAGTGGGTCCCGGGCGACCACGATGGGCATGCCCGTCTCCTGGGTGAGCCGGCTGTCCAGACCGTGCAGGAGCGCACCGCCACCGGTCAGGACGATGCCCTGCTCCATGATGTCGGCGGCCAGCTCGGGCGGCGTGCGGTCGAGCGTGACCTTGACGGCATCGACGATGGCCGACACCGGCTCCTCGATCGACTTGCGGATCTCCTGGGTGGAGATGACCACGGTCTTCGGCAGCCCGGTCACGAGATCGCGCCCCCGGATCTCCGCGTGCAGCTCCTCTTCGAGCTCGTAGGCCGAACCGAGGGCGATCTTGATCTCCTCGGCGGTGCGCTCGCCCAGGGCCAGGCTGTACTCCTTCTTCACGAAGGACACGATGGCCTCGTCCAACTCGTCCCCACCGATGCGGATGGACTGGCTCGTCACGATGCCGCCGAGTGAGATGACCGCCACCTCGGTGGTGCCGCCGCCGATGTCGACCACCATGTTGCCCGTCGGCTCGTGCACCGGCAGCCCGGCACCGATGGCCGCGGCCATGGGCTCCTCGATGATGTACGCCTTGCGGGCCCCCGCGTACTCGGCGGCCTCCATGACGGCCCGCTGCTCCACGCCCGTGATGCCCGACGGCACGCAGATCACCATGCCGCGGCTTGGCGAAGCGGCGCTGGTGGACCCGGTGGATGAAGTACCGGAGCATCTTCTCGCAGATCTCGAAATCGGCGATGACACCGTCCTTCAGCGGCCTGATGGCCTGGATGTGGCTGGGTGTGCGGCCGATCATGCGCTTGGCCTCGGCTCCGACGGCGAGCGGCCGCCCGTCCTTCACGTTGACCGCCACCACCGACGGCTCGTTGAGCACGATGCCCCGGCCGCGCACGTACACCAGGGTGTTCGCCGTACCGAGGTCGACGGCCATGTCACGGCCGAGAATCGAGAAACTGTTGTCGCGCATCAAAGATGCACTCCTCCGTCACTAATGGATCCGGACTGCGCCAGCACAGGCGCATCGGCTCGAGGGCCGCCGCTACGCACTCCACAGACGCGGCTTTGTCCCCCTCAGGCTACGGGAATCAGGAGGTGGGCACAAGGTCGCCTCCGACCCCGGATCACCCCAGGCCAGGAAAGAAGAGCTCGATCTCCCGGAGGGCCGATTCCACCGAATCCGAGCCGTGGATGATGTTCTCGCCCATCTCGATGGCCAAGTCGCCCCGGATCGTGCCGGGGGCGGCGTCCGCCGGGTTGGTGGCGCCCATCATCGTCCGCACCACCTTGTGGACGCCAGTGGGGCCCTCAACCACCATGACCATGGCCGGCGACCGGGTGATGAAGGTGACCAGGTCGCCGTAGAAGGGCTTGCCCTCGTGCTCGGCGTAGTGGAGGCGGGCCACCTCGGTCGCGATCGTCCGGAGTTCGGCGGCGACCAGCCGGAGGCCCCTCCGTTCGATCCGGCTGATGACCTCCCCGGTCAGGCCCCGCTCGACGGCGTCCGGCTTGCAGATGACCAGAGTGCGTTCCACGAGCGAGGGAGGCTAGCCGACCGCCCCACCCCTGTCAGACCACGCCAACGGTCCCCTGCGGGCGGCCAGGACCCCTCAGGCCGGGTCGGGGACGAGGAGACGCCGGGCGTCCGCCACCACGTACAGGGAGCCGCACACCACGATCCGATCGTCCGCCCCGGCCCTGCCCACGGCCAGTGCGACCGCCTCGGCGGGCGACCCGGCGACGACGGCGTCCATGCCCAGCCCGAGCGCGGCCTCGGCCACCACCTCGGAGGCCAGGGCCCGCGGCGAGTCCGGGGAGCAAGCCACCACCCAACGGACCCCCGCGGCCAACAGAGGTTCCAGCATCGCCACCGGATCCCTCCCCGAGAGCATCCCCACCACCGCCAGGGCGTCACCGTCGACGGCGAACTCCTCGACGAGTGCACGGGCGAGCACCGTCATGCCAGCCACGTTGTGCGCCCCGTCCACGACCACCAACGGACGACGGCCGACCACCTCGAGGCGACCGGGCACCCTGACGGTGGCGAATGCCTCTTCGACCACGTCCTCGTGCAGGGGTGCGCCGAAGAACGCCTGGGCCGCGGCCACCGCGCACGAGGCGTTGTCCCCCTGATGGGCACCGTGCAGGGGAACCAGCAGCTCGCCGTAGGCGGCACCGGGGGTACGGATGTCGACCAGTCGGCCCCCGACGGCCAGCCGGTTGGCCGTGCAGTCGAAGTCCGGGCCCCGGACCCACACCTCGGTGGCGCCCACCTCCTGGGCGGCCTCGCGCAGCTGGCGCACCAGCCCGGGGTCGGACTCGCCGATCACCACGGTGCTCCCGGGCTTGAAGATGCCCGACTTGTCGCGGGCGATGTCCTGCAGCGTCGGCCCGAGGATCTCAGTGTGGTCGAAGCTCACATTGGTGATGACGGCCACCTGTCCGTCGACCACGTTGGTACAGTCCCACGTCCCGCCCAGTCCGACCTCCACCACGGCGGCGTCCACGGCCTCATCGGCGAACCAGGCCAACGCGGCCGCCGTCAACAGTTCGAAGCGTGTGGGGGTGTCGCTCATCATCGGCTCCAGGCGCGCCAACGCCTCGAGCACCTCGACGAAGGCACCGTCGTCGATCGGCTCACCGTTGCGGGCGATCCGCTCGTTGACCCGGCTGAGGTTGGGGCTCGTGTACGTCCCGACGCTCAGGCCCTGGGCGCCGAGGAGCGCGGTCACCATGGCGGCCGTGGACCCCTTGCCGTTGGTGCCGGTGATGTGCACCGCCGGGAACGCCTCCTGGGGATCGCCCAGCAGCTGCGTCAGGTTGCGGATGCGATCGAGCGTGGGTAGGGACCGTCGAGACGGCATGGACGACTCGAAGTCGATGTGCCCGTCCAGCCAGACCAGCGCGTGGCTCAGGTCGTCGAAGTTCACGACGCCCTTCGAGGGTGCGGCTCGGTCGGCCGGGGGATGCGACGGGCGTACCCGGGCACGCCGTCGATCAGGAAGCAGCCCTGCGGCTCCGCGCCGACTTGGCCGGCGGGCTGTTGAGCGGCACCAGGGTCGGATGGACCTTGTCGAGCACGACGGCGCGGTCGACGACGCACTTGGAGATGTCGGTGCGGCTCGGGAGGTCGTACATCACCTCGAGCAGTACCTCTTCGAGGATGGCCCGCAGGCCACGGGCGCCGGTCCCGCGGAGCAGTGCCTGCTCGGCCACGGCCTCGAGGGCGTCGTCGGTCAGCTCCAACTCGATGTGGTCGAGTTCGAAGGTTCGCTTGTACTGGCGGGTGAGAGCGTTCTTCGGCTCGACGAGGATGCGGATGAGGGCCTCCTTGTAGAGGTGGGAGACCGCTCCCACCACCGGCAGGCGACCGATGAACTCGGGGATCAGGCCGAACTTCATGAGGTCCTCGGGGAGCACGTGGCGCAGCAGCTCGGAGTCGTCGCGCTCGGTGGCCTTGCGCACCTCGGCCCGGAATCCCATGCCCTTCCGGCCGATCCGGTTCTCGATGATCGAGTCGACGCCGGCGAAAGCGCCCCCGCAGATGAACAGGATATTGGTGGTGTCGATCTGGATGAACTCTTGGTGGGGATGCTTGCGGCCACCCTGGGGTGGTACCGACGCGGTGGTGCCCTCGAGGATCTTCAACAGGGCCTGCTGCACGCCCTCACCCGAGACGTCGCGGGTGATGGACGGGTTCTCCGACTTCCGGGCGATCTTGTCGATCTCGTCGATGTAGATGATCCCCGTCTCGGCCCGCTTCACGTCGTAGTCGGCGGCCTGGATCAATTTGAGCAGGATGTTCTCGACGTCCTCGCCGACGTAACCGGCTTCGGTGAGGGCCGTGGCGTCGGCGATGGCGAACGGCACGTTCAGCATGCGGGCCAGGGTCTGGGCCAAGAGGGTCTTGCCGCAACCCGTGGGGCCGAGGAGCAGGATGTTCGACTTGGCCAACTCGACGTCGTTGTCGTGACTGGCGTTGCTCCCGGCCTGGACCCGCTTGTAGTGGTTGTACACGGCCACCGACAGGATCTTCTTGGCGTACTCCTGGCCGATCACGTAGTCGTTCAGGAACTCGTAGATCTCCTTGGGCTTGGGCAGCTCCTCGAAGGACAGCTCGGTGGTGTCGGCGAGCTCCTCGGCGATGATGTCGTTGCACAGCTCGATGCACTCGTCGCAGATGTACACACCGGGTCCGGCGATCAACTTTTTGACCTGCTTCTGCGACTTCCCGCAGAAGCTGCACTTGACCAGATCGCCACCGTCTCCGAACTTCGCCACGTCGGTTCCTCTTGTCCTTCTGTCAGTGGTCCCTGTTGCTCATCCGTACGTGCTGCCAACCTGCCCGGTCCGACCCTCTCGGATCGGCACCCGGTGTGCTGTCGTCCTGGCGGACATTCCGACCTCCCGGCCGGTGTGCCTGCCCACCACGGTGCTCAGGATCACAACCCTAGCGTCTGCGACCGCGCCGACTGACGGACTAGGCCGCCCCGACTGCCTCGATGGACACTGCGTCCCTGGCCGTGATCACCTCGTCGATGAGGCCGTAGGCCACCGCCTCCTCCGCTGTCATGATGAAGTCACGATCGGTGTCCTTCGACACCCGCTCGGAGCTCTGCCCGGTGTCACTGGCGAGCATGCCGTTGAGCAGATCCCGCATGCGCAGGATCTCCTTCGCCTGGAGCTCGATGTCGCTGGCCTGGCCCTCGACCCCGCCGAAGGGCTGGTGCAACAGGATGCGCGCGTGGGGCAGAGCGAAGCGCTTGCCACGGGTGCCGGCGCCGAGCAGCACCGCGGCCGCCGAAGCCGCCTGCCCGAAGCAGAACGTGGACATGTCCGGCTTTATGTACTTCATGGTGTCGTAGATGGCGAACAGCGCGGTGATGTCCCCACCGGGCGAGTTGATGTAGAGATGGATGTCCTTGTCGGCCTCCTCGGACTCGAGGAACAGCAGCTGTGCGCAGACCAGGTTGGCCACCGTGTCGTTGATCGGCGTGCCGAGGAAGATGATCCGCTCCCGGAGGAGCCGCGAGTAGAGGTCGTAGTTCCGTTCGCCCCGACTGGTCGACTCGACCACCCACGGCACGCTGTAGGCCTGTGCATCCATGTCCCTGGTTCCCTCCGTAGCGCTCACTCCGAGTCCTCCTCGCCCTGGTTCACGAGGAGGTCGTCCCGTGAAACGGGCTTCCCCTCCTCATCGACCAGCTCGACGTTGTCGGTCAGCCAACGCATGGCCTTCGCCTTGCGCCGATCCGAGCGTACCGCCGCCAGCCGCCCGGCCCGTTCCAGCTGCTCGCGCACCTCGTCAGCGCCCATTTCCAGCCGCTCCCCCATGGCGGAGAGCTCCTCGTCGAGCTCTTCGTCGGTGACGTCGATGTCCTCTGCTTCGACGAGGGATCGGAGGGCCAGGTCGAGCTTGACGCTCTGGAGGGCACCACTGCGCAGCTCGGCCACGAACTCGTCCTCGGACCGACCGGTGGCACCGAGGAACTGGCCGAGGTTCATCCCCTGGCTCTCGAGGCGGTGGTTGAGGTCGTGGATCCGCTCGCGCAATTCCTGGAGGACCAGCTGCTCAGGGATCTCCTCGGTCACGAGCTCCACCAGCGCGTCGGCGGTGTTCTGTTGGAGTGCCATCTGGGCCTGGACGACGTGGCGCTTCCGGAGCTGCTCGGTGAGGTCGGACACCAGTTCGTCGACGGTGTCGAACTCCGACGCCTCCGACGCCCATTCGTCGTTGACCTCGGGCAGGACCAGTTCCTTCACGTCCTTCACGAGGACGCGGAACGACACGGTCTGGTCGAGTGCCTCCAGGGTGGCGTCGAAGGCCAGGATGTCACCCGTCTTCGCCCCGCGGAGCTGCTCGTCGAGCTCGGGGACGACCGTGCCGCTGCCCACCTCGTAGAGGAAGTCCTCGGCATCGAGGTCGCTGTCGTCACTGCCGACCTCGGCGCGGCTGCCGTGGATGTCGATGGTGATCTGGTCGCCGTCACGGGCGGGTCGGCCCACCTCGACCAACTCACCCGAGGTGGCCCGGAGCCGATCGACCTGGGCGGTCACCTCCTCGTCGGGGACCTCGAGGGAAGGGAGGGTGACCACCAGGCCCTGGTAGCCGGGGATGGCCACCGTCGGGCGGACCAGCACGACGGCTTCGAAGGACACGGGCCCCGACTCGTCACCGGCGGTGATGTCGATGTCGGGCTGGTCGATCGGATCGACCTCGGTGTCGGTGACCGCCCGCGCGTAGAAGTCCGGGAGCGCCTCGCGGAGTGCCTCGCCACGGAGGGCGACCGGCCCACCCATACGGGCCTCGATCACCCTGCGGGGGACCTTGCCCGGACGGAAGCCGGGGACCCTCACCTCGCGGGACAGCCGGCGCATCACCTCGTCGAGGGCTTCGTCCATCTCCGCTTCGTCGATCTCCACCGACAGACGGACCTTGTTGCCCTCCTCGGGCGCAGCTGTGGCACGCATACGAATAGGTGAGTGTACTGGCACCGGGGTCCCGACTTTTCGCCACGCGGCCGACGCCCGGTCGGCGGCGTGGCGGCATCCGGCCCGCGGTCGGGTGTCCAGGTGGTGACGGGTGCAGGCTCGAGGACCCGCGAACCGGGGCCCTAGCTCGGCCCGGGCCCACCCGCCGAAACCGGGTGTGCGGGACGGATCCTTCCGAGGTTCCACGCCCCCCGGAGTGATGTCACGCCGGTTCCCCGGGCGGGCTCAGGCGGGAAGATTTGCCTCGATGGCATCCACGACCTCGGGGGCCTCGGGATCCACCATCGGTCGGAACCGTTGCACGATCTCGCCGGTCGGCCCGATAAGGAATTTCTCGAAATTCCACTGGATGTCGCCGGCTTCGCCGTCACCGTCGGGGAAGGCGGTCAGCGTCTCGTAGACGGGATGGCGACCCTCGCCGTTGACCTCGATCTTCTCGAACATGGGGAAGCTGACCCCGTAGGTCGCCGAGCAGAAGGTGGCGATCTCCTCGGCTGACCCCGGCTCCTGCCCGCCGAACTGGTTGCAGGGGAAGCCGATGACGGTGAATCCCTTGTCGCCGTAGGTCTTCTGCAGTCGCTCGAGGCCCTCGTATTGGGGCGTGAGTCCACATTTGGAGGCCACATTGACCACCAGCAGCGTCTTGCCCCGGTAGTCCCCGAGTGAGGCCGGGTCTCCGTCCAGGGTGTGCAGATTCGGGTCGTAGATGCTCATGCCGCCAGTGTAGGGGGACGGGCCGCGGGCGGGCCGGGCCGCTGCGGAATCCGAACCTCTCCGGCGCCGGCACCCGAGGAGGCGACGGCCGCGGGCCGCTGGTGCCACGGTAAAGGAATTGCCCTGGCCGGTCGAAGATACAGGGCAGTAGTAATTGAGAAGGGGCATCGCGACCGTGGTGCGAGGGGCTGGATGACGAGCGATGACCGTAGAGGTTGAGCACAGGGCCGACCAGGACCGCGACGTGGGTGACGTCTCCGGTGCGGTCGTGACTGCCCTGCTCGAGCTGATCCGGTCCCGGAAGGGCGACGCCGGTCTGGCCCAAGCCCTCGCCCTGGCCGGCGAGAACCGCCCGTTCGCCACCCTCGGTGACCTCAACGCCCGGAGCTCCCTGGACGCGACGGTGGCGTTGCTGAACGCAGCAGCCCTCGTGACCGGTGATGGTGCCGTCGCCATGCACGTCGGCGAGGAGCTGCTGTTCGCACCCGACCCCACCGGCTTCGTCGCCCGGCTACGGGCCCTCGGGTCCCCCTACGTGGCACTGAAGCACGTCGCGCCGGTCCTCGAGCACTTCGAGACGGTGTCGGTGGCGTCGGCGCTCGAGATCGCCGACGACCACGCCCTGATCAGGGTGGCCTCCCGCACGGCAGCCGGTCGGCACGCCCATCTCTGCGAGATGACCCGGGGGCTGTTGACGACGCTCCCCCGCCTGTACGACCTGGGTCCGGCGATGATTACCGAGATCGAGTGCAGCGCCCGCGGCGGACGGGCGTGCCTGTATGCGCTCAGCTGGCCGGGCCCCGAGCGCGACTCTGGAGACGAGCTCGGCGGGGACGAGCGCGACTCTGGAGACGAGCTCGGCGAGCGTAGTGAGGCAGAGCTCGACGGGGACGAGCGCGACTCTGGAGACGAGCTCGACGAGCGTGTGAGGCCGAACTCGATGGGGACGAGCGCGATTCTGGAGACGAGCTCGACGAGCGTGTTGAGGCCGAACTCGATGGGGACGAGCGCGACTCTGGAGACGAGCTCGACGAGCGTGTTGAGGATGGGGACGGCGCCGCCCGAGAGGCACAGTCCCGCTCCGACACCGACTTCGAAGGCCGCCGCCCGGCGGCCGAGGGTGTCAGGGACCACAGGACCGCCGGCGTTCAGCCGGAACCGCCCCCCGCCTCGGGGACCGCGTCCGGCGGGGTCGCCGCCGACCGCTCGGTGGCCGAGCTTCGGGCCGAACTCAACCGGATGGGCGTCCTCATCGAAGGCACGTTCGCCACCGCTCTCGAGCTCCTCGGCGACGACGTCGACTCCCTCCTGTCCCAGATCGCCGCCCGGGCGGACACCGTCGTGACCGCCCAGCGCTACCTCTTGATGGTGCGGGTGCGACCCGGCACCCCGATCCAACTCCACCACCGGGGACTCGACCCCGAGGAGGCGCAGCGCCTGGCGGCCGAGCTGTGGCGGGAGCACCCCGACGACGACGGCGGCTCCCGTCTGATCGTGGACATCGTCTCCCCTCGTCGCCGCTACGGCCGATTGGCGGAGTTCCTTCCCCCCGGGGCCACTCATCCGCCCTCGGAGATCAAGGTGCTCAACTTCTTCGCCGAATACGCGGCGACCGCACTCGACATCTTCGGTGTACTCCTCGACGCCAAGCGCAGCGACGCCACCGCCCGCACCCTCCTCTCCTTCTCCGAGACGCTGGCCCGTATCACCAACGTGGCCGACCTGGTGCAGGTGTTGGCGGACACCGTGCCCGAGGTCACCGAGTGCGAACAGGCCACCGTTCACCTCTGGGACGGGAAACTGGGTCAGCTCATCCCCCGTGCACAATCCGGTGGGCCCGGTCGCGGCCGCGCGCCGGTGGGCCCGATCCTGCCCGTGTCCGGGGCGGACGATCCGACCGGCCCGCTCGGGACCGACGGACCGGGAACGCCTCCGGCCTTCCGGGCCAACGGGAACGACCCGGCCCCGGGGACGGTCGAGGCGACCTCCGGCCCGATCACGATCCGACGGGACACGCCCCAGATCGACCGCATGCTCGAACACCGGGAGGTGATCGTCCTCGACGACTCGACGGACGACCTGCTCGTGCGTGACTTGCTCGAGCGGGCCGGGATCACCGCGTCGGTCGTGGCACCGCTGTTCGCCGCCGGGGAGTTTCTCGGCGTGGTGGCCGCCAACTTCGGCCCCGACACGCCTGCCCCCTCCATCCACGACGCCGACCTCCAGGAGCGACTGTCCGGGCTGGCGGACCAGGCGGCGACCACCCTCCAGAACCTCGAGCTGCTGGAGAGGGTGTCCCATCTGGCCTGGCACGACTCCCTCACCGGCCTGCCCAACCGGCGTCTGTTCGAAGACCGGGTCGAACAGGAGCTGGTCCGTTCCCGGAGAGTCGGCGAGCCCGTGTGCATGTTCTTCGTCGATCTCGACCACTTCAAGACGGTCAACGACACCCTCGGGCACACCGCAGGCGACGACCTGATCAAGCTGGTGGCGGAGCGCCTGGTCGAGACCGTCCGGAGCCAGGACACAGTGGCCAGGGTGGGGGGCGACGAGTTCGCCATCCTGTTGCCCGGACTGGCCGACCAGCTCGCCATCGACCAGCTGGCCCTCCGGTCGCTCGAGGCCATGAGCACCCCGTTCGTCGTCGCCGGTGAGGAGGTGGCCACCTCCGCGTCCATCGGCATCGCCATCGCCCCCGACCACGGCGACACCTACGACGAACTCCTCAGCCATGCCGACGAAGCCATGTACAGGGCCAAGGGGAGGGGCCGCAACGCCTTCCAGATGTATTCGGGGGCGGTGGTCAACACCGCCCACGGTCGCCAGGCGATCGACGAACGCTCGCTCTACGCCGACCTGGTGCACGCGCTCGAACACGACGAGTTCTTCGTGCTCTACCAGCCCTACATCGACCTCCGCACCGCCCGGGTGACCGGGGTCGAGGCCCTCATCCGCTGGAACCACCCGACCCTCGGGACGCTCGAGCCCTCTTCGTTCATCTCGCTGGCCGAGCGCAGCGACATCATCGTCGCCCTGGACACCTGGGTGCTGAACCAGGCCTGCCGTCAAGCCCGTGCTTGGCTCGACCGGGGCCTCCCCCCACTCCGGGTGTCACTCAACCTGGCCTCACGGGATCTGTCCAACCCCGACCTCTTCGAGAACATCGACCGGGCGTTGGCCGAGAGCGGCCTCGACCCGACACTCCTCGAGCTCGAAATCACCGAGCGGGTGGTCCTCGACCGGTCGGGCCCGGCCCGGGAGAACATCGACCGGCTCCGCCGCCTCGGCGTCCGATTCATGATCGACGACTTCGGCACTGGGAACTCGTCGCTCAGCCGCATCGGGTCGTTCCCGGTCAGCACGCTCAAGATCGACCAGTCCTTCGTCCAGGTGCTCGGGCCCGACGGGGACAACAACGCGTTGGTCTCCGCCATCATCTCCATGGCCGACCGACTCGGGCTGGACTGCGTGGCCGAGGGCGTCGAGACGTCGCTGCAGAGCCGGGTGCTCCTCCAGCGTGGCTGCACGACCGCTCAGGGCTATTTCTTCAGCCCTCCGCTCCCTCCCGATGACATCGAACACATGATGGGGGACATCGCTTCAGACGACGATGCCGTCGATGGCGACGACCCCGAGGACCCCGAGGGCTAGCGAGGGTCGGTCGTCGCCGAGCCTCCGGGGACTCCCGGGGTGCTAACTATTGCAAGCGTTTTCTCGGGCTATCCCCCCCTCGATCGATGGGGACCGATACCTTCGACCCATCCGAGCTGCGGATGGAGCTGACAGGAATCAGAGGAGGGACCATGGCGTCATACGAGGGATATTGCGTGAAGTGCCGCGAGAAACGTGAGTTCGAGGGCGAAGAGTCGGAGATGGCCAACGGCCGGCGGGCGGCCAAGGGCAAGTGCCCGGTGTGTGGCACCGGGATGAACCGGATCCTCGGCAAGAAGGCCTGAGCAGGCCGCTCCCGCCCACCGGGGACGACCCCTAAGGGGAGGTCGGAGCCCGGTCCACCTGCAGGGAGAGGGCGCCCATCACGGCACCCTCCCGCAGTCCCCACTCACTGACCACCAGGCGTTGAAGTCCCAGGCCCTCCACCAGGGTCGACAACACCACCGCACCGATGGGAAGCAGGGGTGCCCGCCTGGCCTGCACTCCGGGAAGAGCCAGGCGGGCGTCGAGGTCGAGCGTCGCCAGGCGTTCCGTCAACTCGAGGAGCTGGCCGGCGGGCAGCTCCACCTGGTTGATGGCGAGCGACGATGAGGAGCCCGAGGCCGGGGGTCGGTGAAGGCCGAGGGCAAGCCGGGCCAGCGCCCGCACGGTTCCCCCGCTGGCGATCACCCGGGTGGCCGCCTTCGGGGTCCTGGCCAGCATGGCCCTGATCGGTTCGCCCCGCTCGCGTGCCACCTTGACAATGGCCACCCGGTCATCGGGCGTCAGCAGCTCCCCGGTACCCAGCTCGCCGCGGAGGCGGGCGGTGCCCAGGGCCACGCTGGCCACGTCGACGACCGTGTCGATGGTGCCGATGCCCGCCTCCAGGCTCCCACCTCCGAGGTCGAGCCCGAGGACCGGCTCGCGGCCGACCCACACCCCGGCACGTTGGCCGAGGAAGCACAGCCGCGCCTCCTCCTCACCGGTCAGGAGCGTGATGGGATGGCCGATGACCCGCTCGAGGCGCTCGATGAGGGCCGGCCCGTTGTCGGCATCCCGCAGCGCGGCAGTGGCCATGGCCACCACCACGTCGACCCCTGCCTCGTCGGCCGCCACTCCCAGGCGACGGACGGCACGGACGGCGCTGGCGGCGCGGTCGGCCGGCACACCGCCGGTCCGGGCGACCTCGGTCCCCAGGTGGAGGAAGGACCGCCGGCGGAGCACCGGGACGAGCCGGCCGTCCCGGTCGGCATCCACCACCATCAGATGGAACGAGCTGCTGCCGAGGTCATAGACGGCAACTCGGACGGTCGGCACCGGCGTGACGCTATCGGCAAGTGCGGCAAGGAAGAAAGATGGGGCCGGGGGTGGCCTACGCTGATGGGGACCGACCTTCAACGGGACGTAGCGCAGCTTGGCAGCGCGCCTGCTTTGGGAGCAGGAGGTCGCGGGTTCAAATCCCGCCGTCCCGACGCGATGAAAGACCAGATCAGCACAGGTGCAGCCCATCGAACTGATCACGCCGAGTAGGCGCGGGCACCGAGCAGCCCGGTGCCACTGGGCCAGGTTGAGAAATTCCGGTTCATGCTTTCCACTGTTGGCTCCGGCTCCTGGTTGACACTCCCCGTATCGGCTCCGGCACCTGGGAGACAGTGGCTCCGGTACCTGCTTGACACCTCGCGCCTGACCAGGGCCCACCTCTCGCCTAAAGCCACCTTCTTTGCTGTGGAGAGTCACACCCACAGATGCGAAGGAGGCCACAGATGCTGGTGGAGCTGGGACTGGTGGAACAGCGGTTGCTTGAGGGGGCCGATCCGCTCCCGGCGCAGCGGGACAGGTCCGTTCCTTGTTTGACCCGCCAACCTGACGGCCCGCCCACGTGAGTCACCGAGGTGCAGGGTGCTCCCACCCCTGCGGTTGGTGCCACCCTCAAACTCGATCAGTCGAGGTCTTTCGCATCACCTGCGAGTAGCGGGAAGAAGTGCCAAGCGACATCCCTGATGACATTCACGATGAGCCGGGGAGTCAGTTCCGTACCGGGATCATCAAGCACTGCCGGGAGCTTCACCGCCATCTCCCGGGCCTTGGCGATGATGCCTGGTCCCATGCCCTTGCCGAGCGTGCTGAGGCCCCTGCCCACGACCTCGGGGTCCATTGTCCAGTCGGGCACAGGCAACGCTTTGATGGTGGCCCAGGAGTCCGGGTCACGGGGTGTGTCGAGGGTGAAGATGCCGTCGAAGGTGCGAGCCGAGGCATCTCGCTGGGTAAACGCCTCGCCCAGCTCCCACATCTTGCGCAGCGTGGCGATGAGTGACGTGTGGCGATACTCCTCGTTGTAGACCGCACCCGACTCGATCCAGGGAGACGCCATGATGGCCGGAACCCGGTAGCCGGAGCGGTCGAAGGTGAAGCCGAACTCGCCCGCCGGGCCGGTCGGATCGGGTGGCGGCACCGGACCAGGAGGAACGTGGTCGTAGGTCCCGCCCGGTTCGTCCCAGCCGATCAGCAGGGCCGTGTTCCAGACGTTGGCGCCCGTCCCCGAGGTGGCCGAGCGGTAGGCGTCGTAGATCCTCGACAGGAACGCCTCACCGGCGAGCATGGAGGACGGGCTGTCCACCTTCACGTCCATGGTCTCTGTGAACGACCGGCCCATCGCCGGGTGGTAGTCGCCGTGGCCGGCCATCATGTTCGGCTCGATGAGGGAGAAGTCGGGGAGGGTGCCAGCGGCAGCGTCCCTCTCGAACTCGGCGAAGGGTACGAAGTGGGTGGCCAGCCGGTCCTTCAGTCGGGGAAAGTGGATGACCCCGGTGAACGACAGCGGCATCGGCTCCATCACATAGACCTTCCAGGTCTTGCCGTGCTGCTCCAGCCGCTCGAAGATCGTCTCCGCGTCGTTCTTCGTGAACCATTTCTTCACTGGGGAATTGACGACGATGCCCGACGAGGTGGCCGCCGTCCAGAAGGACCGGTTCATGAAGGTCTGGGACGGGACCTCGCTGAACCAATGGTCGAAGACGCCGAACTCCCGGGCGAGGCCGTTGAGCACCGGTAGCTGCTCCGGCGTGTAACCGGTCATGATGTGGGCGTACTCGTCATAAGTGGGTTGTCGCCCCACCTCACCGGTGAACGTACTGATGTAGTCGGTCACGAAGCCGTCCATGGTCGGCGTCGCACCGGATGGCGGCGCATTCCACGGGGCGGTCACCGCATCTCCGATCTTGAACCGATTGTCGTCGTCGATGGTGTTGTAGAGCTGGGTGTTGGTGTGGAAGTACTCCTCGCCCGAATCCGGGTTGGGCGAGTCCATGTCGGTGGCCACTTCGTAGGGGACCACCTTCTGGTCGGTACCGTGCTCGGCCCATGACGGAATGGGGTTGCTCAGATCCTTGCCGATGACCCCATCGAACGACTTGTCCTCTCCCGGTCCGTAGAGGTGGCCGAGCACGTTGTCGAGGGACCGGTTCTCGAACAGCGCCACCACGATGTGGTCGAGGGCGTGGGACCTGTCTGGAGAAGCCACGGGCGGTACCGCCTTTCCGGTTGATGAGGTGGGTCGGCGCGGCGCAGGCCTCGACCTGAACTCTCCCTCAGGGTACCGGGTCACCCGATATTCGCTCGCCCGACCTCTGGTGTTGCGGAAGTCGCTGGATTTGGTCTGGACCCCGGACGGGCTGGAGCAGCCCTACGCCAAAAAAGAGATCGGTGGGTGATGAGGGCGGGGGTCATGGGTGGTCATCGCCGCGGTGACCACCTGTGGAGGTTGAAGGCCGTTGTGGATCCATTTGACGCCGACCACGAACGGTACGGGGAGTGACTTGGTCACTCTCTCCATGGCCATCATGGCCTGCTCCCCCCGGCGGTGGTATCGGCGTTGATGGTCCTTCACATTGCTTGGGCCGCCCTCAACCGGGCCGCCAGCCGCTCCAACGCATCAGCCAGGATGAACGAGACGTGCCGGCACGCCTCCCGGTCATCGCCCACGGCATCGATGGCGCGCACCAGTTCAGCCATCGCACGAGCAACGGTCGCCGATGCCGACTCGATCGCCTCGTACTCGGTTGCCATAGCAGAGCCCTCCTCCTCGGGGAGACGTAGGCCGTGTTCACCAGCCATAGATACCCATTTTCTCGGGTCCACCTGAGCGTCCTTGGCCCTTGCCGGACTGCCCCCCCCGCAAAGAACCGGGGTTGCAAGTGGGCTGGGTGGGTACGGTCCCTCCGGTCTCGGCCAGATCTGACAGCCGTCCTGTCAGTTGAGAATGGTTCGGGGGGAAGGCGGTCCGGCCGCGCCCAACGGCCAGTACGGTGGGTCCATGGTCGAGACGGATACCGTCGTGGAGGAAATCCTCTCCACCTACGGCACGATCACCGTTGTCGGAGCCAGCGATGCTCCCGGGAAAGCGGCGCACTACGTACCTGAGCACATGCAGCAACATGGGTGGCGCATCATTCCCGTCAATCTGAATTCCACCAGCATCCTGGGCGAACGCGCCTACCGTACGCTGGCCGACATTCCAGAGCAGGTGGGGTTGGTCAACGTGTTCCGGCCTCCGCGGGAGACGCCAGACATCGCACAGCAGGCGGTGGCCGCTGGCGCCACAGCGCTCTGGCTGCAACTGGGCATCGCCTCGGAGACGGCACGGACGATCGCCGAGGATGCAGGATTGCTCTACGTCGAGGACCGTTGCCTCATCGTCGAGCAGCGACGCCTCGGTCTGAACGCCCCCAACTGACACCGACCGAGCGCAGGAGCACCAAGGCGTTGCTCGCCGGCACCGCGTGGCTGTTCACCGTCCTCGCAACGGCTATGGCATCGGCACGCCCCCGTCGATAGCGCGCCCATAGCCTGTTCTGGGGCACGCGATCGATCCATCGAAGATTTGTTTCATCATGCGCCGGCTCTACCCGTGATTAGATCAGAAGGTCACGGTGAAGGGACCACTCCATGTCCAAATCGGTGCTCTACATGTCGATGTCAGTTGACGGGTACATCGCTGGCCCCGATGACAAACCCGGCAACCCCGGCGGTGACGACTTCATGAGACTGCACGAGTGGTACGGCTTTTCCGCAGACGCCGGGCCGACCGAGGAGACCAGGGATTCGGCGGAGATGGGCCAACACTTCCTCGCCGAAATCAAAGAAACCGGTGCTGTCCTCTGCGGGCGCAACACCGTGGAACAGACCGATCACTGGGGTGGTGACCACCACGATGGCGTACCAATCTTTGTTCCTAGTCACCGGCCGCCGGGGCCGTCGGTCGCCAGGTATCCACAAGTGACCTATGTGACGGATGGAATCGCCAGCGCCATGGCGCAGGCGAAGGCCGCCGCCGGCGAGCGCAATGTCCTGGTGCACGGCGCTTACACGGCGCAGACAGCACTTGCGGCCGGCGTCCTCGACGAGTTGCAGATTCATCAGGTTCCGGTTCTTTTCGGCAGCGGGCGCCGACTATTTGAAGTGTTGCCGGAGAGGATCGAGTTGGAGATCGTACGAGTGATCGACACCCCAGAGGCCACCCACATCCGATACCGCATCGCATCCTGACCGTCGGCTCGTCCACAGGCTCGACGGCGCCGATCAGCCACGGTCGATAACCGAGCAGCCCCGGCGTTTAGAGTCCACCTTCGGCCACAATGTGGACATGAATGCATACAGGTTCGGGGTCGATCAGCCTGCTGCGGAACGGCTTGAGCTCGTAGCGTCGGCCTACGATGCTGTTTCTCGCCCGTTCCTCACTGCCAATGCGTTCCCGCCCCCGAAGGTGCTCGTCGACCTCGGCTGCGGACCAGGCTTCAGCACCGAACTCCTTGACGAGGTATTCCGAGCCGAGACGACTGTCGGTATCGATGCGTCCGAAGTGTTCATCGCCAGTGCCCGGATCCGTGTCCCCACTGCCCGGTTCGAAACTCACGACGTGGTCGCAGTGCCGCTCCCGGGTGCACCCGCCGACGTCATCTATGCCCGACTGCTCCTGGCGCATCTTGCGGATCCCGAAGCCACTATCCAGAGTTGGCGCAGTCAGCTTGCTCCAGGTGGGAGGCTCCTGATCGAAGACCTTGACAGCGTGCACAATCCGGCAGGACCTCTCCACGACTATGAGGACGTCTCCGCCAGGATCGTCCGCTCAGGTGGTGGCGCCATGTATGCCGGGGCGGAACTGACCCACCTCGGAGGCACGGTCACACCGGTGACCGTGCCAGGAGCCTTGGCCGCCAGGATCTACCTGTTCAACGTCAGACATTGGATGGACTCGCAAGGCCTTCCCGTCACCGGTGCTGAACTGCGGGATCTCGAGCAGGCCTTAGTGCGGGTGACGGACGACGATCATGGCGACACCGTCTCGTGGATGGTCCGACAACTGGTCCTCACCACATAGAACCCAGACCCGACGGCAGGAGGCACTCCAAACCGGTCAGGGGACCCCTTGCCCACCGCTGTTGCTCGGCTTCATCGACGCAAGCACCTCTTCGGTGTCAGATTTGTCCACGGTCCAGGTTCCGCCACAGGTCGGGCAAGCGAAGTGCAGACCCTTGTGAATGCCAAACGGGCCGTCACCGATCCTGTAACAGTTCATCTGCCGAGGCACAGAGCAGCCTGGGCATGTCAGCTCAACGGTGCCGATCGGAGTGGCGTGCCGGATCTTGTCATTCAGCACTGCGTCAGCGACAGCTGGACCCTTCCATCCACCGGGAGAAACGACCATGACCTTCTCCTAACTTCCGCAGCGTAAATGCTCTCATAGAACAACGGAGCGGTCTGTCCACGAAGATGGGGCTACCCCTGGTCACCCGTGACTCGGCCATGGTGGCTCGGTGGGTTATTTCTTGTCGATTCGGCTCAATCCCAAATAGTGTCTGCCTGCGTCCCATCCCAAATCAGGTCCACCGACGATGGGGCGGTCGCCCAGATGCTCATGGCCTGCCGCATTCGTCCCGCTTCGTCGGTCGTTGTTCCGCATCCAAAACCTCGACGATCTTGAGGCAGCCGAGACCAACGGTGATGGCTCCTACGGAAAGAGCGCTATACCTGAGGATGTCGTCGGGCCAGCAGTAGGGCATTGGGGGATTCCGTTCACTGGCCCGACGGGGGGCAGGGGGACGGTCCACCGGTCGTCCCGTTGCCTGGCCCCAGCGCTATGCCCCCTGGTACTTCGCGACGTTCGCCGTCACAGTGGCCCCAGCCAGAGCATGAATGTCCACCGGAACACCAGCGAACTCATGACGGTTGTCATCGGATCGGTGTCGACGAGGCTCCACCGGCCAGGTGAGAGGACGTAGGTCGAGCCCGGGTACACGTCCTCGTAGGCCTCCTGACCCGCCCGGCAGCGCCGCCAAGGTCGCCTGGGTGGTGATGCTCACGTTGGGCCTTGTGATCCTGTTGATCTTTTTCATCCTTGTACCAATGACGCCAAAGCGAATCTGGAAGCGGGTGAAGAACCAGTTCGTGGTGAGGACACGTGAGATATCACAAGAAGGGATCTCACGACACGCGGCTCTCAACGACACCGTGATGATGGGTCGATGTTCTCGAAGCAGATTCTCCGCGGCGATCTCTATCTGCTCATCGTCGGAAAGGGTCCGGGATGCTTCGTCATTCCGAAGAGACCGTTCACCTCACAAGCCGATGAAACGACCTTCCGCGAGTTGGCTCGACATTCAACGCTGGCCCACGCCGGCCCGGAGGGTTCCTGACTCCATCGCCCTGGGCGGAACGCGCTCGGGAGCCGTAGCCTGACCATGACCGTCCATGGGGCGGATGCAACACAAGTGACCCTCAGCAGCGCTCGGCTCCATGGACCGCCGAGCCGGACCGCATACTGCCGATGGCCGTCACGAGCGCGTGAAGGCGATGACGGTGTCGGCTGGTCAGGCGCTGATGGGCAGGCCGAACGCGGCGACGATCTCACTGGCCGGAAGAGGTTTGGAGAACAGGAAGCCCTGAGCCAGATCGCACCCGAAGGACCGGAGCAGAGCGAGCTGCTCGGTCGTCTCGACGCCCTCGGCCACCACCTCGAGGCCCAGCGCGTGGGCCAGGTTGATGACCGCGGCGACGATCTCCTCGGCCTCGGCGCTGGCCGCCATCTCCTCGACGAAGGAGCGGTCGACCTTCAACAGGTCGAGGGGGAAGTGCTGCAGGTAGCTGAGGGACGAGTACCCGGTGCCGAAGTCGTCGATGGCCAGGAGTACACCGAGCTCCTTCAGCGCGTTCAGCACGCCGAGGGCGGAGGCGGCATCCTTCATCAGCGCGGCTCTCGGTGATCTCCAGGGTGAGGTGCTCGGGAGGGAGGCCGGTCCGGGAGAGGATCCCCTCCACCGTCGCCACGATCAGGGGGTCGTCGATCTGGCGGGCTGACAGATTCACCTCGACCGACCCCTGTCGTCCCTTCCGGTCGCGGTTGTGCCAGTCGCGGAGCTGGTGACAGGCCTCCTCGAGCACCCAGGCTCCGATGGGGATGATCAGTCCGCTCTCTTCGGCCACCGGGATGAAGCGGTAGGGGGAGACCAGCCCCTGGTTGGGGTGTTGCCAGCGGATGAGTGCCTCGACGCCGACGGTGGTCGACCCGGCCAGTTCGACCACCGGCTGGTAGTGCAGCTGCAACTCACTGCGTTCGAGCGCCCGGTGCAAGGAGTGCTCGGTGGTCATCCGGTCGAGCAGCTCGATCCGCATCGACTCGCCGTAGGTCACAGCACCCGACCCACCGCGACTCTTCGCCTCGTACATGGCGGATTCGGCGTTGGCCAGCAGCGATCCGGCGTCGCCGACGCCGAACGTGTTGAGGGCCACCCCGATCGAGGCATCGAGGAACACCTCGGTCCCCTCCAATGCGAACGGGACGCCGAGGGCCCGTCGGGCCCGGTCGGCGAAGGCCGAGGCATGGCCGTGGGCCCCCGCAGGCGCCTCGAACAGGGCGAGGAACTCGTCACCGCCGGATCGGGCGATGAGCACCGCATCGCCGGCGGCCCCCTTCAGACGCTCGGCCACCATCGCCAGCACGGCATCACCCGTGCTGTGGCCGAGACTCGTATTGATGGCCTTGAACCGATCGAGGTCGAGCAGGACCACGCCGACGGCGCCCGGAGGGAGACCCGCCCGCCCGACGACTTCCGCCAGCCGGAGCTCGAAGCGGGCCCGACTGGCCAGGCCGGTGAGGGGGTCGTGGAGAACAACGCGGTCGAGAGGAACGGCCGGTTCGTCGGGAACCGGCCTCAATCGGCCGCGGGCCGACTGACGGGTGGGCTCGAACGGCGGGGTCGGCGCCGGGTGGAGCACCGGTCCATGGATCGTCCTCCCCGGGTGGGCGACGTCGCCGGAACGGGAGAGGAATCCGCCGACACATCGGTCGGCGCCCTCCCCGGTGACGAACAGGCGTCCTTCGACGTCCACCCGGTAGCCGTCCCGGTGCACCAGCTCGAAGCGCATGGGGTCGCCACCGCCGGAATCGGCCCGCTCGGGGTCGGGCTGTCCTCCGACGTCGATAGAGGCCAGAAGCGACATCGGGCCTCCGAGCTCCGGTGGCAGGAACGTCTCGGCGGACGGAGACCCGACCACCTCGTCCCGCGGCCAGCCGAACTCCCGCTCGGCCGCCGGGTTCCACTCCACGACGACACCGTCGGCGTCGACCTCGAGGTAGGCCTCGGGCCACAGCCGCACGAACCCGTTGCACCGGTACCGCCAATTCGCGAAAGGTGACCATCAGCGCCCCGAGAGCCCCCCGGTCGGCCGATGTACCACGGGATCTCCCAGGATCCGTCCCGCCGGATGCTCGGGTCCATGGTCACGTTTTCGCACACTGCCTCCACCCGAGCTGCTCGGTCATGGCTCCTCGTCCGCTTCCGATCCGGTGACACACAGCGGAACAGCGAGGCCCTGAGCGCTTGTGGACAGGGTAGGCAACCACCCCATCAGTAGCAAGGATCCCCCCGTCGCGACCCACCGGTGAACAGGTCGGCCATGCCGGCGTGTACCGTGCCTGCGTGGTCGTGGTCACCGGCACAGCCCAAAAGGAGGCTTGGGACCAGAAGGTCCTTCCCCCCGTCGAACAAGTCCGGCCGGGTCTGTGGTCGATCCCGGTGCCCATCCCCAACAATCCGCTCCGCTACGTGCTCGTCTACGCGTTCGAGCTCGACGGCGGTGGCGTGGCGCTGGTGGACGCGGGATGGAACACCGAAGAGGCGTTCGCCGCGCTCACCGACGGGCTGGCCCAGGCCGGTGGGAGCGTCGCCGACGTTCGGGCGGTGATGGTGACCCACATTCACCCCGACCACTACGGACTGGCGGGCAGGGTGCGCGAGGAATCCGGGGCGTGGATCGGACTCCACCCGGCCGACGCCATCATGATCGAGTCCCGCTACGGCGACAGCGACGCACTCCTCGAGGACATGTACCGCTTCCTCACCGATTCCGGCGTGCCCGCCGACAAACTGCCCGACCTGGCACTGGCCTCCATGGCCGTCAAGTCGATGGTCACCATGGCCGCACCGGACATGCTCTTCGAGGACGGGAAGGTCATCGACCTGCCGGGGTGGCCCCTCCGCACCATCTGGACACCGGGGCACTCGCCGGGCCATGTCTGCTTCTACAGCGAGGAGCAGAAGCTGCTCGTCGCCGGTGACCACGTACTGCCCCGCATCACTCCCAACATCTCGGCGCACACCCAACAAGCTCCCAACCCACTCGGCGACTTCCTCGACTCGCTGCTCAAGGTGAGGAGGCTGGCGACCGACGAGGTGCTCCCGGGCCACGAGTACCGGTTCTCCGACCTCGCAGGCCGGGTCGAGGAGATCGTCACCCACCACGCGGAGCGCCTCGAGGAGATCGAACAGGCGATCGAAGCGGAGCCAGGCTCGACCGCCTGGGACATCACCCTCCGCCTCCGGTGGTCCAGGCCGTGGGACGAGATCGAACCCTTCATGCAGCGACAGGCCAACGGGGAGACCCTGGCCCACTGCATCCTGCTCGAGTTGCACGACCGCGTCCGGCGGGAGGGTGCGCAGCCGGCACGCTTCTTCCCGGTCCGCTGACGACCGCCCGTACGGGGCGGCGCGCATGGCTCGGGCCCGGTCAGTCCTGCGGCCGCGGCTCCGCCCCGGGCTCCTCGGCCCCGTCGGACCGGACGGGTGCGGACAGGGCCCGGGTCTCCAGTGCGCTGTCGGGCTGACGACTGTCGTCTCCGAACTCGACGGCGAGACGACGCCTCTCCCGGCGCTTCAGGGCCAGGCGAACCCCCACGACGACGGCGACCGCGGCCGCCACGAAGGCCAACGACCAGTACCCCACCTCGGTGAGGATGTGCTCGAAGGACACGCCGACGATGTAGCCCAACAGCGTGTAGCCGACACCCCAGATCACACCCCCGATGGCGTTGTAGAACAGGAACACCCGGTAGCGGAGGCCGCTCATGCCGGCCAGGCCGGGGATGAGCGCCCGAGCGAAGGCCACGAAACGGCCGAGGAACACCGCCGGGCCTCCGTAGTGCTCGAGCAGGCCCATGGTCCGCCGGACCGCGCCGTTGCCCTCGAGCGGACGTCGCTCCAGCATCCAGGGGCCCGCACGCTTCCCGACCTCGAACCCGACCGAGTCCCCGACGATGGCGCACACGACGACCACGGCCATCATGGCCCCGAGGTTCACGGCCCCGAGGCCGGCCAGGACCCCGCCGATCACCACGGCCGTCTCGCCCGGGATGAAGAAGCCCACGAGGAGTGCCGCCTCGGCGAAGGCCAGGAATCCCACCACGACGTAGGCCGTCGGACCGTTGAAATGGAGGAGCCAGCCGGTGATGCCTCCCGGGTCGCCCGAGGTGGGCGAGGTGGCGGCGACCAGGTTCCCGAGCGCCACCCCACCGGGGGCGAACACCGTCATCGGGGCGTCACCTCGCCAGGGTCACACGGGTCCAGGTCCGGTGGCGGCAGGCGGGGCAGGTCATCCACCGGTCGAAGGACCGTCCTGGGAACCACAGGCCGATCGGCAGCTGCAGGAGGAGGAAGCCGCAGAGCCCGACGCGGCTCACCGACCCACAGGACGAACAGGTGACGGCAAGCAGGCCGCGGGGTGGCAGCGGATCGGTCACCACGGCGGCGGGGCGCTCCTTGTCGCCGGCCGGTGTGGCCGCGGAGAAGAGTGCGTGCTTCCCGGCCGGCCGGGCGTGCCGCCCACGAGGGTCGAACTGGACGGGCCGGGAGCCGTGGACCGGGCCCGTGCCGGCATCGGCGCCGTCCCCGGCGACGGCATCCTCGTCCACCGGGAGCCAGTAGAGCGCCCGCTTCCCCAACGGGTCGGGGCCGTCGGCCATCAGCCAGGGCTGCCGGCGACCACGCTCATGTCGAGCAGGGTCCGGGCCAGATCGCGGTAGGCCGTCGCCCCCGGCGAGCTCGGGGCGTGCTGCAGGATCGACTTCCCCCGGGCCGGCGCCTCGGCGAACCGGATCGACTTCCGCACCGGTGGCTGCAGCACGGGGATCCCGTAGCGGGATTCGACCTCTTCGATGATGTGGCGCGCGTGCTTGGTCCGGTCGTCGTACATGGTGGCGATGATGCCCCGCACCGTCAGCTCGCTGTTGGCGAAGGCGCGCACATCCTCGATGGTCTCGAGCAGCTGGCCGACCCCGCGGTGGCTCAGCGCCTCGCACTGGAGCGGGATGAGTACGGCATTCGCCGCGGTGAGCCCGTTGATGGTGAGCACGCCGAGCGACGGGGGGCAGTCGATGAGGATGAGGTCGTAGCGGTCCGCCACCGGCTCGAGTGCCCGCGCCAGGACGTGCTCCCTGCCCGTGCGGGTCAGCAGGTGCACCTCGGACCCGGCCAGGTCGATGGTGGCGGGCACCAGGTCGAGGAAGGGCACGCCGGGAACCGGGAGGCTTACGTCGGCGATGCCGTTGCGCCGCACGAACACGTCGTGCAACGAGTGGTCCAGTGCGTCGGGGTCGAATCCGAGCGAGAAGGTGAGGCAGGCCTGCGGGTCGAGGTCGACGACGAGGGTGCGGCGCCCGAACTCGGCGGACGCAACGCCGAGCGAGTGGACCGTCGTCGTCTTGGCCACACCACCCTTCTGATTGGCCACGGCCAGGATGTCGGTCACCCGCGGAGTCTACGCCCCCGGGCCGGGTCCACAATTGGGCTCATCATCGACTGGGCTCAGAATCCGGCGATGCCGACAACGGGGGCGTTCAGACGTCGGCCCCCTTCGGATCCGAGGAAGGGTGCCGAGAAGCTGAAGACCCCGCCGTCGGATGCGGCGAAGCTGTAGCCGCTGCCGTCGGACGCCTCGGCCAGGCCGACGATGGGGGCGTTCAGGTGGATCGCCCCCGTCGACCCGAAGAACGGCACCCCGCCGTAGGTGAAGACCCCGCCGTCGGCGGCCACCTCCCAGTAGCCGCCGGTGTTGATGTCGTTGGTCGTCCCGACCACCGGCTTGTTCAACCTCACGTTCCCGGCCGAACCGAGGAATGGCGCGTCCCCGAACGTGAAGATGCCCCCGTCCGCGGCCACCAGCCGGTAGCCCTTGCCGTCGGAGGAGGAGGACATCCCGACGATCGGCTTGTTGAGTTTCTTCCCGCCCTCGGAGCCGTAGAACTGGGCGTCGCCGAAGGTGAAGATGCCGCCGTCGGCGGCCACCAGCCAGTAGCCCTTGCCGCCCGGGGTGGCCGCCATGCCCACGATGGGCGCGTTGAGCCGCTGGCCGCCCGCAGAACCGTAGAATCGGGCCCCGCCGAAGGCGAAGACCCCGCCGTCGGCGGCCACCTCCCAATAGCCCCCGCTGCTCGGAGCCATGGCCACGCCCACGATCGGGGCGTTGAGACGCAGGCCGCCGGTCGATCCGCAGAACGGCCGGTCGCCGAAGGTGAAGATGCCGCCGTCGGAGGCGGCCAGGAGATAACCCGAGTAGGCCGCCGCCGGCACCGAGCACGGTGGCGTGGCGGGCGAGTCACCCCCGACGGCGTCGCCGGTCAGCTGCGGGTCGTGGTGGAACATGGGCCACGAACCCGCCCCCACGGCCAGTGCACCGTTGGAGGCGGGGAGCTCGTAGTGGACGACCTCGCCCACCCCGTTGGACGACTGGTCGGAGCCGACGTAGCCGGCCAGGGTGATGCCGACGGTGCCGTTGGGGTCGTCGGTGACGAGCGGCGAGTTCTGCAGGCCCAGCTCCGAACCCGGGTCGAGGTCGGCGACCTGGTCGCCCGTCTGCCCGTCGAAGATCTTGGCACCGTTGACGGTGGGCACGATGACGTCGTCGTACCCGGCGCCGGTGAGGTCGGCCGTGACCACCGAGCCGATGACCCGGCCGATGTCGTTCTGCTGCCAGATGGTGCGGCCGGTGGAGGCGTTGAGCACGTAGACCGAGCCCGACTGGCCGGCCCCCTGATCGGTCCCCTCGACGACCTGGAGGGATCCGTTGCCCACCACGTCCGAGAGCGCGGGCGAGGAGAAGGTGCTGCCGTCGAGCGTCGTCGACCACACCTGGTTGCAGTAGCCGTCGTACTCCTTCAGGGTGTCGGTGTCCGACGCGCCGGAAAAGTATGAGCCGGTGCCGACCACGATGCCCTCGCCGCCACCGGGCAGGATGGGACCCACCGCCGGTGACGAGTCCACCACCTGGTCGGTGTCGGCGCGGCAGATCTGGTTCCCCTGGGCGCTGAGGATTCGGAGATGGCCACCGTCGCTGTACTGCTGGCCCCGTCCCTCCCCGGCCGACTGGTCACCGCCGACGATGATCTCGTTCTGGCCGGTGCCGTAGAGGTCGGCGACAGCCGCCGTGGAGTGGGTGCTGTCCGAGTTGAAGAACGGCCAGCCGGTGAGGGGCGCCCCGCTCCCGGCGTCGAGGGCGTAGGACACCTGGCCGAGCGACCCGGCGACCAGGTCCTCGTCGCCTTGGAGCGCGCCGACGGTGAGGCCGGCCTGCACCCCGGTGTCGGGCTGGGTGTCGGTGGCCGGGTTGACCACCGGCGTGAACCACCGCTCGAATCCGGACGCGTTGAACGCCTGGTAGCCGCCGGTGGTCGGGTCCACGTCGTTCCCGGTTCCCACCAGGATCTCGGGGGACCCGCCTACCGATGCCACCGAGGGGGTCGAGTCGATCGGGCCGCTCTCGTCGGTCGTCGGCCACCCGGCCGGCGAGGTGGGGCTCGGCGGGTTCCCCGCCGTCGGATCGGCCAGGTGGTAGGCGTACAGATTGCCGTAACGGTCACCCACCACCGCCGAGGGCTGGCCGTCGAGATCGGCCTCGATCGGCGACGAGAGGGCGATGGGAGCGCCGACGCTCGACTGGATGGGGCCGGTGGACCAGGTCTCCGTGAAATCGAGGGCGGCGGAGGCGGATGGGCGCGCCCTTGCGGCGGCATGGCCCCTCGTGGCCGCCCGAGCCGGCGGGGACGTCGCCACCACCACAGACGCCGCGACCACGGCCAGCGCGGCCAGGACCGTCGTCCGGCGCCATGGGGTCGAGCCGTCGAGACCCACGGCGCTCGGGGTGGCCCCACCTCGGCGGGCCCGGGGAAGAGGTGGTCCGAACGAATCGATCGGACCACTCTAGGCGCGTGACTGCCCACATCGCGCGCCGGCCCGTCGGCGCCCCATCCGACTGTGTAACCTGACGCCGTGCGCCCGGAGGACTCGATCCGTCTCGGCCGCTTCGCCCGGGTCTTCAACGAATTCGTCCGCCCCCGCCGCCACGGCGAACTGGTCGCGGTCGAGGTTTCTGCGCACCACCTGCACGGCGAGCCGATCCCCGCCGAGGAGGCCTTCGCCGCCCCCTTTGAGCCGTTCCCGGTGGGTGGCGCCTGGGGTCCGCCGTGGGACACCACCTGGTTCCGCATCCGCGGGACCGTCCCGGCGGGATGGGCCGGCAAGCAGGTGGCGTTCGGCTTCGCCATCGGGAACGCCGGGTCGACCGGCTTCGGGGCCGAGGCCCTGCTCTGGCGGGATGGCCGGCCGGTGCAGGGGCTCTCCCCCAACCACCGGGACTACATCGTCGCCGACCGGGCGGCCGGAGGCGAGGCCGTCGAGCTGTTCGTCGAGGCGGCCGCCAACCCGCCGTCGCCTTTCGGCACCAATCCGTGGCCGATGTTGATGGCCGAGCCAGACGGGCACCCCCTGTTCACCCTGCAGCGGGCCGACCTGCACGTCAGGGACGAGGAGTTCGAGGTCTTCTGGCACGACTTCCGGGTCCTGGTCGACCTGCTGGTCGAGCTGCCCGAGGGCGAGCCCCACTCCCTGCGGCTCTACGCCGGGCTGGACCGAGCCTGCAACCTGCTCGAGCTGCCCGACATCTCGGACAGCTGGCGACAGGCCCACCCGGTCCTGAAGGAGCTGCTGGCCGAGCGGGCGGCACCGTCCACCCACACCACCAGCCTCGTCGGCCACGCCCACCTCGACACGGCATGGCTCTGGCCCCTCAGGGAGACGGTCCGCAAGTGCGCCCGGACCTTCTCGACCGTCCTCGAGCTCATGGATCGCTACCCCGAATTCTGGTTCGTGATCTCCCAGGCCCAGCACCTGGCGTGGATGAAGGAGCACTACCCCGACCTGTGGGAACGCATGAAGGTACGGATCGCCGAGGGCCGTCTCGAGCCGACCGGCAGCATGTGGGTCGAGGCCGACTGCAACATCCCCTCGGGCGAGTCACTGGTGCGTCAGATCTTCTACGGGAAGAAGTTCTACCGCCAAGAGCTCGGCATCGACACCAACGACGTGTGGCTGCCCGACGTGTTCGGGTACTCGGCCTCCCTCCCCCAGATCATGCGCCAGAGCGGGATCCGCTGGTTCCTCACCCAGAAGCTCTCGTGGAACCAGTACAACTCGCTCCCCCACCACAGCTTCCTCTGGGAGGGCATCGACGGATCCAGGGTCTTCACCCACTTCCCTCCCGCCGACACCTACAACGGGAACGTCAGCGTCAAAGAGCTCCGCTACGGCGTCCAGAACTTCAAGGACCACGATCGGGCCACCCGCTCCCTGTATCTCTTCGGGTGGGGGGACGGAGGGGGCGGTCCGACCCGCGAGATGCTCGAATCGGCGCGACGGCTGGCCAACGTCGACGGCGTCCCGAAGCTGACCATGCAAGGGGCACGCGACTTCTTCACCGAGGCCGAGGCCGAAATCGAGGATCCGGCCGTGTGGGCCGGCGAGCTCTACCTCGAGCTGCACCGCGGCACCTACACCTCCCAGGCCGCCACCAAACTGGGCAACCGCCGGTCCGAGTTCGCGCTGCGCGAGGCCGAACTGTGGAGCTCGGTCATCGCCGGCGCGGCAGACCACCGGCCCGAGCTCGAGGACCTGTGGAAGCTGCTCCTGCTCCACCAGTTCCACGACATCATCCCCGGCTCGGGTATCCACTGGGTGTACGAGGACACCGCCCGGGCCCACGCCCGCATCCTGGAAGGGGCGCGGGCGGTGGTCGAGGGGGCGCTCGACCGGCTGGTGGCGGACACCGACACCAGCGGCACCACCTTCCCGGTGGTCGTGGCCAACTCGCTCTCCCACCGCCGCACCGAACTGGTCGCCATCGACCTGCCCGGTGACCTGACCGCCGTCACCGTGGCCGGTTACCCGACCGGTGCCCCACAGCCCGTCCAGCGGGACAGGGAGGGACGGGCCCTCTTCCTGGTGGACGTGCCCGCCTGTGGCCACCGGGTCTACGACCTCACCACCGTTCCGGCCGAGGTGGGCCGGGGTGTGGCCGCCGGCCCCCGGTTCCTGGAGAACGAGCACCTGCGCGTCGAGCTCGACGACCGGGGTCTCATCACCTCGATCTCCGACAAGTCCGCCGGACGCGAGGTGCTCGCGCCCGGAGCCGTCGGGAACCGCTTTCAGCTCCATCCGGACTACCCCAATTTCTACGACGCCTGGGACATCGACCGCTTCGCCTTCGACCAGGTGGAGAACCTTGACGCGGTCGAGGCGATCGAGCTGGTGGAACCGGGCCCGCTGCGGGCCGCGCTCCGCATCGACCGCCGGTTCGGTGACTCCACGATCACCCAGGTGGTCAGCCTGTCGGTTGGTGCGCGTTTCATCGACTTCCACACCGAGGTGGACTGGCACGAGACCAACCGGCTGCTCAAGGTGGCATTCCCCGTCGCCGTGCGCAGCCTCCGGGCCACCTACGAGATCCAGTACGGCCACGTCGAGCGGCCCACCCATGCCAACACGAGCTGGGACGTGGCCCGCTTCGAGGTGTGCGCCCACAAGTGGGCCGACCTCTCTGAGCCCGGCTACGGGGTGGCCCTGCTCAACGACTGCAAGTACGGCTACGACATCTCGGGCAACGTGATCCGGCTCTCGCTGCTGCGGGCTACCACCTGGCCCGATCCCGTGGCCGACCGGGGTCGGCACGTCTTCACCTACCGCCTGCTCCCCCACGCCGGCGACCTGCGCGAGGCGGGGGTGATCGACGCCGGCTACGACCTGAACGTGCCGCTCCAGCCCGTCGTCACCTCCCCCCACCCCGGCGCCATCGGACCGGTCGGGTCCCTTTTCTCGGTCGACGCCCCGAACGTGGTGATCGAGGCGGTGAAGCGGGCGGACGTGGGGGACGCCCTCGTGGTCAGGGTCTACGAGGCGTGGGGACGCCGGGGCCCGGCGACCGTCCGTGCCCCGTGGAGGGTCGCCCGCGCCGCCCACACCGACCTGCTCGAACGGGAGGTCGGTGCGGCCCCCTCTTCCGACACGGAGGTGGAGCTGCACCTCGCGCCGTTCGAGATCAAGACGCTCAGGCTCGAGCCGGACCGGGACTGACGCGTCCATGGAGCTTCGCATCCCGAAGCTGGGCATGGAGATGACCGAGGCCACCGTGGCCCGCTGGCTGGTCGGCGACGGTGGACGGGTCGCCCGTGACGATCCCATCTACCTGCTCGAGACGGACAAGGTCGAGAGCGAGATCACAGCCCCGGTCGCCGGGGTCCTGCGCCATGTGGGCGAGGAGGGTGAGACCTACCCGGTCGGCGAGCTCATCGCCCGGCTCGATCCCGATCCGGACCGTCCCTGACCACGACGACCGGGTGGGCGAGTACGTCGGCCGCGTTCGGGCGGCCGCCCTGTCACCCGCCTAACATGCACAGGCTGTCGTGGAGTCCCCGTCCGTCGGCCTGGTCGGGAAGCGTTACGACCGTGGGGGAAACACCGTGGGCGACGAAGTCGAGGAGATCAGGCGGACGCTGGCGCAGTACAGCCAACTCTGCGACGACGGACGGTTCGATGAATGGGCCGAGCTGTTCACCGAGGATGCGCGCCTGGTGCTCGGCGGCCAGGTCACCGAGGGCCGCTCGGCCATCCGGTCCCACATGGCCACGTTGCAGCCCGACGGGGCCCGCGGCAAGCACATCACCTCCAACCCGCTCGTGGATTTGGACGGGGCCGCGGCCAGAGTGACCACCGACTATCTCTTCGTACGGCCCGGCACCGATGGCCTCGGCATCCTCGCCGCCGGGCGGTACTACGACCACCTGGTCAGCGACGGGCGCCGCTGGCGGTTCCACCGACGGACCATCACCATGCTCGGTGACGACCCCCCGGACGGCCGTGACTGAGACCGGGGAGCGTCCGCCGGCCGTGGCCGCCCCGAGCGACGGCCTCAGGCCTTCGCACACCTCCGAGGCGGGCATCACCTCCATGCACCGCGAGCGTGACCGCTCCCTGGCCTCATGACGGACATCGGGCGCGGGCTTCACACCGACTCCCCGGGGCGGGACGTCGTGGTGGTCGGCTCGGGTGCGGCCGCGTTGGCCGGCGCCATCGCCGCCCACGACAACGGGGCCCGGGTGACCGTCGTCGAGCGCACGTCGTCCCTCGGTGGCACCACCGCCGTCTCCGGCGGCGGGATCTGGATGCCGCAGAACCTCCACATGGCCGCGCTCGGGATCGACGACTCGCGGGAGGAGGCGCTGGCCTACATGGGCCGGCTCACCGCGGGGCGCACACCGGTGGAACTGCTCGAGCGCTACGTGGACGAGGGCCCGGGCATCGTCGCCGGGCTGGAGGAGTCCACGCCTCTCCGGCTCCGGCCGATGACCTGGCCCGACTACCACCCCGAGATGGAGGGGGCCCGGTCCTCGGGACGGATGCTCGAGCCCGCCCTGTTCGACACCGGGGGGCTCGGCGCCTGGGCCGAACGCCTGCGGCGCCCTCCCGTGCTGGGCCTGCCGATCACGCTCCAAGAGGGCACGGTCGACTGGCGACCGGGCTACTTCCCCGAGCGGTTCGACGCCGAGGAGGTCCGCCGGCGGGTGGTCGACCACCGGGTGGCCTGCGGCCAGGCGCTGATCGCCGCCCTCCTCGAGGCCTGCCTGCTCCGGGGCATCGAGCCGGCACTCGGGACGAGGGCCTGTGAGGTCACGCTGGAAGGGCAGCGGGTGTCCGGGCTCGTGGTGGACCACGACGGTCGGCGCTCGGTCCTGCCGGCGGCCGCCGTCATCCTCGCCACCGGCGGTTTCGAGTGGAACCGCGAGCTGACGGCACGGTTCCTCCCCGGACCGCTGACCCATCCCCACAGCCCGCCGGCCAACGAGGGGGACGGGCTGTACATGGCCATGGAGGTCGGTGCCGATCTGGCCAACATGACCGAGACGTGGTGGTATCCGGCCGCCGCGGTGCCCGGCGAGGAGTACGAGGGACGTCCGCTGGCCCGGTTCCTCGGGATCGAGCGCACCGCGCCCCACTCGGTCATCGTCGACCGGTTCGGCCAGCGCTTCGTGGACGAGGCCGCCAACTACAACGATATGCAGAAGGCCTTCTTCCCGTTCGATGCCAACGAGTACACGACCCGCCACCTTCCCTGCTGGGTGGTGTTCGACCGGCAGTACCGCTCGCGCTACCCGGTGGTGGGCGTGCGGCCCGGTGACCCGGACCCCGAGTGGCTGACGGTGGACGACACCGTCGAGGGGCTGGCCGCCAAGGTGGGGATCGACCCCGTCGGGCTCACCGGGAGCCTCGAGCGATGGAACCGCTTCGTCGCCGCCGGGTGTGACCGTGACTTCGGCCGGGGCTCGAGTGCCTACGACCGCTTCCACGGCGACCCGAGCGCTCCCCACCCCAACCTGGGCACGGTCGACCAGGGGCCGTTCTACGCACTACCGGTCCACGTCGGCTCGGTCGGGACCAAGGGAGGCCCGAGGGTCGACGCCCACGGCAGGGTGATGCACGTGCGGGACCGTCCGATCCCCGGCCTCTACGGTGCGGGCAACGTGATCGCCAGCCCGGCCGGGCCGGCCTACTACGGCGGAGGCACGTCCATCGGCATGGGACTGGTCTGGGGCCACTTCGCCGGTTCGCACGCGGCCGCCTACGCCACCGTCGGGGATCCTGTGGCCTCGCAGGACCGATGAGGCGGTCGACCTTCGGCGCTCGCGGGGTCCGTCGGTGACGACGGCCGGGGCACCGGCGTCGGCCGAACGGCGCCACATGTTCGAACTGATGGTGCTGATCCGGGCGTGCGACGATCGGATCCGCCGCGGCCTGAGCGGCGGGGAATTCGCCTTCACCTACTGGCCGGCCACGGGTCAAGAGGCCATCGCCGCGGCCATGGGCACCGTGCTCCGGGCCGATGACCAGCTGGTGACCACCTATCGGGGCCTCCATGACCAGCTGGCCAAGGGGGTGCCGATCGGGCCCCTCGTGGCCGAGGTGCTCACCCGACGGACCGGCGTCAACGCCGGGAAGGGCGGCTCCATGCACATCGCCCACCCGGCGTCGGGCCTGGTGCTGTCGACGGGGATCGTCGGCTCCGGGCTGCCCATCGCCGCCGGCGTGGCCCTGAGCGCCCAGCTGCTGGGCGGCGATCAGGTGGCGGTGGCCAGCTTCGGAGACGGCGCCACGGGCACCGGGTCCTTCCACGAGGCGGTCAACCTGGCCGCCCTTTGGCACCTGCCGCTCGTGCTGGTGTGCCAGAACAACCGGTACGCGGAGATGACCCCGACCGCCGGGATCCAACCGGTGGCCCACGTGGCCGAGCGTGCCGGCGCCTACGGCATCCCCGGGGTCACGGTCGACGGGAACGACCCCGATGCGGTCCATGCCGCCCTGGTCGCTGCGGTGACGCGCGCCCGGGAGGGTGGAGGACCCACCCTGGTCGAGTGCATCACCTTCCGGCTGTGGGGCCACTACTTCGGCGACCCGATGCGCTACCTGGCCGAGGGCGAGCTGGAGGCGGCCCGGAGCAACGAGCCGGTGGCCCGCTACCGGGCCAGGCTGCTGACCGACGGCGTGCTCGACGAGGAGACGGTCACGGCCATCGAGGAGGAGGCCGAGCGCGAGGTGGAAGGGGCCGTCGGTGCCGCCCTCGAGTCCGGACTCCCCGACGGTGCCGACGCGTTCACCGACGTCTACGGCGACCCGGCCGGCATGCCCGCATGAGCGACACCGGTCCGCCACCGGCGGCCCCCATCGAGCGCTCCATGCGGGAGGCGCTCAACCTGGCTCTCGACGAGGCTCTGGGCGCCGATCCCTCGGTGGTACTGATCGGCGAGGATCTCGCCGATCCGGGTGGGGGGATCTCCCAGGTGACCAAGGGCCTGTCGACCCGTTGGGGCACCCACCGGGTCCGTGACACGCCGATCTCCGAGGCGGCCATCGTCGGGGCGGCCGTCGGGGCGGCGGTCTCTGGGCTCCGCCCCGTGGCCGAGGTCATGATCATGGACTTCATCAGCATCGCCCTCGACCAGTTGGTCAACCACGCCGCCAAGTCCAGGTTCATGTCGGGTGGGAGCCTGTCCGTCCCCCTCACGGTACGCACCGCCGTATTCGGCGGGATCGGCTCGGGGGCCACGCACTCCCAGACGCTCGAGGCCTGGCTGGCCCATGTCCCCGGTCTGAAGGTGGCCGTCCCGAGCACGCCGGCCGACGCCAAGGGTCTGCTGAGCACCTGCATCTTCGACGACGACCCGTGCGTGGTGGTGGAGAACGTCGCCCTCTACGGCGAGCGGGGCCCGGTCCCCGACGGTGACCACCGGGTGCCCTTGGGCTCGGCCGACATCAAGCGCGCCGGCCGCGACGTGACGGTCGTCACCTACGGGCGGACCGTCCGGGACGCGATGGCGGCGGCCCGCGTGCTGTCCGACGAGGGGATCGAGGTGGAGGTGGTCGACCTGCGGACCCTCGTCCCCTTCGACGCCGACACCGTGTTGGCCTCGGTGGCCCGCACCCGCCGGGCGGTGGTCGCCCATCACGCCACCCGGTTCGCCGGGTTCGGGGCCGAGGTGGCTTCGACTATCAACGAGGAGCTGTTCGGCCAACTCGACGCTCCGGTGCACCGGATCGGGGCCCGGTTCGCTCCGATCGGCTCCGCCCCGACCCTCGAGGCGGCGACCATGCCCTCGGCCGGTGCCATCGCCGAGGGCATCCGCCGGGTCATCGCCCGCTGACCACTCCTCCGGGCCACCACGATGGTCCGTCCCGGTTCGGCCCACCCGACGGGACCCGGGTGGACCCAGGGCGCATCCTCACCGGTGACTAATCTCCCCGGTGACGTGGTCCGCTCCGGGCGACCCAACGAGGAGGGTGACCATGGCCGAGGGGCTGAGCCCGAGCGAGGTAGCGAACGAGATCTCCAAGCACCATGAGCATGCCCGTGGTGATCACGCCGGCGCGGCGGGTGGGGACGGTTCAGGGGACTCGGCCGAGGATGACCACGGTGCCCGCGAGCACGACAGGACGCTCTCGATCGTGGAGGCGGTCATGCTGGCCATCGTTGCGCTCCTCGCCGCCTACACCGGATTCGCCTCGGCCAAGTGGGCGACGGAGTCCTCGATCAGACTGGCCAGCGCGTCGGCGGCGCGTACCGAGGCGAACAGGGCTGACCTCGACGCCCAGAACCTCCGCGACTTCGATTCGACCACCTTCAATGCCTGGTTCACCGCCTATCTGTCCGGCAACACCAATGCCGAGACGGTGGCCGAGCGGCGCTTCCGACCCGGGTTCAGGACGGCGTTCGACGCCTGGATGGCCACAGATCCGTTCACGAACTCGGCCGCCCCGCCCGGCCCGACGTATATGCCCCAGTACAAGCAGCCGGAACTGGCCGAGGCGGCCTCGCTGGACAAGAAGGCCTCCGAGGAGTACACCCTCGGCGTCCAGGCCGGGGCGAACTCCGACAACTACGTGCGCGACACCATCTACCTCGCCACCATCCTCTTCCTCATCGGGATCAGCGGCCACTTCCGGTTCTTCCGCATCAGACTGGCGTTGGTGGCCCTCGGTGGCGTCATGCTCCTCGTGGCCATCGTGCAGATCGCGATCTCGCCGCCCATCCCGTGAACCGCCCACACGATGGCCAGTCGCCGCCGAGCCGACCTGGAGCTGCCGCAACCACGCCGACCAGCGATTTGGCGCCCCCGGCAGGAGTCGAACCCGCAACCTGATGGGTAGAAACCATCTGCTCTATCCAGTTGAGCTACAGGGGCAATCCGGAAGGGGTGGTGGTCCAACTCGCACCTCCGCCGGTCTGTGCCACACTAGAGGCTCCTTGGTGGCCGTAGCTCAGTTGGCAGAGCGCCGGGATGTGGCCCCGGAGGTCGCGGGTTCGAGCCCCGTCGGTCACCCTCACGTCGCCGGGGACTCGGGCATGGCACCTGCATGACCGGGGACTAGCGTTGAAGTGAAGCACGCGCGCCTCTAGCTCAACGGCAGAGCAACGGACTCTTAATCCGCAGGTTCCGGGTTCAAATCC
>CAVRYH010000005.1:0-540368 GCA_963725395.1 uncultured Acidimicrobiales bacterium | reverse complement strand
GCCCAGCAGGAGTCCGGGCGGCTCAGGGCCCCTAGCCGAAGGTGAAGTCGTAGGCCTGGACCCCCGGCGAGACGCTGAGTGAGAGCAGCCCCGAGTGGGTGCCGGCCGAGCCGACCAGCTGGTACAGCCGGGGCTCGCCGGCCACCGTCACGGTGCGGCTGACCACGCCGTTCACCGACACCTGCACGGTACCCGTGCCCCCCAGCACCAAGTAGACGTCCTCGGCCACGAAGTTGAGCTCGAGGACGGCGTTGCGGCCTGCCGTGGAGGGCTCGCTGCCGATCGACCAGTCGCCTCCGTAGGCATAGCCGTCCTGGGGCACAGAGGACGGCAATGAGTAGGGGGTCATGGTGCCCTCCTCCACGGTCTGATCCACCAGGGCATCGGTCCCGTGCGAGTAGCCGAGGTAGGTCTCGGGGGTGGTCTCCTCAGTTGGGGTGCGGTCCGGCACGTCGGTTCGCGGTGGAAGCGCCACCCTGGGGTCGGCCTTCACCAGCAGCTGGCGGATGAACGTCTCGGTCTGTCCGTACTCCCCCTCCCCGAAGTCGACGTGGCGGATGTGGCCGGTGGAGTCGATCAGATACTCGGCCGGCCAGTACTCGTTGTCGTAGGCGTCCCAGGTTGCGTAGTTGTTGTCCATGGCGATCGGATAGTGGACCCCCAACTGGGAGGCGGCCTGGATCACGTTCGACCGCACGTGCTCGAAGGCGAACTCGGGGGTGTGGACCCCAACGATGGTGAGCCCGTCGTTGGCGTACGCACGGTTCCACGCCTCGAGGTGGGGAAGGGTTCGCTGGCAGTTGATGCAGGAATAGGTCCAGAAGTCGATCAGGACCACCCGGCCCCGCAGTCCCGCCAGCGTGAGGGGTCGGTCGCCCGGCGTGTTCAGCCAATCGCTGATGCCGGTGATGGTCGGCGCCACCCCGCACTCCTGGAGGGTCGGATTGGCCGGCGTGCAGTTGGCCAACGCCCCTTGCGGGGTGTTGCCGGTCACCCCCGCCAGCGCCTGTTTAGCCGAGGCGTTGCTCTCGATGTGGCTCTGGAGCGCGTCGGTGTACCCGGGCACGTCCCGCTGCAGGGGATCGGTCACGTTGAGGCCGATGATCACGGCGCTCAGGATCAGCACCACTCCGATCATCTTGCGGGCGACGACGGCCCGAGCCCGGACGAGCCGCATGCGCTCAGCCAGACGCTGCCCGAGCACGGCGAACACCAGGAGAGGCACGGCGATCCCCAGCGTGAAGGCCAAGGTCAGGGCGATCGAGGAGAACCCGTAGCGATGGTTGGCGCTCACCACGGCGATTGCGGCCAGCACCGGGCCGGCGCAGGGGACGAAGACCAGACCGAGGCTCAAACCGAGGACGAACCCGCCGGCGTCGGTGCGTTGGTGACCGCGGGCCAGCCGGGCGAACGGCCGCTCCAACAGATCCCCGAGGGCCGGCACCACGAGACCGAGGCCGACCACGCCGAGGATGATCAGTCCCAGCCACCTCAGGAGGTCCTGGGGCAAGTGGAGCAACGTGAGGAGCCACGAACCCACCAGGGTGAACACGGCGAAGCTGAGCACCAGGCCACCCACCACCGCGAACGGCCGACGGGGCCGCGCCCGTCTACCGGCCGGTCCCCGGTGACCTTGTGGGCCGCCAGGCGCGTCGGTGTCAGAGTCGGGAACCGGCGTGTCGACGGACCCGCTCTCCGGTGCCGCATCGTCGCCGGACCGGGCACCGGCGGCCACGAGTTGGGGTGTCCGCTCCGGCACCGTCGCAGCCGTCGTGCGGGCCCGACTCCCGTCGTCGTCCTCGACCCCGCCCTCGTCCAGTCCGGCCGACGCCCCAGCGGCGAAGATGACCGGCACGACCGGAAGGATGCACGGGGAGATGCCGGTGACTAGGCCACCCAGAAACCCGATCAGGATCAGAACGAGCACGCCATCAGCCTCCCACGCGCACCGGGGGACGACCGGTCAGCCCCGCGGCGGCGAGCCGGGTGGCCGCTGCGCGCCGGCACCTGTCACCGTCGACGCTCGATCGGCCGTCAGGGGTTCCCACGCCGCACTGTCCCTTCGAGTCGGCGCCGCGTTACACGGGACCGACTCCCCCGTCATCAGCCGATACGAGAGCGGTCCACCGCCAACCGGTCGGCGAACCGCCCCATCTGGACTGCGACCGCCTCGGGCCCGGCGCCCCCCGGGGTCGTCCGCCGGGTGACGGCCACGCCCGGTTCCAACAACCACACCGCCTCTCCACCGAGCGCCGGGTGCGCCACGACCAGTTCGACCAGGGGGACGTGGCGCTCGAGCGAGTCCCGCACCAGTCCCCCGACCACGGCATGGGCCTGGCGGAACGGCATGCCCCGTTCGACCAGCCACTCGGCCAGATCGACGGCGGCCACCGCCGACCCACCCGCAGCCTGCTGCATCCGATCGACCTCGAAACGGACGGTGGCGAACAGTCCGGACAGAGCAGCCAGGGCCAGGTGCGTCTGGTCGACCGAATCGAACAGCGGCTCCTTGTCCTCTTGCAGGTCGCGGTTGTAGGCGAGGGGCAGGCCCTTCAGGGTGACCAGCATCCCGGTGAGGTTGCCGACCAAGCGGCCCGTCTTGCCCCGCGCCAACTCCGCCACGTCAGGGTTCTTCTTCTGCGGGAGCATCGAACTGCCGGTGGCAAAGGCGTCGTCGAGCACGGCGAATCCGAACTCCTCGGTCGACCACAGCACCACTTCCTCGCCGATCCGGGATAGGTGGACGCCCACCATGGACAGGTCGAACAGCGCCTCGGCCACGAAGTCACGATCGGACACCGCGTCGAGGGAGTTCTCGAAACGGGCTTTGAAACCCAGGTCCTCGGCGACGCCGTCGGGATCGAGGGGCAGGGAAGAACCGGCGAGCGCCCCGGCACCGAGAGGCGACACGTCCAACCGTGCCACGGTGGCGAGCAGGCGGTCGACGTCCCGGGACAACGCCCATCCGTGGGCCAGCAGATGGTGGGCCAAAAGGACGGGTTGGGCCCGCTGCAGGTGTGTGTAGCCGGGGAGGTAGACGTCGCCCGCCTCCCTCGCCCGGGTGAGGAGGACGTCCTGGAACCCCAGAATCTCGACGGCGACGGCCGTGAGCTCGCGCTTCGCGTACAGGCGCAGGTCGGTGGCGATCTGGTCGTTGCGGCTGCGACCGGTGTGGAGCTTGGCACCGACGTCTCCGGCGATCTCGGTGACCCGCCGCTCGACGGCGGTGTGGATGTCCTCGTCCCCCGGGGCGAACGCGAACGTTCCTTCCGCCAGCTCGACACCGATCTGGTCGAGCGCGTCGAGCAGTTCGGTCACCTCGTCGTCGCCGAGCAGCCCTCCACGGCCGAGGCCGCGGACATGGGCCCGCGACCCGGCCAGGTCGTCGGGAGCCAGGCGTCGGTCGTAGTCCAGACTGCTGGAGTAGGCCATCACCGCGTCCGCGGTGCCGACCCCGAGTCGACCGTGCCACAGGGTCACGAGGTCGTGCCCCCGGACCCCGGTCCACCCGGAGCCGAGGATCCCCGTTCCGGGCCACCGGCAGCGCCCCGGCCCTCCTGCACGGCCGACCACGTGGCCACCCCGAGACCCCACAGTCGGACGAATCCGGCAGCGTCCTCGTGGTGGAACGTGTCGGTGGCATCGTAGGTGGCCAAGCCGTGGTCGTAGAGACTCACCGGGCTGCGGCGACCCACCACCCAGCACCGGCCCGACTCCAGTCGGAGCCGCACCTCGCCGCTGACGTGACGCTGGGACTCGCGGATGAAGGCGTCGAGCGCCTGCTTCAGCGGGGAGAACCACAGCCCGTCGTACACGAGCTCCGACCACCGGGGTTCGAGCCGCAGTTTCTCGTGGTGTAGGTCCCGCTCGAGGGTTAGGTCCTCGAGGTCGGCGTGGGCGAGCAGCAGGGCTAGGGCTCCCGGGCACTCGTAGGCCTCGCGGCTCTTGATGCCCACGCGACGGTTCTCGACCATGTCGAGCCGACCGAATCCGTAGGCACCCACGAGCCGGTTCATCTCGGCGATCAGCGGCTCGGGCGCCAGGGACCGACCCTCGATCGTCACGGGTACACCGGCCTCGAAGCCGACGACGACCTCGGTGGGCTCGGTGGCGGTCGGTCGGGTCATGGTGTACACGTCCTCGGGCGGCCGGTTCCACGGGTCCTCGATGATCCCGCACTCGATGGCCCTGCCCCACAGGTTCGCATCGATCGAGTAGGGCTTCTCCTTGGTCACCGACAGGGGGATGTCCCACTTGACCGCGTACTCGATGGCGTCCTCGCGGGACAGCCCCCACAGCCGGGCCGGTGCCATGACCTCGAGGTCCGGAGCGAGGGCGCGGGTCCCCACCTCGAATCGGACCTGGTCGTTGCCCTTGCCCGTGCAGCCGTGGGCCACCGCCGTGGCACCGTGCTTGCGGGCCTCGGCGACGAGGTGCTTGACGATCACCGGTCGGGACAGCGCCGACACGAGCGGGTACTTCCCCTCGTATTTGGCGTTGGCCAATAGTGCCGGGACGCAGAAGTCCTCGGCCATCTCCGCCCGAGCGTCCACCACGGTGGCCTCGATGGCCCCTGCGGCCAGGGCCCGGTTGCGGATGGCGTGCCAGTCCTCACCGGCGGCCCCAGAATCCTGGCCGACGTCGACAGCCACGGCGATCACCTCGACGCCCCGGTTCTCCATCAGCCAGCGAACGGCCACCGAGGTGTCCAATCCACCGCTGTACGCCAATACCACCCGTTTGCTCATGTCGTACTCCTGGTCCGTGTCGCTGTTGTCGTTGGCTCTGCTGGCTTCTTTGCTCGAGGCGTCGACCGTTTTGATCGTGCTGTCGATCGTTCCGGCGGGGTCGACGGTCCGTCCCGGCCATCCGGCGCCGCCGGGTGGGTCGCCCACACCGGCTCGAGCCCGGCCACGGTGGCCAGCCGGTCGGCGACTGCGGCACCTCCCGAAGGCTCCGAGGCCACCACGAGGACGGTGTCGTCGCCGGCGACCGTGCCGATCACGCCGGGGAACCCGCTGCGATCCAGGGCGGACCCCACCACGTGGGCGGATCCCGGAGGGGTGCGCAGGACGACCAGATTGCCCGAGTAGTCGGCCTCGACCACCCACTCGCCGAGCACCCGGCGCAGATGGTCCTCCGGGGCCACCTGATGGGAGGGGAGCTCGGGCAGCGCATAGGCGGTCTCCCCCCCGGGGAGCCGGACTTTCACTGCGCCCAGCTCGTCTAGGTCACGCGAGACGGTGGTCTGGGTGGCCTCGATACCCTCGCCGGCCAACAGTTCGACCAGATGCGTCTGGCTGCCCACCGCCCTCGTCTCCAACAACTTGGTGATGCGGTGTTGACGCTGGTGCTTGGTGGTCACGACGCCGCCCCTCCGGCGGCGGATCCCGGAGGGAGTCGGTCGACGCCCCGCACCCAGGCCAGGAGTCCGCGCATGGCGTGCAGCCGATTCGCCGCCTGCCGCCAGACCACACTGCGGGGCCCGTCGATCACCTGGGCACTGATCTCCTCGCCGCGGTGGGCGGGTAGGCAGTGGAGCACGACCGCATGGTCCGCCGCCCCCGCCAGGAGCGAGTCGTCAACTTCGTAGCCACTGAACGCCTCCCGGCGCGCTGCGGCCTCCTCCTCCTGGCCCATCGACGTCCATACGTCCGTGTACACGGCGTCCGCGCCGGCCACGGCCTCGTGGGGGTCGGTCGTGACAGTCACTCCGCCCGCGGCGCCCCCGACAGCGGTGATCGAGGCAATGTCCGCGGGAGACGGCCCGTAGGCCGCAGGAGACGCCAGCCGCAAAGCAATGCCCTCCATCGCCGCGGCGGTGGCCAGGGACCTCCAGACGTTGTTGGCATCCCCGACGTAGGCCAGCGTAAGACCGGCGAGCGCGTCGGCCCCGAACACCTGGCGCAGGGTCAGCAGGTCGGCCAGTGCCTGGCACGGATGGGCCCGGTCGGACAAGAGGTTGACCACCGGGACGGCCACGGCGGCGTCATCCAGGGCTGCGGCCATCCGCTCCAGCGATCGGTGGTCCACGACACGCGCGCACACGACGGCGTGATAACAGGCCAGCGTGCGGGCCACGTCGGCCGCGGTCTCACGCACATCGAGGCCGACCTCGTGGCCCTGGATATAGACCGGGTGGCCGCCCAGGGCCACCGCTGCCATCTCCGAGCTGTTCCGGGTGCGGTTCGACGACTTCTCGAAGAGGAGCGCCACACCCTGGCCGGCGAGGGTCGCCGGGAGGGTGGCCGGCTCGGCCTCGGCCAGCGCCATGACCGCGGCGATACCCTCGGGGCCTAGGTCACCGATGTCGAGGACGTGTCGTGTGCCCACCGCCCCCTCGCCGGACGCGGGTCGGGTGGCGAAGGTGGTGGCTCCCGTGGCGGCCGACGGAGTTGACGGACTCCGCCTCTCAGACATCGTCGGCACCTGCCGTCGGGTCCGCGGCCGGCCTCCCGGCGCCCAGGCCAGGCCCGGGGGCGGTGGCCCGTCGGGTGAGGATCGCTCCGAGCGTGGCCACCGCGCGGTCGATCTCCGCATCGGAGACCAGGAGCGACGGAGCGAACCGAAGGACGTCGGCGCGGGGGGCGTTGATGACCAGTCCTGACTCGAGCGCCTCGCGGCAGGCCGGAACGGCGAACTCGTCGGTGAGCACGGCCGCCAGCAGCAGGCCCTCCCCCCGGACCGATGCCACACCGGGGAGCTTGTCCAGCCCCGCTCGGAGCCTCTCCCCGGCACGGCTCGCCCGGGACGGAGCATCGACTTCCTCCATGACGGCCAAGGTGGCCCTCGCAGCCGACATGGCCAGCGGCTGACCGCCGAAGGTGCTGCCGTGGTCACCGGGCACGAAGGCCGCGGCCACCTCGGCCCGCGCCCAGCACGCCCCCACGGGCATGCCGTTGCCGAGGGCTTTGGCCATGGTCACGACGTCGGGCTCGACACCGAGGTGCTGGAACCCGAACCAGCGACCGGTGCGGGCGAAGCCGGTCTGGACCTCGTCCACCATGAGGAGGATGTCCCGATCCGTGCACAGCTGTCGTAGACCCACCAGGTAGTCCGAGGACGGCACCACGACGCCGGCCTCACCCATGATCGGCTCCACCAGGACGGCGGCCACCCTGGTCGGGTCGCACGCCTCGGCCATGGCCTCGAGGTCGTCGAAGGGAACGTGGTCGAATCCCTCGGGAAGAGGGAGGAACGGTGCCTGCATCTTCGGCTGGCCCGTGGCGGTCAGCGCGGCCAGGGTCCGTCCGTGGAAGGCGTCCCAGGTGCTGACCACGGCGAACCGGCCCGGCCCGGACCACCGGCGCGCCAGCTTGATGGCGCACTCGTTGGCCTCCGCTCCCGAAATTGGTGAAGAAGACCTGCCCGCCGGCCCGACGGCTCCCGCCACCGATCAGTCGGTCGATTGTGACCGCCACCTCGGGCCCCACGGAGTTGCCGAACAGGTTCGAGACGTGACTGAGGGTGTGGGCCTGGGCGGCGATGGCTGCGGCCACCACCGGATGGGCATGCCCGAGTGAGGTCACGGCCAGGCCCGAGAGGAAATCCAGATAGGCCCGGCCGCTCTCGTCGTAGAGCGTGCTGCCCTCACCCCGGACGAACGTGACCGGCGGTTCGGCATAGGTGTGCATGAGGGCGGAGCGGTCGAGATGGCCGGGCCCCGCTCCGGTCGATCCGTCCAGTTCGTTCTGACTCATCAGTCTCGCCCCGCGGCCACACGGGTCGCCCCGTCCCGGTCCTCGTCGTCCAGGCCGACCATCGTCCCGACCCCCTCGTCCGTGAAGACCTCGAGCAACAGGGCGTGAGGGGTTCGGCCATCGAGGATGTGGGCGCGGCTCACCCCGGAACGGACGGCGCGGGCACAGGACTCCACCTTCGGGATCATCCCCCCGCTGGCCGCCCCGGTCCGGACCATGCGGTCGAGATCGTCGGCGGTGGCCCAGTGGATCAGCGTCGAGGGATCATCGGACACCGTGCGCAGGCCGGACACATCGGTCAGGAACACCAGCTTCTCCGCGCCCAGCGCAGCGGCCAGTGCCCCGGCCGCCGTGTCGGCGTTGATGTTGAAGGCCTGGCCGGATTCGTCGGTCCCGATGGTCGCCACGACGGGGATCAGACCCTGGGCCAGCAGCTGGTGGACGATCACCGGATCAACGTGGACGACATCGCCGACGTACCCGAGTGCCTCGGAGCGGGCGGTGGCGGTGATCAGGTTGGCGTCCTCGCCCGAGAGACCCACAGCCAGGGCGCCGTGGACGTTGATCGAGCTGACGATGTCGCGGTTGACCTTGCCCACCAGGACCATACGGACCAGATCGATGGTGTCGGAGTCCGTCACCCGGAATCCGTCCTGGAACTCGACCTCCTTGCCCACCCGGGCCATCAGCTCGCCGATCTGGGGTCCACCGCCATGGACCACGACCGGGAGCATGCCCACCGAGCGCATCAGCACGATGTCCTCGGCGAAGGAGGCCAATGCGTCGGACTCGTCGATACTGGGCTCCCCGGGCTTCGGGATCAGCACGTTGCCCCCGTACTTGACCACCACCACCTTGCCCCAGAAGCGGCGGATGTACGGGAGCGACTCCACCAGCACCGCGGCCTTGTCGCCGGGGGGCAGACTCACCCTGGTGCTCTGGCTCGCGCCCGTGCCCTCGACCGCGTGGGCGCCGGTCACGACGTCGTCCGGTTCTCGTCGAGGTAGCCGTAGCCGAGGTCGACCCCCATGACCACACCGTTGCCGTCGGCCAGGCCGAGCTGGCAGTGGATGTCGATTGATGGGCCGGCCATGTGGCGGGTCACCGCCGATTCGTCGTGGGCGACGGCCACCCCGTCGCGGCACACAGTGACCCCGCCGTAATCGATGGACAGGCGGTCCATGTCGAAGTCGACACCGGCCGAGCCGAGATCACTGGCTACGCGCCCCCAATAGGGGTCTTCCCCGTTGAGCGAGCACTTGACGAGGAGCGAGTCGGCCACCTTGCGGGCGGCCCGGTGGGCCTCGGCGTCGGAGCGCGCGCCGGTCACCCGGATGTGGACGACCTTGGAGGCGCCCTCGGCGTCCGCCACCATCTGGGCCGCCAGGCCGGCACACGCCTCGGTCACGGCGTCGACCACCACGTTGGGGTCGGCCGGTCCTGCCCGGCCCGAGGCCATCAGGGTCACCGTGTCGTTGGTCGATGTGCAGCCATCCACGGTCATCGAGTTGAAGGTGTCCCGGACGGCGATAGCGAGGAGCTCGGCCAACGGGCCGGGCTCGATGGCGGCGTCGGTGGTGAGGAGGGCGAGCATGGTGGCCATGTTCGGTGCCAGCATGCCCGCCCCTTTGGCCATGCCGGCCACGGTGAACGGGGGGTTCTCGATCAGCACCTCCTTCCGGCCCGAGTCGGTGGTCAGGATCCCCGCGGCCGCGTCCTCGGCTGCCTCGACGGTGGCGGCGAGCGAAGCCACCAGTGGGGCGATGCCCCGGGTGATCGGGTCCATCGGGAGTGGGACGCCGATCAGACCGGTGGAACAGACAAGGACCTGTTCGGTCGGCACGTCAAGCGCCTGGGAGACCAGCGCGCACATCGTCTCGGCGTCCGCTCTTCCTCGAGGGCCGGTCGCCGCATTGGCGTTTCCGCTGCTGACCAGGACAGCCGCCGCCCGGCCACCGCTGGCGTCGAGATGGTCCCGGCTCACCCGGACGGGCGCGGCCGCCGCGAGATTGGTGGTGAACGTCGCCGCGGTGGGCACGGGGACACCGTCCTCGGTGGCCAGGAGGGCCAGATCCAGTGCGCCCGACGCCTTGATGCCCGAAGCCAGTCCGGACGCGACGAACCCTTCCGGTGTGGTGATACTCACGGCTGGCGGCCTCCCGGTGCGGTGGCCGGCGGCGGCACGCTCATCGGTGCAGGCAGGAGGCGGGTCATGGGTACATCCCGGCCCGGGGGAGGCCGGTGTCCTCGGGAAGATCCAGGGCCAGATTGGCGCACTGCACCGCCTGGCCGGCCGCCCCCTTGACCAGGTTGTCGATGGCGGCGAAGGCGAGGAGCCAGCCCGTCCTCGGGTCGACCCTGACCGATACGTGTGCACAGTTCGAACCACGGGTGGCCTTGGTCGAGGGTGGTCCGTCGGTGACCATCACGAACGGCTCCTCGTCGTAGCGGCGATGCAGGATGGCCATGGCCTCCTCGGTGGTGAGGATGGCCTTCTTCGACTGGGGGCGCCGGCCCGAGGCGGCCTGGTCCGAAGGGCCCGTACCGTCGAAGGAGGTCTCGGGTCGGGCATAACAGGTGGCGAGGATGCCCCGGACCATCGGTGCGAGGTGCGGCGTGAACAGCACCGGTGAGCCGAGGCCTTGTTCCATCTCCGCGGTGTGACGGTGGTCGAGCAACCCGTAGGCGACGAAGTCCTCGTCTACCGAGCCGAACTGGAGATGCTCCTTCGGTGCCCGACCGGCACCGGAGACCCCGCTCGCTGCATCGACGATGAGCGAGGGAGCTGGGAGAGCTCGGCCCGCCACCTCTGTCCCGGCGGAGTCCGCATCATCAACGGCCACTGCCACCACGCCCGACTCGACAAGAGGGGCGAGGGCCAGCAGTGCCGCCGTCGGGTAACAACCGGGCGCCGCGATGAGCTTCGCTCCCCTGATCTGGTCCCGGTGCAGCTCGGGCAGTCCGTAGACGAATCGACCCAGGAGCTCCGGCGCCACGTGTTCCTCGCCGTACCAGGTCGGATAAAGCGCAGGATCCTTCAGCCGGAAGTCGGCGGCCAGGTCGACCACCACCCCGACCCTCTCCACCAAGTCGGGCACCAGATGCTGTGACTGGCCGTGGGGAAGAGCGAGGAACACGAGATCGAGACCGTCGAACTCGGAGACCTCCGTTGCGGCATAGGTCAGACTCGGGTACGCGGCAGCCAGTGAGGACGAATCGCTGGCAATCGACTGACCGGCGCGAGACCCGGCGGTGGCGACCACCACATCGAGATCCGGATGCCCTGCGCAGAGGCGAAGGAGCTCGATGCCCACATAGCCGGACGCACCGACGACGCCGACCTTCATGGACGCATGGCGCGACCATGCCCGGGCACATGGGGCAGACCGGCTTGACGCATGGTGCAAGTATATGCAGAATTTCGCATGATTATGCAAACCACCTCAGGTGGCCCCGACAGCTGACCCGCTCCATGGAGGCCCGGGGCCCCCGAGGGCGGCCGGCTTCCTGGAGGGATGCGACCCGCACTGAAGTCGTCTGCCGGTGCGGCGGCCCACTGCGGGTCGCATCGAAGCGGCGGGTTCGGTTCGAAGCGGGCCCCCTGGGGTGGGCTGGGTCGGGATGGAGCTGCACCGGTAGGGTCACCGCCGTGAACCGCTCCGACGCCATCGCCGAGGCATTGCCCGTTTCATTCTGGCTCGATGACCCCGAGGCACCGCCCCCGGCCCCGCCGCTCGTGGGCCGCACCGACGCCGACCTCGTCGTGGTCGGCGGTGGATTCACTGGATTGTGGACGGCTTGGTTGGCGAAGACGACCCGACCCGATCTCGACGTCGTGTTGCTCGATACCGATCGCTGTGGATGGGCGGCATCGGGTCGGAACGGGGGGTTCTGTGCCGCCAGCCTGACCCACGGCCTGAGCAACGGCATCGAGCGCTTCCCCTCGGAGATCGCCACGCTTCAGCGCCTGGGCATGGAGAATCTGGACGGCATCGAGGCCACGGTCGCCGAACAGGACATCGACTGCGGATTCGAGCGGACCGGGGAGCTCTCCGTCGCCACCGAGCCGCATCAGGTCGATGAGCTGCTCGCGGCCGCCGAGCAGGCCGCACTCCATGGCGTTCCCATGACGTACCTCGATACCGATGCGATCGCGCGCCGAGGTCCACTCCCCCACGTACCTGGCCGGGCTCTGGGACGAGCGGGGGTGTGCACTGGTCAATCCGGCTCGATTGGCCTGGGGGCTCCGCCGGATCTGTGAAGGAGCAGGGGTCCGGATCCATGAGCACACCGCAGTGGACCGGATCGAGGATCGGTGGGTCGGAACGGGCGCTCCGGACTCCGTCACCCTGAGGACGGACCACGCTGTGGTCCGGGCCGACCGGGTCGCCCTCGGCACCAATGCCTTTCCGTCACCGATCCGACGGCTGCGCCGCTATATCGTCCCCGTCTACGACTACGTCCTCATGACCGAGCCGTTGGACGCCGCCCAACTCGACTCGGTGGGATGGCGGGCTCGACAAGGACTCGGCGGCTGCGGGAACCAGTTCCTCTACTACCGCCTCAGCACCGACAACAGGATCCTCTTCGGTGGTTATGACGCCATCTACCACTTCGGCAACGGAATCCGGCCGTCCCTGGAACAACGCGAACAGACCTTCCTCCGACTGTCGGCCCTCTTCGCACAGACCTTCCCGCAACTCGAGGACGTGCGGTTCACTCACGCATGGGCGGGAGCCATCGACACGTGCTCGCGGTTCTCCGCGTTCTTCGATCTGACGCTGGGGGGTCGGGTGGCATCGGTAGCCGGCTACACCGGACTCGGTGTGGGGGCCTCCCGCTTCGGAGCACAGGTGGTCCTGGACCTCCTCTATGCGCCGGACAGCGAGCGGACCCGTCTCTCGTTCGTGAGGAGCAAACCGATGCCGTTCCCACCGGAGCCGATCCGCTACGCGGGGATCCAACTGACCCGCTGGTCGATGGCCAATGCCGACGAGCACGACGGGCGGCGCAACCTCTGGCTACGGGTGCTCGACCGGTTGGGCATGGGATTCGACTCATGAACACTCGGCAAGACCGTGCCCTTCACCGTCGCCGGCCCGAGCCCCGTGCGAGCCGGTCAAGGTGACGACCACCTCCGGTGGTCGTTCCTGGCGACACACGATTTCGGCCATCGGCAGTGGGCAATGCCGTCCTGGAGTCCTAGGTTCGCACGGCGGAGACCGACCCGGTCCACTGTGCAGCTCCCCGGGGATCCGACCGCCGAGCCGCGGCCTTCGGGCCTGAACGGATCTAGCGCAACGTGGCGGAGAGCCGGCGCTCCGCGGCCTCGATGCAGGCGGTGCGCACGCCACCAATCTCCTCGTCGGTCAGGGTGTGGTCCAGCGCGCGGCACCGGAGTCGGAACGCGAGACTGCGTGCTCCGGGATCGACCGAGGCACCCCGGTACACGTCGAAGAGGTCGATCGACTCCAGGAGCTCGCCGCCGGCCTTGCGCAACGTGCGCTCGACCGTGACCGCCGGAATCGAGTCCTGCACCACGAAGGCGAGGTCGAAGTCCGAAGAGGGGTACCTGCTGATCGGCTTGGCCTCCTCCGAGCGGCGGGGCACCCGCTGGCGATCCAGCAGCGTTCCGATGTCCAGGTCGAGCCATCCCAGGCGGCGTGGCCTTCCGTCAGGGTCGAGCAATCCGAGCTGTCCGACCAGAGAGGGGTTGAGCTCTCCGACGACCCCAACAGGGGTCGGATGTTCGCCGGCATCGGTGCTCACGATGCTGAAGACGGCGGCGGAACGGTAGGGGTGGAGGACCTCGGACACCGTTCCTCCCATGGAACGGTCGTCGATGACCCAATCGGCGATCCTCAGGGCGCCGGCAATGGTCCGCCAGGCGGCCACGGTGGCCCAGGCGTCGTCGTCCTCGCGGGCGAACACGGCACTGAGGCGCTCGGAGGTCTCCCCCGGGGGGCCATCCTCCGCTTCGACGGGCGGAGCATCGGGATGGAAGAAGACCGTTCCCACCTCGAAGAGCCTGAGCCCGCCCTGCCTGCGCTCAGTGTTGTACTGCAACGCCCGGACCAGGCCGGGCATCATCGAGGACCGCAGGAACCGCTCGGACTCAACCAGTGGATTGGTGACCTCCACGTAGGGAGGGTGTACACCGGAGAGCACCTGGTCGGACTCGGAGACGAAGGTCTCGGTCCACACTTCGCTGGCGCCCAGCCCGCTCAGCACCTCTTTGAGCAGACGCCGGTCCTTTTGGTATTGCGTCAGGCGGCCCGGCTGCGGCCACGAGGGCGTTCGCCTGACGATCCGCGAGTAGCCGTAGGTCCTCGCCACCTCCTCGGCGATGTCGGCCTCCCCCATCGGCGCAGGTCGGACGTCCGGACGGAAGGTGGGCACGGTGACCTCCAGCGCCTCCCCGTCCCTGGTGCCGGTCGACTCGACGGCCATACCCAGTGGGGTCAGGAGTTCGGTCATCTGCGCCGCCGAGAAGTCCGACCCCAGGAGCGCATTCACCCTGGAGGGGCGGACGGGGACAGTGAGCGGACCGGGCACGTCCCCCCTGATGTCGATCGAACCACCGGCCACGACCATGTCCGGACCGGCCGTGAGGGCCACCAGTTCGCAGAATCGATCAGCCGCCCTGTCGATGCCCTCCGGGTCGCATCCCCGTTCGAATCGGGCCGACGCCTCCGTTCGCAGGGCGAGGCGCTTGGAGGTCCGCGCGATGGCCATGGGCACGAAGTAGGCGGCCTCGAGGAGGACCCGCGTCGACGAAGGTCCGATCTCCGAGGACGCGCCGCCCATCACCCCGCCGATCCCGACGGGCTCACCGTGGGCGTCGCAGATCAGGCAGTCCTGTCCGGTATCCCCCAGGCCCGGGCCGGGCCGTCCGAGGGTGCGGACGGTGCCGTCCAGGGTCGTCAGGGTTTCGCCCGGCTCGGCCCGCCGCACGACGAGCCCGTTCCCCGCCAACCGATCGAGGTCGTAGGGGTGGGTCGGCTGCCCGAGTTCGAGCATCACGTAGTTGGACGCGTCGACGACATTGTTGATCGGCCGCATCCCCGCCAGGGTCAGGCGTCGGGCCAGCCACGCCGGCGACGGGCCGACGGCGATGTCGCTGATCACCCTCGCCGTGAACCGTGGGCACAGCTCCACGTCGTCCACCCGCACTGTTGCCAGTTCCCCGACAGGCACAGCATCCGGAAGGGGTGCACTCGTCGACGAGCGCTCGGTTGCGCCGGAGCTGCCGGATCCCGACACGGCCTGAGGAACCACATCGGGGACGGAGAAGGGGACACCCAGCCGGGCGGCCAGGTCCCTGGCCACACCGGCCATGCACCACGCGTCGGGACGATTGGCCTCGACGGCTATGTCGAAGACCACGTCGGACTCGATGCCGAGCAGATCGATCAGCCGCTGACCGACTACACCCCCTTCGAGGTCGTTGAGCCGGAGGATGCCCTCGTGGTCGGTCGAAAGCCCCAGCTCGGACCCGGAACAGAGCATCCCGTTCGACACCACTCCTTTCATTCTGCGCTGTCCGATGGCGAATCCCCCAGGAAGGACCGCCCCCACCGGGGCCAGCGCGACCAGATCGCCGACCTCGAAATTCCAGGCGCCACAGACCACCTCGACATGGCCGGCCCCGTCGGCAACCACCACCCGTCGAATCTTGTCGGCGCCCTCGATGGGTGCGATGTCATCGACCCTCACGACGATCACGTCTTCCAGGCCCTCGCCGACCCTCTCGATCTCTTCCACGACCAGCCCGAGATCGTCGAGCGTCGCGGCCAGGTCGGTCGGCTCCCCGACGAAGGGGGCGAAGTCTCGAAGCCACGAAAGCGGTACGCGCACGGTCGTCCTCTCAGCGCTCGTGCATCAAAATTGACGCAGGAATCGGAAATCGTTCTCGATCAGTGCGCGCATGTCGGCGATCTGATGGCGCATCTGGGCACAGCGGTCGATGCCGAACCCGAACGCGAAGCCCGTCCACTTGTCGGGGTCGATGCTCACGGCAGCGAACACCGCCGGATCCACCATTCCGCAGCCACCGAGCTCGATCCAGCCGGTCTGGGAGCAGGTCCGGCACCCGCGACCATGACAGATGGTGCAGGTCACCTCGTACTCGGCCGACGGCTCGGTGAACGGGAAGTAGGCGGGCCGGAGCCGCGAGTGGATATCGGGACCGAAGTACGCGGTGGTGAACACCTCGATCGTCCCGGCCAGGTCGGCGAAGGTGATCCCCTCGTCCACGACCAGTCCCTCGATCTGGTGGAACACCGGCAGGTGTCGGGCGTCGGGCGTGTCCCGCCGATAGCAACGTCCGGGCATCACCGCGTGGATGGGTAGGGTGCCGTTGGCCGCGGCGTCCTCCATCAGGTGGATCTGCACCGGTGACGTATGGGTCCGCAGCACCGTCGACTCCGGAGCGCCCAGATTGAGATAGAAGGTGTCCCACATTCCCCGGGCCGGATGGGCGGGGGGGATGTTGAGGGCCCCGAAGTTGTACCAGTCGGTCTCGATCTCCGGGCCCTCGGCCACCTCGAAGCCCATCCCGACGAACACGTCCTCCAGCTCGTCGCGGGTCTGGGTGACCAAGTGGAGGTGGCCGCGTTCCGCAGCCGCGACGATCCTGCCGTCGATGAACTCGGTGAGGTCAATCCGGCTGTCCTGCATCTGGCGGGATAGCTCGGCCGACTCGATCGCGGTCCGCCGCTCCTCGAGGAGGGTCTCGACGGTCGTCCGGGCCTCGTTGAGTTTCCGGCCCACCTCCTTGCGGGCGTCCGGGGCGAGTTCTCCGAGGCTCCGGCCGGCCTCGGCGAGCGCCGACTTCTTTCCGGAAACCAGTGCGGTCACGTTCCGGATCTCCTCGGTCGAGCCGGCCGCAGCGATGGCGGTCCGGGCCTGCGAGACGAGGGCTTCGATGTCGAGGGGACCGCTCATGTCAGGCCCCCGACGGCTCGCTGCCGGGCGGAGTCGTGCCACCACCCGGCGACCGGTCACGGTCCACCGGGTGGCCACCATCCGATTCGGGGGGTGACATGGACGCCGATTCCATGTCGGGCATCGTAGGACGACGAGCGCCCGCACCGGCGCTCCAGCCATCGCCCCGGCGTTGCCGCATGGCTTCGAAGCACAAGACGGCGGCCGACACGCCCACGTTGAGAGACTCGGCCCGTCCGGCCATCGGGATGGACACCGTCGCATCGAGCGCATCCACCACCGACGGCCCCAAGCCTGACGCCTCGTTGCCGAAGACCACCGCCACCTTCTGCTTCCAGTCGAACGTGGTGTAGTCCAGACCGTTGTGCACCAGGGTGCCCACCGTGGTGAACCCCCACCCCCGCAGGGCGGCGAGCACGGCCTCCGGGGGTCCTCCGGCCACGACGGGTACGTGGAACAGCGAACCTGCCGAGGAGCGGACGGTCTTCGGATTGGTGGGGTCCACACTGCCCTCGCAGCACACCACGGCGCCGACCCCGGATGCGTCGGCGGTCCGGATCATCGTCCCGACGTTGCCGGGGTCTCTGACATCCACACAGACAACGACCGACGACGCGCCTCTGATCTCATCCAGGGCCGCCGTGGCAAAGCCCACCACCGCCAGCACCGGCTGGGGGGTGACCGTGTCGGCCACCCGCTCGACCACGCCCGGCGCCAGGTCGAACACCCGCACGCCGGTGGCGAACGCCCGATCGACCACGGCTGCCACCGAAGGGTTGGAGCGTCCCTCGGGAGCCACGTAGACCGACTCGACAGGCACGCCTGCCGCCAGGGCGACCGAGAGGAGTTCCGCCCCCTCCACCACCAGGGACCGCTCGCCGATGCGCAGGTTCCGTTTGCGCAGGAGCTGCCTGACCCGTCGAACCCGGTGATGGGTGTGGACGAGTGCGTCCTGGCTCAGGAACCGGCCTCGGCAGTCGAGCCGGCCTCGGCCAGGGCGTCGTTGGCCACCCGGACCAGCGAGGCGAAGGCCTCAGGCTCGGTGACGGCCAGATCGGCCAGCACCTTGCGGTCGACCTCCACGTCCGCCCGGTGCAGCCCGGCGATGAACCGGCTGTAGCTGGTCCCGTTCAGCCGGGCTGCCGCGTTGATCCGCTGGATCCAGAGTTGGCGGAAGTCCCCCTTCCGGGCGCGGCGGTCGCGATAGGCGTACTGCATCGAGTGCATCACCTGCTCGTTGGCGGCGCGGAACGACCGGCTCTTGTTGCCGTAGTAACCCTGCGCCTGCTCGAGGACGGCGCGGTGGTGCTTCTTGGCGTGTACTCCGCGCTTTACTCGGGCCATGGTGGTCTCCTTTTCGTGGGGGGCCTTCGTGCACTGAACGTAGGTTGGGCGAGGGCTCGGGCTCCGCTCCCCCCGGCACGCCTGCTACCGGGAGGACAGGATGGCTCCCGAGTCGCCTCAGGAAATGTCGGGCCAGGTGACCCTCAGGGCTGCACCGTCCTCCACCCGGGGTCGGGCGGGGGACGGCCCGGCGTCACCGGCCCAGCATGCGCCGCACCTGGTGGGCGTCACCGGGTGCAAAATCGGCCTCCCGGCCGAGCCGCCGCTTGCGGACACTCGATTTTCCCTCGAGAAGATGGGAGCGGAACGCCTTGCGTCGACGCAGCCGACCGGTGCCGGTCACCTTCACCCTCTTGCGGGCGCCACTGTCGGTCTTCATCTTGGGCATCGTCTTATCCCTCTCTCTCAGTCGTCTCCGTGGCCGCGGGTTCCACCTCGGCCGCCGGTGCGTCGGCTCCGGCCTGCGGCGCCGGGTCCTCCCCTGCTGCCTTCTCTGCCGTTGCTGACGCCACCTCTACTCCTGGCTGTTCACCTGTTGCTGCCTGTTCACCTGCCGACGACGGGGTGCTCGCGTTCGTCGCACCCTCGCCCGCACCACCAGCGGCCGATCTGCGCGGGTGGGAGCCGTTGGACCCACCCTCGTGACCCGGACCCCGTGACGCTGCCGACTGCTTCGCCCTCTTGTCCGGCGCCAGGACCATGACCATGTTGCGACCATCGAGGCGAGGCACGGACTCGGACTTCCCCATGCCGTCCATCTCGTCGGCGATCCGGTCGAGGATCTTCTTGCCCAGCTCCGGGTGGAACACCTCCCGACCGCGGAACATGATGGTGATCTTGACCTTGTGCCCCTCCTCGAGGAACTTCGCCACCTGTCGGGTCTTGGTCTCGAAGTCGCCCGGACCGATCTTCGGCCGGTACTTCATCTCCTTGATCCCTACGTGGACGGCCTTGCGTCTCGACTCCTTGGCCCGCTGCGCCGCATCGAACTTGAATTTCCCGTAGTCCATGATGCGGCACACCGGTGGATTGGCGCCGGGTGCGACCTCGACCAGGTCGAGGTCGAGGTCGCGGGCAATGGCCAGTGCCTCGGGCAACAGCTTGATTCCCAGCTGTTCGCCCTCGGGGTCCACGAGGCGCACTTCACGGGCGCGGATCCGGTCGTTGATGCGAGGTTCGTTGGTGGTAACTGTGGCTGCTATTCGACTTCACTCCATGTCTTCGGGCTACGGACTTCCCGTGGCCGATGAATAAGGAGCGGAGCCACGACCGGTAGCAGCTCGCGCCGCCCACCGGTCCCCATCGACCCGGCGCACAACAGACTCGTGGCCGGGTGGGGGTCTCTCAGTCAAGACCCCGCTTCCTCGTCTATCAGTGCTTTAGGCTATCAGTCGTGAGCTCACTATGGACACCTGACGGCGAACGACCGGTCGGGCGGCCTCCCAGCCCAGGGGGCGAGCCGCCCAGCACCGGTGGTGGGCGGACCGGCGCCGACATCGGTCCCGGTGCCCCCGAGGACGAGCGGGTCCTCGCCGAGCAGATGGAGGCCATGAGGGCCGAACTGGTCAACTCCCCGGTCGAGGTGGTCGTGGCCAACCACTGCTACGGGCTCTTCGAGCTCGCCGCCGTCTACTTGTCCCAACAGCCGCCCCTCCTCCCCCAGGCGCGCCTGGCCATCGATGCGCTCGGCTGTCTCGTCGGTGGCCTCGAAGGACGCCTGGGTGAAGCCGAGGACCAGCTCAAGGACGGTGTGAGCCAGCTCAGACTGGCCTACGTCCAGATCGACGGTGCCCAGAGGGCGGGCGCCGAGGCGGCCTCCGCCGCCGGCGTCAACGGGGGGACCGGGGGCGAGGAGGGCGGAACCGGGGGCGGTGGCGGGACCGACTCCGACGGGTGAGCGAGGGCGACGGACAGATCCCCGGCCCGGACCAGGGGCCGCCGACGCCGGGAGTGACCGGATCGGAGTCGTCCCCGGGCCCGATCGACGCCTCGCGCGTGCGCAGCTTCATCGGCCTGTCCATCGGGCTGGTCGGGCCACGGGCCAACCTCGCCGTCTCGGGCGTGCTGATCACCCTCTTCGTCCAGCAACGGGCGTCGGGAGCCCTGGCGGTGACCTTCGCCCTCACCGCCGACCGCCTGGTCAGCTGGCTCACGTATCCGGTGGCGGGCCGCCTCAGCGATCGGACGAGGAGCCGGGTGGGGAGGCGGACCCCGTACATGGCGGGGAGCCTGATGGTGATGGGTGTGGCCACCTGGATGTTCACCGTCGTGCCCGGATACTGGCTCTTGGTGCTCATGATCCTCATCGCCGGGCAGGCCGCCGCCGTGTTCACCCTGACCAATGTGGCCGTGGTGCCCGAGGTGTTCGGGCGCAGCCGATGGATCAAGGCGCTGCTCTTGACCACGGTCCTCGGCACGGTGGCCAGCCTGGCCATCAAGGGCACGGTGATCGCCTCGTGGAAGCAGAGTGATCCGGCCACCTGGAACCTGCCCTTCCAGGTGGCCGCGGCGATCATGGTGGGTGTGGGCATCGCCGTCCTCGTCCTCGTCCGGGAGGCCCCGACGGCCTCCTACGGTGCCGAGGTCGACCGGAAGGAGCGGGCCCGACCGACCCGCGACGAACTCCGCGACATACTCGCCGGACCGAACGCCAAGGTGCTGATCGGGGGTTCGCTCCTCTTCTGGTCGGGCGTCGGTTCGACCGCCTATGTCGCCATCTTGTTCTTCCAGCGGATCCTCCATGCCGGTGCCAGTGCCCAGACCATCGCCGGGCTGGTGACGGGGCTGCCGGTCTTCTTCATCGGGATCGCCTTCGGGATCCCGCTCAGCCGCAAGCTCTCCCCCATGACGCTGGCCATCGGTGCCCCGCTGGTCGGCGCGGTCCTCGCCGGGGTGCAGTACTTCGACACCCACCTCTGGCAGGCCGTTCTGCTCGGCTACATCGGGGCACCGTTCATCGGTGCCTACATCATCGTGATGGCGCCACTGCTCCTCCAACTCCTTCCGAGAGGGGGCGGACTGGGCGAGCGCCTCGGCGTGCTCCTGGCGCCGTTCAACCTGTGCAGCGTCGTCTTGGCGTACATCGCCGCCATCGTCATCGACGCCACGGGGAACTACCGGCTCATCTGGCTCTTCCCGGCCGCCACCGGACTGGCTCACGCCACGGTCAACTGCTGGCTCAAGTACCCGTCCCGTCGGGCCTCGGACCCGGACATGGTGAAGCGCCTGTGGGAATGGAGCGTCGTCCAGGCCGAATCCATGGCCGAAACCGGCATCGTGACCGGGCTGTTGGCTGCTCCCCTCCTCGGCGTGGTCACCAAGGAGGACGCCGACAGCGCCGTGGTCATCGACATGGCCCGCAACATCCTCGGCAATCCCTACGCGAGCGAACCGGAGCACCCTCGCCCCGCCCTCCCGCCCGGTGACGCCGGGCCGTCCGATCAGGTGCCGTCGCCTGGGGGCGCAGCCGGTGGGGTCACCGGTGTCCGCCAGGTCGGCGGGGGTCCGCTCGACGCCCTGGCGATCGGCGACCAGAAGTCCGGCTTGGGGCCTTCGTCGACATCCGAATCGTCCTTGGCAGGACCGACGGTCGGCACCTCGCCCGACGATGGGTCGACGGGCGTCTCCCCCACCGGGCGGTCCGGGGAGAACGTGGGTGGCACCAGTCCGAGGGGACCGACCACACCGAGTGGCCGCACGGACGGGACCCCGAATGGTGGCGTGGCGTTGTCACCGGACGGAGGAACTGGCACCGGCCCCGGCGCCGGTGGTACCTCGGGTGCAGTAGCCGACGGGCCGGGTCCACTCGGTATCTCGGCCGGTACCCGGGCGAACGGTACGGCCTCGCCGGGGGGTGGAGCTGCCGGTCCTGCGGCCACCGGGACGGTGACCGGGGGCGGCGGTGGTGGCGCAACGGGGGCCGGTGGCGGTGGCGGTGGCACGGGGGCGGCCGGTGGCGACGGCACGGGGGCGGGAGCCGGAGCGCCGGCAGGCGGGGGCGGGGGCGGCGGGGAACCGGTCCACGCCACCGAGGGGAGCCGATCCGCCGCCGAGGGCACCGGGTCGGGTGCCGCGGGCCGGACCGGAGGACCCGTCGCCGTTCCGGAGTTGGAAGCCCCGGCACTGCCACCGGACGACGGAACCGGGTCGGCCTGATCGACACGGGACCCGTCGCCGCCGAGCGACGAGCCGGGCCGGACGACGCCGGGCAACGGTCGGACCGAGCGGGCCTCGAGCCGGCCGAGGCGCCCCGGTGCCACTACGAAGGCGACGACCGCCCCGACCTCGATGCGCCGAGAGCCGTCGGTGATCGCCGTGCAGTGGAACGGGAGTGTGCGGTCGAACCCGAACTCGACGGTCCCGAGGCCGCGCTCCTCGTCGAAGGAGGCGACGTCACCGACGAACAGCGTGGTGCCCGCGGGTGCGAGGTCGAAGGGTCCGGTCCACGAAGTCGGCATCAGATTCGGACCTCAGTGCACGATCTTGGACAGCGAGAGTTCGATGATATCCGTCGCCCCTCGATCCTTGAGGGCGGGTATCAGGACGTTGATCTCGGACTTCGGCACCACGGTCTCGACTGCGTACCCGCCGCCGCCGAACAGCTCGGAGACAGTCGGGGATCGCAGCGATGGGAGGACCTCGATGACGCCCGGCAGCTGTTCGGAGGGAACATTGAGCTTGACCAGGACCTTCCCACGCGCCTCCAGCGCGCCTTGGAGCAAGGTGAGCAGCTGTTCGATGGCGTGACGCTTCTCGGGGTCCTTGGCTGCTGTCGGATTGGCGATGAGCTCGGTGTGGGACACGAGGAGCGTCTCGACGATCTTGAGGCCGGCCGCCCGCAGGGCACGCCCGGTCTCGGTGATCTCCACCACGCAGTCGGCGATGTCAGGCACCTTGGCCTCGGTGGCGCCATAGGACAGGCTGACCTCGGCCTTCACGCCGTGGCGCTCGAGAAAACGCCGGGTCAGCGCCGGGTATTCCGTGGACACCCGCAGCGCCCCACCGTCTCCGCTGGCCGTCCGGGCCAGGTCGGTGACCGATGTGACCGGTGACTCGACGGGAACGGCCAGGACCACCCGGATGGGGTTGGCTGTGGCCTTCGAGTAGTTGAGCACGCCCAGCGTGGCGACCTCGCTCCCCCGCTCCTCGATCCAGTCACGTCCGGTGATCCCCACGTCGAACAGGCCGTCGGCCACGTACAAGGGGATCTCCTGGGGGCGCAGGATCCTCACCTCGAGGACACGCGGGTCATCGATGGTGGCCCGGTAGTCCACCTCGGACGACCGCTGGACGCTCAGGTCGGCGGCGGCGAACAGCTCGAGCGTGGCTCGTTCCAGTGACCCTTTGGGGAGGACGAGTCTCAGCATCAGCGACCGCCGACCGAGAACCCGACCCGGGCGGTGCTCGAGGACGCCACGGCATTGAGCACCCCGGTCGTCTTGAGCGCGGTCAGGGCGGCCTCGCGGCCCTTGTTGGAGTGGTCGTCGGCCGAGCGCACCAGGGCCTGGTCCACCGTCTCGGTGGTCAGCACACCGAACACGATCGGCTTCCCGGTGTCGAGCTGCACCCGCTGCAGTCCCGAGGCGCACTCGCCGGCCACGAACTCGTAGTGGCCCGTGTCCCCCCGGATCACGGCACCGAGACAGACCACCGCGTCCGCCGTCTCGGTCTCGGCCAGCCGCTTGGCGATCAACGGAAGTTCGAAGGCTCCGGGCACCCAGGCCACGATCACGTCGGCGAGGTCGCCACCGGACTCCTCGAGTGCGTCCAGCGCCCCACTGAGGAGCCGGAAGGTGATCCCACCGTTGAACTCGGCACAGGCAAAGGCGATCCTGGTGCCCCGAGCGGCGTCGCCGTCGACGTCGATCACCCGGCCCACCCGGGATGCGGCACGGTCCTTGGCATCGGCGGGGAGGAGGGTCAGGTCAGAGGACGTCATCGAGGCCCTCGAGCAGGTGGCCCATCCGCTCTCGCTTCGTACGGAGGTACTCGATGTTCTCCGGTGTGGGCGCGGACTGGATGTTCACCCGCTCGACAATATCCAGACCGAATCCCTCGAGCCCGCCGTACTTCGTCGGGTTGTTGGTCATCAGGCGCATGGTGGTCACGCCCAGGTCGACCAGGATCTGGGCACCGATCCCGTACTCACGCGAGTCGGCGGGCAGCCCGAGCTCGAGGTTGGCGTCGACCGTGTCGAAACCCTCCTCCTGGAGGCTGTACGCCCGCAGCTTGTGGGCCAGCCCGATACCTCGGCCCTCGTGTCCCCGAAGGTAGACGAGGACCCCGCTGCCGTTCTCACTGATCATGGCCATGGCCGCGTGAAGCTGCGGACCGCAGTCACAGCGGAGGGAGCCGAACACGTCCCCGGTGAGGCACTCGCTGTGGACACGGACGAGGGTGTTGGCCTGGCCGGCCACCTCCCCTTTGACCAGGGCCACATGGTGCTCCCCGTCGAGGACGGACTCGTAGGCGTAGACGGTGAACTCGCCGTAGTCGGTGGGGATCCGGGCATCGGCGATCCGTCGGACGAGCTTGTCCTTGTGCCGGCGGTACCGGATCAGGTCGGCGATGGAGATCAGCTTCAGACCGTGCTTCTCGGCGAAGTGGCGCAACTCGGGTAGGCGGGCCATGCCCGTCTTGTCCTCGCTCACCACCTCGCAGAGGACACCGACCGGCGACATGCCGGCCGCCCGCGCCAGGTCAATGGCCGCCTCGGTGTGGCCGGCCCTCTTCAGCACCCCACCGGGCCGGTAACGCAAGGGGAAGATGTGGCCCGGTCGGTTGAGGTCGGAGGGACGGATGTGGGGATCGGCGAGCGCCTTGATGGTGGCGGCGCGGTCGGCCGCCGAGATCCCCGTCGAGGTCCCGTGCCGGTAGTCGACGCTCACGGTGAACGCCGTCCGCTGGACCTCGGTGTTGGTGGTCACCATGAGCGGAAGGTCGAGGTGCTCGACCCGTTCGGGGGTGAGGGGCACGCAGATCAGTCCCGAGGTGTGGGCCAGGAAGAACGCGATCTTCTCGGGGGTCACCGCGTCGGCGGCCATGATCAGGTCGCCTTCGTTCTCGCGGTCCTCGTCGTCCACCACGACGACCATCTCGCCCCGGCCTATGGCCGCTATCGCGTCCTCAACTGATGAAAAGGGCATCGAAGCCTGGTCTCCCTCTGCTCTGCTCTCTCGAACCTCTTTCGGCTCCGCTGGGCGGCACCGCGGCCGGGCACGGGCTCCCGGAACAGGAATCTCTGTTCTTACTGTCGGCCTGCATCGGTACCGCCTTAGGCAATTTCTGGAGCTAGGCAGGTGTTCTCAGTCCACGCGAGTGGACAGTTCGACCCGTAAATCGCCCTCCAGGCTAGTCACCGAGACCACCCTGCCCCGCCACAGGTCGCCGATCGTGGCGGCTCCGGGCCCCTCGAACAGGGGGCGGGCGTCGCTCCCGCCGAACAGGGCGGGGGCGAGATAGAGGACGTAGCGGTCGACCAGCCCGGCCACATGGAAGTCGTGGGCGACCCGGGAGCCCCCCTCCACCAGCGCCTGGACCACCCCACGGGCGCCCAGCTCCGTGAGTATCTCTCCGAGGTCGCCCTGCACGCTGAGCGCAGGCTCGACGGCGGCACCGGGTGGGATCTGACCGAGCACCACCCGCATCGGCTGATGGTCGGGGTCGCGGTGCCACGGGTCGTCCTCGGGGAGGCGCACGTTCAGAGCCGGATCATCGGTCCGGACGGTCCCGGCCCCCACGATGACGGCATCGGAACGGGACCGGAGACGGTGGACGTCCCGGCGGGCCGCCCCACCGGTGATCCACCGGCTGGAGCCGTCCGGGGCGGCGATGCCCCCGTCCAGCGTCGCGGCCAACTTGAGGACCACCCAAGGCCGGCCGGTGCGGCGGTGCTTGAGATACGCCGCCAACTGCTCACGGACCCGCTCGGCCCCGACCCCGAGCTCGACCTCGACGCCAGCCGACCGCAGGGCGGCGATTCCTCGTCCACTGACCAACGGGTCCGGATCCTCGACGGCGACCACCACCCGGCGGACCCCCGCCTCGACGATGGCGGCCGTGCACGCCGGAGTCCGGCCCTGGTGGGCACATGGTTCGAGGGTGACGTACATCGTGGACCCACCGGCCCGTTGGCCGGCGGCGGCCAGTGCCGAAACCTCGGCGTGGGGACCGCCGGGCGGTGCCGTCGAGCCGGAGAACCACACGTCGCCCGTGGCGGCGTCCGGCACCACCACCGCACCCACCCAGGGGTTGGGTGACGTGCGTCCCCGCACCGATTCGGCTGCGTCCACCGCCCGCTCCATCCATTCCGCATCGGACGGCCCCCGTCCCGCGGGCGGCGCGCTCAGGACGGATCGCCCGCCAGGGCCCGGACTGCGGCGTGCAGGATGTCCCCGGCCGCCTCCAGGGGATGGGGCCGGCCGAAGACGGCCGAGCCGGCCACGAACACGTTGGCACCGGAGCGGGCCGCCTCGACCACGGTGCGCTCGTCGATGCCGCCGTCCACCTCGACGTCGACCACCAGGCCCGCCTCGCTCAGCGCCTGGCGGACCTGGTGGACCTTGGGCATGACGTCGGCGATGAAGGACTGCCCGCCGAAGCCCGGGAAGACCGTCATGCACAGGATCAGGTCGACCTGGTCGAGGAAGGGGGCGATGGCGTCGAACGGCGTGTCCGGGTTGGCAGCCAGGCCGACCCTCAGTCCGAGGTCGCGCATCTGGCGGATCAGCTCGCCGGTCCGTCCCACCTCCACGTGCACCGTGCACCCGTCGGCGCCGGCATCGCGGAAGGGCTCGAGATAGTGGGCCGGGTCGGTGATCATCAGGTGGGTGTCGAAGAACAGGTCGGTGTGCTCCCGGAGGGACGAGACGACGGGAGGGCCCATGCTCAGATTGGGGACGAAGTGGCCGTCCATCACATCGACGTGGAGCCAGTCCGATCCCGGGGCGATCTCGTCGACGGCGCCGGCCAGGTTGCCGAAGTCAGCAGACAGGATCGAGGGCGCCACCCGCAGCTCGGGGCGACGCGGGGAGGTGTCCATCACGATCGATCCTACCGGTGACCCGCGTCCGGGGACCTCCGATCGACGACGCCGGGGTCCGGGCCCGCCCCAACGCCACACCGCTCAGGTTCCGAGCCGCTCCCCGGGGTCCGGCCGCACCCCGCGCAACCACGCAGCCGCATCCATCGGTCGCCTCCCCTCGGGCTGGACGGTGTCGAGCACGATCCGATAGCCGTCGCCGGTGATCACCTCAGCACCCTCCAGCGTGCCGGGCACGCCCCGATCCGGGTCGCCCGCTTCCGACCTGTCCCCACCCGAGGCCCGGACGACGCCGAGCCGGCGCCCACGGAACGTCGTCCACGCCCGGCCGAGGCGGATGACACGGCGCAACTGGAGGGCCGGCAGCTCCCACCGGAGATGCAGCTCGGCGGGAACCACCTTCTCCGCGTACGAGGGGGTGCCCGCCTGATCCCGGGGCAGTGGCAGGGACGCCCTGCCGTCACCAAGATGCTCCTGCAACAGCCGGCACCCGATGGTCACCAGCCGGGAGCGCAGCTCCTCGGCCGTCTCGTCCTCGCCGATCGTCGTCCCCTCCTCGGCGTAGATCCCGCCGGTGTCGAGACCGGCCTCGACCGCCATCAGGCAGACACCGGTCTCGGCGTCCCCCTCGAGGATCGCCCGTTCGACCGGCGCCGCCCCGCGCCAACGGGGCAGCAGTGAGAAGTGGAGGTTGACCATGGGGAGCCTGTCGAGGACCTCCACCGGGATGATCCGCCCGTAGGCCACCACCACCCCGAGCTCGGCCCCGACGTCGACGGCGGCCGCAACCGAGTCGGTCACCGACAGCCCGAGGTCGGTGGCGGCGGCCTTGACCGGGCTGGCCACCAGGGCGCTGCCCCGTCCCCGCCGCTTGTCGGGTCGGGTGACCACCAGTGCGACGTCGTGACCGGCGTCCACCAGCGTGCGAAGGGGCGGGACCGCCACCTCGGGCGTACCGAGGAACACCAACCGAGCCATGGGGGCTGACGCTACCGGCCGCCGCCGGCCGCCGGTGGGAGGGCCCGGCTCCGTCCGCCCGGACCGTCGGGTCAGACCTCCCGTTCGCTCCCGGCCGAGACCAGTCTGGCCTCCATCTTCGAGGTGTCCAGGCCCAGGGCCCGGTCACGCAACACCCTGAGGGCCTGCTTGCGCATGTCCTCGTCGAGGCGTTCCACCATCAGCACCCCGTCGAGGTGGTCCACCTCGTGCTGGAAGACCCGTCCCAGGAAGTCGTCGGCCTCGACGGAGACCTCCTCGCCGTCCAGGTCGTAGCCACGGATGTGCACCGCAGCCGGCCGCACGATTCCCAGACGCAGATCCGGGATGGAGAGGCACCCTTCATCGTGGTACCACTCGCCGGTGGACTCGACGATGGTCGGGTTGATGATCGCCGCCGGCCCGTCACCGACGTCGTAGACGAACAGGCGCTTTTGGATACCCACCTGCGTGGCGGCCAGTCCGGCCCCCTCGGAGTCGTACATGGTCTCCACCATGTCGTCGACCAGACGCACCAGCGATCCGTCGACCTGGTCGACCTCATGGGCCACCTGCTTCAGCACCGGGTCGCCGTAGACGCGGACCGTAAAAGGGGACATGCCCACCATTCTACGGCCCACCTGGGCCTCCCGTGTCGGTGGCACCGCGCTGAGGCGGCGGTCGTGGTCGGGTTGTCGGGCCGGTTGAGCCGGGAATACCACTGGGCAATGATGCCCAGGTGCAGGCGTCCCCGAGCAGCACGGCCATGATGACCGCCGTGGAGCGGGGACGCCACCGGCTGGAGGATCCACCTCCGCTGGTCCTCGACGACGCGTTGGCGATGGAGCTCGTCGGGCCCGAGTGGCGGGACAGGGCGACCCGGGCCACTCCGCTCTCCGACGAGCTCCGGTCCCAGATCAGGGCCAGCATCGTGGTCCGATCGCGCTATGCGGAGGACCAGCTCGGTCGCGGGGCGTTCGGCCAGTACGTGATCCTCGGCGCCGGCCTCGACTCGTTCGCATGGCGGCGTCCGCCCGCGCTCGAATCCCTCGCCGTGTTCGAGGTCGACCATCCGGTGTCCCAGGCCTGGAAACGCCGACGCGTGCTCGACCTCGGCCTGCGCACCGGTGGCCGCCACGTGTTCGCAGCCGTCGACTTCGAGTCGCAGTCGCTGCGCGACGGGCTGGACGCTTCGGGGTTCGACTGGGGACAGCCCACCTTGTTCTCGTGGCTGGGCGTGACGATGTACCTGACCCACGATGCCATCGAGTCGACGCTGCGGACCGTGGCCGGCGGCGCCCAGGGCTCCCAGGTGGTCCTCGAGTACGCGGTCACCGACCCGCTGCTCGACGACGTCGGGCGCGAGTTCCGGGGCTACTTCGGGCGGTTGTCACGAGCCGTGGGCGAGACCGTGCATTCTCGTTGGTCGCCGGCCGACATCGAGTCGTTCGTGGCCGGGTGCGGTCTTCGGACCGTCGATCACCCCAGCCGCGACGACTTGGTGCATTCCTATTTCGAAGGACGCGAAGACGGCCTGCGGCCCTGGTCCGTCTCGCGGCTCCTCACCGCCCAGGTGGCCTTGACGGCGTCCGAGGCCACGATGGACCCGGGAGGCCCGTCGCCCGCCTGAGCCGCTAGTCGCTGGTCTCGACGATCAACAGGTCGCACGGCACCTTGCGTGAGACCTTGTTGGCGATGGGGCCGAGGAGGAACCGGGCGGTGGATTGCATGCCCTTCGATCCGACGACCAGGAGGTCGGCACCCTCGCTCACCGTCGCCTTGATCAGGACCTCCGCCGGATCACCGGCGATGGCCTGAGGCGTCACCTTGGCCACCCCCGACGCATGAGCCTGTTCGCCGGCCTCGTTGGCGCAGAGCTCCGCGGCGCTGTGGGCGGCGGCGACCCAACCCGAGTCCAGAGTGACGCCGGCTCCGGCCACACCCCCGGGGGCCCGGTTGTTGTAGGCGGACACGATGATCAGCTCCGCGTCGACGGCCTTGGCCCACGCGATGGCCTTGTCCACCGCCCGCTGGGCCGTCGCCGAGCCGTCCGTGCCGACCACCACCTTGGCGGGGAGCCCACCCGAATCACCGTTTTCAACCACTGTCCACCTCCGTCGCTCGCTGACCTGCAGTCCCGCTGCCCAACCCGTTTGGCCGCCTGGCTGTCCACCCCCGGACGGCTACCCCCTGCCCGGCTGCATTATTGCCCGATCACCGGGCTGGCGCTGGACCGCGAGCCGAACGCCCTTTCTCGCTCGGGCCAGCGAGCGCCGGGGTCGGATCAGACGTCGGTGGCGTCGACCTCGACCCGGAGGCGCGCCGGCGGACGGGGAACCGCGGCCAGCGCATTGGCCATGGTGTCGTGGTCGGGTGCGCGGACCATCCATCGCTCGGGCTGAAGCCCCGACACGCTGACGGCTGCGCGGCCCTTCAGCCCCTCGGCGAAGGTCTCGGCCCCGGGGCCCCGGAGCAACGCGACCACCCCGAAGGGGGGAAGGCCGAGCAGTTCCCTCACCGCCCGCTCGGGCACCGAGAGCAGCGCCGGATCGGCGTGGACCGCGGCCCGGAGCGCCTCATGGTCGGGCATCCGGGTCTGGACCAGCACCCGGCCGTCGCCGGCGCGCTGGCCCGACCAGGTGGGCGGCACGGGCCAGGAGTGAGAGCGTCTCCTCGCCGGCACCGAACCGCGGGGCCAGAAGGTGCTGGTCGATGTCCAAGAAGCAGACAAGATCGGCGTGGACGGTCCGGTGCAGCGCGGCCTCGGTGCCCACCACCAGTCGGGCCCCGCCGACGGCGGCGGGGTCGGATGCCCCGGTCACCTCGGTGGCTTCGATCCCCGCCAGGGCGGTGAGCTCCTCTGTGGCCCGGGTCACGCCCACCCGGAGGGACTTGAGCCGGCTCGAGTCGCACTCGGCGCAGACGGCGGGGCGCTCCTCCGCGCAGCGTCGGCACCGCAGCCTTCCCTCCGCTGCATCCTGGGCCACCGCCCCCCCGCACCTCGTGCACCGGGCCAGGGCCCCACACGACGAACAGGCCAGCAGCCGGATCCGACCGGTGCGGTTGAGGATGCAGACCGCTCTCCCCCCCGGTCGGTCGAGGATCGAGCGGAGGGCACGGACCAGACGTTCGGAGAACAACCCGGTGCGGGGGTCGTCGCCGGTGCGGTCGACCACCTCGACCAGCGGCCAGCCCCGTCGCTCGACCACCCGGGGCGTCGTGACCAGTCGGGCCCCCTCGGTCTCGGTGACCGGCGGGCAGGGCGAGACCAGGATGACCGCTGCCCCGTCCCGTCGGCACCGCTCGACAGCGACGTCCACGGCCGACCAGGTCGGCGCCCGCTCCTCGCGGTAGGCCTCGTCGTGGGCGTCGAGCACCACCGCAACCCCCACCCGGGGCAGCGGCGCCCACACGGCGGCCCGGGTCCCCACGACGACGGCCGACCCGGTCGACGCCTCGCGCCACCCTTCGGGCATCAGTGCCACCGGGGCACCCGCCTCGCGGAGCCGGTTGGCCAGCAGGGCGGCGCGGGCACGGGACGGCACGAGGACGAGCATGCCGCCCCACCCCCTCCGGTGACCGGTTTCGAGCACGACCAGCCCGGCGTCGAGCGCCGGCGCCAGTCTCACCACCGCGGGGGTACCCCGAGCGCCGAGCGCCCCGTCCACCAGCGCCACCGAACCACCACCGGGAGAGGGCGGGCGCCCACCGTCGGCCGCTCCCGCCCCGGCCGGTGTTCCGGTAGGGACGACGCGGTCGGGGGACGCCGTGCCCAGGAAGGACGACAGGGGGCCGGCCCACCGCCAGGCCGCCCACTCGGCCAGCGCCACCACCCCGGGCGGCGGCCCCTCCCCACTGGACGAAGCCAGGGGCTTGGCGTCCACACCGGGTGTGGGCGCCACGTCGGCCTCGACCACCCAGGCCCCCACCCGTCGGCCGTGCAGCTCGACGCGGACCCGGCTCCCGACCCGGATCACGCCGTCCAGCGCGTCTGGGACCGAGTAGTCGAACCGCCGATGGATGGCCGGGACATCGGGCACCACCCGAACGATCCGGGCCCTCCGTTCGCCGGCGCCGTCGGGTCCCGGTGCTCCCGCCGGCCCCCCCGGGCCCGCCGGTTCCGGGGAGGTCGAGGCGCTCAGAGCCCGAGGGCCTGCTTCAGGTCATCGGCCCGCGTCGTGTCCTCCCACGTGAACTCCTTGTCGGAGCGGCCGAAGTGGCCGTAGGCCGCCGTCTTGCGGTAGATGGGCCGCTTGAGGTCGAGGTCCCGCACGATGGCGGCAGGCCGCAGGTCGAAGACCTCGTCCACCACCTCGGCGATCCGACCGGGAGACACCCGTTCGGTCCCGAAGGTCTCCACCAGCACCGAAACCGGCCTGGCCACACCGATGGCGTACGCCACCTGCACCTCGCAGCGCGTGGCCGCGCCGGCCGCCACCAGGTTCTTCGCCACCCAACGGGCCGCGTAGGCCGCCGAACGGTCGACCTTGGACGGGTCCTTGCCCGAGAAGGCCCCACCGCCGTGGCGTGCCATGCCCCCGTAGGTGTCCACGATGATCTTCCGGCCGGTGAGCCCGGTGTCGGCGTGGGGGCCGCCCAGCTCGAACACGCCGGTCGGGTTGGCCAGGATGCGCAGGTTGTCGGCGTCCAGCTCCGGCGGGAGCAGCGGGTTGATCACGTTGTCCCGGAGGTCGGGGAGCAACAGGGTCTCGAGGTCCACCCCGGGGTCGTGCTGGGTCGAGATGAGCACCGTCTCGAGAGCGACCGGTCGGCCGTCCTCGTAGGTGACGCTCACCTGGGTCTTCCCGTCGGGGCGCAGGTAGGGAAGCACGCCCACCCGACGGACCTGGGCCAGGCGCTGGGCCAGGCGGTGGGCCAGCCAGATGGGGAGCGGCATCAGGTCAGGCGTCTCGTCGCAGGCGTAACCGAACATCATCCCCTGGTCCCCGGCGCCCTGGGCGTTGAGCACGTCCTCGCCGCCGGTCCCCGCCCGCACCTCGAAGGCGTTGTCCACCCCCTGGCCGATGTCGGGCGACTGCTCGTCCAGGGCGACGATGACCCCGCAGGTGTTGCCGTCGATACCGTAGGCGTCGTCGTCGTACCCGATGTCCAACACCGTCTGACGCACCAGCTTGGGGATGTCCACGTATGTCGACGTCGTGATCTCCCCCGCCACCAGGACCAGGCCCGTCGTGAGCAGCGTCTCGCAGGCCACCCGGCTCTCCGGGTCGTCATTGAGCATGGCGTCGAGGACGGAGTCGGAGATCTGGTCGGCCATCTTGTCGGGATGGCCTTCGGTCACCGACTCCGACGTGAAGGTGTATCGGCTGCTCACGGGTTGATCCCTCCTGATGGGTCTCTGGTCGGGGGCTCGCACCCACGGCACTGACCGGCCGCGCTGCCCCGATGGCGCCGGTCCGGCCGCCGGCCACCCGCTGACGTGTCCGTCATTGCGGTGGCAACAGCGCGCTCACTCTATCCAAAACGGCGTCGGCCACCGCATCCTTGGAGCGGAGGGGCACGGGGGTCACCGATCCATCGGAGCCGAAGATGGTCACCTCGTTGGTGTCGTGGTCGAAGCCCGCCCCCGGTGCCGACACGTCGTTGGCCACCATCAGGTCGACCCCCTTGGCCGCCAGCTTGGCCGTGGCCCGCTCCGGGACCCGGTCGGTCTCCGCGGCAAACCCCACCAGCACCTGCCCGGGCCGGCGTCTCCGGCCGAGCTCGGCGAGGATGTCGGGCGTCGCCTCGAGGACCAGGTCGGGCACGCCGTCGGTCTTGCGCAGCTTGGTGTCGGTCGCCACCTTGGGGCGGAAGTCGGCGACGGCGGCCGCCATGACCACCACGTCGGACCGGCCGGCATGGGCCAGTACGGCCGCCTCCATGTCCGCCGCCGTCTCGACCCGCTGCACGGTCACCCCGGCGGCCACCGGCTGCCCGCTGGCGGTGATCAGCGTGACCGTCGCACCCCTCCGCCGGGCCGCCTCGGCCAGCGCGTGGCCCTGCTTGCCGGAGGAGCGGTTGGTGATGAAGCGGACCGGGTCGATCGGCTCACGGGTGCCACCGGCCGACACCACCACCCTGACGCCGTCGAGATCGGTACCGCGCTCGTCACCGGACGAGGCTTCTGCGAGCATGCGAAGCACGGTGGCCACGATCACCGAGGGGTCGGCCAGTCGACCGGGCCCGTCGTCGCCTCCGGCCAGGCGGCCCTCCTCGGGTGGCACCACGGTGACACCCCGTGACCGCAGGACCGACAGGTTGTGCTGGACGGCCGGGTGTTCCCACATCTCGGTGTGCATGGCCGGACAGACCACGACGGGTGCCCTGGTGGCCACCAGCGTGGCGGTCAAGAGGTCGTCGGCCAGTCCTCCGGCGTAACGGGCGAGGAGATCGACGGTGGCCGGCACCACCACGACCAGGTCGGCGCGCTGGCCGAGCCGGGTGTGCGGGATCGGCGACGCCTCGTCCCACAGGCTCGACTGGGTGGGCTCGGAGCCGAGGGCGTCGAACGTGGCCCGGCCCACGAACCGGGTGGCCCGTTCGGTGAGCACCGGTGCGACGTGCACCCCCGCGTCGACCAACCGGCGGCAGACGTCGATCGCCTTGTAGGCGGCGATCCCCGCCGAGACCCCGAGGACGACGAAGGGGGCTCGTTCTTCGGGAGTGGTGGTCATGGGTGGGCCACCCCGGTGCCGGCCTCCCCGCTCGTGCTCATCGGCGACCCGCCCCGGGGTTCGTTCAGGTCCGGTCGGCTACTGGTCGCCCGGATCGGGGATGGCCAGGCCGTCCTCGACCGCCGCGGTGTCGGCGCCGTCGGCCTCCAACAGGGCCAGGGCCGCCGCCTCGGCTAGGGCGAGCTCCTCGGGATCGGGACGGGTGTAGGTGGCCTTGCCCGCCGCCACCTCCTCGAACGCGATGGACAGGGGCTTGCCCGAAGCCGACGCCACCTGGGGCGGCACGACCACGCCGAGCCCCTCGCCGAGGGAGTTGTAGTAGCTGTTGACCTGACGCGCCCTCCGGGAGGCCAGCGCCACCAGGGTGAACTTCGAATCGACCTTGTCGAGGAGCTCCTCGATCGGCGGGTCCATGAGCGTGGTCTGAGTCTGGGCCATCACGATCCTTCAGGGTCGATAGTCGATTGACGATCCGTCCGCGGAACCAGGTCCGGGGCCGCGTTCCCGTGCGACATCCGTCCCTCGGCTCCGGCTACACCTCACCGGCGCGCCGAACGGTAACGCCCCACTATACCGGCCACTTCGGCCGTGGCTTGCGTCACGTCGTGATTGACCACCACCTCGTCGGCGATGAGACGACCCTCACGCTCCTCCTCGGCCCCGGTCGCCAGTCGCCTGGCGATGTGCTCGTCGTTGTCCCCTCGGGCCCGGAGCCGGGCCTCTTGGGCCTCGAGCGACGGAGGCCGCAACAGGATCAGCGTGGCGTCCGGCCGCAGCTCCCGGACCTGGCGCGCTCCCTGCAGGTCGATCTCCAAGAGCACGTCGCTTCCCGCCGGCGGCTCGGGCATCGGGCTCCCGTAGAGGTTGCCCAGGAACTCGGCCCACTCGAAGAAGCCACCGGCCTCGACCCGACGCTCGAAGGTCGGCCGGTCGACGAACACGTAGGCATCAGCGGGCTCCGCCGGCCGACGGTCCCTGGTGGTCCATGAACGGTTGAGCCACAGTGTCGGATCGTCGGCGACCAACCGGTCGGCGACCGTCCCCTTGCCGGCACCACCAGGCCCGAACAGTACGAACAGCAGCGGACCGGGGCGTGCGCCGGACCGCCGCGACGCCTCTTTGCTCAGCGAGCGGTCTCGCGCAGGAGCGACTCGCGCTGGTTGCTCCCGAGCCCCTGCAGGCGGCGGCTCTCGCTGATCCCGACGGTGTCCATGAGACGGCGGGCCTTCACCTTGCCCAAGCCGGGGAGCGACTCGAGCACGGAGAGCACTTTCATCTTTCCGACGGTCTCGTTCGAGTCGGCTGTCGTGAGCAGTTCCGACAACGTGATCGATCCGAGTTTGAGCTTCTCTTTCACCTCAGCCCGCTCGCGGCGGACCTTGGCGGCCTTGGCCAGGGCGGCCTGGCGCTGTTCGGGAGTGAGTGCGGGCGGTTGCGGCATGGTCGGAACGATAGCGCCTCTTTGGGCCCTGGTCATGTGACCGTGCCGAGGGACCCGTGCCCGGTGGGCCCAGGTCGGGCGTCTCCGGGCTCTCGACCGCCGCCCCCCGCCGTCGTTGGCCGATACTGGGACGGTGCGCGAGATCGACCTCAATGCCGACGTCGCCGAGGGGGAGGCCCTCACCCGCTCGGACCTGAGGATCCTCGACGCCGTCACCAGTGCCAGCCTGGCGTGCGGCTTCCACGCCGGGAACCGGCGGGTGATGCGGGAGACGGCGGTGGCCTGCCGCGAGCGGGGTGTCGTCATCGGCGCCCACGTCTCGTTCCGGGACCGTCCGGGCTTCGGTCGCCGGGCACTCGAGGTCGGCCGGGCCCGCCTGGTCGACGACATCGCCGAGCAGTTCGGGATCCTCGACGAGGAGGTGGGTGCCGTCGGGGGCGAGGTCGAGTTCGTCAAGCCCCACGGGGCGCTCTACAACCTGATGGCCACCGACCCGGCGGTCGCCGGGACTGTGGTCGAGGCCATGCTCGTCCTGGGCGGCCGGGTGCTGGTGGCCCAGTCGGGATCGGTGGTGGTGCCCGCCGCCCGGGCCGCCGGTGTCCGCGTGGTGCTCGAGGCCTTCCCCGACCGGGGCTATGCCGCACCGGGTCGGCTGGTGCCGCGAGGGTCCCCCGGTGCCGTCATCGACGATCCCGAGGTGGCCGGACGACGGGCGGTCGCCTTCGCCCGCCGCGGTGGGGTGGACGCGGTGGACGGGACGTGGACCGCCGTCGAGGCCGAGACCCTGTGCGTCCACGGCGACGCCCCCGGCGCCGACGTCACCGCTCACGCCGTACGGGCGTGGCTCGAGGACGCGGGCATCACCCTGGCGCCGTTCCTGCCGCGCCGGTCCGAGCCTGCGGCCGAGCCGGGTCCGCGACCACGGGATCCGACATGAACTGGACGGTCCGCCCCTACGGCGACCGCGCCCTGCTCGTCGAGGTGCCCGACGTCGCGCTGGCCCACCGCGTGGCGTCTGTCGTCGAGACGGCCCTCGGGTCGGGATCGGTCCCGTTCGGCATCGACGACGTCGTGGTGGGCCTGGCCACCGTGGTGGTCCATCTCGATCACTGTCCCACCGACGGACCCGCGGCAGCCTGGACCGCGGGCCTGGTGGCGGGAGTCGTCGACCACCCGGGCGCTGGTCGCACGCCGACCCCCACCCACCGATCCCGGGCCCGCCCTGTCGTCGAGATCCCCGTGGTGTTCGACGGCCCGGACCTCGAAGAGGTGGCAGCGACCGTCGGCGCCACCCCGGCCGAGGTCGCCGAGCTGCTGACCGCCGGCGAGCTCCAGGTCGCCTTCCTCGGGTTCGCCCCCGGCTTCCCCTACCTGGTGGGGCTGCCGGGCCCCCTGGCCGGGATCCGACGCCGCCCCACCCCCCGTCCGACGGTGCCGGCCGGGTCGGTGGCGCTCGCCGGTGGGTTCGCCTCGGTCTACCCCGGGGCGACGCCGGGTGGCTGGATGCTCCTCGGTCGCACCTCGGTCACGCTGTTCGACCCGGACCGGCCCCCCTACGCCCGCCTCCGTCCCGGCGACCTCGTCCGCTTCCGGTCGGTGGGTTCCGGCGCCGGCCTCGTCGGGGACCACGCGGCCACGCGGGTGGGGACCGTCCCAGGCACCCGGTCGACACTCACCCCCCCGGGCCCCCGATGGGTCGAGGTCGTACAGCCCGGCTTTTTGACCTTGATCCAGGACGGCGGTCGGGAGTCGGCGGCCGTCCTCGGTGTCCCCCGTGCCGGCCCCGCCGACCCGGAGGCCTTCGTGTTGGCCAACCGCCTGGTGGGCAACGACGACCGGGCCGCCGCGCTCGAGATCACGGTCTCGGGGCCGACCCTCCGGTTCGCCGCCCCCGCACACGTCACCGTGGTGGCCGGCGCGTCCGGCGCCGCCGACCTGACCATCGACGGCCTTCGGTGCCACGACGGTGCCGTGACGCCCGTCGGATCGGGCCAGGTCCTCGAGGTCGGTCGGATCCGCAGCGGCATGCGTGCCTACCTGGCCGTGGCCGGTGGGTTCGACACGCCTCGCACGGTCGGCTCCCGGTCGTCCGATGTGCTGGTGGGGCTCGGTCCCGGCCCGCTGACGGTCGGTGACCGGCTGGGGCTCGGCCGGCCGACCCGGCCGCACGGGGCGCTGGCCCAGCCCGGGGCCAGACGCGGCGACGCCTCCTCGGTGGTGAGGGTGGTACCCGGTCCCCACCGGACGGCGGGTGCGGCGGCGTGGGAGCACCTGATCACCCGGAGCTGGGTCGTCGCCCCCGACTCGAACCGGGTCGGGTTGCGACTCACCGGTCCCGACCCTCTGGCGATGGACGAGTCCGCGGCGATCCCGTCGACGGGCATGGTCACCGGCGCGATCCAGGTGCCACCGGACGGCCGACCGATCATCCTCCTGCCCGATCACGCCACGGTCGGCGGGTATCCGGTCATCGGCTGCGTGATCGCCGCCGACCTGCCCGTCCTCGGGCAGCTCGGACCGGGTGACGCGATCTGCTTCGTCGAGGTCGGTCTGGTCGAGGCGGGTCGGATCGCCACCGAGCGGGAGCGGTCACTGTCGACGAGGGTGTCGGGCTGGTTCCCCACCGAGGCGGGCACCTGAGCCCGGGATGGGGGCGGTGGGTCGGTCGGTGAACTTCGACCCCTCCCCCGTGCCAGCATGGTGGTCCCGGTGCGCGAGGGTGTGCAGACGCAGGACGCGGGTCTCGGGGCGTCCCGCACGACGAGAGGAGCCAGTAGTGGGCGACGCAGACCAACCCGGGGGCGAGGCCGGAGGTCGGGACGGGGACAGGACCGAGGAGGAAACCGGAGCAGAGCTGTTCCAGTCGAGGGCGGACGGACAGCTCCACTTCACCCCGGCCACGGCCGCCACCACCTTCCCGGTCACCGCGCCCGAGAACGCCACCCCGCTGGAGGAGGACGAGCCCGAGGGGATCATCCCGTCGAGTCCCCTGTGGGCCATGAAGGAGCGGCGGCACGAGCAGTGGTTCCACCTGGGCCACCCCGAGCGGATCCGGGCCTGCGTGGGCTCCGGCGACGCGGCGGTCTACGCCATCGACGACGGCAGCCACCATTGCATGCTCGGGAGACGGGTCGGCGAGACGCGGGACGGGTGCGTCTACTCCCTCGTCGCCCGGGTGCCCAAGGCGACCTACGAGGCCCTGGCCTCGGGGACCGTGGACGGCCGCCAGGCCTTCCTGGCCGCCACCGAGGCCGGGCTCAGTGGGACCGTCGAGGACGGTGGCGTCTCGAACATCTTCGACGTGGACTACTACCAGCGGGCCGACGAGATCCCCGAGGAGTACCTCCCCGCCCTCCCCGTTCATCGAGTTCGCCCAGGACCTGCCCACGGCCGACCGGTGACCACCGGCCGCCCCGGGCCCCCGGGCGGGCTCAGGTGAGGGCGTCTTCCATCTCGTCGCGTGCCTTGCGCGCTGCGGCGGCGAGGGCACCCACCTCGGGTCCGGCGGCCAGGAGCGAGCGCGAGGCGCTGGCCAGCACCGACCCGGCCGGGCAGTCGGCGAAGAGGCCGGCCACCTCGGGCCCACCGGCTCCCTGGGCCCCGACGCCCGGCGCCAGGATCGGCCCTCCCAGGCGCTCGAGGGGGAACGCCGAGGGTGACAGGGTGGCACCCACCACCGCGCCGACTGTCCCCGGTGGGACGAGGCCCCCGGCGTTGAGCTCGGCGATCTGGCCCAACAACAGGTCCTCGACCGCCGGTCCCGACCCGTCCCCGGTCAAGGCCCTCTGGAGGGCGCGGCCCTCGGGGTTGGAGCTCCGGACCACGACGATCACGCCCCGGCCGCTGGCCGCGGCCAGGTCGACGAGGGGTTCGAGCGCCCCGAGCCCGAGGTAGGGCACGGCGGTCACCGCGTCGGGCCCGAAGGGGCTGTCAGGGCCCAGCCACGCCGCCGCGTAGGCCTCCATGGTCGTCCCGATGTCACCGCGTTTGGCGTCGGCGATGACGAGCAGCCCGGCCGACCGGGCTTCGGCGATCACCTCCTCGAGCGCGGCCATGCCCGCTGAGCCGCAGCGCTCGAAGAACGCCACCTGGGGCTTGACCACCGGGACCACTCCGGCGAAGGCCTCGACGCAGCGCAGCCCGAACTGTCGGAGGCCTCCCGCGTCGGTCGGGAGCCCCCACTGGTCGAGGAGCCCCACCGACGGGTCGATGCCGGCACACAGGGGGCCGTGCTCCCCGACGGCGCGGGCGACCCGGGATCCGAAACTCACACCACCGGGGTCATCCATGGGCGACTCCTCGCAGGTCACTGAGGCGACGGACACCGTGCCGGGAGCACCAGGCCGCCATCTCACCGAGCACGGCGTGCGGTGCCCTCGGGTCGCGGAACGTCGCCGTGCCGATCTGGACGGCGTCGGCACCGGCCATGACCAGCTCGATGGCGTCGGTGCCGGACATCACGCCGCCCACCCCGATGATGGCCGCCTCCGGATGGGCGTCCCGCACGTCGAACACCGAGCGAACGGCCACCGGGTGGATGGCCGGGCCGGACAGGCCGCCCCCCTGTGCGCCCGAGCCCAGCACCGGCCGGCGCGCCTCGACATCGATGGCCATGGCCAAGAGTGTGTTGACGAGCGTGAGCCCTTCGGCCCCGGCGGCGAGGGCGGCGCCGGCCACCTCGGCGAGGTCGGCCACCGTCGGGCTGAGCTTGGCCCACCGGGGCAGGGACGGGCAGGCCTCGCCGACGGCGGCCACCACCTCGGCGGTGGCCGAGGGCGAGTGGGCGAACATCCGGCGCCTGTCCTCGAGATTGGGACAGCTGACATTGACCTCGAGCGCGGTCAACCCCTCCACACCCTCGAGGGACGCGGCGGCCTTGGCGAAGTCCTCCACCCGTTGGCCCCAGATGCTCACCACGACGCGGGCACCGGTGGCGGCGAGCCGGGGCAGGTCCTCACGCACCCACGCCTCGACGCCGGGACCTTGCAGGCCCACGCTGTTGAGCATCCCCGCCGCGGTCTGGTGGACCCTGGGCGAGGGATTGCCGGGCCACGGGTCGGCCGAGAGCGACTTGACCACCACCGCCCCGAGCTCACCCAACGGGAAGTACGCCTGGAGCTCGTCGGCATGGCCGGCGGTCCCCGACGCGGTCATCACCGGGTTGGCCAACCGGAGGGAGCCGACCGCCACCGAGAGGTCGACGTCGCCGGCGGTGACGGCCCGCCAGGCGCCGCGCAGCCGTTCGGTGGCGGTGCTGGCGCCGTTCCGAGCGCTCATCGCCCCATGGCCGCACCGCCGGGAGGACGCGGTGGCAGGTGGTGGTACTCCTGGAGGGAACGCACCGACAGCGGGTGGCTCACCCAGTCGGCGATGCCGGCCGCCGCGGCCCGGGCCGCGGCCACGGTCGTCAGGCAGGGCACCGCGTGGGCGAGGGCGGCCGCCCTGATGTGGAGACCGTCGGCACGTGGGCCACGACCCCGTGGCGTGTTGACCACCAGCTGCACCTTGCCCCCGGCGATGAGCTCCACGGCGTCGACCACACCGGGGTGGGACTCGCCAACCTTGGCGACGACCGTGGCCACCTCGATGCCTTCGGCCTCGAGCATGGTGGCCGTGCCCGAGGTGGCGACCAGGTCGAATCCCAGCGCCGCGAACTGCCGGGCCACGTCGATTCCGGAGGTCTTGTCGCGGTCGGCCAGCGAGAAGAAGACCGTCCCCCTGACCGGGAGCGGGCTGCCGGCGGCGATCTGGCTCTTGGCGAAGGCCAGGCCGAAGGTGGCGCCGATCCCCATGACCTCGCCGGTCGAGCGCATCTCCGGGCCGAGCAGCGTGTCCACCCCCGGGAACCGGTTGAACGGCATCACCGCCTCTTTCACCGACACGTGCCCGGTCACCGGGGGACGGAGGATGCCCTCGTGGGCGAGCTCGGCGAGGGTGGCCCCGACCATGACCCTGGCCGCCACCTTGGCCACCGGCACCCCGGTGGCCTTGGCCACGAAGGGCACGGTGCGGCTGGCCCGGGGGTTGGCCTCCAGCACGTAGGCGCGGTCGTCCTTCACGGCGAACTGCACGTTGATCAGGCCCCGCACCTGGAGGGCCTCGGCGATGATCCGCACAGTCCGCTCGAGGTCGCCGATCACCGCCGCCGACAGGGTCTGGGGCGGCAGGGCGCAGGCCGAGTCGCCCGAGTGCACACCGGCCTCCTCCACGTGCTCCATCACACCGCAGATGACCACGTCACCGGTGGAGTCACGCACGGCATCCACATCCACCTCGACGGCATCCTCCAAGAATCGGTCCACCAGGACCGGCCGCTCCCGGGTCACACCCCCCTCCCGACCGAGCGCGCCGCCGATGGCGGACATGGACTCGACCGCCTCCATCAGGCGCTCGTCGTCGTAGACGATCTCCATCGCCCGGCCGCCGAGGACGTAGGACGGTCGGACGAGGACCGGGTATCCGATCGACGAGGCCACCTCGACCGCCTCGTCCGGGGTGGTCGCCGTCCCGCCGGGAGGCTGGGCGATGCCCAGGCGCCCGCACAGCTCGTTCCAGCGTTCACGGTCCTCGGCCAGGTCGATCGATGCCGGGGACGTGCCGAGGACCAGCTCCTCGGGGAGGCCGGCGGCCAGCTTGAGGGGCGTCTGGCCACCCAGGCTCACGATCACCCCGACGAGGCGTCCACCGTCGACCGAGGCCGCCACCTCGGCGTCGAGGACGTTGGCCAGGTCCTCGGGCGTGAGGGGCTCGAAGTACAGCCGGTCGGACGTGTCGTAGTCCGTCGAGACGGTCTCGGGGTTGCAGTTGACCATCACCGTTTCGTAGCCGGCCTCCTGGAGGGCGAACGAGGCGTGCACGCAGCAGTAGTCGAACTCGATGCCCTGGCCGATGCGGTTGGGCCCCGAGCCGAGGATGACCACCCTCGGTCGGGCCGAGGACTCGACCTCGTCCTCGTCCTCGGTGGTCGAGTAGTGGTATGGCGTGGACGACTCGAACTCGGCGCCACAGGTGTCGACGGTCTTGAAGGTGACCCCGACCCCGAGCGACCGGCGCGCCTCCCTGATGGCCGACGCCGTCACCGACCCACCGAAGAGATAGGCCAGCTGCTGGTCGGAGAAGCCCAGCCGCTTGAGCCGACGCCAGGACCTCCGATCCAGGTCGGCAACGGTGACCCCCAGGGTCACCTGCAGGTCGAGCGCCATCCGGGCATCGGTCACCTCGGCGATGGCCGACAGGAACCAGGGGTCGATGCCGGTGACGGTGGCCAACTTGTCGACGGACACCCCGCGGCGGAGAAGCGTCTCGAGCTGGAAGATCCGCTCGGGCGTGGCGACGGCCGCCGCCTGGGTCAGCTGCTCGGTGGGCACCTCGTCGAGGGCGCGCTCACCCGGGTCGGCATTGAGGCCGTCACGTCCCTGCTCGAGGGAGCGGGCGGCCTTTTGGAGGGACTCGGCGAACGTCCTCCCCATGGCCATCACCTCGCCGACCGACTGCATGCGCGTACCCAGCCGGTCGGTGGCGCCCGGCAGCTTCTCGAAGGCCCACCGCGGGATCTTGGTGACGACGTAGTCGATGGTCGGCTCGAACGAGGCCGGGGTGGCACCGGTGATGTCGTTGGTGATCTCGTCCAGGCGGTAGCCGACGGCGAGGCGGGCGGCGATCTTGGCGATGGGGAACCCGGTGGCCTTGGAGGCCAGTGCCGAGGACCTCGAGACCCTCGGGTTCATCTCGATCACCACCTGGGTCCCGTCGGTGGGGTCCACGGCGAACTGCACGTTGGAGCCGCCGGTCTCCACCCCCACCCTGCGGATGCATGCGAACGCCGCGTCCCTCATGACCTGGTACTCGACGTCGGTCAGCGTCTGGGCCGGCGCCACCGTGATCGAGTCACCGGTGTGCACCCCCATCGGGTCGAAATTCTCGATGGAGCACACGACCACGCAGTTGTCGGCGTTGTCCCGCATGACCTCCAGCTCGAACTCCTTCTGACCGGCGATAGACCGCTCGACGAGGACCTCGCCGATGGGCGAGGCGTCGAGTCCCTCGCCGGCCAGGCGCACGAGCTCGTCGCGGGTGGCGGCGATGCCGGTGCCCGCACCTCCGAGGATGTAGCTGGGCCTCACCATGAGGGGGAAGCCGATCGATTCGCCGATGGCCAGCGCCTCGTCGAGGGAGTGGGCGAACCCCGAGCGGGGGACGGCGAGCCCGATCTCCTGCATGGCCGCCTTGAACCGGTCGCGGTCCTCGGCGGTGGCGATGGCCTCGGCGTTGGCCCCGATGACCTCGACGCCGTGGGCGTCGAGCACCCCACGCTCCGCCAGCGCCATGGTGAGGTTGAGTGCGGTCTGACCTCCGAGGGTGGGAAGCAGGGCATCGGGGCGCTCCCGTTCGATGACCGCGGTGAGCACGTCCGGGTCGAGCGGCTCCACATAGGTCCGGTCGGCCATGCCGGGGTCGGTCATGATGGTGGCCGGGTTGGAGTTGGCCAGGATCACTCGGAACCCTTCCTGGGCGAGCACCCGGCACGCCTGGGTGCCCGAATAGTCGAACTCGCACGCCTGGCCGATGACGATCGGTCCGGATCCGATCACCAGGATGGACTCGAGGTCCCCTCGACGGGGCATCAGGCGCCCACCCCCCTGCTGGTACCGGCGTGCCGGCGGGAACCGGTCGCGTCCATCAACTCCCGGAACACCTCGAACAGGTACCGGGCGTCATGGGGCCCGGGCCCGGCCTCGGGGTGGTACTGCACGCTGAACAGCGGGGCGTCGAGGCAGCTGATCCCCTCGATCACCCCGTCGTTGAGGTTCACGTGGGTCACCTCGGCCGAGTCCACCGACCCCTCGGCCACGGCGTAGTTGTGGTTCTGGGAGGTGATCTCGACGCGGCCGGTGGCGACCCGCCGCACGGGATGGTTCCCACCGTGGTGCCCGAACGGGAGCTTGTAGGTGGTGCCTCCGAGGGCGGTGGCGAGCAATTGGTGGCCCAGACAGATCCCGAACACCGGAACGGTGCCGACGTCGGCCAGGGCGCGGATCTCGTCGGCGACGGTGGGCAGGGCGGCGGGATCGCCCGGACCGTTGGACAAGAAGATCCCGTCCGGTTCGAGCGCGAGCGCCTCGTCGGCCGGGGTCGTGGCCGGCACCACGGTCACAGTGGCCAGTTCGCCGAGCTGGCGGAGCATGGCCTCTTTCACGCCGAAGTCGTAGGCCACCACCCGGTAGGGCCCGCTCCCCCGCGTGTAGGCGGCGGCCGTGGTCACGGTCGACACCAGATCGATCCCGTCGGTGGAGGACGCCGAGGCGGCTGCGGCGGCGAGTTCGGACGCCGACGCCGTGCCGAAGGCGCACGGCATCGACCCCCGGTCGCGCAGGTGGCGGGTGAGCCGACGGGTGTCGACCCCGGTCATGCCGGGCACCGAGTTTCGGACCAGGAATTCCTCGAGTGTCCCCCTCGAGCGCCAGTTGCTCGGTCGGTCGGCCAGGTCGCGCACGATCAGCCCCCGGCAGAAGGGGCGGCTCGCCTCGTCGTCGGTGGGGTTGACCCCGTAGTTGCCGATGTGGGGATAGGTGAAGGCGATGACCTGACCGGCGTAGGACGGGTCGGTGATGACCTCCTGGTAGCCCGAGAGCACTGTGTTGAACACCGCCTCACCGGTGGTCACCCCGCTGTCGGGGACCGCACCGATGGCTTCGCCCTCGAAGCTCGTCCCGTCGGCCAGGACCAGATGGGCCTCGGTCCTGGGGTCGATCCCGTTCCGGCCCGTCACCGCTGGGCCTCCCCGTCGACGACGACCGGCTCCCCGTCGAAGACCGTGTGGCGGACCTGTCCGGTGAGCCGACGGCCGCCGTAGGGCGAGTTGTGGCTGCGACTGGCCAGGGCGAGCGGGTCGACCGTCCACGTCGACGTGGGGTCGATGATGCACAGGTTGGCCGCCGAGCCGGGGTCGACCGGACCGCCGTGGCCACCCCCGTGGGGCCGGTCCAGCCCGCAGATGGCCGCAGGCTGCCAGCTGAGCAGCCCAAGCACCTCTGCCAGAGGCAGTCCGAGCTCGGTGATGGCCAGTGACAGTGCCGTCTGGAGTCCCAGCATCCCCGGGGGTGCCTGGTCGAAGGGAAGGTCCTTGAGCTCGGGGGCATGGGGCGCATGATCGGTGGCGATGGCGTCGATGGTCCCGTCGGCCAGGCCCGCCTTCACCGCGTCCACGTCGCACTGGGGCCGGAGCGGAGGATTGACCTTGAAGACCGGGTCGTAGCCGGCGGCACATCCGTCGGTCAGCGAGAAGTGGTGGGGGGCCGCCTCCGCCGTCACCGCCAGCCCGTCCCGCTTGGCCCGCCGCACCAGCTCGACCGATCCGGACGTTGACAGGTGCAAGAAGTGGATGCGTCCGCTCGTGGCCCGGGCCAGGGCGATGTCCCGGGCCACCATGACCTCCTCGGCCACGGCCGGCGATCCCGGGATCCCGAGGCGACTCGACCAGGCCCCCTCATGCATGGCGCCGCCCGCGGCCAGGGAGCCGTCCTCGCAGTGTTGGGCCAGGGTGACCCCCAGGCCGGCGGCGTACTCGAACGCCCGGCGCATGAGGCCGGCCGACTGTACCCCGGCGCCGTCATCGGTGAACAGTCGCACGCCGAGCGAGGCCAACTCGGCCATGGGCGCGAGGCGTTGTCCGGCACGGTCGACGGTGATCGCACCGGCCACCGCCACCTCGGCGGTGACGCCGTCCGCCAGCTCCTGCACGTTGCGGACAGCCTCGGCCGAATCCAGTGCGGGCTCGGTGTTGGGCATGGCCACGAGGGCCGTGAACCCGCCGAGGGCGGCGGCGCGGGCACCTGTCTCGATGGTCTCGGACTCCTCACGTCCGGGCTGGCGCAGATGGGTGTGGAGGTCGACGAGGCCCGGTGCGACCACGCAGCCCCCGGCGTCGAGCACGGTCATGCCGCTCGAGGCGGGAAGGTCCTCCCCCACCGCCACCACCCGGCCCGCCTGGACGAGCACGTCGGCCCTCCGCTCGCCACCCTGGTCGATGACCGTCCCACCGCGGATCATCAGGTCCGGGCGGGACCCGTCCCTCGGGTCACCCATGAGAGGTGCCTTCCCGGACGCCCTGGCCCAGCAGCAGGAAGAGCACGGCCATCCGGATGGCCACGCCGTTGCTCACCTGTTCGGTGATGAGGGCGGCGGGCAGTTCGGCGACGTCCGAGGCGATCTCCACGCCCCGGACGATGGGGCCGGGATGAAGGATCAACGCGCCGGGCTGGAGCATGGCCGCCCGCCGGGCTGTGAGCCCGAAGCCGGCGGTGTACTCGCGGAGCGTCGGCACGAACTCGCCGCTTCCCCGTTCTGCCTGGACCCGCAGCAGTGACACCACGTCGGCCTTGGGGAGGACCTCGTCGAGGTCGTGGCCGACCGCCACGACCGGCCACCCCTCGAGGGAGGGCGGGAGCAGCGTCGCCGGAGCCACCAGCGTCACCTCGGCCCCGAGGGCGGCGTAGGCGGTGATCTGGGAGCGGGCCACTCGGCTGTGACGGATGTCCCCCACGATCACGACCTGCAGTCCCTCGAACCGGGCCACACCGTCGTCGCCACCCCCCAGGGCCTGACGGACCGTGTAGAGGTCGAGCAGTGCCTGGGTGGGGTGCTGGTGCCAGCCGTCGCCCGCGTTGATGACCGCACAGTGGTCCACCCAGCTCGCCACCCGGGACGGAACCCCCGATGAGGCGTGGCGGATGATCACCGCATCGATGCCGATGGCCTCGATGGTCTCGACCGTGTCCCGCAGTGACTCCCCCTTCTTCAGGGACGACGAGCCGGCGGCGAAGGAGAGCACGTCGGCCGACATCCGCTTGGCCGCGGTCTCAAAGGACATCCGCGTGCGGGTCGAGTCCTCGAAGAACAGGGTGGCCACCGTCCGGCCGCGCAGGGTCGGCACCTTCGGATTGGCCCGCCGACCGACCTCGGCAAAGGAGTCGGCCACCCGGAGCACCTCGACGATGTCGTCGGTGTCGAGGTCGTCGATGCTGAGCAGATGGGCCGGGAACGGGCTCACCGGCTGACCAGCTCACCCAGGGACACCCCGTCAGCGGAGACATCGACCATCTCGTCACGGCTGGTCGGCAGGTTCTTCCCCACGTAGTCGGGCCGGATGGGGAGCTCCCGGTGTCCACGGTCCACCATCACGGCCAGCTCGACCACCTGGGCGCGCCCGTACTCGCCCAACGCGTTGAGGGCGGCACGGATGGTCCGACCGGTGAACAGCACGTCGTCCACCAGCACCACCGTCGTTCCCGTCAGGTCGAAGCTGATATCGGTCGCCGCTTCGGGGAGCACGGGCCGGAGCCCGATGTCGTCGCGGTAGAACGCGACGTCGAGCGTCCCGACCGGGATGTCCGCGTCTTCGACCTCGGCCAGGGTCTCGGCCAACCGCTCGGCGATGGCCACGCCGCCGGTCTGGAGGCCGATCAGCACCACGTGCTGGAGGCCCCGGTTGCGCTCGGCGATCTCGTGCGCCATGCGGGTGATGGCCCGGCGGACATCGTCGGCCGACATCACCTGGACCCGGGGAACGAACACAGACGCCCGCGGACGGGTGTGACTGCGTTCACGTTCGGCCACGCTTCCTCCTGTCCGTACGGGCCTCACGGGACCCGCTTCACGGTCAGGGCTCGACTATACCCGCTCGGCCACCGCCCGCGTCGGCCTCAGGTCTCACCTGTTTCGCGACCGTGGCCAACACCCCGTTCACGAAGCGCCCGGAGTCGTCGGTGGAGTACGCCGACGCCAACTCCACCGCCTCGTTGAGGATCACCGCGGTGGGCACATCGGGGAACGACAGCAACTCGGCCACGGCGATGCGGAGCACGTTCCTGTCGACCACGGCCAACCGGTCGAGTCCCCAACCGATGGCGGCGTCGTCGACGAGCCGGTCGATCTCCTGGGCGCTGGCTTCCACGGCCCGCACCAGTTCCGAGGTGTAGGCGTCGGGGGGCACGGCCAGGGCCTCCAGCACCTGGCCCGGTGGTCGCCCCTTCAGCTCCGCCTCGTACAGCAGCGTCAGCGCCCGTTCACGGGCTTGGTGTCGGGGTGCGGGTTCCATGGGGCTGGTCGAGGTGGGCCGGAGGAGGTGGCGGTGCCGGGTCCGGTGGACTCCAACCCACGGCGGGGCTCCGGACCGGCTCAGGCTCGCGTCAGGTACTCGCCCGTGCGCGTGTCGACTTTGATCCGCTCGCCCGGGTTGACGAACAGCGGGACCTGGAGGACGAGTCCCGTCTCCACCGTCGCCGGCTTGCGGGCGCCCGACACCCGGTCGCCCTGGACACCGGGCTCGGTGTCGGTGACGGTGAGCTCGACCGCGGCCGGCAGGTCGACACCCACGATCTCCGCTCCGAAGAACTGCAGCACGGCGTCGTCCCCCTCCTTCAGGTAGTTGGCGGCGTCGCCGAGGAGGCCGGTGTCAACCTGGAGCTGTTCGTAGGTCGTCGTGTCCATGAAGACGTACTCCGAACCGTCCCGGTAGAGGAACTGCATCTCGCGTTTGTCGATGATGGCCTGCTCGAGCTTCTCGTCGGCCCGGTAGGTGCGCTCGATGACGGCGCCGGTGCGTTGGTTCTTCAACTTGGTCCTGACGAAGGCACCACCCTTGCCCGGCTTCACGTGCTGGAACTCGACCACGGCGAACAGGCCCTCGGGCAGGTCGAGGGTCATGCCATTGCGCAGATCGTTGGTGGAGACAGCCATCAGACAGCAACTTCCTTCGGGAATAGGGTGAGGGGGCGGCTTCCGCCCTCGGTCACCAGCAGGGTGTCCTCGATGCGCACCCCCCCGGTTCCCGGCAGGTACACCCCGGGTTCCACGGTGACCACGGTGCCGGGCTCGAGAATAGCAGTAGACCCGGGCCCGACCGACGGGCCCTCGTGGATGTCGAGGCCCACCCCGTGGCCGGTTCCGTGCTCGAACCGGTCGGCCCAGCCGGCGGTGGCGATGACCTCCCGGCAGGCCGCGTCGACCTCACTGGCCTCGCGGCCGGGGGCCACGGCGCCCACCCCGACACGCTGGGACTCGGCCACCACCTCGAACACGGTCGCCAGTTCGCCGGACGGTGAACCGCCGACACAGAACGTCCTGGTCATGTCCGAGCGGTACCCGTCGTACACCGCGCCGAAGTCGACCACCACCGGGTCGCCCGGCCGGATGAGCCGCGGGCCGGGCCGGGCATGGGGCTTGGCCGAGTTCTCACCGGACGCCACAATCGTCTCGAACGCCGGCTCCTCGGCACCCCGCTGGCGCATGGCGTGGTCGAGCGCCGCCGCGAACATGGCCTCGGTCAGCTCGTCGTCGGCTCCCGACCCCACCGACGCCAGCAGGGGCAGGACCGAGGCGAGCGCGTCGTCGGCGATGGCCGCCGCCCGTTCCATACGCACCACCTCGCCGGGGTCCTTGACGCTGCGGAGCCGCTCCACGACGCCTCGGGTCGGGACGATCTCGGTCCCGTCGAGGAGCTCCTCCCAGGTTCGCTGCGCGGACCAGGTCACGTGGTCCGCCTCCAGTCCCACCCGCGCCCCGCCTCCGGCGGCGGCCACCGAGCGCGTCGCGCTGTACCTGCACGCCGCCGATGGACACCTCGATCTCGGAACCCACGCCGGCGGCGGCCAGCTGCTCGACGGACTGGGTGCGGTACCGGCCGTCGGAGGTGAGCAGAGCCCGGCTGCGGGTCACCAGGAGCAGCCCGGCCGAGCCGGTGAACCCGCTGAGCCATCTGATGTTGGCCGGGGTGGTCACCAACAGTGCATCCACGGGCCCATCGTCCGGACCGGCGCCGCCGAAGAGCCCTCTCAGGCGTCCGAGGCGCCCCGTGACGTCGAGCGGGGGGAGGAGGTCCCCGGGAGGCGGGTGGGCCACGCCGGTCAGCCCTCCGCCCGGGCGTGCAGCACCAGGTCGACGGCCTGCACGGCCAGGCGGTACCCGACGCCCCCGAATCCCGCGATGCAGCCGTCGGCCACCGGGGCGATGACCGAGGTGTGACGGAAGGGCTCCCGGGCCGCCGGGTTGGACAGGTGCAGTTCGACCACCACACCGTCGAAAGCGGCGAGGGCGTCGTGGAGTGACCACGAGGTGTGGGAGAGGGCCCCGGCATTGATGATGACGGCCTCGGCCCGTCCGCGGGCGGCGTGGACCGCCTCCACCAGGCCGCCCTCGTGGTTGGTCTGCAGGTGTTCGAGCGCATAGCCCGCCGCCGATGCCGTCTCGGTCGCCACCGCCACATGGTCCTCCAGGGTGGCGGTGCCGTAGACGGCCGGTTCACGGTCACCCAGCAGGTCGAGATTGGGTCCCGACAGCAGCACGATCAGGCCCTTGCCACTCATGGTCGTCCCCCTTGCACCGAATGGGCCATGGTCGCCAGGGTAGCGACCACGTCGTCGTGACCGACGCCATGGACCACCTCCACACCGGCGGGGCCGTCGAGGACGAAGGTCAGATCCTGGTGGGCCTTTTTGTCCCGCGCCATGAACGAGACGAGCTGCTCCCGATCGAGGCCGGCCGGGAGGAGGGGCGAGAGATCGAAGGCCCCGACGACCCGCCGGTGGAGTTCGACCCGCGCGTCGTCGATGCGCCCGAGCCGCCTGGCCAGATGGGCGGCGAAGACGAGCCCCACCGCCACCGCCTCGCCGTGGCGCAGGTCGAGGCCCGAATCGGGATCGAATGCGGCCGCCTCGAGGGCATGGGCGAGCGTGTGGCCGTAGTTGAGAAGCATGCGCCGATCACCCTCACGCTCGTCCGATGCCACGACGTCGGCCTTGATGGCCACGCAACGGGCCACCTGTTCGGGAAGCGCCAACCCGAGGAGCGAGGCGTCCGGCGGACCGTCCTTTTCACCGTCAGGTCGGAGGAACGCGTACTTGGCCATCTCTCCCCGGCCGGACGCCCACTCGCGCGGGCGGCAACGTCGCCAGCACCTCGGTGTCGCACAGGACCCCCCTCGGTTGCCAGAATGCGCCGACCAGGTTCTTGCCCTCGGGGAGGTTGACACCGGTCTTCCCCCCGACGGCCGCGTCCACCTGGGCGAGCAGTGTCGTGGCGACGTTGATGTAGGCGGTCCCGCGGTGGAAGGACGCCGCGGCGAAGCCGGCCAGGTCGCTGACCACCCCGCCGCCCACGGCGATGACCACGTCGGATCGGCTGAGCCCGGCCTGTGCGAAGCCCCGGCACAGCCGCTCGACCTCGCCGAGGGATTTGGCCTCCTCGCCGTCGGGCACCGTGAAGTGCCACACCGGAAGCCCGGGATCGACCTCCACGCCGATGCCGTCCTGGGTGACGACGGCGGCCCGGTTGGCCCGCGGCACCGCGGCGGCCACCATGTCGGCCAGCCGGTGCCGCACCCCGTCGCCCACGACCACCTCGTAGCGGCGGGGCCCGAGCTCGACGGGGATGTCGATCACGACACCTCCTCGGCCCCGCCACCCGGGCCGCGGACCACCGGTTCGGCCAGGATCACGTCAACCACCTCAGCGGGTGTCCGGCCGTCGACATCCACGGTCGCTGCGGCGACCGACTCGTACAGGGGACGCCTGACCTCGTACAGCTCCACCATCGCCGTGGCCGGGTCGACGTCGAGCAGCGGGCGCCCCTGGCCCCGGCCGACCCTCGTGATCAGCAGCTGTGGATCGGCCCGGAGCCACACCACGGTGCCGCTGCGGGCCAACAGTTCACGGTTGGCCGGTGACAGGACCACCCCACCGGCAGCGGAGACGACCACCGGCCTGTCACCGGTGAGGGCGTCGGTCAGCACCCGGGACTCCTCGGCCCGGAACGCCGGCTCCCCCTGTTCTGAGAAGAGCTCCGGCACCGTCCGGCCCGTGCGGACCATCACCTGGGCATCGGAGTCGCAGTGGTCCCACCCCAGGCGTTCGGCCAGCAGCCGGCCCACCGTGGTCTTGCCCGCACCCATCATCCCCACCAGGATGATGCGGTCAACCATCGTGGAGGGCGTGCGGCGTGGCCGAGGGGGTCTCGCCCAGCGACGCCAGATATCCCAGGCGGTTCCGCCGGAACTCGGACACCGAGTCACCGCCGAACTTCCGCAGGGCCTCGGAGGCCAGGACCAGGGCGGTCATGGTCTCGGCCACCACGCCCATGGCCGGGACGGCCGTGACATCGGTGCGCTCCTTGAACGAGACCGTCGACTCCTTGGTGACGACGTCCACCGTTCCGAGCGTCGGCCGGTTGAGGGTGGCCAGCGGCTTCATGGCCACGCGGGCCACGATGGGACCCCCGGTGGAGATGCCCCCCTCCACCCCTCCGGCGTGGTGGGTGTCCCGGATGTACCCGCCGCCGATCAGGCCGATCCTCGAGGCGGCCCGGTCGTCCGGACCGTCATCGGCGATCCGGATGGCGTCGTGGGCGACACTGCCCCGGAGTCCGGCGAGCTCGGCGCCGTCTCCGAACTCGACCGCCTTGACCGCCTGGATGCTCATCAGCGCCTGGGCCAACAGGGCGTCGAGGCGGCGATCCCAGTGGACGTGGCTTCCGAGGCCAACCGGCACGCCGTGCGCCACGACCTCGGCGACGCCACCGAGCGAGTCGCCGTCCTTGGCCGCGGCCTTCACCGCCGCCACCATCCGGGCCTCCGCCTCAGGGGACGCGCACCTCACCGCCGACTCGTCGATTCGCGCCAGGTCCTCGATGGTCGGGAGCGCGTCCGACTCGACCCGTTCCGGCCCGAGCTGCACGATGTGGCTCAGGATGTCGATGCCGATCTGCTGCAACAGGAGCTTGGCAAGGGTTCCCGCGGCCACCCGTGCTGCAGTTTCGCGGGCGGAGGCCCGCTCCAACACGTCACGTGCGTCGTCGAGCCCGTACTTGAGCATCCCCGAGAGATCGGCGTGGCCCGGTCGTGGTTGGGTCAGCACTTTGGAGGGGAGCCCGGGCCCGGGCGACATCTCCTCTTCCCATTTGGGCCATTCCGTGTTGGCGATCTCGATGGCCACCGGGGATCCCAGCGTCCTGCCGTGCCTGATCCCCCCGACCAGCGTGACCTCATCCGCCTCGAATCGCATCCGGGGACCCCGTCCGAATCCGAGGCGCCTGCGGGCCAGGCCCCGTCGGATGTCGTCGGCGGTGACCAGCAACCCGGCGGGCATCCCCTCCACGATCACGACGAGGGCGCGGCCGTGCGACTCGCCGGCAGTCAGGTAACGGAGCATCGAGGCAAATCTACTCGGGGTGGCTGGTGCCGCCGGCCGGGCGGGTGGCACCGGACCGCCAGCCACCACCGCCTTCGTCCCGTGTCCACCGGTTCAGTTCGTCACGTGGAAGAGATGGTGGGCCAGTTGGCCTCCCCACAGGACGGCGAACACGGCGCCGGCGGCCAGTGACGGGGCGAACGGGATGCGGGTGCGGCGGCCGGAGGAGGACACCACCAGCATCACGACACCGAAGACGGCGCCGACGAGGAATCCGACCAGGAAGGCCACATAGGCGTGGAGGAGGCTGAGGTAGCCGACGGCGATGCCGATGGCCGCCGCCAGTCGGACGTCGCCGAACCCCATGCCGCGCGGCACGAACCACCAGACGGCGAAGAAGAACGCGAAGGCCGCGGCACCGGCGATGAGGGACCCGCTCAGACTGTGCCACCGGTGGTCGACCGCCGAGGTGGCCACGAGGAGAGGGACGGTGACCGCCATCCCCGCGTAGATCAGGCGTCGGGGAACCAGCCGGTGGGACAGGTCGGTGACCGACACCGCCACAAGCAGTGCGAAGAAGGCACAGAACGGCGCCAGCACGATGTCGCTCCCGAAGTGGGCGGCGGCGGCCCCGAACAACAGACCGGTCAGGAGGGCGGAGCCCACGGTGCGTCCGGGTGACCGTCCCGAGGCGAGGAGGTGGTGAACGGGTTCGCTCACTGGCTCGATCGACGGCACGGCGAGCGGCTCGTCCGGCCGGGGGTGCCCGTCGATCCGGTCGGACGCCTGCTCCTCGGTCGCGGCCCGACGCTCAGCCAGTCGACGTTCGTCTTCGGCCTGGCTCTGATCGGCCAGCCTCTGGCCTACCGGGTCGAGTACACCACCGAGCACGATGCCCGCGGCAGCCGTCCCCACCACCAGTAGCGCTTGCACGCCCCGCAACGTACCGGACGCCCACCGCGGTTTCGGGCACCATCGGCGCCCGATCGGGTCCGGTCAGCTGTGTGCCGGCTCGTAGTAGGGGTTGGTCCCGTCCGCGTGGTCGGTGACGTCGACGATGTTGGCCAACTCGGGGATCGCCTCGCGCAGGATGACCTCGATCCCCTGGGAGAGCGTGGCCTTGGCCATCCCACAACCCTGGCAGCCCCCGCTGAGGCGCAGGTACACCGACGCGTCCTCGACGGCAACGAGGTCGGCGCGGCCGCCATGGGCGGCGATGCTCGGATTAACCTGCTCGTCGAGGACGGCCACCACGCGCTGAGCCAGCGGGTCGGAAAGATCCACCGAGGCACCGGGGGCGAGCCCCTGCAGCGTCGGTGCAGGAGGCGTGTTCGGATTGACGATCACCAACCCCCCCTCGCCGGAGGCGTCGGTCACGAAGTCCAGGGTGGCACCCTGCAGGCGCTCGGCACTGGCCGCGGGCACGACCACGGGAAGCACGTCATCCTGTTGGACCACATCTCCGTGGCCGGCATCGGCCAGCGCCTGGAAATACATGTCGTAGGTGTAGGCCCCGTCGTTGACGCCACTGACCTCCAGCCACAGGGCCAGCGCGGACGAGTCGGGCTCGTTGGCCAGGACGTCGAGAACGGTGGCGCGGGCGTCGGCCGTGACGGTCAGGACCGGACGGACCTCCTCACGGGCTTCACTCATGCCTGTCATCATAAGGGGGTGTCGCCTCCGAACAAGCACGTTCCCGCATCCACCCACGAGTGGGTGAGCTTCGACGATCCCGACGAGGAGCGCACCTGGCTGTTCGACGTGACCTTCCTGGCCAGCGCCTGGACGTGCATCTTCGGCCAGGGCTGCCAGGGGGTTCTGACCGGGCCGGCGCCCGAACTGGTCCAAGGGTGTTGCTCCTACGGCGCCCACTTCACGGACAAAAAGGACGCCCGCAGGGTCGAACGGGCCGCCGCCGATCTCCCTACCGAACTGTGGCAGTTCCATCGGCAGGGGCGAAAGGGCGTGGTGAAGAAGTTGGCGGACGGCGACCTCGGCACCCGCCTGGTCGACGGGGCCTGCATCTTTTTGAACCGGCCCGGGTTCCCGGCCGGCCCCGGGTGTGCGCTGCACAAGGCGGCCGAGGCCCAGGGCCGGAGCCATGTCGACCTCAAGCCCGAGGTGTGCTGGCAGCTTCCACTCCGTCGCGAGGACGAGACGGCGCCCGACGGCCGGGTCACCTCCGTCGTCCGCCAGTGGGACCGTCGACATTGGGGTGAGGGCGGCGAGGAGTTCCACTGGTGGTGCACCGAAGACCCGGACGCGTTCGTCGGCCACGAGCCCGTCTACGTCACCATGCGCACCGAGCTCGAGACGATGGCCGGCAAGAAGGTGTACAAGCGGTTGGCGGCCTACCTCGATGAGAGGACCGCTCCGAGGGCGGTCGCCACGCTCCTGCCCCACCCCGCCGTCCGTCGCTGAGCCGGAACCGCCCCGTCGGCGGGTCCGGCCCCAAACCCGGGACCGGGGACCACGGTCGTCACTCGGCCAGCGGGTCGTCCTCCGCCAGGGCGTTCGGCTTCGGAGATGTGCCCAGGATTTCGTCGTAGTCGTCCTCGGTGGCCAGGCACCACGACGCGTGCTTGTCATCCGGCTCCGCGCCGCACTCCGGGCACCGCCGACTCGCGGTGGCGACCGACCGCTTCAGACTGCGCGCCTCTTCGAAGCGCCGATGGCGTCCCTTCTTCACGGAAACAACTCCTTGCCCCACCCAGAGGTGGCACCTCACCCGACGGTGCGCTGACCGGGTGTCCACCGATCACCACTGGCAGCCAGTGTAGTGCGCAGCGTGGTCATTCGTCGCGCGGCGGCCGCGCCGGTACCATCAGATCATGCCCGAAGAATTCGATCCCCAAGCCATGGTGGAGCGCTTTCGGGCCAGGGCGGATGCCGTTCGGTCCCGTGGCCTTCCGCCCGTCGAGGGCCCCGACCGAGAGCGATTCAAGAAGCAGGCCCAGCTCGACTTCATGGACTTCGCCATTGTGGGCGACGCCGAGGCGGTCATCGACGACGGGATCCTCACGCTCCGGGTCGACCTGAGGCCGCCCCAGCCCCCCGCGGCCGACTGAACCTCCGGACGCCGGAAACGGCCCCGGAGAGGGTCATCCCCCGTAGTTCATCCTCGTGTCCGACATGGCCAGCACCTCGCCGGCATCGCCGTCCCGGACCACCTCCGACTCCCCCACGTCGACCACCTCCCCGACGAAGAGCACATGGCTCACCGGCTGCTCGGCCAATCCGTCCCAACGGAGGGCCTCCCGGACATCGCAGGCCAGCCAGGCCAGGGCGGAGGAGAGGCAGGGGAGCCCGCCACCCACCTCGCGCACCGGCTCCCCCTGCAGCGAGGTGGCCCGGCCGGCGGCATCCACGACGACGTCCTCCACCGGCTTCACGAATCGCCGAATGACGGCGCGCTGCCCGACGGCGAGGATGCTCACCGAGAATCCTCCACCCGATTCGATGAGCTCCCGGGTGAGCGACCCGGACTCGACCGCCACGGCCACGAGCTTGGGCACAGTGGCCACCTGCATCACCCAGTTGGCCGTCATGAGATTGCGACGGTCGCCGTGGCGGCTGCCCACCACGAACAGCCCCGTGGGCATCGACCAGAGCACTCTGCGCCGCATCCGGTCGAAGGCGTCAGGATCCCGCTGGGGGACGGCCGGACCCACGGTCAGGTTCCGAAGGGGTCGAGCGACTGGTTCGGTGCCAGCGTCGTCGACGTCGAGGGTGTGTGTCCGGTCACGGCCTCGACGCGCTCCACGGCCACGGTGAGCAACGAGGCCAGCTTGGTCCGTTCCGCTGCCGACCGGCGGAGCAGCGGCTCGTCTCCGGTGGCGCCGTTGAAGCAGTCCTTGCCGGCCGCCGCACCGACGGTGAACGCATTGTTGAGGTCGTCGGTCAGCGCGGGGTCCGGTGTCGGGAGATCGCCGATGGCCGTCAGGGCATCGTTGGTCAAGAGCGCGCAGACCGTCCGCAGGGCGGAGCTCGGATCGTGTTTGCGGACGGCCAGGTCGATGTTCTGGCTGTCCACCTCGACCTGGCCGATCGCCGAGCCGCCACCCGGTCCGCTCATGAAGGAGGACACCGCCTTCGCCGGGTGGGCCGCCAGCCCAGGGCCTGCGCACCCGGCCAGCACCAGCGCACCGAGCAGAGAGGCACCCGCCGCCGCCCACCTGCCCGCACCTCCGCGGCCCCTTGGTGCGGTGGGCCCCGGCCGTCCGGCTCTCGGAGGCACCGTGCGGTCGGGACGCGGGGAACCGGGAGTGAGGCCGTGGGGGGCCACTAGGTCGGAATACCCGTCCAGTCGGGTCGCCAGGCGGGGTCGAGCTGGCGGAGGAACTGGGCGCACCGCTCCTCCTCGTCGTGCTCGCCGATGGCCCCCGCCGCCGAGCGCAACCCGTCGAGGCACCGCAGGAACCCACGGTTCGGCTCGTGTGCCCACCGGACCGTGCCCGAGCCCTTCCAGCCGGCGCCCCGGAGCGCGTCGAGGCCCCGGTGGTAGCCGACCCGGTAGTAGGCGTAGGCCTCGATGTCGTCCCTGGCCAGGGATCCGAGCATGGCCCAGGCAGCCGACGAGCGTGGAGCGGAACGCACCACGTCGGACACGGTATGGCGACGGCGTTCCCCTGGCTGGGTCATGGCGGCGGCGAGCCCGGACCGGACCGGCTCGGGATCCTCGGGGAGCACCGTTTCGGGGAGACCGGAGGTCAGCCGCACCGCGGAGGAGTCGGATGCGCTGCTGGCGGGGCTGGTCATGCGGGCCAGTGTAGGACCGGCGCGTCCGAGTCCGGCCCCGGCACGACGCGACGTTCTCCCCCGAGTCCCTCTCCGGGGGGAGGTTTCGCTCTATCCGAAGCTCACCAGGTGGTAGTCCCGCTTGCCCCGGCGGAGGATGACGTACCGCCCGGCAACGAGGTCGCCCACCCCGATCGTCCGGTCGGGGTCGCGCTCGCGCCGGTTGTTCACGTAGGCGCCACCACCCTCGACCGTGGACCGGGCGCGGGTCTTCGACGTCTCGAGGCCCGTGTCGACCAGGAGGTCGACGAGGGGAAGCCGGCCGTGGTCGAGGAGGGTGCGCGAGACCGCAGTGGACGGTGCCTCTGCGAACACGTCGAGGAGAGTGCGTTCGTCGAGACCGGTCACGCCGTCACCGAACAGGGCTTCCGCCGCCTCCTCGGCCCGAGCCGTCTCGCCGGAACCGTGCACCAGCGTGCACACCTCTCGGGCCAACTGACGCTGGGCGTCACGTCGTTCGGGGCGCTCGGCGGTGGACCGGTCCAACTCGAGGAGCGCCTCGTGAGGGAGGAACGTGAAGAAGCGGAGATAGGAACCGACGACGGCGTCCTCGCTCCGGAGGAAGAATTGATACAGCTGGTACGGGCTGGTCCGCCCGGCGTCGAGCCAGACCGTCCCGGTCTCCGTCTTCCCGAACTTGGTGCCGTCGGCCTTCAGGACCAGTGGGGTGGTCATTCCCCAGACCTGGTCCTGGTGGATCTTTCGCACCAGCTCGATCCCCATCGTGATGTTCCCCCACTGATCGCTGCCGCCCACTTGGAGCCGACACCCGAAGGCATCGAACAGGTGGAGGAAGTCGTAGGCCTGGAGGAGCATGTAGCTGAACTCGGTGTAGGAAATGCCCTGATCGGCCCGCTCGAGCCGGGACCTCACCGAGTCCTTGGCCACCATCTGGTTGACGGTGAAGTGCTTGCCCACGTCGCGCAGGAACTCGAACAGCCCCAGTGGCCGCAACCAGTCCGCGTTGTTGACCAGCAGCGCCCGACCGTCGTGATCGCCCGTCCCGAGGTCGATGAACCTCGACAGCTGGGCGCGGATGCCGTCCAGGTTCGCCTCGAGCGTCTCGTCGTCCAGGAGCGTTCGCTCCTCGGACTTTCCCCCCGGGTCCCCCACGAAACCCGTGCCGCCCCCGGCCACGGCGATCGGCCGGTGACCGGCCGACTGCAGTCGCCGGAGGGTGCACACCTGGAGGAGATGGCCCACGTGCAGACTGTCCGCGGTGGGATCGAACCCGGTGTAGGCGGTGAGAGAACCGGCATCGAGTCGATCCCCGAGGGTGGGGTCGGTCATCTGGTGGATCAGTCCCCGGAATCGGAGATCCGCGACAAGGTCGGCCATGGACTCAGCCTGCCACGTCGGGGTACCGGCGCGGTCCGACCGTTCGTCGACGTCACCCGAGGTCACCGGAATGGTGACGCTACGATCGGTTCCTCGTCCGTCCGGTCCGGTCGGGCCCCATGGTGAGGAGCCAGCGTTGCCCAATCCGTACCTCGAGGGGAACTTCGCCCCTGTGCACGTCGAACGCACCGAGGACCACGAACTCGAGGTGAGCGGTGTGGTGCCACCCGACCTGGAGGGGCAGTTGCTCCGAAACGGGCCGAACCCTGCGCTCGTGCCGTCGGACGAGACGAGGTACCACTGGTTCGCCGGCGACGGGATGATCCATGCGATCTCGCTGGCCGGCGGGAAGGCCACCGGGTACCGCAACCGCTGGGTGAGGACCAGGGCCCTGGCCTCGACGCAGGGCACGCCGCCACCGAGTGGACCGGCGGAGCCGCTCGACGGACCCGCCAACACCCATGTCATCCGCCATGGGGGACACACCCTGGCGCTGGTCGAGTCGGGATTCCCCCATTCGCTCTCCCCGGGCCTGGACCGCGCCAGGGTCTTCGACTTCGACGGGGGGCTGGCGTCACCGATGACCGCCCACCCCAAAGTCGACCCGGACTCGGGTGAGTTGGTGTTCTTCGGGAGTGACGTCTTCGGGCCGCCGTTCCTCAGGTACCACGTCGCCGACGCCACAGGAGTCCTCGTCCGCACCGAGGAGATCGACATCCCGAGGGCCACAATGCTGCACGACTTCGGCGTCACCGCCACCCGGGCGGTCTTCCTCGACCTTCCGGTGGTGTTCGATCTGGAGCTCGCCACCGGGGGGCGGGCCCTGCCCTACCGCTGGATGCCCGAGGCGGGCGCCCGCATCGGCGTCATGCCCCGGTCCGGCGGAAATGGGGACGTCCAGTGGGTCGGCATCGACCCGGTGTACGTCTTCCACGTCCTCAACTGCTACGACGACGGCGACACCGTCGTGCTCGACGTGTTGCGCTACGACCGGGCGTTCGACACGGCTCCGGGCGAGGCGATCGCCTCCGTGCTGCCGGTCCTCGCCCGGTGGACAGTGGACCTGGCGCACAACCAGGTCGTCGAGCAAAGGCTCGACGACGTCGCCGCCGAGTTCCCCCGGATCGACCCGGCGGTGGCGGGTCTCCCCCACCGGTACGGGTATTGCACCCGGCTCGGGCAACGGCCGCAGGAGCCGAGCTTCGAGGGGCTCATCAAGTACGACCTGGTCCGGGACGAGTCCACCCGGTTCGACCCGGGACCTCACCGTTCCCCGGGGAGGCGGTGTTCGTCCGGGCCGGCGACGGCCGAGCGGAGGACGAGGGGTGGGTGCTCAGCGTCGTCTACGACGCCGAACGCGACGCCAGCGACCTGGTCATTCTCGACGCCACTTCGTTTGCCGGGCCACCGGTCGCCACGGTTCACCTGCCCGCCCGGGTCCCGTTCGGATTCCACGGATCGTGGGTACCCACCAACTCGTGAGGGCTCCTGCCGGGGCGGGGGTGCCACCATTCGCCGACCGGGCCATGAGAAACTGACTGATCCCTCGACGCCGCACCGACGCATCCGGCGGTGCACCGACCAGACGAGCGATCAAGACCCCCTGTGCCATCCGACGACCCCCACACGCCGCGTAGCTACTCCAGCGCCTCCGGCTATTCCGGCTATTCCGGCTCCTCCCGGAACCTCCCGCGCGGACGGTCCTCGGGCGTCCCGACCGGGCGGCCGCGGGGCACCTCGCCCAATGTCGGGCGGAGCGCGGACCGCGGGAGCGAGTTCCCCGGACCCATCCTCGGGGGCGAGATCGCCGTCCCGTCGAAGCGGGAGGTCCGCAGGGCGAAGAGGAAGCGGCGGCGGCACAGGAGACGGCCGGCCGAGCGGATCCTCCGGGTGGCCATCGTCGTCGTGGTGCTGGCCCTCGTCATCGCCGGACTCGGGTACGGCTACTTCCAGTACCAGTGGAGCAAGGTCTCCTCGTCACCGTGCCCGAGCTGCGTCGCCGCGGCCAACGGTGCCCCCTACAACGTGCTTCTCATCGGTTCGGACAGTCGCGTCGGAGAGACGGCCGCCGAGGCGCAGCAATTCGGCAACCAGTCCAATGCCGGCGGGCAACGGAGCGACACCATCAAGATCGTCCGTGTGGACCCGGCCACGGGCACCGCATCGTCGCTGTCCATCCCGCGGGACACCTACGTGACACTGTCGGGGATGCCGGCCAACAGCCAACTCTCGACCCAGAACAAGATCAACTCCGCCTTCGGAGCCGGCCCCGACGCCCTCATCCAGACCATCCAGAACACATTCGGCATCCCCATCAACCATTACATCGTGATCAACTTCTTCGGACTGGAGGACGCGGTCAACGCCCTCGGTGGGATCTCGATGGACTTTCCGTATCCGGTACGGGACCAGGACTGCTCGACCGGGACCTGCTACAACAACTCGGGCCTCAACGTTCCCACCGCCGGGTGTCAGGTGCTCGACGGCTCGCAGGCCCTCGCGCTGTCCCGGTCCCGCTACTTCCAGTACTACGCCGACGGGCAGTGGAACTCGGATCCCACCTCCGACATCGGCAGGATCGAACGTCAGAACCTGATCATCGAGGCGGCGCTGGACAAGGCGAAGTCCACCTACAATCCGCTGAGGCTCAACTCGCTCCTCTCCTCGGTCGTCCACGACTTCAGCAAGGACAACGGTCTGTCGGCCAACGATCTGTTCTCCCTCGCCGAGCGGTACCACGCCTTTTCCGGATCGGACCTCCAGTCGTACACGCTGCCCACCGTGGGAGCCGATTCTTCACAGGCCGGAGACGTCGAGGTGGTCCAGCCCGACGAGGCGTCGGCCACGATCACCCAGTTCCTCGGAGGGCCTTTCGGCGCCATCTCCACACCACCCATCGACGCCGACGGCAATCCCCTCGCCCTCATCCCGCCCACCCCGACGACCACCAGCCCGGCCTCGGCCGCTCCGGCGTCGGCCGGCGCCACAAGCTCCTCCACCACGCCTGGCGCTCCTTCGACGAGCATCCCGAGCTTCGACCCGCGCCCCTGCTGAGTGTGCCGGGCCCGACCCGGTCGCTCCGCCTGGTCGAACCGAGAGCGCTGTCCAGCGCCACCTCCGAGCGGTCAGAACTCGGAGGCGGCGCCACCGGCATCGTCGACGGCCGCGACCACCGCATCGATGATCCGATCGTGGAGGGCCACGTTGTCGGATCGGTCCGGAAGTCGGACCCGGATGACCGCCATGCCCCCCTCGGCCAGACGCCGGTCGAGGGCGTTATCGAAGGCGTCGAGCGAGGCACCGGGCCCCAGGTCGTCGACCGGCCAGCCGAAGCCCGTCGCCACCTCGGCCGGGTCCGACGACTGCGGGGTGCCGAACAGGCGATCGAACGGGGCATCGCCGAGGCTTCGGGCCGGCGGGAGGAACGAGAAGATCCCGCCGCCGGCATTGTCAGCGACCACCACGGTCAGGTTCGCCTCGAGTTCTGCCGTTCGCACCAGGGCCGAGGCATCGTGGAGGAAGGCCAGGTCCCCGACGAGCGCAACGGTCGGGCCCCCGGCGGCGAGGGCCACCCCGAGCGCCGTCGACACCACACCGTCGATGCCGTTGGCCCCCCGGTTGGCGAGGACCCGGGGAGGCCGTGCACGGGGGAGCCCGTACGCCTCGAGATCGCGCACGGGCATCGAGGAGGACACCACGAGGGTGGCGCCGGCCGGCAGGCGCGACCACAGACGATGGGCGAGGACGGGCTCGTCGATCGGGCGCCCACCGTCGGCGGGGACGCCGGACCCTCCCAACAACGAAGCGATGACGGTGCGGGCGCGGGCCTCGTACCCGCACCAGGAATCGAGCCAGCGGTTGTCGGGCCCGTCCCCGCCCCCTCCAGCCCCACCGCCGGCGCTCCCGGCGAGGACCCTCGCCGCCTCGTCGCAGAACAGCGACGGGTCGGCGCGGACGAACGTGGCCACCTCGCGCCCCGGGTCGATCCACCGACCCCAGGGATCGACGACGATGGCCGCAGCGCCGGCTTCGACGGCGGCGGACCAATAGTCGGTCACCACTCTCGACACCCATCGCTCTCCCAACTGGAGCACCACCTCGGGCAGGTGCTCCCGCGCGAAGCGCGGCGCCCGGACGAGTGCGTCCGCCGTTGCCACCACGCCGCGTTCGGGTGTGCGCAGTCCCGATCGGGGGTCGGCCAACACCGGCCACCCCAGTACCTGCGCCAGGGCGGCCACCGCGGAAGCCCTCCCGGCGTCCGCGCCGGCCAGGATCAGGCCCCGCCGCCGTGCTGAGAGGACGCCCTCCTCGACGAGGGATGGGATCAGACCCGGTGGGGGCTGGAGGGCGCCGACCGCCACCGTGTGCCACGGCAGCCTGTCGACCCGTCCCGGAGCGACGCCCCCTCCGGCGGCCGGGTCACCGAGCAGTGGCTCCCGGAATGGCAGGTTGAGATGGACCGGACCGGCGCCGGACGGCCCCCGGGTCGACTCCGCCACCGCCCGTGAGGCGAGGGAGCGCCAGAACGGCCGGGTGGCGTGATCGGGCACGCCGGGATCGGCGAACCACCGCACGGAGCGACCGAACAGATACGTCTGGTCGATGGTCTGGGGGGCACCGACATCACGAAGTTCGGGCGGGCGGTCCGCGGTGCACACGATCAGGGCCACCCGGCCGAGATCAGCCTCGACAACCGCCGGGTGCAGCTCGACGGCGGCGGTGCCGCTGGTCGTGACCACCACCGCAGGACGGCCGCTCGCCTTCCCGATGCCGAGAGCGGTGAACCCGGCCGAGCGCTCGTCGAGCCGCATGTGGAGTTCGACGCCGGGGTGGGCGGCGAGCGCGATGACGAGTGGTGTCGAACGCGACCCCGGGCAGACCACGGCACGGTCCACCCCGTTGCGCACCCACTCGTCCACCAGCGTGGCGGCGAAGGCGGCCTGGACGTCGCCATCCCCGCCGCTAGCGGACGCCATCGGTACGCTCGCTCCGGTCGCCCATGTCAGCCACGATCCCCCCTGATCCGCCCGCCACGCCGCCCGGCACCGGGGCGGCCTCTGTCCTCCGGGCCGAGACGTCGGGCTGTGGACCGAACCTGGTGCTGGCCCACGGGTTCACCCAGACGGGGCGCGTCTGGAACACGATGGACCGCGACCTGGCCTCGGACCACCGGGTGACCGCCGTGGACCTGCCCGGCCACGGGGGATCGTCCCCCATCGCCGCCACGCTTCCCGGGGGTTCCGAACTGCTCGGACAGGTCGGGGGTCGTGCCGCCTACCTGGGGTACTCGATGGGGGCACGATTCTGCCTGCACCTCGCCCTCGCCCGTCCCGACCTCGTCGAGTCGCTGGTCCTCATCTCGGTCACTGCGGGGATCGAGGACGCCGACGAGCGCCGGGAGCGCCGGCGATCCGACGAGGCGCTGGCCCGACAGCTCGATCCCGAGCCGGGATCCGGGTCGGCCGCCGTCCCCGTGGAGGTGTTCCTCCGCCGCTGGATGGAGAACCCGATGTTCGCGGGCGTCGGGCCGGTGGAGGGTGGGCTCGAGGAGCGGCTGACCAACACCGGTCCGGGCCTGGCGTCGAGCCTCCGTCTGGCCGGGACCGGCACCCAGCAGCCCCTGTGGGCCGATCTGTCCCGACTGGAGATGCCGGTCCTCGTGATCACCGGCGAACTCGACCCGAAGTTCACCGCACTCGGCGGACGGCTGACCCGAGCCATCGGTCCGAACGCCAACCACCGGATCGTGCGCGGTGCCGGTCATGCGCCCCATCTCCAGTATCCCGTCCTCGTGGGGGAACTGGTCCGTGGGCACCTGACGCCGGATCGTGGACGCTGAAGCGGGGTGCCGCTCACGTCACCCACAGCCACAGGGCCACGGCCAGCAGTCCCCCGAACACCAGTTGGAGCCGACCGGTGGCACCGAGGACGGGAAGCAGGGCCCGTCCCGAGGCGTCGCTCTCGACCAGCCGTATCGGCGCCACCACGAGGGGGAGGGCGAGCAACGGCAGGAATGCCGCCGCCGAGTGGGGCGACGCGCTGGTCACGACCGACCAGAGTGCCCAGGCCAGGACGCCGGCGACCGGGAGGCCGATGCTGGCCACGTAGCACCGGCCCGCCACCCGGCGCCCGACCCGGACGGCGAGCGTGTGCTTCCCGCTCTCGGCGTCGGTGGCGATGTCCCGCAGGTTGTTGGCCAGCAGGAGGGCCGTGGCCAGCAGCCCGACGGCGGCAGCAGCGAACCACACCACGGGTTCGTCGATGCGCCGGGTCTGGACGTAGTACGTCCCGACGGTGGCCACCAGCCCGAAGAACACGAACACGAACAGCTCGCCGAGACCGGCGTACCCGTAGGGCCGCGGGCCACCGGTGTAGAACCAACCGGCCGCCAGGCACGCCGCGCCGACCAGGAGGATCCACCACGAGGTGGCCCAGGCCAACGCCAGCCCGACCACGGCGGCCACGCCGAACGAGACCAGGGCGGCCCGCTTGACCGCCGACGGCGAGGCCGATCCGGATGCCACCAACCGCAACGGACCGACACGGGCGTCGTCGGTCCCGCGGACGCCGTCGGAGTAGTCGTTGGCGTAGTTGGTACCCACCTGGATCGACAGGGCCACCACGAGCGCGCCGAGGGCACACCACCACGGGTTGACACCCGCCGGTGCCGATGCGCCGGCGAGCGGATGGGCGGCGGAGGTCCCCACGACCACCGGGACAACGGCGGCCGGCAGGGTACGAGGACGGGCACCCAGCACCCAGCGCTTGTACCGGCCCGGGCCGGTCGTCGGGGCGTGGGTGCCGGGAGGCACGTCGTCCGTGGTCACGTGGGCGGCCCCCCCGGGCGGCCCGGCGGGCGGTCGTTCACGGTCGACGGGGGAACCGGCCGAAATCAGGTGGCCGGTGCTCCTGGAAGGCGTTGCGGCCCTCCTGACCCTCCTCGCTCATGTAGAAGAGCATGGTGGCGTCACCGGCGAACTGCTGCAGCCCGGCAAGACCGTCGTCGGCGGCGTGGAGGCCACCTTTCAGCATGCGCAGGGCCAGTGGTGAGAGGGACAGCATCTGGCGGCACCAGGCCACGGTCTCGTGCTCCAGCCGGTCCAGGGGGACGACCTCGTTGACCAGGCCCCATTCGAGCGCCGTGGCCGCGTCGTACTGCCGGCACAAGAACCACACCTCTTTGGCCCGCTTCAGTCCGATGGTCCGGGCCAGCAGGCTGGCCCCGTAGCCGCCGTCGAAACTGCCGACCTTCGGACCCGTCTGGCCGAACCGGGCGTTGTCGGCGGCGATGCTCAGATCGCAGACGAGGTGGAGGATGTGGCCCCCGCCGATGGCGTAGCCGGCCACCATGGCCACGACGGGCTTGGGCAGCCGGCGGATCTGGACCTGCAGGTCGAGGACGTTGAGGCGTCCGATGCCCTGCTGGGCGACGGCGTCGTCGCCGAGATACCCGTCATCGCCCCGCACCTTCTGGTCGCCCCCCGAACAGAACGCGTCGGGGCCCTCGCCGGTCAGGATGACCACCCCCACCTCCGGGTCGTCGCGGGCCACGGCGAAGGCGTCGGCCAGCTCGAACAGGGTCTGGGGCCGGAATGCGTTGCGCACCTCGGGCCGGGCGATGGTCAGCTTGGCCATGCCCTCGGCCACGTCGAAGCGAATGTCGCGGTACCCGCCCCGCCGCTCCCACGCCGGCAGCGGGAGGGAACGAAACCGGTCGACCGGATCGGCGGGGGGACCGGTGATCACCGTCGCGGGCTTGGCTCCCGCTTCGGTCCCGACACTGTCTGTCTGATCCGGGGCAACCATTCGACCATTCACTCCTAGAGTCTCTGCTCGTACGGTCGCCTAGGCTACCCGCATGCCGGAGTTGGTAGCGCTGGACCTCCCGGCCGGCCGCGACTTCGTCGACGCGCTCCGGGCGGCCTGGGACCAGGGCCACGCCGTGCTGCCCTTGGACCGTCGCCTGGCCCGACCGGTCGTCGAAGGGCTGGTGGAGACCCTGCGGCCCGGCATCGTCGTCGACGACGACGGGGCGCACCGCCGGCCCGGGGGCGTCCCGACCGAGCCGGGCGATGCCCTGGTCGTCGTCACCAGTGGGACCACGGGGCAGGCCAAGGGAGCGGTCCTGACCCACGACGCCGTGTCGGCGTCGGGGCTGGCCACCTCGGCCCGCCTCGGTGTCGATCCCGGGAACGACCGGTGGGTGGCCTGCCTCCCCTTGGCCCATATCGGGGGGCTCTCGGTCGTGACGCGGTCGCTGGTCACGGGCACCCCGTGCACGGTCCTCGAGCGCTTCGACGCCGACGAGATCGAGCGGCAGGGTCGGCTCGGCGCCACGCTCGTGTCGCTGGTGGCCACCGCGCTGGGGCGCACCGATGCCTCGGCGTACCGGGCGGTCCTGCTGGGTGGAGCCGCCCCGCCGGGGGGTCTACCCCGAAACGTCGTCACCACGTACGGCATGACCGAGACCGGCTCGGGGATCGTCTACGACGGCGTCCCGATCGAGGGGGCCGAGGTGCGGATCGATGGCGGCGCGGGCGAGATCTTGGTGAGGGGTCCCATGCTGTTCCGGGGTACCGGGACGGCACCGATCCCCGGCGGGAAGGAGCCTGGTTCCCGACCGGCGATGCCGGCCGCCTGGAGCCCGACGGCCGGCTCAGCGTCTTCGGCCGCATCGCCGAGGTCATCGTCACCGGGGGGGAGAAGGTCTGGCCGGCGGCTGTCGAACAGCTCCTGGCCGGGCATCCCGGCGTGGGCGAGGTGGCGGTCTGGAAGCGAACCGATGCCGAGTGGGGCGAGCGTGTGGTGGCCTGGGTGGTGCCGGCCGACGAAGGCGAGTCCCCGGCCCTGGCCGAGCTCCGCTCACTGGTGGCTGACCAGCTCGCACCCTGGGCCGCCCCGCGGGAGCTCGTGCTCGTGGGGTCGTTGCCGCGTACACCGAGCGGGAAGGTCCGCCGGACAGACCTGCGCTGAACCCCGGGCCTCACAGGACGATCCGGCGATCAGGAGATCCCGCCGCTGGCGATGCACAGGGCACCACCGTCGATGACCACCGTATGACCGGTGATCCAGGACGCGGCGTCCGAGCAGAGGAACAGGGCAGCGTTGGCGATGTCCTCGGGCACACCGAGGCGACGCAGCGGCAGGCGTGCGGCGATGGACTGCTCGCCCGGTTCCCACAGGGCCCGGGCGAACTCGGTCTTGACCAGACCGGGGGCCAGTCCGTTGACCCGCACCTTCGGTCCGAGCTCACCGGCCAGTTGCCGGGTCAGGTGGATGACCGCTGCTTTGGTCACGTTGTACCAACCGATGCCACCCTCGACCGAGAGCCCACCGATCGAGGCCAGGTTGAGGATCACGCCCCCGTGCTCGGCCTGGTGGGCGCGCCAGACCGCTTGAGCCCACTCGAGATAGCCGGTCTGGTTGACGCGCACCGTCTTGTCGGCCCGGCCGGTGTCGAGATCGATGATGGGGCCGTAGTAGGGGTTGGTGGCCGCGTTGTTGACCAGGATGTCGACGGCCCCGAACCGTTCGATCGTCGCTTCCACACAGGCGGCCGCCTGGTCGGGGTCACCGGCGTTGGCCGTCCGCCAGTCCACGGCACCGGCCCGGTCCCCCTTGGCGGCATCGATCTTGGCCACCGACTCGGCCAGCGCCTCCGCCTTGCGCGAAGAGAGCATCACGGATGCCCCTGCGGTGGCGAAGGCCTGGGCGATGGCCTGTCCGATGCCACGTGACGCTCCGGTGATCAGCGCGGTCTTGCCGTCGAGTCGCAGTTCCATGGGCGGAGACCCTACCGGCGTCGGCTGGGCGGAGACCCTGTGGGCCGCCCTTGGTCGCAGCCCGCCCGCCATCCTGGGTGGACCGGGCGAACGCGCTCTGACCATCCAGGTGCGCTACATCGGAGGGGTGCGGGGTCGTGCTCCGATCGACCCACCCCGGAAGGAGTCACTGGCGATGGTTGATCTGAGGAGCGTGGGGGTGATCGACACCATGCTGGGTTTCCCCCATCCCGACATGAAAGAGGTCTACCGGTTCATCACCCGCCAGACCAAGGACCGGGAGTCGAAGGAGCAATTCGAGTTCCCGGTCGAGTACCTCTTCAAGGACGTACCCGGCAAGGCGCTCCAGAACGTCGACGACCCTGTCGGCCTCACCTTGCGGGAGATGGACCTGTGGGGGATCGAACGCGGACTCATCGGAGTCGGTGATCCGGCGGGCACCGGTGCCGAGGCGGTGGAAAGGCATCCCGACCGGTTCATCCCCTCTTCCACCGCCGACCCCAACGACGGCATGAAGGGCATCCGAAGGCTGGTGAAGGAGTACGAGACGTTCGGTGTCCGGGCGGTCGGGGTGTTCCCCGCCGGCACCTTCCCCCAGGTGCCCATCAACGACAAGAAGATGTACCCCCTCTATGCCAAATGCGTGGAGCTGGGGATCCCCATCTTCTGCTGCGCCGGTATCCCCGGGCCGCGGCTCAAGGCGGCCTGCCAGCACGTCGAGCTCATCGACGAGGTCATGTTCGACTTCCCCGACCTCGTGTTCGTGACCCGCCACGGGTGTGAGCCTTGGACCGATCTGGCCGTCAAGCTCATGCTCAAGTGGCCCGGGCTCCACTACTCGACGAGCGCCTTCGCCCCCAAGTACTACCCGAAGGCCATCATCGACTACGCGAACACGCGGGGAGCCGACAAGATCATCTACGCCGGCTACTTCCCCATGGGTCTGTCCATCGAGCGGAGCATGACCGAGCTCCCCGGTATCGGGCTGAAGGACGAGGTCTGGCCCAAGTTCCTGCGCACCAATGCTCTGCGGGTACTCGGTCTGGCCGACGCCTGAGCCCGGAGCCCGCCCCCCGGAGGCCGACTCCTGCCCCACCGGGCACGATCGGGCCCGAGACCGGCGCTGGTACGGTCCACAGCCATGCAGCTCCTTTGCCCCCGGCCATGATCCGGGCCGTCCAGCTGTCCAAGCACTATGGCCGGACCATCGCCGTGGACGATCTCAGTTTCGAGGTACGCGCCGGGGAGGTGACCGGGTTCCTCGGGCCCAACGGATCCGGCAAGTCCACCACCATGAGGATGATCATGGGGTTGGACCGCCCCGACGCGGGCTCGGTGACCATCGACGGCCGTCGGTACCACGACCTCCCCTGGCCCCTCCGCGAGGTGGGGGCACTGTTGGAGGCCAAGGCCGTGCATCCCGGGCGCTCGGCGCGCCTTCATCTGCTGAGCCTGGCCCAGACCAACGCCATCCCGTCGTCCCGAGTCGACGAGGTCCTCGACCAGGTCGGGCTCACCGCGGTCGGGCACCGGCGGGTGGGGAAGTTCTCCCTCGGGATGAGCCAACGCCTCGGCATCGCCTCGGCCCTCCTCGGCGACCCCGAGGTGCTGTTGTTCGACGAGCCCATCAACGGGCTGGACCCCGAGGGGATCCTGTGGGTCCGCACCCTGCTCAAGTCGCTGGCCGGCGAAGGACGGACCATCTTCGTGTCCAGCCACCTCATGAGCGAGATGGCGCTGACAGCCACCGACCTCGTCGTCATCGGGCGCGGCAGGCTGATCGCTGACACCACGGTCTCGGACTTCATCTCCTCCAACACCGAGGCGGCCGTGCGGGTCCGGTCGCCCGAACCAGACAAGCTGGCCGATGCCGTCACCATTGCCGGCGGTGCGGTGGACCGCAGCGATGACGGAGCCCTCCTCGTGACACGGATGGCCGCGGACCACATCGGCGATCTGGCCCAGCGATCGGGTATCGCGCTCCACGAACTGAGTCCCGTCCAGCCCAGCCTGGAGGACGTCTTCATGGAGCTCACCTCGGACGCCGTCGACTACCACGGCACCACGAGGACGGGGGTCACCGGGTGACCCTGACCGAGGAACGACTCTCCCCTGCCGCCCACGGGCGAGCTGGCGTGCGTCTCAGCACGGTCTCGGAGTGGACCAAGCTGCGCTCGGTCCGCTCGACGTGGATCTCCCTCGTGGTGATCGTGGTCGCCGGCGTCGGCCTCTCGGCGCTGGTCTCGAACATCGAGGCCGGACGATGGGCGTCGCTCGGGTTCGCCGACCGCGCCCAGTTCGATCCCGTCCGCTTCTCCCAGACCGGCGAGTTCATCTCGCAGTTCGTCGTCGGGGTACTCGGAGCGCTCATCGTGACGTCCGAGTACGCCACCGGAGCGATCCGGACCACGCTGGCCACGGTGCCCCGGCGCACCTCGGTGCTGGCGGCCAAGGGGATCGTCGTCGCCGTCACGGTCTTCGCCGTCACCGAAGTGACGGCGTTCGCCTCCTTCTTCGTCGGCCAGGCGGTGCTCAGCGCGCACGGAGCGCGGGTCCTGCCCGCCGGCAGCACCATCCTGACCCAGGTGAACAGCTCGCAGATCCCGACGGTGAACATCACCGACCCCGGAGCGGCGCGCGCCGTGTTCCTGTGCGGAATCTACCTGACCTTGCTGGCCCTCATCGCCTTCGGGTTCGGATTCATCCTCCGGCACACAGCGGCAGCCATTTCGGTGTTCGTCGGCGTGCTGTTGGTCCTCCCCTTGATCATCGACGTCCTGCCGTCCAGCATCGCCGACTCCATCGAGAAGTTCCTGCCTTCGAACCTCGGTCTCGCCATGATCGAGGTCACCACCCGGAAGACCGATTTCGCCGGCGTGCTGATGACACCCTCCGCGGCCACGGTGACGCTGGTGCTCTACACGGTGGTGGTGGTCGGTGCCGGGACCTGGGTACTGGCCACCCGCGACGCCTGACCGGGCCCGGTCGGGCGGTACGGTGCCCCCATGACCGAGTTCGGTGTCCTCCTGCCGAGGTGTCCGACGATGGCTCCCGACCGTCGCGTGGACCACGTCATCGGTCTGGCCACCGCGGCCGACCGCTCGGATTTCGGATCCGTCTGGGTCACCGACACCGATCCCCCGCTCACTCACCCGGCGTCCGCCGGATCGGAGCCCCTGCCGCTCGAAGCCTTGACACTGCTCGGCGCCCTGTCCGCCCGCACCTCCCGAGTCAAGCTCGGCGTCGCCGTCCTCGACGTGGCCTCGTGGAACCCGGGCATCCTGGCCAAGATGGTCACGACCATCGATGTGCTCGCTCGGGGCCGGGCCCTCCTCGGGATCTCGACGGGCCGGCACGACAGCGGGCTGGTCCGGTGTATCGATGGCGACGGAGAGTGCGAGACCCGATCGGGGGAGACAGGGGACCCGGCGGGCAGGGACCACGACGGGGCGGTCGAAGAATCGGTGCGCATCTGTCGCAGCCTGTTCGCCGGTGACGACGTGAGCTTCGTCGGGCGGCACTTCCGTCTCGATCGGGCGCGGAACCTACCGAGGCCGACCCAACCTGGTGGACCGCCAATCCTTATCGGCGGGGCCGACGACCGCGCCCTGCCCCTCGTGGCCCGCTACGCGGACAAGTGCGGCGTGGTCGGGACCGCCGATGAGGTGGCCCAAACCGCGGACCTCCTCCAACGGCGGTGTGAGGAGGCGGGCAGGGATCCCGCCCAGATCGAGGTGTCGTTGTTCGCCCCGTGCATCCTCACGTCGTCCGACCACCCCGAACCGGTCGCCGAGGACGCCGCGGGCCGCCCGGCTCGGGTCCCGGCCGGCTCGCTCGTCGGGCGGCCCGAGCAGATTCCCGAGCTGGTGGCCGACTACCTGGCCGTCGGGGTCGATGAGGTCATCTTCGGGCTCCAGTCCCCGGTCGACGCCTTCGGCGTCACCCAGCTCGGCGAGGCACTCGGTCTCAGATCTCCAGCCTGAGGCGTGCCCACGGTTCGTCCGCCCATCGGGGACACCGGGACGTATGCCGAACGGCGCCACGAGGGTGTGACGTGGTCAGCTGATCGGCAACACGAGCACGCATGCGTGGACATGCCAGGAGGGTATGACCCCGTCGGATCATCGGGCCGGGGAGCCGGGCACACGCCGTAGATTCGTCCCTGGACGGAACACCACCGTCCCGGCCGATGACGGAGGATGAGAGCCTTGCCCCTGATCAGAGACACACCCGCCGACGAGCTCTCCCCTTACTTGGAGCAACATCGCAGCAACCCGGTCGACTGGTATCCGTGGGGAGAGGAGGCGTTCGCCAAGGCGGCGGCCGAGGACAGGCCGGTCTTTTTGTCCATCGGCTATTCCGCGTGCCACTGGTGCCATGTCATGGCCCACGAGTCCTTCGAGGATCCGGCCACCGCCGGCCTGCTGAACGACTCGTTCATCTCCATCAAGGTCGACCGCGAGGAGCGCCCCGACGTCGACGCCGTCTACATGGAGGCGGTCCAGGCCCTCACCGGCTCGGGGGGATGGCCGATGTCCGTCTTCCTGCTGGCCGACGGCCGGCCCTTCTTCGGCGGGACGTACTTCCCGCCCGACGACCGCCGGGGCACACCGTCGTTCCCCACCGTGTTGAGGGCCCTGAGCGATGTCTGGGACAACCGTCGTCACGAGGTGGAAGAACAGGCGACCGAGCTCGCCCGGTCGATCGCCTCACGGTCGTCGCTCCCCCAGACGTCTCCGACGACACGGGGGTCGTTCCCGGGCGGGCGCCGCGATACGGAGTGGACCGACCTGCTGGCTCCGGCCGTCGCCGAGCTGGCCCGGCGGTTCGACGCCGAGTGGGGGGGCTTCGGGGGCGCGCCGAAGTTCCCCCAGCCGACGCTCGTCGATGTGGTGCTGCGTGCCTGGGAGCGCCAACCCGGGACCGAACAGGCGACCCGTTGGCTCACCATGGCCACGACCACGCTCGACGCCATGGCGGCCGGCGGCATCCACGACCACCTGGGCGGGGGGTTCTCCCGGTACGCCACCGATGCCCGCTGGACGGTCCCCCATTTCGAGAAGATGCTCTACGACCAGGCCGGCCTGCTGCGCGCCTACCTGCACGGGTGGCAGTGCACCGGCCGACCGGACTACCTCTTGGTGATGGAGGGGATCGTCCACTACGTCGCCCGCGACCTCACCACCGCGGAAGGAGGGGTGAGCTCGGCCGAGGACGCGGACTCCGAAGGGGTCGAGGGCCGCTACTACGTCTGGACGCCTGCCGAGGTGGCCGCGGCCATCGACGCCGGCGTCGACCCTCGGGACGGCTTCGCCGCCGACGTGGTGACGACTGCGGTGTCGGATTGGTTCGGGGTCACCGAGGAGGGGAATTTCGAGGGCAGCACCATCCTCCGGCGCCCCGTCGGTGCCCCGCTGGGCGGCTCCGAGGCGATCGAGGCCGGCCGGCAGCTCCTGTTCGAGTCCCGGTCCACGCGGATCCGGCCGGGCCTCGACGACAAGGTGCTCACCGAGTGGAACGCCATGTACGCATCGGCACTGGCCGAGGCGGCGGGGGCCACCGGGAACCCGGCGTGGAGTCGATACGCCGTGGCCGTGGGCGAATTCCTCGTCTCCCACCTGGTCCGGGGAGACGGTCGATGGCTGCGGAGCTGGCGACAACACGGTGGGGCCCGCCACCTGGCCTACGCCGGGGACTACGCGTGGCTGGTCGAGTGTTTCACGCGACTGGCCGAGCTCACCGGCCACGCCGTTTGGACCGATCGGGCCACCACCGTCGCCGACGGGCTCCTGGACCTCTTCCACGACGGCGACGCGGGCGGGTTCTTCACTACCGGACACGATGCCGAGCTGCTCATCGTCCGCGCCAAGGAGCTGTTCGACGGCGCGACGCCCTCGGCCAACGCCGTCGCCGCACTGGCGTTGGCCCGACTGGGCGCGGTGACCGGCGTCGATCGGTACTCCGAGGTCGCACGCGAGATCGTCGACCTGTTCGGTGACGTGCTCACCCGGCATCCGACCGCCTTCGCCCACACCCTCCTCACCGCGCAGCTGCTGGAGGACGGGTTCGCCGAAGTGGTGGTCACGGGAGACCGTCCCGACCTGGTGGCGGCGGTACGCGACCGGTGGCGCCCCGGAGCGGTGCTGGCCTGGGGCGAACCGACGGACTCGCCGCTGTGGGCCGGACGGACGGGCGACCGTGCCCATGTCTGCCGGAACTACGCTTGCCGCCTGCCGGCCGACGACGTCGACACCCTGTCCACCCAACTGGCCGAGGAGATCTGGTGAGCAAAGGCTCGACGCCCAGCCCGCGGAACGGAACCGCCCGGGACATCGCCCGGTCCATCAAGACCCGCGACCGGATCGAGGTCGCCGGGGGCACCGCCCTGACCGTGTTGGTCCTGGCCTGCCACCGCGAGGACACCACCGGGGTCGACCTGGCATCGGGGACCCTGGTCCGGGTCCGGGTGGACTGGCCCGACGACCACGGACCCGACTTGGCACCGTTCGACGTGGTGGAGGCCCGGTTGGCCGACGAACCCGAACGGGACGATCTGGCCCAGCCCGAGGCGGTCACCGCCGACGGGCTTCCCCGGCACCTGGGCACGCTCCACGGTCGGCGGGTCCGCCACCTCCTGCACCGCCTCACCGCCCCGGTCGAAGACCACGTGCTCGGCTTTCCGGGGGCGTCGGCCCCCTACTGGGAGTTCCGGGGGTTCCGGCCCTCGCTGGCCCTCGTGGTCCCGACCAAGGGCCCCGTCCTGTTCCGTCGGATCGGCGACCGGTCGGTGTGGGTCCGCTTCGGATGGGGGCGGAGCGACAACTGGCTGCCCGTCGAGGATCCCCGGGCCGAGCGCGCCCTCGACATCGCCCGCCGGGACCGGCTCCAGGGCAAGGACCTGTCCGCGGCACTGGGGTTCAAGCCCCACTACCTGGTGGCGGCGGTGACAACCCCGCGGGACGGCCACTGCTACAAGACCGTCCGGGCGCTCCTGCCGCGAAGCTGACCGCCCGGCGGGCATGCCCTACAGTCGGCACCTGTGCACGCGTCCTCCGCCACCCTCGCACCAGCACCGCGCCCCACGCCCGTGCTGCCCGACGTTGCCGGAGCCTGTATCGCCAACCTCGTCCCTGCGCTGCTCGGCCGGGGTGAGCCGGGCGCCGTCAATACGGGTTGGGTGCCATCGTCGGCCTGGGAGGCCCGACAGATCGTCCTCCTGGTGGTGGACGGTCTCGGGTGGGCCCAGCTGCGGGCCCGAGCCGACCTCACGCCGACCCTCTCGGTCGCCGAGGGCATCGACCATCCCATCACATCGGTGGCACCGAGCACCACGGCCACCGCCCTCACCTCGATCACCACCGGGCGGTTCCCGAGCGAGCACGGCATCCTCGGCTACCGGCTGGCCGACGGGGACGAGATCCTCAACGTCCTGCGGTGGAGGACGGGGAGTGCGGGCACCCGCGACGCGCGCCGGACGCGCCCGGCCCGGACCTTCCAGCCCTTTCCCGCGTTCCCTGGTTCCCCCACCCCGGTGCCCGTCGTCTCGCGCGACGAGTTCGGGAGCACCGGCTTCACGGCCGCCCATCTCGGCAATTCTCCCCTCCACGGGTACAAGGTGCCCTCGTCGCTGCCGGTCGAGGTGGGCCGCCTGCTCCGCGACGGCGAGCCGTTCATCTACGCCTACTACGACGGAATCGACAAGGTGGCCCACGGATCGGGCCTCGGGGTCCACTACGACGCCGAGATGCGGGCGGTGGACCGGCTGGTCGAGGACCTGGCGGGCGAGCTGCCCCCCGGGGCCGCGCTGCTGGTGACGGCCGACCACGGCCAGATCGACGTCGGGCCCCGTGTGGAGCTGCTCGGAGCGGACATCATGGCGTCGGTCCACTTCCTGTCCGGTGAGGGCCGGTTCCGGTGGTTGCACGCCAAGAGCGGCGCGTCAGACGACCTCCTCGCCGCCGCCGCCGAGCGCTACGGCGACACCACCTGGGTGATGGCACGGGACCAGGCGATCGACGAGGGGTTGTTCGGCGGGACGCCGACCGGCGCGCTGATCTCGCGGCTCGGTGACGTGGCGCTCCTCCCCCACCAGCCGATCGCCTTCATCGACCCGGCCGACACTGGGGAGACCCGGCTGGAGAGCCGGCACGGATCGTTGACCAGTGACGAGATGCTGGTGCCACTGGTGGCACTGGCGGGAAAGGGCGGCCGCTGATGACCGAAGGGGACGAATCGGTGACGGAGCAGTCCGGGGGCGAAGCCCTCCATCCCGAAGTCGTCATCGGGCCCGGCGACCGCGGCGACACCGTTCCGGGAGTACCGGAGGGGACCGACGGCTCCGCCCCGCCCGACGAGGAGGCCCACGAGAGCGAGTCCATCGAGAAGCCGGGGAAACTCCTCCGCATAGGGTCGATGGTCAAACAGCTCCTGGAAGAGGTCCGCCAGGCACCGCTCGACGAGGCCAGCCGGGTCCGCCTCCGTGAGATCTACGAACAGTCCATCCGCGAGCTGGCCGAGGGGCTCTCGCCCGACCTGGCCGCCGAGCTGGACCGGGTCTCCATCCCGTTCGACACCCCCACCCCGTCCGACGCGGAGCTGCGCATCGCCCACGCCCAGCTCGTCGGGTGGCTGGAGGGGCTGTTCCACGGGATCCAGGCCACTCTCGTCGCCCAGCAGGTGGCGGCCCGCGCCCAACTGGACGAGATGCGCCAGCGATCGCTGCCCCAGGGTTCGCCCCACGACACGGGCCGGCCGGGCACCTATCTCTGAGCGAACCGGCTCCGACCTGGGGATCCCCCGGGCCCCCGCGACGGGCCCGGAGCCGCGCTATCGTCGGAATGACAATGCTGTAACTCTTCCACACCTTGTGGATAACGCTTGGTCGGAGCGTCGGAGCTTGTAGAGGAAGGCGACCACCCGTTGGCCGAACGGTCATTTACCCACCTGCACACCCACACCGAGTTCTCGATGCTCGACGGCGCGGCGCGGGTCAAGGATCTGGTCCAGGCGGCGGTGGAGGACGGGCAGCCCGCCCTCGGGATCACCGACCACGGCAACATGTACGGCGTCCTCGACTTCTACGCCGCGTGCCGCGCCGCGGGCATCAACCCCGTGGTGGGCACCGAGGCGTACATGGCGGGCGAGTCCCGCCACGAGCGGCCGGTCAGGAAGGGCAAGGTCGACGACACCGGCGGCGACACCGGCGGTGGCGAGAAGCTCTACTACCACCTCACCCTGCTGGCCGAGAACAACGAGGGCTACCGCAATCTCCTCAAGCTCTCGTCGGCGGCCTACCTCGAGGGCTACTACTACAAGCCCCGCCTGGACTGGGAGCTCCTCGAGCGCCACAGCAGCGGGTTGATCGCCACCACGGGCTGCCTGGGGGGTGTGGTCCTCCAGGCCCTTCTGGCCGACGACCGGATCAAGGCCGAGACCCTGGCCGCCCGCCTGCAGGACATCTTCGGCAAGGACAACCTGTTCGTGGAGGTGCAGGACCACGGGCTCCCCGAGCAGCACAAGACCAATCCGGCGCTGGTCGAGATCGCCCGGCGCATCGGCGCCCCCCTGCTCGCCACCAACGACAGCCACTACACCCACCGTGAGGACCATGTCGCCCACGACGCCCTGTTGTGCGTGCAGACCGGCGCCCTCATCGACGACCCCAAGCGGTTCAAGTTCGAGGGTGAGGAGCACTACCTGAAGTCGGCGGCCGAGATGCGCCACCTGTTCGTCGAGCTGCCCGAGGCGTGCGACAACACGCTGCTCATCGCCGAGCGGGCCAACGTCGAGATCGATTTCGGGCGGCCGAGCCTCCCCCGCTTCCCGGTGCCGGACGAGTTCACCGGCGACACCTACGAGGACCGGGCCGCCGCCTACCTCCGGCACCTGAGCATCGAGGGGGCCAAGGACCGCTACGGACATGCCGTGCCCGCCGAGGTCATGACCCGGTTGGACTACGAGCTCGGCGTGATCGGGGACATGGGGTTCTCGGCGTACTTCCTCGTGGTGTGGGACCTGATCCGCTTCGCCCGTTCCCACGGGATCCGGGTCGGACCCGGTCGCGGGTCGGCCGCCGGATGCTGCGTGGCGTACTGCCTCCAGATCGTCGACCTCGACCCCATCCGCTACGACCTCTTGTTCGAACGGTTCCTCAATCCGGGCCGCATCCAGATGCCCGACATCGACATGGACTTCGACGAGCGGTACCGCGGCGACATGATCAAGTACGCCGCCGAGCGCTACGGCTCGGACCACGTGGCCCAGATCGTCACCTTCTCCACCATCAAGGCCCGGGCCGCGGTCCGCGACGCGGCCCGGGTGCTCGGCTACCCCTACATCGTCGGCGACAAGATCGCCAAGGCCATGCCGCCGCTGCTGATGGGCCGAGACACCCCGCTGGCCGCGTGCCTGTCCCGCACGGACGGCCACGAGGACGGCTTCGCCGCCGCCGCCGAGCTGCGCACCATGTACGACACCGACGGCGAGGCCAAGCGGGTCATCGACGTGGCCAAGGGCCTCGAGGGCCTGCGGCGCCAGGACGGCATCCACGCCGCCGCCGTGGTCATCACCGACGAGCCCCTGACCGAGTACGTGCCCGTCCAGCGCAAGCCCGACGGCAACAATCCCGACGACGCCCCGATCGTCACCCAGTACGAGATGCACGGGGTCGAGGACCTCGGACTCTTGAAGATGGACTTCCTCGGACTGCGCAACCTCTCGGTCATCGAGCGCGCCCTCGACCTGATCGAGGTGTCGAGCGGCGTCCGTCCCGACATCGACGGCATCCCGCTCGACGACCCCGACACCTTCGCCATGCTGTGCCGGGGCGACTCGATGGGCGTCTTCCAGCTCGAGGGCGGCCCCATGCGGTCGTTGATGCGGTCGCTCGCCCCCACCTCCTTCGACGACGTCGCCGCCCTGGTCGCCCTGTACCGGCCGGGCCCAATGGCCGCCAACATGCACCGCGACTACGCCGACCGCAAGAACGGGCGTCAGGCGGTCACCTATCTCCACCCCGACCTCGAAGAGGTCCTCCGGGACACCTACGGGCTGATGATCTACCAGGAGTCGGTCATGCGGGTGGCCCAAAAGATCGCCGGCTACGACCTCGCCGAGGCCGACAACCTGCGCAAGGCGTGCGGAAAGAAGATCCGCGCCCTCATCCAGGCCGAGCGCGAGAAGTTCGTAGCCGGTTGCGTGGCCACCGGCTACGAGGAGTCTCTCGGGACCGCGCTGTTCGACATCATCGAACCCTTCGCCGACTACGCCTTCAACAAGTCCCACGCCTACGGCTACGGGTTCATCGCCTACCAGACCGCCTGGCTGAAGGCCCACTACCCCGTCGAGTACCTGGCCAGCCTGCTCACCTCGGTCAAGGACAACAAGGACAAGACCGCGGTGTACCTCGGCGAGTGCCGCACCATGGGCATCGAGGTCCTGGTACCCGACGTCAACCGCTCCCTGGCCGAGTTCGCCGCCGACTTCTCGGCCGGAACCGGCGTCCTCGGCCAACAAGAGGACGCCGACACCCGCAGAGGGAGGGAGGGCCACCCCGGCGCCATCACCTTCGGGCTGGCCGCTGTGCGCAACGTGGGCGAGGGATTGGTGGCGCTCATCGTCGAAGAGCGCGAACGCAACGGCCCGTTCGCCGACTTCTACGACTTCTGCCAGCGGGTCGACCCCCAGGTCCTCAACAAGCGCAGCATCGAGTCGCTCATCAAGGCGGGCGCCTTCGATTCACTCGGCCATCCCCGTCGGGGGCTGTGCCTGGTGTTCGAGGAGATCGTCGACCGCACCCTGGAGCGGCGTCGCGAACACGATGCCGGCGTGGTCTCGCTCTTCGCCACCCTCGAGCCGGAGACCGAGGGCCAGGCCACCGGCTTCGCCGACACGCGGGTGCCCATCCCCGACACGGAATTCGACAAGTCCCTGCGGCTCGCCTTCGAAAAAGAGATGCTCGGGCTCTACATCAGCGACCACCCGCTGATGGGCCTGGAAGGCCCGCTGTCCCGGCTCACCGACTGCACCCTGGCCGAACTGCGGGACATCGATCCCGAGACACCGCCGGGCGGTGCCGGCGGGTACGGGGGCGAGGGACAGATCCGGCTCGTCGGCGGGGTGGTCACCGAGCTGAACCGGCGGTACACGAAAAAAGGCGACCTGATGGCCACGTTCGTGCTGGAGGACCTCAACGCCTCGATCGAGGTGTTCGTGTTCCCCAAGTCGATGGCCGACTATGGTGCCCTGCTCGACGACGACGCCATCGTCGTCCTGAAGGGCCGGGTCGACCTCCGTGACGACCGACTGAAGCTGGTGTGCATGGAGGTCCAGCGGCCCGAGCTCGCCCCCGGGGGCTGCACCGACCTCCACGTCTCGCTCCCCCTGCACGCGCTGACCGACCGGGTGGTCGACCAGCTGAGGCGGCTCCTCGCCGAGCACCCGGGCGACTCGCCGGTCTTCCTCCACGTCGGGGAGAAGGTGCTCCGCCTCCCCCCCGAGTGCAATGTGGACAGCACCAGGGGCCTGATCGGCGAGCTGCGGGTGCTTCTCGGGCCCAACGCCATCCAGCACTGACCAACCGCGGCCGGGGCCCGGAGACGGCCCGCTCCGCCGCCCCGAAGCGGGGGCGAAGGGCTCTCCGGCGTGCGGATACGACAGGAGCGCGTAAATCCCGTAAAATCAACCCACGGCTCCTGGCGTGGAGGCCCACACAACCGCTTTCGCCCCCGGGCGTGGCGGCCCTGGGGGGTGTCCTGGCCATACCGGGGCCGTCGGCTGACCGCCGCAGGGAGACCGAGGAGTACGGAACGGCATATGTCCATCCAGGTGGAGACCAAGGACTGCACATCGATCAGTGATGCCGAGTTGGCCGAGATGGCCGACCTGTGCGCTGAGCGGGAACCCCGATTCGACATCGGGTTCCTGTCGAAACAACGGGAGGAGTGGGTACTCGTCACACGGGCCCGCGAGGGTGCCAAGCTACGTGGCTACTCCTTTTCCACCCTCGAGCGCATCGGTGGCACCCCGTCGCTGCTCATAGGCCTCGCCACCGTCGACCGCACTTCGCGGGCCGAGACGGTGCTCCGGGCCATGATGGGCGACAAGTACCGCCGGGCGCTGCTGGCCTTCCCCGACGAGGACGTCCTGGTCGGGACCCGCTTGCTCGGGGCCGAGGGCTTCCGCGCCTTCGCCGGGCTCACCGACGTCGTGCCGGGGGTGGACCGCAAGGCCACGGGCGAGGAGCGGGCCTGGGGGCGTCGCCTGGCCAAACGGTTCGGCGCCGACGGCCGCATCGACGACCGCACCTTCGTCGTCAGCGGGGACGGGTGCGAGGCCGGGGGCTTCGACTTCCGGAGCCCCAAGGGGCCGCCCTCGGTCGATGTCAGCGTGTTCTTCGAACGTGTCGACGTGGGGGCCGGGGGCCGGCTGGTCGCCTTCGGATGGGCGATGGCCGAGGACCTGGCCGGCGGCAAGCTCGGCGGCCGCTGAGCGCCGCCGGACGGAGCGCCGGATCGGTGCCCTCCCTCCCTGCTCAGGTCGGTCGGGCTCCTGATCAAGTCCACCGGGCCCCCAGAGGCAATAGCATGGGTTCGTGAAGGTATCCACGCGAGGCGACTATGCCAGCCGGGCGCTCTTGTCCCTGGCCCTCCATACCGACGGTGAAGGGCCCACTGCCGTGCGCGACATCGCCGAGCGGACCGGTCTGCCCCAGCCCTACCTCGAACAGATCCTCCTGGCGCTGAAGGGTGCCGGCCTGGTGCGCTCCAAGCGGGGCGTGGGCGGGGGCTACGTCCTGGCCCGGCCGCCGGAGGACATCACCCTCTCCCAGATCGTCTCGGCCGTCGACGGGCCCATCGTGGCCGGCGACTTCGGGCTGCCGCACGAGAACGGCGCCTGTGACCACGAGGGGCAGTGTGTACTGCTCACCGTGTGGGCCGACCTGGGCGAGCACATGCGCTCCCACCTCGAGTCGTACAACCTGGCCGACATGGTGGCCCGGGCCCAGGGCCGGGCCCCCGCGCTGCGCCAGAGCGCCGGCTGACCGCCGGGCCGACCACCCTCACCCCTGGTTCCAGCGGGTCACGACGGGCTGCTCGCGCTCCCAGCCGAGCTCGCTGAGGCCGGCCGGGCCGAGGACGAACATGCGGCCCACGGTGGGGTCCAGGCCGATCCACCGGGCGGCGAGGACCCGCAGGACGTGGGAGTGGGCGACGCAGGCCACGTCACCGTCGACCGAGCGGATGCGACCGATCACCCGGTCGACCCGCACGCCCACCTCCAGCGCCGTCTCCCCGTCGGGGACCCCGTCGGCGAACAGCTCCCATCCGGGCCGCTGCTCCCTGATCGTCTCCGTCGTGAGCCCCTCGTAGCCGCCGTAGTCCCATTCGGCCAGGTCGGGGTCGATGACCGCCCCCTCCCCGATGCCGGCCAGGAGGCAGGTCTCCCGGGCCCGGAGCAGCGGGCTGGTGAACACCGCGGCCAGGCGGTAGACGGCAAGCCTGGGCCGCAGGGCCCGGGCCTGGGCCTCGCCGCCGGGGAGCAGGGGCAGGTCGGTGCGACCGGTGTGGCGCCCGCTCAGGCTCCACTCCGTCTCACCGTGGCGGATCAAGAGGCACCGATGGCCGGAACTGGACATCCGTTCAGCCGATCACTCCGAACACCTCCTGCGCAAACCCCACCGTCGGTTCCACCCTGGTGGCGATGGTGGCACCGGCATGGAATGTCCAGGGCTGATCAGGCGTTACAGATGCTGTCGACCCCTGACGATGAATGAGGAGAGGGATGACGACTCGCACCTTGCCCAGGAGTAACGAACGGGAGGCTCGCAGGCAGCCGGCCGCGGGAACGACGCCGGCCGCCGGCGCACGGTCGGGCGCGCCCGGCCAAAGGCCCAAGGCGGCCGCAACGGGCCGCCCCCAGGCCGGCAAGCGGAGTGCGGACGCCGACAGCCTGGGCCTCTTCCTCCGGGATCTCGACCACCACCCGCTCCCCGACCACGAGGCTCAGACCGAGCTGGCCAAGAGGGTCGCCGCCGGTGACGACGGGGCCCGGCGCGAGATGGTGGCGGCCAACCTGCGTCTGGTCGTCCACTGGGCCCGCCGCTACCAGGACCGCGGCGTCGACCTGCCCGACCTCATCCAGGAGGGGACCTTCGGGCTCATGCGGGCCGTCGACAAGTTCGACTGGGAGCGCGGCTTCCGGTTCTCGACCTACGCCACCTGGTGGATCCGCCAGGCCCTGCAGCGGGCCGTCCAGCAGCACGGCCGCACCATCAGGCTGCCCATGGAGGTGGCCGAGCGCAACCAGCAGGTCGACGCGGCGATGTGGGAGCTGACCCATCAGTTCCAGCGTCCGCCCACCGACGACGAGATGGACGACGCCACCAACACCACGGCAGAGGTCAGGTCCGACCTCTCCCAGGTGGCCCGGGTGGTGGCGAGCCTCGACCAGCCGGCTGCCGCCGATTCGACGGCCACGCTCGGGGATCTCGTGTCCACCGACCTCAGTGACTTCGAGGACGAGGTGGCCTCCGAGCTCACCCTCGACCTCGTGCGCCAGGCCGTCGACCGGTTGAGCGACCTCCAGCGCCAGGTGATCCGGCACCGGTTCGGCTTCGACGGGAGCGATCCCGCCTCGCTGCAGACGACGGCGGAGCGGCTGGGCATCGGGGTCCGCAAGGTCCGTCAGGCCGAGGCCGAGGCGCTCGAGGTCCTCGGGGACAGCCAGATGCTCGAGGCGGCGCACGAAGCAGCCTGAGGATCACCGGGCGGCGGCCTCCAGGGCGTCGAGCTGGGCACGAAGGTCCTCGGCGAGCGGCGCGTCCCAGCCCATGGGCTCGCCCGTGCGGGGATGGTCGAACCCCAGCGAGTAGGCGTGGAGGAACGGGCGGTCGATGACAGCACCGGGAAGGGTGCGCCCCCTCGCGTAGGTGTCGTCGGCGACGACGGGATGGCCGATGGCCGACAGGTGGACCCGGATCTGGTGGGTCCGGCCCGTCTCCAGGGTGGCGGTGAGCAACGTGGTCGGGATCGGGTCCTCGAACCGGCGCTCGACCCGGTAGCGGGTCCGTGCCTCCTTGCCCCGGCGGGACACGGCCATCCGGGTCGGCGATCCGACCGAGCGCCCGATCGGGGCGTCGACCACCCCCGACTCCCCCTCGACCCGGCCGATGACGAGGGCCCGGTACCGCCGCGTCACCCGGCGGTCGCCGAGCTGGGCCACCAGTGAGCGGTAGGCGTCGGGACTGCGAGCCACCACCATCAGGCCCGAGGTCCCGCGGTCGAGCCGGTGGACAATGCCGGGGCGCTCCGGATCGGCGCCGACCAGGTCGCCCACCGCGGCGAGCTCGGGATACCGGGCCATCAGGCCGTTGACCAGGGTCCCGGTGCGGTGGCCGGCGCCGGGGTGGACGACCAGGCCGGCCGGTTTGTCGACGACGATCACGTCGTCGTCCTCGTAGACCACCACGACCGGCACCGACGGGTCCGCCTCCGCCGGCCGCGGCTCCGGCTCCCCCTCGACCTCGAGCCGCAGGAGCTGGCCCTCCCGAAGGACCGAGCTCCGACTGGTCACCGGGGCACCGTCGACGGTGATGCACCGCCGGGCGATCATGGCGTTGACCGCGGACCGGGACACGTCGGCCACCAGGGCCACCGCCTTGTCCACCCGGACACCGTCGAGCGTCGACGGCACGGTCACCTCGACGGTGGTCACGGGGACCGGGGGGCCCGGAGCAGTGAGACCACGAGCAGGACGCAGCCCACGGTGATGCAGGCGTCGGCCACGTTGAAAGTGGGCCAGAAGTGGAGCGCCACGAAGTCGACCACCGCCCCGTGGTCACCCCGGAAGAGCCGGTCCGAGAGGTTCCCGAGGGCGCCACCGAGGATGAGGCCGAGCACCGCGGCCCGGCCCGAGGTCGGTGAGCGCCACACCAGGACCGACAACACGGCCACCAGGACCACCACGAAGGCCCCGACGACAAGGGCGTGCCCCTGGAACAGGCTGAACGCCGAACCGGTGTTCAAGGAGAGCTCGAGATCGAGCGTGCCGACGATGTGGACGGGCCCGGCCGGCAGGCGGGAGACGGCCCACCACTTGGTCAGCTGGTCGACGGCCACGACACCGGCGGCCACCAGGCCGGCTACCGCCAGTCGCCGGATGCCGGGATTCGAACCGGCATCCTCCGCTACCACCGCGGACTCACCGGTCAGCGACGCGACAGCCCACCGCTCTTGCAGGCGACGCACAGCCGGGCGAAGGGCAGCGCACGGAGCCGGGCCTTGGGGATGGGCTGGTGGCAGCGTTCGCAGGCGCCGTAGGTCTTGCGCTCGATCTTGCGGACGGCGTCGTCGATCTCCTCGACGGCTGCCGACGCCTGGGCGGACAGGGCGAGGTTCCGCTCACGGTCGACGGTGACCGTGCCCCCCTCACCGGACTCCTCGTCGAACTGCACGTCGCCCGGCTCCCGTTCGAGGGCCAGCGAGTCGGCCTCGGCCCGGAGGTCGTGGGCCTGGCCGTGGTAGATGCCCCGCTCCTCAAGCAGCAGCGCCCGCTGCTCGTCGAGGAACTTGGGCTCTTTGGCGTAGGGGCCGACGGTGGGCCGTTTCGGCGCGGCCGGCGCGGTGGCGACCCGTTCGGCCGCACCCTTCTTGGCCGTGGACTCCTTCTTCGCCGGGCCGGCCTTGGCCGACGGGCGACCGGTGGTCGGTGCTTTCTTCTTCGCCGCGGTCACCGGCTTGCGGACAGGGGCCGCCTTCTTGGCGGGCGGCTTCTTCTTCGAGGGCTGCTGGGCCTTGGCGGCGGCCGGGGACTTCTTGGCCGGGGAGACCTTCTTCCCGGCCGGCCTCTTGGCCGCAGGGGCCGCCTTCTTTCCAGAACCGGACGCCGACTTGGCGGCGGGAGCAGCCTTGCGCACCGACGCCTTCTTGGGCGTCGACGCCCTCTTCGGCGTGGTTGCTGCCGCCTTCTTCGTTGGCGTCACATCGACCTCCTTCAAGGTTCTCTCCGTCGCCAGGACGCGACCGCCCTACTGCGCCAGGACAGGACCATCGCCACCTCTGGTGGGCGGGCGACGATACCGTGCCACGCCCGCAGGAGCAATCCGGAACGTGACGTTGCGTCCCAGGACCATACCGGTACGCAGCCGACGATCGTGCGGTGGGGGCCACCGGAGGCCCGGCCCGCTCGGACCGGCGCCGCCCCGGCCGACCGGCGTGCCGCGTCCTACAGCGGCAGGGGCGCGTTGGCCTCGGCCGACTGGGTGTTGACGTTCGCGCCGGGCGGCCGCACCTGGGTGACCTCACCCGTGGAACCGGTGACGGCCGGTTGGGGCGAGGGTGCCCCCTGGGGAGCGGTGGCCACGGACCGGTTGCCGCCCTGCACACCGGGTTGGGCACCGGTGGCCGGGCCGGACCCGGTTGCCGGCGGCTGGCTCCCGCCGTCGGGTCGGCTGTCGGGCCGGGGCTCGACGTGGACCCGCTGCTCGGACTGGGACGGTGTCGGCTGGACGTTCTCGTCCACCCAGCGCAGGATCTCGCTCAGCGCACCGCGCAGGCGGCTGCGCTCGCCCTCGAGGTGCCGGGTCATGGTCTCGACGTCGTGGGCGAGCTTGGAGCGCGATGCCTCCAGCCTGCCGATCTCCTCACGGAGCCGTTGCTCGGACTCACTGGCCAGGCGGGTGGCCTGGGCCTGGGCCTGGTCGGTCAGGAGCCGCGACTTGGTCTCGGCCTCGGCGATGATCCTCGCCGCCTCCGCCTCGGACTCCGCCTTCGTCTCGTCGACGAACTTCTGGGCGAGGAGGAGCGTCCGCTGCAGGGTGTCGTCGGGGGCCTGGGGCTCGGCGGGCTGGGGCTCGGGACGCTGCTCGAGGGCCGCCTCCAGCTGGGCGATACGCTCCGCGGCCTGACGCAGGCGCTCACCGCTCTGGCGCAGCTGCTCTTGGAGGCCCTCGGCCTCGACGGCGGCCTTCTCCAAGTACTCGTCGACATCGTCCCGGTGATATCCCTTCAGCGTCTCGCGGAACTCGACCGTTCGAAGGGAATCAAGAGCTGACTGGGAGGCATCCATGCGCCCATGCTAGCGGTGCTGGCCAGGGGATCCACAGTTTTTTGCTGAGAATCTTGCGATCGGTGATCCCGCCGCCGAAACCGTCCGGTCAGCCGGAGAACAGAGGGATCAGGATCACCGAGACCACGAGGAACACGATGAGGACCGATAGATCGAGGCCCACCCCGCCGATCCGCACGGGGGGGATGATCCGCCGCACCGGCCGCAACACCGGCTCGCAGATGGCCGAGAGCACGTTTTGGATCTTGCGGACCGGCGAGTCGTAGGCCAGCCGGCCCGACGCCGACACCCAGCTGAGAATGGAGTAGGCGAACAGGACCAAGAGGAACAGGTACAGGATCGTCACGATGATTCCGAACACAGCACCTCACCTCCTCGGTCCGAACGTGTCGGACGGTCGCCCCTGGTCAGGGGTTGACCAGACCGCGGTCGGCGAGGCGCTGGCGCTCCTCGTCCGACACCTTCACGTTAGACGGCGTGAGGAGGAATACCTCGTCGGCCACCCGTTCCATGCCGCCGGACAGCGCGTAGGTCACCCCGCTGCAGAAGTCGATCATCCGGCGTTGGAGGTCCCTGTCCGCTGTTTGCATGTTCACGATCACCGGCTGGTTGTTCATGAGCCGGTTGGCGATCTCCTGGGCGTCGGCGAACCGGGCGGGGGCGACGATGTGCACCCGGGCGTTGGTCTGGTCCTGGGAGATCGGCCGCACCGACGGCGAGCCGACCGGGCCCCGGGCCGCGACCGAGCTCGGGGCGGCAGCCACCGCGGTTCCGGCGGACTCGTCCCTGGTCAGGGTGCGGATCCGCGGGCTCGGGATCGCCGTCGTCGGTTCGTCGGCGTCGTCGGGAATCGTCGACGGCCGCTGGGCCGCCCGCCCGACCGGTGCCGGTGACCGGGACTCGAAGTCGTCGTAGTCGTCGTAGTCGTCGTCGACGAGACCCAGATAGGCCATGGTCTTTTTCATGAACGAAGCAGCCATCGATTCCTCCTTGGAACAGCGTAGTGCGTGGCCCCGCTGACCGGTGGAAGGGTCCAGTGACCTCCGGTCACCGGTGGGGCGCCCGGTCGCCGAACAGGACCCGGCCGAGCCTCACCATCGTGGACCCCTCTTCCACCGCCACCTCGAAGTCGTCGCTCATCCCCATCGATCGGACCGGCAGCTCGAGGGCGTCGGCCAGCCCCGCGACCAGGCGGAATCCCGGACGGGCCCCCTCGGGCGGGCCCGGGGGTCCCACGGCCATCAGGCCGGCGACCGTCAGATCCTCGCTCCGCAGCGCCTCGACCAGAGCCGGGACCTCCCCCGGCGCGCAGCCGCCCCTCCCGGGAATGCCGGCCACGTCGACCTGCACCAGCACCGTCGACCCCGGTCGGCGCCGGGCGATGGCCCGGCCCTCCTCCAACCGGCTCAATCCCTGCCACCACGACACCAACGGGGCCAACCGTGGCACCTTGTTGCGCTGCACAGCCCCGAGGAAGTGCCAGACCGGATCCGGTCCGTCCGGCCCCCGGGTCGACCCCGGGATCCCGAGGCCGCCCAGGTCCCGAGCCTTGGCCACCAACTCGTCGGCGTAGTTCTCCCCGATGTCAACGAGCCCGGCGGACAGGGCGGCGGCCACCGCGTCGACCCCGAACCCCTTGGTCACCGCCACGATCCGGACCGGCCCCCCGGCACCGGCGGCATCGACGCGACGCCGGGTCCGCTCGACGCGGTCCTCGAACCCGGTCCGATCGAACCGACCGGGCACCCCGTTCACCGGTCCTCTCGGAGCGGGGTCGGGCGGTCCCCGGCGGACGACCAGACGAGCAGGGCCTGGCGCCCCGCGTCGCCGCGACGGCGGTGCGAGAAGTAGCCGGGGCTGCAGGCGGTGCACGCGTCGACGCCGGCCGTCTCTTTGACCCCGCAGCGGGCCAGGACGGCCGAGACGGCCGCCGGCATGTCGAGCGCCGGGCGTCCGTCCGCCGTCCGGCCACGGGCATGCTCGCCGATGACGGCGCACACCGAAGCCAGATCGGGCTCCGAGAACTCGTAACACTCGACATGGATGCAGGGTCCGAGGGCGGCGACCACATCCGTGGCCCCGAGCTCGCGGATCGTGGTCACCGCCTCGTCCACCACCCCCCCGGTGAGGCCCCGCCACCCGGCGTGCACCGCGGCGAACACGCCGCTGGTGCTGGCGAGGGCGACCGAGGCACAGTCGGCGGTCAGCACGGCCAGGGCGACCGAGGGGACCCTGGACACCAGGGCGTCGCCCCGACCGGAGAGCACCGTCGGACAACGCCCCCCCTCAGGGTCGGGTCCCGGTCGCTCGACCACCACCACGGAGGTCCCGTGGACCTGCTCCAGCCAGTGGATCTCCCCCGCCGCGCCCCCCGTCACCTGGAGGGCCCAGCCCCCGATGGCGGTGGCCGACCGAGGGTCCGGGCCGCCGGGTGGACGCAGATCGCCCTCGGCGGCACTGCTCCAGGCGGCGGTGATCCCGCCGGCGATGGCGACGGCTCGTGAGGGTCGGCTCAGCGCAGGAACGAGGGCACGTCGAAGTCGTCGTCCCCGATGTCGAGCTCCTCGTCGGACGGCGTGGCGAAGATGTCCTCACGGGCCGGCTCGGTGCCCAGCACCCGGCTCCGGCTCTCCTCGCGGACACCTGGCTCGCCCTGGGGTGCGCCGCCGCGTGCCTGGGCCTCCCAACGCTCGAAGCCCGCGGCGATGACGGTGACCCGCACCTCTTCGCCCATGGCCTCGTCGATCACGCTGCCGAAGATGATGTTGGCATCGGGGTGGGCGACCCCGTGGATGATCTCCGCCGCCTCGTTGACCTCGAACAGGCCCAGGTCGGGACCGCCGGCGATGTTCAAGAGGATTCCACGGGCACCCTCGATCGACGCCTCGAGGAGCGGGCTCGTGATGGCGGCCCGGGCCGGCGTCGACCGATCGTCCCTCGCCGGTGGCTGATCCGATCCCCATGATGGCAGTGCCCGCGTTGCTCATGATCATCTTGACGTCGGCGAAGTCGGTGTTGATCAGGCCGGGCACGGTGATCAGACTGGTGATCCCCTGCACCCCTTGCATCAGGACCTCATCGGCCATCTTGAAGGCATTGACCATCGACGTCTTCTCGTTGGACACGGTGAGCAGCCGGTCGTTCGGGATGATGATGAGGGTGTCGACCTTCTCCTTCAGGTTCTGGATGCCCTGCTCGGCCTGGACCGAGCGGCGGCGGCCCTCGAAGGTGAACGGGCGGGTCACCACACCGATGGTGAGGGCGCCGAGGGACTTGGCGATCTCCGCCACCACCGGGGCCGCCCCGGTACCGGTCCCTCCACCCTTGCCGGCGGTGATGAAGACCATGTCGGCACCCTTCAGTGCCTCTTCGATCTCCGACCGGTGCTCCTCGGCGGCCAGGCGGCCGACCTCGGGATCGCTGCCGGCTCCCAGCCCACGGGTCAGCTGACGGCCGATGTCCAGCTTCAGGTCCGCGTCACTCATGAGGAGAGCCTGGGCGTCCGTGTTGGTGGCGATGAACTCGACACCCCGGAGTCCGGCCTCGATCATGCGGTTGACGGCGTTGACCCCACCACCGCCCACGCCGACCACCTTGATGACGGCGAAGTAATTGTTCTGAGCCGGAACGGTCATGTAATCCCTTACCCTCGACCAAAGGTTGAAACCGTTCCAACCGGCGAGTTGCCGACCACGATACGGTCAGCGGAGTACCTGGTCAAGCACGGTCGTCCCCGTGACGGCCCCCCGGTGCCGTGGCCGGGCGACCGGGATCGAGTCGCTCTGGTCCGGTCGTCACCCCACTGTCGGCGACTGGGGCACCGAGACGTCGATGGTCGTCGCGCCCCGCAGCGACGCGTGGGCGATGATGGCGGCGACGTCCTCGTACTTGACGGCGAGCTCGACGTCGGTCCCGAGCACCACCTCGATGCCCGAGTTGAGCGCCAGGGTGACCGTGCCGTCCGGCGCCGCCCTCACCGAGACCACCTGCGCGGAGAACGCCTTCGGGAGCGTCCGGACCACCGTGAGGCCGGCATCACCGACCGGCAGGGTGCCCCCGACCGGGGGTGGGGGGAGCGGGGTGCCCCGCGTCGTGTCCACCACCAGCTCCAACAGCCCGGGCGGTCGCGTCGGTGTGACCTCGAGGGTTCGACCGGTCGCGTCGAGTACCGACCAGTTCGAGCCCGGGCCGGCCATGGTGGCCGTCGGGGTCCGTTCGGTGACAGCCACGGTGACGCCGTCGGGCCAGTGGCGCTCGATCCGGGCGGTGGCGATGAAGGGGAGGGCGTCGACCCGGTCGGCCGCCGATCCCGGGTCGACACTGATCAGGGCTGGATGGTGCTCCAGGCCGGCGGCGGCCACGATGGCGGCGTCGGTGGTCTCGGGGTGCACCCCGGTCACGGTGATGGCACGGGCACCGAACAGGCCCGTGTGCAACAGGGCCCAGCCGCCGACCACCACGACGAACGCCACGGCCAGCCCGATCACCCAGCGGAGCCGGCGGCGGCCCTCGCTCCGCTGGATGGCCAGCCGGCGCTGGCGGATCCGCGGGTCGATGGGAGGGTGGTCGCCCGACGCCGGGTCCCCGGCCGGGCTCATCGCTCGACCTCTCCCCCGTCGTCGAAGCCGACGAGGCGCAGTTCGGTGCGGAGCACGACGCCGGTGGCGTCGGCCACCGCCTCCCGGACGTGGTCGAGGAGCCGCTTCACGTCGTCGGCCGAGCCGTCGGGGTCGGCCTGGATGAAGTTGGCGTGCTTGGGCGAGACCTGGGCCGTCCCGATGCGCAGGCCTTTCAACCCGCAAGCCTCGATCAGACGGCCCGCCGAATCACCGGGCGGATTGGTGAACACCGAGCCGGCGTTGCTCCCACCGGGCTGGTTGGCTCTCCGCCATCGGACGATCTCCTCGATGGCCGCCTTGCCCTCGTCGACGTCGCCGGGCACCAGGTGGTGGTGGGCCGCCACCACCACCTCGGTGGGGGTGAGCTCGGTGTGGCGGTACCCGAACCCGAGGCGCTCGGGCCCGGACTCATGCGCCGACGCCGTGGTCAGATCGACCCAGCGGAATCCCACCAGCGTCGCCGCCGTGTCGGATCCGTGGCCGCCGGCGTTCATGCGGACGGCGCCACCGACCGAACCGGGCACGCCCACGGCCCACTCGAGGCCGTGCAGTCCGGCGGCCACGGTGCGCCGGGCCAGGACCGGGAGGCTGAGGGCGGCCCCGGCCCACACCTCGGTCCCGTCGATGACCAACGTCTCGAAGCCACCCCTGAGGGCGATGACCAGACCGGCAAATCCCCGGTCGGCCACCAGCAGGTTCGACCCGCGGCCCACGACGAGCACGGGGACGTCCAGGCCGACGGTCGCCCGGGCCACCTCGACGAGCTCCTCCTCACCGGCCGGCTCGCAGTACAGGGCGGCGGGCCCTCCGACCCGGTAGGTGGTGAGGGCACCGAGGGGCTGGTCGGGACGGGCCAGAGGTCCGAGGGCGAGGGCGAGGGACGAAAGGTCGTCCGTGTTCACCGACTCCGTCACCACCTCGGGTCGGCCATCAGCTCGTCGGGCAGGGAGGTGAGATCACCGGCCCCCAGGGTCAGACACAGGTCACCCTCCACCAGGACGTCCCCGACCGTCCGGCGGAGGTCGGCACGGCCGGCCACGTAGAAGACGGGCATGTCGGGGAACGACCGGTGCACGGCGTCCGCCACCACCTGGCCCGACACCCCGGGGATGGGGGCCTCGCCGGCGCCGTAGACGTCGGTCACGATCGTGAGGTCGGCGGCGCCGAAGGCGGCCCCGAACTCCTCGCCGAGTTCGGCCGTGCGACTGTAACGGTGGGGCTGGAACACCGCCACCACCCGGCCCCACTCACCGTTGCGAGCCGCCGCCAGGGCGGCGCGGACCTCGCTCGGCAGGTGGGCGTAGTCGTCGACGAAGGTCACGCCGTTCACCGTGCCGCGGAACTCGAACCGCCGGGCCACACCGGCGAACCGGGCCAACGCCCGCTCCGCCGCGTCGAAGGGCACGCCGGCGGCCAGGGCGGCCACGGCGGCCACTGCGGCGTTCCTGGCGTTGTGGACGCCGGGGACCGGCACGACCAGCCGACCCAGCCCGTCCCCGTCCGGCCCGACCAGGCCGAAGGAGACCGAGCTGCGAGCCAGGTCCAGGTCCACGATGCGGTAGGTGCAGTGCATCTCCGTGCCCACCACGTCGGCGCCGGTGGCCCGGCCGATCTCGGCAGCGACAGGGTCGTCGCCCCCGACCACCCGGTGGTGGCGCGCGCTGGCCACGAACTGCTCGAACGCCGAGCGCACGGCGGCGAAGGACCCGTAGTGGTCGAGGTGGTCCGCCTCGACATTGGTGACCACGGCGATGTCGGGCACCAGGGCGAGGAAGGTGCCGTCGCTCTCGTCGGCCTCGACCACCAGCCATTCGCCCTCGTCCCACACCGCGTTCGTGCCGATCTCGTTCAGGTCCCCACCGATGAGGAACGACGGCCGCACCCCGGCCTCGACCAGCAGCAGCGACAGCATCGACGCGGTGGTGGTCTTCCCGTGGGTCCCGGCCACGGCGATGCACCGTCGGAGTGAGGCGATGGCCGCCAGTGTCTCCGACCTCGCCGCCACCGGGATGGCCCGGCGACGCGCCTCGCCGATCTCCGGGTTGGAGTCGGCGATGGCGGAGGACACGGTGACCAGGCGGGCCGCCCGAAGGTTCTCGGCCCGGTGGCCGATGTCGACGTGGATCCCCCGTCGGGACAGCCGTTCGGTGATGGCCGAGGCCTTCACATCGCTGCCCGTCACCGTGTACCCCATGGCCGACAGCACCGTGGCGATGGCGCTCATGCCGGCCCCGCCGATCCCGACCACGTGGATCGTTCCCGGATCGGCCGGGTCGCCGAGCAGCCCGGCGGGGGAAAGGTCGCTCATCGCCGGGTCCGGCCACGATCGACGCGGGCGTAGGCCTCGACAACCCGGGCGCCGGCGGCGGCGGCGTCGGCGCGGCCCAGCGAGGCAGCGGCCCGGGCCATGGAGCCGAGCCGGTCGGGATCGCCGAGGAGCCCGTCCAGCACCCGGGCCAGGCGGTCGGCATCGAGTTCCCCGTCGACCAGCACCAACGCGGCCCCGGAGCGCTCCAGCACCCGGGCGTTGGCTGTCTGGTGGTCCCCCGGCGCTCCGGGGAGCGGGACCAGCACCGAGGGCACGCCGGCGGCCGCCAGCTCGGCCACGGTCATCGCCCCGGCCCGGCACACCACGACGTCGGCCGCGGTGTAGACGGCGGCCATGCGCTCCTCGTAGGGGACCTGGACGAGGTGGAGTCCGGACCCGGGCGGGCGGACCGGCGCGGACGAGTACCCGTCCCAGTCCCGTCGGCCGACGATGTGGTAGATCGAGCGGTCGTCCCTTTCCTTCCACCGGTCGGCCAGATCGCCCACCACCTGGTTGAGGTGGCGGGCGCCGAGCGAGCCACCGAACACGGCCACCGTCGGGCGGTCGTCCGGCAGGGCGAGGAGCCGGCGGGCGGCGACACGCGCTCGCTCGTCGCGGGTGATCTCGGCGATCTCGGGCCGCACCGGGGTCCCGGTGACGACCGCCCGGGGCAGTTTGATCCCCTCCCAGGCGACGGCCGAGGCCCGGGCGAAGCGCCCGAGCAGCCGGTTGGCGGCACCCGGCACCGCGTCGACGTTGACCAGGACCAGGGGCACGCCGAGGGCCACGGCGCCGACGGCCGCCGGCAGGCTGGCGTAGCCACCGACCGACACCACCACCCGGGGCCGGGCCCGGAGCACCACGCCCATGCCCCGGCCGCAGGCGACGAGCAGGCCGCCCAGCGCTGCGAGGTTCCCCGCCACGTCCCGGGGGGCCAGGCTGCGGACGATCCCCCGGCCGGGGAGCAGGGTGAAGGGGAAGCCCCGGCTTCCGAGGGTCGCCCGGTCCTGGCCGTGGGTGGAGCCCACGAACTCGATCGTGTCCCGGGGGTGGCCGGCCTCGACCATCGCCTCGGCGATGGCCACCGCCGGTTGGAGGTGACCGGCGGTACCTCCCCCCGCCACCAGGGCGAACCTCTCGGTGCTCACCGGGTCGTCGGTCGCAGGCGAAGGCCGGTCCCCGGGGGGACCGCACGCTCGTGGGTGGCGATGTTGAGCAGGATGCCGACGGCGGCCATGGTGATGATGAGCGAGGAACCCCCGAAGGAGACGAACGGCAGGGGGATGCCGGTCACGGGGAGCACGCCGATGACCGCGCCGATGTTGATGACTGCCTGGCTGGTCACCCACGTGGTGATGCCCACGGCCAGCAGGCTCCCGAACCGGTCCGGGGCCCGGGTGGCCGCACGGAGCCCGAACCACGCCAGGGCGAAGAACAGGCCCAGGAGGACGACCGCTCCGACCAGCCCGAGCTCCTCCCCGACCACCGAGAAGATGAAGTCCGTGTGGGCGTTGGGCAGCGTCCCCCATTTCTCGCGGCCGCCGCCGAGGCCGAGGCCGAACAAGTGCCCTGAGCCGAGCCCGATCAGCGACTGCCACACCTGGTATCCGCTGCCGGAGCGGTTGGCCCCCGGATTGAGGAAGGACAGGATCCGATCGCGCCGGTACGGGTCGGCCAGGCCGACGACGACCGCCAGCCCGGCGAAGGTCGCGAAGATCTTCAAGATCGGGCGCATGGGGACCCCACCGATGAACAGGATGCCGAAGGCGATGCAGGAGAGCACCAGGGCCGTCCCCATGTCCGGCTGCTTCAGGATGAGGAGGCCCGAGACCCCGAGCACGACCAGGACCGGGATGAGGACCAGCTTCGGGTCGGCCGACGGGTGGGACCGGCGGGTCAACAGGTCGGCGGCGAACACCGCCATGGCCAGCTTCATGAGCTCGGAGGGCTGCAGCTGGATCATCCCGAAGCCGATCCATCGGGACGAACCTCCGGCACTGACGCCGAGGTGCGGGACGAGGACCACCACCAACAAGCCCATGGACACCACGACCAGGGGGCCGCGGACCCTGCGCCACACGCGGTAGTCGACCCGGGCGAAGACGAGCAGCGCACAGGCGCCGACCCCCATGTAGAGGGCCTGGCGGACGAAGATCGACCAGGGTGACCCGTAGAGCTGGAGCGAGATCAGCGGTGAGGCCGAACCCACCATGATCAGGCCGAACACACAGAGGATCCCGACCAGCAGGGCGATCGTCGGCGCCGTCCCCATGCGGGACAGCATCCCGAGCACGGAGGCGCCACGCCCGCCGGCCCGGCCTCGACCGGCGGTGGGCGTCGACCCACCGGTCGAGGCCGGGCGGGCCGAACGCGTCGGCGCGTCGGTGGTCGAGGACGACCGGTGGCGCCGGCGTGAGACCGCTTGCGTCGAGGTGGTCGGCTCAGGCACGGCTTCCTCCTCCCAGATCGAACCGGTCGACGGGGCGGGACTTCGACTCGGGGTGCGCCTGGTGCATCCCCCTAGCCTCGCCCACCGCGGCGCCCGGGTGGTGGAGCCTCATCACACCTTCCCCACCGAGAGGAAGTCCCCGTAGAAGATGCCGAGACCCAGGGCGGCGAACAGGCCGGCGAGAATCCAGAAGCGGACGATCACCGTGGTCTCGGGCCAGCCCATGAGTTCGAAATGGTGGTGGAGCGGGGCCATGCGGAACACCCTTCGGTGGAAGACCCGGAAGCTCACGATCTGGATCACGACCGACAGGGTGACGATCACGAACAGGCCGCCGATGATGACCAGCAGGAGGTCCAGGTTCATCATCAGGCACAACGCGGCCAGGCCCGAGCCGATGGACAGGGACCCCGTGTCCCCCATGAAGATCCTGGCCGGAGCGGCGTTCCACCACAGGAATCCGAGGCAGGCACCGGCCAGGGCCACCGCGGCCAGGGCCAGGTCGAGGGCGTTGTCGACGTGGTAGATGGCAAAGTGGCGGTACTGCCAGTACCCGATGATGGCGAGGCAGGCGAAACAGAACGTGGACGAGCCGGCAGCGAGGCCGTCCAGGCCGTCGGTCAGGTTCACCGCGTTGGCCGAGGCGGCGATGATGAAGGTGGCCCAGATCACCCACACGACCGGGCCGAGGTTGAGGCCGATCGAGTCGTACCGGGTGAACGACAGGGCCGTCGAGACATGGGCCCAGTACACGGCCAGGAGGGCGAACGTCACCCCGAGGCCGATCTGGCTACCGAACTTCGCTCTCTTGTTCAACCCCAGGCTCCGGCGGTTGCGCACCTTGATCCAGTCGTCGGCGAACCCGATGGCCGCCGCCCCGACGATGGCCAACATCACCAGGGTCCCCGGACGCGAGAAGGTGACACCGGGGATGGCATGGGCGGTGAGGTAGCCGATCAGCACCGCAGCCACGATGCCGATGCCCCCCATGGTGGGGGTCCCGGCCTTGGCGATGTGGACCTGGGGGCCGTCCTCCCGGATCTGCTGGCCGATGTTGTTCTTGAGCAGCCACCGGATCAGCACCGGCGTGCTGAGGACCGCCACCCACAGCGCGATCCCCCCCGACGTCATGAGGGAGATCACCGGGGGGCATCCTTCGTCCCCGTCCGGGAGCCCCCCGACCGCTCGGCGAGTGCCCGGGCGACCTCCTGGCGGTCGTCGAAGGGCAAGATCTGGTCGCCCACGGTCTGGGTGGTCTCGTGCCCCTTGCCCGCCACCACCACCACATCGCCGGGACGGGCCGTGGTCACCGCCAGCCGGATCGCCGCGGCACGATCGGGTTCCACGACCACCTCTGCGTCACCGCCGACCCCGGAGCGGAGCTCTCCGATGATGGCCATCGGATCCTCCGACCGGGGGTTGTCCGAGGTCAGGACCAAAAGGTCCGACCATCGGGCCGCCGCCGCCCCCATGTCCGGGCGTTTTCCCTGGTCACGGTCGCCCCCACCGCCGAACACGCACACCACGCGGGAGCCGCCGGCCAGCCCGCGGGCCGCAGCGAGCGCCACCTCGAGGCCACCCGGGGTGTGCGCGTAGTCGACGAGCACCGAGAACGGCTCGTCCCCCGACACCACCTCCATGCGACCGGGGGGAGCGGGAGCGGCGGCGAGGCCCGCGACCACCGAGTCCTCGTCGAGGCCGAGACAGACGGCGACGGTGCCCGCCAACACGGCGTTGTCGACGTTGAAGGTCCCCGACAGTGGAACCGTCACCTGCCGTCCGTGCCACCGGAACGACGAGGATCCCACCGACAGGGAGATCTCCTCGGCATCGGACCGCCCCACGCGGACCACCGGCCGGCCCTCACGCTCGACCTCACCGGCCAGGCGCCTCCCCCACGCGTCATCGGTGTTGATCACCACCGCGCGCGCCCGCGACGCCTCGAACAGCCGGGCCTTGGCCTCGAAGTACCGCTCCATCGACCCGTGGTGGTCGAGATGCTCGCGGCTCAGGTTGGTGAAGGCGGCGACGTCGAACACGATCCCGTCGACCCGGTGCTCGGTCAGTGCGTGCGAGGACACCTCCATGGCCACGGTCTGGATGCCATCGACGACGAAGCCGGCCAGCCGCCGCTGGAGGACGGGGGCTTCCGGTGTGGTCCGCTCGCCGTCGAGGGTGCCGATGGTGGCGGCCACCACGCCGGCGTGGTCGAGGATCGATCGGACCAGGTGGGTCACGGTCGTTTTGCCGTTGGTGCCGGTGACGCCGACCATGGTCAACGAGCGGGAGGGGTGGCCGAAGAAGGAGGAGGCGACGCTGGCCATGGCCGGTCTGGCCTGGCCCTCGGCCACTCGGACCTGGGTGACGTCGAGGTCGAGGAACCGCTCGCACACGAGTGAGGCGGCCCCGCGGTCGACGGCCTCGCCGGCATGCAGGTGACCGTCGGTGTGGGCCCCGGGCACGCAGCAGAACAGGGCACCGGGCTCGACCCGCCGGCTATCGAACTCGACCGAGCACACCGACGTCGACGACGGATCGCCGCGCACGCCGAGCACGTCGATGTCCCTGATCACCTCGGTCATCTTCACTGGGACTGAATCCAGGGGCTCCGAGTTGCGTAGGAGGCCGGGCGACTCGGCCGGTGGCCCACCTACGGGCCTTCCGTGGTCGCTCCGGAGGGCACCGCGATGGTACCGGTGGAACCGACGGCCGAGCTGGAGGCCGAGGTCGTGGCGGCCGCGGTGGTGGGGATCCCGTAGTGGTGCAGGGCGTAGGCCATGATCGTCGAGAACACCGGTGCAGCCACCGCACCACCGTAGATGGGCGTGGGGTGGTCAAGGACCACCACCGCCGAGAGCACCGGGTTCTGGGCCGGGGCGAACCCGGCGAACGACCCGACGTAGGCCCCAGAGATGTACCCGAGGTGGTTCGGATTCGGGATCTGGGCCGTTCCGGTCTTCCCGGCGACGGTGTAGCCGTCGATGGCGGCCTCGGTGCCGGTACCCGAGCTCACCACGCCCTCGAGCATGGAGACCAGCTCGCCGTTGGTGGTCGGATCGATCACGCGGTGGCTCTGGGAGGGCTTGGCCGCCACCACCGCGCCGGAGGGGGTGACGGCCGCCCGGACCAGGCGGGGAGCGACGAACACCCCTCCGTTGGCCACCGCGTTGTAGGCGTCGAGAATCTGTTGGGCGGTCACGGCGTCGTCCTGCCCGATGGGCGTGGAGCCGATGGAGGTCCCCGTCCAGGCGGAGGGACCCGGGACCAGGCCCTGCGACTCGCCGGGGATCCCGAGACCGGTCAACTTGCCGAATCCCAGGTTCCCGATCTGGGCGAGGAGACGCTTCTCACCGAGCGCCTCGGCGATCTCGATGGTCCCGATGTTGGACGATTGGGCGATGATCCCTCCCGGGGTCAGCCGCTCGAGGCCGTGGGCCTCGGCGTCGTGGAACGTGTAGGTGCCCATGGGCAGGGAGGACGGCACCGAGATCACCTGGTTCGGCGTGACGACCCCGGCGGACAGGGCGGCCGAGAACGTGACCAGCTTGAACACCGAACCGGGCTCGTAGACCTGGGTCACCGCCGAGTCCGAGGGCGCCTCTTCGACGCCAGGGGGCAGGGTGTCCGCCTGGGAGACGAGGGTGGGGCCCGATGTGGAGGCGGCCGCGTCCGAGGCGGAGGCGCTGGCCGCGGTCGGGGACCGGGGCGCGGCGGAGACGGCCGCACCGGTAGTGGCGGTGCCGGTGGTCGACTGCAGATTGGCCATGGCCAGGATGTCACCAGTCTTCACATCCATCACCACGGCAGTGCCGCTGAACGCGTGGCTGGCGGAGATCTCGGCGGCGAGGGCCTGCTCGGCGACGTACTGGATGGACTCGTCGATGGTGAGCTCGAGGCCGGTTCCCGGCTTGGCGGCGACCGAGCTGTCCCCGCCAGGGAGGGTGACGCCGTCGGGTGCCTCGAGCAGGCTCTTCGAACCCGCCTTGCCGGCCAGGAGGGACTGGAACTGGTACTCGAGGCCCGACGCGCCGTTCCCGTCCCAGTTCACCGACCCCAGCAGGGGTGAGGCCAGGAGGCCGGCGGGCTCGACCCGTTGGGTCTCGGGCACGAGGTTGATGCCCGGGAGGTTGAGGGCGGTCACCTTGCCGGCCACGGCGTCGGACACCCGGTGGGCGAGGTAGACGAAGCCGGAGCGCTCGGTGAGCTCGGCGCGCAGCTGGTCGGTCGGGACCCCGATCACCGGCGAGAGGGCATCGGCCACCGTACCCGGATGGGTGATCAGCAACGGATCGGCGACCACCGTCTGCTTGGTCACCGTCTCCGCCAGGACCTCGCCGTTCCGGTCGTAGATGCCGCCACGCACGGCGGGCACCGAAACCGTCTGGGTCAGTTGGGAGGTGGACAGGGAGGCGTAGTGCTGATGGGAGAACTCCTGCACGGAGACCAGGCGGCCGATCATCACGATGAACACGACCACGAGGACCAGCCGCATGGCGCGGGCGGCGCCGCCCCAGCAGGATCGAGGGGCTCACCGCTTGGCCGCGACGCTCGGCACGGCGGGGCTGGTGACCGGGACTGGGAGCGGAACGTCGAGCGGAACGTGCGGGAGGTAGACGACCTGGGTCGGCTCCACCAGGCCCTGGGCCTCGGCCTGGCTCACCACCACCGGAGGCGCGGCCTTCTCGGCCACGGCCACCTGGGCCGCCTTCTGGACGGCCACAGCGGCCGCGAGCTGCTGTTGGGTGGCTGAAAGGCGGACCTGCCCCTCGGCCATGAGGGTGTCACCGACGACGACGGCCACGAGGCTCCCGACGATCAGGAGGGCGGCGAGCCACTTCGTCGACCGCCGGAGCCTTCTCGTGCCGGGGCGCCGGCGGGGCGCGGCCTCGAAGAGCCGGAGCGGTGGCCGCCGGCTCGGGCCCGGGGTGGCCCGCGGCTCGGCCCTGGCTGCGGAACGGCGGGCTGCGGCGTCGGCCGGCGGCGCCATCAGGCCACCCCGCCCATTTCGGCATCACGGTCGGTCGGGGAAGGGAGCCGTTCGATCACCCGGAGGCGGGCGGCCTCCGAGCGGGGGTTGCGTGCGACCTCTTCGGCACGGGGCCGGCGCGCCCTCGCGCCACCAGGCGGAACTGCGGGTTGGCACCACAGACACAGGGCAGACCGGGCGGGCACTGGCAGTTGTCGGTGGCCAGTCGCTGGAAGATGCTCTTGACCAGGCGGTCCTCACCCGAGTGGTAGGCGATCACCACGCATCGGCCGCCGGGCCCTAGGAGGGCGAGCGCATCCTCGAGGGCGGTCTCCAACTGGTCGAGCTCCTCGTTCACGGCGATCCGGATGGCCTGGAAGACCCGGCGCGCAGGATGGCCGCCGGTCCGTCGGGTGGCGGCGGGGATGGCGGCACGGACCACGTCGGCCAGCTGCCCGGTGGTGGTGACCGGCCGGGCGGCGATGATGGCCCGGGCGATCCGACGGGCGAAGCGTCCCTCGCCGTTGTCGGCGAACAACTCGACCAGGGTGTCCTCGTCGTACTGGTTGACCACGTCCGCCGCCGTCCGACCCGAGGTGGGGTCCATCCTCATGTCGAGCACGGCGTCGCGCCGGTAGGAGAAGCCACGTTCGGCCACGTCGAGCTGGGGTGAGCTCACGCCGAGGTCGAACAGCACACCGCTCAGTCCCCGCTCCTGGAGCGGCCGGCCGAGATCGTCCTGGGCCTCGTCGATGACGTGGGCCATGACGTCGAAGCGCGAGCGGCGGATCAGGACCCGGTCCCTGAAGGGGGCCAGGGTCAGCGCGGCCGCCTCCACGGCGAGCGGGTCCCGGTCGATCCCGAGGACCTGCACCCCAGGGAGGGCGGAGAGCAGGGCTGCGGCGTGGCCCCCGCCACCCAGGGTGGCGTCGACGACCAGCCCGGGGGGGACCGGGCGCAGCAGCTCGACCACCTCGGCCACCATGACCGGGTCGTGGGAGAAGTCCTGGCTCATCCGCAGTCCCCCGACCGGCACGATGGTTGCGGGTGGAGTGCCGCGACACACTCCCTGGAAGTAGGCGGAGGAGGATCCTTCCAGGGATCCGGTCGAGGGACTGCGCATGGGCCAGACACGTTCGATGTGGACGTCGTGGCGGGCCACCGCGGCCAGGCCCGATTCATACGGCGTCGGTCGGTGGGGCCGCTCCGGGTCGGCGGCCGGTGGGACGGCCTGGCGCAGGCGGCCGGCCCGTGGGCCGGTATGCCGCGATCGCCTGGGTGCCGCCGGTGGCGCGGGAAGGGCAGTGAGGGAGGTGATGGAGGTGATGGAGTTCGAGGGCCCCTTCGCATTGCCGGCCGGCAGGGAGGCGTCCTCGTCCGCCGGCAGCCGGTCGAGGCTCGGATGGTCAGGGCTGATCCGGTCGGTCCCGGAGCGGTCGCCCCCCCCGCCCGCGAGGCCCACGGCGGCCGCATCGCCTGCGGCGCTGGCGGAATCGAGCTTCTCATCGACATCGTGGCGGACCACGTGGAGGCGCACGGCGTCACTCAACCGTCGTCGCCCTGGGTCAGACGTTCCTCTTCGGGCAGCACCTTTTGATCCCACGACTCCCGGTTCCACAGTTCCACCCGGTCGATCGCTCCGAGCACCAGGACGTCGCTGACCAGTCCCGCGTACTCCCGCAGTCGGGCCGGAATGGCCATCCGTCCCTGCCGGTCGATCTCCAGCTCGTGGGAGGTCGATGCCCAGAGCCGTACGAGGTTCCGGTCGCTCCGGCCGGCCGTCGCCCGCTCCAGCATCGTCTCCATCTGCTGTTCGAACTCGTCCGGCGTCCACAGCGACAGGCACCCGTCCTGGTACTCGGTCAGATACCCGCCGTGTTCGAACGGTCCGCGGAACTTCGACGGGAGGATGACCCTTCCCTTGTCGTCGAGCGAATGCTCGTACCTGCCGAAGAACCGTGCCACTGGTGATTGCTCCCACAATGCTCCCCGCAGTGCCCAGAACCCGACGGTTCGGATCCCTCCCTTTCACACCACTTTGCGCCACTTTACGCCCCCGTCCCCCACTGGTCAACCACTCGGGCACTACTGGAGGCATTTCCGGCCCGCGATGGAGCGAGCGACCCGCGCGTTCTGTTGCGCCAAGGCGGGTGGCGCACCGGTTGCACCACCGTCCGCCGCACCACCACTGCCGCCCGCCGAGGCGGGCCGGCGGGTCAGGGCAGCGCGTCGAGGAAGGCGGTGACGATGGCCGCGCCGGCCAGGGGGGCTCGTCCGGCCACGCGACACAGCTCGGAGGTCCCGACCACCGCGGTGGCGAGCTCCGCCCGTGCCCGGCCCCTGTCGTCGGGCCCCATGGCCAGGATGTCCACGAGGGGTCCGGGGTCCCACTGCAGGACACAGGCCCCGTGGAACCACGCACCGGCCCGGTTCCGTCGCTGCGCGAGGCCCACCAACTTGCGACCCTCCGCGGTCACCACCTCACCGGCCCCCACACCTCCGAAGCACACGAGCGACGACCAGCGGGTGCACGACACGTAGCCCTGCCGATGGTAGGCCAACCCGGTGAGACCCGCACCGGCGAGCGCGCCGGACCAGGCCTCACCCAGCCAGTGGAAGGCGAGCCCGACGTCGCTGCGCCACTGGGGATGGCCGGCCGGGAGCCATACGTCCACCCACACCGGATCCCCGGGCGTCACCAGCACCGCCCCCCCACCCGAGCGGCGACGCGCCACGGCGATTCCGGCGGCAGCCGCCCGGTCGGCGTCGACAACCCGGTCCGGCTGCGTCGAACCGAGCACAACAGCGGGAGCGTCCACCCGGCACACCGCCACGAGTGCCCGGTCCGGTCGGGCCTCGGCCCCGGGCCACGAGGCATGCAGGGTAGCGGCGTCGCCGGCGCGCTCCTCCACCATCCACTGACGGGCCACACCGTCATGTTCCCACCCTCGGGCGGACCCGGCGATGGGGTCCAGGAGGGTCCCTCAGGCCGTTAGTTGCTCGGGTCGGACCGGACCACCCCCGAGGTAGGTGATCCAGTCGTCGCTGGCACCACCGCACAACGCCAGGAGCTGCACTCGATGACGCGGGGCGACGGGGGTCGAGCGGAGGACCATGCCGGCCTCGTGGGGGAGGCGGTCCTCCTTGCGGGTGTTGCACCGCCGGCAGGCGGCGACGACGTTCTCCCACGTGTGGCCGCCGCCCTTGCTGCGAGGTATCACATGGTCGAGGTTCTCGGCAGCGGACCCGCAGTACTGACAGCGTGACCCGTCCCGAGCGAAGACGGTGCGACGGTTGACGGCCACCCGGTAGTGGTGCGGGACGTGCACGTAGCGCACCAGGCGCACAACGGAGGGCTCCGGCACCGTCATCCGCTCCGCACGGAAGACCCGTTCGGTGGTGTGGACAAGCTCAGCCTTGGTGTCGAGGACCAACAGGACCGCACGCCGGGAGGAGACGATCCCCAGTGGCTCGAAGGTGGCGTTGAGCACCAGGGCCCGACGGGTGGAGGACATGGGTGTGCGAACCTCGTCCGAACCGGCCGCCGAGGGCCTCTTGGCCGCCGTCTTCGCCGCGGCCTTCGAGCGTCGATCCATCAACCCGGAAATTAGCCCGATTGGCCGTCAGAGGGCGTACCCAGCCCCGCGGACCGCGTCGCCCGAGAGGTGCCGAGGGACCCTCCTCCGCCCGGTCGACCGGCACCATTCGAGGTAGGACACCACATCGGCCGCCACCGGCTGGGCGTCGGGCCGGCCATAGGCGGTGACCATCCGGAACGCCCACCACCGGCGGTCGGGCAGCGGAAGGAACGGGGACGTCCTCCACCAACCGGGCACGGCCAGCCGCGCCAGCACGCAGAAGGCGGTCGGCCAGAGTCCTGGCCGGGTGATCAGCGCCCGGACCACCGGTGGCGACAGCATCGGGATCCGGCCGGTGTCGTGGGTGCTCATCGGGCCCCTCCCCACGCGTCCCCACCGGCCATGGACCGCAGTGCCACCGCCGTGGCCCCCACCAACGGGCCGGCGGCACCGAGTCCCGCCGGGATGATGCGGGTCGTCCGTGAGAATTTCGAGCCGGGCGCGTCGCCCGATCTCCTCCTGGGCTGCGATGAAGAACGGTTCGCCGAACCCCAGTGCCACCGATCCGGCCACCACGGCCAGTTCGAGGTCGAGCAGGTTGGCCACTGTGGCCACGGCCCGGCCCACCAGGGTTCCCGCCCGGCGGCGGTCCGCCGGATCCGCCTCGGCGGCGGGCCGACCGGTGATGGCCTCAATGGACAGCCCGGACGCCTCGGCCTCGAGGCAGCCCTGGCCGCCACAGGCGCACCGTCTGCCGTCGGGTTCGACCACCACGTGCCCGATGTGGCCGGCATTCCCTTGCGCTCCGTCGAGGAGACGACCGTCGACGACGATGCCCCCACCGACACCCGTGGACACCACCATGGCGACGTAGTTCTGGACCCCGCGTGCCGCTCCGATCCAACCCTCACCGAGGGCGAGCGCCTTGGCGTCGTTCTCCACGACCACAGGCAGACCGACCAGCTGCTCCAGGCGGCAGCGTAGGGGGAATCCCCGCCAGGCCGGGATGTTGAGCGGAGACACCGTCTCGCCCCCGGCCAGCATAGGGCCACCGCAGCCCACGCCACATCGGACCGGCTGACCATCGAGGCGGACCTCTTCCACGATGGATGCCACAGCCTGGAAGACGACCTCGGGGTCGTGGGAGGCAGGGGTGGGTGCCGTGGCGTCGGCCCGGATGCGACCACTCCCGTCCACGATGGCAGCGGCCACTTTGGTGCCCCCGATGTCGACGGCCAGGATGACGGCTTCCTCCAGCGAACCGTTCGGCCAGGTCCCCGCACCGGGACCGGGCCCCGGACGGCGGGCCACCGACTGGTCAGTCGTCGCGGTGGAACCGCCCACGGATCCAGTCACGGGGATCGTGGACGGTGTTGCTGATGTTGCGACTGTGGAGCGACCGGGAGATGTCGTCGATACCGGCCTTGCCCATCCGCCGGGCGTTGTTGGCGAACACCACGCCGGACAGGAACATCACGACCACGCCCACGAAGCCGAGCACGACCGACGTCGAGAACGTGAAGAACATGAAGACCAGAGCAGCCACGAACACCAGCGCGGACCAGATGCAGTAGCGACCGGCGTGCCGATAGACGGTCTCGGAGCGCACCCGCTCGGCGAAATCAGGGTCCTCCTGGTAGAGGGACTGCTCCAATTCGTGCAGAATTCGTTGTTCGTGCTCAGAGAGCGGCACCGGATCGTCCCCTCCACCCGTGTTCATGTCCAGCGGCCATCGCCCACTCCATCATCGCGCAACTCCCACACCAAAAGCCCGCGCCGACCTGGGCATGGTTACTGCCCCCCGAACCCTGACCAGAAAGTGCTTCGACCGAACATTTCAGACACTGTGACCATAGTACAAGGTGCCCAACGCTCTGCCATCGAAATTGGCCATCGAGCGTGCTGAGCGGGGCATCTTTCACGTGGGGGACGAACCAGGACCCCACTGGGACTCGCCCCGCCGGCGAATCCTCACTCCGTCCGAGTCGACCAGGGAGGCAGCACCCACCGACGACCCTCCGTAACGCTCACGAATGGCGTCCACGGCTGCGGTGACCGGCCCCCAGGAACGCTGGATCCGCTCCACGTCGTCTACGTCGTCGACCCCGCGTCGGTCTGAGGCCCGCTCGGTGAAGGTCGGCACCGCACTGGGGCCCTCGGCTCCGGGCGCTCCAAGGTCCAGGGTGAGCTGTACCCCCTCGTCGAGCTGTCCGAAGCCGGACAGACTCACCCCGAGGAGCCGCACCCCCTTGTCGAGATCCACGGACTCGAACAACGCCCCGGCGACCGCTGCCACCGCTTGGGTGGCGTCGATCGGCCCGGCGAGGGAGTGGGACCTAGTGGTCAGGGTGAAGTCGGAGAACCGGATCTTCACATTGACCGTGCGGGCGGCCAGTCCCGACCGCCGCATGGCGGTCGCCGACGCATCCACCATGCGCATGAGGTGGGTATGGAGCACGCCACGGTCCCACAGGTCCGTGGCGAAGGTCTCCTCGTGCCCGATCGACTTGGCCTCCTGCAGGGGAACCACCGGCCTCGGGTCCTCGCCCCGTGCCAGGGCCGAAAGATGGGCACCGAGCGAGGCGCCGAGAGCGTGTTCCAACGCTCCTCTCGGGAGCGCGTCGATGTCGCCGACGGTGCTCACTCCCAGCGCGTCGAGCTTCCGGCCCGTGACCGGTCCCACTCCCCACAGCGCCCGAGCCGGCAACGGATGGAGGAAGGCCAGCTCCTCGGAGGCGGGAACGACCACGACGCCGGCGCCGGGTCGGATCCCGTTCCGGTCGGCCGTCGGTTTTGCCGCCTTGGACGCCAGTTTGGCGATGAACTTGCTGCGGCCGACTCCCACCGAGCAGGCCAGATGCAGCTCCTCGCGCACCCGGCGTCGGATGGTCTCGGCGATGGTGCACCCGTCACCGAGCAGGTGGACCGAACCGGTCACGTCGAGGAACGCCTCATCGAGGGAGATCCCTTCGACGAGCGGGGTCACCTCCTCGAAGATGGCGTGGAGCTTCCGGCTCTCTTCGACATACCGATGGAACCGGCCATTGACGAACACGGCGTGCGGACAGAGCCGCCGGGCCACCGACGAAGGCATGGCCGAGTGCACACCGAACATCCGGGCCTCATAGGTGCATGCAGCCACCACGCCCCGAGGCCCCGCACCCCCCACGATCACCGGGCGTCCGGACAGCGCCGGGTCGTCGAGCACCTCCACGGACGCGAAGAACGAGTCCATGTCCACATGCAGGATTACACGGTGGGGCCCCGGTGCCCCACCCGCGCTACGGGATGCCGGGCCGGCACCTTCCCCGGGCGTGGACCGTTCAGCCACCGAGGCGCAGGCTCCGGAAACCCTCGGCGAACGCGACCCCGGCCTGGCGGCCAGCGTCCTCGGCAGCCAGCCGAACGGCCGTCGAGGCCCATCCCACGCCGTCGGGGAACTGGCTTCGGTGGCAGCCAACCGCCTCACCCTTCACGTCCACCGTGCTCGAGATGTCCACCCAGAGGTCGGGTTCGAGGGTTCCGGACAGCAGGACGGTGTCCACCTGGTGGGCGGGGCCGGCGTCCGGGAAGTAGTGCGGCAGCGCAGCAGCGGGAGCGACGGCGTCGAGGACGGCCAGACCGGTGACCCGATGGTCCCGGTGATTGAAGTACTCGTGACCGAAGAACAGGGCAGTTGGATCGGGGCAGAGCACCACGTCGGGCCGGAACCGCCGGACCGCGGCCACGAGCGCCCGGCGGAACTCGGGCGCGTCGCTGAGCTCCCCGTCCTCGTAGTTCAGGTGCTCCTGACCCGAGACGCCGATCAGCGCCCCGGCTTCCGCCGCCTCGGTGGCGCGCTGGGCCACCAGCGCATGGTGGTCGGCGTCGGGATCTGAGGACCCCTTTCCCCCATCGGTACACAGGACCACCCTCACCTCGCATCCGGCCTTGGCCCATGCCGCCAGGGTTCCCCCGCACGAAACGTCCGGATCGTCGGGGTGTGCGTAGATGGCCAGCGCCCGAGTCGGCACGTCCACCAGGAGCTCGCCCACCCGTTACCCTTCGACCGATTTCGGTGCCGTCGTCTTCGTGAGCAGCCCGACCTCACGCCGGAAGTCGTCCACACCCTCGAACCCCTTGTAGACACTGGCGAATCGCATGTAGGCGACCTCGTCGACCAACCGCAGGCGCTCGAGCACCGCCAAACCGACCTGCTCGGACGTTGGTTCCGAGCCGTCCTCACGCAGCTCGTCCTCGACCTCACCGGCCAGGACGTCGAGCTGTTCCTCGGTCACCGGCCGGTTCTTCGTGGCCGCCCGCAGCCCGTCGATCAATTTGCCTCGATCGAACGCCTGCCGGGCACCCGATCGCTTGACCACCATCAACGGGACCTCGTCGATCCGCTCGAACGTGGTGTACCGGTGCCCACACCCGGCACACTCCCGCCGGCGCCTGATGGCCGCTCCGTCCTCGGCCACCCGGGAATCGACCACCCGGTCATCGTCAGCCAGGCACCAGGGACACCGCACGATCCGAGGCTAGCGCCCTCGGGTGCACCACAGGCCGGCATCATCGTCGGAACAGAGGCACGACCGGTCAACCCCCGGTCCTCAAGGAAGGGTGATCTGTTCCCCGGGGTAGACGGTGTCCGAGCCGGTCTCCTGCGCGAGCTGGGTCACCAGGGGACGGGGGTCGGCCGACGGATCGGCCCGCTCGGCGATGGTCCAAAGTGTGTCACCCGGTCGTACCGTGTAGACGCCTTTGGCCAGGTTCTCCACTCCAGCGGAACCGGTGGCGTGGGAGGAACCACCGGTCCCGCTGAGTGGGAGAGCGAGGGCGACCAGCAACAGGCCGGCCACCGCGAACAACGTCCGCCGGCGACGCACCTCGGAAGAGACGCGCCGTCGACCCTCCGACCGCCGCTCCGGCACGGCACCGAACGGCCCGACCCACAGATCCGCTTCGTCGTACTCCCCGACCTGGCGCGGATGGTCCCCTTCCACCAGGCGTAGCCCCCGCCTGGTGGGCTCCTCGGGGAAGTGGTGAGGCGTGGGGTCCAGCCAGAGTGCGGTCATCGTCCTGAGCTCCTTTTCGACCCGGGACCATTGGCCCCACCCGGGCGTACTCGAATCGAACCTGTGTTCGCCATGCCGACTATCCCAGCACGAACATCTGTTCGGTGTCAAGCCTTTTTTCGAACGGGTGTTTGCTTTTGATTCCCCACCCCACTACGTTCGTGCAAACAGACGTTCGACGCCACGTGGTCGACGCGAAGGAAGGGAAGGCGATGGCCCAGGTACTGAGCACCAAGCGCAAGCAGATACTGGACTGCATCTCCGAGGCGGTGCGTGAGCGCGGCTACCCACCCTCGGTGCGGGAGATCGGTGAGTCGGTCGGGCTCACCTCGTCATCCACCGTCCACGCTCATCTGGCCGTGCTCCAGCGAGAGGGCTATCTGCGTCGGGACCCGACCAAGCCCCGGGCCATCGAAGTCTGCTACGACCCCTCGTCGAAGGTCATCGCCGATTCGCGCCCCATCCGCCACGTACCCCTGGTCGGTGAGGTGGCCGCGGGCACCGGGGTCCTCGCCCAGGAGAACGTCGAGGAGCTCTACCCCCTGCCCGAGGACTTCACGGGGACGGGCACCTTGTTCATGGTCAGGGTGAGGGGTGACTCGATGGTCGACGCCGGCATCGTCGACGGTGACTACGTCGTCGTCCGCCAACAGCCCGACGCTGAGCGGGGGGACGTCGTCGTGGCCGGCATCCCCGACGGTGAGGCAACGGTCAAGACGTACTCCACCCGACAGGGACGCGTTGTCCTGTCCCCGGCGAACGAGCGCCTCTCCCCCATGGAGTTCGAACCGCCCGACGTGACCATCTACGGCAAGGTGGTCACCGTCCTCCGGAGACTCTGACCCACCCTAGGGGTCGGACGGGTCGCAACGCAGACCGGCCGGTTCCCTCGACTCAGGCCGGGGGCGTGGTGACCCCGATCGAGCGCATGTCGGGATACCGATCCCCGGCGCCGGCGCCGACCGGGAACACCTCCTCCAGCGCAGCGAGGTCCGGACCGGACAGCACCACGTCCATCGCGGCGACGTTCTCCTCCAGATACACGCGACGCTTGGTCCCCGGGATGGGCACCACGTCCTCCCCGCGAGACAGGACCCACGCCAGCGCCAGCTGGCCCGGCGTACAACCCCTGGCCGCGGCCAGCTCCCGCACCTTGGCCACGAGCTCGATGTTGCGGACGAAATTCTCACCGGTGAACCTCGGGAGGTTGGATCGGAAGTCGCCGTCGGGGAAGTCGTCAGGCGAGTTGATCTGCCCGGTCAGGAAACCCCGGCCGAGCGGGCTGTAGGCCACGATCCCGATACCTAGCTCCCGTGCGGTCCCGACCACGTCTCCCTCGATGTCCCGGCTCCACAGGGACCACTCGCTCTGGAGGGCGGCGATCGGATGGACGGCACGGGCCCGGCGCATGGTGTCGGGTGACGCCTCCGAGAGACCGAGGAACCGCACCTTCCCCTCCGCCACCAGGTCGGCCATGGCGCCGACCGTCTCCTCGATCGGTACGTTGCCGTCGGAACGGTGCTGGTAGTAGAGGTCGATGTGGTCGATCCCGAGGCGGCCGAGTGACGCCTCGCAGGACCGTTTCACGTACTCGGCGTCACCGCGGACGGAACGATCGGACGGGTCGGCCCCTCGGACGATCCCAAACTTGGTGGCCAGCACCACCTCGTCCCGCCGGTCGGCGATGGCCCGGCCGACAAGTTCCTCGTTCCGGTACGGCCCGTAGATGTCGGACGTGTCGAGGAAGGTCACGCCGAGATCGAGCGCCCTGTGGATGGTGGCCACGGACTCGTCGTCGTCACCGGGCCCGTAGAACTCGCTCATGCCCATGCAGCCCAGTCCTTCGGCCGAGACGGTCAGTCCGCTGTCGCCCAACCGACGGGGGGAAAGGGTCACGAGGGGAACCTACCTGCCCTCTTCCAGGAGGGTGCCGAGCACCCGGGCCACCTGATCGAGCTCGGCGGAGCTCACGTGCTCGTCCTGGGTGTGGGCGAGGAGTGGGTCGCCCGGACCGAAATTGGCCGCCGGGACCCCGTGGGCCCAGAACGACGCCACGTCGGTCCAGCCCTGTTTCGCCTTGGGCGGAGCCCCCGAGACGTCGACCAGGCCGGCGAGGATCGGGTGGTCGAGGGACGGGGGTGCACCGTCGGCCACCTCCACCAGCTCCCACCGGTCCCCTTCTTCGAGGTGCGGTCCGAGCAGTCGGCGCAGAGCCGTCTCCGCTTCGCCGGGCGTGCGGTCGGGGGCGAAGCGGTGGTTGAGGAGGATCGACGCATGGTCCGGCACCACGTTGGGGGACACGCCCCCACTCACCTCGACGATCTGGAGCTGTTCGATGTACTCGCACCCGTCGAGCACCGGTCGGCGGCCCCGGTAGCGGTCGACCGCTGTAAGGAGCGGTGCCAGGCGGTGGATGGCGTTGCGCCCGGTGTGCGGGCGCGCGGTGTGGGCCCTCGACCCGTGGAGGTCGATCCTTACCCTCATGGTGCCCTGGCATCCGGCCTCGACCGCTCCTCCCGTCGGTTCGGCCAGGATGGCCACATCCGCCGCCAGGAGCTCGGGACGATGGTCCCAGAGCAGGCGCAATCCGTTGAATCTCTGCTCCACCTCCTCGCACACGTAGAAACACCACGTCACGTCCAAGGCCGGCTCTCGCAGTTCGCCGGCCAGGTGCAGGAGCACCGCCAGCCCTCCTTTCATATCGGCTGCACCCAACCCGTAGAGCGTTCCGGCGTCGACACGCGGGACCTCGTTGCCGCCGGAGGCCGGCACCGTGTCGAGGTGCCCGCCGAGCAGGACCCGGTGGGTCCTGGCCGCCTGGGTGCGGGCCACGACGTTGTCACCGACCCGCTCGACCTCCAGCCACGGGCACAGCCCGAGCGCCGCCTCGACGGCGTCGGCCATAGCACGCTCGTGGTGGCTGACCGAGGGGATGGCCACCAGGGCGGAGGTCAGGTCGAGCAGGCCGGGGGCCTGGTCCACGGTCACGAAGAGACGCCGTGCTGGCGCAGGATGTCGTTCAGCCTCGCCTTGTCGTGCCGCTCCCCCTCGGTCAGGTGCTTGATGACCAGGACGCACGGGAGGAAGAACTCCCCGCCGGGGAACTCGCGGCGCCGCGAGGCCTGGACGGCCACGCACCAGGGCGGCACGTGACCCCGACTCAGCTCCTCGCCGGAGTCGGCGTCGATGACCGGGATCGACGGGTTGAGGATGGTCCCCTCACCGACCACCGCCCCGCGGCCCACCCGGGCGCCCTGGGTGATCATGGACCGGCTCCCGATCATCACCTCGTCCTCGATGACCACCGGCGCAGCCTGCGCGGGCTCGAGGACGCCACCGATGCCGACTCCGCCCGACAGGTGGACCTGCTCGCCGATCTGGGCACAGGACCCGACGGTGACCCAGGTGTCGACCATGGTGCCCGCACCGACCCTCGCCCCGATGTTGACGTAGCTGGGCATGCAGATGACCCCGTTGCCGAGGAACGATCCCCAACGGGCCGAGGCACCGGGCACCACCCGCACCCCCGACGCGGCATACCCGCTCTTCAACGGGAGCTTGTCGGCGAACTCGAAGGGGCCGAGCTCGATGGTCTCCATCGCCTTCAGCCGGAACAGCAACAGGATCGCCTGTTTCAGCCACTGGTGGACCACCACCTCGCCGGAGCCGGCGTCGACCTCGGCGACGCGGGCATCGCCACTGTCGAGCAGGCCGACCGCTTCGCTCACCAGGGCCAGGGCGTCGGTGTCACCGGGCGAGAGGTCGGCTGCACGCGACCACAGTTCTTCGATCTGGGACTGGAGGTCGGCCATGCGCAAACGTTAGTCCTGCAGGAATGCGACCCGGTCGGGCGCCACCGGGACCCGGTGCCGCTACCAGTCGGTCGAAGCCGACCGGTCGGCCAACCGGTCGGCCACCAATGCGATGCGCTCCATGGGCTGCACGAGTGCGATGCGCACGAAGTGGTCGCCGCCGGGTCCGTAGAACTCGCCGGGGCTGACGAGGAGGCCGGCCTCGAGGGCCAGCCGCTCGGTCACCGACCACCCTCCCCCGGCGGCCGACGCGGGCACCGGGGCCCAGAGGTAGAAGCCCCCGGCCGGCAGACCGACCGGGAGGCCGGCGCTGGTCAGCACTCCCGACAAGGTGCCCAGACGCTCGAGATAGCGGCGCCGCTGGTCGACGACGTGGGCGTCGTCGTTCAAGGCCACGACCGCGCCGGCCTGCACGGGCCCTGGGACCATGAGCCCCGCGTGGCGCCGCACGTCCACGAGGAAGTCCACCAGCTCGGGATCCCCGGCGTAGAAGCCGACCCTGATGCCGGCCAGGTTGGACCGCTTGGACAGCGAGTGCACGGCCACCACGCCCGAGGTCCCCCACTCCAGAATCGATCGTGGCGGACCGTCCCAGGTGAACTCGGTGTAGCACTCGTCCGAGAACACGGGGACCCCGTGGCTCCGGCCCCAGGCCGCCACCTGTGCGTGGTCGGTCAGCCCCCCGGTCGGGTTGGACGGCGAGTTGGTCCACAGCACCAGGGCCCGCGCCGCGTCGTCCTCGGCGATGGAAGAGAGATCGGGCCCGCCCCCCGGCAGTTCGGCGACGGGGACCGGGCGGCAGCCGGCCAGCAGGGCCCCCATGGCATAGGTCGGGTAGGAGACCGCCGGGTACAGCACCGTGTCGCGGTCGGGCGACCGGAGGTGGAGGTACTGGGCGGCCGACGCCACGAACTCCTTCGTGCCGACACAGGCCGCGAGCTCGGCATCGGGATCCACCGAGACGCCGAAGCGACGGTCGAGCCAGCGGGCAGCGGACACTCGGAGTTCGGCCGACCCCGGGGAGGTCGGGTACCCGCGCTCCGTGCCCGACGCGGCCATGGCCGCCAGGACCGAGGGTGGGGGTGGGTCACAGGGAGTGCCGATGGAGCAGTCAACGACACCGTCCGCGCCGAACCGGTCGACGGCACGCGCCTTCAGCTGGTTGAGCCGTTCGTAGGGGTAGGGGGGCGGGACGAAGCCGGACGGGGTGGCCGCCGGTACTGGCGGTGTCACGAGGCCACGAACTCGGCGAAGCGCGACTTGCCCACGTCATCGAGGACGACCTGGATGCGGGTCGACTGCTCGCCCACCACCTCACCGACGATCTCCCCTTCACGGTGCACCGCGGCCAGCACGTCCCCGCGGGCCCACGGGATGTCGAGCTCGACCACCCGGTCGCCGATGCGGAGCCGGTCCCCCACCGCCACCAACAGGTCGTCGATCCCCGCCCCGGTCCGGGCCGACACCCTGACCGAGCCCTCGTTGGCGGCCATCAGCCGGTGTGCCTCCTCGGCGGCCTCCCCGCCGTGTTCGGCGATGGCGTCGGACTTGTTCACCACCAGGAGTTCGGGGAGGCCCTCGGCTCCGATTTCGGCGAGCACGGTCCGCACGGCGTCGACCTGCCCCTCGAAGTCGGGTGCGGAACCGTCGACGACGTGGACGATCAGGTCCGACTCGCCCACCACCTCCAACGTGGAGCGGAAGGCCTCGACCACCTGGTGAGGGAGCTTGCGCACGAATCCCACGGTGTCGGTGAGCAGCACCGTCTCGCCCCCGGGGAGGTCGAGTTGGCGGGTTCGGGGGTCGAGCGTGGAGAAGAGTCGGTTCTCGACCAGCACGTCGGCTCCGCACAGCCGGTTGAGCAACGTCGACTTCCCGGCATTGGTGTACCCCACCAGGGAAACGGTCCGCTGCCGCGAGCGGGACCGACCTTTGCGCTGGGTGCGCCGGGTGCGGTCCAACTGCCGCAGATCGGACTCGAGCCGGGTCATCCTCCGGACCAGGCGCCGGCGGTCGACCTCGAGGGCGGTCTCACCGGGCCCCCTCGTGCCGATCCCGCCGGCCTGCTGACTGAAGGAGCGGCCCCGGCCCCGCAGTCGAGGCAACCGGTAGCGAAGCAACGCCAGCTCGACTTGGGCGCGTCCCTCGGGGGTGCGGGCGTTCTGGGCGAAGATGTCGAGGATCACCGCGGTGCGGTCGATGGCCGTCCGGCCCAGGATCTTCTCCAGGTTGCGCTGCTGGGCCGGGGACAGATCGTCGTCGAAGACCACCGTGTCGGCGTCGACGGCCAGGCAGACGGCCAGCAGCTCGTCGGCCTTGCCCCGGCCCAGGTAGGTGGCAGGGTCGGGTGCGGTCCGCCGCTGGACGATCCGCTCCATCACGTCGGCGCCGGCAGTGGCCACCAGCAGCGCCAGCTCGTCGAGGCCCGCCTCGGTTTCGCTCAGGGTGGAGTGGGGGAAGGTCACGCCCACGAGCACGATGCGCTCCCGGACCGACCGGGAGATGAGGGTGTCGGTGAACGCCGAGTCGGTCGGGCTCACGGGCGGGCCGCCGCCAGGAGCTCGTCCGTGCGCACCTCGATGTCGGCCACCTTCCTCACCGGGCCGCTCAGGCGGACCCCGTCGGGTCCGAGCAGGACGGTGAGTGTGCCCCCAGGATTGTGGACCTCGATCTCTTGGCCCACCAGCCCCCAGCTGTGGGCGGCGGCGGCGGCGGCGGCACTCCCCGTGCCACAGGCCTGGGTCTCCCCCACGCCCCGCTCCCACACCCGGAGCGTGATGGCATCGGACCCCGGTCCGGTGGCGATGAACTCGACGTTGATCCCCCCCGGGTGCAGCTCTTGGAGGTGACCGCCCAGCTCGGCCACGTCCACGTCGGCGACGTCGGGGCCGAGCAGCACCAGATGCGGATTGCCCATGTCGACCTCACGGGCCCTGCGCTCAGCGAACCTCTGGGGCTGGTCGGGTCCGAGGGTCGCCTTCCCCATGTCCACCGAGGCGTCGGCGGTGCCGGCTGTCTGTCCGGCGCGGAACTCGACGGTGCGCACCCCGCCCAGCGTCCACACCGTGAAGACGGGCCCGGTCACCACCCCGGCGTCCACCGCCGCCTGGGCCAGGCACCGCATCCCGTTCCCGCTCATCTCTGCCACACCGCCGTCGGCATTGCGGAGGTCCATCGCCAGGTCCGCTCCGACCTCGCTGGTGGTGACCCGGATGACCCCGTCGGCACCGACCCCGAACCGGCGGTCGCACAGGGCCCGCACCAGCTCGGTATCGAGGCACTCGGTGTCGTCCATGTCCACGAGGACCAGGAAGTCGTTGCCGGCCCCATGGTGCTTGGTGAGGTGGAGTGGACCGGTGGACCGGTGGGCTGGAGTGGCTCGCTTCATCACGTTCATCTTCATTCTCCCACCCCGGCGCCCCCTGGGGTGCCGTCGACGAGGCGAGTGGTGATCAGGCCCACCGCGTCGTCGTCCGGCTCCACCCACACGATACGGGGATCGCGGCGGAACCAGGCCAGCTGGCGGCGGGCGAAGGTGCGGGTCCTGCGAACGGCCTGCTCCACTGCCTCGGCCAGGGGGACGCCCTGTTCGACATGACCCAGCAGCTCGCGGTAGCCGAGGGCCTGGCGCGCCGTGCGTGACAGGCCTCCGGGACGCCGGGCCAGCGCCCGAACCTCCTGGAGGAACCCGAGATCCATCAGGTGCTCGAACCGGAGGGCGATCCTCTGGTCCTGGACCGCAGGTTCGTACCGGATGCCCACCTGAAGGATCCCGCTCGGGGGATACCGCTCGAGCCCGGGCCCGAAGGACGAGAAGGGGTGCCCCGACCCGAGGGTCACCTCGAGCGCCCGGAGCAGGCGGCGGCGGTTGGTCGGTTCGATACGTCCGGCGGCCACCGGATCGAGCCCGGCGAGCCGGCGGTGGAGGTCGCCGAGCGCCGCTCGTTCGCCCGGGCTCCCCGGAGGTCCTGCCGCGTCGATCCTGCCGGCCAGCTCCGAGGCCACGTCGGGGAACCGTCCCGGGAACGACAGATCGTCGACCACGGCGCGGAGGTACAGCCCGGTGCCCCCGACCAGCAGGGCCCGTCGACCCCGTCTGGCGATGTCGGCCAGGGCGGCCCGGGCCGCCGACTGGAACTGGCGCACCGTGAATTCCTCGGTGGGATCGACCAGGTCGAGGAGGTGGTACCGCACTTCGTTGCGGATCGTGGCGCTGGGTTTGGCCGTTCCGATGTCCATGCCGCGGTAGACCGCCATCGAGTCGACCGAGACGAGCTCGACGCAGCGGCCGGGGTCTTCTCCGTCGCCACGGAGGGCCGACCGTCGGGCCACGGTGAGGGCGATCTCCGACTTGCCCGATGCGGTGGGGCCGACAAGGGCCACCGCGGTCGGCTCGGGGCCCGCCCGACCAATGGTGGGCCCGGGCCCGTCCCGGAGGGGTCGCGGCTCAGCCGGCGGCGACAGGGATCCGGGTCCGGTGGGAGGGACCGGCGGTGACCGTGCACAGCTCGCCGGCGAGGTGGTGGCGGGCGGCCGAGGTCACCAGCACCTCGGCGAAGGACCCCGCAGCCGGCGCCTGCGAACCGCCCGCCTGGAAATGGACCAGCTTGTTCTGGCTGGTGCGGCCGGTCACGACCGATCGATCCCGTTTGGACGGGCCCTCCACGATCACCTCCTCGCGTCGCCCGATGCGGTCGCGGTGCCGGGACAGGGCCGAGCGCTCAACGACCAACCGGAGCCGCTCGAACCGGTCGGCCACCACCTCGGGCGGGACGAAGCGATCGTTCATGGACGCCGCCCGCGTGCCCGGCCGGGGGGAGAACACGAACGTGTACGCGCTGTCGTAGGCGGCTTCCGCCGCCACCTCCAGCGTGCGCTCGAAGTCGTCGTCCTCCTCCCCCGGGAAGCCGACGATGAGGTCGGTGGTCACGGCCAGGTCGGGGATGGCGGCCCGAGCGGCAGCCAGGCGCGCCAGGTACCGCTCGGCGGTGTAGCCGCGTCGCATGCCGGCGAGGACCCGGTCGCTCCCGGACTGCAGCGGCAGGTGGAGGTGGTTGCAGACCTCGTCCGTCTCGGCCATGGCGGCGATGGTCTCGGGCCGGAGGTCCTTCGGGTGGGGACTCGTGAACCGCACACGACGGATGCCCTCCACCCCGCCCACCGCCCGGAGCAGGTCGGCGAAAAGTGGCCGTCGGCGGGTGAGGTCACGTCCGTACGAGTTGACGTTCTGTCCGAGGAGCGTCACTTCGGTGACGCCCCGCCGGGCGAGGGTGCCCACCTCGGCCACCAGCTCGTCGAAGGGACGTGACACCTCTCCGCCGCGCACCGCAGGCACGATGCAGAATGCACACGAGTTGTCACAACCTGTCTGGATGGTGACCCAGGCCGCATAGGGGAGGTCCCGTGCCGCAGCGAGTGCGGCCACCTGGTGATCGGCGGCGGGATCGGTGACGGGCAGCGGCGCGTCGAGGACCTCCACGACCGGCCCCGCAGAAGCCGCCGCCCGGGCCAGGAGTTCGGGAGCCCTGACCAGGTTGTGGGTGCCGAACACCACGTCGACGTGGGGGGCCCGCTGGCGGATCCGCTCCTTGTCCATCTGGGCCAGGCATCCCCCGACGGCGATCTGCATGTCAGGACGGGCTTGTCGCAGCGCCTTCAGGTTGCCGAGGTGGCCATAGAACTTGTTGTCGGCGTTCTCACGGATACAACATGTGTTGAACACGACCACGTCGGCCGCCTCGATGTCGGGCGAGGCCACCAGCCCCTCGGCGATCAGCGCGCCGGCCAGGCGCTCCGAGTCGTGCTCGTTCATCTGGCATCCGAAGGTGCGGATGTGGAAGGTGCGCGGCGCGGCCGCCTCCGGGGCGCTCACCACCATGTCGCCGCCGCCGGGGCGCCGGGGGCTCGGTGGGGGCTCGGCGCTGGGCATCCCCACAGGATACGGCGCCCGGGGGACGGGGCCGGGCCGTCGGGTCCGTCACGCACCGGTCGTGGCCACGGCCCGCAGGGCACGCATCCCCGAGCCTAGGGGTGGGACGCCACGACCACGGTGTGGATCCCTCCCCGCACCAGCCAGTCGGTGGTCACCGTCATCCGGCGGGGCGAAACGCAAGCCACCAGGTCGTCGAGGATCCGGTTGGTCATGTCCTCATGGAATCCGCCCTCGTTGCGGTAGCTCCAGAGGTACAGCTTGAGGGACTTCAACTCGACGAGCGATCGATCGGGTACGTAGGTGACGACGACGGTGGCGAAGTCGGGCTGCCCGGTGAGCGGACACAGGCAGGTGAATTCCGGGGTCTCGCAGCGGACCTCGTAGTCGCGGCCGGGGTGGGGATTGGCCACCGCCTGCAGCTCTTTGGTGGGTTCGCTGGGCACGACCGGTGATCGCCTACCGGTCGGCGCTGAAGTCGTAGACCCGGTCCGTCTCGTCGCGCTCGAGGACGAGGCCGTGCAGGTCGGGATGGAGCACCAGCACCTCGCCGGGAACGCCGGCCTCGGCCATCGAGGACTCGGCACCGGACCGGACGAGGTTGGCCTCGGTCCCACGGCAGATACCCATGAGCGACGGCCCACCACCCGACCAGCAGACGGCGAGGGCCCCGGCACCGGCCATCCCGGCGAGCAGTTTGGGGGCCGCGGGGAACAGTGGGCTCCGGTAGTCCTGATGGAGACGGTCCTCGGTGGCCTCGCCGATGAGAACCCGGCTGTCGGCCAGGCCGGCGATGAGCAACGCCAACCTGGAAAGGTTGAACGCCGCGCTCTCCCGACTGATCTGGTTCGGCAGGGCCTGCCGGGAGCGGGCGGTCGACAGGCTGAGGTCGGGGACGATGACCACGAACGCCAGGCTCACGTCCAGGGGGAGCCGGACGGCCTGCACCCCTCCTTTCACCCGCGCGGCGGCCACCAGTCCCCCGACCATCGACGCCGCGGCGTTGTCGGGATGGCCGTCCGTTCGGGCGGCCACGGCCAACGGGTCGGACGCCCCCGCCGCCGCCGCGGCAGCCACGGCCAACGCCGCAGAGGAACCCAGTCCCCGGGCCACCGGGATCTGCGAGCGAACGGTGATGGCCAGGTGATCGGTGCCGGCGACGTCGATGGCGACCCGGGCGGCGAGGTGGGAGGGGTCGTCGGCGAGCCCGGCACCCTCTCCCTCGGAGCGAACGATGAGCTTGGAGGCCGGCTCCACCTCCACCTCCACATACCGGTCGAGGGCCACAGCGAGGGTGTCGAATCCCGGTCCCAGGTTGGCTGAGGAGGCTGGGGCTCGGGCTCGCACACCGACACGGTACTCGCCCCGGGTCGCCCCGGGCGCCACCGGGAGGGCGGCTCGGAGCCCGCTCAGTCGTGCACGAGCCTCCACCACCACGAGGGTTCGGGCACGGTGGTCGCCAGCTTCAACGGCACCTCATCGACCTCGGTGCCGAGCGCGTACACCGCCTGGCCCACCGTTCTGCCCGATCCGCTCCCCGGGCCCACCGGCACCAGCTTGGTGACCGCGGTCACCCGTTGGCCCGGCCAGCCGGCGAGCGTCGCCCCCCGGGCGGCGACGACCCGGGCCCGATGCGGCTCCCCGCCCCACTCGGCGCTCACCAACGCGGCTGTCTGCCCGGCGGAGACGACGGTGGTCGGCACGACACCGGCCTCGGCGGCGTCGAGCAGCGCCCCGATCACGGGTCGGGTGTAACGGAACGGGTCGGGCACCTGCAGGTCGTCCTGGGGGATGGTTGTCGTGGTCGATGTCGACCCTGTCGCGCCTGCCGTCTGAGGCCGCGTGGTCGTCGTCGTGGGCTCCACCGGTGGCGGGACCGGCTGGGTCAGGACCGCCGCCAACACCAGCACCGATCGCCCCGCGACCACACGGTCGGCGGCCAGGACCATGCAGGCCTTGGCCTCGGAGCTGTACCCGGACTTGATGCCGACCACGTTGTGGGAGCCGATCTCCGTCACGATGTTGGGCTCGGTGCCGACGAGGGGGAGGGTGACCGAGCTCATGCCCACCACCTCCGCGAACGTGGGGACGGCCATCGCCGCCGCGGCGATCCGGAGGCAGTCGGCCGCCGTCGACACCGAGCCCGGGTCGTAGCCGCTGGCGTCGACGTAATGGGAGGCGGTGGCGCCGAGCCGGGCGGCGGTCGCGTTCATCTTGGCGACGAAGGCCGGCAGGGTTCCCGCGTCCCACAGGGCCAAGGAGTAGGCGATGTCGTTGGCCGACTGGGTGAGCATGGCCTCGAGCATCTGTCGTTCGGTGAGCACCTCCCCCACCTCGATGGGCAGGGTCGACTCGTCGTTGTGCAACTCGTTGTCGTACTCCGCCACGTCCGCCGAGGTGACGGTGATCGGCGGGCCCTCGGCCCCGGGGGCGACCGGGTGGTCCTCCAAGATGACCAGTGCCGTGGTCATCTTGGTAAGCGACGCGACGGGCACCGAGGACTCGGGGCCGGACTGGGCGGCATAGCCGAGCGACGGCACCGAGACCGCACCCTGCCCGGCGGCCGGCCACGGCAGCGTCGGGCTCGTCCCGGCCACGAGCAGCGATGCCGGCAGACCGGGGGTCAACCTGGGCTGCGCCAGGGGTCGGTCGACGCGGGCCGCACCGGCCACCACGGCGGCCGCCAGGGCCAGGACCGCCAGGGTGACGCCGAGCGCCCACCACCGGCCGCGGTGCTTCTTCGCCGACCTGCGGGCACGGCGCCGGCTGCCGTCGGCCTCACCGGCGATGCTGGCGACATCGGTCCCCACCACGGTCTCGGTGGCGGCGCGGGCTGTGACCGCTCCGGCGCCGACTCCGAGGTCGGAGGACAGGGCGGCCGGCGCGGTGATGTCGGCGGTCTCGGGTTCGGGGAGTCGCACCACCCCCGGCGCCGTGCCACGGTCCTCAGGGGCGCTTCGGTTCAGCGGGCGTCCAGTTCCTCGGGTGTCATGAGGACGGCGCGTGCCTTGGATCCCTCCGAAGGCCCGACCACCCCGCGGCGCTCCATCAGATCCATGAGCCGCCCGGCCCGGGCGAACCCGACCCGCAGCTTGCGCTGCAGCATCGACGTCGACCCCAGCTGGGAGCGGACGACGAGCTCCATGGCCTGGTCGAGCAGGTCATCATCGCCGTCGTCGATCTCCGATTGGCGGCCGTCGCTCCCGACCACTTCCTCGATGCCGGCGACGACCTCCATCGGGCGCTGCCGCTTCCAGTGGGCGGTGATCGATCGCACTTCCTCCTCGCTCACCCAAGGACCTTGGAGCCGCTGCGGGTTGGACGACGAGGCCGACAACAAGAGCATGTCGCCCTTGCCGATCAACCGCTCTGCGCCCCCTTGGTCGAGGATGACCCGACTGTCCGCCTGGGTGGACACGGAAAAGGCCATGCGCGAGGGAATGTTCGCCTTGATGACGCCGGTGATCACGTCCACCGACGGGCGCTGGGTGGCGAGGACGAGATGGATGCCCACCGCCCTGGCCATCTGGGCGATCCTGCAGACCGACTCCTCGACGTCTCGCGCCGCCACCATCATGAGGTCGTTCAGCTCGTCCACCACGATGAGGATGAAGGGAAGCCGGTTGTAGTGGGCCTCGATGTCCGACCCGTCGGCCGCCCCATCCGCATCCGGGTCGGCGCCGCGCATACGGAGCTGGTAGGCCTCCTCGTAGGCCTCGAGATCGCCGTTGTCGAATCCGGCGTTGTAACCGGTGATGTCCCGCATGCCCACCTCGGCCAGCAAGTCGTAGCGGCGCTCCATCTCGGTCACGGCCCAGGCCAGCGCATTGGCCGCCTTCTTCGGGTCCACCACCACCTGGGTGAGCAGATGGGGCAGGTCGTTGTACTGGCCCAGTTCGACCCGCTTGGGGTCCACCAGGATGAGGCGGACCTGGTCCGGCGTGGCCCGGGCCAGGATGGAGGTCAGGACCGAGTTGATGCAGGACGACTTGCCCGATCCGGTGGCTCCGGAGACGAGCACGTGGGGCATCTCGGCCAGGTTCACCATCACCGCCCTGCCGGCGATGTCGCGGCCGAGGGCCACCTCCAACGGGTGCTGGGCACCGGCGGCCTCGGGCGAGGCCAGGATGTCCCCGAGCGCGACGAGTTCACGTCGCCGGTTGGGCACCTCGACCCCGATGGCCGACTTGCCAGGGATCGGGGCCAGGATGCGGACGTCGGGGGAGGCCATGGCGTAGGCGATGTCCTTGGACAGCGACGTGACCCGGGCCACCTTCACCCCGGGTCCCAGCTCGAGTTCGTAGCGGGTGACCGACGGGCCGACCGTGCGGCCGACGAGGCGGGTCTCGACGCCGTGGGCGGCCAGTGCCGCGACGAGTGCGGCACCGCCGGCGTCCACCTCCCGTTCGTCGACCGTGTGCGGCTTGGCCCGCTTCAACAGGTTGGCCGGAGGAAGCCGCCAGTCCCCCACCGTCGGTCCGAGCTTCATCTCCAACGGGGAGTTGGTAGCGGGCCGGGGAGCCGCCTCGGGGATGGCCGGTTGCTCGGGGTCGGCGACGACCGGGTCGTCCACCAGGTCCTCGGGCAGGTCGGGCACCGGTGCGTCCGTCGCCGGCTCGGGCTCGTCCGCCACGGCCACGGTTCGACCGAAGGGGTCGGTGGGGTGGTCGTCGGTGATCTCGCCCTCGGTATCTCCGGAGTCCCCGTCCCGGGCCGTGGCGACCGCCCAGCGGACGCCGGAGACCGCACCTCGGACAGCCGAGTGGATCGACACCCCGGTGAACAGGACCAGGGCCACGACGGTCAGGGCGACCAGCACGGTCGCCGCTCCGAAACCCCCGAGGGTGGACCGCAACGGGTTGCCGATGAGGGCCCCCACCCAGCCGCCGGCGGAGGAGAGCCGGGAGGTGGGCGCGCCAAAGGTGGGGGAACCGCCGGCCAGCGCCGCCAGCCCGGCGACCGCCAGCAAGGTCAGGGTCCCACCGATGACGGCCCGAGCCGGCTCGCGGGAGTCGCGTCCCTCGTCCTCATCCCCGCGATTGACGAGCAGGAGAATGCCCACGGCGATGGCCACCAGTGGAACCAGGAACCTCCCCCATCCGAACACGGCGCCGACCGCCAGGCGGGCGTCGTGTCCCGCCGGGGCGAGTGAGTCGGCATAGAAGGCCAGTCCGGTGAGCACGCCCACGGTGATCAGGACCACGCCCCACAGGTCCGAACCGTGGGCGGTGACCACCCCCCACAGGGAGGCGGCGAATGCCGGGTGGTGCCGCGCGTCGCGGGACCCCCTGCCGTTGCCCTTCCGGGCGGCACTCCCCCGTCGGGAAGCCGAGGGCTTGGAGCGCGATCGGGACGAGGTGGCCGACCTGCTCTTCGACCGCGATGCCCCGGATCGGCCCGCCGGTCGCTTGGTGGCGGTCGTCACAGTGAGTAACAGGGTAGTCCCGGAGCGTCCCCATCAGGGTGACACCGGGCGCCCCGACGCCCCTGTGCCCTCGTCGTGCAGGCCGGGAGCCCGGGTCCGTCAGACGGTGACGATGACGGGCACGATCATCGGTCGCTGGCGGGTCCGGTCCCCGACCAGACGCCCGAGGGCCTTGCGGGCCACCCGGTTGAGGTTCTCGTGGTCGTTGCTCCCCGAGGCGAGGGCCTGCTCGAGCGCCTTGGTGACCTGGGCACGGGCATCCTCGAGCAGGGCTTCGGTGTCGTTGTCGTAGGCCCAACCGCGGGTGACGATCTGGGGTGTTCCGACGACCTCGCCCCGCTTCAGGTCCACGGTGGCCACCGCCATCACCACCCCCTCCTCGGCCAGCACCATCCTGTCCCGGAGCACGCCGTGGCCGATGTCCCCGACCGAGCTCCCGTCGACGAACAGGTAGCCGCCGGGAACGCTGCCGTCGCGTCGGAGCCCTCCGCCGTCGAGGCGCACCGCGTCGCCGTCCTCGCACAGCAGCACCCGGTCACCACCGATCCCCATCGACGAGGCCACCTGGATCTGGTTGGCCATGTGGCGGTACTCGCCGTGGACGGGGATGACGAACTCAGGTCGGGCCACCGACATGAGCATGGCCAGCTCACCCTGGCGGGCATGACCGCTCACGTGCACCGAGTCGACACCCGAGTGGATCACCTCGACGCCCCGGCGGTGCAGGCTGTCGATCACCCGGCCCACCGACCACTCGTTGCCCGGGATGGGATGGGCGCTGATGACCACGACGTCGTTCTCGAGCAGCCGGAAGAAGCGGTTCTCGCCCGTGGCCAGCCGGGACAACGCCGACATGGGCTCGCCCTGGGACCCGGTGGAGATGACGCACACCTGTCCGGGCTCGAGCTGGTCGACGTCCTCGATGTCGACCAGGGACTGGTCGGGGATGTGCAGCAGCCCGAGCTTGCGGGCCAGGGCCACGTTCTTCTGCATGGATCGGCCGAGCGTGGCCACCTTCCGCCCACCGGCGATGGCGGCGTCGGCCACCTGCTGGACGCGATGGATGTGGCTGGCGAAGCAGGTCACGATGAACCGGCGGTCGGGACGGGCCAGGAACACTTTGCGGAGCGTCGCCCCGACGGTCGACTCCGATGGGGTGAAACCGGGTTCCTCCGCATTGGTCGAGTCGACCAGCAGCATCCGGATGCCCGGGTCCGAGGCCAACGCCCCCATGCGGGCCAGATCGGTCCTCCGGCCGTCCACCGGGTGCAGGTCGATCTTGAAGTCGCCCGAGTGGAGGATGATCCCCTGGGGCGTGTGGAACACGGTGGCGAAGGCGTGGGGCACTGAGTGGGTCACCGGGATGAACTCCACGTCGCAGGGCCCGATGCGCCGGCGCTCCCCGTCCCGCACCGGTATGAACCGGGCCCGCTCGGCCATACCGGCCTCGTCCACACGGTTCCGGGCCAGGGCCAGGGTGAGCTCTGAGCCGTAGACGTCGACCGGGAAGTCACGCAGCAGGTAGGCGAGGCCCCCGGTGTGGTCCTCGTGACCGTGGGTCAGGATCACCCCGTCGACCCGGTCGGCGTTCTCCCGCAGGTAGGTGAAGTCGGGCAGGACCAGATCGACGCCCGGCATGTCCGGGTCGGGGAACATGATGCCGACGTCGAGGACGAGGATGCGGCCGTCGACCTCGATGCAGGCGCAGTTGCGCCCGATCTCCCCCAGGCCACCGAGGAACACCACCCGCACCGGCGAGGCCTTCGAACCGCTTGTCTTCCCGGTCGACCCCCGCTCTTTTGCCTTCCCCCGGGGGGACGTCTTCGTGGCTGCCGCGACTCCGCTCGCCCCCGCCCTGGTCTGGCCGGTCCCCCGGCTCTTCTGGTTGGTGTTCACTGCTGGCTTTCTCTCTCCGTCCGGGCCCCCGGCCGGCCCGCTCCGCCCGGACCGCCCGGACCGCCCGGTCCGGCGGGATTCAGGCAACCGACTGGGGTACCGGGTCGAACTGGCCGACGGCGTCGACGACCGACCGGGCACGGGCATCGAGGGCCTCAGAGCCCGGGGTGTTGGGCGGCCGGCACTCCCCGACGGGGAGCCCGAGGGCACGACAGGCCGCCTTGGCCGGCACCGGGTTCGGGAAGTCGTCGGTCGATTGGAATCGGTACGACTCGATCAGGTGCTGGTTGACCTCGGTGGCCCGCTCCACCTCGCCGGCCCGGTGGGCCTCGATCATCGCCGCGAACAAACGCCCCGCCCAGTGGGCGGCGACGCTGATCACGCCGGCTCCGCCGATGGCAACGAAGGGCAACGTCAACGAATCGTCGCCACAGATGACTTCGAAGCCGTCCGGGCTCTCGGCGACCACTGCGGCCGCCCCGGCCACGTCACCCGTCGCATCCTTCACTCCGACGATGGTGGGAACCTCGCGGGCCAACTCGAGCGTCAGCGCTGGCCCGATCCGTCTTCCCGAGCGGATCGGGATGTCATAGAGCACCACCGGCAGATCGGTGGCCGCGGCAATCGCACGGAAGTGGGCCGAGAGTCCCGCAGGAGATGGCCGGTTGTAGTACGGCGTGACCGCCAGGATGCCGTGGACACCGCAGGCCTTGGCCTCCTTGGTCAACATGACCGAATGGGCCGTGTCGTTGGTCCCGGTCGACGCAATCACCGGCACGTCCACCGACTCGGCGACCGCCCGGAAGAGGTCGAGGCGCTCCTCGTCGGTCAGGACCGATCCCTCGCCGGTGCTCCCCGCCACGACCAGGGCATCACTACCGTTCGCGGCCAGATGGCGGGCCACCACCGCGGCGGCGTCGAGGTCGATCGCCCCCGTTGGGTCGAAGGGGGTGACCATGGCGGTGATGACCGAGCCGAAGCGCGCCATCCCCGCTCAGCCTCCCGGCCGGGGCGCTGATGGGGCGGAGGACGTCACGATTCCGCAGGCTACCAGCAGGGGCCGGCCCCGCCGGCGCCGGGGATGTCGGCACTATGGGCTCCCCTTCTCGGACCCCCGCCGGTGCGCTAGGAGGTGATCCGGTCCTTCGGGGGGGTCGACGCCGACCGCGTCGTACTCCTCGCTCGTGTCGACCCACGACTCGAACTCGATGACACCCAGCTCGGTGAACTTCGTCCTCAGCCATCCGTCGGCCGCGTCCAGCAGGCCGAGCTTCTTGCAGTTGGGGACGATCTTGGAGAACAGGAGCGCCTGGAACGCCGCCCGTTCGGGGGCTTGCTGGACCACCGGGACGATGGACTTCGGATCCACGCCCATCCGGTCCCAAACTTCCTGTTGGAGGAACCGGTCGCGCATGCGCACCGCGGCCTCGAATGCGAACTCCTGGCGCTCGCGCAGCTCGGCGGAGTTCAGGCCCTCGTAGTACTCCTGGAGGCTGAGAACTCCGAAGGCCACGTGCCGGGCCTCGTCGGCCATGACGTAGCGCAGCAGCTTCTTGAGCAGCGGGTCGCCGGTCATCTGGTGCATGAAGCCGAAGGCGGCCAGGGCCAGGCCCTCCACCATGATCTGCATTCCCAGGTAGGTCAGGTCCCATCGGGAGTCGGCGATGATGTCGTCGAGGAGCATCCGCAGGTGGGCGTTGACCGGGTAGTGACCGCTCAGCTTCTCGTCGAGGTACTTGGCGAACACCTCCACATGGCGGGCCTCGTCCATGACCTGGGTGGATGCGTAGTACTTGGCATCGATCCACGGGACGGACTCAACGATCTTGGCCGTGCAGATGAGCGCCCCCTGTTCTCCGTGGAGGAACTGCGACAGCGTCCAGTTCTGGCTCTCGACCCCGAACTCCACCCATTCCTTGTCGCCCCACGACTCGACGGGCGTGCCCGTCAGGTCGAAGCCGGCCCCGAAGCCGCCCGTGGACTCGGCCTGCTCGCGGACCAGGCGCTCCTGGTCGACCTCGACCTCCCACGGCAGGTCGGTCTGGCCGTTCCACTGGGCACCCTTGGCCTTCTCGTAGAGCTTGTCGAGTTTGGGACGGGCGCCCTTCTCGTAGTCCCAGGTGAAGATGGAGTCGTAGTCGGAGTGCACGACGTGGCGGCCGTCGGCCTCTTCGGTTCCCACCACCGAGAGGATCGCCTCGAAGTCGTCGATCTCGGCCCGGCCGATGATGGCCTCGGTGCTGCTCATGTCGGTGCTCATTGCGGGTCTCCCTTGGTTAGTGCGCGTCCCCGGTGAACGGCCGGGTGTTCCCCCGGTCGCTCAGGGGTTGGGTCTCGGATTCGGTGTCGAAGTCGGGTTGGGCGTCGGTGAACGGCGTGATGTCGACGGCACCCCCGGTCAACGCCGAGTGCAACGCCCGGATGCCGGGGAGCACGAAGGTCTCCACCAGGCGGTTGGCATGGAGCGGGTCGGCCAGGTCCACATCGGGCGACGGGGAGACGGCATAGGAGAGCACGATGCGGGTGGCCCATTCGGCCACCCGCTCGGCCTCGGGGGGGCTCATCCACCGGGCCAGGAACGGCGCGGTGAAGCGCGATGCGGTGACCAAGAGCCGGTCCGACTCGTCGAAGGCCAGATGGCCGAGGACCATCTCGGGCTCGTGCTCGACGAGGTAGGTGAGCGCCGCGTGGCCGCGTATCCGGCCGGAGGCCTCGACGATGCCGGCGACCAGGGCCTCACCCAGGCCACGGGCCTCCCCCAGCGCGACACCCAGTGCGGAGAAGAGCCGGGCCATCTCCGTGTCGACGACCGCACCGAGAACCTCGTCGCGACCGCCGGGGAACACCCGGTAGACGGTGGCCCGCGATACGCCGGCCTGCCGTGCGATGTCGTCGACCGTGGTCTTGAGAGTGCCGTGCCGGGCCAGGCAGCTCAGCGTGGCGTCGATGATCGTGTCCCGGTGACGGGACTCCCGCGGCGTCGCCGGGCCGACCGGACTCGGGGTGGGTCCGACGCCCGAGTGGGGCGCGACCCCCTCGTGATCCACCACACGGAGTGTGGCCCCCTGGGTCGGCACACCTGAAACGCTAGATCGCTTTTTGTCTCATTGTCAACGAGTGGGCCGACGGGTGCCCGGAGCGGGAGGGGGCCGTCCGCGTGCCGCCCCCCGCCCGTCGGGCGACGGCGCCACCACACCGGCCAGTAGCTCGGCCCGGACCAACTGGGCCACCTGGGCGGGATCGTCGAGATCCCACCGGCCGGGGGCGGACATGTAGGAGAGCACCATCCGGGCCAGGAAGTCAGCCGCGGCGACCGGGTCGACACCGGTGGCGACCCCGCGCTGGCGGAGATAGGGGACCAAGAACTCGGCGATCCCCGCTCGGATCCGATTGCTCTCGACCGTCAGCGCGGGAAGGAGTTTCTCGGGCTCGGTCTGCATCACCCGTTGGAGCACCTCGTGCTGGACGATCGATCGGTGGGCGAAGGCGATGCCCCGTTCCATCACCTCCTCCAGGCTGCCGGCCCCGTGCACCTCCTCGTACAGCCGGGCGAAGAACTCGAGTGTGGCCCACGACACCACCGCGGTGATCAGCTCGTCACGGCCGCCCGGGAAGGTGCGGTAGACGGTGGCCCGCGACACCCCCGCCTCCCTGGCGGCGTCCTCGACCGTGGTCTTGGCCAGCCCCCACCGGGCGACGCACTGGTAGGTGGCCTCGACGATCCGCTGGCGGGTGTCGTCCATCGGGTGGCGCCGGCTCAGAGGCCGAGGAGCGGCTCGAGCCCCGAGGTGACCCCGGGCCGGTCGGGCACGCTCCTCACGGCCAGGATCACGCCGTCCATGAACGACGTGCGGTCGTAGGAATCGTGGCGGATGGTGAGGCTCTGGCCGACCGCCCCGAGGATCACCTCCTGGTGCGCCACCAGTCCCGGCAGACGGACCGAGTGGAGCCGGATCCCCCCGGGGCCCGCTCCTCCGCGTGCACCCTCGATCGCCTCGGTGACCGTTCGGTCGGGGGGGAACACGCCCTCGCCCGCCGCCCGGCGCGCGGCCGCCATGCGGTCGGCGGTGGTCCGGGCCGTACCCGAGGGGGCGTCGAGCTTCCCGTCGTGGTGCAGGTCGATGATCTCCGCACCGTCGAACCACGGCGCCGCCAGCTCGGCGAAGCGCATCATGAGAACGGCCCCGATGGCGAAGTTGGGCGCCACCAAACAGTTGGGCGGGCCCACGAAGCGACGGGTCAGCTCGGCCAGGTCCTCTGCGGTGAATCCGGTGGTCCCCACCACCGCGTGGATCCCGGCATCAGCGCAGAAGGCGAGCGTCGTCCGTGCCGCCTCCAGGTGGGTGAAGTCGACGACGACCTCGACCCCGCGGTCGACGAGGACGCCGAGTTCGGCCGACACGCTAAGCCCGGTGGTGATCCCGGCGGCGTCACCGCACAGATCGGTGAGCGCCACACCCGAGCGCGCCGGGTCGACCGCGGCAACCAGGTCGAGTCCGTCGTCCGCCTCGACCGCACGGCACACCTCGATACCCATCTTCCCCCCGGCTCCGACGACCCCGACGCGCATAGCGGTCACCCTACCGTCGCCGTGCCGGACGGCCCGCCAGCTACACGAAGAGCCCCCGGCCCGGCTCAGCCGAGGGACAGTGGCCGAGTGTCGAAGTCCGAGGGATCGAACGGGCCCACCACGGACAGGGTGCGGGGCGAGCCCACCAACTCGACAGCGGCGGCGTGCACGTCCTCCACGGTCAGGGCGGCCACCCGGGCCAGCACCTCCTCGACGGGGAGCACCTCGCCGTGGAGCAACATCCCCGCACCGATCCGGCTCATCCGCACGCCGGAGTCCTCGCAGGCCAGCAGGGTCTCGGCCCGCAGGTTTCCCTTGGCGATCGACAGCTCCCGCTCCGTGATGCCGTCCTCGCCGAGCCGCTCGAGTTCGGCGGACACGATGTCGAGCACCTCGGGCACGTGCTCGGGTGCCGTCCCCATCCCGACGCTCACGGATCCGGCATCGTGGTAGGCCACACGCTCCGACCACACCGAGTAGGCCAGCCCCCGACGCTCGCGGATCTCCTGGAAGAGTCGACTGGACAGCCCGCCTCCGAGCACGTGGTTGAGCACGGCGAGGGCGTAGCGGCGCGGATCGAAGCGGTCGACAGACCGCAGGGCCAGCACCAGGTGGGCTTGCTCGGTGGGCCGTCGGCTCACGAGCAGCGGCTCGACCTTGTCCCGGGGAGGCCGGCGCTCGGGCGTGGCGCCCCCGGGGCGTCCGGCGAACCGGGACTCGATCCCTTCGGCCACCGCGGTGTGATCGAGGTCCCCGGCCACTGCCACCACCATGTTGCCCGGTCGGTAGTGCAGCTCGAAGAACTCACGGATCCTGCCCGCCGTCATCGACGTCACCGAGGCCTGGGTGCCGAGAACCTCCCGGCCGAGCGGATGATCGGGGAACAGGGCCGCCGAACTCAGCTCGGCCACCTCGTCCGACGGCTCGTCGGCGTGCATCAGGATCTCGTCGAGAATCACCTGACGCTCGGCATCGAGATCCGTGGGGCGCAGGGCCGGCTGCCACATGATGTCGGACAGGATGTCGAGTCCGAGCGAGACGTGCTCGGCCAGCAACCGGATGTAGAAGGACGTGTACTCCTTGGTGGTGAAGGCGTTGAAGTCGCCCCCGACCTCGTCGACCGCCTCGGCGATGGCGGTCGGCGATCGCTGGTCGGTCCCCTTGAACAGCAGGTGCTCGAGGAAATGGGAGGCACCGGCCCGCTCATCGTCCTCGTCCCGCGAGCCGGTGCCCACCCAGAATCCGATGGATACCGAATGGGCGTCCTCCATCGACTCGGTCACCAGGACGAGCCCCGAAGCAAGCACCTCGTTGCGGATCAATGGACGGCGCCCTTCACTGGTCCCTTCGCCGGTGGGGATCGCCACCCCAACGGTCCGGGCGTGGTCAACCCCGTGGGCGGTGGCGGCCGGTGCCCCCCGGGGGTACCGGCCCTAGGCCACGCCCGCAGATCAACGACGGCGACGGCCGCCCCGGCCGCCTCCGCCACCGGAGGGTCGGTCGGTCGACTCGGCCACCGCAGGTCCGAGGTCACCGAACTCCTCGACCAGCTCCACCTCAAAGACCTCCTCGAAGGAGACGGCCCCGGCCGGTGTGCTGGACGTCTCGGCCTGGCGCCGACTGCGGTCGGGACGGTCACCGGGATCGGCGTGGTCCCCGCGCGGAGCGCGGCTGCGACCCCCACCGTCACCGCGGGAGCCGCGCTCCTCGGACCCCGAACCGGATCCAGCGGGCGCCTCCCCGGCCAGTGAGAGGGACACCTTGCCCTGCGGGTCGATGTCGTCGACCCTCACCTCGACGGGCTGCCCGAGCTCGAGCACGTCCTCGACCCGCTCGACGCGCTTGCCCTGGCCGATCTTCGAGATGTGCAGGAGACCGTCCCGTCCCGGAAGGATGTTGACGAAGGCGCCGAACTTGGTGATGTTGACCACCTTGCCCTGATAGGTGGCGCCCACCTCGGCCAGCGGCGGGTCGAGGATGGTCGAGATGCGCCGTCTGGCCTCCTCCACCGCCGTGCCGTCCTTGGCCCCGATGGTGACCGTGCCCACCATGCCGTCGTCGTCGACGGCGATGTCGGCACCCGTCTCCTGTTGGAGCGCGTTGATGACCTTGCCCTTGGGCCCGATGACCTCACCGATCTTGTCCATCGGGATCTCGAAGGAGACGATCTTCGGGGCCGACTCGGCCACCTCTGAACGGGGCTCGGGAATGGCGCCGGCCATCACCTCGAGGATGGTGAGGCGGGCGTCCTTGGCTTGGAGCAGCGCCTTGGTGAGCACGTCCAGCGGCAACCCGTCGATCTTGGTGTCGAGCTGGAGGGCGGTGACCACGTCCTTGGTGCCCGCCACCTTGAAGTCCATGTCCCCGAACGCGTCCTCGGCCCCCAGGATGTCGGTGAGGGTCACATAGGCACCCCCGTCGTACACCAGGCCCATGGCGATGCCGGCGACCGGCGCCTTGAGCGGCACACCGGCGGCCATCATGGACAGGGTCGAGCCGCACACCGACGCCATGGAGGTCGAGCCGTTGGAGGCCAAGACGTCCGAGACGAGCCGCAACGTGTAGGGGAAGTCCTCCTCGTAGGGCACGACGGGCAGCAGGGCCCGCTCGGCCAGCAGTCCGTGGCCGATCTCCCGGCGCTTGGGGCCACGCATGAAGCCGGTCTCGCCCGTGGAGAACGGCGGGAAGTTGTAGTGGTGCATGTACCGCTTGTGGTCGTCCGGGGTGATGGTGTCGAGCAGCTGGTTCATCCGGGGCATCCCGAGGGTGGTCACATTGAGCACCTGGGTCTCGCCCCGCTGGAAGAGCGCCGACCCGTGGGCGGTCGGGAACAGGTCCACTTCGGCCGAGAGCGGCCTGATCTCGGTGGTCGTGCGTCCGTCGATCCGGAGGCCCTCCTCGACGATCCGCTTGCGGACGAGCTTTTTGGTCAGGCTGCGCACGGCCGCTTTGATCTCGCCGTCACGATCGGGGAACTCGTCGGCAAGCGCCTCCCTGACGGAGGTGGTGGCGGCGTCGAGCGCTGCGTTGCGCTCCGCCTTGGCCACGATCCGGTTGGCCTCGGCGACCGGGCCGGAGCCAAGCGCCTCGACCCGCTCCCAGACGTCGTCGCCGTAGTCGGTCAACGTCGAGTATTCGATGGCCTCGATCGGACCACGGGCGGCGACGTAGGCGTCCACCAACTGGCGCTGGAGGACGATCGATTCGCGGATCCACGTCTTGGCCGCCTCGAGCCCGTCGGCCAGCACCTCCTCGGTGACCTGGGGGGCACCCTCCTCGTAGTACTGGAACGAGCGCTCCGAGCCGCCGGCCTCCACCATCATGATGGCGATCTCGGCGTCGTCGGCGTCACTGAGGGCACGGCCGGCGACCACCAGCTCGAACGTCGAGTCGTCACCCTCCTCGAAGCTGGGATGGGGGATCCACTGGCCGTCGGTCGAGTAGGCCACCCGGACCGCCCCGATGGGACCGTCGAACGGGATGCCCGAGATCATCAGTGCGGCCGACGCGGCGTTGATGGCCAGGACGTCGTGGGGATTGACCTGGTCGGCACCGAAGATCGTGCCCACGACATGGACCTCGTTGCGGAATCCCTTCGGGAACGAGGGCCGCAGTGGGCGGTCGATGAGGCGGCAGGTGAGGATGGCCTGGTCCGAGGACTTGCCCTCCCGCCGGAAGAACGAGCCGGGGATCTTCCCGGCGGCGTAGGTCCGTTCCTCGATGTCGACGGTCAGCGGGAAGAAGTCGGCGCCTTCGCGGACCGACCGTGCCGCGGTGGCGGTGGCCAGGAGGATCGTGTCACCGATCCGCCCGACGACGGCACCGTCGGCCAGTTGGGCCAGCTTGCCGGCTTCGAACGTGAGTGTGCGATCGGTGCCGCTGATGGGCGCCGACACGGTAATGGCGTCTGACATGACGCTCCTTGGTTTGCTCGGGGACTCCCCGTGCCAGTTCCCAGTTGTCGACCACACCACCCTCGGCGGCGCTGTGATCGGCAACTGGTGACTGACCTCGGTGGGAGCCCAATCTCTGTGGTGTGAATCCGGTCCGCCGACTCGGCGGCTGACCGCTACTGCTGCAGTCCGACACCGTGCCGGCCTACCGTCCACCGATTCGGGACCGGTGGAGAAATTGCGACCGCCCGGCCGAAGCCGGGCGGAGCGACTGTATTCCGCCTAGCGGCGGAGGCCGAGTCGGCCGATGATGTCACGGTACCGCTCGACGTCGTTCTTGCGGACGTAGTCCAAGAGCCGGCGCCGGCGGCCGATGAGCTTCAGCAGGCCCCGGCGGGTGTGGTGGTCGCCCTTGTGCACCTTCAGGTGCTCCGTCAGGTGGACGATGCGCTCGCTCAGTATGGCGATCTGCACCTCGGGGGAGCCGGTGTCCGTCTCGTGGAGTCGGTACTCGGCAATGGTGGACTGCTTGTCTGGCATGTGGGGATCGGACCTCTGCGGAGTTCGTGGTGCCTGGTGGAGGGTACACACCGGCACTCCAATGGTAGCAGCCCCATCGGCGGAGAGGTATCAACCCTGGTCAGGCCACCCTGCTTCGGGCAGGCGGCACCCGGTGGCGGCCGGCATGCCCACCGATCCCCGCATGGGGGTGAGGGCCGGGCACCGACACCCACCGGGCGCCGGTGCCCCCCTCCCTACTTGTTCGGCTGCGGGGTGATCCGCAGGTACGGCTTGACGGCGTTGAAGCCCTTGGGGAAGCGCTCCTTGGCCTCCTCGTCGGACACCGCGGGGACGATCACGACGTCCTCACCGTCCTTCCAGTTGACCGGCGTGGCGACCTTGTAGTCGGCGGTCAGCTGGAGGGAGTCGAGGACCCGCAGGACCTCTTGGACGTTGCGTCCGGTGGAGGCCGGGTACGTGAGGGTGAGCTTGACCTTCTTGTCCGGTCCGATGATGAACACCGAGCGGACCGTGGCCGTGTCGTTGGCGTTCGGGTGGATCATGTCGTAGAGGTCCGCGACCTTGCGGTCCTCATCGCCGATGAGCGGGAAGTTGAGCGCCGTCCCTTGGGTCTCTTCGATGTCGCTGGCCCACTTGCCGTGCGATGCCACGTCGTCCACAGAGAGACCGATCAGCTTGGTGTTCCTCTTGTCGAACTCACCCTTGGCGGCCGAGAACGCTCCCAGCTCGGTCGTGCAGATCGGGGTGAAGTCCTTGGGGTGCGAGAAGAGCACTCCCCAACTGTCCCCGAGGTACTCGTGGAAATTGATGGTGCCCTCGGTGGTCTCCGCGGTGAAGTCGGGGGCGGTGTCGCCCAGACGGATTGCCATGTGATGCTCCTTCTCTCGTGTTCTCTGTGCTCGAATGGGTCTGCGCTGGCTACGTGTGTTCGGTTCCTGCGTTGCTGATGATTGTGTGCCTATTGGGTCGATTCGGGTCGCCCCCGGCTCCGCAGTGGCGAAACCCTGTCGAGCGGCCACGATAGTCGATGCCGTTCGTATTGTCGACTGGGTTGGTCGTGTTTACGCCGTCCGGCGGAGGGGGCGGGTCCATCTGGTCGGACGCCTCCGATTGCAGCAAGCTGGGACCATGACCGACCATGCGACGAGCGCCGACCCCGACGATCCGGGGGCACCGACCGTGCTCGTCGAGCGACGGGGCCCTGTCACCGTCGTGACGATCGACAGGCCCGGGCGCCGCAACGCCGTCGACCCGGCGACCGCCGACGCGCTCCTCCGGGCGTTCACGGCCTTCGACCACGACGACGGTGCATCGGTTGCGGTCCTCACCGGCCGTGGTGGGACATTCTGCGCGGGAGCGGACCTGAAGGCCATGACCGAGGGCGCCCGCTACCGCGTGGCCGAGGACGGGCCGGGCCCGATGGGCCCGACCAGGGAGGTGCTGTCCAAGCCGGTCATCGCCGCCGTCGAGGGGCACGCCGTCGCCGGGGGGTTGGAGCTCGCCCTCTGGTGCGACCTCCGGGTGGCCGCGGCGGACGCCGTCTTCGGGGTCTTCTGCCGGCGGTTCGGCGTACCCCTCATCGACGGTGGGACGGTACGCCTGCCCCGACTGGTCGGCCAGGGGCGTGCGCTCGACCTCATCCTCACCGGACGGGCGGTCGGGGCCGAGGAGGCGCTGGCCATGGGGCTGGTCAGTCGCGTCGTGCCACCCGGCTCGGCGCTCGACCACGCAGTCCGACTGGGCGACGAGCTGTCCACCCTCCCCCAGGCATGTCTGCGCAACGACCGCGCCTCGGCCCTCGCCCAGTGGGATCTCCCTCTGGGCGACGCCCTGCGGACCGAATACCACCACGGGCTCGACAGCCTGACCTCACCCGACTTCGCCACCGGACCGGCCCGGTTCGCCTCGGGCCTCGGGCGGGGCGGGTCCTCCCTCGAGCCCGGTGACCGGTGAGTGCCGATGCGCCCGGAGCGGCACCGGGTGTCGCCGCCTTCGACTTTGACGGAACGCTCACCAACGGGGGGAGCGTGTTCGGGTTCCTCACCGCGCTCGTGGGGCGCCGCGCCGCCCTGGAGGCGGCGGCCAGCCTCTCGCCCCGTCTGGTCCACGCCGCATTGGCCGGGGGTCCGGTGGCCGACGCCACCAAAGAGACCCTCTTCGAACGGCTGCTGGCCGGTGTGACCGTGGAGCGGCTCGAGGAGGTGGCCTCCGACTTCGCCGACAGCCATCTTCGGCGCCGCGCCCGGCCCGAGGTTCGGGCGCGGTTGGACTGGCACCGTCAGCGGGGCGACCGGGTCGTCATCGTGTCGGCATCGCCCGAGGTCTACGTGCGGGTCGCCGGGCACCTGCTCGGTGCCGACGGCGTGGTGGCCACCAGGCTGGCCTCGGCCGGCGGGGTGCTCACCGGGCGCTACGAGGGAGCGAATTGCCGGGGTGAGGAGAAGGCGCGCCGGTTGCGGGACTGGGTCGAGCGTTCCGGGGGCGCCTCGGGAACGCTGTGGGCCTATGGCAACAGCCGGGGAGACCTGAGCATGCTGGGAGAGGCCGAGGTGGGCGTGAACGTGGGGCGCCTCGGTCGGTTCGGCCGTCTACGGGCATTCCCCGGACTGGACCGGACGGGATCGCTGAGCCCGGAGTCGGGCGCCGGCCGGTGACCGCGAGGTTCCGCGAACTCACTCCCTCGCGCTCTCGAGCGTCCGGGCGATGTCCCACCGGTGGTGGAAACCGTCGTGGGCGTTGGACAAGGCCACGTCGCCGAGGCTCTGGCCCCCGCGCTCGGGATGGACGAGCACGATCCCGGTGCGCGGAGACCGGCCGACCGCCGTCCGCCAGTCGGCGACCGAGCGGCCGAGCGACCACAGCGCCGCCGCCAGGGGAATGCTCCGGTAGTTGCGGGCCTGGGCGAGTTCACGCTCGCTGTAGCCACCCACCACCACGGGGCCACCGCCGGTAGCCCCGACGAGGCGCTCCGCCCAGATCCTGAGGTTGTCCCCGACATGGCTGACGTACTCACCCGAGCTCCACGACAGCCCCGGGTGTCGCTCCTTCCCAGTGGCGCCGGCGAGGAGGGCGCCGTAGGACTCGGGGAGCCCGGTGACGACCGAGACGGCCTCGTCGAGCGAGCGTGACCACTCGAACCCGCATTCGCGGCACGGATCGCCGTAGACGGACCGGCTCCAGTCGCTCATTCGATGATCCTGCCCTCTGACCGGGGATCCCCGGTCAGAGGTACTCCTTCCTCCTCATCCACACGAGTGTGAACCACCCCCAGATGGGGGGGAGGTAGGCCGTGAACAGTCGCTGGACGAACGTGGCCGCCACGGCGTCGTTCTCGCCGATGCCGGCCGCGGTCAGCCCGAGGATCATGCCCGCCTCCACCACACCCATCCCGCCGGGGACCGGCGAGATCCCGCCCAACATGGAGGCGAGCGTCAGGACCACCAGCAAGGTGGCCAGTCCGAGATGGTCCCCGAAGGCATGCAGTGCGGCCCCGAGCGCCAGGGCCACGAAGATCTGGGCCAGGACGCTTCCTCCGAAGATCTCCACCAGGTTCCGAGGGCGGGCGGCGAGGACCTTCAGATGCGACCAGACCTCGGAGGCCTTGGGGCGCAGCTTCTGGGCGGCCAGCCTCCGCCAGCGGGGCACGGCGAACAGGATCCCGAGGGCCACGCCGACCACGACCACCACGATCACGATGAGCCAGACCAGGCGTTCGTTCCCGCCACCCGAGTTGGACGGGCTCTCGAAGTGCATCTGCCCGATGGCCAGCGGCAGGGCGATCAGGAACAGGGCACCCTTGACGATCCAGCTCGCCGTGCTGACCAGCACCCCGGAACTGACGGCGAGCGTCGGGCTCAGCCCCTCCTGCTGAAAGAAGCGGACCCTGGTGGCCAGGACAGCCATCGACCCACCGGCCAGGGCCACGAAGGTGTCCGACACCTCGAGGGCGAGGGTCCTGCCGTAGGGGAGCGTGCTGGTCACCGAACCCACGGTGGTGGTGGCGATGGCCGGGTAGGCGGCCTGGGCCAGGACGAACGTGACCGCCACCCAGCCCCATCGGGCACCGGTGATCGTGCTCCACGACTTGCCCACGTTGATCAGCACGCCGATGAGCGCCCAACCTCCGATCAGGGTGCCGACGACCAGCAGGAGGCTGACCCAGCTGATCCTGCGGGGCTCGATCAACTTCGGCACCTCGACCCCGGCGGCGGCGGCACCTTGCTCCCGCAGGGCGTTCAGGAGGGACTTCTTCCCCGGAGCGCCCTGGCCGCCGCCGGGTCGAGGGCGGCGCGTTGCAAGAAGGGCAGGGCGGCGACCAACACCTCGGTCGGCACGGAACGGAGGGCTGCCGACACAGCCCGGTCCGGCCCGACCTTCACCGAGACGGCGGCGAGCGCGGCGGCCATGTCCCGGTCGAGGTCCTCCTCGGTCGCCACCGTCACCGCCGAGCGGAAGTCCACGAACCCGACCCGGTCGTCCGCCCCGACCACCAGAGTCTCGGTCGACAGCGCTCCGTGGGCGATGGCCGCCCGGCGAAGGACCATCAGCTGTGCGAACACATCGTCGACGGCGGGCTCGGGAAGGACCGGGCGATCTGGGTCCAAGACGGCGGTGGCGTCACGACCCTCAACCCCGGACATCCCACCGCGGGCCGCGGTGACCGGTCCCCGGTCAGCGGCATCCGTCGGTCCACCGGCCTCCGGCGCATCGAAAGGCCGGTCCCCCGGCGGGGTGGTGCCTGCCCCGGGGACGGCGTCGTCTTCGGCCGGGGGGACCGGTGGCTCGTAGCCGGCGAACTCGGAGAGGCGGCGCCCCGAGGGTGGCCGGGTGACGAGCACGGCGTCGTGGGCCGGGCCGGCCGGACCGGCCGCCAGTACGGCCGGCACCCGTGCGCCGGCGCGCTCGGCCATCAAGGTCAGGAACGCCTCGTGTTCCACCTGCTGGCGCCGGGTCAGGGCCAGGGTCGGCCCCGACGACCGGTAGAAGAGGAAGCGTGAGGTCTTGGCCAGCAGCTGGGCGTCCGAGGCGTCGCGCCCGTACACGGACACGTCGACCTCCGAGGCGCCGATGCGCCCGATGAACCGCCCGACCCCCCACTCCTGGTGCGTGGCGGGGGCGATGACCTCTACGGTCAGGTCGAGGTCGGCCAGCAGGACGGCGACCTCCTCCGACGAGGGCAGCCCCAGCGGCGAGCCGAAGATCAGGTGATCGAGCGCGGTGACGCCCCATCCCACGGCCAGGCTGGCCAAGACGGCGACCGGGAGGCCCGATCCGCTGACCACGGCGGTGAGGGCGAGGAGCCCGATCGCCGTCTCGATGGTGAGTTGGATCATTCGGCTGAGGTAGGGCAGGGCCGCGGTGGCCACCGCCACCGTCGCCGCCACCCGGGCCACCGGGAAACTCAGGTCGAAGTGCTGGAGCGAACTCGATGGCGGGCGGCCGCCGGTCGAGCCGAGCGCGATCGACGAGAGCACGCACAGCACCCACGCCGTCAGACCCGAGAGTCCGATGTCCCGCAGGACCTTCCATCGACGGTCGACGAGGACCAGGATGGCGATCAGGGCGATCACGCCGAACGAGGCCAGCCACCAGATCACCCCGATCAACCACTTGACTCCCTGGGGTGGAGAGGCGAGCGCGGTGGCGATCTCGCGTTCGGCGTTCGAATTGGCGTGGGTGACCAACCAACAGAGGAAGACCGCGACCACAGAGACGCCGACGCGGAGCCCGTCCGATCCCCTCCGCCGGGTCCGACCGTCCCCGATCGGCGCGAACACGATGGCCCTCCACGAACCGAGCCCCCTCGTCCAGTGGCCGCGCCGGCGACCGCTCTTCGCCGGAGCGGCAAAAGGCACGGGCGCGCCCGCGGGTCCGGGTTCGTGGCCCCCACCGGTCGGTCCGGCAGCGACAGCTCCGTGCGTCGGCGGATCGGTCATCGCGGCTTGCACACTAGGGCCTGGGCCCGGGCCGGCCGCGGTTGTCCGAGGACGCGGGTGGTCCGGCCCTAGCCCGCAGCCGAGCCATGGAAGCCCGCACTGCCGTAGCTGAACAGACCACCGTCCGCGGCGACCAGCCAGTATCCCTGGCCGTCACCGGTCGAAGCCATCCCCACCACCGGCTTCACCAGGCTGAGGGAGCCGGCGGACCCGTGGAAGCGGGCGTCGCCGAAGGAGAACACCCCGCCGTCGGAGGCCACCAGCCAGTAGCCACCACCCCCGGGGCTGGTGGCCATGCCCACCACCGGCCGGTTGAGGCGGAGGTTGCCGGTCGAGCCGTAGAAGTGGGCGTCGCCGAAGGAGAACACCCCGCCGTCGGAGGCCACCAGCCAGTAGCCCCTGCCGTCGGGGGTGCCGGCCATGCCCACCACCGGCCGGTTGAGGCGGAGGTTGCCGGTCGAGCCGTAGAAGTGGGCGTCGCCGAAGGAGAACACCCCGCCGTCGGAGGCCACCAGCCAGTACCCACCGCCGTCGGGGGTGGCGGCCATGCCGATGACGGGCTCGTTCAGGACCAGGTTTCCCGTGGATCCGTGGAAACCGGCGTCGCCGTAACTGAAGACACCGCCGTCGGAGGCCACCAGCCAGTAGCCCCTGGCGTCGGGCGTGGCGGCCATGCCCACGACGGGACGGGCCAGGGCGAGATTCGCCGCCGAGCCGTAGGATGTGGCGGTACCGAAGGCGTCGACGGCGCCGTTGGCCGCGGCGATCCAGTAGCCCGTCCCGCCGGGCGCGGACGCCATGGCGACCGCCGAGGCGCCCAGGCTGTTGGTCGTGGTGAACCAGTCCGACTTGAGGCCGAGGTCGGCGGCGAAGGTGTCGCCGGTCAGTGAGACGTCCTGACCCGATCCGACGAGGGTCATCGAGGTGACCCTGCCGCCCCAGTCCCCCAGGCCGTTGCGACCGGTGATATCGATCGACTCCAGTGTGCCGAGCTGTGGCCAGGTGCTCTCGATGGTCGACACCGCCACCGACGCCGTCCAGGTGTGGTTCGGGTTGCAGGCCCCGGGGACACACACCGCATCGCCGGCGTCGGGTACCCCCGGGAAGGTGCCGGGCGACGTGTACCCGCCGGTCGAGGCCGAGTACTGGGTCTCGGCCACGGTGCCGTTGGCCTCCATCACCTGGCCGGTGGTGTCGGCCACGGCCAGATTGGTGAGGGCACTCTCGTTCAGTGTGCCGCGGTAGGTCTGGCAGCTGAGATCGCAGGTGTCGGCGTACCCGCCGTAGGAGCCGAGCCCGGACATGACATACGACCGCGCGGCGACCGCCTGGGCCTCGAGCTCCTGGAACCCCCAGGCCTGTCCCTGTGGTCCGGCGCCCCCGAGGGTCCCCCAACCGGCCGGGGACTCGCTCGGCACCACATCAGCCACGTACTGCTCGAGGGGAAGTGTGTTGACCGTCCGCGGCGCCCAGTCCGAGTCGAAGGTCGCCTTCAGCGTTCCACGCACGGTGAGGCTGGGCCCGGCCTGACAGAGCTGGAGCGTCGCCGAACCCGACGGGGTGGCGGTGGGGTTGGCGACACCGGTCGCCACGGGGCCGGACCACGGGCCGGCGCACCCGGGACCGGTGTAGAGGTTCCACGCGTGCCCGGAGGGGATCATCTCGACGGCCCCGCCGGCGCCGACCGCCACCGAGGTCCCGGCCACTGTGAACGACGCGCCCGACCTCACGATGACCGAGTTGCCGTCGTTCTCGGTCAGGGCCACGCTGACCTGGTGGGCGTCCTGGGCGGCCGAGAGCGAGCTGAGCGTTGTCCCCCCGTAGTAGGTGTCGAGGATGGTGCCGTAGCCCGTGTGCGCCAGTGCGTAACCCAGCGCCCCCCACTGCCCCATGCCGTGGCCGTGGCCGTAACCGTGGCCCTCCAGCGACACGGTCGCCGACGGATAGGCCGACGCCGGGGTGGAAGAGGCCACGAGGCCCACGCCGGAGCCGATGACCGCCACCATGGCGGCGAGCACACACGCGACCACGACCCGACGACGTCTCCCCAGCGCCGTCACCACCTTGTTCCTCGACCCCATCGGCCCCTCGGTCCCGCTCACCGCTCGGTCGCGCCCATCACTCGGCCCCATCGATCCCTCACCGCGCCCACGGCGCACCGGCACTCAGTCGACCCCGACAGCGGCGGCGAACAGCTGCGGGACGGACCCGTAGAAGGGCGCGCTGCCGAAGGAGAACAGGCCGCCGTCGGCGGCCACCAGCCAGTAGCCGTTGCCATGGTTGGAGGCCATGCCGACGACCGGCTGGTTGAGGCGGACGGCTCCCATCGAGCCGTAGAACGGGGCGTCGCCGAAGGAGAAGATCCCGCCGTCGGAGGCCACGAACCAGTAGCCGTGTCCGTCGGCGGTGGGCGTCATCCCCACCACCGGCTGGTTGAGGCGGATGTTGCCGGTCGAGCCGTAGAAGCGGGCGTCCCCGAAGGTGAAGATCCCGCCGTCGGAGGCCACGAGCCAGTACCCACCGCCGTCGGGGGTGGCGGCCATGCCCACCACCGGCCGGTTGAGGCGGATCCCTCCGGTCGAACCGTAGAAGCGGGCGTCCCCGAAGGAGAAGATCCCGCCGTCCGCCGCCACCAGCCAGTACCCGCGTCCGTCCCGTGTGGGGGCCATGCCGACGATGGGCTGGTTGAGTCGGATCCCTCCGGTCGAGCCGTAGAACTGGGCATCACCGAAGGTGAAGATCCCGCCGTCGGACGCCACCTCCCAGTACCCGTCGCCGTCCGGCACGGCGGCCATGCCGACGACCGGCCGGTTGAGTCGTGTCGCCCCCATGGAGCCCAGGAACTTCGCGTCGCCGAAGGCGAAGATGCCCCCGTCGGACGCCACGTCCCAGTACCCCTGGGCGTCACTGGTCGGCGCCATGCCGACGATGGGCTGGTTGAGATGGCCCGGCGCCGGCTGGCTGAGCCATCCGGTCAACTGCGGGTTCTGGTGGAACATGGGCCACGACCGCGCGCCGAGCGTGCGACCGGCCGATCCGGCCACCTCGTAGTGCTGGATGATCCCGGCGTTCTGGGCGTCGTAGCCGGCGATGGTGATACCGATCGTCCCGTTGGGATCGACGGTGACCATCGGGGAGTTCTGCAGCCCGAGGGTACCGGCGCCCAGCGTGGCCACCACCTGGGCCGTGCGGCCGTCGTAGATGACCAGGCCGTCGGTGGTCGGCACCAGGACATCGTTGTAGCCGCCGCCTGTGAGATCGGCGGTGACGATGCCACCGATGATCTGGCCCGGGGTGTGCTGGGGCCAGCCGGGAACGGCGCCGCCGTTGGCACCGTTGAGCGCCCAGACGAGTCCGCCCGACGCCGTGTTCGCGCCTTCGAGCACCTCGACGTTCCCGTCACCCTCGATGTCGCCGATGGCCGGGCTGCCGGTGGTGGTGCCACCGAGGTTGGAGCGCCACACGATGCCGCAGTGGGAGTTCGAGCCGAACACCGTGTTGGAATCGGATGCTCCCGCGTAGTACGAACCGGTCCCGAAGGCGATACCGACCTGACCCCCGGCGAGGAAGTTGCCCACCGCCGGGGAGGAGTCGACGGTCTGGTTCGTGTCGTAGTCACAGATCAGGTTGCCGCCGGCGCCGAGGACACGGAGATGTCCTCCCGCCGTGTAGGTCTGTCCGTAGGCCACACCCGGGGACGAGTCGCCGCCCTCGACGACCTCGGTCTGGCCGTTGCCGTACAGGTCGGCCAGGGCCGGCGTGGTGAACCCGCTGTCCGCCGTGAAGAACGGCCAACCGGGCAGGACCGATCCGTTTGAGGCGTTGAGGGCGTACTCCTCCTGGCCGAGTGACGGGGCGACCGTGCCGGTGGTGCCGCCGAGGTTGCCGACCGAGAGGGAGGCCTGCACGCCGTAGAGGCCGTTGGGATCCTGGGCGTTGTGCTCCCACAGCAGGGATCCGGTGTTGGTGAAGGCGTAGTACCCGCCGACACGGGGTTGGGCCGCATTCCCGGATCCGACGAAGACGTCGTCGGTACCCGAACCGTTCGGGGTGACCGAGGGAGTCGAGTCGACCGGTCCCCCAGTGTGGGCCGGCCAACCGGCCACCGACGATCCGTTGGACAGATGGAAGGCGTACACGTTGCCGGCCCGATCACCGACCACGACGGCGGGACCGCCGCCATCCAACGTCGCCTCCGAAGGGGAGCTCTCGGCCACCGGGTTGCCGGCATCAGGAAGGATCTGTTGCCAGGACAGCGAGGCGGCCACCCCGTGAGGGGTCGGCGTCGCCGCCGAAGCGGCCCCGGTGGGTGCCTGGACGGCGAGGAGCACGCTCGCTGCACCCAGCGCCAGTGCCCCTCCCGCCATCATGCAGCGGCGGCTGTGGCCACTCCGCCCCGTGCTGCCGGTCCCATCGACGTGGCGCCCTGCTCCCATTCGGTCTCTCCTTCATCATCCGATGCGAATCCCGGTGCGATACCCAGCGCCCCCTCGGTCAAGACGGCGGCTGCGGGTCGGCCCGGACGGGCCCTGGCATGTCGCTGCCTACTGGTTGTCGGCTCGTTGGGGGCAGAACTGAACCGCCCGGCCGCGCCGCCGGTCGGTCCGGCCCGCCCCGACCGCGGGCGGCAGCGTCCCACCACAGACTCCCCGAGCAGGAGGGATGCTTCATTTCGGAGCGTCTACTCGGTACCCTGAACCATGGTCCCAGTTGCCACCGAGACCGAAACCACCGTGCTCGAGCCGGTGGAACCGTCGCTGTGGCGTCCGAACCCGCCCACCACCGAGGTGCCGCAGTCGCCACTCTCGCCGCCACCCCGTCTGACCAGGTCGGACCTCCAGCGCCGCAAACGTCGCCAGGCGCGATGGGTGATCATGCCCTGGGCCCTGGCGGTCTTGACCTTCCTGGCCCGGCTGGCGACCGCGGCACGCGGGCCCACCGACTGGGACTCCGCCCAGTACGCCTCGGCCGTCCTCCATTTCGATGTCAGCCACGGGCAACCCCAACCGCCCGGCTACTGGTTCTACGTGGAGACGGCACGCGCCCTCCACCTCACGACCGGGGCGGGCATCGTCACCAGCCTGGTCGTCGTGGCGGCGCTGGCGTCCGCAGCCGCGGTGGGGCTCACCGCGGTGGCTGGACGCGACCTCGGGGGTCCGTGGGTCGGGCTGGCCGCTGGCGCGGTCGTCGCCACCTCGCCCTTCGCCTGGTTCAGCGGATCGACCGTTGCCACCTACTCGTTCGACATGGTGGCCTGTTCGGCGCTGATCATCATGGCGTGGCGCGCCCGCCCCGGCAGCTGGCACGGCATCGGTGCCGTCGCCGCCTTCGGACTGCTCAGCGGCTTCCGTCAGTCCATCGTCATGGCCTTCGCCATCCTCGTCCTCCTGGCCGTGGCCGGCTCCACGCGTCGATGGAGCCGGCTCGGGCTCACCGTCGTCGTGGGACTGGCCGCCGTCGGCACCTGGCTCGTCCCGATGGTGGCCACCCAGACGGGGGGCTTGTCCGCCTGGTGGCACGCCACCCGGACGGAGTCAGCCGGTGCCGCCGCCGCCACGTCGGTGTTCGATCACGCGGCTGGCGCCGGGACCAACTTCGGCACCTTCGCCGCCTACACCGTGGTGGCGCTGGCCCCGCTGGTCGCGGTCACCGTCCTCGGATGCGCATTGCTCCTCCTCCGCCGTCTGGTGGCCCGGGGACGACGCTCCGACGTTCGCCCGTCGCCGGAGCGTCCCGAGCCCTTCCACGCCGTGCCCCCGTGGACACGGCCCTGGTACCAGTCGCGGACGGTCATCCTCGGTGCCGCCATCGTGCCCCCCGTCCTGGTCGTGACCCTGATCCAGTTCGCCAAGGGGGGGTACCTGCTGGCCTACCTGCCGGCTGCGGTGATCGCCCTGCTGCTCCCCCTGGGCGCCCTCAACCGGCGCAGCCGGGACTGCAACCGGACCTCCGCCACCTGGCTGGTCGTCACCTCGGTCCTCGTCGGCCTGGTCGTCGTCGTCGGCGCCCAGCGGTTCGTCAGCTCCGAGGCCGTCCTCCCGACCCGATGGTCGGGCGGCTCCCTGTGGATCGACCAGGCGCGGTACCAGGCCCCCTACGCCGACACCTATGCCGCCATCCGCAGCACCGACGCCATCGACAGCGCGCTCCACGCACTCGGCCCGTCGGTCCGGCCCGGTGTCGACCTCGTCGTCCTCGACACGATCGACGGGGGTACCACCATCTACCGGAACGCCGGCTGGGAACTGCCCGCCGACCGCGTGGCCTTGGTCGGTCCCGGCCAGGTCCTCTACAACGAACAGCACGGCGCCCTCTACTACCAACCACCGACGAGGCTCGCCGTCGGTGCCGGTGGGTCCGTCCTGCTTGTTGCCTCCCCCGCCATGCCCGGCCTCGCCTCGCTCACCGCACGCGGCCTGGCCGTCCCGGTGGCGACCAGGCCGCTGATCGGGGGGTACCGCGTGTGGAGGATCGAGCCCGGGACCACCGTCCTCGGCGTGCCGGTCACCGCCGAGGTCGGCCCCCGACCCCTCGGCCGCGGCATCTGACTACCCTGCCGCCACCACCGACCCGATGAAGGCGGCATACCGGTCGATGACCCGCGGCCACCGGAACCAGCGGTCCACGTAGGAACGCCCCCGCTCCCCGAGCGTCATGCGCACCTCGGCGTCCCCCACCACGAGGTCGACCAGTCCCTCGAATTCGCCGAAGCCGCCGAACGCCAGCCCTCCCCCCGACCGCCGGCAGTGCTCGACCGTGGCGGCACAGCCGGCGTTGACCAGCACCGGGGTGCGGGCGCTCCACGCCTCGGCGACGACCAACGAGAAGGCCTCCCACGCCGACGGGGAGACCAACGCCAACGCACCGTCGAGCAGTGCCCACTTGTCCCGGTCCGAGACCGGACCGAGGACGTCGATCTCGGGATGGTCGACCGGAGCCTCGACCACGGGGCCGGCGAAGACCAGGCGCAGGGGGCCGGGATGACGCGCCTTGTAGGCGACGAAGAGGTCGGCCAACAACGAGGTGCCTTTGTGGCGGTCGACCCGGCCGAGGCACACAAGATACGGGTCGTCGACGACGGGCCGTATCTCGATGGGCCCGCGGGCCGTGTCGGGATCGTCGACGCCGAGGCCGAGGAGCAGCTGGTGCCGGGAGGCCACCTCGAAGGTCGACTGGACCAGGCGACGTTCGGCGGTCGTCTGGAACACCAGGCCGTCGGCGGCGCTGAACACGTCGGGGAACACCGGCAGGTGCAGTGCCGGCTCGTCGTGGGCCGCCGGGTGGAGGATCGTCGGAACCGGCACCTTCCCGATGGCCCGGACCGTCGGGTAGTAGAGGTAGGGATAGAAGATCATCACGTCGGTGACCGCATCCACGGCGGCCTCGACGACGGCGGGGTTGAGAGGACCCTGGAGGTCGACCCAGCGTTCAGCCTCCTCCGCCGACGCCCGCGCCGGGTCGGCGAGCAGCGAGGCCGAGTAGGGGTGGAAGGACGGATTCCTCCCCGCCGCCGAGGCGAAGCGTCGGACCGAGACGCCGTTCACCGACTGCTCTCCCTCGGGGAGGACGTCGTCCCACGTGACGAAGTCCTCGGCACAACTGGTCAGCACCTCTACCTGCCACCCCTTGGAAGCCACCAGATGTTCGGCCAACAGTCGGGCGGCCGTTTCGGCTCCACCGATGACCTGGGCGCCGTAGCGCGGCACCACGAAGGTCGCTCTCGTCACCAGTCACTCACGCGGCGTAGGCGGCCTCGAGTGCGGAGGCGAACCCGGCCCGCACCCGTGGAAGGGCGAACGCCTCGACGCGCTCGGACGCCGCCCGGGCGAGCACCGAGTGGAGCGCGGGGTCGGTGATCACCCGGTCGATGGCCGCCGCCACCCGGACCGGCTCCTTGTTGGGCAGCACCAGACCGGCGCTCTGCACCGTCTCGGGAACGGCCGTGTTGGTGTAGGCAATGATCGGGAGCCGGTGGTACATCGACTCGATCAGGGGCACGCAGAACCCCTCGTGGTTGGACAGGCACACGAAGGCGTCGGCACCGGCGTAGTAGGCGATCAGCTCTTCGTGTGTCACCGACCCGGCGATCTCCACGGCATCGACCAGGCCCAGCTCGGAGATGAACCGCTCGAGGGCGGTTTGGTACTCCTCGCTGATGGCCCCGCCGACCAGGTGGAGCCGGGCATTGGGGTCGTACAGCCGCCGGTAGGCGGCCAGGGCCTTGACCAGGTCGTGCTGGCCCTTGTGGGGGGAGACCTTGCCCACGAACAGGAGATCGGCGCCCCCCTTCTCCTTCTGGGCGGCGAGGCGCGCCGCCAGGGTCGGGTCGGGAGAGCCGGCGAACCCCTCGAGGTCAACGAGCAGGGGGACCGTCGTGGTGGCGCGGTAGCCGGCCACCTGCAACTCCCGTTCGTTGTACATCGAGTCGGCGATGGCGAACTCGGTCACGGGGGCCAGGTCCCGCAGCTGGGCCCTTCCCCAGCGCACCTCCTCCCCCACCGCCGGCACCCATGCCTCGAGCAGTCCGGCCGGGGTGATGTTGTGGTAGTTCACGAACTTCCGCTCGCCGCGCTCACGGAAGATGTCGGCCACCCCGGACCCGATGGACAGCTGGTAGAGCAGCACACGACCGGCGGAGGGACGGTCCCCGAGCCTGCTCACCGGCAGTCCCCAGTCCAGCCGGTCGGGGGTGGCGTTGCCGTAGTAGATATCGGACTGGAAACCCCTCGACCGAAGGAGGTCGCGCAGTTGGACCACGTGCCCGCCGATGGCGTCCCGACTGGCCAGTGAGGGGATGACCTGGTCGATGCGGCCGACCGTCACGGAGTGGTCACGAAGCGGGTTCCTCCCAGCCGGCCAACGGGGCGAGCTGGGCGCCGATGACCGGCACCTCCCCGGTGAGATTGGCGGAGCGGAGCCGGAAGCTGACGTCGAGCGGCAGGCGCACACGACCGGTGGCGCGCCCGGGGTTGGCCACCTCGAACTGGGTGACCTGGTCCTTCCAGTCGAAGATGGCCGTCTGGGTGGCGCTCCGCACTCCCACGCTGATCGTGTAGGTGCCGTCGAGCAGTGGCACTTCGGGGAACAGGAAACGGACGACGCCCCCACCTTCGGGTATCTCCATCTGGCACGCCGGATCATCGGGGTCCGAGGCGAACACCAGCTCGTTCTTGTCGTCGTGGATGGCGATGGTGGCCATGGCGTTGGGTACCGCGGCCAGGCTGTCCACATCGGCGCTCACGGTCAGTGATTCGCCGGGGTACATGTGGGGACGCTCGCCGCTGCCGCCGTGTTCGGCCTGCACCGTCCCGATGTGGAGGACGTTCCCCTCGATCCCACCCGACTCGGAGCCCTCGAGGGTGCCGACCCCGAGCAGGTCGGCCATGTAGACCCGGATGGCCTCGCCGGGCTCGTCGACGGTGATCACCTGGCCGTGGTTCATCACCATGGCACGGCCGCAGTTCTGCCGGATGGCGTCCGACCCGTGGCTGACCACCACGATGGTCCGTCCCTCACGCTGGAACTTCTTCACGTGGTCGAGGCACTTGCGTTGGAAGGCGGCGTCCCCCACCGCCAGCACCTCGTCGACCAGCAGCACGTCGGGTTCGACGTTGACCGCCACCGCGAACCCGAGCCGGACGTACATTCCCGAGGAGTAGAACTTCACCTGGTTGTCGATGAACTCCTCGAGCTCGGCGAAAGCCACGATGTCGTCGAACCGTTTGGCGATCTCCGCCCGGGGCAGCCCGAGCAACGAGCCGTTGAGAAAGATGTTGTCCCGACCGGAGAGGTCGGGTTGCATCCCCGCGCCGAGCTCCAGCATGGCGGCCAGGGATCCCCGCACCCGGATCTCCCCCGATGTCGGTTTGAGGATGCCGGCCACACATTTGAGAAGCGTCGACTTGCCGCATCCGTTCCGGCCGATAATCCCGAACGTCTCACCCTGGTTGATGTCGACGTTGACGTCGCGCAGGGCCCAAAAGGGGGTGAACGGCATCTTGCCGCCGTGGATCACCCGCTCCTTCAGGGAGGTGTGCTTCTCGTTGTAGAGGCGGAACTGCTTGGAGATGTCCCGGACCTCGATGGCGACGGCCACGGCTCAGAGCTCCTCGGCGAAGTTGCCCTCGAGCCGACCGAAAACGACCAGTGCCAGCAGGAACAGGACGATGCTGACCGCCAGGACGGTTCCGTCGAGGGCGGCATAGCCGCCGATCCCCCAGGTGGGCAGGACGTGGTACACGGTGGGCTTGGTGCCGGCCGGGCTCCCGGGTTGCAGGTAGGTGTACTGGGTCACCCCGTAGATGGCCCGTTGGAACGTCATCACGATCGGCGTGACCGGGTTGAGCAGGTAGACCCACTGCAACCAGTTCAGTGCCGGATGGTCCTTGTTGTGGCCGGACAGGAAGATCGTGCCGTAGGTGTAGACGATGGCGGTTCCCCAGAACCAGGCCATCAGGAGCACCTCGGTGAGGTGCTGGGTGTCCCGCAGGTAGACGTTGACCGCGGACAGGAAGACCGACAGAGCGCTGGTGAAGACCAGCAGGGCCAACAGGGCCAGGGGCAAGAGCACCAGCATCTGGAAGTCGGGATGGATCCCGAAGAGCAACAGGGCAAGGATCAGCACCACGACCTGGATGGCGAACAGCACCAGGTTCACGCCGACCACCGACAGCGCCAGCAACTCGCGGGGGAACGCCACCTTCTTCACGATGCCGGCCTTGCCCACCACCACCGACGTGGACCCCATCGCCGAGCCATTGAAGAGGTTCCACGCGATGAGTCCCGCGAACAGCCAGATGGCGAAATTGGGCTGATGGTTCCGGGCGATGATCTTGAACACCACGTAGTAGATGGCGAGCACCAGGGCCGGGTTGAGCATCGACCACGCGTAGCCGAGCACCGAGTCTTTGTACTTGACCTTGAGCTCGGTCCGGGTCAGCAGGAAGAGCAGGTCGCGGTTGGTCCACAGGTCCTTGAGGCGCTGGCCGAGCTGGACCTTGCCGTTGACGACCGTGATCCGGTCGTGGCTCTGGCCGGGGACGAAACGGGTGCTTCCGCCGATGGTCGCAACATGCTCAGGGCCCGATTGTGCGGGCCGATCGATGCCGAGGCTCACTGGGTGGCAGCTCCCGCCCCGGCGGTCGGGACGTCCATGGCGTCTTTTTGGATGACCTCGTCGATGAAGCCGTACTCGCGGGCCTCCTCGGCGGTGAACCAGCGGTCGCGGTCCGAGTCGGTCTCGATCCGCTCGACGGGCTGGCCGGTATGGAAGGCGATGCGCTCGGCCATCATCCGCTTGAGGTAGATGATCTGCTCGGCCTGGATGGCGATGTCGGAGGCCTGGCCCTGCATCTGCCCGGAGGGCTGGTGCATCAGGATCCGGCTGTGGGGAAGGGCGAATCGCTTGCCGGGCGTTCCCGCGCACAAAAGGAACTGGCCCATCGACGCGGCGAGGCCGACGCAGATGGTGCGGACGTCGCACCGCACGTACTGCATGGTGTCGTAGATGGCCAGCCCGTCGGTGACCGAGCCCCCGGGCGAGTTGATGTAGACGGAGATGTCACGTTCCTGGTTCTCCGCCTCGAGGAGGATCAGCTGGGAGCAGACCAGGTTCGCGGTGTTCTGGTCGATGGCCGAACCGATGAACACGATCCGCTCCTTCAACAACCGCTGGAAGATGTCGGAGCCGGGTCCCACGTCGGTACCGGACTGCATCTGCACGGTCGGGGCGAGCGGTGCCGTGGCACGGGCAGGGGAGATCAAATGACGGGCGTCGTCCATGGGGGGAAAGCCTAGTGGGTCGGGTCCTCCAGCGGACGCAGGGTGCTAGGTGGCGGCCCGTCGTCAGGGGGTCGCCGGTGGCCGTGCCGGGACGCTGCGCACCGCTTCGATCAGGAGGTTCTCGGCCCGGCCCAGGCCGAGCCGGGTGAATCGCTCGGCTCCGGCCGCACGGAGCCGGTTCATTTCGGCCGGATCGGCCAGGAGCCGGGCCACCTCGGCGGCGACGTGTCGGGGATTCTTCCTGGCGAGCAGCACTCCGGCCCCGTCCAGCACCTCGCTGACCGCCCCGGCGTCGAAGGCCACGATGGGCAGACCGTGCCCCATGGCCTCGACCAGGGGCACGCCGAAGCCTTCGTGGTCGGACAGCATCACCAGGACGTCGGACGAGCGGTAGTGGGCGGCGAGCTCGTCGTCGCTCACCCCCGAGACGAACTCGACGACGTCGGCCAGGCCGAGTTCGGCGGCGTACCGCTTCAGGGCGGCGGCATACGCGGGTTCCGTCGGCGATCCGACGATGGTCAGCTCGGCGTCGGGGTCTTGCTCCTCCCGCGCCACGAACAGGGCGGCGATGGTGTGGTGATGGGCCTTGTTCGGGGCGAGCCGGCCCACGGACAGCCACCGGGGCCCCTCACCGTGGCGCCGGGCGCGGAGTCGTCCCATCGTCTCGGCGCTCGGTTCGAGCGGCGGATCGGGCACGCCCGCCACCGGCACCACCGTGGTCCTCGAACAGCCGGCCCGGAGCAGTTCCTCGGCGATGAACGCCGAGTCGGCGATGCCCAGTGCCGCCTTCGGTGCGAGGAGGGCGAGCTCGCCGAGGGCCGCCACCTGGCCGCGGGTGATGCCGTTGTTCCACGGTCCGAAGAACTCCGGTGGGGTGATGCTGTGGTAGTTGATCACCACCGGTTCGGGCCGGGCCGCCAACCAGCCGGCGATCGCCGACTCGGTGGCGAACTGGTACACGAGGACGTCACCCGGCTGGGCCTCCGATTCGTAGTCGCGGTAGGGGCGGGTCTCGTCCTGGGTGGCCGGATCGGGTAGCTCGGTGTAGATCTGGGACGGCACGCCCGAGGCCGCCAACCCGTCGCGCAGGGTCCGGGTGTGCTCGCCGACCGCGTCGTGTCGGTGGAGCATGGGGACGAAAAGGTGGATGCCGCCCGTCATCGACCCACCCGGGCCGTCACGGCGTGGACGTCGCCCGTCACCGGCCGGTGCCACGTCGGGTCGTCGGCGCCGGACCGACGCAGCAGCAACGCCCAGGTCTCCGGATGAAGTGGCCGGCCCGGCGCCAGGTCCCGTGCCGGATGGGTGAGCGACGCATCCCATGCCGACTGGTCCACGGTGAGCACGGCGACGGTGCCCCCCGACACGGTGACCCGGATGGACTGGTCGAGGAGGTCCAACTTCGCGGCCAGCTCCGACCGGTCGACGCACCCGAGGAGGACGACGCCGGCCGCAGTCCGGTCGGGGGTCGAAGAGAGATGGTGGGCCACCCCGTCCAACACGATCAGACCCCGCGCCGCGTCGCCGGGACCGGTGGCTGCCGCCTGGTCGCCGACCGCCGGTGCGTTGAACGCCTCCCACACCGAAGCGCCCCGCGGGTCGACACTTGTCACCGCCCGGCCCGACCGGTGGAGGGCGCCGGCGAGCATGCCGTCGCCGGACTCACCGACGATGACAGGAAGCCGGGCGTCGACGTCGTCGAACCAGGTGGCGACCCCGTCGACCCAGGCCGACTGGTCCGGCGGCGCCACCGGCCACTCGGCCGCCTCGAGACCGAGGGGGTCGACCCGGGCCTCGAGGGCATCGATGCGGGCGGCGAGGTACTGGAGCGCGTCCCAGGTGGCGACGAACCGGTCGCCGTTCACCGCCGACACGGCGGCGTCCGCCGCCTGGCGGGCGTCGGCGGCCAGGAAATCGGCCATCACCCGGGCCACGTCGCCGACGAAGCGCTGGCCGATCCGCGCCGATCGGCCGCGCTCCCAGAGGTCGTCGGGGAGCCCCCGCCACGGGAGCGCCCCCGCGGACGAGGCCAGGTCCGGCTGGTCGACCCGGCGGGCCGCGTCCTCGAACGCCCAGCGCAGGCTCCCTTGCGGGGCCAGGCGGTCGAAGGCGGCCAGGAGCTCCTCCTCGTCGGGGCCCATGGCCGATCGCTCGTCGGAGCTCCCGGCGGGCGGATCCGGTACGTCTGATTCCGGGGCCGCCGCGGCAACGTCGGGGTCCCGGTGCGCAGCGTCGTCGTCGGTCATCGGTGGCTCACCCCTGTCGAACGTACTCGGGTCCGCGCGTGGGCAGGGCGAGACGGTGGGACCGGAGTGGGGTGTGGCGGCCGCGGGCCACCACCTCGCGCAGGAACTGGGAGTACCGGTCGATGATCGACGGCCAGCGGTAGTACCGGGCCGTGTACTGGCGACCCGCCGCACCCAGTCGGTCACGGAACCCACGGTCGGCCACCAATCGGCCGACGGCGACCTCGAACGCACGGTAGGAGTCGAACCACAGTCCACCGCCCGACCGACGGCAGTGCTCCATGGTGGCGGCACACGAGGCATTGACCAGCACGGGGACCTCTACGGTCCACGACTCGAGGACCACCAGCGAGAACGACTCGTAGGCCGACGGGTTGACCAGCACCTCGGCCCCTCCGAGGATGTCCCACTTGTCGGCTTCGGACACGGTGCCGGTCACGACGATGTCCGGATGCTCGGGAGCTTCGTCGGACACCGGTCCGACGAACGCCAGGGCGAGGTCGCCTGGGTGTCGCAGCTTGTACTGGCGGAAGTACTCGGCCAGCATGCCGCATCCCTTGTGCTCGTCCACCCGGCCGAGGTAGCAGAGGTAGGGACGGTCGCCGATGCCGAGGACCTCTCCCCCCGAGCGTCCCGCCCCCGCCTCCTCGTTGACCCCGAGGCCCAACACGATCTGGGGTCGGGCGCCGTTGCCGAACGCGTACTCCATCAACTCCCGCTCGGCCTGCGTGTGGTAGACGAACCCGTCGATGGCCCGGAAGCTCTGGCGAAACGCCGACAGGTACAGGGCCGGCTCGTCATGGGCCGCGGGGTGGAGCACCGTGGGAGCCCTGGCGACGGCGATGCCGTCCACCGTCGTGGCGAACAGGTAGGGATAGCAGGCGACCACGTCGGTTTCCTTTCCGGCCAACGCGTCGACGAGGCCCGGGCACATCGGGCCGTTGAGCGCCACCCACCGACGCGATTCGTCCAGTGTCGCCGTGGTGGGCGAAACCCTCAACTTCGCATCGAGCTCGAAATAGTCGAGCTGGCGGCGGCTGGCCGTCGGGAACCGGTGCACCGTCACCCCGTTCACCACCGTCGTTCCCGGCGCTTCGGTGTTCTCCCAGGTGAGGTGGTCGAGGGCGCAGCTCGTCATGACCTCGACCTCCAGGTCGGGACGGCTGCAGAGCCGCTCGGCGAGCATCCGGGCGGCGGTCTCGGCCCCTCCGATCACCTCGGTGCCGTAGCGGGGGGTGACAAAGGTGAGGTTCACGTTCTCGCGTCGACCCGGTTGTCCAGGTCCTGGAGGGTCTCGACGAAGCGGGCACGCGTGGCGCTGGCCCCGAACGCCACGAGTCGCCGGTGCCCGGCCGCGACCAGCCGATCGGCGAGGCCCCGGTCGCTCCGCACGCGTTCGACGGCCGCGGCCAGGACGCTCGGTCGCTTGGACTGGAGCAGGAGCCCGGCGTCCCCGAGCGTCTCGGGCACGGCCCCGGCGGCGTAGGCCACGATGGGGAGACCGGACCGCATTGCCTCCAGCAGAGGGATGCAGAACCCCTCGTGCTCCGACAGGCACACGAAGACGTCGGCATCGGCGTACCAGGCCGCCAGTTCGGCATCGGACAGGTGCTCGCCGTGGCGGACCGCGTGCTCCACTCCGAGCTCGGCGGCGAACCCGAACACCGCTTCCACGTAGGACTCGGTGAACGCCGGCCCGACCAGGTGCAGCCGGGCGTCGGGGTCGTACCAGCGGCGGTACAGCCAGAGGGCCTCCACCAGGTGGTGCTGTGTCTTGTTCGGGGAGATCCTCCCCACGAACAAGAGGACCGTCCCGGCACCGTGCACGGCTGCGAGCTCGGCCAGGGCCGCCGCGTCGACCTCCACCGGACGGTCGTCGACACCCGACAGGATGGGGATCACAATGGTCGACGAGCACCCGAAGCGACGGAGTTCGGCCGCGTTGAACGCCGAATCGGCGATCCCCAGCACGGCGAGCGGCGCCAGCTCCGCCATCTGGAGACGGGCCAGCGCCACCTTGGCGCTGGTGTGGTCCTCCCATCCGTCATAGAAACCGGGAGGGGTGATGTTGTGATAGTCGAGGACGAGGGGCTCCGGTCGGGACTGCAGGAATTCGGCGATGGGAGACGCGGTGCTCAACTGGTAGAGCAGGATGTCCCCGGGTCTCGAACGCTCGGGATACCGCTCGAAGTAGGTGGCGTGGTGCCACAGGTCGTCGTGGGCGGCCTCGACGTAGATGTCCGAGTCGAAGCCGGCACCGACCAGGGCGTCGCGCAGGGCAAGCGTGTGATCGCCGGTGGCGTCCCGGGGCAGGAGCGCCGGCACGAACTGGTGGACGGCGGTCACCGCTCCCGGAGGGCGACCAACAGGTACTCACCCGGCCCCAACAGATGGGCGTTCACGGCATCGATGGCCGCATTGATCGCCGAGGCGTCCGGGTCCGATGAGGTCACGTGCTCGATGCGTCGATCGTCCCCACCGTACGTGACGGCGGTGCGCCGGAGTCCACGGAGGCCGAGGAGATGGAGCCAGGTGTCGGCATGGAGCGGTCGGCCCGGTGCGAGGTCGCTCATCACGGTGGAGGTCGACGCGGCCCACGACTCCGGGGTGGCCGACTGCAGGACCAGCACACCGTCGAGGGCGAGCCGGGACGCGGCCAGCCCCACCAGGCGATCCCTCTCGTTGGGGTGGAGCCACTGGACCGATCCGCTGAGGACGAGACCGGAGAGTGCCTCGTCAGCCACCACCTCGAGGTGGTCGAGCACGGACTCGGCACGCACGTCGAGTCCCTTCTCGACAGCCGGTTCGATCACCGCGTCCGCGGGGTCCACCCCGTAGGCATCGACTCCTGCGGCGATGAGGGCGGCGACGAGCGACCCGTTCCCACAGTCGGCGTGAAGGACCCGGCCGGTCACCCCGCCCAGCGCGGCGACCGCGTCCGGCGACCACCACTCAGAGGCGGGATCGGCGGCGGGAACGGCACTCGGCGGCAGCTCGGGAGTGCGCTGGGTCGCCACCTCGGCCTCGAGGTCCTCGACGTGGGTGACGACCACGTGGAACATCCGAGACACCGCCCAGGCGAACTTGACGATCTGGTGGACGATGAAGCCGATGTACCAGCCCATCGATTTGCGGATGAGGCGCTTGACATAGGTGCCTACGACCTTTTGGGACTCGACGGGGACGGCGATGTCCACGTAGGCCGAACCGTCCACGAGGGCCAGGGTCTCCCGGAGGCGTGCCTTACCCTGCAGGCCCACCGGTGAGAACTCCAAGAACAGCTCGTCGAGCTCCTGTTCGAGTCCCGCGGGAAGGTCCCCCGAGGCACGCCGACGCCTCACCTCGGCATCGATCTCGGCCATCACCTCGTCGAGGTACTCCACACGGCCCTGTGCGTCGAGGGCATCTGGTTCGGGCCGGTCGGCCGATCCGGAGGAGGCCACCCGGGGCGTGGAGGGCTGCGCTGGTGGCACAGGGCGACTATAGCCAGGGCCTCGGTGGGGCTCGGTGACCGGCCCCTGTTCGCACCGGCGCGCTGGATAGGCTGCGCCTTCTGCGGGCGTGGCGGAATTGGCAGACGCGCCGGGTTTAGGTCCCGGTCCCCTCGGGGATGGAGGTTCGAATCCTCTCGCCCGCACCCAGCGGGGCTCTCGGGTCGGAGAGAGACCGCCTCAGAGTGGAGTGAGCCGTTCGACGTCCTCGGGACGCCGTGTGTCAGCATCGGTGCAAGCATCAGTCGGCGACCCGTCCGCTGGACGGCCGCCGCCGGCCGGGTGTCCGCAACGGCGCAAGGAGTTCCAAGGGAATGAAGACGCAGGCCGCAGTGCTGTGGGGTCGGGAGCAGGACTGGCAGATACTGGAGATCGACCTAGACCCGCCCAGGGATCACGAGGTCTTGGTCAAGTGGGGGGCTGCCGGCCTGTGTCACTCCGACCAGCATCTTCGGACCAACGACATCGGCGCACCGACGGATCCGGACAAGGGGCCCGATCCCAGGCTGTTCCCGCTGGTGGGGGGCCACGAGGGCGCCGGCATCGTCGAGGAGGTCGGCCCCGGCGTGCTCGGCTTCGAGCCGGGTGACCGGGTGGCCGCCAGCTTCTTCCCGATCTGTGGCCGCTGCAAGATGTGCATCACCGGCCACACGAACCTCTGTGACCTCGGCGCAGAGACCTTCTCCCCCGGCCAGCTCTCCGACGGGACACCCAGGCACCGCTACGAGGGACGTCCACTCAACGTGATGTCCAAGTTGGGGACCTTCGCCCAGTACGGAGTCGTCCACGAGGCCTCCCTGGTCAAGGTGGATCCGGGGCTGCCCCTGGCGGCGGTGGCCCTCGTCTCGTGCGGCGTCACCACCGGCTGGGGCTCAGCCGTGTACCGCGCCGGGGTCGAGCCGGGTGACACCGTTGTCGTCGTCGGCGTAGGAGGCGTCGGGATGAATGCGGTGCAGGGCGCCCACATGGCCGGAGCGAAGTACGTGGTTGCCGTCGATCCCGTGGAGTTCAAGCGTAAGTCGGCGCTCGATTTCGGCGCCACTCACACGGCCGGTTCGATGGAAGAGGCGCTCCCCATGGTGATCGACCTGACGCAGGGCCAATTGGCGGACGCGGTGATCCTCGTGCCCAGCGTCATGTACGGGGAACTGATGGGCCCTGCTCTGGCCCTGACCGGAAAAAACGGCACGTGTGTAGTCACCGGTGTCGCCCCCCAGACGCAGACGCAGTGCAGCATCAATCTCTTCGAGCTGGCCATGTGGCAGAAGGAGGTGCGGGGGGTCGTCTTCGGTGCGGCCAACCCGCGCTTCGACATCCCCAACCTGTTGGCGCTCTACCAGGCGGGACGACTCAAGCTGGACGAGCTGGTCACCCGGACGTACCGGCTCGACCAGATCAACCAGGGGTATCAGGACATGCTCGACGGAGTGAACATCCGTGGTGTCGTCATCTTCGACTAGGCCCAGGCCAGGTGCCACAACCGAACGTGACCTTCGCGCCCCTCCTGGGGTGGACCGCCGTGAGGGTGTACCCGTCCGGCCGACCGCCGAGGATCGGTTCGGCCCCATCCTCTCGGGTCAACCTCACCAAGGTCGACGGGCACCGGTCGCCGACCGCCCAGCGCGTCGGTGCCTGGTGCCGGATACACCCCGTCGGTTCTCGGGTAGCTTGACCGTCCGGTGCGATCCGGCCGATAACGCCGTGCGCCGCGGACAACTGGGTGCCTTGGCCGGCAGACCATCAAGGAGGAACGGGCGATGACAGGTACCAGAACATTCGCGAAGATCACGGTCACCGAGGCCGATGGTGTCGCCTTTTTGAACCTGGCCAGCGACAAAGTGAACGCACTGGATGTGGCGACACTCGGAGAGATCGCCTCGTACCTGGACCAGAGTGAGCAGGATCCCGCCGTGCGCGCCCTTGTGCTGACGGGCGAGGGCTCGGTCTTTTCCGCGGGACTGAACGTGAGCGAGGTCCTTGACAACGCCGTGGGCCGCACTCAGGTGCTCCTCGATACCCTGACGCACGCCCTCGTTCGCCTGTTCCGGTTCCCGAAGCCGACGGTGGCGGCCATCAACGGGCCGGCGATCGCCGGCGGATGCATCCTGGCCTGCGCCTGCGACAAGCGGTTGATCGCAGAGGGAGCCCGCATCGGGGCGACCGAGCTGAAGGTGGGTGTGGCATTCCCCGTCTTCGCCGTCGAGCTCCTTCGGCACGCCTGCGGCTCGGCGTCTGAGCAGCTCATACTCGACGCCTCACTGCTCGACGCCGAAGAGGCGTGCCGTCTCGGCCTGGCCCACCAGGTCGTGCCCGGGGACGAGCTGCACGCCGCGGCCGCCGCCCTGGCCGGACAGCTGGCCGGGCTGGATGCCCCGGCCTATGCCCTGGCGAAGGAATCGACGAGGCGACTCGCCCTGTCGGTCCTCGATGACGATGCCTGCCGAAAACTGGACCGACGAGTGCTGGCCCAATGGCAGGACGATCGGACGAGGGCCAGCTTGGAGCGACTGCGGACGCCCAAGCGCTGAATCGGCGGGTACGGCCGCAACGCTGCCATAGCTCAGCGCGCCGCCCGGAAGAACTCGGCCAGGTCTCCGGCGAACAGCGCCGGCTGTTCCATGGCTGCGAAGTGGCCACCCCGGGGCATGTCAACCCAGCGGGTCACGTTGTACTGCTGCTCAACCCACGAGCGCGGCCAGCGCAGGATCTCCTTCGGGTAGCGCGCCACCCCTGTCGGCACGTCGATGAAGGGCAGCGCCTCGGTCAGCACGCCGCTCTGGTTCGTCTCCCAGTAGAGCCGGGCCGAGGACGTGCTGGTCTGGGTCATCCAGTAGAGCATCACGTTGGTGAGGAGCTGATCCCGGGAGAAGCAGTTCTCGGGATGACCGTCACAATCGCTCCAGGCCCGGAACTTTTCCACGATCCACGCCAGGAGTCCGGCCGGCGAGTCGTTGAGGCCGACGCCCAGTGTCTGGGGCTTGGTCCCCTGCTCGTTGGCGTAGGCGGCCTCCTCGCGGGTGAACCGCGCCATGTCGGCGAGGTCCACCTGCTCCTGCTCGGTGAGTGGACCGGGGGAGGCCGGTCGGATCCCAACCGGCATGTTCAGGTGGATGGCGGCACAGTGGTGCGGGTCGAGCGCGCCGATCCGCGTCGTCACCTGGGCCCCCCAATCACCACCCTGGGCGCCGTAGCGCCCGTAGTCGAGGCGTGCCATGAGTCCGATGAATGCCTGGGCAATGCGTCGCACGTCCCAACCCCGGGTGCGGGGCGGCTCAGAGAACCCGTAGCCAGGGAGAGACGGCGCCACCACATGGAACGCATCGGCCGCCCGACCGCCGTGCGCCAGAGGATCGGTGAGCCGCGGGATCACGTCGAGGAACTCGACCACCGAACCGGGCCAACCGTGGGTGAGAAGGAGTGGGAAGGCGTCCTCGTGGGGCGACCGCGCGTGGATGAAGTGGATCGACTGCCCCTGAATCCGGGTGCGGAAGTGGTCGAACCCGTTGAGGCGGTCCTCCTCCCGACGCCAGTCATAGGTGTCCGACCAGTACTCCACTAGTTCCCGCAGGTAGGTGATCGGGATTCCGGCCTCCCACCCGGTCCCCTCGATCTGGTCCGGGTACCGGGTGCGACCGAGGCGGACCCGGAGATCCTCGAGGTCCGAGTCGTCCATTCGGATGTTGAACGGCTCGATCATGTCACTCATCGATGGCGCACTCCTGTCCCCGGCCTGTCGTGCCACGATGGGCGTACGGCGCAGATCATCAAGTACTCTCGGCCCACCCACCGGACGTGTGGCGGACTTCGACCATGGACCTGAACCTTACCGACGAACAGCACGAGGTGGTCTCGGCCGTGCACGCCTTCCTCACCGACCGCTGCCCGCCGGACGTGGTGCGGGCCAGCGAGCCGGGTGGCTTCGATCCGGACCTCTGGACCGCATTTTGCGCCATGGCCGGTCCCACGATCGGCGTGTCCGAGAAGTTGGGGGGAGGAGGCGCCTCGCTGCTGGACCTAGAGCTGGTGTGCGAGCAGATCGGCAGCTTCCTCGCCCCGGTCCCGTTCGTCGACGGCGCCGTGGCAGCTCGGATCCTGGCGTCGTGTGGTGAAACGGGTGTCGCCACTTTGAACCTGCTCCTCGCCGAGCCGTCGACGGTGAGCACGGTCGCGCTCCGCCCGGCAGCCGACGGGGTGGCGAGACTGGTCCCCTCCGGCTCGATCGCCGGTGTGGTCGTGGCCATGGACGGTGACGACCTGGTGCTGGTCGCCGGAGCGCACCACGGCGCCCAAACGGCCAACCTCGGGTCGTCACCGTTGGCGGACCGGTCGGTCCGGGACCCCGGGCGTTCCGTGCTCGCCAAAGGGGACATGGCCCGGGCGGCCTACGGGCAGGCGCTCGACGAATGGCGCACGCTGATGAGTGGTGCGCTGGTCGGCCTGGGCGAGGCCGCCCTGGCCATCGGAGTCGAATACGCCAAGAATCGTCACCAGTTCGGTGCACCGATCGGATCGTTCCAGTCGATCGCTCGCGACCTGGCGGATGCCGCCACCCTCATGGACGGTGCCCGACTCCTCGCCCGAGAAGCGGCGTGGGCGCAGTCCGAGGACGAGGAGCACTTCGCGTCACTCAGCGCCATGGCGTTCCTCTTCGCCACCCGGGCAGCCCGTCGTGCCAGCAACGTGGCACTGCACGTGCACGGTGGCTACGGATTCACGCTCGAGTACGAGATCCAGCTCTTCTACCGCAGGGCACAGGCCTGGCCCCTCGGCCTAGGCGACCCGAGGCAGGGCACCGCCCACCTTGCCGACGCGCTGTTCGGTCCGGTGGAGGCCCGGTGATGGATTTCCGCCTCGGCCCGAAGAGCGATGCCTTCCGGGAGGAGGTGCGTGCCTTCCTCGACGAGCACCTCGACGCCGAGACCATCGAGCGGGTCCATCGGAGCGGGACCAACCACGACAAGGAATTCCACCGGGCCATCGGAAAACAGGGTTGGATCGCCGCGTCGTGGCCGGCCGAGTACGGCGGCCAGGAGCGCGACCCCTTCGAGATGACCGCCCTCCGAGACGAGCTCCGCCTGGCCGGCGCGCCCACCGACGGCATGGGCCTGTCGGTCATCGTGTGCCAGACGATCCGCCGGGTGGCGACCGACGAGCAGAAGGCCGACTTCTTACCGCGCGCCCTGGCCGGCGAGATCATCATGTCGCTCGGCTACAGCGAGCCCGACTCCGGCTCCGACGTGGCGTCGATCAAGACCGCGGCGGTACGGGACGGCGATGAATGGGTCATCAACGGGCAGAAGATGTTCACGACGCTTGCCCATGTGGCGAACTACGTCTTCCTCCTGGCCCGCACCAACAACGACGTCCCGAAGCACCGGGGGCTGACCATGTTTCTCGTACCGCTCGACTCGCCCGGGATCGAGATCCACCCGGTCCACACCGTGGGCGGCGAGCGGACGAACGCCACCTTCTACACGGACGTCCGCGTCAGCGACCACCACCGGATCGGCGAGGTCGACAGGGGATGGGAAGTCATGACGGTCGCGCTCACCTTCGAGCGCGGTGGTTTCGGCCTCAGTGAGGCCGACCGGGTCTGGGAACAGGCGGTGGCGTGGGCGAAGCAGACCCGCCGCACCGATGGGAGCCGGGTCATCGACGACCCGTTCGTGCGCGAGCGCCTGGCCACCATGCGCACCAACAACGAGGTCGCCCGGCTCCTGGCCTACCGCACGTCCTTCGTGGCTGCCACCGGTGGGCTACCCGGGGTCGAGGGCTCGATGCACAAGCTGTTCTATGCGGAGTCCATGACCGCGGACGCCGCCGAGCTGGTCGACATGCTCGGGGCGGAGGGGGTCCTCCAGCGTGGCGAGGCGGACGCCCCGGTCGAGGGATGGGTCGAGCACCTCTTCCGCCATGCGGCAGTGACCACAATCTACGGGGGCACGAGCGAGATGCAGCGGTCCATCATCGCCGAACGGGGGCTCGGCCTCCCGCGATCCGGCCGCTGACTTCAAGAGCCACGGACGCCCGGCCAGGACCGCTCTCGGCCGGATACCCCCGACCGGCCGGTGGTATCGTCGAAGGATGGTCCCCCGTGGCGAGAACGGTGTTTCCAGCATCGGCCTCATCGATCGGGAGGCCTGCATGGGATCGGGGAACTGCCTGTATTGGGCTCCCGACGTCTTCGACCTCGACGATGACGGGGTGGCCATCGTCGCTGGAGATCTCCTCGGCCACGAGGAGAGCGTCCGTGTCGCTGCGAAAAACTGCCCGACGGGTGCCATCCGGGCCGGGTGATTCGAGCATGACGACCACGCCCCCGACAGTCCGAACGTCACAGAATTGAGGGTCCATGTCCACCTATGAAGGTCCGATTTTCGACGCCGACAACCACCTGTACGAGACCGGCGACGCCCTCACCCGGTACCTCCCGAAGGAGTACGAGGGCTTCGTCCGGTACGTGGAGATCGACGGCCGCACCAAGGTGGCGGTCAACAACCACATTTACGAGTCCATCCCCAACCCCACCTTCGAGGTGGTAGCGCCACCGGGATCGTTCGCCGACTACTTCTCCGGACGGAACCCCGAGGGCAGGACCCTGCGTGAGATGGCCGGCACGCCGATCCGCTCAATCGACGCCTTCCGCTCAGCCGAACCGAGGCTCAAGCTGCTCGACGAGCTCGGCATCGACGCTGCCCTCATGTTCCCGACTCTGGCCAGCCTCGTCGAGGTCAATCTCCTCGACGACCCCGAGGCGACCTGCACCGTCATCCACGCCTACAACCAGTGGTTATTCGACGAGTGGCCCTTCGACTACAAGCAGCGGATCTTCACCACGCCAGTGATCAACCCGTGCATTCCCGAGCGCGGGATCGCCGAGCTCGACTGGGTGTTGGAGCACGGAGCCAAGGTGGTGCTGCTGCGTCCCGGCGCGGTCGCTGGTACCCGGGGCACCCGCTCCCCCTTCCTTCCCGCGTTCGACGACTTCTGGCGCAAGGTCGAGGCGTCCGGGATCCTCGTCGCCATGCACGCCTCAGACTCCGGCTACCAGCGCCATGCCAATGAATGGGAGGGCGAGGACCGGGCCATGATGCCCTTCGCCCCCCGGCCCTTCAGCGACGCCGTCAACACCGGCCGGCCCATCAACGACGCCGTCACCTCGGCGATCTGCCACGGGATGCTGAGCCGGTTCCCTGCGGTCCGACTGCTGAGCGTGGAGAACGGTGGCAGCTGGGCCCTGCACTGCCTCAAGGCGATGGAGAAGACATACGGCAAGATGCCGAAGGCCTTCGCCGAGCACCCGAGGGACGTCTTCCTCCGGAACATCTACATCAACCCGTTCTGGGAGGATTCGCTCGAGGCGCTCATCGACGTGATGACGCCGGACCACATCCTCTTCGGATCGGACTACCCCCACCCCGAAGGGCTGGCCGAGCCGTTCGAATGGGCCGAGGAGGTGTCTGCCCTCTACCCCGAGGATGACGTGCGCAAGATCATGGGCGTCAACATGTTCGGGCTTCTCGGCATGGAGGTGCCCGCCTGACCCAGGGTGGTGGGAGGCGCCACCAGCGCTCCTAAGTGGCCGGTGCCGCCTGGTCGGGCCAGGGCGGCCGCATGGCCCGGAAGCCGAAGGTGGTCAACTCGATCAGTTGCCCATCAGGGTCCCGGACCATGATGGCCCGGCCCCCCATGTCGGTGTCCTCGAGGATGTCGCCCCCGGCAGGGCGGACCTTGGCCAGCGTGGCGGCCATGTCGGCGACGGCCACGGAAAGGTGGGTCATCCCCAGGTCGTTCATGACCCGCCGCGGCGCCGGGTGAACTCCGGCACCGGCGTAGGAGATCAGCTCCAGCACGAACGTCCCGTTGACCAGATAGACGGCCTTGGCGCCCACCGGCGGTGGGATTTGCATCAGCGGACCCGACGCCTCGTCGGGTACGTCGAGCTCCCACCAGTAGCGGAACCCCAGGACGTCCTCATAGAAGTGGCGGGACTGGTCGAGGTCGCTGACGCAGACCCCGATGTGGTTGAAGGAGACGGTCTCGCCAACGACGGGCTCAACCCCTCGGACGTCCCTCCCCGGCGTCATCACACGGGACGGGAGGACGGGCGCTCCTCCAAGATGACCGTCTTCGTCTCGAGGAATGGGAGCAGACCTTCGGTCCCACCCTCCCGACCTATCCCCGACTGTTTGAAGCCGCCGAAGGCGATGCCGAAGTCGGTGCGGAACGAGTTGTGCCCGACGGTGCCGGCGCGAAGCTGGCCCGCCACCTCGCGGGCCCGGTCCACGTCGGCGGTGAACACCGAGGCATTCAGCCCATAGATCGTGTCGTTGGCGATGGCCACGGCGTCGCGTTCGTCCTTCGCCGGGATGACACTGAGAACGGGCCCGAAGATCTCGTCCCTGGCAATCGTCGACGAGTTCTCGACGTTGCCGAAGACCGTCGGCTCCACGAACCAGCCCCTGTCCAGATGGGACGGGCGCCCGCCACCGGTGGCCAGGGTCGCCCCCTCGGCCACGCCCTTCCCGATATAGCCGAGGACCCGGTCCCGCTGGCGGCTGGCGGCCAGGGGACCCATCTGGGACTCGGGGTCGAACTGGTTGCCCACCCTCACCCGGGAGAAGGAGCCGGCGAGGGCCTCCACCAGCTGGTCGTGGCGCTGACGGGGCACGACGATCCGGGTCAGCGAGGAGCACACCTGACCGGTCATCATGCACTCGGCCTGGGCCAGGGTGGCCGCGGTGGCGTCGAGGTCGGCGTCGTCGAGGACAACGGCGGCAGACTTGCCACCGAGCTCGAGGGTGACCCGGGCGATCCGCTCGCCGCACAGCGAGGCGATCCGCCGGCCGGCCGCCGTCGAGCCGGTGAAGGTGATCTTGTCGACGCGCGGGTCGCGAACGAGCAGTTCGGAAACGTCGCGATCGGCGGTCACCACGTTAAGGACCCCGGGTGGCAGCCCGATCTCCTCTGCGATCTCGGCCACCAGGTACGCCTCGCCCGGAGCCTCGGGCGACGACTTGAGGACAACCGTGCACCCGGCGATCAGGGCCGGCGCGATCTTGTAGCTGATCAGCGACATCGGAGCGTTCCATGGGATGATGGCGCCCACCACCCCCACGGGCTCGCGCACCAGTAGACCGAACCCGGGCTGGCTCGGCACGGCGTCGCGCTCCCATTCGAACGTGTCGGCCAGATCTGCGTAGTAATCGAAGGTGAGGGCTGCTCCTTGCCCCGCATAAGCGGCCACCTTGTGGAGTACCCCCGACTCTCGTGGCCAGATCTGCCCTATCTCGTCTGCTCGCGCCGCCAGCCCGGAGCCGATCGCCCGGAGGAACTCTGCGCGGTGGGCGTGTGTCATCCGGGGCCAAGTCCCCTCATCGAACGCCCGGCGGGCCGCCGATACGGCCCGGTCCATGTCCTTCTCGCGGGCCTCGGCCACGCTGAAGAAGATCTCCTCGGTCCCCGAATCGATGACGTCGATGGTGGCGTCCGAGCTCGGCGCCACCCATTCCCCGCCGATATAGAACCGGTCGGCATGTCGGATGGGTGCGGTGGTGTCGTCCTTCAGTGTCATGGTGACCTCCTCGTCGTACGGCTGGCCCATGCCGTGTGTCCTGACGCCTGCGCGCCCAATCTACAAGCGGCCGATCACGTGGTCGCCGTAATGGGCCAAGGCGTCGCCGTTGTCGCCGGGGAACAGGGCGGCGGGAACGACCACCCGGGTCGCCCCCAGGTCGACGAGTTCCCGAACGTCGGCGAGGGCAGCGGCGGCGTCAGAAGCGAAAAAGCTGGCCACCGTCACCTCGATGGACGTCGGGTCCCGGCCCGCCTCCTCGGCGGCCGCCCACATCGTTCCGAGAAGGTCCGGGAGCTGACCCCGGTCGACACCGAAGGGGAAGAACCCGTCGCCGATGCGGCCCGCCCGTCGGGCGGCGATCGCGGTGTGGCCACCGATGTGGACGGGGATCGCACCCGCCCGGGGCTGGGGCCGGAGATAGACATCCTTGAACCGGACGCTGGCCCCCTCGAAGGCGGCGCACTCCTGGGCCCACAGGGCCCGCATGGCGGCGACGCTCTCCTCCAGCCGTTCTCCTCGGCCTTCGTAGGGGACGCCGATCGCTTCGAACTCCTCCCTCAGCCAGCCGATGCCGATCCCGAGGGTCACCCGGCCGGACGACAAGTAGTCGAGTGTGGCGAGTTCCTTGGCCAGGATGACGGGATTGCGCTCGGGGAGGATCAGGATGCCGGTGGCGAGCCGGATGGTCCTGGTCGCCCGGGCCACGTAGGCGAGCCAGATGAGCGACTCGGGGAACGGTGCGTCCTCGCCGGACGGAAGCCGCCCCGACGGGTCGTAGGGGTAGGTCGACTGGTAGCCGGCGGTCACCACGATGTGATCCGCCGTCCAGATCGACTCGAACCCGGCCGCCTCCGCGGACCGGGCGAGTTCGCACGCCCGGTCCGGCTCGACGTTGGGGCCGATGTTGGCGAATGCGATGCCGAACCTTGTCGTGACCACGATTAGTGCTCCCCTCTAGCGTCTCATCGGTGATGGCTCGGGGCCGGCGCTGGCCGCCCTAGGTGAGGCGGCAGCGCATCGAGAGGTGCTTGATGCCGCCGTTGACCGCCGAGTTCAAGCGCTCGACCGGCGCGGTCAGCTCGAACCACTCGAGCCGGGTGAGCAGGTGTCGAAAGAGCATCTCGAGCTCGACGCGGGCGAGGTTGGCCCCCATGCAGAAATGGGCACCGGACCCGAAGGCCAGATGACGGTTCGGCTGGCGGTCGATCCGGAACTCGAACGGGTCGTCGAACATGTCCTCGTCACGGTTGGCCGAGGCGTAGAAGAGGGCCACCTTGTCACCGGTGGCGATCTTCTCCCCACGGATTTCACAGTCTTCGGTGGCGGTGCGGACGAAATGGATGATCGGGCTCACCCACCGCAGGATCTCCTCAACCGCGGTCGGGAGGAGCTCGGGCTCGCGCTTCAGACGCTCCCACTCGTCGGGGTGCTCCGAAAAGGCCAGGAGCCCACCGCTGATGGCGTTGCGCGTCGTTTCGTTGCCGGCCTCCACCATCAACTCGCAGTAATTGAGGAGCTGGACCGGCGTGAGCGGCAGGCCGTCGATTTCAGCGATGATGAGCTGGCTCACCACGTCGTCCCCGGGTTCGAGCCGGCGCTTGGCGATCAGGTCCTCCAGGTAGGCGTGGAGCTCACCGCGGGCCCGTCGGATGGTCTGGCCCGCAGTCTCCCCTGGGCGGCGGAATTCGGGGTCGTCCTTGCCGATCACCTCGTTTGTCCACTGGAACAGCAGCTTCCAGTCGTCGCCGGGCACTCCGAGGATCCAGGAGATCACCCCGATGGGGAGCGGAGCGGCGACCCGCTCGACGAAGTCGAACTCCTCGTCTCTCGAGGAGGCGAGACCGTCCAACACCTCCGCAGCGATGCGGTCAATCTCGCCGTGGCGCTCCCGGATGGCCCGGGGGGTGAACCGGGGCATGGCCGCCCGGCGCAGGGGTCCGTGCCGGGGAGGATCGAGCATGACCACCATCTCAGACGGCGGAGCGGGCGCGCCCGGATGGCCGAGGATGAGGCCGTGCGCACTGGAGAACCGCTCCGGCTGGGCTGCGATGTCGGTGATATCGGCGTGTTTGGTGACAGCCCAGAACGACACGTAGCCCTCGGGCTCGAGGAAAACCACCGGGGCCTCGGACCGCAGCGTCGTCCACACCGCGTGCGGGTACCCGTTTTGCGCGAAGCGGCTGGGGTCGACAAGGTCGAGGGGGTCGATGGAGCCCGGTGCCAGAGCCGGTGCGTTCATCGGTTGCCGATCCCGTGTCGTAGGGCGCGTCGGCGCCCCGCACTCCGCCCGTAGGGAATGTTCACCCGATCGGTGTGAACTCGAGGTGGAGCTCCTCCAGGCCGCGGAGCATCCACGTCGGCGAGTATTGCCAGTGGCGGTCGCCCGGTGGGCCATGGTGGGTCTCCGAGATCCGGAGGTCCTCCGTTCGGTCGAACAGCCGTTGGAGCGAGACGACGGCCTCGGCCCGGGCCAGCGGTGCGCCGGCGCAGGTGTGGATACCGTGCCCGAAGGCGATGTGTTGGCGCGCGTTCTTCCGATCGAGCCGCAGCTCGTCGGGCGCCTCGAACTCCCGCGGATCGCGGTTGGCCGCCGAAGGGAGGACCATCACCGTCGACCCGGCCGGGATCTCGGTCCCGGCAATGGTGGTCGGCACCTTGGCCAGGCGGAACGTCCCCTTGATCGGGCTCTCGAGCCGGAGCATCTCCTCGATGAACACCGGGACGAGCTCTCGGTCGTCGCGGAGCCGCTGCTGGATCTCGGGACGGTCGCCGATGGTCTTGAGCGCCGAGCCGAGCAGTCGGGCGGTCGTCTCCTGGCCGGCCGCGAACAGGTTGGAGGCGATCTTCATCACGTCCTCCACCGGAGGCAGGGACCCATCGGGGAAGGTGGCCAGGGCCAGGCCGGTCAGCACGTCGTCTCGGGGCTCGCGGCGACATTCCTCGATGTAAATCGTGAACTGCTGCCACAAATACGACAATGGGCTGTGCTCGAGCGAGAGATGCTCTCTTCGCATCAACCTCTCGAGAAACTCTGGTTGGTCCTCTTCGGGCACACCGAGGAGGTCGGCGATCACGAGGAGCGTGTACGGGCCCGCGTAGCAGCTCATGTACTCGCACTCGCCCGCGGCGTGGAATGTGTCGATCTGGCGGTCAGCCAGCACCTGCATGAACACCTCGTTCTCCTTCAGCCGCTTCGGGGTGATCAGGCGCATCAGCAGCCCGCGCTGGGCCGTGTGCTTCGGTGGGTCGAAGGCTGGGAGTTGGTCGCCGAAGGGTAGCTCGTCACGGTAGGCCTCGATGACCTCGGTGATGTCGTCGCCCTCGAGCGGGACCGGGAACTTGGCGAATGGACCGATGGCCGAGTTGCAAGAGGAGAACGTCGTCTGGTCGTGATAGGCGGCGATGGCCTCGTCGTACCCCGTGATCATGAAGACGTGCTGATACGGCTCCTGCGTGACCGGGCATCGCTCGCGGACCTTCTCGAAGTAGGGATACGGGTCGTCGTAGAGGTCTTTCGTGCGGAAGTAGTCGATGGCATCGATGTCGATCTCGGTCACAACGACTCCATGCCGTGCGGGGATGATGACATGGTTTGCATGGTAGGAGAGCGCCGTATCCGACGCAATCGTCCCGATGGGGTTGCCCGACCCAGACATCGGGCAAGTCGGGCCGACGACCTGAGGTCTTCGCATCGCTGGCCTCGGCTTTCTGAACGAGACCTGTCGAGCTGCGACGGACCGCCTGAGAGAATAGTGTTTGCAGCGCCCGAGGGACCGGACGGCCGCGGGTTCCGCTGGGCCGGGGACACTCACAAACCACCGGACGTCGGCAGGGTGACGACGCAGGCCGACAGGGAGGCACGAGTCGATGGACCAGGAGCTCGCCCACAAGGTGGCGATCGTTACCGGCGGATCGGGGGGGATCGGCCGCGCCACGGTGGAGCTCTTCGTGGAACAAGGTGCGAAGGTGGTCATCGCCGACGTCGACGCCGAGCGTGGCGAGGGCCTGGCCGAGAACCTAGGCCCTTCGGCCGCCTTCCGACGGACCGACGTGGCCGACTCTGACGAGGTCGAGGACTTAGTGGCGTTCGCCGTCGCCCATTTCGGTGGTCTCCATATCATGGTCAACAACGCCGGCGTATCCAGCTCGTTCCGACGCCTCCTGGAGAATGACCTCCGTGACGCGGAACGGGTGATGGCCGTGAACCTCTTCGGGGTCATGTACGGCTGCCGGTTCGCCGGGTTGCACATGGCCGCCCACGGCGGCGGCTCGATCATCAACACCACGTCGATGGGCGCCCTGACCGGGGGCTCCTCCCCCATCGTCTACAGGACCTCGAAGGCGGCTGTCATCCAGTTCAGCCGTTCAGCAGCCTCCGACCTGGCCGAGTACGGCATCCGCGTCAACTGCGTGGCGCCGGGTCATATCAACACCGGGATCACGAACTACGACCTCGGTCGGGTAATCCGGCTCAGCCAGCCCCTGCAGCGCCAGGGCACGTCGATCGACGTCGCCAATGCCGTGGCCTTCCTGGCCGGCGACCGCTCGGCCCAGATCACCGGGACCGTCGTCCCGGTGGACGGGGGGACGTCTGCGGGGCCCTCGTTCGCACAGACGCAACTGCTCCTGGCCCAGGCCCGGGGAGAGGGTGGTGGAGAATGACAGCTGAACTCGTCATCCGAGCGGGGACGGTCGTCGACGGGACAGGGGAGCCCGGGTATCGCGCCGACGTCGCCGTGAGCGGCGGGCGGATCGAGGCGATCGGGTCGGATCTGCACGGTGTCAAAGAGCTCGACGCCTCGGGCTGCGTCGTCGCCCCGGGCTTCATCGACATCCACACCCACTACGACGCCCAGGTGTTCTGGGACCCGGCACTGCGACCCTCGTCCTACCAGGGCGTGACCACGGTGGTCGCCGGAAACTGCGGATTCACCATCGCCCCCACCCGACCCGAGCACCACCAGGTGATCGTCCAGACGCTCGAGAACGTCGAGGACATGAACGCGGCGTCGCTCACCGAGGGCATCGTGTGGGAGTTCCAGACCTACCCCGAGTACCTCGATCTCGTCAGGTCGAGGGGAACCCTCCTCAACTTCGCCTGCTATGTCGGCCACAGTGCGGTTCGCCTCTTCGTGATGGGTGACGCCGCCTACGAACGGGCCGCCACCTCCGAGGAGATCGAACGGATGTGCCACATCGTGGTGGAGGCGATCAGGGTCGGTGCCGCCGGGTTCTCGACCAGCTTCGCCTACACCCACCGCGGGATGAACGGACTGCCCGTGCCGAGCCGTTTCGCCGAGCGCGACGAGGTCGAGGCGCTTTTCATGGCCGCGGGGAGCACGGGAAAGGGGGTCGTGCTGGCCACGGCCGGTGACCAGTGCACCTACGCCGACATGTACGAGCTGCAGCCCCGCATCGGGCGGCCCTTCACCTACCCCATGTTCGCCCTCACCGACGGACGCAACCAGCCCCAGCTCGACATGCAGAACGAGGCCGTGGCCAAGGGCCTCCAGGTGTGGCCTCAGGTGACTCCGCGGCCCCTCACCATGCAGTTCACGATGGCCAGTCCGTTCAGCCTCAACGTGAGCCCGGTGGTCGCTGCATTGATGGACCAGGACCGCGCGGTGCGGATCGCCGCCTACTCCGACTCTGACTGGCGGGTCCGCGCCTCGGCCGACCTGGCCGAGCAACCGATGCGGCCCCGGTGGGAGACGTGTGAGGTCTCCGAGTCGGACCTCCACCCCGAGCTGGAGGGTCGACGCGTCGACGCCATCGCCCGCGAGCGGGGCTGCGACCCGCTCGACGTGATCTGCGAGCTCGCCGTCGAGGAGGATCTGGCCACCCGCTTCCGCATCTACATCGCCAACGACGAGCCGGCCAGCGTCGGCCACCTCCTGGCCCACGAGCAGATGGTCCTCGGGCTGTCCGACGCCGGGGCCCACGTTGGCCAGCTGTGCGATGCGCCGCTCCCGACGGACTTGCTCGGCTTGTGGGTCCGCGACCGCCGGGTCCTGTCCGTCGAGCAGGCCGTGCGCAAGCTCAGTGGCGAGCCGGCCGACATCTTCGGGTTCGATCGTCGGGGGTACCTGCGCGAGGGCTACTGGGCCGACGTGTGCGTCTTCGACCCGACCACCGTGTCACCCGGCCCGATGAAGCGGGTGAGGGACTTCCCGGCGTGCGGCGAACGTCTGACCTGCGAGGAGCCCTCTGGGCTCCGCCATGTGCTGGTCAACGGCGTCCCGATCCGGGTGGACGAGGTGGAGCTCCCCCTCGGGGAGACGCTCCCCGGGACGCGACCCGAGCTCGTCTGAGGCCATGCCCAAGACGAGCCGCCGATGAGACCGCTGCCCGAGCTCACCCCATGGACCGGCTGGTTCTGGACGTCGGGTGCCGACGGAGTGCTGCGCATCCAGGGCTGCACCGAGTGCGGCACGCTGGTGCACCCTCCCGTGCCCGTGTGTCCGGTGTGCCGGAGCCGGTCGTCGTCCCCGACCGCGGTGTCCGGACGGGCCACGGTGGTCGGGTACACCGTCAACCGGCACCAGTGGCACCCGGACCTCCCGCCGCCCTACATCATCGCCGTCGTGGCCCTCGCCGAGGACCCGTCTGTCCGGCTGACCACCAATATCACCGGCTGCGACCTCGACGACATCCGGGTGGGGCTCGAAGTGCAGGCCCACTTCGAGCAGTACGAGGACGTGTGGCTCCCCCTGTTCGAGCCGACCGGGACAACCGTGACACCCGAGCCCGACGTGACCCCGAAGCTCCCTGCGCCCCGGGCCCCGCTCGGAGAAGAGCGGTTCGAGCACAAGGCCGTGCTTTCCGGCGTGGGTCGCTCGGCACTCGGACGGCGGCTCCTCGTCGACCCACTCTCCCTCACCGTCGACGCCTGTCTCGCCGCTGTGGCCGACGCCGGCCTGGAGCTCTCGGACATTGACGGGTTGTCGACCTACCCAGGCCCAGCCGGCATGGGAATGAGCGAGGGCGGCGTGAGCGCCCTCGAGGAGGCGCTGCGCCTCCACCCCACTTGGATCAACGGCGGGGGTGACATCCCAGGGCCGGGAGGTGCGCTGATCGCCGCCATGCTCGCCATCTCGAGCGGGTTGTGCCGGCACGTTCTGTGCTTCCGTACCGTGTGGGAGTCGACGTTCGCCACCCTCGGGCTCCGACCGCCCGGTGGCGGCCGGGCCTCAGGGACCCAGCAGTGGCGCTCGCCCTTCGGTGCGCTGTCGGCGGCCAACTGGATCGCTGTCAATGCCAACCAGTACCTGCACCGCTACGGCGCCACCCGAGAACTCCTGGGGATAATCGCCGTCAACGGCCGGACCAACGCCGGGCGTAACCCGGCGGCCATCTACCGGGAGCCGATGACCATGGACGACTACATGGCGGCCCGTCCTATCACCACTCCCTTCGGATTGTACGACTGCGACGTGCCCTGCGACGGCTCGATCGCCGTCGTGGTGTCTGACGCCGCCGTGGCCGGGGACCTTCCCGGCACGGCCATCCGGGTCGAAGCGGTCGGCACCCAGATTCTCGAGCGCATCTCCTGGGACCAGGGCACCATCACCCACGAACCCCAGGTGCTCGGCCAGGCCGCCCATCTGTGGACCCGGACCAGCGTCCGTCCGGCCGAGGTCGACCTCGCCCTCCTCTACGACGGTTTCACCTTTAACGCCGTCTCGTGGCTCGAGGCGCTCGGGTTCTGCCCCTTGGGTGAGGCCCAGGACTGGCTCGACGGGGGTCGGAGGATCGCCCTGGACGGCGAGCTCCCGGTCAACACCCACGGTGGCCAGCTCAGTGAAGGCCGGACCCACGGGTTCGGATTCATCTACGAGGCGGTCAGGCAGCTCCGACACGAGGCCGACGGGCGCCAGGTGGGCAACGCCGCCACGGCGGTGGTGACCACCGGAGGGGGGACGCCGTCGGGCGTCCTCCTGCTCCGGCGCGACGGGTCCTGAGGGACACAGCCCGGTCCGGGAGCGGTGCCTCAGTCCGACGACCTGGCCCGCCGGAGCGTCCGCCGGAGCCACTCACCGGTGCGCTCGAAGGCGGGGGCGGCCGCCGGAAACCCGAAGTTGACAAATCCGTGCGGCTGTCCCGGGAAGCAGACCTCCTCGACGTCCACACCGTCGGCAGCCAGCCGCTCGGCGTAGGCGTGCCCCTCGTCGCGGAGCATGTCGCACCCCCCAAGGATGACCAGCGCCGGCGGGAGCCCCGCTAGTGACGGGGCGAAGAGCGGGGCGGCGTATGGGTCGTCGTCCAGATCGCGGCCGCCGCTGTAGGCGGCCCAGTAGGCCTCGGCCGCCTCGAGGCTGATGACGAGACCACTGAACGCCTCACGGGACGGAAGGACCTTCGAGCCGGCAACCGCCGGATAGATGAGGACTTGCCCCACCGGCGTGCTGCCGCCGGCGTCCCGCAGCCGGAGCGCAACGGCGGCGGCCATGTTGCCCCCGGCGCTCTCGCCCGCCACGGCCACGGCCGAGGTTGGGACGCCGAACCTCCCGCACTCGGCGAGCGCCCATGATGTGACAGCCGTGCAATCGTCGACGGCCGCCGGGTAGGGGTCCTCCGGTGCCAGCCGGTAGCCGACGGAGACCACAACCGCTCCCGAGGCGTGGGCGATCTCCCGAGCCACGCCATCCATGATCCCGATGCTCCCGATCACGTGGCCGCCGCCGTGGAAGTACACGACAATGCCGGTCGGCTCGCCGTCGTTCCGGTAGATGCGGACAGGGACGTTCCCCACCTTTTCGTCGTCGACGTGGTCGATCTCCTGGGTCAGCTGGGGTCCGTAGTCGCCCCGGGCCAGCTCGAGTAGCTCGGGCACCAGGTCGGCGAAGGGCGTCGCCCGCTCCGGGTTGGCGGCGATCCACTCGGCCACCCAGGGGTCGAGCACCTCCCCATCGCTCGTGGGTGCGTCGGTCATCCTGTCATCCTCCTCGTTCTCCTCGTCCGAGGTCGGCCACGATCTGGGGCAGGTCCACCGTCGTCCGGATGCCCGGGGCCGCCCCGCAGACGACAGGCACCGCGTTGACCGCCCGGTTGGCCGTGTACCCCGGCGTCGTCTCCGCCATCCGCTCCAGCGGGATGTCCAGCCGGAGGTCAAGGTCGAGCGGACAATCCCCCTCGACGGTCACGTGCCACCCACCGGGGCGCAGGTCCCACGCCGCGTCGATCTCGCTCGAGCAGTACCACGTGGCGCTGAAGCCGATCAGCTCATCACCCTTGTGGTTGCCCACGACGTTCATCCGCTGCCCGGCGACCGTGCCGGCCGGAATCGTCCCGGCGGCGATCTCGATGTCGCGGACGGCCGTCGCCACCTCTCCGCTCGATTCGACCGAGTCGAGTGGCATTCCGAGTGCGTCGCCGATGAGGCGGAGCGAGGGCCCGAAGGCCTCGCCGCCGTACGACCAGCGCATCGGGTCGAAGGTGGAGGGGTCCTGGCCGTAACCCATGAGCTCGAAGAGGAGCACCGGCGAGTTCCGGCTCGACAGGTCGGCGAACTCGGCTATGTGCAGGCAGTCCAGGCGACGTTGGAGCGAGGTGAGCACGATGGGCACCGCCTCGGAGATGAACCCCGGGCTGCTGCCCGTGCTGTGGAGCGACGTGCCTCCCGCGGCGCAGGCAGCCTCGACGCGTGCTCGCACCGTCGGGTCCATGCTCCCGGGGTGGTGGAACCCACCGGTGGTGGTCACGACATTGACCCCCGCCCCGAGGAGCGTCGTCAGCACATCGACGTCGTAACCCTGCTGCATGTAGAGGACACAGTCCGGCTGGAGGGCCACCACCGTTTCGAGGTCGCCTGTGGCGGCCACGCCGACCGGGTCCAGCCCGCACAGGTATCCGGCGTCGCGACCCACCTTGTCGGGGTTCGCCACCCACACCCCCACCAGCTCGAGCCGGGGATGCTCGATGAGGGCCCGCAGCGAGCGGGTCCCGATGTTGCCCGTGGCCCACTGGACGACCCGGTAGGTGGGTGGTGACGCCATGGGGGCGGTCACCGACCGGCCGTCCCCGGCGGTGGCGTGTGGGCGGCACCGCATTCGGGCCTGGCGAGGCCGAGGTTCTCGCGCAGTGTGGCGCCCGTGTACCGGTCCCGGAACGTGCCGCGCCGCTGGAGCTCGGGCACGACCAGGCGCACGACGTCTTCGTAGGCGCCAGGGCTGTGGGTGGCGGCGATGACGAACCCGTCGCAGGCGTCGGTAGTGAACCACTCCTCCATCTGGTCGGCGACCTGCGCCCCCGTGCCGACGAAGCGTGGACCCTGGAGCAACGTGGCCCGGTGCCCAGCGAGGTCGGCCAGGGTGACGGTCCCCCCGATGTGGGCCCGGAGGTTCTGCACCAGTCCGCGTATCCCGGATACCGACTCGATGAGTTCGTCGGTTATCGGCGTGTCGAGGGCCAGGCCGGAGAAGTCGTGGTTCATCAGCTCGGACAGCAGGGTCAACGAGGCCATCGGGTCGACGAAGTCGTTCAGGAACATCTGCTCCCGCTCCTGCGCCTGGGCCGTCGACTCCCCCAGCACCGTGTAGGCCATCGGCAGCATCTTCACCGAGTCGGGATCACGCCCCTCCTCCGCGATGCGCTCCTTTTGGTCCTTGAAATGGATCCGGGCCACTTCGATGCTGGGATCACCGGTGAAGATGACTTCGGCCCAACGGGCGGCAAAGTCCCGTCCCCGCCCGGACGAGCCGGCCTGGAGCAACACCGGCCGACCCTGGGGCGTGCGCGGCACCGTAAGGGGCCCGCGAACCCTGAACCACTGGCCCTCGTAGTTCAGCTCGTGCACCTTGTCGGGATCGGCGAAGATGCCATTGGCCCGATCGAGGATCAGGGCGTCGTCCTCCCAGGAGTCCCACAGACCGGTGGTGGCCTCGAGGAACTCGTCGGCTCGGTCGTAGCGGTCGTCGTGGGCCAGCACCTGGTCGAGGCCGTAGTTCTGCGCTTCGCTGTCGTTCACCGAGGTCACCACGTTCCAGGCCGCCCGGCCGCCGGTGAGGTGGTCCAGGGTGGCGAAGGTGCGAGCCACGTGGAACGGTGAATAGTAGGTAGTCGAATAGGTGGCGCCCAGGCCGATCGAGCGGGTGGCACCGGCGATCACGCCCAGCACGATGCTGAGGTCGAGTTTGACCGGGCGGGCGCCGTGGCGGACCGCTTCGGCCACCGAGCCGCCGTAGATGCCGGGCATAGCCAGGCGGTCGTCGAAGAACATCATGTCGAAACAGCCCTCTTCGAGAGTTCGCCCGAGCTTCTCGTAGTAGCGGGCGGTCAGGAACCCGTGCTCGGTGGCGGGATGACGCCACGACCCTGCATACACGGTGGCGTTCCCGGCCTGCATGAACCCCACCAGCGACATCTGCCTCACTGGCCTCACCGTTGCTTCCGTTGGATGCGGATGATCATTGTCTGCGAGAGGACCGCGGTACTCCGGGTATTCCTGCTCACCGGTGCCGTCAGCGCTGCTCGGCGGCTACCGCCCGGCGCGCCCGTCTCCGGAAACCCTCGAGCTTCTCGTCCGGCGTGCGCACCCGGGTGCTGCGGGACATGACGGCCACGTCGTGACCGGCGGCCCGCTTCCGGAGGGCGCCCACCGTCGACTCCTCCTTGGGCAGGTGGACAAACGGGTCAAAGGAGTACCAACGCATGGCGTTCTCGTGCGTCATCTTCCGGATGTCGTCGTCGGAAACGGCATTGGCGGCGAACACGGAGCCCAGCTCCTCGGGCGCCGTCGGCCACATGGAGTCGCTGTGGGGATAGTCCGCCTCCCAGGCCATGTTGTCGACGCCGATCCGGTGCCGCAGCTCGACTCCGACCGGGTCGCTGATGAAACAGGTGAGGAAGTGCTCCCTGAACACCTCCGACGGCAGCCGGCCCCCGAAGTCCTGGAGCGTCCATGCCCGGTGCATCTCGAAGGTACGGTCGACTCGGTCGAGAAAGTAGGGGATCCACCCGGTACCGCCCTCGGAGAGCGCCACCCGGAGTTGGGGGAAGTTCTTCAGGACCCGGGACCACAACAGGTCCGCCGCGGCCGACTGAATATTCATCGGTTGCAGAGTGATCATCACGTCGGGCGGGGAGTCGACTGCCGGGATCGACAGGCGACCCGAGGAGCCGAGATGAATGGAGAGCACGGTGCCCGTGTCGCAGCACGCCCTCCACACCGGATCCCAGTACTCGTCGTGGAAGCTCGGATAGCCGAGCGCGGCGGGGTTCTCGGTGAAGCTCAGCGAGTGGCAGCCTTTGGCCGCCGTGCGTCGGATCTCGTCGGCGGTGAGGTCGGGGTCCCAGATCACGGGCACGGCCATCGGGATGAACCGGCCGGGGTGGGCGCCGCACCACTCGTCGATGTGCCAGTCGTTGTAGGCCCGCACCAGGGCTAACGACAGCTCTGGGTCCTCGGAGGCGAAGACACGGGCCGTGAACGTGGGGAACGACGGGAAATTCATCGATGCCAGGACGCCCCCGGCATCCATGTCCCGGACGCGCTCGTCGACGTCGTAGCAGCCGGGTCGGACCTCGTCGAGGCTCTGGGGCTCGAGGCCGTACTCCTCCTTCGGCCGACCGGCCACCGCGTTCAGGGCGGCCGTCTCCATGACGATCTCCCCGAACGTCCAGACGTCGGAGCCCTCGTCATTGCGCACCAGCTTGGGCGCGCGGTCCAAGTACTCGGGTCCCAGGTGGTGGACGAAGAGGTCCGGGGGCTCGATGATGTGGTCGTCGACGCTGATGAGTATGAGGTCGTTGATATCGAGCATGGCACCTCTTCGAGAATCGGATTATCGCTGGTGTAGAACCTACATCGCCCGGACGGCCCCGTCATCCGGTCAGAGTCGCTCGTACTCGATCCTGAGCGACCGGCTTGTCGGCACCGATTGGCAGGTGAGGACCCATCCCTCCTCCACCTCGTCCGGAGTCAGGGCGTTGTTCACCCGCATCGCTACCGTTCCCTCATGGAGGAGGGCCATACACGTGGCACAGCTGCCCGACTCGCAGGAGTACGGCGCCGGGAGGCTGGCCCGGCGGGCCGTCTCGAGCACGGTGTCACCCGCGTGGTAGGCGACCTCGTGACGGCGACCCCGGAGCTGCACCACGATCGTCGTCGGCACCAGGGCGCTTGTGGCGCTGCGGGGTGAAACCTCCCCCGGATCCGGGGTCACGAACTGCTCGATCAGGACCGCCTCGGGGTCCACCCCTGCGCCGAGCAGGGTCTCCTCGACCAGACCCATGAACGGACCCGGACCGCACAGGTAGAAATCGGCGTCGAGTTCCCCGGCGACGACGTCGAGGATTGTCTCTGGCCCGGGGAAACCGCTCACCGAGTCGAGATGCCGACGCAGCGAGAACTGCCCGACGTGCTCAGTCTCCAGGCACCGGAGTACATCGTCGAAGATGACCGAACGTGGCTCCCGGCTGGCGTAGAGGAGACGCACGGTCCGCCTGGTCGAAAACAGTGCGCTCTTGGCCAGCGAGATGAACGGGGTGATCCCGCTGCCACCGCAGAACCCGACGATCGGTCGGTCACCGTCCCGCAGGCAGAATGCGCCCGTCGGCGGGGACGTGTCGACCAGATCGCCGATGGACACCTGGTCGTTGAACCAGTTGGAGACCGTGCCGCCCGGGACGCGCTTGACCGTCACGACCAGGTCGCCGTCGGTCTCAGGTGCGCTCGACATGGAGTAGCAACGGAAGTACTCATCCGTCCCTATTCGGACCCGGAAGGTGCAGAACTGCCCCGGGGAATACCGGTACACCTCGGCAAGGTCGCCCGGGATGTCGAGCACGAACGACCGGGTGTCAAAGGTCTCGTCGATCACCTGTTTGACCGGGAGAGGGTGAAAGGCGTGCCTGCGCGCAACATCGTCGGCGTCAGCCATTGTCGGACCGACCACCCACCGCGACCGGCGCTACCCTCACCGACCTCACCCTAGCATTCAGTGAGAACCTTATTCTCGTAACTTCCATACACTGGGGCCTGGGAGCGGAGCGACGTGGGGCGTCGTCCACCTGGCGAACCGACTGGCCCACCGATCGTGCCCGCTCACCGCGGTAACGTCGGTGGCAGCATCTGGAAACGGCGTAGCGCAGGGTCGACAACGGCGCTGCAACCTCCGGAGGAGCCGACATGCCACGTACCCGAACCCCCCAGCCCCCTGTCCACCTGGCCAGCGCCCGGATGCTCGACGGGACCGGCGAGGGATTGGTGGAGCCGGGCAGCGTGATCGTCCACCAGGGCCGCATCACCGCAGTGTCTCCGTCGTCGGTCCCGTCAGACGCTCGAACAGTCGACCTCGGCGACGTGACGATGCTCCCCGGTCTCATGGACATGGAGGTCAACCTGGTGATGGGGGGCCCCAACCACGCCAGCCCGCTCGTCCCCGTTCAGGAGGACCCGGCGATGAAGACGCTCCGCGTCGTGGCCAACGCCCGCAGGACTCTGCGTTCAGGGTTCACCACCGTGCGCAACCTCGGGCTCTTCGTGCAGACCGGCGGCCTGCTGCTCGACGTCGACCTCATGAGGGCGATCGACATGGGGTGGACCGAGGGCCCGCGCATCGTCCCGGCCGGGCATGCCATCAGTCCCACCGGCGGCCATCTCGATCCGACCATGTTCCAGGCCTACGCCCCCCACGTCCTGCCACTCACTGTCGAGGAGGGAATCGCCGACGGGGTGTCCGAGGTCCGCAAAGCGGTCCGCTACCAGATCAAGTACGGCGCCCAGGTCATCAAGGTCAGCGCCTCGGGCGGGGTGATGTCGCACACCGGTCCCGCCGGCGCCCGGCAGTACTCGAGTGAAGAGTTGACGGCGATCGCCGACGAGGCCCACCGCGCCGGCCTCAAGGTGGCCGCCCACTGCCACGGCGACGAGGCGGTCCGGACGGCCATCGAATGCGGCATCGACTGCATCGAGCACGGTTCGCTGATGACCGCCGAGACTATCGACCTGATGGTGGAACGCGGCACGTTCCTCGTGGCCACCACCTATCTTGCCGACGGCATGGACGTCTCCCACGCCGCGCCCGAGCTCCAGGCCAAGGCGGCCGAGGTGTTCCCCCGGGCGCGCCAGACCATCACCGACGCCATCCGGCGCGGGGCCCGGATCGCCTGTGGATCGGACGCCCCTGCCATCCCCCACGGTCGCAACGCCAAAGAGCTTGTCGCCCTGGTCGATCGGGGCATGACCCCGGCCCAGGCCATCGCAGCGGCCACCACCGTCGCCGCCGAGCTCATCGGCGTCGAGGACCGCGGACGGCTGGCTGAAGGTCTGCTGGCCGACATCATCGCCGTGCCCGGCGATCCGCTGGGAGACATCTCTGTGACCGAATCGGTGTGCTTCGTGATGAAGGGCGGCGACATCGTCCGCCATGAAGGCGTGGTCTCCTAGCCACGCCAAGGTCGCAGCGGCAGTCTCAGGCCACTTCTACGCCCGGGTTATGGCCGTGGGACCCGAGGAGGTCCCGCTCAGAGGGATCCCGCCAACGACGCCACGAAGCCGCGGGTCCGTTGGGACGAAGCCAGTCTCTCCTCGCGGGTCTCGCCGATGGGCACGACCCGCAAGGAGACGTCGGTCGCCCCCGCGTCGGCGAAGGCCTGCAGCCGGTGGCGGATGGCGCTCTCACTCCCCGCAGCCAGGATGTCGCCGACGGTGCGTGCGTCACCGAGATTGAGGAGCTTCTGGTAGTTGGGCGACACCTCGGATTCGGACAGGACCCGGTTGGCGCGGGCGACCGCCACGTCCACCTCGTCGTCACCGCACAGGCAGATCGGCACACCGGCCACGATGCGCGGTGCCGGTCGTCCGGCCGCCGCTGCGGCGCGGTTGACCAAGGGGGAGACATGGGTCTCGATGGCCCGCTCGTCGGCCAGCCACAGGATGGTGCCATTGCTGCGCGCCCCGGCGATGCCCAGCATCACGGGTCCGAGGGCGGCGATCAACACGGGCGTCGGGACGATGTCGGTGATGTCCATCGGCTGGTGGACCCGGAACCGTTCGTTCTCGACATCGACCGTTCCGGGTCCGTCCAAGGCCTGGTCCAGGACATCGAGCGTGTCGCGCAGGTACGCGGCCGGGTGGTCATAGGGGAGCCCCAGCATCTCGTCGATGACCCAGTGGTGCGACACGCCGAGACCCAGCGTCAGCCGGCCCCTGCACACCGCTTGGGTGGACAGAGCCTGGTGGGCCAGGACGATGGGGTGCCGGGGCTGGATCGGAACCACCGCGGTGCCGATCTCGATCGACGAGGTCACGGTGCCGATCAGCGCTGCCGCGGTGAGGGCTTCGAAGTCGTCGGGGATCTGTGGGATCCACAGCGATGACAGGCCGGCCTCCTCGGCCCACCTGGCGTCGGCCAGCAGCCGTTCGACCTTGGTGGGATACCGACCCCGTTCGGGGCCCACCATCACGCCGATCCGCACGGGTCAGCCTCCAATCTTCGCGGTTGTGTTCCGGTCTGCCGAGGGGAGCGGCGCAACCGGTCTGGCTCAGACGTCCGGCTCGACGACGGCGTCCATGCTCGCCGCGCCGCTGTCCGGCACGCGGGGCTGTCGCCAGACCTCGACGGGGAACGACACATTGACCAGTGAGTAGGACAGCTGCAACAGTCGCTCGGCGTCGCTAGGAAGTGCATCGAGCTCGAAGCCGTCGAGGTGGGCCAGGATCTGCTCGAACCGCGGGAAGGCGGCGTCGTAGAACGCCTGCATCTCGTCCATGGAGCTGGCCAGGCGTTTGGCGTAGCGCTCCGCCTCGGTCGGCAGGCACCAGTCGGCGAACGGCTCGAGATCGGCGAATTCGGGGGGAAGGGCGCTGGTCATCGACGATCCTCGCTCACGGTGCCATCGGGGCATCAACCGCATCTGCGGACTTCTCGAAATCGGCGACGTAGCCTCGGGCGGTCCGGTGGAGGTGGCGGAGGAGGACCTCCTGGTCATTGAGCGGGAACTCGGTGACTGCCCGCGACTCGATCATGGTCTGGGTGGCCTCGAGGGTGTTGCCGTCCTGCAGTGCGTACTCCTTGAACGTGACCGCGGCCAACTCCTGGCGGAGACGCTCGGTGGCGCTCTTCGGGGGCACGAAGTACAGCGTCCCCTCGAAGATGTGGGTGTTGTACGAGGTTGGCCAGTAGTGGTAGGTGAGGTACCAACCCGGGGCCCACACCAACAGCATGAAGTTCGGGAAGAAGACGAAGGAGTCCACCCCCCAGTTCGGGGAGCGTGCCGGGTTGACCGATTCCGGCAGCGGATCGAGTCCGTCGATGTCGGGCCGGTCCCAGGGCCCGAAGAGACCACTACGCAGCACGTTTTCGAGTGGCTTCACCATGGAAGGATCCTTCGGTGGTGACATTCCCCCCCACGAAGACACCATGCCATGTGGTCCGTCGATCACATAGGAGAGCGCTTCGAACCCATAGGACTGAAGCTTGCGCGACTCTTCGTCGGTCGCCTGCTTCGCGTGCAGCACCGGCGCGTGGTAGAACTCCGCGAACGCGTCGATGAAGAGCTTCCAGTTGCTTCCAACCCTCGCCCGGTACTTGTACACCTGGGTCATCTCTCCGAACGGATAGCCCTCGAGACCGGCGCCGAGATCGCCCAGGTACTCCTTAACCGATGTGGTGTTGTCCGGATCGAGATTCACGAAGATGAATCCCTCCCACACCTCGGTCTGCACCGGCACCAGCCCGAAATCGTCCTTGTCGAGGTCGAAGAACTCCGACTCTTGCTGAACGAAGGTGAGCGAGCCGTCGAGGTCGTACCGCCAGCCGTGGTACTTGCAGGTGAACTGCCGGCAGCTTCCAGCGGTCTCCTCACTGGGGTAGTCGTTCCACACGAGTTTGTTGCCGCGGTGCCGGCAGATGTTGTGGAACCCGCGCACATCCCCTTGCCGATCACGGACGACTATCACCGAGGTGCCTGCGCACTGGAGCTCCTTGGTGAAATAGCGACCGGCACGAGGAACCTGCTCGACCCGACCGACGTTGAGCCAGGTCCTGGAGAAGATCGCCCGACGCTCGAGTTCGTAGAACTCGGGCGAGATAGAGTCCTCATAGTTGACCGGACTCGTACCCAGCTCGGGATAGTGCTCCGTCCAGCTTCCCTCAACTGGCTTCGGGAAGTGCGCCATGCGGCAGATCCTCCTCGTGGTCCGATCGGTTCACGATATCATCGATCTCCCAAGGCGAGAAGATCGTTATCGCACCGGATCGCCGGGTTCGCCGCCCCCCAACCGCCCGTCGCGAAGTTGCTGACGGAGCAGGAATTTCTGCACCTTCCCCGACGGTGTCCGTGGCAGCTCGTCCACGAGGTGGAGGCTCTCTGGCCACTTCTGCTGGGTCAGTCCGGCACCGGCCAGCTGCGTCTGCAGCTCCGCCATGGTCGGCGGGGTCATACCCTCCCGCACGCGCACCACGGCGGCGGCGTGCTCGCCCAGGCGCTCGTCGGGCTCGGCCACAACGCAGACCTCGGCGACCTGGTCCAGACCCATCAGCAGTTCCTCGATCTCCGCCGCACTGATGTTCTCTCCGCCCCGGATGATGACGTCGGAGATGCGGTCGGTGATGGTGAGATAGCCGTCGGCGTCGAGCACACCCACGTCACCCGTTTGGTACCAGCCTTCCTCGTCGAACACCGTTGCGGTCAGCTCGGGGTCGATGTAGCCGACGAAGCAGTCGGGACCGCGGCTGAGGATCTGACCGTCTGTGTCGAGACGGACCTCCACGCCAGGTAACGGCCTGCCGTCGGTCGTGAGGCGCTTTTCCTCCGGTTCATCGAGCAGCGCGCCGGTGATGGATGGGTGTTCCGTGCTGCCGTAGGAGCGGAACGTCGTGATCCCGAGGTCGGTGGCCCGCCGGGTGACAGCCGCCGGTACCGGCGAGCCACCCAACCCGGCGAACGGCATGAGCTTGAGGTGCTCGGGGCTGAAGTCCGGGTGGTCGAGCAGGCTGGTCAGGAAGTAGGTGGCCCCCCCACCCACGCCCAGGCCCTCCTCCCGCATCATTCGTAGAACGGCACCCGGGTCCCACACATCGATTAGGTTGACCGATCGCTGACGCAGCAGCGGCATCAAGAACGCATTGAGCATCCCGATGAAGTGACCGACCGGGGCACCGGTGATCTGGGGCGGTCCCCCCTTGGGGAACATGTAATCGAGTTGGCGGGTCTCGCACCCCATCGTGCGGTGCGAGTGGATAACACCCTTCGGGTCGCGTGTGGTCCCCGAGGTGAAGCCGATGATTGCCGGCGCATCCGGGTCGACGGGCCGGGGCCCGGAAAGGGGGTCGGCACCGAGGAGCGACTCGAAGGGCACCGCCCCCGGAGGAAACGCGCCGGTCGGCGGTCCGCCGACCACCAACCAGCGGACATCGCTCCGGTCGGCGAGGAGCCTCTCGTAGTTCGCTAGGTAGTCGATGTGACCGAAGCGGTCGGCGGTGACCACCACCGCGGGGGACACCGTCCGCAGGATGTAGTCGACCTCCTTGGGCCCGTAGAAGTGCACGACGGGGACGACGACCGCGCCCAGGTAGGCGGCGGCCCAGAACGTGACGCCGGCCTCCATCCAGTTCGGCAGCTGGAACATGACGACGTCCCCGGCCCCGACACCGTCGGCGGCCAGTGCGCCGGCCAGCGCCCGCGCCGACCGGTCCACGTCGGCGAACGTGCCCCGCCATGGGCGCGACGCGGAGCGGACTTGGAAAGGGACGTCGCCCATGCGGCCGAGGCCGGCATCGACCATCTGTCCGAGGGTCTGATCGGTCCACCAGCCCTCGTCCCGATACCGGCGCGCCCGGTCCGCTTCCACCGTCCGCAGCTGCCAGCGTGTGCCGACTTCGCCCCACTCCCCCACATCACCCTCCTCGTCCGACCCGCACCACGGCCACTCTCGCCGCGCCCACTCGGGGGTGCGCCACTGTCATTGCCCGCCCAGGAGAACTTCGTTATCGTCGACCGGCGTGGCGATCACCACCGTTACGACCAGGAGGATCCGTCATGGGTAGCCCACCCGTCGCCGACGTCATCGAGGTCGAGCAGCTACTGGCCCGGTACGCCGTCGGGATGACCAGGGACGACATCGACGCAGTGGTCGACGTCTTTACCCCTGACGGGACCTACAGCGCGTTCGGCGACGTCTACCGGCTCGCCGACTTCCCGGCCCTGGTGGCTTCGGCACCCAAGGGACTCTTTCTCGTGGGACCCCCCGCGCTGACCCTGGACGGCGATGCCGGTACGGGCCGACAACCGCTCTGTTTCGTCGACCAGACCACCCACGACATGCGCATCGGGTACTACACGGACACCTACCGCCGCACAGCTGACGGGTGGCGCCTGAGGACCCGGGCAATGACGTTTCTCCGCAAGAGTGGGGCCCACGACGCCGGCCGGGCCCACGACCCCACTCGTCCTCGGCCCACCACCTTGTGACCGGCGTCGACGGAGCAGCTCACGAACTGGCCAAGTTCAGGGTGTCGCTGGACGCCTGGCTCGACGAGCACGCGGGCGAACTGGCCGTCGGCTACGAGGGGGCCGGCACGTTGACCCAGCAGATGGCCCAGCTCGCCAAGGTCAAAAGGATGGCCTTCGATGCGGGGTGGATGCGAGCCGGGTGGCCCGAGCGGGTGGGCGGACTCGGCGGGTCGACGCTCACGAGGGCCTACCTCGGGGAGGCGCTTGCCGCCCGGGACCTGGTCGAGGCGGGGCTCTACTCGATGACCGAAGTGCTGGCGCCGACCATGATCGACTATGCCGCTCCCGAGCTGGCCGCCACCATGGTCCCGGCCCTACTCCGAGGGGACGAGACGTGGTGCCAGGGATTCTCCGAGCCGGACACCGGAAGCAACCTGGCTGCGCTGGCCTGCCGGGCCGTGCGTTCAGGCGAAGGGTGGCGGGTCACCGGTCAGAAGATCTGGACGAGCCTGGCCCAGTACGCCGACCGGTGCGTCCTTTTGACCCGGACGGGCGCCGCCGAGTCGGCCCACCGGGGGATCACCGCTCTGTTCGTGGACATGGACTCCCCGGGGATCACGGTCCGCCCGATCGGGACCATGCACGGCGGCGCCGAATTCTGCGAACTGTTCCTCGACGATGTCGAGGTCCCCTTCGCCCGCACACTCGGCGAGGAGGGGGACGGCTGGGCCGTGGCTATGGACCTCCTCCCCTATGAGCGCAGCACCTCCCTCTGGCACAGGGCCGCATTTCTGCACCGGCGACTCCAGGAGGTCATCGAGGAAGCCCCTGAAGGTGCGCTCGATGCGGCCAGGTTGGGCGAGGTGACCCAGCTCCTCTACGCCTTCCGGGCCCGCTCACGAGCCACCCAGCACCGCATGGCCGACGGCGAACGCCTCGGGCCCGAGACCTCCATCGACAAGGTGCTCCTCGCCACGGCGGAGCAGGCGGTGTTTGACCTCGCCGCCGACGTGCTGGCCCCCGAGGTCACGACCGGAGACGATCCGCACAGCGGACGCTGGCGTTCCGAGTTCCTCTACTCAAGGGCCGCCACGATCTACGGCGGCAGCGCCGAGATCCAGCGGAATATCATCGCCCGTCGCCTCCTCGACCTAGGGAACGACAGATGATGGACCCCGAGGATCTCATCCTGTTCGAGCGGAGCATCGGCGAAGCCGCCGGCCGGGCCACCGGCACCGACCTCGACGTCGTGCTCGGCGAACTGGAGTGGGGGACGCGCTGGCCGAGGACCCCCGGGCCGCCATCTCCGTGCTGTTCGAACGACAAGGAGAGGCCGGCACCACCTCCTCTGCCCTCGCCCGGGTCGTCACGCACGCGTTGGGCAGCTCGTCCCCGCAGGGGGCGGTGGCCCTGCTGCCCGCAGTCGGCGGGCACTCCCCGCCCGGCACGCTCGTCAGCGGCCGCCTCCTCATCCGGGGCATCGCTCCTGCCGGTCTCGGCGACTGGCCGTCAACCTTCGTGGTGGCGCGAAGCGGCGACGCCCTGGTGGCAGGGAGGGTAGCGACGGAGTTACTCGGGCTGCGTACGGTCCACGGGGTCGATCCGGGGCTGGGCCTGCTCGAGGTGACAGGGGACCTGGAGCAGCCCCGATCGGGCACCGAGGTCCCTGCCGCGGCCTGGAGCGCCGCTGTGGCGCTCGGCCGCCTGGCTCTGGCCCATGAGCTCGTGGGTGCGTCCCGGGCCATGCTCGAGCTGGCCTGCGACCACGCTCGGGTACGCAAGCAGTTCGACCGCCCGATCGCTTCCTTCCAGGCCGTCCGGCACCGCCTGGCCGAGACGTTGGTGGCCATCTCCATGGCGGAGGCCATGCTCGATGCGGCGTGGCTAGACGGCGCGCCCGGGGCAGCGTCCATGGCCAAGGCGGTCGCCGGACGTCAGGCGAAGACCGCGGCCCGACACTGTCAGCAGGTCCTGGCCGGCATCGGCTTCACGGTCGAGCACCCGTTCCACCGCTACGCCCGCCGGACCCTGGTGCTCGACGCCGTCCTGGGCACGGCGACATCACTGGCGACGACACTCGGCGGCGGGCTGATCGACAGCCGCCAGCTGCCACCCCTGCTTCCCCTCTGAGACCTCCACGCCACAGCCGTCGGCGTCGGTCACCCCTCGGCGGGGATCAGTGGATCGGGCCGTCCGGTCCCTCGTCGGTGCCGCTCCCCATCCCGGAGCCGTCACCCCTCAGGATCGGTAGTCCGACGTCTCGGCGAGTTCGGCGGCGCCCTGCATCAGGTCGAGAACCACCGGTCCGTACGTCTGGAGCACGGCGTTGTCGCCTGCCCGCTGGTAGCCCTGCTCGAGAACAATCGCCAGCTTCCATTTGGCCAACACGCAGTAGTAGTCGATGTCGTCGACCTGCCGTCCGGACACCTCGGCGTATCGGTCGAGGATGGCCGAGCGCGAGGGCATTCCGGTCATGTCGACGTAGCTGATGCCGGATGTCTCGCTGGGGTCCTCCGGCCATCCGTTGACCACCCAGGCCAGGTCCAGCTTCGGGTCACCTACTGTGCCCATCTCCCAGTCGACGATGGCCGCCATCCGGGCCGGCGCACCGTGCCGGTACATGACGTTGGCGAACTGGTAGTCGCCGTGCATGAGACCGGGGATGAAGTCGATAGGCCGGTGCTGGCGCAGCCAGGCCGACGCCTCGTCGAACCCGGGCAGCTCACGTCCTTTGATGCGCTCGAGGAACGCCGTCCACCGGTCGACCTGGCGCTCGTGGAATCCTTCGGGATGTCCGAGATCGGAGAGGCCCTTCGCTTTCCAGTCGACCTTCGAGAGTTGCGAGATTCCGTCGACCGAGCTCGAAGGCGAGCCCCTTCCGGGCATCGACGTCGGTGTCGAAAGGTGCTGGCCATCCGTCCGTGTTCATCGGTGACCAGCCGTCCACGTAGCCCATGAGATAGAAGGTGCGCCCGAGGACCGACCGGTCCTCGCATGCGGCGATCGCCGTCGTGTGGGGGACGTCGGTCCCGTCGAGGGCCTCGATGATCCGCCACTCGCGCAGGATCCCGGCGTCGCGGGTCTCGGGGGCCGACGGCGGGGGTATCCGCAGGGCACCGTGCAGATCGCCCCGGCGGATCTCGTAGATCTCGTTCTGGGTACCCCCCGACACGAAGGCGTGCTCGATGGGCGCGCCCACACCGAGCCCCCGTGTCGTCCATCCAGACGGACAGTCGTTCGATATCGATCATCGGAGCTTTTCCCCTTTGTGCCCCACGGATAAGGCGCATCGCTCGCCGGCCGCGTCGACACAATCTAGAAGGTGGCGGATCGACCGCCGGCTGTCGGTGCGGCAGCGGCCCCGCCGATAGGGAACTCGGCCGGCGGACTGGGTGCAGCTGGCGAGGATCAACGACCGGACGGGGTGTCCGAACCGATGCCGTGAAGAATGAACTCCCAGAGTTCCTCAGCCGGGTCGGGGTCGACGGCGCGGACCGACGTGCCGCCGATCGTGGATGAGAACGCATTGAACATGATCGCTTCCAGCACCATGCCGGCAATCGGGCTGTGGCGGAGCCCGGATCGGATGCACCCGGCCTTTTCGGCACCCCCGAGCACCTCGCCGAACAACGAGACGAGCGGGTCGAAGGCCAGCGCCGCCTCGGCGGGGTGTCTGGTGAGCAGCTGCTGGGCGAAGTCCGCCATCACCCAAGCCGTGTACAGCGGCTCCAGTTGCGCCTCGGGGGGCTGCGGACGGCAGACTCCGTAGTATTCGACCACGAACCGGTGGATGCGCTCCAGCGGGTCGCTCTCCTGGTCGATTTTCTCGCGCAGGAAGTCCGCCGTCGAACGGACGGCTTCCTCGAAGAGGGCGAGCAGCAGCTCGTGCTTACCGCTGAAATACTGGTAGAAGAGGCGCAGCGACTGGCCAGAGCGCTCGACGACCTCGTGCACGGTGAAGTCCCGTCCCGATTCGCCTTCGGTCATGAGCTCGAGCGCGGCATCGAGGAATCGCTGCAGGCGGCTCTCGGCGCGAGCCCTGGCCGTGAACAGCGACCGAGCCACAGCGTGCTCACGCCGGCTCATCGCCGGCTCCCCCGCCGCAGGCTCCTCGACCTCGAGTTCACTTTCGGTCATCGCCGGAAGTCTAGCGGAGGCGGCGGAAACGTCGGTATCCTCAGCAGCGAAGTCCGACTGTCCCTTCCCGTGACACGCCGGGCCCACAATGAGAACCTGGTTCTGATTCCTAACGCTCCTGGCGCGGGGCGAGGAACCGGTCGAGGTTGGCCCGCAATTCGGGTGAAGTGAAGGACCGGTCCTCGGCGGCCAGGGCGAAGTCCAGCGTGGCCACGACGGCCCGCTCGAGGTGGAGATTGAGGATGCGCTTCGTGTCTTCCACCGCCTGGCGAGGCAGTTCGGCGATCCGGTGGGCGCAGGCGAGGGCCTCTCCGAGCACCGCGTCGTCCGCACACACGTGGTTCACCAGACCCATCTGCGCGGCCCGCTCGGCCGATATGCGGTCGCCGGTGAGGGCATACTCCTTTGCCAACTGCAGGCTGGTCAGGAGTGGCCACGTGACCGGGCCCCCGTCGGCGGCCACCAGCCCGATCATGACGTGGGGATCGGCGAGGTGGGCACTCTCGGCCATGTAGACGATGTCCGACAGCGCCACCAGGCTGCAGCCCAGGCCCACTGCGGGCCCGTTGACCGCGGACACGATCGGCACTCGGCACCTCACCATGCCGGTCACGATCTGCCTGCCGTGCGCGAGGGTCTCCCGCCGGAGCGACCCGTCTGTGGCCAGCTCGTCGAGGTAGGTGAAGTCGCCGCCCGCCGAGAACGCCCGGCCGTTGCCGGTGAGCACCACCGCCCGGGCGTCATTGTCGGCGTCGATCTGGGGGAACAGTTCAGCCAGTCCCCGGTGGAGCCCATCGTTGGTGGCGTTGAGGTGGTCGGGCCGGTTCATCCGCACGACCCGTACCGGTCCGTCGTCCTCGACCTGGAGCTCGTCGGTGAGCGAGTAGGCGCTCATCGGGTCGGAAGGTGGAGAATCCGGCTGGCCACGAGGTTCCGCTGGATCTGTGAGGTCCCGCCCATCACGCTCTGGGCCCGGCTATAGAGGTACACCTTCATCAGCGTGCTGTCGGGCCCGGTGGCCCGGGCACCCTCCACCGAGAGTGCAGCGTGCCCGACCGCCTGTTCGGTCCAGGTCATGAGCAGCTTGTCCACCGATCCCTCCGGTCCGTGCACGATTCCGTCGATGCGGTCGGAGAGCCGACGACGAACGTGGAGCCGCAACATCTCCGATTGGACGATAGCCCAGCCGAGGTCGCGGACCTGCTCGGAGCCGTAGCCCGCGGGATCGGCGGCCACCTGGGCGACGAGGTCCTTGACCTGCTTGGTGTATCGGCCGGCGTAGCCCAGCTCGTGCGGCTCCCGCTCATGGCTCACGATGGTCATGGCGAGCGGCCAGCCCTCGCCGGGTCGGCCGATCATGTTGGCGGCCGGGACGCGGGCGCCGTCGAAGAGCACCTCGCCGAACTCCTTGGTGATTCCGTTGATCATTGTCAGTGGCCGCTGCTCGACGCCGGGCTGGCGCATGGGGAGGGCGAAGGCCGAGATGCCCTTGTGCGGCGCGACGTCATGATCGGTCCTGGCCAGGACAAGGCACCATTCGGCGTCGTCGGAATAGCTCGTCCAAACCTTGTGACCGGTGATGACGTACTCGTCGCCGTCCCGGTCGGCCTTGGTCCGCAGGGAGGCAAGGTCGGAACCGGCATCGGGCTCACTGAAACCCTGGCACCACCGGTCCCGACCGTTGACGATTCCGGGCAGGAAGCGGGCCTTGAAACCGTCGTCGGCGTGCTCGAGGATCCCTTCCACCAGATAACCCAGGCTCGGCCGGGCCGGCGCACCGGCAGCGGCGAGCTCTTCGTCGACGATGACGTCGTAGACGCTCGGCAGGCCCCGCCCCCCGATCTCGGTCGGCCACGTCACCCCGAAGAAGCCGCCGTCGTACAATGACTGGTGCCATTCCGCCTGGCCGGCCCAATACTCGTCGTCGGTCGAGGAGGCCGGGAGCCGGGGGTTGTTCACATCGAGCCAGGACCGCAGACGAAGACGGAACTCGGCCTCGTCGGGGCTGTCACCGAAGTCCATGACCGCTTCCGATCCCGTGGTGGGCGACCACCCGCTCGAGGCTCCTCCCCACTCCGCCGAGCAGGTCTGCCGACAGCAGCGCTCGTCGCAGGTAGACGTGAGCGAGGCACTCCCAGGTGTTGCCGGTGCCTCCATGGACCTGGATGGCGGTTTCGCACACCGTCCGCGCCGCGCTGGCACAGTAGACCTTGGCCGCGGCGGCGGCGGCCAGGGCGTAATCGGGTTTGAGCGCGTCGACCGCCCAGGCGGCGTGGCGCGCCGTGCTCCGTGACCCCTCCATGAGCACGAAGGCATCGGCCAGCAGATGTTGGACGGCCTGGAACGAGCCGATGGGTCGGCCGAACTGGCGACGGACCGAGGCGTAGCCGACGGAGAGGTCGATGGCACCACGCATTGTGCCGACCAGGTCGGCGCAGCCGAGGGCGAGCCCCAGTGCGGTCCATGTCGACAGGTCGTTCTCGGTGATCGGATGGGAACCCGGCCCGTCCACCCGGATGACGTCGGACGTCGGGTCGACGGTAGCGCCGGGCCGCGTCAGGTCGGTCCCGATGCCGACGGCGCCCACGGGGACCGAGGTCAACCCCTGGCCGCCGTGGCCCGATGCCAGCGCCAGGGCAGCGGCCGCCCCCTGGGCGTCGACGGCAACGGACCCAGAGGGCACGCCGCTGTCGGTAACGGTGGCGATGGTGCCGAGCGAACCGGTCACCACGACGGTCTCGGTGCCGGGCGCCGGCGGCGCACCGGCCAGGCGCCTCAACTCCGAAGCCAACGTCGGTCCGAGGAACGCCGTATCAGCGAGGCCACGGCCGAGCTCCTCGGCGATCACCGCCACTTCGACCCCCGAGGCGAGCGGCGTCCGGCCGTCGACAGGGATCCGGAGTTCACGCCAGCCCGAGGCGGCCACGGCCGCGTCGAGCCTGCCCGCCCGCTCGAGGTCGTCGAGGTCCCGTACCGTGGCGGGGCCCAGGCGGTCGACCACGTGGGCGGCCGAGTCGCGCAGCACCTGCTGCTCCGGGGACAGTCGGACGTCCATCAGGCCGGCGCCTCCGACGCCAACAAGACCGGTGTCCATTCGGCCCTGAGCATCCGGCGCAGTACCTTCCCCGAAGGCAGTCGGGGGATGGCGTCGACGACGACTACGTGCCGTAGCTGTTTGTACGTGGCCAGTGATAGGGCCACCAGCTCCTGGAGCTCTCCGGCCGTGGCCGGCCGGGCCGGATCGAGCTGGACCACGGCGACGGGCACCTCGCCCGCTCGCTCGTCGACCAGCCCGAAGACCGCGCAGTCGAGTACTGAAGGGTGGCCCCGCAGCACCTCTTCGACCTCGGCCGGCGCCACCTGGAACCCGTTGACCTTGATCATCTCCTTGGCACGGTCGGTCAGGTGGACCCACCCCTCGGGCTCGAGCCAGCCGACGTCGCCCGTCCGGTACCACCCGTCGGCGAACGCGCCGGCCGTCTCCTCCTCGGGCAGGTACCCGGCCATCACCGACTGGCTCAGCACCTGGATCTCACCGATCTCCCCAGGAGCGAGGATCGCACCGGTGTCGAGGTCGGCGACGCGTAGTGCGATGCCCTTGGGGGGCAGTCCGGCCGAGTCGAGCCGCCAGGACCCTGGGTCATCCACCGGGTTGCAGGCGATGACCGGCACTTCGCTCGCCCCGTAGGCGGGGAGCCAGCGTATCCCCGTCCGTTGCGTGACCACCCGGGCCACGTGCTCACTGACCGGTGTCGCCCCCCACATGATGTACCGCAGCGAGGAGAGGTCGTAGCGCTCGATATCTGGGTGATTGGCCATGGCCAGCGCGATCGGTGCCACCGCCATCTCGAGGGTCATCCGCTCGGACTCGATGCGGTGCAACACCTCGTCGAGGTCGAACCGCCGGTGCAGGCGCACGGTGGCACCGGCCGACGCCGCGGCCAGCAGGTTGAGAAGGCCGAGAATGTGCGACGGCGGGGTCGCCACCTGGAACCGGTCGCTCGAGCTGAGCTCCAGGGTGGTGCACCAGTCAACCGTGGCGCGACCTATCGATCGGTGCGTGTGCCGGACCGCCTTGGGCAGGCCGGTTGTGCCCGAGCTGAAGACCAGCACCGCTTCGTCCAGCTCGCTGGTCCCGGGATCAGCGAACTGGACGGCCGTGCCAGCCACGACTTCGGCCCCCTCGAGATCGTCGAGGTCGGTGACACGGCTCCCGCCCATCAGCTCGACCAGCAGCCGGACGGCGGGTCCATCGGCCACGGCGTGAGCGGGACCCGACAAGTCCAGGGCGTGCCGCGCTTCGACCGCCTTCCAAGCCGGGCTGAGGAGCACCGCCGCCGCGCCGATCTTGCTGATGCCGTTGATCGCCACCACGAACTCCGGCCGATTCGAGGTCATCATGGCGACGCGGTCGCCGGGTCGGACGCCCTCGGCGAGGAGGTGCCGCGCGAAGTCGGTGCTCCGGTCGTCCAGCTCGCGGAACGACCAGCTCCTGGCTCCGGCCAATACGGCGCCACGATCGCCGAAGCGTGCCGCGGCCTGGTGCAGGGCGTCGTGCATAAGGGCCTGCGGCATCGGAAACATTCTTCTCGTTCGGGAGATCATCGTCAACGGGAGAGGGATGTAATGTTCTCAGCCATGACCCCGGAGCCGTCCCGTCCTGTCCCGACGGCCCCTACCGACCCTGACGTCCGACGCGAGATCCTCGACACGGTTCGTCGTTTCGTCGCCAACGAGGTCATCCCGGTGGCGTCCTCCCTCGAGCACGAGGACACCTATCCCACCGACATCGTGGCCCAGATGAGCGAGCTCGGCCTGTTCGGCGCCACCATTCCCGAGGAATATGGCGGACTCGGCCTGGACCTCCTCACCTACGTCGGCATCATCGAGGAGCTGGCCTTCGGGTGGATGAGCCTGACCGGAGTCGTCAACACCCACACCATGGCGGCCTCCCTGGTCTTGACCCACGGCAGCGACGAGCAAAAGCGGCGCTGGTTGCCGACCATGGCAACCGGCGAACGCCGCGGCGCGCTGTCACTCTCGGAGCCCGACGCGGGCAGTGACACCCGGAACCTCTCTTGCAAGGCCGTCCGCGATGGCGACGAGTACATCGTCAACGGAACCAAGGCCTGGGTGACCAACGGTGAGCGGGCCGGAATCGTCGCCCTGGCCGCCCGCACGGAGGAGGGGATCTCCACGTTCATCGTGGAGAAGGAGCCCGGTCACCGGTCCGGCGGTATCACGGTGAGCAAGCACGTGGGCAAGCTGGGTTACCGGGGCGTCGAGACCGTCGAGATGTCGTACGCCGACCACCGGGTCCCGGCAGCCAACCTCGTCGGCGAACCCGGCCGCGGCCTGCCCCAGATCCTCAGTGTGCTCGAGGTCGGGCGCATCAATATCGCAGCGCGGGCCGTCGGCGTGGCCCGGGCCTCCTTCGATGCCGCCCTCTCCTACGCCCAACAACGTGAGACCTTCGGAAAGCCCATCAGCGAGCACCAGGCCATCCAGCTCAAACTGGCCGACATGGCCACCCGCCTGGAGGCGGCCCGCCTCCTCACCCTGAACGCCGCTGAGCGCAAGGCGGCCGGGCTGCGCTGCGATGTCGAGGCCGGCATGGCCAAACTCTTCGCCAGCGAGACGGCGCTCGAACTGGCCACCGAGTCCATGCGGATCCACGGGGGCGTGGGTTACACGGTCGACCTGCCCATCGAGCGCTACTACCGCGACGCGCCGCTGTTGGTCATCGGCGAGGGCACGAACGAGATCCAGCGCCTTGTCATAGCCCGGGGCCTCCTCGCCCGGGCCCGGGACACCGACTGACCCTCGACCCACCGACGCCGTCCGCGGCGTCGTGCTGTCAGTGGCGGTGCCGACGGCGTCCAGCCAGCTCGGCGAGCAGTTCGTCACTGCCCTCCCCCAGTTCGGGGACCCTGACCGATCCGCGCCGGGTCACGCCCGAGAAGCTCACTGGGCCGTTGACCGAGCGCATGGCACCACCCTCCACTTCGACGAACCCGTCGTTGGCCAGGAGCTGTGGGTCCTCGACGACCTCCGCCGGCGTCTGCGCCAGGGCCCACCAGACACCTTCGCGGTCGAACCGATCGGCCCACTCGGTCAGCGTCCGCTCGGCGATGATGTCGTCGAGGAGTGCGATGAACGCTGTCCGGTTCCGGCGGATGGCCGAAGCACTGCAGAATCGCTCGTCCTCCAGCAGGTCAGGTCGACCGAGGGCCCGGGCCACCGAGGCGATGTGCCGGTCGGCCTCGAGACCAGTGAAGAAGAACCACCGTCCGTCGGCGGCGCGATAGGGATTCATCAGCGGTGATTGGTTGTGGTGGCGGGACTCGGCCGGCGATACTTTGCCCAATAGCATCTGTAGGCCAAGGTCCCAACCGAGCACGTAGGCGCCGGTGCGCAGGAGCGATACCTCGACCACCCGCCCGATCCCGGTCTGGCGTTGTTCGAGCACCGCAGCCAGGATTCCCGACAGGGCGGCGAGACCGGTGATGTGATCACCGATACCGCCCCGGGCGTTCAACGGGTTCCCGCTGGCGTCGGCCATCTGGCACGAGAGCCCCGACCGGGCCCAGAACGCGCCGATGTCGTAGGTCGGTCGGTTCCGGTCCTCGCCCCGCAGACCGTAGCCGCTGATGCTGCAGTACACGAGGTGGCGGTGCCGGGCGACCGTCGGCTCGGGCTCGAGGTCGAGCTTGTCGAGGGCATCCGGTCGTAGGTTGCTGATGAAGACGTCTGCCGTGTCCAAGAGCTCCTCGAGGCGCTCGCGCTCATCAGGGTCGTGCAGGTCGAGGACGATGCTGCGCTTGCCCCGATTGTCGAGGGCGAAGGCCGGATTGGGGAGGTCGCCCCCGATGCCGAGAGACCCGAACACGTTGCGCATCGGATCGCCCGTCGGGGACTCCACCTTGATGACCTCGGCACCCCAGTCGGCAAGCAGGGCGGCGGCCGACGGGGCGGCGACCCATACGCCGAGTTCGACGACGCGCACGCTGGACAGTGCAGAGAGTCCGTGGGGACCGGGATCACTCATGCTGGGGATCCGGAGCGGTCCGGGAGTTCGCGAGGCGAAGGGCATCCTTCATCACCTTGCCGGTTGCGTTGCGCGGGAGGTCGTCGACCAACTCGACGGCGCGGGGGACCTTGTAGTTGGCCATCCGCTCCCGGCACCACCCGATGATGTCCGCACCGGTCACAACAGCACCGGTCCGCACAACCACGAAGGCCATGCCCACCTCGCCCAGGCGCGCGTCCGGGATGCCCACGACCGCCGCCTCGGTGATCTCCGGATGAAGCAGCAGGCCGTTCTCGATCTCCGCAGGGTAGGCGTTGAACCCTCCCACGATGAACATGTCCTTGGAGCGACCCACGATGCGCAGACGGCCCGCTTGGTCGACGGCGCCGAGGTCTCCGGTACGCAGCCACCCATCGACTGAACGCGCCTCGACGGTCGCCTCGGGGTCGTCGAGGTAGTGGGACATGATGCTGCGCCCGCGGAGCAGGATCTCCCCCGGCTCCCCCTGGTTCACGTCACAGCCTTCACCGTCGACGATGCGTAGCTCGATTCCCGGGCGGGGTCGCCCGACCGTCGTAGCGATGGTCTCGACATCGTCGCCGGGGGCGGTGGCTGCCGCCGTCCCCCCCTCGGTCAGCCCGTAGCCGCTGATGACCACCGAGAAGGGGAGCTCAGCGACGACCCGGCGTATGAGTTCGACGGGGATGTCGGCGGCGCCGGTAACGGCGACCCGCAGTGTGGACAGGTCATAGTGGTCACGGTCGGGATGGTCGAGCAGGCCCTGGTACAACGTGGGTGCCCCCGGCAGCACCGTGACCCGCTCGGCGGCCACCCTGGCCAGCACCCGGCCGACGTCGAAGATTGGCTCGGGGATCATGGTGGCGCCGGCGCTGATTGCGGCGAGGATGCCGGCCTTCAGCCCGAACATGTGGAAGTACGGATTGACCATGAGATAGTGGTCGTCGGCACCGAGCCCGGTCATGTCCACCCAGTCGGCAGCCACCTGCGTGGTACCACGATGAGTCTGGACCACGCCCTTCGGCGCACCGGTGGTCCCCGACGTGAACAGGATGTCGCACGCGTCTTCAGGGGTGACAGCGGCGGAGCGCCGATCGACCTCCGCGATTCCGGCCCGGGTGGCACGGGATGTGAATGCGTCCCACGATTCGGTTCCCTCCGCGGCGGGCCCGCGGGCCACCACGATGGTCTCGAGATCGGGCAGCTGTATATCGGTACCCTGCAGCAGTGCCACGTAGTCAGTACCGAGGAAGTCGGTCACCGTCACCAGCACGCGGGCCCGGCTACGCACAAGGATGTCGGCGGCCTCGACCCCTTTGAAGCGCGTGTTCACGGGAACGAGCACGGCGCCCGCTTGGATCAGGCCCAGGGCGGCCACGATCCACTCGGTACAGTTGAACGCCCAGATGGCGACACGGTCGCCTGGCCCGACACCCGCGGCAACCAGCGCGGCGCCGAAGAGCCGGGAGCGGTCGAAAAGGTCCCGGTAGGTGAGCCGGGTCCCGCTCTCGACGACTGCAGTCCGGTCTCCGAATCTTTCGACAGCAGAAGCGATGATCCCAGGGACGGTGGCTCGCTCGCTGGAGTGAACGGCGTCGGTCACCTGTCGGTGGTGTCGTCGATGTTCATCAGGCGGGCCAGATTGCCGCCCATGATCTTGCGCACCGTCTCCTCGGAGAGACCGTCGAGCTCCTTGACGTAGCTAACCGGGTCGGCCAGGCCTTCGGGGTGGGGGTAATCGGATCCGAACAGGACGTGATCGTCCCCGATCAACTCGGCCAGCTCGCCCAGATCCTCCTCCCAGAAGGGGCTGATGAAGATGTTGCGTCTCATGACCTTGTTCGGGTCCTCGAGGAAGTCCTGCGGCATCTTCTTGTACACGTCTGCCAGGTTCTTCATCAGGGGCTCGACCCAGCTGCTGCCGTTCTCGACGACGGCTACCTTCAGCGTCGGGAAGCGGGACAGGGCACCATGGCAGATGAGGGCCGAGACCGCGTCCTCCACCGGCCGCCACGCCGAGAGCATGCGGAACGCCTGCGGCTGGAACGGCAACATCTCGCCGTCACTTCCCAGCCAGTCATTGGTGTAGCGCTCGTAGCCGCTGTCCGACGAGTGCATGGCCACCAGGATGTCGTGCTCCACGACCATCTCCCAGAAGGGGTCGAACTCCGGAAGGCCGAATGAGCGCGAGCCGCGGAGGCCCGGCACCGGGGCGGGGCGGACCAGGACGACCTTGGCACCGCGCCCGACCACCCACTCGAGCTCCTCGATGGCCTTGTCGACGATGGGCAAGCTGATCACCGGCGTGGTGAAGATCCGACCCTCGTAGTTGAAGGTCCACGTCTCGTCGATCCACTCGTTCAACGCATGGACTACCACGTGGATCAGCTCCGGATCGTCGCGCAGCCGCTCCTCGACCAGGCTTGCGAGGGTCGGGAACATGAGGGTGCGGTCGAGGCCCTGCTCGTCCATCAGGGCGAGTCGTGCTGCCGGCTCCCGGAACGCCGGTACGGCCCGCATCGGCTCGCCGAAGATCTCCCGGCGGCTCTTACCCTGTGGATTGCCGACCCGGAAGTACTCCTCCTGGGCCCCCGGACGGGCAACCACGTCGAAGGTGGGGTTCGGGATGTACTCGCTGATCTGGCCGCGAACCACGATTTTGGTTCGCCCCCGTACCTCGACGTAGTCGATCACCCGCTTGGCGTAGTCGGGGAGGAACTTGGTCAGTGAGTCGCGAGTCTCGTACAGGTGGTTGTCCGCATCGAAGACCGGGATGTCGAGCGCTCTCGTCGCCATGATCGCCTCTCTCGTGGTCGCCTCGTGAGTGGTGAGAATGTTCTTACTTCGATCTGAGAGTATCGTTTCTCCAAGTGGGCTGCCAGCGGTGCCACAGCTCTGACGGAACAGGGTCTGACCGGGACTGGCGGGGCTGTCCGGTGTGTGAGAACCTTCTTCTTGGTCAAGGCAATGTTCGTCGCGCTCGAAGCGAGCGTGTGGTCGGCCCGCTGCGGATCCGACACTGGCCGCCGCCCACTACCGTTCCGACGTCGACCAAGGGGGACCAGTGACCACGACCGACTCCGACCTCTACTACGACCCGTACGACTTCGAGATCGATACGGACCCCTACCCGATCTGGCGACGACTTCGCGAGGAGCGGCCGCTCTACTACAACGAGCGCTACGACTTCTATGCGCTGAGCCGCTTCGAGGATGTCGAGCGGGGCCTCGTCGAATGGAAGACGTACAGCTCGGCCAAGGGCACACTGCTCGAGCTCATCAAGAGCGACATGGAGATCCCGCCAGGTTCGATCATCTTCGAGGACCCGCCGGGCCACAACCTCCACCGGAGCCTTCTCTCCCGGGTGTTCACGCCTCGCAAGATGAACGCCATCGAGCCCAAGATCCGCGAGTTCTGCGCACGGAGCCTCGATCCGATGGTGGGGACCGGTGGTTTCGACTTCATCGCCGACCTGGGTGCCCAGATGCCCATGCGCACGATCGGGATGCTGCTCGGGATCCCCGAGCAGGACCAAGAGGCGCTCCGGGACGTCATCGATGACGGCCTACGCCTGGAGGAGGGCACCATGCCCGATGCGTCGGACTTCGCTGCGGACATCCAGGCCAGCAGTTTCGACGACTACATCGACTGGCGGGCGGAGCACCCGTCCGACGACCTGATGACCGAGCTACTCCAGGCCGAGTTCGAAGACGAGACCGGGACGACACGCCGACTCACCCGCACCGAAGTGGTCAATGTCGTGAACCTCCTGGCTGCGGCGGGCAACGAGACCACGGCCCGGCTGATCGGGTGGACCGGCAAGGTCCTCGCCGACTACCCAGACGAGCGCCGCAAGGTCGTCGACGACCGGAGCCTGGTGCCCAGCGCCATCGAGGAACTCCTCCGGTTCGAGCCGCCCTCCCCCGCCCAGGCCCGGTACGTCACCCAAGACGTCGAGCACCACGGTCAGCCGGTGCCGGAGGGGAGCGCTGTACTGCTGCTCAACGGCTCCGGCAACCGTGACGACCGGAAGTTCCCCGAGGGCGACCGGTTCGACGTCACCCGTAAGATCGACCACCACTTGGCGTTCGGCTACGGGCTGCACTTCTGCCTCGGCGCCGCCCTGGCCAGGTTGGAGGGGCGGGTCGCGCTGGACGAAGTACTCCAACGCTTCCCCTCGTGGGAGGTCGACTGGGACAATGCAAAACAGGCCCGGACCTCCACGGTGCGGGGCTGGGAGCGCCTCCCTGTGGTATTCGACTGACCGGTGGACCGCAGCGCGTCGCACCACTTGAGAATGCCGGACAATAGAGATCGGTCGGACTGTGTCCATGAGTGAACGGGGTTTGTCGTGAAGGATCGGGGTTGAGGCCATGAGGGTGGTCGTCGTCGGAGCGTCGAGCGGACTGGGCCGCTGCATCGCGGTCGGACTGGGGGAACGCGGCGCACGAGTGGCACTGATGGCACGGCGTCAAGAGCGCCTCGCCGACGCCGCGGCCGAGGCGGGCCCGGATGCGCTGGCCATCCCGTGCGACGTCAGGGACGAAGCGTCCTGCCAAGGGGCGGTCGCGGAGGCCGCCCGCGAGCTCGGTGGTATCGACGCGCTCGTATACGCCACCGGGATCGGACCGCTCGTGCGGCTCGTCGACACCGACGCCGCGACGTGGCGGCGGGCGTTCGACACCAACGTCATCGGTGCGTCACTCGTCACGGCGGCAGCGCTCCCGCACCTGGTGGCCTCTCGGGGGACCGCCGCCTACCTGTCGTCGATCAGCGCTTCGCACACTCCGCCATGGCCGGGTCTGGGCGCCTACGCGGTGAGCAAGGCGGCCCTGGACAAGCTGGTGGAGGCGTGGCGGGCCGAGCATCCGCAGCTCGGATTCACCCGAATCACCGTCGGCGACTGTGCCGGCGGAGAAGGCGACGCCATGACGGGGTTCAACGCAGACTGGGACATGGACCTGATGACCGAGATGGCCCCGATCTGGGTGGCTCGGGAGTACATCGCCGGAGCCCTTCTCGACGTGGACGAGCTGGTCCGGGTGGTGGACTCCCTCCTACGGTCAGGGCCCTCGGCGAGCATCCCCACCATCGCCGTCGTCCCCCGTCGGCCGGTGTGACCAGCGTCGGGATCGTCACAGGCGCGGCCCGTGGCATCGGGGCCGCCTGTGCCGCCCGCATGGTCGCGACGGTGGATGTCGTTGTGCTCGTCGACCTCGACCCCGATGCCACGGCCGAAGCGGCCGGGCGGCTCTCCCACTCCGGCACCCGTTGCGAAGCGGTGCCGGGCGATATCAGCGACCCCGCCTCCGTCGCCCGGGTCGCCCGGGTCGCGGCGGATCACGGCACGTTACTCAGGGTCGCCCACGCCGCCGGCATCTCCCCCACCATGGCTGCATGGGACCGGATGCTCGCCGTCGATTTGGTGGGCACCGCGCTTCTCGTCGACGCCGTCCGGCCGCTCGTCGCCGACGGGGCGGCAGTCGTGTGTGTGGCGTCGATGGCGGCACAGCTGATGGCATCCCAGGCCGATCCTGCAGTCGACAGAATCATCGACCGGCCACTGTCACCCACCCTGCTCGACGACTACCTCGCCGCTCTCGGGGCGGCCGGTGAGGACCCAGGCATGGCCTATGCGTGGGCCAAACGCGGGGTCCGGCGCCTCGTCGAACGCAAAGCGGCGGCCTTCGGTTCGGTGGGCGCCAGGATCTGCTCGGTCTCGCCCGGTACCATCGACACGCCCATGGGCCTCCAGGAGTTCGAGCGTCAGCCGGGGATGCGGCAGCTCGAGTCGATGGCCCCCCTCGGCCGATCCGGCCACGCCGACGAGATCGCCTCAGTCATCGACTTTCTCCTCTCCGACCAGGCCAGCTTCGTGACCGGCACTGACGTCCTCGTCGACGGCGGTGTCTGCGCAGCGATCGGACAGCTGTCCTAGCGGCCGACGGTCCGGCGCCTCGCGGGGCCCAGATAGCTGACCCTCTCGATTTCCGCTCTGCTACCGGGGCGCCGGGACCTCGATGACGAGCGCAGTGGACATTCCACCTCCGGCGCACATGGCGGCCACACCGGTACCACCCCCTCGCCGGCGGAGCTCATGGGTAAGTGAGATGACCATTCGCGCCCCGGTCATGGCGATCGGGTGGCCGAGACTGCAACCGCTCCCGAGTACGTTCACCACTGAGTCGTCGATGCCCAGAATCCGGGTCGTGGCCACGCACATCGAAGCAAACGCCTCGTTGATCTCCCACAAGTCGACGCTTTCGACCCCGAGACCGGCGCGGGCCAGCGCCTTGGGGATGGCGACGGTTGGGGCTAGCCCTGTCTCAGCCGGCGGAACGCCGACCGACGCCCAGGCCCTCACCACGGCCAGTGGCTCGAGGCCGATGCGCTCGGCCAGCTCATCGTCGGTGATCACCATGGCCGCGGCACCGTCGTTGACGCCACCGGCGTTACCGGCCGTGATGCTGAACCCCTCGATCTCGGGATGCAGAGGCTTGAGCGATGCCAGTTTTTCCATGCTGCTGTCGCGCCGGGGGTGCTCGTCGACGCCGAACGTGCTGTGCTCACCGGCCCGGTTCACCACCTCGACGGGGAAGATCTCGTCAGTGAACGCTCCGGCGTCGATGGCGGTAATGGCCCGCTGGTGGGACCGGAGCGCCCACGCATCCATCTCCTCTCGAGTCACGTCGGCTTGAACGGCTGCGTTCCACCCTACGGTGATGGACATGTCGCGGTTCGGGGCGTCAGGGGACTCACGGTGGCTCGGGGAGTTCCACTCCTCCCAGTCGTCGCTCAAAAGGACGCGACGGCTGGTGCGCGGAGACGTCGAGGAGGAATGGGCACCGCCGGCGACGACCACGTTGTCCATACCCGACCGGATCGACGCGGCTGCGCTCTGGACAGCGGAGAGTCCCGACGCGCAGTGCCGGTTCTGGGCCACGCCTGGCGCGTGCACGAGTCCGGCCTCGATCGCTGCGTAGCGGGCGATGTCACCACCGCCGTAGAGGATCTCACCGAGGATGACGTCGTCCACCAGCTGAGGGTCGACACCGGACCGACGGACCGCCTCGGCCACGGCCAGTGCGCCCAGCTCGAAGGCGTCCACGTCGACGAGCGAGCCCTTGAAGGAGGTACCGATCGGCGTCCTCGCCGTCGAGACGATCACGGCATCAGGCATCGGCCCCACCACTCCCCCACCGGCCTCGGGCCGGGTCGAGCGAATTCAAGTCGGTCATGGGCCCTCCTCGTTGCGGTGAAGCACTCGTGGGCCTCGAATCCCTAATTGATGTTGAAGCGCAGGGCGCCGTCGAGGCGGATGTTCTCCCCGTTGAGGTACGGGTTGATGACGATCGACTCGACGAGGATGGCGAATTCCTCGGGATAGCCCAACCGCTTGGGGAAGACGATGGTCTCCACCGGATCCTTCTTGAGGTGGGGCACGGCGGCGAGCATCACCGGGGTGCCCATGGTCCCAGGGGCGATGGCGCACACCCGGATCCCCATCGGGGCCAGGTCTCTGGCCATGGGAAGCGTCATGCCCAGAATGGCGGCTTTGGCCGCGCCATACGCGACCTGACCGCTCTGTCCCTCCATGCCAGCGATTGAGGCGGTGTTGACCACCACGCCGCGTTGACCGTCCTCATCGGGGTCGTTGGCGCCCATGGCCGCGCAGACATAGCGGCTCATATTGAAGGTGCCCGTGGCATTCATCTCGAGGGTCTTCACGAACGAATCCTTGGCGTGTGGTGTCCCGTCGCGTCCTACGATGCGCCCGCCACCCACACCTCCACCGGCCACGTTGACCAGAGCGGCGATCGGACCGAGCGCCCGAGCGGCGTCGATGGCGGCGGCGACGTCGGCGTCGTCGTTGGTGGTACCCCCCAGTCCGACCACGCCATCGCCGAGTTCCTTGGCCAACACATCCGCCCGGTCGGCGTCGAGGTCGAATACCACGACGCCCAGCCCCAGACCCTTGAGGCGGCGCACGGTGGCGGAACCGAGCCCGCCGGCCCCGCCGGTGACGATGGCTGAGCGCCCCTGGAGGTTCATCGGCGCCCCTCCGATCCGAAACACTCTTCTCGGGCCCGAAGGACGCCCTTCGCTCGCTTTCCGGCAGCGGTCGGACGTCGGGCCCGTTCCGCCCGTCGGGAAGGCGAACGGCCGACACATGCCAGGGGCGGTTTGCAGCTCATAGCCGGAACGGTATTCTTTCCAAACATCAACGTCAATATCAGTGGACGGCCTTCGACGCAGTGCCGGCCAGGGGGACCTCCATGACCGGCACGGCGACCATCGATGCGGAACCGAACATGCTCATCGATGGCCACCTCGTCGGGTCATCCACGGGCGAGTGCTTCGACAACGTCAACCCGGCCACCGAGGAGGTGATCGGCCAGGTCGCCGACGGTTCGACCGCTGACATGCAACGGGCGATCTCGGCGGCCAGGCGAGCCTTTGACGAGACCGACTGGTCCACTGACCGGACATTCCGTCAGCACTGCCTCCTCCAGCTCCAGGACGCCCTCGAGGCCGAGCGGGAGCAGTTGCGCGAGCAGTTGATCCTCGAGGTCGGCTGCCCCCGGATGCTCACGGCCGGACCGCAGCTCGACGTACCCCTCCTCGACGCCCTCCGCTACCCGGCCCGGCTGATCGAGGAGTTCGAGTGGGAGCACCGCCTCCCCGACGCCACCGACTTCCGAGGAGGCAGAAACTCACGCTTGGTCGTGAAGGAGCCCATCGGGGTGGTCGGGGCCATCACCCCGTGGAACTATCCGTTCGAGGTGGCGCTGGTCAAGTTGGGCCAAGCGCTCGCCACCGGCAACACCGTCGTACTCAAGCCCGCTCCGGACACACCGTGGAACGCCACCCTCATCGGTCGCCTGGTGGCCGAACGCACCGACATACCGCCCGGGGTCGTCAACGTGGTCACCTCGTCGGACCATCTGGTCGGCGAGGAGTTGACCCTCTCACCCGCGGTGGACCTCGTCTCCTTCACCGGCTCAACGACCGTGGGAAAGCGGATCATGGAGAAAGGTGCGGCCACCATGAAGCGGCTCTTCCTCGAGCTAGGCGGTAAGTCGGCGACCATCGTCCTGGACGACGCCGACTTTGACACCGCCCTGCTCGTCGGCATGGCGGTGTGCTCGCACGCCGGGCAGGGGTGTGCCATCCCGACCCGGATGCTCCTACCCCGGTCCCGCTACGACGAGGGCGTGGAGCGCCTGAAGAGTTATTTCGCCATGGTGCCCTACGGGGACCCCCAGCGTGAGGACGTGATCATGGGGCCGGTGATCAGCGCCAAGCAGCGCGATCGGGTGCTCGGATACGTCGCCCGCGGCGTCGAAGAGGGAGCGACCCTGGCGGTGGGCGGCGGCCGGCCCGAAGCCCACCCGCAAGGCTACTTCGTCGAGCCGACAATGTTCACCGACGTGGACAATTCGATGACCATCGCCCAAGAGGAGATCTTCGGCCCCGTCCTGGTGGTCATCCCGTTCGAGGACGACGACGACGCGGTTCGTCTGGCCAATGACAGCCGGTACGGGCTCAGCGGCGGCGTCATCTCTGCGTCGCTGGACCGGTCGATGGCCGTGGCGCGCCAGGTGCGCAGCGGCACCATGAGCGTCAACGGTGGCCTCTGGTACGGCGCCGACGTGCCGTTCGGAGGGTTCAAAGAGAGCGGGATCGGCCGGCAGAACGGTATCGCCGGCTTCGATCAGTACCTCGAGATCCAGTCACTGGCGTGGCCGAGTGCCTGACCGCTCAGCCATAATCGCCGTCGGCGGAGTCCGATCCGGACTCTCCACCCCTCGGAGCCGTCCGTGCTGGTGAACCTGACACCAGACCAGGAGTTCTTCCGCGACACCACGGCCAAATTCCTGAACGAACACGCCACGCCGGCGGAGATCCGGCGCCTCCTCGACGACCCCGACGGGTTCGTCACCGGCTACTGGCAGGCCGGCGCCGAGCTCGGGTGGACCTCACTTCTCGTCGAAGAGGGGAACGGCGGCGGCTCGATCAGCGGTGACGGGATCTTGGACCTCTCGCTGGTGGCCGATGAGTTCGGGCGGCACGCGGCACCGGGTCCACTCGTACCGATCAACGTGGTCGCCGGGGCCCTCAGCGAGCTCTCGGTGGACCGCCACGCCGACCTTCTCTCGGGCCTCCTGGCCGGAACATCGATCGTCTCGTGGTGCCACCTGGAGCCCAGGCCGAACGACGGCCTCGATGACCAGGAACTCGAGATCAGGATGGACGGTTCCCACGTCGTCCTGAATGGAACCAAACGACCTGTCGAGTCCGCCGGTCGCTCGAGCCACCTGCTGGTCACCGGCCGGACCGGTAGCGGGCGCACCCAGGTCCTGGTCCCGACCGGCACGGATGGAATCACGCTCCGACCGATGCGTACGATCGATCTCACCCGCCGGTTCTCCGAGGTCACTTTCCGGGACGTGCGGGTGCCCACTGACTCGGTGCTCGGTGAGGCCGGCGGGGCGGACGCCCAGGTGGAGCGTCAGCTGCAGCAGGCGTTGGTCATGGTCAATGCGGAGTCGGTCGGTGCCATGCAGTTCGCGCTGGACCTGACCCTAGAGTGGGCGTTCGATCGCTACTCGTTCGGGCGGCCCCTCGCCTCCTATCAGGAGCTGAAGCACCGGTTCGCCGACATGAAGACCTGGCTCGAGGCCGGACACGCCATCAGCGACGCGGCGGCCGAGGCTGTGAGCGCGGGGGCCGACGAGGCCGGTGAGCTGGTGAGTGCGGCCAAGGCCTTCCTTGGTCAGTACGGCGTCGAGCTCCTCCAGGACTGCGTGCAGATGCACGGCGGCATCGGCCTCACCTTCGAACACGACATCCACCTCTTCCTCCGCCGGGTCGTCCTCGACCGGTCCCTCTACGGGACCCCGAGTCAGCACCGTCAGCGGATCACATCGATGGTGGCGAACGTCGGGCGGGCGGCATGAGTCAGGAGGCCGCGGAGGACCTCGACACGTTCCGGGAGCGCGCCCGCTCCTGGATCGTCGACAACCTCAAGCCGGCCGCCGGGGGGGCCTCGGCGGGGGTGCTCCGGAACAACAGCACCGACGAGGAAGAGCTGGCCCAAGTGGCCCATGCGCGGGACCTGCAGCGAAAGCTATTCGACGGTGGGTTCGCCGGCCTCTGCTTCCCGGTTGCCTATGGAGGTCAGGGCCTGACCCCGGCGCACCAACAGGCGTTCAACGAGGAGCTGACCGGCTACGAGTACCCGGTGAGGATCCAGGCCCCCACCATCTCGCCATGCGCAGCGGTCATCCTCGACTTCGGGACCGAGGAGCAGAAGCGTCGGCACCTCCCGGCCATCCTGAAGGGCGACGAGCTGTGGATGCAGTTCCTCTCGGAACCGGGCGGTGGCTCCGATGTCGCTGGGGCCCAGACGACGGCCGTACGCGACGGCGACGAGTGGGTGCTCAACGGGTCGAAGGTGTGGACAACCGGTGCCTGGTGGTCGGACTGGGGGCTCTGTCTCGCCCGGACCAACTGGGACGTGCCGAAGCATCGCGGGCTCACAGTTTTCATGCTCCCCATCCACCAGCCTGGTGTCGATGTCCACCGGATCGAGATGCTGAACGGGACCAAGGAGTTCTGCCAGGAGTTCCTGACCGATGTCCGAGTTCCCGACGCCGACCGCATCGGCGGCGTGGACGACGGTTGGACCGTGGGCATCCGCTGGATGTTCCACGAGCGGATGCTGCACAACTCGCCCTACGTCACCATCCCGGCCGGTGACGCCCACAGCGGCATCGGGGCGTCGTCGGTGCTCAGGGTGGCGCGCCAGAGCGAGCAGCTCGACAACCCGTGGGTCCGGGACCTGGTCGGGGAGGCCCGGATGCTCCAGCTGACGGCCGAGGCCCTGCAGCAGCGCCTGGCCGACGGGATGCGCTCGGGAGCCATCGCCGACCAGTCGGCGGCCATCGGTCGACTCTTCAGCGGCGTCGTCTCGACGCGGACCAACACCATCGCCTTCGAGATCGCGGGGGGTGAGGACGGGACATGGACCGACGACGACGGCGCCCTCGCCGACTGTGGAACCGACTTCCTCATGCGTCAGGTCGCCACCATCGGCGGCGGGACCACCGAGATGGCCCGTAACGTCATCAGCGAGCGGGTTCTCGGCATGCCGAGGGAGCGCACCCTCGACCGGGATGTCCCCTTTCGGGACGTCCCACGCGGCGGGAAGGCGTGAGGGTGGTCCGCCCGCCGGTCGGGTCCCTCCGGCGCCGGCTCACCACGCGTCACGTGGGCGGGTCCAATACCACCATCCGCCGGGTGACACTCCGTCACCCGGCTCCATCGGAACACACGGGGGTTCATCAATGACCGCAGTCATGCACGGGATCCGGGTGGTCGAGGTCGCCGAACACACCTTCGTTCCGGCGGCCTCCGCCCTGCTGTCGGACTGGGGCGCCGAGGTCATCAAGATCGAACACGTCGAACGCGGCGACGCCATGCGGGGTCTGGCCTCGACCGGCCTGAACGTGGTGCCCAACGACGTCCACGTCCTCCTCGAGCACTCCAACCGGGGCAAGAAGAGCCTCGCCCTCGACCTCACGACGGACGACGGCCTGGCCATCCTGGCCAAGCTCGTCGCCACCTCGGACGTCTTCCTCACCAACAAGCTCCCGAGCGTCCGTCGCAAACTCCACATCGACGTCGAGGAGATCCGGGCCCATAATCCGGACATTATCTACGTACGGGGGACGGGCCAGGGCGAGCAGGGACCCGATGCCGACAAGGGCTCGTACGACTCCCTGGCCTTCTGGGCCCGCTCCGGGGTGGCCGCGGGCGCCCGGCGCCCCGAATACGACCTCGTCCCCCCGCCTCCTGCACCGGGATTCGGAGATTCCATCGGAGCGATGACCATCGCCGGCGGCATCATGGGCGCGCTATTCCACCGGGAGCGCACCGGAGAGGCCACGACCGTGGACGTCTCGCTGCTCGGCGTCGGGCTGTGGGCGATGGGGCAGGCGCTGGCCCTGTCGCTCGTTCTCGACAAACCGTGGGCCCCACCGCCGGCCGACGCCATGGGATCGAACCCGCTTTCTCGGACCTATCAGACTGCAGACGATCGCACGCTGTGGTTCACCTGCCTGCAGGCTGCCAAGTACTGGCCCCTCCTGTGCGAGGCTGTCGGACGGCCCGAGCTGGCCATCGACCCAAGATTCGCCGATCATGGGTCGCTGATGGCCCACAACCGTGAGGCGTCCGCCGAGTTGGAAAAAGTGTTCGCCGGGGCCACCCTTGCCGAGTGGCGCGTTCGCTTGGCCGACTTCGATGGTCAGTGGGCCGTCATGCAGGACACACTCGAGGCGACCGTGGATCCCCAGACCGTCGCCAACGGCTACGTCCAGGATTGTCAGACCGCGACAGGTGCACCTTTCCGATTGGCGGCGGCCCCGGTACAGTTCGGCGGAACGCCCGCCGCACCCGGTCGTGCCCCGACCCTCAACGAGCACGGAGACGCCATCCTCGAAGAGCTCGGATTCGACTGGGACGCCATCGTTGACCTCAAGGTCCGCGGTGTCGTCGCCTGAACCCATCCACACAAACGCCGGAGGAAATTGACATGACCCTGTTTGATGCATTCCGCTTCGATGGAAAGAGGGCGCTGGTCGTCGGTGGCGCCACCGGCATGGGCGCCGCCTCGGCCGAGCTCCTACAGTCGGCGGGGGCGGACGTTGTGGTGATGGACTACGCCGACGTCACACTGCCCGGGGCCAAGGCCCTCCACGTCAACCTGGCCGAGCGTGACTCGATCGATGGCGCCATCGACCAGCTGGGCGGACCGGTTAGCGCCCTCTTGTTGTGCGCGGGGGTGGCTGACGGCACACCCGGTATCGAGAAGATCAACTTCCTCGGTCACCGGCACCTCATCGACCGGCTGCTCGCCGACGAGCTGCTCCCCCGCGGGTCCGCCATCGGGTTCATCTCGTCCGCGGCCGGCCTTGGCTGGGAGGCCAATCTTCCCCGGATCAAGGAATACCTGGCCACTCCCGACTTTGACAGTGGCGCGGCCTGGATCGAGGAGAACGGTGGTGCCGACTACCTCTCGACCAAGCAGGCGATCTGCGCCTACGTGGCCACGCAGGCTCTGCCGATGATGAAGCGCGGGATCAGGATCAACGCCACCTGCCCCGGCCCCACCGACACTCCGCTGGCCCAGGCCAACAAGGAGATGTGGCTCGGTTTCGGCGCCGATTACCGCGCCGAGGTGGGCGTGGAGACGTCGACCCCGGCGGAGCAGGCCTACCCGCTGGTGTTCCTGTGCAGTGACGCGGCCGCCTCGATCAGCGGGATCACGCTTGTCACCGATTCGGGATACTTCGCCGCCGGCGTGACCGAGACGTTCCCGCCCGCCACCGACATCGCCAACTTCCTACTGGGGCGGTTGACCTAACGTCGGGCGCAGCCGGCGAGGCCTTCGGGCCCGCCATCGGGAACCGGACGGACACTGGGCTCAGGCGGGCCCTCGAGCCTCGCGCAGAGCCTGGCTGACGAGACCGATCACCCAAGAGGCCCCACGGGCGGCAGCGTCGGGATCGAGCTGCCAGTCACCCACCAGACGCTCGTAGGACGACACGCTCCACAGTACGTCGAGTATGGCCGCGGCTACCACCTGTTGGTCGGCGGAACACCCCTCGGCCCCGGCCACGACGGCGCCGAGGAGGGCGTCCTTCTGCCGTCGGTTGGCATCGACGAGGGTGGGCTCGAGCGGGGGACGGGGGCCGAGTGGATACGACGAGACGTGCCCGAAGATCTGCACCGCCACCTTGGCTACGTCCTCCAGATGCATACCGTCGAGCTCGATGCCGGCCTCCCACTCCAACCGGTGCATCACGGCGTCGGCCAAACCGCGCTCGTTCCCGAAGTGTCGGTACACGGTCCGTTCGCTCACACCGGCACGTTCGGCGACGGACCGAACCGTCATCCGCTTCCAGTCACGGACCGATCCGCTGTGGATGAGATCGGACCCGGCGTTAACAATCCTCTCGCGAGTCCCCTCGGCCCGCTCGCGGCGTAAGGTCCCGTCGTAGGCTCGACCAGTCAACGCCGGTTCCCTCAGCGGGCCGGCCAAGAAGCGGACGAACTGCAGACCCCGCCGAGCACGCTGTTCACGAGGTGGTAACCGGCAGAGTCTCCCACCCGCGGACCGTCGACGTGGGTGCCAACCTGGCCTCCTCCGCATCGACCTCCCAGGTGGGGAACCGGCTCAACACCTCGTCGAGCGCAACCCGGCCCTCGAGCCGGGCCAACGCCGCACCGAGGCAGAGGTGGATGCCGAACCCGAAGGTGAGGGGCGGCCCGTCCTTGCGGTGGATGTCGAAGCGATCGCCCTCGGGGAACCTGCGGTCGTCGTGGTTGGCAGACGCAGGGATCATCTGCACGATGCTCCCCTCGGGTACTACTTGTCCGTGGAGTTCGACGTCCCGGGAGGTGACCCTGGCCATGTGGGGCGCCGGCGTCTCGAACCGGAGGAGCTCCTCGATGGCCCCGGGAATCAGGGCACGGTCCTCGACCAGCTGACTGCGCTGGTCCGGATGGTCCCCGAGGACCTTGCCGGTCCAGCCGATCAGGCGCGTCGTCGTTTCGTTTCCGGCACCGGCGACCACGGCGATATAGGTGAGGAGCTCGTCGCGGGTGAGTCGCCGGACCACGCCCGACTCGTCCTCGAACTCAGCCTGGAGCAATTCGGTCATGATGTCGTCGGAGGGGTGTTCGGCCCGCCAGTCGATGTACTCGCCGAACATGGCACCATCGGCGAAATTCTCGGTAACCTCCATCGGCTGTCCGGCCTCGGTGCGGAGATTGCGATCGGTGTTGTCGCGGACCGCCTCTTGGTCCTGTTCGGGAATCCCGAGCAGCATGCCGATCACCCGCATCGGCATCTGTGCACCCAGATCGGCGATGAAGTCGAAGCGACCCGCACCGACGAGAGGATCCAGACTGCGTACGCAGAACTCCCGGATCTTCGGCTCGAGCTCGGCGACGCGCCTCGGCGAGAACACCCGGGACAACAGCCTCCGGTGGACCGTGTGCACTGGCGGATCCTCGAAGATGAGGACACCCGGCGGCATCTCGATCTCGGCCCGGATCAGCTCGATGATCCCCCCGCGGCCCGAGATGAACGTCTTCGAGTCCAGCAACGCCTGCTCGACATCATCGAACCGGGTCAGCGCGTAGAAATCGTGCGGCTCGTTGTAGTACAACGGCACCTCCTCTCGCATCCGCCGGTAGACCGGGTACGGGTCGGCGTCGATCTCCACGTCGTAGGGGTCGTAGTACACATCGCTCGTGCCCCGCACCGTCATGTGCCACCTCCTCTAAGATTCATGTCGTACTCTGACACGAACTGCACGCTCCCATCAAGGGAATCGGGCTCGGACTCCCGGCCGATCGGACCGTCACGACCATGAGACGGGCCCCTTCGTCAGAGTTCGGCTGGGCCGGCGCTCTGAAAGTCCCCGCCCGCGGAGTACAGGCAGTTCACCAAGTTGAACTGCTGCCTTGTGGTCAGCCCGACACTCCCACCGGTCACGGTTGCGGTGACCGTTACCGCTGTGGTCGCAGACACGCCGAGGAACGTCGGGCAGGTGCGGCGTAGCTGAACGACTCGGTGGTCGTCTTGTTATTCGTCCAGTAGACGGTCGCCGAGGAGGTCGCGACGTCAGGGACGATGCCGGCCGTCGGAGTCACCTTGGCCTTCGAGGACGAGCCGACGCAGCCCACGAGCAACTTATTGCCCTCCGTCCCGAAACGAGCCGGCCCCACCGGCATTGCCGCTGGTACATGCGAGGGTCACGGGTGGCTTGGTCACTTTGGCACCAGCGGAGCCCGCCCCCACGATGGCAACCATGCCGCAGAAACGAACAGCACCGCCGCGGGGCTGACCGCTCCGCCGGAATGGATGGTGGGAGCTCCGGCGGAAACGGGGGACGCGATCACGAGGTTGAGCCCGCGTCCCCCGCCCCGCCGGAGTCCCGCTACGAACTAGCCGTCGACGTGTGCGGCAGATCCGTGCCGCAGGTCGGAGTCGGAGAGGTCAGCGCGAACTCCGTCTTTTGGGCCTGCATGATCCATGCGCACGTCTGCGGTGGGTTGTGCCCGAAGTTGGTCGAGTAGTCGAGCGACACGGGCAGCAGGCCATTGACGTTGTAGGACGTGACACCGCGCAGTTTGGAGATGACCCCGGACCGCGTCGGATTGGGACCGTCCAGCAGGAGGCCCTTGATCATGAGGTCCGCCCCCGCCCAAGCCTCATACTGCGAGAAGGTCGGGAACTGGGTTGACGTGAAGTGGGCGTACTTCTGCAACGCCGCCTGCATCTGCTCAGTGCCGGCGTTGGGCAGCGAGAAGGGTCGGAACAACGACAGGAAGTAGTCGCCCTGGAGCGTGCTCCACACCGTGGAACCGATGGTGTCGGGCTGGTAGCCGGTGGCAAACAGGACAGCCTTCAGCTTGACCCCTGCCTGGGCCAATGCTGTAGCCAGTGCGTAATTTGGAGTCGTTGTCGAGTGCCGGGACCATGGCGTTGATGTTGTGCTGCTTGGCCACGAGGGCGGTACTGGTGAAGTCCACACTGCCGAAGGGGACGGTGGTGTCGAGTACTCCGACCTTGCCCCCGGCGTGCTCGAACGACTGGGCGGTGCCGATGGCAGCGCGGCTGGACGACGGCGAGATGCTGTAGCCGTAGGACCCGAGGACCGTCCCACCGTGCTTGGCCAGGAAATCACCGATCTGGGTGTTGACCGGGTAGCTCGGGTCCACACTCCCGTTGTCCGACGCGAACATGTTGGTGTATGGCTGCGTGCCCCACTCCGGTCCGTCGTCATAGGAGCCGGTGACCGGCACGCCCGCCTGCTGAGGGTACTTGGCGGCCAGGAAGAACAGCGGGCTTTGGGACACGATCCCGAAAGCACCCTGGACCGCCCGCTGCACGGCTGTGGTGATCTCCGAGGGGCTGGTCTGGTCGTCGATGATCAACGGCACCAGCTTGTGCCCGTCGATGCCGCCCTCGGCGTTCTGCAGGTCGAGGCGGGCCGTGAAGCCGGCCGGCGACGACCCGTCCTGGGACGCACCCTCACCGGACAGCGAGGAGATGTAGGCGATGGTGATCGGCGATCCTGTCGCCGCCTTTGTCCCCGACGATCCCGACGTTGTCGCCGACGACGAAGTGGTTGCTGTCGACGAACCCCCGCTCGAGCATCCCGCCGCGACGAGCGGCAGTGCCAGCGCAGCGGCCAGGAGCACCCCGGTCATGGTCCGACTTCTGAACATTGTTCCCTCCCTAGTGATTCCTGATGATTGGCAACGCACTGCTCCAAACCTGGATGTGATCCTGTGCGGGACGGCGACTGTCGTCGCCCTTCACACCCCGCCGACGCCTGCTACCCGCCCCCTCCCGCCGCGACAGGCGGTAGCTCGGGCTCCGCCTCTCCCAGATACCGGTCCAGGACCTCCCGACTCGCGTCCGAGGCAGGCCCGGCCCAGCCGACCCGGCCACGGGTCAGAATGACACAGCTGTCCGCCATTGTGAGGGCGCGGTGGACAAACTGCTCGCTGAGTACGACGGTGATTCCTGAGCTCCGGACCTCGTCCAGGCTCTGGAAGACCGACTCGGTCACCCCGGGAGCCAGACCGAGTGACAACTCGTCGGCGATGATCAGCTTGGGCGAGACGGCGAACGCGCGTGCGAGCGCCAGCATCTGCTGCTCGCCGCCGGAAAGGCTCCCGGCACGTTGCGACGGGCGCTTCCCCAAGACCGGAAACCGCTCGATGGCGCGCTCGATGGCCGTGGACCGCACCTCGCGTTGCTCCTGGGCGACCGCCATGCGCAGGTTGTCGGTCACCGACAGCCCGGGGAAGATCCCGCGTCCCTCGGGGATGTGGGTCAGCCCCAGTCGGCGGATGCGGTGCGCCGGCAGCCCTGTGATGTCTTTCCCGTCGAAGGAAACACGTCCTGCGGTCGGTGCCACCAGGCCCGACACGGTACGGGCCAACGTGCTCTTTCCGGCTCCGTTCACGCCGAGGACAGCCAGGACGGATCCTGGCGCCACGTCGAGCGAGACGCCGAACAGCGCCCGAGCCGGGCCATAGCGGACGTCAAGGTCCCGGACCTCGAGGAGGGGGGTGGTCACGCCCTCTCCAGGGGCTTCGGCGCGGTGGGCTCCGTCACGTTCGGCGATCGGTGCGTCCTTGCTCGAAGCATCTGTGGCCATGGCGAATCCCTCTGTTGCTCCGGCCCCGACCGACCCATTCGGAAGGTGCGACCGTAGCGCAATCGGTGGGTCGGAACGGCGTTCGCCTCTGACCACCGGCTCGACTGCCGCGCCCACTGAGACCATGACGGGCTCGTGCCTGTCGAGCTGGTCGGCCCGCCCGCGCAGCGCCCTGATCTCCCCCGCCTGGGCCCAGATCGTACAGTTCTTGGCCTGGATGATGGCGTCCTTCTCCTCGAGTAACCGGTTGCGCTCCTCAACGACTGCCTCGGCCACGAGTGCGCGCCGAACCCACTGCTTGGTTGGCTTCCGGCCCGGGTCATCGCTCATCGATTCGTAACCTCTGTCCGAGCGCTCCGACCAACGGCATCGACTGTTGCCTCTCTGCCTCAGCCGATGTCGGCCACGGGCCGAGGTCTCCGTCGAGGACACTGACCTTGAAACAGATGGCGGTCACGCCCTCTCCCTCGGTTCCGGCGAGGCGGCTCCCAACCGTTTCGGCGCCTCGCCGTCGCCCAGGTAGGCGGCGCGCACGGCAGGATCGTTGCGCACATGCTCCGGGGACCCGACGGCGATCCGCTCACCGAAGTCGAGGACGACAACCGAGTCCGACAGGGCGAGCACGGCCGCGACATCGTGCTCCACGATGACCAGTGAGAGCCCACCATTGCCCTCGTCGACGATCCGCCGGAAGACGGTGACCAGGTTCTCCGACCCGTGGAGATCGAGTCCGGAAAGAGGCTCGTCGAGGAGGAGGACCAGAGGCTCGCTGGCCAGGGCCCGACCCACCTCGACAAGTCGGATGACGCCCAACGGCAGCGCCGCCACGGGAGCCTTGGCCACCTGGGTCAGATGGAGGAGTTCGAGCAGGCCGTCGACCTTCTCGTTCTCGCCCGGTGAGGTTCTGAACAGGGCGCGAGGATCGAGCATGTCCCGCCACATGCGGGAGGGGACGGTGCGGGCCCGGTACGCCAGCACCAGGTGCTCGCGCACTGTCAACCCCATGAACAACTCGGGCTGCTGGAACGTCCTGGCCTGGCCGCGGGTTGCTCGCAACCGGGCCGACATATCGGTTACGTCGTGACCCTGCAGCCAGACCTTCCCGGAGTTGGGACTGAGGAGCCCGGACAGGACACTCAGCAGCGTCGACTTCCCGGCGCCGTTCGGCCCGACCAGTCCGACGATGCTCCCCCGCGGAACATCGAGCGACACGGCGGAGAGCGCGGTCAGTCCTCCGAAGCGGACGGTGATGTCGATGGCCGCCAGCGCCAGGGACTCCCCCCCGATGGCGCCGTCCGGTTCCCCGGGATTGGTCACGGTGGCCGTCACGAGACCTGCCCGGCAACCTCGGGAGCGGGTGCGACCGCCTCGGTCTGGGCCACACCGGCACCGACTTCTTCGATGAAGTGGTCGTCAGCGAGGCTGTCCGGTGCCACCCGCTCCAGCAGTCGCCGCAATCGCCGACTCTGTTCGGCCAGGATGCCGTCGGGATACTTGGCGGCCGAGATGGCACCGAGGCCGAAGATCACCGGCAGCAGGTTCGCCGTCCAGGCGGGAAGGTACGCCTGGACCACGGCCGGGAGCATGACGAAGGCGAGGCCGGCCACCAGCGCCGCCGCCGTGGACCGGATTCCGATGGTCACCAGCGCGGCGAACCACACGATCCCGGCAAAGGTGGCGAACTCGCTGGGCACGACCGTCGTCTGCGCTACCGCCAGCAGTCCACCACCGACGCCGGCAATGAAGGCGGCGGTGGACCCGGCCAGGACCTTCATCTGCACGACACTGATCCCGGATGTCCGGGCCCCGGATTCACTCCAGCGGGCCGCATTCAGGGCAAGGCCGGTGGTAGATCGACGGAGGTTGACGATGAAGAGCGACACGATGACGAAGGCCACCAGGCACAGGTACGTGAACGAGATGTCCGACGTCGCGAAGTCCGGTCGGTTGAGGGTCACTCCGAGGCCCTGGTTGACGAAGCTCGGCAAAGTGAATACCAGGTTCTCGACCAACAACCCGAAGGTGAGCGTCACCAGGGCGACGTAGAGGTCACCGAGACGGATACTCAGAAAGCCGATGAGTGCGCCCAGTCCCATTGCGACGACGCCCCCGACGACCACAGAGGCGAGTACCGGCCACCCGAGATGGTTGGCGAACTCTGCGGTGGTGAGGGCGCCCACGCCAGCAAAGGTGATCTGGCAGAGCCAGAGCATGCCCCCTTCGCCCGTCACCAGCGTCCACGAGAGGAAGATCACCCCGAAGGCGAAGGCCTGTGCGGTCAGGCCCACCCAGTAGCCACCGACGATGAGCGGCAAGACGATGGCGAGGGCGATGAGCACCAACGGCCCCGCGTAGCGGCCGAAGAAATTGAGTGAAGCGGTCTCGACGACGCCCGAAGTCGATGCGGCGAGCTTGCTCTCTCCTTGGGGTGTGATGGCCCGGTCCAGCGCGCCGCCCCACCCCTCGGTCTCCCCCACCCGGCCCCGGCGGATGAGGTTGTAGATGAGGACGATGGCAATGACGATGAAGGGGACGGCGTCGATAATCTCGCTGGTCCAAGCACTGGCCGGTGGCAGATAACGCTGGATCAGTGACGTCGCCACCCCCATGAGGAGCGCCACCCCGACCGCCACCGGCAGGCTCCGGAGCTTGGCGGCGATAACCGCGGCGAAGGACGCGGCGATGAGCAGCGTGAAGTTGACTGGGTCGAGTCCGATGACCGGGGCGGCGAGCACCCCGGTCAGTCCGGCCAAAAAGGTGCTGACCGCCCAGACACCGATCGAGATGGCCGTCGGATTGGTGCCCGACAGGTCGGTCATCGCCGTCGAGTCCACCATGGCCCGCACTTTGAGACCGACGTCGCTGTACTTCAGCACCAATGCGCCGGCCACCACGATGACCACGACGGAGCCGTAGACGATGATCTGGTCCATCGTTACCGGTACACCGAGGAAGTGAAAGACCTTGACCGGCTCCGGAGCCAGGCCCGGCGCCTGCTGGATGGCCCCGTTACCGAAGATCAGTGTGGCGAGCGAGGGAAGCGCGACCGAGAGCCCAATGGTTGCCACCACCTTGGTCAGGGGGGAGGACAGTTTGAGGTGCCGAAAGAGGATGACGTAGAGCAGGATCCCGAGTGCCGGTGCGGCGATGACGATGGACACGACGCCGGCCGCCGGAATACCCCAGCTCTCCTGCGTGTGCAGGTAGTAGTAGAAGCGGGCGATGAAAAAGGCCATGGCACCGAAGGCGAAATTGAGAATGCCTGAGGACGTGTACGTGATCACCAGGCCGGCGGACGCGATCGCGTAGATACCGCCGAGCACCAGTCCCGCGATCACGAATTGAAGCACCCGGAGCTCCCCCTTTGTGCCACTCGCTCCCCGCCCACAGGGTCAGGTCGCCAGCTACTCGTTCAACCGCTCGTCCCTGCCGCCGACACGACCGGCGACGACCCTCTCATACGTTCTTCCTGCGACAGAACACCGTATACCAAATAGAGAAAGCACACTTACTGTTTGCGGGCGAAAGTGTTTCCGCGACGCGGAAGGACGGGACCGTTCACCCAGCTTGTCGGCCTCCGAGCGTGGGCGCGCCGGCGCCCGTCAGCCGGAGAACGGGGATTTCGCGCCGGGACCCGGGAGTAGGCCTCCGTGGCCCCTACCCCGGAACCCTCGACGCCTCCGGCGGGACGCCTTGCCGGCACGCCGGTAGCCTCACCTCCGTGGTTGGGCTGGACGGCTGCTCATGAACGATGACCTCGGTACACCGCACCTGCGCCTTGAGCGCCAGGGGCGGATCGCGTGGTGCGTGATCGACCGCCCCTCGGCGAGGAATGCCTTCACCCCCGCCATGTACTACGGGCTGAAACGAGCGGTCCGTCTCGTGAACTCCGATCCCGACCTGGCCGCCTTGATCATCACCGGTGTCAGCGACGTCTTCGCACCGGGAGGGGACCTTGGCGGCCGGAGGGAGCAGAACGAGTCGTCGCCCAACGTGACCGGCCAGGACGTGCTCCCGTTCCTCGCCATCCGGGACAGCCAGGCGCCGGTCATCGCCGCGGTCAACGGGATCTGCCAGGCCGGCGGTCTGCTGGTCGCCATGATGGCCGACATAGCGATCGCCAGCGATCGCGCCACCTTCCGCATCCCTGAGCTCCTGAGGGGGATACCCGATGCGACCTATGCGGCGGCCCTGCCGGCCCACGTCGGTCTGGCAATGGCCCGGGACCTCTTGTTGTCGGCCCGTTCGTTCGATGCGGCCGAGGCCCTCCGGATGGGGCTGCTGTCGCGCGTCGTCGAGCACGATCGACTGCGCGAGTCGGCCCTCGACGCCGCGGTGAGGTGTTGGCGACCGCGCCGATGGCCCGGATGCACGTGAAGCGCATGTTGAACGAGCGGTACGGGCTCATCGACTACGAGACGATGTTCTGGGCACTCGAGCACTCGGAGGAACCACGTGAGGGCATGCGAGCGTTCATGGAGAAGCGACCGCCGGCCTGGGTGCCTCCTACGGAGTAGCCTCAGATGTCGTCGTGTTCCGACGGTTCCTTGGCAGCTGTCGCTGGTTTGCCGCTGGTGCAGGGGCTAACGTTGCCGGTCGGCCTCAGTGGTGGCCATCGGGTATCGCCCGGGACAAGGGTTGACAGCGCAGGCGGGCGCGGGAACTCGAGAGCCTCGTCGTTGGAGAATGCCGTGAAGATCGCGATCGTCGGAACCGGGGCGATGGGGTCCGTCTACGCCGGCCTGCTGGGCAAGGCCGGGCACGAGGTGTGGGCGATCGATGTCTGGCAGGAGCACGTCGACGTCATCGCCAAGTCGGGACTGAGCGTCTCGGGTGCCAGCGGCAGTTTCGTCGTCGACGGGCTGAACACTGGCCATACGCCCGAAGAGGCCGGAACCTGTGACGTGTGGGTGATCGCGACGAAGGCCCAGCACGTCGAGGAAGCCGCAGCCAGGATCGCCCCGCTGCTGCAACCAGACAGCATCGTCATGGCCTTCCAGAACGGACTCGGATCCGGCGAGCGGGTGGCCCGCCACCTGCCCGAACACCACATCGTGCTCGGCATCGCCGAGGGGTTCGGATCGGCGATACCCGAGCCGGGCCACGTGCACCACGAGGGCATGCGCCTCATACGGATCGGTGAGATGCAAGGTGGCCTGACCGAGCGGGTGCTCGGCATCGAGCAGGTGTGGCGCGAGGCGGGCTTCACGGTGAAGGCGTTCGCCGATGTCCAGCTGATGATCTGGGAGAAATTTCTCTGCAACGTCACCCTCAGCGCTCCGTGCGCGGCCTTCGACGTGACCGTGGGCGAGCTCATGGCCACTCCCGAACTGTGGGCGGTGGCCCTCGGCTGCACGATGGAGGCGTACCGGGTGGGTGCGGCCAAGGGAATCCCGTTCACCTTCGACGACCCACTGGCCTACGTGACCGAGTTCGCAGCCACAATCCCAGATGCGAGCCCGTCGATGCGCCTCGACCACCTTGCCGGGCGGACCTCGGAAGTGGATGCGATCAACGGACAGGTCGTCGACCTCAGCCACGAGCTGGGCATGGAGGCCCCGTACAACCAGACCCTGTGCGCGATACTGCGCCAGCGGGAATCACACTTCGACTGACACGTCGTCCGACGCCCAATCCAGCGCCGTGCCGTGATTCGATGGTTCCGGGCTCTCCGGATGCCCCGGCGCTACACTCCGGACCGTCCTGACACGCGAGCCTGGAGGGAAACCGGCGTGATCTTCATCGTCGTGAAGCAAAGGGTGCGATCCAAATACGCCGACGACTGGGTCGACCTGGTGGCGGACTTCACCGCCGCCACCCGTGCAGAGCCCGGGAACATCTGTTTCGAATGGTCCCGGAGCGTCGACGACCCCAACGTCTACGTCCTGGTCGAGGCATTCAAAGACGCGGCCGCGGGTGAGGCACACGTCCAGTCCGAGCACTTCAAGACGGCCAGCGCCCAGCTCGCCACCTGGCTCGCCGCCGTACCCGAGATCGTCCATGTCGAGGCGCCGGGTGACGGCTTCGCCCCCATGGGCTGAATCGGCCCCAGGCCAGCCGCCTCAGGGCCTCCCGGCCGGCATCAGGACGAGGTCCGGTCCTGCAGGTCGTCATCGAGCTCGACGCCGAAGGTGCGGAACGCCATGGCGAGCAGGTCGTAGGCGCCAACGGTGAACACGACGTCCATGAGCTGCTGGGTGTCGAACTCGGCGGCCAGCGTCGTCCAGGTGTCTTCGGACAGGCATGCGTCGCTCACCAGCTCGTCTGCCGCGGTGAGCAGGGCGGCTTCGAACGGTGACCAACCCCCGGCACCGGGGCCCGACTTGACTTGATCGAGCTCGGCACTGGTGATGCCGGCGTCGCCCGCCAACACCGCGTGCTGCGCCCACTCGTACGCCGCGTCGCGGAGCACGGCCACCCGGAGCACCAGAAGCTCACGCTGGCGGGGTGTGATCGTCGACGCGAACAGAACATGTCCGTTGAAGTGGTGGTAGGCGGTGGTGAGCTCGGGGTGGTGGGCGAGCAGGCCGAGGGCATTCAGGCCTTTCGGGCGCGACGGGTCACGGGATGGGAACGGGTACCGAGGGTTGGGCGGCCGGAGCGCGGCGATGGCATCGGCCATCCCCGGCGGCCACGCACCGGGTGGAATCGGATCGACCCGACCCATGTCAGGTGTTGCGTCCGCCGTTGACGCCGATCACTTGGCCGGTGATGTAGGCCGCCTCCTCGGTGACCAGGAAGGCGGTGGCCGCGGCGATGTCCTCGGGGCGGCCGATCCGACGCACCGGCGTGCGCAGCTCGTGCTCCTCGACCTTCCCCCCGAGACGGCCCTTGGACTCGCTGGCCCGCAACATCGGCGTGTCGATGAATCCCGGGGGGATGGTGTTAACGGTGATTCCCTTGGGCCCGAACTCGAGCGCCAGCGACTTGGTGAGCCCGATGACTCCGGCCTTCGACGATACGTACACGGCCATGAAGGGTTGGCCTCCCTGGGCGCTCGACGACGAGATGTTGACGATGCGACCCCAGCCCGCCTCGAGCATGTGGGGGATCACGACCTGGCAGCAGTGGTAGGTGCCGGTGAGATTCACCCCGAGCACCCGCTGCCACGTCTCGAGGTCGATCTTGAGGAATGGGCCGAAGTGCTCGACTCCGGCGTTGTTGACGAGGATCGTGGGAGCACCGAGGCTCTGCACGACATGGTCTATGGCCGCCTCAACCCCGGAGCGATCGGTGACGTCGGCCTCGACTCCGATCGCCTCTCCGCCGGAGGCGGTGATCTTGGCCGCCGTCTCGTCGGCCGATGCGGCGTTCCGATCCAGGACGCCGACCGCGGCGCCGTCTGCGGCCAGCCGCTCGCTGATGGCCAGTCCGATCCCCGAACCACCGCCGGTCACGACGGCCACCTTGCCGTGCAGGTCGCGTGCGGCCGCAGCCGCGCCTGCGCCACTCACTGGATCGGCTCGTCGCCCGCGAAGGTCGTGCGGTGCATATCCCGGGGTGAGGCCGGATCGTAGGGAAGAGCCCGGTGGAGCACCCCGCGATTGTCCCAGACCACGACATCGCCGACCCTCCATTCGTGGCGGTAGACCCGCTCTGGGGCGGTGGCACGGAGGAGTAGGTCGTCGAGAAAGGTGCGGCTCTCGTCGGGGGGCATACCGACGACATAATCAGCGGTGGCGCCGAGCACGAGGGATTTGCGGCCCGATCGGTGGGTCCAGACGAGCGGGTGCTCCTTGGCCGGCCGCTGGCGCATCATCTCGAGCGCCTCGGGCGAGGGATTGGGGTTCTGCAGGCGCTGGGACGCCTCGATGGTGTGGACCACCCGGACCGACTCGCAGCGCGCCTTCTCCTCGTCGGACAGGTCCTCGTAGGCCTGGTAGGAGCTGGCGAACTCGGTCTCGCCACCAGATTCGGCCACGGCACGGGCACTGAGCATGGTGGCCATGATGGGGACGTCGTCGGTGCAGCCGTCGATGTGCCAATCGAAGGTGCCCTTCAGGTAGGCCGCCGCCGGGTTCCTCGCCGGGTCGAGCGTCACCAGGAAGATCTCGGGGTTCTCACCACGACCGAGCTTCTCCACCGTGCCGAGCCTGCGGCTGAACGCCACCTGGGCCTCGTCATCGAGGTTCAGATCGCGAAAGACCAGCGCACCGTTGGCCTCCAGCGCGGCGAGCGTCCACTCCGGGAAGGTCTCATCGTGCAGGAGTTGGTCGCGGTCGACTCCTTCTACCAGGGCCCCCACGGTCGGAGTCAGTTTCTCGGTCGTGATCACAGCCACGAGTGATCCCCCTTCATCTCCAGGTGTTGCTCCATTGCGATACGAACACTCTACTGAAGCGTAAACGCCATTTCCGCTACAACGGAACTGGCACCCGGCCGTTCACGTGATGAACTCCGCCGTCCGGCGGTGGAAGGACCACACCTCCCCCGTGTAGTGGAGGACGTCGCGGTAACGGCCGACGAGTTGGACCGACCAGCCCTCCTTGCCCTTCAGGAGGAAGAGCACGTCGCTGGTAGCGCGGGCCTCGTCCGGGCCCCAGCTGGTGACGTGGGTGTTGACGACGACGTGGCGCTGGGGTCGCACCGGCGTCCACTGCGCGTACGCCCGGCGGAGGGCGTCATGGCCCTCGTGGGTTCCGAGGCCCGGGATGTCGCAGGCGCCGTCCGGGCAGAACGTGGCGACGACGTCGTCGGTCCGACCGTCGTCGAGGGCCTGGCAGTAGGCGGCCAGGGTAGCCCGGATGCCTTCTGCGGCATCTGCGTAGGTCATCTGCCGCGCTCAGATGCCAAGGTCGACGACCGGCCGCTCGAGCGGGTTGAGGTTGATCCGACGCAGGGCCGGGAGCAATCTCTCGTAGGGGAGGCCGGCGAGGAAACCGTCGACGGTCCGCTCGAAGTTCGCAACGCCCCCTTCGATCCCCTCGGACAGACGCATGTACTCGAAGGTCTTGGCGTGCAAGCCCCGTTGCTGGCGGGGGAGGTTCGAGAAGTCCTGGATCGGAATGGGAGGCACCCGCGGATCGTCGTGGTCCCACGGCTCGGGTGGCGTGAGCTTCTCCCTCGTGTTTCCCTCTGGGAACCGGGTGAGGGACCAAATTTCCATCAGTGTCTCCTCCGGCCCGAGCGGGCGGAACCTGTAGGACGAAGCACTGGAGTACATGGGCAAGACGTAGAAGTGGGGGAAGCAGTACGCCATCGGCTCGTTCAGGCCAGCCGCCTCGATCTCGTTGAGATCGGGGATGTCGCAACCCCGATCTCGGTACCAATGCACGATGGCCTCGTTGAGCGTGCGCTGCCAGGTCGCCATGGCCAGCGCCGGGTCCGTGCTCAGCTCGATGTCACGAAGTCCCTCGGCGATTCGCACGTCGTTGGCGTGGACCATCCCGGCCATGCCGTCGCTCATCATGTGCAGGTAGTGGAGCTCCGACTCGACGAACGTCCGGGGGTCGAACGCCGTTGGGTCGCGCGGCGGAAACCTCCCGGGGATGACCAGCTGGGGATGCGTCTCGACGACGTGGTACTGCTCGAGAAACGCCTCTTCGGCGAGCTTCCAATTCACCGGGAGGCGGAAGGAATACCACCATTCTGCCCGGAACGACTCCATCCTCCAGGCGTCGAGGATGGTGGCGAAGGGCTCGATGCACTGCCTGAGGGGCGGTGCATCGTCATCGAGGTTGATCCAGGCGCAGCCGCCCCACACCTCGCACCGGACCGGCGTGAGGTCCACGTCCCCGGGCTGCAGATTGTGCTCAGCGAAAGTCTTGGCCTTCGAGATGTATGTGTTCTTGCCGTTCGAGCCGTAACACCAGCCGTGGAAAGGACAGACGAACCCGCTCTCGCAGGTCCCCCGGCCCTCGACCACCCGGACGCCGCGGTGTCGGCAGGCGTTCTGCAGAGCTCGGACGTTCCCGTCCTCGGTGCGGATCACGATGATCGATTGGTCGAGGATCTGGTACTCGGTGAAGTCGTTCGGTAGTGGGATCTCCTCGAGTCGGCAGGCCATCTGCCAGGTCCGGGACCAGAGGAGGTCAACCTCCATCTGATAGAAGTCAGGGTCGAAGTAGCGCTCCTTGCGGACCCGGTCCGGAAACTCCATCGCGAAGGGCACTGGCAGTGCCGACCACCTCTGATCCACCATCGCCATGTGGCCCGCTTCCCCTTTCCGGACGTCGGGAGAATTATACTAACCGGTCGGTACAGACTTCCGAAGACACATCTGGCGGGATCGAGGCCGCTGATGTCACAGTGACGGGACGATCCGCGGCTCCATGATGAACCATCCCGAAACCCCCCACGACCACGATCTCGGCAGACTCGATGCAGAGGTGCTGATCGTGGGTGCAGGAGTCACCGGCATCTACCAGCTGCATCTGGCGCTAGAAGCCGGCTTCTCGTCCCTGGTGCTCGAAGCCGGTGGCGGCGTGGGCGGGACGTGGTATTGGAATCGCTATCCCGGGTGCCGGTTCGACTCGGAGAGCTACACCTATGCCTACCTGTTCTCAAGGGAGCTCTTCGACGAGTGGGAGTGGCACGAGCAGTTCGCCGAGCAACCGGAGACCGAGCGGTACCTCAACTACGTGGTCGACCGCTTCGAACTCCGTCGCCACATGCGGTTCGACACCAGGGTCGTGGCGGCGACCTACGACCAACCATCCGGGTCGTGGACCGTGGTGGCAGAAGACGGCTCGGAATTCAGATCCCGGTACCTGGTCGCCGCCACCGGCGTCCTGTCGGTGCCCTTCTACCCGGATGTACCGGGCCGCGGGGACTTTCGGGGAGCCTCGTTCCACACCGGACTATGGCCGGCGACACCTGTCGATTTCGCCAACAAACGGGTGGCCGTGATCGGAACCGGCTCGAGCGGGGTCCAGATCGCGCCGGTCATCGCCGACGACGTCGCCTCGTTGACCGTCTACCAGCGCACTGCCAACTGGTGCACTCCCCTCAACAACGCCCCGATCACACCCGAGGAACAAGAATCACTCCGAGCGGGTTTCGAAGCGATGCGAGACGCGCTCAATACCTCGACGGCCGGATTCCTCCATCCTGCCAACGAGCGTTCCGCCTTCGACGACTCCGATGACGAACGCCAGGCCTTCTTCGAGACGATGTGGAATAGTCCGGGCTTCTCCAAGCTCTCGAGCAACTACGCCGACGTGTTGTTCGACGACGCCGCCAACGCCGAGTGGTGCGAGTTCATCGCCAAAAAGGTCCGGGACATCGTCGAGGACCCATCGACGGCGGACAAGCTCATTCCGAAGGACCACGGCTTCGGTGAGAAGCGGCCCCCCTTCGTGACCGGGTACTACGAGATGTACAACAACCCCAAGGTCTCGCTCGTCGACCTCCAGGAGACGCCCATTGTGCGGGTCACCGAGCACGGGATCGAGACGGCCGACGGCGAGCAGGAGTTCGACATCATCGTTTGGGCGACAGGGTTCGATTTCGGCACGGGAGCCCTGCTGCGCATGGGGATACGGGGCCGGAACGGTCTGGCCCTCGAGGACCACTGGGCCGATGGTCCGAGGACGTTCCTCGGCGTGCAGACCACCAGGTTCCCCAACTTCTTCTTCCCCGGTGGTCCGCATGCCGCGGCCGGCAACAATCCCCGGTACAACGGCGACCAGGTCGAGTTCATCACTCAGGCGCTCAGGTTCGTGCGAGACCGCGGCTTCGACGTCGTCGAGGTGAGCCCGGAAGCCGAGGACGAGTGGACCGCCATGGTCGACCGGGGTGCAGAACGATCCCCCTTCGGTGAGGCCAGCTACTTCTTCGGCACCAACATCCCCGGAAAGCCCCGGAAGTACCTTTTGAACTCGGGGGGTAGACCGAAGCTCTTCAAAGAGATCGCCAAGGTCGTGGCGAGCGACTACGAGGCGTTCCGCCTGTCACGCTCGTCAGACGGTGGCGACGGGCGTCAGGGGTGATCCCACGATCCCGGGCATCCGAAGCGGCGGCGCGGTGAGGAGAAACCGGCTGCGACCGTGCTCGCGCAGCCAGGACGCCAGTTCGTGCAGATACCACATCTCGCCCAACGGGACGCCCAGCTTGAATAGACACAGGTTGTGGATCGGGAGAAACGAGTGCCGGCTCGGGTCACGGTCCCTCCCGGTCAGCCCCTCGACGGCGTAGTTGTCCGCCACCAGCGCCGAGATCTGCGATTCGGCGATCCACTCGAGCAGGGCCTCGTCGCGTGCGTCGAGGTAGGAACAGAGCGTGTGGATCTTCACGGGGTCCGGGTCGCGGTTGTACTCGAGGATCTTGGTCGCGAACCCGGTGTGCAATAACACCATGTCGCCGGGCTCGACGACGACGTCGTCGGCCGCCATGATCTCCTCGAGCGTCTTACGGTCGACCCCACGCCAGTCGTGACCGAGGTGGTGGGCCAGGTCGATGAGGACACCGCGCCCCTGCACACCGTGGTACGCCATGTGCTCCAGGCCGAGGTGGTGCGCGAAGCAGCGGTGAGACCCGCCGTCACCGGCGGCGTCGGGCTGTGGCCCCACCAGGTCGGAGCCGGCGCGGTACCCGTTGTAGTACACGGGTTCCTCCACCCCGTCGTCGTCGGCATCGAACTCCGCACCGACATGGGCCAGGGAATCCCACTGCGTCGAGTACTGCAGGGACAGGGTGACCACGTCGTCCGCCCAGACGTCGACGTACCGCGGGTCGCCGTACTCGGCCATCTCGCTCATGTGGATGTTGTAGAAGGTGCCGGCGTTGCCGTCCATGTCCTCGGTCGGCGCGAGCACCGGGGGGTGCCGCCGCTGGTTGAGCGCGGTCCCGCCGGGGTAGTCGAGAGGCAGGCTCAGGCAGAAGGTGATCCCTGTCTCGACCTCGCGGACACCTTCGAGGACCTTGCCCGGGGTGACCAGGTTGATGCGGCCGAGCTCGTCGTCGTCACCCCACTCGCCCCAGGTCGAGCCGGGTGGGCGCTGCTTCCACCGCTTCGTCATCGCTCCTCCTCCTTCCGGGCCTTTCGGCGATCCGACCACAGGTCCGCGTTGCACTGTACCGACCGGTTGGATTAGGTTGCGAACACGGTTCGCGTATGCCGCGAAGCCGTGTTCCGGCCCGACGGGCGTCTCGGGTCCGGCGCAAGGAGGGAGCGGTCATGTCTCAGAACCAACTCGTCGTCTCCGCCGATGGGCACATGCTCGAACCCACCGACCTGTTCCGGACCCGCCTTCCCAAGCACCTGCGGGACCGGGGGGTGTGGGAGGAGGACTTCGAGATCGAGCCGCTGGTCGAGGGTGGTGCCCGGATCTTCCGGCGATTGCACACGCCGGGGTACGAGGGCTGGACGATCTCGAGGTACCGCCAGACCGGTGGTCGGATGCCCGAAGGCGATCCAGAGATCATCCTGGACGATATGAAGCTCGACGGGGTGGACATCCAGGTGATGCACCCGAACCTGTCGCTGTTCGGGCTCTACTCTGACGATCACGAGCTCTCGATGGCCCACGCCCGTGTCTACAACGACTACATCATCGAGCGGTTCACGCCGTACTTCTCCCAGATCGCCCCCACTGCTCCGATCCCCTTGACCGATATAGACGACGCGGTGGCTGAGATCGAGCGGGTGGCATCCGCCGGCTTCCGGGCGATCCTGCTCCCGGCAATCGCGCCGAAGCCGTACTACTCGTGGGACTTCGACCCGGTGTGGGCGGCGGCCCAAGCCAACGGTGTGCACGTGTTCATCCACACCCAGACCGGTGGCGTGAAGGTCAACGACCCGGAGTCCGCGACGCTCAAGGTCGTCATGGAGTCGGCGGCGCAGGTCAACCAGCCGATGACCGAGAGGTCGGCTTCGAAGCGGATGGTCACCCAGTGCATCTACAGCACGATGGTCCCCCAGCAGATCATCTGCGAGCTCATCGGAGGCGGGGTCCCCGAGCGCTATCCAGATCTGCACTTCGCCCTCATCGAGTTCAACGCCCACTGGCTGGCGTCGTTGACGGGGTCGATGGACAAATGCTGGGTGACCGGCATCGGCCAGGATCCCGACTGGTGGCTCGGGTATTGGGACGAGAATCGGCCGGCTGACGACCAGCCCAGCATGGCCCAGCTGTTCCGTCTGAACGAGAAGTGGCCCTACCCGTTGAAGCCGAGCGAGTATGTCCGGCGCCAGTTCCACGTCTCCTTCCAGGATGACCCCGTGGCCATCGCTTGTCGGCACGTCACCGGGCTGTCGACGATCGTCTGGGGCAACGACTACCCGCACGCCGAAGGGACGTTCCGAGGGAGCCGGGAACTGATCGCCTCGCAACTCGGTGATCTCCCCGCCGACGAGCGAGCGGCCATCGTCGGCGGGACCCTGGGCGGGCTCCTCGGGTTCAAGACTCGGGTCTCAGCCTGAGCCAGCTCGACTTCGACGGACGCGTCGCCATCGTCACCGGTGCGGGACGCGGCATAGGCCTGGCCTACGCGCGCCTACTCGCCCAGCGGGGTGCGCATGTCGTGGTCAACGACCTCGGTGGCTCGATGGACGGCGTCGGAACCGACGACCAGCCGGCGTTCGACGCGGTGGCGGGGATCGTCGACGCAGGAGGGGTCGCCGTCGCCGAGACCAGTGATGTGGCGTCGGTCGCCGGTGCGGAGGCACTCGTCGGGACGGCAATCGAACAGTTCGGCCGTCTCGACATCCTTATCAACAACGCCGGCGTCATCCGGTGGGCCGGACTCCCCGACGCCGACGCCGCCAACCTGGCATTGCACCTGGCCGTCCACGTCGGTGGCTCGTTCAACACCACCCGCGCCGCGTGGCCCCACATGGTCGAGCAGAACTACGGCCGCATCGTCATGACGACGTCCACCGGGGTACTCGGACTACCCACCAACACCTCGTACGCCACCGCCAAGGGCGGGGTCATCGGGCTCGCCCGGAGCCTGAAGACCGCAGGTGCCCCTGTCGGCATCAAGGTCAACCTCATCGCACCGGCGGCGATGACGCGCATGGCTGGTCAGGGTCCCGACGACCCCCAGATGAGGCCGGAGCTCGTCGCCCCGATGGCCGCCTACCTGGCCCACGAGAGCTGCCCGGTCAGTGGGGAGATCTACACCGCCGGCTTCGGCCGGTTCGCCCGCCTGTTCATCGCCTCGACCGAAGGGTACGCCCACCCCGGTCAGGACCCGACGGTTGAGGACGTTGCCCGGAACTGGGAGACGATCAACGACGAGACGGGCTACTCCGTCCCCGCCGATCTGAAGGACTGGTCGGCCAGGTTCACGGCCCACCTGCGAGCAGCCGGATCCCCCCCCCGGATCATGAGAGCGGAGCGGCGTGGTCACTCGTCGAGCAGGTCGGGATACTGCTCGACGATCCAGTCGTAGAGGGGCTGGAACTGTCGCCATCCGGTGAGGTGTCCGCCGGTCTGGCCGGCGGTCGTCTCGGCCACGTCAGGAGCGATCGGGATGGGGGTGCCGGCCGCCTCGGCCTCCAGTTGAGCCTGGCAGGTGCGCTCCATCGTGACGAACCACCACGCCGCCTCGTCGACGGTGTGGCCAACGGTGAGCAGGCCGTGGTTCGACAGGATGGCGGCCTTGCAGCCTCCGAGGGCCTGGGCGATGCGCTTGCCCTCGTCGAGATCGAGCACGGCGCCTGTGTAGTCCCCGAAGACGACATGGTCGCCATGGAACGCACAGGCATCCTGGGTGAGGGGATCGAGCGGGCGGCGCAGTGACGACCACGCCTTGCCGTGCACGGAGTGGGAGTGGGCGGCCGCGACGACGTCGGGCCGTGCGGCGTGGATCTGCGAATGGATCACGAATGCCGCCCGGTTCACCGGCCAGGTGCCCTCGACGACCTCACCCCGGTGGTTGACGAGCAGTAGGTCCTTCACCCGGATCTGCTTGAAGTTCATACCCAGTGGGTTGACCCAGAAGTGGTCGATCAGCTCGGGGTCGCGCGCTGTGATGTGCCCGGCCGTCCCCTCGTCGAAGCCGAAGTGTCCGAAGATGCGGAACGCGGCGGCGAGGCGTTGCCGGCGGTGGGTGCGCTCCTCCTCCACGGTGTCGAACTCGGGGAATGCGTGCGGGGTGCGGTCAGACGCCATGGGGCCGATGGTAGCGCTCACGTCCTGCCGTTGTACCGCTCGGTCCAATAGGATCAGGCGATGGACCTCGAGCTCAGCGGACCGGAACAGGACCTGGTCCGGTTGTGCCACGACTTCGCCCAGAGAGAGATCGCGTCACGCGCCCCGGTGGCCTGGGAGGAGGCCAGGTGCCCGACCGACCTCCTGCGGGAGATGGGCCACCTGGGTCTCCTCGGCATGCTCATCCCCGAGGAGTGGGGCGGGATCGGTATGTCGACGATCGGCTTCGTCGCTGCCATGGAGCAGATCGGCCTGGCCGACCAGTCGGTGGCCGCCGCCTGGCAGGCCCATGTGACGATCGGCTCGTTGCCCCTCTACCTCTTTGGTGACGATGCCCAGCGCGAGCGGTGGCTACGTCCCCTGGCCGAAGGGCGTGCGCTCGGTGCGTTCGGGCTGACCGAACCCGATGCCGGCTCGGATGCACGGGGGATTCGCACGCGCGCCGTCCGCGGTGACGGAGGTTGGCTCATCAACGGGACCAAGACGTTCATCTCCAATGCCGGTACCGACATGTCGTTCGGGGTGACCTTGCTGGCCCGCACCGACACCGAGGCGGGGAAGCCACCGAGGTTCGCCAGCTTCGTCGTCGAAAAGGACACCCCGGGCTTCACCACCGGTCCGAAATTCCGCGGCATCGGGTGGCGGGGCCTCGACACGCGGGAGCTGTACTTCGACGACGTCTGGGTCCCGGACGACCAGCTCATCGGTGACCCCGACCTCGGGCTCGGCCAGTTCCTCCAGACCCTCGAGGTCGGTCGCATCTCCATCGCCGCCCTGTCGCTCAGCCTGACCCAGGCCGTGCTCGACCTGGCCACGGACTACGCGCGCCAACGGGTGCAGTTCGGACAGCCCATCTCGAGGTTCCAGGCCGTACAGTTCAAGCTGGCCGACATGGCCACCGAGCTCGAGGCGGCACGCTGGCTCACCTATCGCGCCGCATACCTACGTGACATCGGACAGCCGTTCCTGAAGGAGGCGGCGATGGCCAAGCTGAAGGCCAGCCGCTTGGCGACGTGGGCGGCGTCGGAGGCCGTGCAGATCCACGGCGGCCTCGGCTACATGCTCGACACTCCGGTGGCCCGCTTCTACTGCGACTCCAAAGTGCTCGAGATCGGCGAGGGGACCAACGAGATCCAGCACCTGGTGATCGCCCGCGCCCTCGGCTGCTGAACCGGACCACCTGCCCGATCAGAGGGCGGCGCCGGATTGGCCGAGGTGCGGGTCATACGGCGACCAGGCGGCGGATAGCCTCGGCGATGTCGCCACGATCGGGGAGCCAGGCCTGCTCGAGGCCGGGCGAGTAGGGTGCCGGGCTCGGCGCCGCGCCCACCCGCTGAATCGGCGCATCGAGATCCCAGAACGCCTCCCGCGCGACGGTGGCGGCGATCTCGGCACCGATGCCGAAGGGCACGACCGCTTCATGGGCGATCAGCAGCCGACTGGTCCTGTGCACGGAGTCGAGGATCGGCACGATGTCGAGGGGAGCCACCGTCCGGAGGTCGATCACCTCCACTGAGATCCCTTCCGCGGCCACCTGCTCGGCCGCGGCCACCACTTCGTGGACCATCCGCGAGACCGAGACCACTGTGACATCGGAACCGCGGCGTACCACCGAGGCCGTGCCGATCGGGAGCACGTAGTCGGCCGGTGGCCTCGGTCCCTTCAGACCATAGAGCAGCCGGTTCTCGATGAAGACCACCGGATTCGGGTCCTGGATGGCGGCCCGCAGCAGCCCGTAGGTGTCGGCCGGGGTCGAGGGCATGACCACGGTGAGCCCGGGGATGTGGGCCAGCAGCGCTTCGAGGCTCTGGGAGTGCTGGCTACCCGAGGATCGGCCGGCACCGAACTGGGTCCTAACGGTCAGTGCCATCTCGGCACCCCCGCCCGTCATGAATGGCAGCTTGGCGGCCTGGTTGAGCAGCTGGTCGAAACAGACGCCGACGAAGTCAAGATACATCAGCTCGACAACGGGGTGCATGCCGGCCATGGCGGCGCCCACACCCAACCCCATGATGGCCGTCTCGGAGATCGGGGTGTCGCGCACGCGGTCACCGAACCTGGCCCGCAGGCCCCGTGTGAGCCCGAAGACGTTGCCGCCCTCCCCGACGTCGACCCCGGCGACAAACACCCGGTCATCGGCTGCGAGCTCGTACTCCAGGGCGTCATGGACGGCATCCATCATGCGGAACACCGGCGCATCGGGCGATGGCGGGTCCGGTTCGGCCCGTGCCGGCCTGGCCCGCACTACGAAATCGGTCACGGCCGCCGCGTCGGGGTTGGCAAGGTTCCGAGCCCTCTCGACCGCGCCGTCGAGATCGCGGGCCACCGCCGACCCCAGGGCCTTGAGCTCGTCGTCGCCGACACCCGCCTCCCGGAGCCGGACCTCATGCACGAGGAGCGGGTCCTTCGCCTTCCACTCCTCGACTTCCTCGACGGACCGGTAACGCTCAGGATCGCCTTCGTAGTGACCGTGCCACCGGAATGTCGCTGCCTCGACCAGCACGGGACCGCCTCCAGTCCGTACGGCACCGACCACGCCCTCCATGGCGGCCGCCGTGGCCATGACGTCGTTGCCGTCGACAGCCACGTAGGGAATACCGTAGCCGGCAGCCCGATGAGCGAGCGGTGCTCCGTGCTGCATCGACGCCGGTGAGAACTCGGCGTAGCCGTTGTTCTCACAGAAGAACACCACCGGCAGGCTCCAGACGGCCGCCAGATTCACCGCCTCGTGAAAGGCTCCCTGGGCGGCCGCCCCGTCCCCGAAGAACGCCACGGTGATCCCGCCATCGGAGCGAAGCTGGGAAGCGGCCGCCGCGCCCGCGGCGATCGGCAAGCCGGCGGCGACGATCCCATTGGCCCCGAAGATCCCGAGTGCCGGGTCGGCAATGTGCATCGAACCACCCCGGCCGCGGTTCGTGCCCTGGTCCTTGCCCATCAGCTCAGCGAACATCGGGAACGGATCGAGACCCTTGGCCAGACAGTGCCCGTGGCCCCGGTGCGTGGAGGTGATGGTGTCGCCGGGACCGAGGGGCCAGCACGCACCCACGGCTGCCGCCTCCTGGCCGATCGACAGGTGGACGAATCCGGGGACCTCGCCGTCGCGGTAGAGCACGGACACCCTCTCCTCGAAGCCGCGGATTACCAGCATCCGGCGGTACATCTCGATGAGGTCGTCGGGCGGGCGGCCGGACGGGGACGACGAGCCGACGTTCACGCTCTGTAGTGTACTGGTCGGTACAATGAGCGTGAGAACGATGACCCACTCGACCGACGTGACCGGATCGGGGCCGGAGACCGTATGAGTTCGTCGCGACGGGTGGTGGTCATCACCGGAGCGGGCGGAGCCCTCGGTGCCGCAATCTCCCACCGGCTGGCGGGTGAGCCCGACACCGATCTCGTGCTGAGCGACGTGAGTGCGTCTTCGCTCGAGGCGACCGTCGCCGGTCTCCCCGACACAGCCGGCGGGATCGAGACGGCCCTGGTCGACGTGATTGAGTTCGCCCAAGTCGAATCGGTAGTCACCTTGGCCGTCGAGCGCTTTGGCCACCTTGACGTGCTGATCAGCAACGCCGGCGTGCTCTCGGTCAACGGCCGGATCCACAACCTGGCGACTGAGGAATGGGAGCGCGCCTTCCGGATCAACGTCCTCGGCGCCGTCAACGGCATCCGCGCCGCCGTGGGCGTCATGCGCCCCCAGCGGTCGGGCTCGATCGTACTCACGGCCTCGGTCTCCGGACTGACTGCGTGGTCGCACGCCGCCCCCTACTGCGCCACGAAGGCGGCGGTGATCCAACTCGCCAAGGTCGCCGCCGTTGAGTACGCCCGCGACGGGATCCGAGTCAACTGCGTGTGCCCCGGGTCGTTCCGGTCCGCCATTCATGGCGATCTCCCGCAGACCGCGCTCGACGCCATCGCCGCTCGGCATCCCCTCGGACTCGGATCGGCGGACGACCTGGCCGGTGCCTACTCGTACCTGGCCGGCGACGCCTCGCGCTGGACGACCGGCTCGGCCATGGTCGTCGACGGGGGTTACTCGGCGCCCTGAGTCAGGCTACTCCTCGCCCGGCCCCTCGTTGGTGTTGGCCACTCCCCGGATGAAGATGTCGGCGAAAGGTTTGGCCACGTCGTGGGCCGAGAGCGATCCACCCGCCTTCAGCCACAGGTAGGTGTAGTTGTGCATGCCGAGCCACGCGAGGGCGGTAAGCCTCGGCTGCAAATCGCGAAACTCGCCCGCGTCGACGCCGGCCTGGAACACCGCTTCGACCCGCCGTTCGTACTCGCGGCGACGCCGCTGGAACTGCTCGGCCCGCTCACCGGTCAGCGCCGGAAATTCGTGCAGGAAGACCCAGACATGGTCCGGATAGCGGTGGATCACGTCCAAGAGCTCTTCGCCGAGCATGGCCAACTGCTGTGACGGAGTCCCACCCGCAACGGCGACGCGGTCGGCACCAATCATCACCTCGTCCATCACCCGGTCGTGAATGGCGGCGAGGAGTTCCTCTTTGGAACCGATGTAATGGTAGAGCGCGCCCTTGCCCAGCCCGTTGGCCACACACAGTTCGGTGATCCCCGTGGCGTGGTAGCCGTTCCGGGCGAAGACACCCGCGGCTGTGTCGACGATCGCCTGGCGACGAACTTCCTTCTTGCTCGGGCCAGGAGCATCGCCTGTCGCTTCGGCCTGTTTCATCTTCAGCGACGTTAGCAAGCGTCCCCTCCTGGAGCCACTGCCTCACCATGGACATCGCCACCGCCCACGCGCTCCACCGTTCCTCATCCGGGCCCCCGGCCGTCGCCGGACCGAGTCGGTCATCGGTAAGATGACGCCCCGGCGCCAGTCCCGCACGTCTCGGGAAACCACCCGATTGTCGACCCGGGCGCAAGATTTGGAGCACCCGATGAGATCCCGGCAAACGAGGGCCAACCGATGAGACGGGACACCGACTCCACGCGCTGGCGGACCGGCCACGGCGCTGTGCCGCCGGAAGGACGCGCCCTCCCGGGAGCCACCGGAGTCGGTTGCGCGGCCGAGTGGACGCCGTCGTGACCCCTGTGGCACCGCTGTCGGCCGACATGAACTGGTTCGCCGTCCTCGCTCACCACGCGATCCCGTTCTCCCGACCGGGTGATGACGATATTCGAAGGTGACCAGACGACCTACGGAGAGATGGCCCAGAGGAGTGCGGCGCTGGCTGCGGGCCTGAGCCAACTGGGTGTGGGTCGCGGCGACGTGGTGGGTATCCTCTCCTACAACTGCCCCGAGTTCCTGGAAACGGTCTTCGCCGCCAACTACGTCGGCGCCGTGGCCATGCCGATCAACTGGAGGCTCGCCGCCCCCGAGGTGCGGTACATCCTCGAACACTCCGGGGCCCGTGTCCTCGTGTGCGACGAAGCGCTCGTCGATCTGGGTGCCGCGGCGACGCAGGGCACAGAGGCCGGCCTGGTCCGTGCCTGCATTTCGCCCGCCCCTCCCGACGGTTGGACGGCCTTCGGTGACCTCCACGGAGCCCCCGACGGTGTGGCCCGTGCTGCAGTGGGTGCCGATGACATTCACCGCCTGATGTACACCTCGGGAACCACAGGGCGCCCCAAAGGGGTCATGATCACCCATGCCAACCTGGCGTGGAAGAACATGGCCCACATGATCGAGTTCGGCTTCACTAGTGCCGACCTCGGGCTCGCCTGCGGACCGCTGTACCACGTCGGCGCGCTGGACCTCACCACCACGTCGCTGATCGCGGCGGGCGCGACGGTGATCATCCACCGATCGTTCGACGCGGCCGCCGTCGTGAACGAGCTCGAACGGTCACGCGTATCGACAGTCTGGCTGGCACCGGCCATGGTCAATGCGATCATGGCGCTCCCCGACGTCGACCGGCACGATCTGTCGTCGGTGCGGCTGATCATCAACGGCGGCGAGAAGATGCCGATCCCGCTCATCGAGCGGATTCAACGCGCGTTTCCCTCGGCGTGGTTCGCCGATGCATACGGGCTCACGGAGACGGTCTCGGGCGATACCTTTCTCGACCGGGACAGCATTGTGACAAAGCTCGGCAGTGTCGGCCGCCCCTGTCTGTATCTCGAGCTCGACATCTGGGACGATCAGGGGAGATCGATGCCGACCGGGGCGAGCGGGGAGATCGTCATGCGTGGCCCGAAGGTGTTCCCGGGCTACTGGCGGGACCCCGAGGCGACAGCCATGGCCTTTGCCGGTGGCTGGTTCCACACCGGGGACATCGGATTCCGGGACGAGGACGGCTACCTCTTCATCGTCGACCGCCTCAAGGACATGATCGTGTCGGGCGGGGAGAACATCGCCAGCTCGGAGATCGAGCGGGTGCTCTACGAGCACGAGGCGGTTCTCGAAGCAGCGGTCGTGGGTAGTCCCGACGACCGCTGGGGCGAGGTCCCGGTGGCGTTCGTGGTCCGGCGCGAGGGCTCGACCGTGGCGCCCGAGGAGCTGCTCGAGCACTGCCGTGGTCAACTGGCGCGCTACAAGGTTCCCAAGGAAATCACCTTCCTCGATGCGTTGCCTCGCAACCCGTCCGGCAAGGTGCTCAAGCGCCAACTTCGGGCCCGATGAGGAGACTCGAACTTCGCTGAGCGCCGAGTCGGTGTCGGCGTTCCGATGAGGCGCTGATCCGCTCCGGCCACCGACTACGACGTCCTGGTGCCCCTCCCCCAATCATCGAGAAACCGCGCCACCAGGTCACGCGTCTCCGCATGACCGGTGGCGATCCCCAAGGACTCCTCCAACACCAGGATCTGCGAGATGCTCGTCATGACGGTCATGATGGCAACAGGAGGGAAGCGGTCGGTGTCGACGCCCCCCTCGGCCATCGCTGCGGCCAGGGCGTCCGTCTGCTTCGCACGGAAAAGCTCCGCGTAGCGGGCGATTTCGGACCGGATGGATTTGCGGTGGTTGGCCAGGGCGACGAACTCCATGTTCAGCGCGGTGCTGGCCGGATCATCGCCGAATGCCCAGAGAGCCCGCAGCGGTTGTCCCGAGATCAGGACCTTCGACAGGTGGTCGAGACCGACTTCGGCCCGCCGGCGGAAGGCGGCAAGGAAGAGGTCGTCCATCGTACGGAAGTAGTAGTGCACCAGCTGGGGCTTCAGGCCCGCTCGCTGCGCGATGCGGCGGGAGCTCACGGAGGCATAGCCCTCTTCCAGCATGATCTGCTCCGTGGCGTCGAGGAGCGCAGCGCGGCTCTTCGAGTCCTCAGCGCCGATCCGACGGTTCGAAACCATGTCCTGTCACCCGTTGCTCGTCCGAAGGAGGATGGTCAAGCACTCAGCATCCCAGACTTGTTGACCTCGCCCCGGCACCGATGCTAAGCAATCGCTCAGCACCGGTGCCGGGAACAGGAGCGTGGCCATGACCGACTACGAGACGGTGGACTTCTTCACGGACAGTTCGCTGATCGAGGACCCTTACCCCTACTTCGAACATCTGCGCTCGCAGTGCCCGGTGGTGGCGACACCGCACTACGGCGTGGTGGCGGTGTCGGGCTACGAGGAGGCGACGGAGGTATACCGGAATCTCGAGACGTTCTCCTCCTGCAACTCGGTGATCGGACCTTTCGCCACGTTCCCCGAGCCCCTCGAGGGGGACGATGTCACCGAGCTCATCGAACGCCACCGGGACCAGCTCCCGATGAACGAGCACATGGTCACCATGGACCCCCCGATGCACACCAAGGAGCGGGCACTGTTGATGCGGTTGGTGACCCCGAAACGGCTCAGGGAGAACGAGGCCTTCATGTGGCGAGCCGCCGACCGCCAGCTCGACGAGTTCATCAACGAGGGCCACTGCGAGTTCATCGGAGCGTACGCCCAGCCCTTCGCCATGCTCGCCGTCGCCGACGTCCTGGGCGTGCCCGAGGAAGACCATCCGGCACTCCGTCAGTTCTTCGGGTTGAGCACCACCCCCGGGGAGATCGGCGCCGATCACGACCAGCCGTCTGAGGACGAGGACCCGTCCTCGCTCAATCTGCTGTCGTCACTCGACGACTGGTTCACCACCTATATCGAGGATCGCCGGAACCACCCGCGCCACGATGTCCTGAGCGACCTTGCTCTGGCCAAGTACCCGGACGGCTCGACACCAGATGTCGTGGCCGTCGTCCGGACCGCCGGGTTCCTCTTCGCTGCAGGTCAGGAGACGACCGCCCGCCTCCTCGCCACCGGGCTCAAATACCTCGCCGAGTACCCCGAGCTGCAAGACGAGCTCCGGGCCCATCGCGAGCGCATCCCTGGATTCATCGAGGAGGCACTGCGGATCGAGAGCCCGGTGAAGGCGGACTTCCGGCTCGCCCGGCGGGCCGTCAACGTCGGCGGGGTCGACATCGCACCGGGTACCCCGGTCATGCTGCTCAATGGTGCGGCCAACCGCGACCCCCGACGGTTCGAGGATCCTGCGGAATTCAAGGTCGACCGACCGAACGCCAAGGAGCACCTCGCCTTCGGTCGTGGAGCCCACTCCTGCCCCGGGGGTCCCTTGGCCCGGGCCGAGGGCCGAATCAGCATCGAGCGCATCCTCGACCGCATGCGGGACATCCGGCTCTCTGAGGAGCACCACGGGCCGCCCGGTGCCCGACGGTTCGAGTATGAGCCCACCTGGGTGCTCCGTGGCCTCCACGACCTGCATATCGAGTTCACCCCGATGAGTGCAGAACGATGAGCGCCCGTGTGGCGGTGGTCACTGGGGCCGCGTCGGGCATCGGGCTTGGTGTCGCCGACCGACTGGCCGAGGCCGGGCATGCCGTCGCCCTGCTCGACCGCGACGGCACCGGTGCACGAGCAGCAGCAGCCGACCTGTCCGGCCGAGGCTTCCGTGCCGCGGCCCACGAGGTCGACGTGGCCGACCGGGACGCGCTCGCACAGGTGTTCGTCGACGTGCGGGCCCAGTTCGGCCCGGTCGAGATCCTCGTCACCAGCGCAGGCATCGAGTCGTTCGACGCGGTGGCCGACATCACCCCAGAGAAGTGGGACCACATCTTGGCCGTCAACCTGACCGGAACCTTCGTGTGCATGCAGCTGGCCGTGGCGGACATGGTCGCCGGGGGGTGGGGCCGGATCGTGACGATCTCCTCGTCAAGCGCCCAGTCCGGGGCACCCAACATGGCGCACTACGTGGCGTCCAAGGGCGGTGTGATCGGGCTCACCAAGGCATTCGCTCGCGAGTTCGCCGCGCACGGCATCACGGTCAACACCATTCCCCCGACGATCGTCGACACGCCGATGGCCAGGCACGCCGGGGAGAAGGGCGACGTGCCGAGCATCGACGTGCTCGGCTCGATGGTTCCCCTCGGGCGTGCGGCGACGCCGGACGACATCGCAGCCACCAGTGCGTTCCTGTGCTCCGAGGACGGGGGGTACATCACCGGGCAGATCATCGGCGTCAACGGCGGCATGTACATCTGAGCCGGCATACATCCGCTGGAGTCCGGTCCCGCCAACTGGCCGTGGTCGGAACCTGCCTGCCGGTGGCCGGGGCGTGCGGACGGAGTGGCGGAGACAGGGCACCTTGGCCGAAGCTCCGGCTGCGAGGCGCCGGCGCACCCCGGCTGGATTTCGACCCTCCACCGGGTGTTAGCTGACGCCTATGCCTCTTGACGGTGACTATGAGCCGAGCACGGCCGAATGGGTCAGAACCCAGGTCGAGCAGTACGAAACCTCCGGCGGGACCGAAGGAACCACCCTTCGCGGCATGCCGGTAATCCTGCTCACCAGCCGCGGGGCGAGATCAGGGAAGATCCGAAAGACCCCCCTCATGAGGGTGGAGCACGACGACGTGTACGCCGTGGTCGCCTCCCAGGGTGGCGCGCCCACCCACCCGCTCTGGTACCACAACCTCGTGGCCGATCCCCACGTCGAGCTCCAGGACGGCCCGGTCAAGACCGATCGGGTCGCCCGGCTGGTGACAGGGGACGAGAGGACGACCTGGTGGGAACGGGCGGTGGCCGCCTACCCCGACTACGCCGAGTACCAGGAGCGGACCGACCGGGTCATCCCCGTGTTCGTCCTCGAGCGAGCGGGCGCCGAAGCTCCCACGACCTGAGAAGCCAGGGAGCCCGGTAAGGGCGGAGTTATGGGCGGTGCCGGCCGGAGCGGATCCGGAGCGGCTCCGAGGTCGGGGACCGGGATCAGGCGGGCTTTCGGACGAGCAGCGCCAACAGGTAGCAGGACTCCACGTCATAGTAGATGCCGTAGTTGCCGGCCAGCGCCACCAAGTCGAATACTCCGCGATCCACGGCCGGCCCACCCCAGTTCAGACCCCGTTCGGTCAGCACCTCGAACCCGGCGCGCTCGATCTTCTCCCGCAATGCACCGAGGTGGTACTCGACCTTGTGGTCGGGGTCGATGAACGCCTCTTGCTGGAGGCGGCAGACTCGGGCGTTCGGGGTGTCGAGTGCCATGTAACCACCCGGTTTGAGAATACGGAACGACTCCCGCAACACGCGGTCGCCGTCCTCCTCGGTGACGTGCTCGATCGACTGCCCGCTGTAGACGAGATCCACCGATGCGTCCTCGGCAAAGGAGAGGTCGGCCATCGACCGGTACTCGTAACGGATCCGACCCTGATGGGTGTCGATGCCGCCAAATCGCTCCGAGCGGTAGAGGGGGTGCCGATCGTCGGGGGGGAGGTCGACCACCACTAGTTCCTCGAATTCGTACGGATACCCGAGCAAGACGAGGGCACCCCGCGAGTCAGAGGTGTGTCCCCCACCGAGGTCGACGATCCTTCGGGCCGGCGGCAACCCCACGATGAACTCGCATCGGCTGAAATGCAAGGAGCTGTGCAGGCTGGCCGGGCCGATCGGCACCAGGATCCGGTACTCGTTCGAGCACCGGATCCGGTCGACCACGTCGCCCCGGGTGAGGTGGCCGGCGACGATGGCACCGGCCTGCTCGCTCCATGCCGGTTCGTCCGGCTCCCTGCGGAGCAGCACGTTGTAGGCCATTCGGACCGCCTCTCGCGGCGGGAGCTGGTCGAAAGGCACCGCGGCCAGACGGGTGGCCTCCCGGCGGATCCTGCGTTCGATGCGCCGGAGCTGCGGGTTCACCTTGGCGACGGCCCCCCCGACCGCACCCCCCGGCGACTGAGCAGCAGTGGCCGCCCCGGGAGACCCCTGAGCGCTGGCACCGGTCACCCCCGTCCTCGTGTCGTCCTGTCCACTCACTCGCACTCCGATCGCACCGGTTCGGTCCGGCACCGGATCCGCCGGCTGCCGGGTCGTGCGAAACCTACCATCGCCCCCAGCCCGGCCCCTCCGTCAGGTCGCCTTGCCTCCCGGGGTCTATTTCGGCCATGCTTCCCCGGTTCCATCGTGACGTCCACGCGTCCGCAGCGGCCCATCATCCGCTGCAGACCGGGCCACCCCACCGATGAGGGGGACGTTGGAACCCGACCACAGGCCTTGACACCGGAACCAGGAGGACGACATGGGAATGCTCGACGGCAAGGTGGCGATCGTCACCGGCGCAGGACGGCGGGATCGGGCGCGAGGAGGCCCTCTTGCTGGCGTCCGAGGGCGCCAAGGTGATCGTCAACGACGTCGGCGCCTCACTGCAGGGTCAGGGTGGGGACAAGCACCCCGCCGAGGAGGTCGTCGAGTTGATCAAGCAGGGCGGGAGCGACGGGGCGGTCAACGCCTCGGACGTCAGTTCGTGGCAGGGGGCGAAAGACCTCATCGACCAGGCAGTTGACACGTTCGGCCAGCTCGACATCCTGGTCAACAACGCCGGCATCCTCCGGGACAAGATGAGCTTCAACATGGAGGAGTCCGACTGGGACGACGTCATCCGCGTGCACCTGAAGGGACACTTCGCCCCGTCCCACCACGCGGCGGTCTACTGGCGGGGACGGGCGAAGGCCGGAGAGACGGTCAGCGGCCACATCATCAACACGTCGTCCGAGGCCGGCCTCTACGGCAACGCCGGCCAGGCCAACTACTCGTCGGCCAAGGCGGGCATCGCTTCGCTCACCTGGGTCCTGGCCCGCGAGCTCGAGCGCTACGGCATCACCGTCAACTCGATCTCGCCCCGGGCCCGCACCCGCATGACCGAGAACCTCTTCGGGGAGATGGCCAAGGCGGGCGAGGGGTTCGACGAGTGGGATCCGAGGAACGTGGCCCAGTTGGTGGCCTTCCTCGCTTCGGACGAGGCGTCCGATGTCACCGGGCAGAATTTCGTGGTCTTCGGTGGGAACGTGTGGGCGATGGGCGGGTTCCGGCCCGTCGGGGAGATCCACCGGGATTCGATGTGGACCCCCGAGGAGCTGGCCGCGGCGAAGGGCGAGCTGTTCAAGGACATCTCGTCGGGCATCCCTGCGTTCAGCTTCTTCTAGACCGGCCAGGGCGGCCAGGGTCGGATCCGGACAGCCGGCCGGCCGTTCCCACCGTCCGGGGGGAACCCGGACACGGGGTCGCGGCTGGACCCGTGGCTCTGTCGCCGCCCGGGGGTGCCGCTACCCCCGGGTGGGGACCACAGCCGTCGCCTCGCCGACCACTTTCTCCTCGCCGTCGGTGTTCTGGAGCCTGACGTCGAGATCGATGAGGTGGTCGTCGCCCTCGGTGCGCTTGCCCGTCACCACGACCTTGGTGCGAAGCTCCTCGTCCGGCCAGGTCTGCTTGGCGAACCGGACCTGGAACCGACGGACGTTGCCGATCCCGACGTAGTCGGTGATGGCGGTGCCGAGGAAGCCCATGGAGAACATGCCGTGGCCGAAAACGCTCGGCTGCCCGGCCGCCTGGGCCTTGACCTCGTCGTGGTGCATGGGGTTGTAGTCACCCGACGCCCCGGCGTACATCACGAGGTCGGTGCGGCTCAGCACCCGTGAGCGCTCCGGGGCCTCGTCGCCCTCGGCCACGTCCTCGAAGTACAACACCTGGTCACCCATCGGTCAGCCCTCCTTCTCGTCCACCATGCTCTGGCTCACGTTAGACAACACCACCCGGGCGGTCAGCCCCGGTACCGCCGGCACCCCCGCAGGGCACCTCACCGACCGGGCTCGGGATCACGCGGCAGACCGAGCAGGCGCTCGCCGATCACGTTGCGCTGGACCTCGCTCGTCCCCCCCGCGATGGTCAGGCACTTGCTCTGCAGCACGCCGTGGGCCGAGACGGCGGCGTCCCCCTCGGTGACCGCCCCGTCGGGTCCGCACAGGTCGAGTCCGAACTCGTGCACCCGCTGCTCGAACTCCGCCCCGAGCAGTTTGCGCACGCTCGACTCGGATCCCGGCTCCAGCCCCCCCACCGACCGGAGGGTCGCCCGCACGCCCAACTGGGCCAACGACTGGGCCTCGGCCAACAGGTGCCCGAGGCGGTCGAGGGTCACCGGGTCCTGGAGGTCGGGACGGTCCGACACCCGCTGCAGCACGGCCTCCAAGGCACCGCCGAAGGCCGAGTCCGAGGACAGGGACACCCGCTCGTTGGCCAAGGTGGTCCGGGCCAGTCGCCAGCCGCCGTCGACCTCGCCCACCAGGCAGTCGTCGGGCACGAAGCAGCCGTCGAAGAACACCTCGTTGAACAGGGCGGCCCCGGTTATCTCCCGCAGGGGCCGCACCTCGATGCCGGGAGACCGCATGTCGACGAGGAAGTAACTGATGCCCCGGTGCTTGGGCGCGTCCGGGTTGGTCCGGGCCAGGCAGATACCCATGTCGGCCCGTGCCGCCACCGAGGTCCAGACCTTCTGCCCGTGGAGCTCCCAGCCACCCTCGACGCGGGTGGCCCGGGTACTCAGCGCGGCGAGGTCCGAGCCGGCACCGGGCTCGCTGAACAGCTGGCACCAGAGGACCTCGCCCCGAAGCGTCGGCCCCACCCACCGCTCGGTCTGTTCGGGTGTCCCGTGGGCGATGATGGTGGGCAGCGCCCAGGCGGCCACGGCGAGGTTGGGCCGACGCAGTCCGGACTCGGCACAGACCTGGTCGATGACCAGCTGCTCGACCGCTCCGGCGTCGCGACCCCACGGTGACGGCCAGTGGGGCGCCAGCAGCCCCTGGTCGGCGAGGGCGCGGCGCTGCTCGGCCGGGTCGCCGATGGCGGCGATGTCGGCCACGACGGGCACCAGTTCGTCACGCAGGCGCTCCGCCTCGGGAGGGAGCTCGACGGAAAGCCTGCGTCTCCATCCCTCGAGCGCCAGACGGGCCGCTTCGGCGCGCAGAGGCGCGGACCCGCCGACCATCTGGCGCAGGGTGGTGGCGCGGCGCAGGTGGATGTGGGCGTCGTGTTCCCAGGTGAAACCCATCCCTCCCAGCACCTGGATGGCCCCCTTGGCCGCCTCGACATAGGCGTCGAGGGCGACCGCCGCCGCCAGCTGGACGGCCAGACCGCCCTGGGCGGACCCGTCCCGTGTCGGGTGGGACGGGTCGTGGTCCACCGTCGTGGCGGCATCCCAGGTGGCGGCCACCGCCGCCTCGACGGCGACCAGCATGTCGGCCAGACGGTGCTTGACCCCCTGGAACTGGCCGATCGGCCTTCCGAACTGTTCACGGGTCCGGCGCGTGCTCGGCGGCCGTCTCGAGGCACCAACGGGCCCCGCCGGTCGCCTCGGCGGAGAACACCACGAGGGCCAGGTCCCTGAGGCGGCCTGTGCCCAACTCCCCCACCACCCGGATGGCCGGCAGCGACACCTCGTCCAGTGTCCAGCGGGCGGAGCGGCGGGACGGGTCGAAGCTCGGTACCGGCTCGACGGACACCCCCGGGCCGCGCTCCACCAGCACCCACCGCTCGTCCCCGTCGAGCTCCACCGGCACCAGCACCGTGTCGACGGTCGCACCGTTGAGGATGGGCCCGAGCGTTCCCGACACGACCAGCGCGCCCCCCGGGGACGACCGGGCCCTGAGCCCGGGTCGGGCCCGGGCGGTGCCGTCGGGTGCACCGACGGGGACCGACAGCGAGGCGGACGTCGTCCCGTCGGCCAGGGCGGGGAGCACCTCTTTGGCCAGTGCCGGGTTGGCCGGACCCGAGAGTGCGGCGGCGACGACGGCGGTGGTGCTCCATGGGCCCGGAGCGGCGGCGCGGCCGAACTCCTCGGCCACCACGGCCAGCTCCACCATGCCCGCACCCTGGCCCCCGAACTCCTCGGGGATGTGGATCCCGAGGGTGCCCTGGGCGCCCAGATCGACCCAGAAGGGAGGAAGGAGGTCGTCCTCGGCATCGAGGGAGGCCCGGGTGACCTCTGGGGGGCACCGGGACTCGACCCAACCCCTGACGGAACGGCGGCAGGGACTCGTGCTCGTCCCGGATGCCGATGGCCATCGGTCAGGCCCCGGCCCGTGGGCTCGGCGCCGCCACGCCATCCCGGGAGCCCGGTCCAGACGGGCGCGGCCCGGGCTGGCGAGGGACCGGCGGCACTCGGTCGGTTGGTGGTCACGGGAACGTTTCTAGCATCTCGGCCCCGCGAATCAGAACTCGTTCTAGTCGTGAAGGGGTGACCGACCGCCCGGTGCGGTCGAAACCGGGCGACTACCAGCCCCTGAACACGGGCGGTCGGCGCTCGGCGAAGGCGGCCAGGCCCTCGCGGCAGTCCTCGGTCCCGGTCACGAGCTCCTGGGCGACCGCCTCGTCCCACAGGGCGGCGGCGCGGTCGGAGTCGAGGGCCCGGTTGGTCAGGTACTTGGTGAGACCGATGGCCTTGGTCGGGCCGGTGGCCAGCCGCTGCGCCCACCGGACGACCTCGGCGTGCAGGTCGGCCCGGGGAACCACCCGGTTGACCAGTCCGAGGTGGTGGGCGTCCGCGGCCGGCAGATCGTCTCCGAAGAAGAAGAGCTCTTTGGCCTTCTGCGGTCCGACCAGCCGGGTCAGGAGATAGGCGCCGCCGGCGTCGGGGGCGATCCCCCTGCGCACGAAGACCTCGATGAACCGGGCCTCCTCCGCCGCCAGGACCAGGTCGCAGGCCAGGGCGAGGTGCATGCCCCCTCCGGCCGCCGTGGCGTTCACTTCGGCGATGACCGGCTTCTCGCAGTCGAGCACCGCCGACACCAGACGCTGCCAGCCGGTGCGGATGAGGCGGGCGGCGTCCCCGGTCGCCCGGTCGGGCGCCCCTGGCGGACGGGCGGGCCCCGACGAGGTGGACCGGAGGTCCGCCCCGGTGCAGAAACCCTTGTCCCCCGTCCCCCGATTACCACCACCCGCACGGCCAGATCGGCCGACGCCTCCTCGAGCCAGGAGACGATCTGTTCCCGCATCGCCGCGGTGATGGCGTTGCCCGCATCGGGCCGGTTGAGGGTGATCCAGCACACGCCGTCCTCGACCCGACGGAGCACGGCCTCGGAGCCCGGCGCGCCGTTCGCCATCAGACCCGGTGGATGATGTTCATGCGCGACGTGCACACCGGCTCGCCGGTGGCCTGTTCGCTCCAGGCCGTCTCCACCACCACGAAGGTCATGGTCTTGCCCTTGGACTCCTTCTGGTAGGCGTCGACCACCTTGCCCTCGCCGACCAGCACGTCGCCGGCCAGCACCGGCCGGTGGTAGGTGAACTCCTGCTCGCCGTGGAGGATGATCCCGCCCTTGGCCATGAGCGGGCCGAGGACCTCGGCCATCGGGTTGTCGGTGACGGCGTCGTCACCCTGGAGCTCGGGGAACACCCCGAAGTTCCCCATCACGAAGGGATAGGTGGGCGGTGCGGGGATGCCGGGCAGGCCGGCCTCGACGGCCGCCCTCGGATCCCGGTAGATCGGGCTCTCGTCCTTGACCGCCGTGGCGAACAGCGCCAGCTGTCCCCGCTCCACGGTGACCACGGTGGAACCGGTCGGCCTACCGATGATCTTGCTCAAGATGTCGTCGTCTGCCACCTGGGGCTCCTCCCCTGTCGTCGAAACCTGCACCCACGTGCGTCCCGCGCCGGCCGACGCCGACCGGCAGCTGCCAGGGTGCCCGCCCGGCACCGTAGCGCGCAAGATCGGGGCCCGGCCGCCCCGGGCCGCCGGGGGGCCGACGGCCTCCTTGTCGCCGGTCCGGGACGTCGGTTGCCCTACAGTGCCCCCATGGTGCACGCCAGCCAGCCAGGCGGGGGGCGGCCCTCGGTCGAGGTCCTGTCGGACACCGGGGCCATGGCGGCCGCCGCGGCCGACGAGGCGATCAGCGCCCTCCGCTCGGCCGTGGCCCACCGCGGCGTCGCCCACGCCATGTTCGCCACCGGCAACTCCCAGATCGAATTCGTGAAGGCCCTGGTGGCTCGGGCGGACGACGTCCGGTGGCGGGACGTCGTCGTCTTCCACATGGACGAGTACGTGGGAGTCGGCCCCGATCACCCGGCCGGCTTCCAGCGGTGGATCCGCGAACGGATCACCGAGCCCCTCCATCCCCGTGCCGCCCACTACCTCGACGGGCTCGCTCCGCCCGAACGCGAGTGCGGCCGCTACGCCGACCTTTTGACGCTCCATCCGCTCGACCTGTGCTGTCTCGGCATCGGCGAGAACGGGCACCTGGCCTTCAACGACCCGCCGGTGGCCGACTTCGAGGACCCGCTCGACGTCAAGGTGGTGACCCTGGACGCGGCATGCCGGCGCCAGCAGGTCAACGAGGGGCACTTCGCCACGGAGGCCGACGTCCCCGCCGAGGCGATGACCGTCACCGTCCCGGCACTGCTGCGGGCCGGCCGGGTGCTCGCCATCGTCCCCGAGTCGCGCAAGGCCGAGCCGGTGCGGCGGGCGCTCGAAGGACCGGTCGGGCCCGCCTGCCCCGCCTCCGCATTGCAGCGCGCTCCCCACGCCACCGTCTTCTTGGACCCCCAGTCGGCCCGGCTCCTCGACGTCAGGGGCTGACCGGTCCCGACGGGCCGACCGGGCCCAGCCACCGGTCGATGAAGGGGTAGGCACCGGGCCCGTTCCATTCGTGCTCACCGTCGAACACGTCGTGGCCCAGCCGGTCGGCGGCCCCCAGTCGCCGGTAGATCGGGTGGAGGGCGGCCAGTCCCTCCTCGGCGGCCGCCACCGGGAAGAGGGGGTCCTCGTTCCCCGACTGGACGAGGAGGGGACGAGGGGCGATCAGCGCGGCGAGGTCGGCATGTTCCATGTGCCCGAGCATGCCGGGCAGCACCTGGGAGCCGCACATGTTCCACGGGACCTTGTGCGACTCGGCCCACGACGAGAAGAACCCGCTCACCACGGCCACCGACACCCGCTGGTCACAGGCGGCGAGGAACAGCGTCACCGTCCCGCCGTAGGAGAACCCGACCATGCCCAGCCGGGACGGGTCGACCAACGGGTGCGCCTCCAACACGTCGAGGCAGCGCGCCAGGTCCCAGAGGTTCTGGGTGAGGGGGCTCCACCCGCCCATCACCTGGTGGACCAGGTTCGTGTCACAGGCGTAGTGGTCGGGAGGGTTCCAGTCGGCACGCTCCCCGAAGCACCGCAGATCGGGGGCGAGCACCACGTAACCGCGCCGGGCCAGCTCGGCGGCGTAGTCGCTGCCGGCGGGCCCCTCGGACTCGAGTCCGCAGATCCGGGACTTCCCGGGACCGTGCCCGTGGGCGGCCAGCACGGCCGGCCCCGGCACGCGTCTCTCCTCCGGCACCAGGAGAAAGGCCGGCACCGACATGGTGTCCTCGGTGTCGAACACCACGCGTTGGCGCAGGTAGCCGTCGCAGCCCACCTCGTCGGTGACCTCGACGTCGGCGGGCACGGGCGTCGGCCACGGGGCGAGAGCGGCGTCGAGCCGGGCACGGAACCTCTCGCGCCAGGACTCGAAGTCGGCCGGGTCGTCGGCGGTGAGCGGATCGACCTCCTCGGTGGCCATGAGGCGGCTGACCACCTGGTACCACGGCGAGAAGTTGCGGCGCGGGGGCGGGAAGCTGTTCACTCGTTCGTCCTCACTCTCGGCCCTCGGACCCGACGGTCCCGGGAGGCCAACGTTGCCACACCGGCCCGGGCCCCCGGGGCCGGATGCCACCCACGTCCCGGGGTCCCGTCGGTTGAGCAGGGGGCGGCCGTGGTGCACTATGGAGCCATGACCGTCGGCACGCAGCTCGACATCCGTCCCCTGTCACCGATCATCGGTGCGGAGATCCACGGTCTGGACCTGTCCGGCCCGCTCGGTGAGCCGGTGGTGGCCGAGGTCAGACGGGCCCTCAACACCCACCACGTCGTGTTCTTCCGCGACCAGGACCTCTCCCCCGCCCAACAGGCCGACTTCGCCCGGCAGTTCGGCGTGGTCACCGAGGGTCACCCGGTATTGACGGCCATCGACGCCAGCCCCGAGGTGCTGGCCATCGACGGCAGCCAGGACCGCGCCAACTGGTGGCACACCGACGTGACCTTCCTCCAGACACCGGCCTACGCGTCGATCCTCTACATGCTCGAAGCGCCCGACGTCGGTGGCGACACCACCTGGGCCAGCCTCCAGGACGCCTACGACCGCCTCGCCGAGCCGGTCCGCGCGATGTGCGACTCGCTGATCGCCATCCACTACGACCCCTGGTTCGCCGCCGACGTCGACGCCCGCGGCGGCTACGAATGGCAGGGGGTCCACCACGACAAGCTGCTCCCCGCCCTGCATCCGGTGGTGCGCACCCACCCCGAGACCGGCCGCAACGGGTTGTTCGTCAATCCCCAGTTCACCCAGTCCATCCTCGGCCTGTCGAAGAACGAGAGCTCGGCGATCCTCGAGATGCTCTACCGGCATTGCCAGCAACCGGAGCTCACCTGCCGGTTCCGCTGGCAGGCCGGCTCGGTGGCGTTCTGGGACAACCGGGCCACGCTGCACTACGCGCTCGACGACTACGGCGACGCCGTCCGGGTCGCCCACCGGGTGACCCTGGAGGGCGACGTCCCCTTCGGCCCGGCCATGGCCCGACGCTGAGGCTCCGGCTCGGGCTACCTGGTGGTGACGGCCCCGCCGCTCTCGCCGGTGGGCTGAGATTCGCTGGGCAGGGCACCGGACACGGCGAGCGCCTCCTCGCTGGCGCCGAGATAGGCGGCGAGGGCCCTCGGGTCGCGACGCACCTCGTCCGGTGTCCCCTGGGACACCACCCGTCCCGTCTCCATCATCACGACCTTGCTGCACAGCGCGAACACCAGGGGCACGTCGTGCTCGACGAGGACGATGGTGGTGTCGGCCAGGGCGTGGAGCCGCCGGAGCAGCGGGACGAAGGCCTCGGCCTCCCGCTGGGCGATCCCGGCGGTGGGCTCGTCGAGCAGCAGTAATCGGGGCCGAGCCAGCACGATCGAGGCCAGGTCCACCACCCGCCTGGTCCCGGTGGACAGCTCGGCGATCTGATGGTTGCGGAACCGTTCGATACCGAAGGAGGCGACCACCTGGTCCACCGCCTCCTGTTTGGCGCGCTCGGACCGCCTCGCCCACGGGGCCCGCACGGTGGAGGACAGCACGCCCACCGGTCGGCGGGCGTCCTCGGTCAACAAGAGCACCTCTTCGACCCGCAGCTCGGGAAAGAGCCGGCAGTCCTGGAAGGAGCGCACGACCCCCAGGGCGGCACGCTCCTCGGGGAGGTACTCGACCAGGCTCTCCCCGTCCAGGCGGACGGATCCCGAGCGCGGGGAGACCAGCCCCGAGATGACGTCGAGCATCGTGGTCTTCCCCGAGCCGTTGGCCCCGATCAACCCCACGATCGAGCCGGGCTCGGCCGACAGATCGGCACCATCGACGGCCTGGACGCCCCCGAAGGTCACGACCGCGCCCTCCACGTCGAGGCGGGCCGGGCCCGGCCCACCGCCGGCCTCGCTCGGGCCGGTCATCCGGCCATCTCCGGGGTGGGCGCCTCGGCCGGCTCCCCTGCAGCCGGGGGCAGACCGCCGCCGCCGGGCGCCATCAACCGTTCCACGCCCGTCGTGACGAGGTCGCCCAGCCGGTGGAGCAGGTCGGCGAGCCCGCCGGGGAGGTAGAGGATGAAGGCGAGCAGACCGAGGCCGCTCGTCAGGAACTGGATCGTGGACGTGGTACCGAACAACGCCGGCAGGCCCACCAGGTAGATGGCCCCGAGCACGGCTCCGTCGATCGAGCCGAGCCCGCCGATGACCACCATCGAGACCACCAGGATCGAATACGACGGGTCGAATGTGTCCGTCGAGAAGCGCTCGGTGGCGAAGGCCAGGCAGACGCCGGCGTAGCCGGCGATGAACCCGGACAGGGCGAAGGCCAGCACCTTGGTGCGGGCCACGGGAATCCCCATCGCCCCGGCCCCCGTCTCGTTGTCCCGCACGGCCATCAGCCGGCGGGCCACCCCCTTGTCACGCCAGAGGCGGACCGCCAGCAGCGACAGGATCAGCACGCCCAGCGAGAACCAGGCGAAGGCCCGCTCCGACGTCAGGTTGATCCCGAGCAGGTCGGGCCGGGCGATGAGCGTGGACTGGGGATTGGGCAGCCCGGTGCACAGCTCCTTGCTGACCAGAGGGACGGTCCAACACGGGGTGTTGAGCACCGATCCCATGAGCCAGAGCCCGAAGGCCAACGTGCTCACCGCCAGGTAGAGGCCCCTGACCCGAAGGGCGGGCAGTCCCACCACCACGGCGATCACCGCCGTCACCGCGCCGGCGTAGGGGAGCAACAGGATGAGGGGGACCGAGGCTCCGAGGTGCGAGGCCATCAGGGCACCGCAGGCCACCAGACCGAACTGGCCGAGCGAGACCTGGCCGGCCCAGCCGGTGAGCACGGTCAACGACAGGGCGATCACCGCGTAGATGCAGATCTGCGAGAACAGGAAGTCCCGGCCGACGTTGAGGAGCAGGGGCAACAACGCGGCGACGACCGCAGCCAGGACGACGCCGGTGGTCCCCACCCTCCGACGCAGCACACTGTCGGTGCGCCGCACGCCCCTCGTGCCCTCGAGCCAGGTCGACCGCTCGTCGCGAACGCGGCCCGGTCTGGAGGGCGGCGATCCTCACGAGCAGCACCACCGAGACGATGGCGAACAGGATGAGGTCCACCTGAGCCGTGCTCTGCAGGTTCCAGACGAGGATCTCCTGGATCACGCCGACCCCGATGGCCGAGACGAACGCCACCGTCAGATTCACCATGGCCCCCACCATGGCGGCGGTCAGCGCCAGGAGTAGCAGTTCGGGGCTTAGGACCTCGGTGAGCGAGGACGTCTGGCCCGGCGCGGCCAGGATCGCCGTGAAGGCGGACAGCACGCCGGCCACGGTCCAGGCCACCGTGGAGGTGCGTCGGACCCAGATGCCGGACAGGCGGGCCGAGTCGGCGTTCTCGGCCATGGCCCGCATGGCCAGTCCCCAAGGGGACCACTTGACGAAGACGGCCAGGCCGATGGCCACGATGGGGGCCACGATCAGCGTCATCACCTCACCCGGGGTGAACAGGTAGGACCCGATGTGGAACGACAGCGAGATGGGGACCGGGAACGGCTTGTAGAGGTTCTGGGGGCGGATGAAGGGCAGGGCGGTGAAGACGAACAGGACCTGGCTCAACCCGATGGTGGCCACCATCACGAGAACCCGTGGCCGGTTGAACAGCCGTCGCAACAAGATCTCGCTCAGGGCTCCGACGGCACCGGCCAGCACCACGGCCAGGGCGAGGGCGAACCAGTAGTTGAATCCGAAGTCGTAGAAGCACTTGACCAGGAACACCGCCGCCACCACGCCGAGCTGACCCTGGGCGAAATTGAGCACCCGGTTGGTCCGGTAGATCAGGACCAGTCCCATGGCCAGCAACCCGTAGCCGAGCCCGGTGACGGCACCCTGGACGAGGACGAAGCTCGGGATCGACACCGAGGCCCTTAGTCGAGTCCGGCCGCGGCGGCGCCGAGGAACACCGGACGGAGCAGGTCGGGACGCTCGAGCAGCTCCGCCGTGCGGCCGTCGAAGCGGACCTCGCCCCGCTCGATGAAGATGGCCCGTTCGGCCAGGCTCATGGCCCGGTTGACGCTCTGCTCGACGAGGATCACCGTGGTCCCGCGCTCGTTCACCTGGCGGACGATCCCCATCAGCCGGTCCACGGCCTTCGGGGCCAGGCCGAGCGCGAGTTCGTCGATGAGCAACAGCTTGGGCTGGGTCATCATCACCCGGGCCAGGGCCAACATCTGCTGCTCCCCACCCGACAGGGTGCCGGCGGGCTGGTCGAGCCGGGTGGCCAGCTCGGGGAAGCGGTCGATGGCTTCGTCGACCGACTCGCGGGCACGGCCCCCCTTGCCCCGCAGGGAGTGGGCCCCCACCCGCAGGTTGTCCCGGACCGTGAGCCCGGGAAAGGTCATCTTCCCCCCCACCAGCAGGGCGACCTGTTGGTCGATGATCTGCTCGGGTTCGAGATAGGTGCAGTTGACCCCGAAGATCCGGATCACCCCCCGGTGTGGGTGTTCGAGCCCGGAGACGCACCGGAGCAGCGTCGACTTCCCGGCTCCGTTGGTGCCGAGCAGGGCCAGGATCTCCCCCTGGGCCACCTCGACGTTGACGTCGAACAGGACCTGGTTGGTGCCGTAGAAGAAGTCGAGGTTGTGGATCTGGAGGGCGGGGAGCTCCCCACCGGCCTGACGACGCTGACCCTCGGCGTACCGCTCGAGGACGTCCTCGATCACCAGGGTGATGTCCCGCCGCACGTAACGGGCGCCGATGAACAGCATGAAGCCGCCGATGACACACACCGGCCCCATGATGGTGAGGGCCACCGTCGGGCCGTGGCTGTACCCGACGGCGTCGCTCACCGCGCCGAGGAGCACCGAGGCGGCGAAGCCGCCGAAGACGAGCGAGTAGACCCCGAACATGGCGAAGCAGATGGTGCGCATCTCGGGCGGGGCGGTGGCCGCCAGGGTCAAGAAGATGCAGATGGCCAGCGGGGACACCGCCGCGTTGGCCAGGAATTGGAGCGTCACCACCATCCACAGCTGGGGCATGTACAACGACGTCACGTACAACAGGCCGTAGGCGGTGATGCAGATGCCGGCGATGACCAGCGGGCGTTGGGGTGCCCGGCGGAAGTAGCGATCGCCCAGCACGTAGGCGAAGGGGAGGCCGAGGAAGGCGGCCAGGCCGATGATCGAGGTCACCTCGCCGCGCCGGGCGATGTCGAGGCCCCACCGTCGGGCGTAGTAGAGGTTGCCGAACAGCGGACCGGCGGTCCCGGCGAATCCGAGGATGGCCACCGCCACCAACTCGTAGTAGATGGACCGGATGCGCAACAGTCGGGTGATGGCCGAGCCCAGCAGCACCCGGGGGGCCTCCCCCTGCTGGGAGTGGATGTCCATGCCCGAGGCCTTCAGGATGTGGCTCGACTCGTTGGCCCCTTTGTCCGGCTCGTGCAGCGTGAACAGGGCGAGGCCGATGGGGATGCCGGCCAGGGCGATCAGCAACCCCCAGCGCCAGTCGTGACCGATGGCCACCACGAGGACGAAGACGAGGATGCCGACGGTCTGGGACAGCGGGTCGGACAGGTTGTGCCAACTGAACACCCGGCCGCGGCCCTCGGTCGGATAGGCATCCGAGAGGTACGAGTTGTGCACGGTGTTGTTGACGCCGAACCCGATCGAGGCCACGAGGTAGGTGAAGGTGAAGGCCCAGACGTTGGGGGCGAGGGCCATCAGCGGTGCGAAGACCGAGAAGATCAGCAGGGCGACGCCGGCCACCACCTTGCGGCTGCCCCGGTCGGCCCACAACGCCAGGGGCACCGCCCACAGCAGCTGGGCCACCGCGCCACTGAAGGTCACCGCTCCGAGCGCGGCGTCGTGGATGTGGAACGACTTCTCGAGGTTGTTGCCGATCACCGAGATGCCGTTCCCGAAGCTGCCCGGCACGAGGGCCGCCGCGGTCAGCAGCACGAGGGGCTTGTACCCGTTCTGGCGGAGGATGCCGATGAGCGGGGGCGGCTTTCCCTCGCCGGTCCCAGGCATCACGTCCAACGCGGCCACGGTGTCGGGATCACGGCTCTTCGCGACGACTTCCTTCAGCAGTTCGTCGGGAACGGCGAAGTCGAAGAGCACCTGGTCAGCCATTGGCGTGTCACCCTAGCGCCGACCCGTTCACCGGACACGGCCGATGCTCAGCCCCCCTGGTGGCGACCCGGCCCAGGCGACGTGGCCACCGTCAGGGGCCCGTGGGGCAGGACGCACAGCCGGGCACCTGGACCCCGTCGCCCGAGCGCATCGTGCACCGCCGTCGCCAGATCGCCCACCGGGACCATCAGCCCGGCACGGACCTCCTCGTCACCGAGCCCGTCCGAGTGCATCCACACCTCGGCGCGCTCCAGGACGCGACCGAGGACCTGGGCCTGCCAGACGTCGAGACCGGCCGGGCCGTCGGGCCTGGCCAGCGCCCCGGCGGACGAGGCGCCCGAAAGGATGCGGGCGAAGGCCCCCCCGGCCGGCACGCCGTCGGCACACGCCGCGGCCATCACGATGACGCCTCCCTCGGCCACCACCCGTTCGGCGGCGGCCATGCCCTTGACCGACTGGTAGAGGTTCCGGTCGAGCGGGTGGCCGCCGTTGGTCGTCACCACCACGTCGAAGGGACCGTCCACCTCCCGGCTGACCGCCCGGGCCGCGAAGGCGCAGGCGGCCCGGTGGGATCCCGGGAGCTCCCCGGCGAACGCCCCGGTGAGGTGACGGTCGCTGTCGATGGTGACGTCGAGGGAGAGCACTGGTGGGCACAGGGCGGTGGCGGCCCGCACGAAGTCGTGGACCGGGTTGCCGGTCGTGACCGCCCAGGTGGCGCGTTCGTCGGCGATGCGGGCCGGACTGTGGGCCTCGAGGATGGTCGACGTGTCGGCCAGGCCGGGGCACGCCCCTTTCGGGCCCCCGCTCCACCCGGCGAAGAAGTGCGGTTCGACAAAGCCGGTCAGGATGCGCACGTCGGCGTGGACGTAGCCGCGGTCGAGCATCACCGGCACCCCGTCCACCTCACCCACCGGCACGTGGTCGCCGTCGTCGGCCACGTGCTGGCGGACCCGGTAGCGGTCCATGATCTCGGGCCCGACCAGGGCCGTCAACTCCGCGGTGTCGGCCGGTCGGTGGGTCCCGGTGGCGCACAGCAGCTCGACCCGGTCCGGTCCGGCCCCGCACCGTTCGAGCTCGGCCAGCAGTGGCGGGAGCACCGTGGTGTTGGGCATGGGACGGGTGATGTCGGGGAAGACCACCACCACCCGGTCGCCGGGGCCGACCAGGTCGGCGAGGGGCGGGCCGCACACCGGCGAGAACAGGGCCCGTCGCACCGCACCCTGTTCGTCGGCCAGGGCGGGGTGGCCCCCGGGTTCCACCACCACCGCATCGTCGGGGACGTCGATCCAAAGGCCGGTGGTGCCGTAGGCCAGGTTCACCCGCACGGTGACCCCCCGGCCGGGGACGGGTCGGGTTGGAGACCGATCACCGAGGCCGCCACCTGCTCGATGCGGGCCCGCTGGCCACGGTAGTGACCGGTGACCTCCGGGGTGGGGTCGACCCGGCGAACGACCGGGTCCATGGCGTCCAGTTCGAGAGGGATGCCGACGGCCCGGGCGGCCAGGAGCGCCGCACCCGCCGAGGCGGCCTGGCCGGATCGGCGGCACCGGACCGGGAGGCCGGTGATGCCGGTGAGCGCGTCCAGCCACACCTCGATGGAGGAGCCGCCGCCGGCGAGCGCCAGTCCTGAGACCGCCGGCCCGGTCGGCCTCCGCTCGGCCATGGCTTCGAGGCAGCGCAACAGGTCCCAGGCCACCGACTCGACCATGGCCCGGGCCAGATCGGCGAGCCCGTGCGACGACGACAGTCCGACCAGGGCCGTCCTGGCCGTCGGTCGCCACCAGGGGGCGCGGGCGCCGTCCAACCACGGCGTGGCGGCCGCGCCCTGGGCCCCCGGCGGGCTGGTGGACGCCAGCGCGGTGAGCTCCTCCGGCGAACGGCCGGTGATCCCCCCGAGCCAGGCGAGCAGTGAACCCCCGGCCGACAGCCCCCCCTCGAGCAGCCAACCCCCCTGCGCCGCCCCCGACACCACGAGGCCGTGGGGCAGCCGGTCGGGCCGCGCGGCGACAGGGAGCGACACGTTGGCCGTGGTGCCCCAGCTGGCCATGGGGCACGCCTCCTCGGACCCCGAGCCGAGTACCTCACAGGCGCGGTCCCCCGCCCCGATGACCACCGGTGTGCCCTGGAGGAGGCCCAACGCCCCGGCCGCCGGACCGCTCAGCCGTCCGGTCACCTGGTCGGAAGGGACGACGGGGGCCAGCTTCGTGGCGGCCATGCCGGCCAGGGTCCCGACGACCTCCCCGTCATCGTCGTAAAGACCCGAGCGCGACGCCATGGTGGGGTCGGTGGCGACGGTGCCGGTGAGCCAGAAGGCCATCAGGTCCCGGGGGGCGAGCAGCCAGGCGCTCGCCTCGAGCCGCTCCCGGTCGTGAACGGAGAGCCAGGCGACCTTGGCCGCCACCGATCCGGCGTCGAGGGGAACCCAGGATCCCGCGCCCTCGGCGCCATCGGGCGGGGCGGGGGTGCGGGCGAGGACCTCCGCCTCGGAGGTGGCCCGCTGGTCCGACCACAGGATGGCCCCTCCGAGGGGTGCCCCTTCGGCGTCGGCCAGCGCGATCGACTGGCGGGCACCGGTGAGGCCGACGACGTCGACCGATGAGAGGGCCGACGGGACCATCGCCCGCAGCCGGGCGCACGCGTCGGCGAGGGACGCCCACCAGCTGGAGGGCTGCTGCTCGGACCACCCAGGGGCCGGGTGCGAGGTGGTGACCGGCGACCCGACCAGGGCCGTCACGCCGTCGGGTCCCCACAGCCCCGCCTTGGTCACCGAGGTGCCGAAGTCGAAGGTGAGGATCACGACCCGTGGACGATGTCCGCCAGCTGACGGGCCACGGTGGCCGGATCGGGCTCTTGGAGGATGGCCCGGCCGATGGCGAGACCGCCGGCTCCCCCGGCCATCACGTCGCGGGCCTCGTCCAGCACCCGGCCCACCCCGTCACCCTGGTGGGGTCCGCCGAGGAAGAGCACGGGCACGCCCACGCTCTCCACCACCCGGGCCACGGCGACCCTCCGGTCATGCCCCGCTGCCGCCTCGGGGACGGGCACCTTGAGGAGGGGCGCCCCGAGGTCGTGGGCGATCACCGCGGCGAGGACCACGTCGTCGACGGCGCGGGACATGCGTCCGTCACGCCACAGCACCGGCTCGATCAGGGCCTCGAGGTGGGCGGCCCGGGCGTCCTCCAGGACCTGGCCGAGCCGTTCGATGGCCGCCGCACCCCCCGGGTCCCCGAGATCGATCCTCGTCATCAGCTTGACCCCGGACCACCCCTCCACCGCCGCCCTGGCCACAGGCGCCACCAGCCGATCGTCCAGCTCGAAGGCGGAGCCGGCCAGACCGGTGCGATTGAGGGAGAGATAGGTGCGCTGGTCGGGGCGAAGGGCACCCGAGGCGGCCAGCCCGGCCAGCGGCTCCACGGTGGCCAGGATGCCGTCGCAGGAGGGCAGCGCCTGTTCGAGGGCCCCCAGATAGCGGCCGTAGTGCTCGATGGTCATGACCCCGCGGGCCCGGTGGTCGGCCGCCAGGATCAGGGCGGGGGTGACCGCCGCCCGGCCGCCCGGATGGGCCCCCGCACTCACAGGGCGGAGAGTCCGAAGACGATCTTGGCCACCGACGAGAAGTCCTCACGTCCGAACCCGGCGGCCGTGGCCGCGGTGAGGGCCTGGCGGGCGACGGCCGTCGAGGACAGGGGGACGCCGGCGCCGGCGGCGTAGGCCAGGGCGAGGTCGAGGTCCTTGGCCATGAGGTCGGTCATGAACCCGGGCCGCCAGCCGTTGGACGCCGGGCTGTCGGGAACCACACCGTCGACGGGCAGCCGGGTCCGCACGGCCACGCAGTCACCGGTCGAGTGGACGAGGACCTGGTGGAACTTGTCGAGGTCCACCCCCGATTTCAGGGCGAGCGCGGTCGCCTCGGAGGTGGCCAGCATCTGGGCGGCGTAGATCAGGTTGTTGCACAGCTTGACCACCTGGCCCATGCCGGGCCCGCCCACGTGGACGATCAGCCCGGCGAACGGGTCGAGTGCGGGTCGGGCCGCCTCGAGGGTCGCCGGGTCCCCACCCACCATGAGGGTGAGGGTCCCCTTCTGCGCACCGGCGGTGCCTCCCGACAGCGGGGCGTCGAGGAAGCTGGCTCCGGTGTCGGCCACCCGTTGGTGTTGGGTGCGTTCCACCTCGGGGTCGATGGTCGAGCAGTCCACCACCACCTGGCCCGGCCCGAGGGAGGTGACCATGGCGTCGACCACCGACGCCACCTGCGGCGAGCTGGGTACGCACAGGATGATCACCTCGGCGTCCCCGGCCACCCCGGGAGGTGAGCCGCCGTCCCGCGCTCCGAGGGAGACGGCGTGTTCGACCGGGCCCGGACTGCGTGACGACACCGTCACCTCGTGGCCGGCCTCGAGCAGGTGGCGGGTCATGGGCAGGCCCATGGCACCGAGTCCGATGAAGCCGATCTTCATGGGGAACCTCCTCGTCATGGACGGCCGCATCCGCGGCCCGGGATACCGGCGCCTAGGCGAACTGCGGGAGCCACTCGGCCGTGGCCGCCAGCAGCTCGGCGACCATGGCCTCGGTCCGGCGGAGGTCACCCCGACCGGCCAGGGGGTCGAGCAGGAAGGCCGCCTCGGCCAGCTGACGGTCACCGCTGAGGGCGGCAGACACCGTCAGCTCGGCCACGGCCACGTGGCGCCGGACCAGCTCGGCGTAGGGGGCGGGGAGGGGGGCCACGTCCCGGCCCCGGATCCCCGTTGCGTCCACCGTGCAGATGGCCTCGACCACGGGACCCTCCGGCACGTCGGGCACCTGGCCGCCGTTGGGGATGTTGACCGGCAGTTGGCGCGTGTCCCCGGTCACCAGCGAGTCGATGACCAGAGCCGGGAGCTCGCCGGACTGCCAGGTCTGGAGATCCTTGGTCCCGGCCAACCAGGCGTCGACGTCGGCGATGTAGCCCGCCTGGTGCTCTTCACGGGTGACGATGGACGTGAGGGCGATGTTGAAGTCGGCGCCCCAGTGGCCCTCCTCGGTCAGCACCCACGGGACGAACTCCGCCACGTGGCGGTCGCCGGCGGCCGGCAACGCGCCCCACTTCTCGAGGAGCGTGAGCTTGAGGGCGTGCCGCTGCACGAAGTCGAGGTGGGAGAACGGTTCGGCCTCGGGACGCCCGGGATCGGGCCGAAGGGCGTCCAACCCGCCTGCCTCGGCCACCATGTCGGCCAGGATGGCGAACCCGTCCTCACCGTCGACGTCGAGGGAGGTGACCACCGGGAAGTGGTTCACCCCGGCCACGGTCGGGGTGACGGCCTCCATCGGCTTCCCGAGGGCGATGGCCAGGTCCATGGACCAGTTCCCGACCTCGTGGCACAGCCCCACGGCCTTGACGTCGGTCTGCCGGCGGACGGCACGGGTCAGGCAGGTCATCGGATTGGTGATGTTGAGCATCCAGGCGTCCGGGCACACCTCGCTCATGTCCTGTCCCACCCCCACCAGCACGGGGATGTTCCGCAGGGCCCGGTTGATGCCCCCGGGTCCGACGCTGTCCCCCACCGACTGGCGGATCCCGAAGCGCGCCGGCACGTCGAGGTCGACCGCCATCGAGGCGAAGCCGCCCGTCGAGATGGTCACGATCACGAAGTCGGCACCGTCGAGCGCCCGTCGCTGGTCGGTGGTGGTCGAGATGGTGGCCTTGGCGCCGAGGGCCTCGTCCACCAGGTGGGCCAGGGGCTCCATCTTGGCCAGGGGTGCCGGGTCGATGTCCTCCAGCACCAGGTGCACGCCCTGCAGCGACGGGGTGCCCAGCAGGTCGGCCAGGAGCTCGGGCGTCCACTGGTAGCTGCCGCCCCCGATGATCGTGACCTGCACGGGCGTCAGGCCGGTGGGCGGGAGGGGGCGGGGAGGGCGGCCATGCCGGTCACTCTATCCACCGCGCTCCGGGGGGGCGATGGGACGCCGGTGGCGGACCGACGCGACCGTGGGGGTCGGGGCGGCAGCGGTAGGATCCGGGCGTGGCCGACGCCTCACTCGTGTACGTGACCCAGGTGGCCCCCTACCGCCACGGGCCGGCCGGGGTGCACGGGGTGCTCGACCAGTCGGCGACGGCGGTCGCCCAACTGGCCGAGTCGGCCGGGTTGCGCTTCCGGCGGGTGCGCGATGTGCGGGAGCTCGAGCCGGGCTGGTCGTCGGACGCCCGCGTGGTGGCCCTGTTCACCATCGGCGAGACGCCCTGGACGCAGGCCCAGCGCGTCCAGCTGCTCGGTGGGCTGCGGTCGGGCGACACCTCGATCCTGGCCATCCACTCGGCCACCGATGCGTGCTACGGATGGGACGACTACCGGCTCCTCGTCGGCGCCCGGTTCGACGGCCATCCCTGGACGCAGACCTGCACGGTGGACGTGGTCGACCCCGACCACCCCGCCGTGGCCCACCTGGGACCGACCTGGCGGTGGCACGACGAGGTGTACCAGTTCCGTGAGCTGAGGCCCGACGCCCGGGTGCTGCTGGCCGCCCGCGCCGGGGAGCTCCCGCTCGGGGACGGGTCCGCGCCCGGGCAGCGGCCGACCTTCGGCTACCCCCTGTCGTGGTGCTTCACCGAGGGGGACGGTCGTGTCTTTTCCACGTCGCTCGGCCACTTCCCCCACGCCTGGGAGACCCCGGACTACCTGCGCCACCTGGCCGGGGGCCTCGACTGGCTCATCAGCCCCGACCCGGACTGAGCCTCGGGTCGACCCAGGAGGCCGCGGGGTCGGCCCGCTCCACCACCATCGCCTCCCAGCCGCGGACCACGAGCGTGCCGTCCACCCGGTCGCCGTCGCGCCGGCGATCGGTGCCGATCAGCACCCGACCGGTGACACCCCCCAAGGTCGCCTCCCCCGGGCCCAGGTTGGCCATCACCACCGTGCCGTCGCCCCGGCTCCACGCCCAGGCCTCGCCGGTCGGCTCGAGCGACCGGTAGGTGCCGGCGCGGAGGTCGGGGCTGGCCCGCCGGAGGGCCAGGAGGTCCCGGACCAGGGTGAGCACGGAACCGGGGTCGCCGCGTTGGTCCTCCACCGCACCGAGTGCCGGCTCCCCGACGGGCAGCCACGGCTCGACCCCGCGGTCGGTGAACCCGGCACCGGGCCCGGCCCGCCACGGCATCGGCGTGCGCATCCCGTCCCGTCCGGCGTAGGCCGGCCAGTACCGGACCCCGAGCGGATCCCGCAGCCTCTCGTGGGGCACGTCGACCTCGCCGAGTCCGATCTCGTCGCCCTGGTAGAGCACCGGCGTGCCCCGCAGGGTGGCCAGGATCAACAGGGCCACCCTGATCCTGGCCGGATCGTCCGAGGCCCACCGGGTGGCCAGTCGCGACAGGTCGTGGTTCGAACCGGTCCACACCGGCCACGCATCGGCGGGTAGTGCCTCTTCCACGTCCTCGACGATGCGTCGCATGGCCCCCGCCCCGAGGGGGGCCGTGATGAACGGGAAGTTGAAGGCGAGGTGGAGCTCGTCGCTCCCGTTGCCGTAGTAGGCGGCGAGCGCGGTGATGGGCTCCACCGGTGTCTCCCCCATGAGGAGGCAGGCCGGATACCGGTCGGCCAGGACCCGCCACCGTCGGATGACGTCGTGGACCTCGGGCCGGTTGCCGTTGTAGACCGGGCGCTGGCCGAACAGCTGCATGTCGAGCGGGTCCGACTCGGTGGCGGGCGGGTTGTCGCGGAGCAGGGCGTCCTTCACGATGACGTTGCACACGTCGATGCGGAAGCCGGCCACGCCACGGTCCAGCCACCAGGTCATGATCCGGTCGAACTCCGCCCGCACCCGCTCGTTCCACCAGTTGAGGTCGGGCTGCTGGGCCAGGTGGTTGTGCAGGTAGTACTGCCCGGAGGCGGCGTCGAGGGTCCAGGCCGGCCCGCCGAAGCTCGACACCCAGTTGTTGGGAGGCCCACCGTCGGGACCCGGGTCGGCCCAGACGTACCAGTCGCGGTGCTCGGCCGATCTCGACGACAGGGCGTCGAGGAACCAGGGGTGGCGGTCGCTCGTGTGGTTGGGGACCAGGTCCATCACCACCCGGAGGCGCCGTCGTCCCGCCTCGGCGACCAACCGGTCGAGGTCCTCAGCCGTGCCGAGCTCGGGGTCGACCGCGAGGTAGTCGGACACGTCGTAGCCCCAGTCGGCATTGGGCGAGCAGGTGGTCGGGCTCAGCCAGATGCCGTCCACGCCCAGCCACTCGAGGTGGTCGAGGTGCTGGAGGACGCCGCGCAGATCGCCGATACCGTCCCCGTCGGAGTCGGCGAAGGACCGCACGTAGACCTGGTAGAGCACGCCCTCCCGCCACCAGGGCACCCCGTGGTCGTCCCCGGCCACCGGCACGGACTAGGAACCGCCCCGGACGTGCGCAGCCTCGCGCCAGGGCGTCATGTCCAACGAGGGGTACCGGGCACCCACCCCCCGAAGCGTCTCCTCGTTCCAGTACGAGTGTCCGGGCTCGGGGAAGCCGAGGACGGTCAGCTGGCGGAGCGACGCGTGGCGCATGAACCGGTGCCACGCCATCCGCTCTCCGGCCACCGGCCAGGTGTGGAAGCCGATCCAGTCGGTACCCACCGGTTTGAAGGCCACGTGGAGGAGGTAGCGGGCGTGGTCGGGGGAGGTGAGCGACGTGCCGCGGTGGAACACGTCGGGACGGTAGGCGAGGACCGAGCCGGCGGGACCGCACGCCGGCACCTCGGAGTCGTAGAGCGCGGCGTATTCGTCGAGGGCCAGGTAGGTGCGCTCCACGGGGATGTGGTCGGTGTGCCGACGAGACACGATGCGGGTCGCCGCCGTGTCGGGCGTCACGTCGCTCAGGTACACGAACAGCTCGAGGTGCTGGAACCCGTGGTCGGCCCTCGGCACGACGAGGGTGTGGTTGCCGTAGTCGACGTGGAGCAGCTGCTCGTAGTCGGGTGAGCCACCGGGGTACTTGGCACTGAGCAGGCCCTGGTAGAGGCGGACCCGGTCGGTGCCCAAGAGGTCCTCGGCCAGGTCGATGAGGGTGTCGTGCACGGCGAGGCGGTTGAGGCCCATGCCCTCGAAGGGGAAGACCGGTTTGGGCGCGTCCCAGCTAACGTCGTAGGCCCCGTCTCCCCTGTGGGTGCGTCCGGACACGACGCTCTCGACCGAGGGGAAGATCTCGGCCAGGTCCTGCCGGGCGGCGGCGAGATCCTCGGTCGGGATGAAGTCCTCCAGCACACACCAGCCGTCGGTGTGCCACTGGTCACGGTGCGCCGCATCGAGCGTGGCGTGGGCCATGCGCCTGTATACCAGCGCCGGCGACGGGCCCGTCGGCTCTCGCCACGGGGCTGGCCGGGTGCCGTGACCCCGCTCAGCCGGGGGGGAGCGGCTCCCATGACTGGACGCCCACCCAGCACGTGAACTGGGGGATGTTGTCCTTGGGCATCTTGCACTGGGTGGACACGGGGGAGTTGATGTGCAGCCGGACCACCTGGAACTGGGTGGGGCCGTAGCGCTTGTTCGGCCCGTAGCTGAGGACGGGGGTGTAGGTCCCGGGGAAGTCGGTGATCTTGGACAGGGCGGTGACGAAGGTGCGCCGGTTGAGGTCGGGGCCGGCATCCTTGGCCGCCGCGGTGAACAGGTCGATCACCTGGCACCACCCGGCGATGGGACCTTGTTCCTCGATGTAGTCCTCCTGATTGCCGGGGGGTATCTGGGGATAGGCCTTGTGCCACACGGTCCAGCAGCTGCGCAGCCCGGGGTCGTAGCCGCCCTCGATCTCGGGGCGGTCGTCGTCGATCCCCCCGAGGGTCTCGGTGGTCACGCCCTCCTGGCCGTTCAGCGCCTTGGCGTAGGGGAACGGAAGGAGTCCGAGCGCGGTCTCGATGCTCGACTCGTAGTCGCTGAGGAGGAGCTTGGGGAAGTACTGCTGCTCGGTCTCGGCCTGGAGCACCGGATAGAACACGTTGAAGGGGATCAGAGGGATGACCGAGGTGACGCCGTCGCTCCGCAGCTGCTGGACGGCCAGGGGGGCCTGGGCGTCGGTGGTGGCGGTGTCGTCCGGGTCGGCATCGACGGTCTCCACGACCGGCGTCACGCCGGCCCGACCGAGGTCGGGCAGGAGGTACTGGTTGAGGGCCTGCTGGTCCGAGGCCCGGTTGCCGGCGATGACCCCCACCTTGGTGGTCCCACCGAGCAGGCCCGAGCTGAGCCCCCAGTTGACGACGGCCTGGAGGATGGCCGCCTGGTCCGGGCCGGTCCACCAGAGGTAGGGCGATCCCTGGTTGGTCCAGCTCGTCACCGTGGTCCACTGGCCGATGAACGGGGTGTGCCCCTCCTGGGTCACGCACAGCTGGTCGTCGCCGGTCCAGTCCCCCAAGCCGTCGAGGACGGCGAAGGCCGCGGGCGACCCCTCCGTCCAGGTCTTGCACAGGGCCCGCATGTCCGACTCGTTGGTCGGGTCGAAGCTGGTGATGATCGGGTCGATCTTGCGCCCGTTGATCCCGCCGGCGTCGTTGATCTGCTTGACGAAGAGGTTGATGGCCTTGGTCTGCTCGCCGAACTCGACGTCAGAGGCGAAGCCCTCCTCCCCGGCCAGTGAGTTGAGCGCCACCACCGGGAAGACGACGTTGATGCTGTGGGCGGTCACCCCACGGGTGGAGGTGCTGGCCTGGCTGACGGGCGTCGGACCACCGGGCGACTGGGTGGCACCCCCCGATCCCGAGGTCGAGGCGCTCGACGGCGCGGTCGCCACCCACGCCACCAGGCCGATGAGGACGGCGCCCACCACCGCCGCGGTCCGGATCTGGGTCGAGCGGGGACGCCGGACGAAATGGCCCCAGGACCTGACCACGGCCGCCCACGGGTTCCACCGGCTCGCCGGCTTCACGAGCCGGTGCTCCCTCGTTCGCCCACAGCCCGCATCACCCAGCTCCTCTGATCGACGCGATGGTAGCCATCGGGGAGGCGCCCGTGGCGGCGGACCCCGGGAGCGCCGACGGTCCGTTCCGGCGGCCGGCGCCCCGGTCGCCATTGATTAGGTTGGTGGCATTCCCCGCTGATGAGCGGCGCCGCCGTGGGGACGGGCCGAGGAGAGCGCAGCCCATGGAGAGTGGATCGAGCGGTCGGGACAGAGACGGGGCCCGCGGTCCGCGCCCGGGCGCCTCGACCGGGCTCCGACCCGGAGCCGGCGTCTCGACCGCCGGCCCGGATGGGGATCCCGACGACGGACCGGCCGCCGTCGAGGTTGCCGGCCTGGTCAAGCGTTACCCCAAGGCACCGACGGACTCGTTGGCCGGCATCAGCTTCCGGGTCCGGCGCGGCGAGGTCTTCGGGTTCCTCGGCCCCAACGGTGCCGGTAAGACGACCACGATCGGCATCCTCACGACCCGGATCCGGCCCACCGGGGGCCGCGCCCTCGTCGCCGGGGTGGACGTGGTGGCCGACCCGGTGGGGGCGCGCCGGCTCCTCGGCGTGGTGCCCCAGATCAACAACCTCGACCGGTCGCTCTCGGTGCGCCAGAACCTGCTGTTCCACGCCAGCTACCACGGCGTCCCGAGGGCCCGGCGCCAGAAGCTGGCCGACGGCCTGCTCGAGCAGTTCGGACTGTCCGACCGGCCCGAGGGACGCCCCGACGACTTCTCGGGGGGGCAGATCCAGCGGATGATGATCGCCCGGGCCCTCATGCACTCGCCGGCCGTGCTGTTCCTCGACGAGCCGTCGACCGGACTCGACCCGGCGGCCCGGCTCTTCTTGTGGGAGAAGGTGGCCGAGCTGAAGGCCCAGGGGACGACGGTGGTGATCACCACCCACGACATGGACGAGGCCGCCACGCTCAGCGACCGGGTGGCCATCATCGACCACGGGACCCTCCTGGCCCTCGACACCCCCTCGTCGCTGGAGAAGGGCATGGCCGGGGAACGCACCCTCGACTGCTCGGTCGAGCCCGGGCCCGTCGCCGACGCGGCCGCCATCGTCGCCGCCGTTGACCGCCTGGAGGGGGTGGTCCGGTCGGACCTGCTCGGGGACCCCGGTGAGAGCGCCTGGCGGTTCCGGATCTACGTGGACGGCGAGGCCGCCTCGTTCGTCGCCCCGGTGGCCCAGGCCATCAGCGCCTCGGGCAGCCGCCTCACCGATGCCAAGCTCGGTGAGCCCAACCTCGAGGACGTGTTCATCCACCTCACCGGGAGGGCGCTGCGGTGACCACCCTCGATGCCGGGCCCGCCGAGCAACCGACCGGTCTCGAACAGCTGCCGCACTGGGGCCCGTGGCAGACCGCACTGGCCATCCTCCGACGGGACCTGTTCGTGACGGGGCGCGAGTTCCCGGTGTTCCTGGCCCAGGTGATCCTGCAGCCGCTGTTCTTGCTGTTCGTGTTCGGAAAGGTGCTCACCGAGCTCGGCTACGCACGACCCGGCTACGAACAGGTGCTGTTCCCCGGTCTCGTGGCGCTGGCCGCCGTCCTCACCGGGCTGCAGTCCACCGCCCTGCCCCTGGTGATCGAGTTCTCCTACAGCAACGAGATCGAGGACCGCCTGCTGGCCCCGCTCCCCACCGGGGCCGTGGCCGTGGAGAAGGTCGTCTTCGCCGCCATGCGGGGGTGCGTGGCCGCCGCCGTGATGTTCCCGGTGGGTATCTGGATCCTCGGCTCGATCCCGTGGCAGGGCTCCACTGCCGTCCCGGTGGTGGTGATGGTGGTGCTCGGAGCCCTGGTCGGCGCGGCCATGGGCCTCATCCTCGGCACCTACGTCCCACCCAACCGGATCAGCGTCACCCTCACTCTGGTCCTGACCCCCCTGATCTTCACCGGCTCGAGCCAGTACCCGTGGCCCTCGCTCGGCCACATCCGTTGGTTCCAGGTGGTGTCGGCCCTCAACCCGATGACCTATGTCAGCGAGGGGCTCCGGGGGTTGATGGCTCCCGAGGTCCCCCACATCCAGACCTGGATCTGCTTCGTCGTCGCCGTGGGCTCACTGATCGCACTCATGGCCATCGGCATGGCCGGCTTCACCCGGCGGGCCCTCGGGTGAGCGCCGCCGCCGATCCCGTTACCATGCCGCCATGGACCACGCTGCACTCTGGGGGGCGGTCGACGAGGGGGTGTGGGCGAGGATCCTTGTGGTCTCGCCCCACTTCGACGACGCCGCCCTCGGAGCCGCCCACCTGCTGGGCACCTATCCGGACAGCACGGTGGTCACCGTCCTCGGCGGCCGGCCACCCCACTACCCCGACCCACCGACGGACTGGGACAGCGCCGGTGGGTTCCGGGCCGGCGACGACGTCGTGGCCGTCCGGCGCGAGGAGGACCGGGCGGCCATGGAGGTGATGGGGGCCACCCCGGTCTGGCTCGACTTCCCCGACCACCAGTACCTGGCACCGGACCGACGCCCGACACCCACCCAGGTGGCGGTCGAGCTCACCGCCACCATCAACGGTGCGGCGCCCACCGCGGTCTTCCTCCCCCTTGGCCTGGCCAATCCCGACCACGTGCTCACCCACGACGCCGGGTTGCTGGCCCGGGACGCCATCGTGGGGACCGGACCGGCATCGGCCGCCACCGAGGGGCCGGGCGCCGAGGCCGGACCGACGGCCGTGGGGCCGGTGTGGTTCTGCTACGAGGACGCCGGCTACAAGCACCTTCCGGGACTGATGGCCTGGCGGATCTCCAAGCTGTTCCGGAGCGGACTGTGGCCCACGCCGGCCGTGGTGCCCGTGCGGCCGGACATGGCGCAAAAGCGGGCGGCCATCGGGAAGTACGAGAGCCAGCTGGCACCCCTGGAGCGGGACCACCTGCTCTCCGAGCGCCTTGACGCCAACGTGCCCGAGCAGTTCTGGCGCCTCGAGCCGCCCCCGCCGGGGTGGGAGCGCCTAGCCTCCTCGGATGACCTCGATGACCACCGCAGGGACTGATGCGCCCCTCCCGGGCGATAGGCGCGCCCCATGACTGACCCGGGTCCCGACCGCCCCCCGACCGGGGCGGTCCTCATCACCGGTGCCTCCTCCGGTATCGGGGCGGCGACGGCCCGCCTCTTCGCCGCCGGGGGAACGACCGTCGCCCTCGTGGCCCGGCGCGCCGACCGGCTCGAGGAGGTGGCCGCCGAGTGCCGCCGGACCGCACCCGCCTCGCTGGCCTGGGCCGTCGACCTGGCCGACCCCGAGGTGGCGGCCGATCTCGCCCGGCGCGTCTGGGACGAGCTCGGCCCGCTCGATGCCGTGGTGAACAACGCCGGCATCCCCATGCGGAGACCGGCCGACCGGCTCACCCTGGCCGAGGTCGAGCGGGTGATGACGGTCAACTACTTCTCGCCCGTGGCCATCACGCTCGCCCTCCTCCCGGACCTGCTCGAGCGGGGCTCGGGCACCATCGTCAACGTGTCGAGCCTCGGCGGACGCCTGGGCATCGCCACCGAGGCGGCCTACAGCGCCTCGAAGTTCGCCCTGGCCGGTTGGAGCGAAGCGCTGGCCGCCGACCTCGTCGGGACGGGCGTGGCCGTCCGACTGGTGCTGCCCGGTGCCATCGACACCGAGATCTGGGACCAGCCCGACAACGACCCCCCGGTCTACTCGGGTCCACTGGTACCGGCCGAGGAGGTGGCCGAGGGCATCGTCGCCTGTCTGGCCAGTGACCAGTTCGAGCACTACCTGCCCGACATGAAGGCGGTCGTCGAGATGAAGACGAAGGACTTCGACGCCTTCGTGGCGGGGATGCGGTCCATGGCCGAGGGCCGCGCCGACCCGACGGAGGAGGCCCGATCATGAAGGCACTGCTGTTCGGCGCGCGGCCCGACAAGCGCGAGGTGCGGCCGGTGCCCACCGATGAACTGGAGGAGCGTCTGGCCGCGCTGCCCTTCGGCCTGCACGAGCTCGAGGACGCCCGGCCCGTCCACCCAGACTGGGTGGTCACACGCCCCCGCCTGTCGGGTGTCTGCGGGTCGGACGCCAAGCTGGTGCTCGGCGACTTCCACGACGGGGACATCGACAACCCCATGGCCGCCTTCTCGTCCCTGCCCCACGTGCCCGGGCACGAGGTCGTGGGGGAGGTCACCGCCCTCGGCCCCGAGGCCGAAGGGGTCGAGGTGGGCCAGCGGGTGCTGCTCAACCCGTGGCTGAGCTGTGCCCCCCGCGGGATCTCTCCGCTGTGCCCACCCTGTCAGGCCGGCGACGTCAACCTGTGCTGGTCGTTCACCAAGGGCGACATCAGCCCGGGCGTCCACATCGGTGTGGTCACCGGTGCGCCGGGGGCCTGGGCCGAGCAGATGGCCGCCCACACCTCGATGCTGATCCCCGTGCCCGACGACGTGCCCGACGACGCGGCGGTGATGGCCGACCCGTTCTCGGTGTCCTTCCACGCCGTCCTGCGCAATCCTCCGCCTCGCAGCGGCAAGGCCCTGGTCTTCGGAGCCGGGGCCCTCGGCCTGTCGAGTGTGGCCATCCTCTCCGCCCTCTACCCCGGGGTCGAGGTGGCGGTCGTCGCCCGCTTCCCCGCCCAGGTCGAGATGGCCAAGCGCTTCGGGGCCTCGGTGGTCCTCCCCCACGAGCCCCGTCCCGCCCTGGTCGAGGCGCTCGCCGACTGGTCCGGCGGCGTGCTCCACTCCGCCTTCGACGGTCTGCCCATGGCCCATCCCGGCGGCATCGACGTCGTCTACGACTCCGTGGCCAAGCCGGAGACCTTCGAGGTCGGGGTCCGCGTCCTCGCCGAGCGCGGCCGCCTGGTGTACACCGGAGTGGCCGTCCCGGGACGGTGGGAGTGGACGCCGGTCTACTTCAAGGAGCTGACCATCACCGGTTCCAACGCGTTCGCCATCGAGGAGTTCGAGGGTGTCCGCAAGCACGCCATCGCCCACTACCTCGACCTGGTGCGGGCCGGGCGGATCGACCTGAGCGGCATGGTGACCCACCGGTACCCCCTCGAGGGGTGGTGGGAGATGCTGAAGACACTGGCCCGGCCGGAGTCGAGTGGCGTCCTGAAGGCCACCTTCACCCCCAACGGCGATCCCGTCCGCCACTGAGCGGGACCGTCCCGACATCGGGCCCCGACCGGCCCACCCGGAGGGTCAGACCCCGCGGTCGAGGGCCTCGAACCGCTCGAACCGGCGGGAGGCGGCCTCGACCCAGGCCGGCTCGGGCTCGATGCGGCGCCCGCTCCGGGCCCACTCGCCGGCCACGTCGAACGACGACTCGAGTCCGGCGGCCAGCCGCGCCAGGAAAGCCGCCCCGAGGGCGGCCCCCTCGGGCACCGCCACCGTGTCGACCGGCAGGCCGGTGGCGTCGGCCACGGCCTGCATCCACGGCAGTGACCGGGAGCCCCCGCCGGTGGCCACGATCCGGCGGGCCGCAAAGCCGGAGCGGTCGATGATCCTCCGGATCACGAACCCACTGGCCTCGTGCGCCCCGCGCACCAGCGATGCCGGGCCCTGGGAGATGTCGAGGTCGTGGGCGCTGGCCCGCAGGGAGGGATCGTGGAACGGCGTCCGCTCGCCCCGGAGGTAAGGGAGCCACACCGGCACCCGTGACGGGTCACCCGCACGGCCACCCCCCTCCCCTTCCTCGGAGCGGGAACGCCCTCCCCGGCGGGTGGGACCCCCGGCCAGCGACTGCACCCAGTCGGCGAACAGGGCGCCGGCGTTGCTCGGCCCGCCGATCATCACCTGGCCGGCGACCATGTTGGGCAGGGTGGTGAGCCCCCGCACGTCCCTCCACTCCTCGGTCACCACCCACACGATGAGCGTGGCGCCGAAGATGGCCAGGACGTCGCCGGGGTGGTTGGCACCGGCCACGATCTGCTCGCAGAAGGCGTCGATCGAGCCACCGGCGAACACGGTCGGCGTCCCGGGGAGACAGCCGAGCCCCTGGCCCATCTGGCCCACGACGGGGAGCTGGTCCTCGACCACCCCGAGCTCGGCCAGCGCGGCCTCGTCCCACCGGCCGCGGGCGTGCAGGCTGCCGAACGAGGTGGCGGTGGCCGCGTCCACCGCCGGCAGGCCGGCCAGGGCATGGGTGGCCACGGCCTGGCAGTTCCAGTAGCCATACGCCCCCGGTTCCTGGGCCGCCGCCCAGGCCATCATGCGCCTCCCCTCCTCCCGTTCGCCCCCGAGGTCGTCGGCCACGGCCGGAAGGGCCTGGTCCAGCCCGTGGGCACGCGCCGGACATCCCCGTAGAGCAGCCCGGGGAGCAGCGGCCTGGCCCGACGGTCGACCGCGGTGATCGAGGGCACCATGGAGGTGACCACCACACCGGCGGCCGGGCCCTCGAGGCGGGAGGACACCTCGGTGAAGGCCTTCCGCGGGCCCCGCTGCCAGGCCCGGGCCACATCGTGCTCGAGACGGTCCGCCGACGGCGACCGCACCGCGTGGGGCACCCGGGCCCGGGCCACCACCTCGCCCCCGGCGTCGACCGCCACCGCCTTCACGGCCGTGGTCCCCACGTCGACGCCGACGGTGAATCCCCCTCCCTTCGGCCCGCTCATGAATCTGACAATCGCGTCATGAGGCGTCATTATTGTCCCCCACCGGGCCCGACCGTGCGGTCCGCCTCCGGGGGGGCCGGAGATCCGAGCGAGGAGCCAGCGACACGATGTCCACCGAACGACCCAGGGCGCTCGTCACCGCCGCCGTGCGCGGGCCGGGACTCTCCCTGCTGGAGGAGCTGGCCGATCTCACCCTCGACTCGTGGCTGGATCAGCCGACCCTTCGGATCTACAACGCCGAGCAACTGGCCGGGCGCGTCAAGGAGACGGGCGCGTCCATCGTCATGGTGGAGACCGACCGCTGTGCGGGTCCGCTCTTCGAGGAGCCGCTCATCGCCGTGTGCAGCTGCCGGGGCGACCCCACCAATGTGGACGTGGCGGCGGCCACCGAGGCCGGCGTCCCCGTCCTGCGGGCACCGGGCCGCAACGCGGACGCCGTGGCCGAGGTGGGCGTGGCCCTGCTGTTCGCCTCCACCCGCGGCGTCGTGGCGGCCGACGGCGACGTGCGCCGGGGGGAGATCTACAAGGACGGGACCATCCCCTACCAGCGGTACCGGACCTGGCAGCTGGCCGGCCGGACGGCCGGCCTGGTCGGGCTCGGCGCGGTCGGCCGTGCCTTTCGGTGGCGGCTGCGTGGGCTCGGCCTCGAGGTGATCGCCTACGACCCCTACGCCGACGAATCGACCGTGTCCCTCGACGAGCTGTTCGAGCGCTCCGACGTGGTGTCGATGCACGCCCCGGTCACCCCCGAGACGACCGGGATGATCGGGGCCGAGCAGTTCGCCGCCATGCGGGACGGGGTCGTGTTCCTCAACACGGCGAGGGCGGCCCTCCACGACACCGACGCCCTCGTGGCGGCCCTCCGCTCGGGAAAGGTGTCGGCCGCCGGGCTGGACCACTTCGAGGGCGAGTCGTTGGCCACCGACCACCCGCTCACCGAGCTGGGCTCGGTGGTGCTCACCCCGCACATCGGGGGTGCCACCCTCGACGTCGAGACCAACCACAGCCGGATCATCGCCGAGGACCTGTGCCGCCTGCTGGCCGGGGCTCGGCCGCTCAACATCGTCAACCCCGAGGTCCTGAAGGGCCGCTGAGCCCGACCGGTCATACCATGCGGTGGGCGGCCCGGGCGGCCAGAGCGGCGAGGGTCAGGGTCGGCCCGTAACCGGCCGAGGTCACGAACACGGACGAGTCGGCCACCACGACGTTGTCGACGCCGTGCAGGCGGCCCTCCGGGTCGACCACCGACGTCGCCGGATCGGCACCCATCCGCACCGTCCCCATGTTGTGTCTGCTCTCGGGCACCGCATCGGGCGAGGAGGCGTTGCCGGTGCCGGGCGAGGAGCTCAACGACGTCCACTCCGCCCCCATCTCCTTCAAGATGGCCTCGAGCTGGGGACCGTAGTGGGCCGATGCCGCCAGCTCGTGCCGGCGCGGCCGGTAGGTGACGCGGGCCACGGGGAAGCCCCTGGCGTCTTTCACCCTGGGGTCGAGGTCGACCCGGTTGTCGGGATACGGCAGGTCCTCCCCCTGCATGATGAAGGCCCACAGGCGGGCCCTGATCGGCGAGCTCTTCATGAGCGCCGGGTGCTGCGTCCCCCAGGGCATGTGCTTGGCCTCCAGGATGGGCAGCCCGGATCCGCTGTGCTCGACCAGTCCGCCGCGCAGCCAGGGCAGGCCGGCGGTGGCGGCGGCGGCGGCGTGGCGCCGTCACCGACGATCATGTCGTCGTGGACGTGGGTGACCGCACGGCCCCGCTCGGCGTAGGTGCGGAAGGGCATCGACCCGGCGGCGATGGTCTGGAAGTGGGTCATGAGGTACCGGCCCACCAGGGGGTGGTCCACCTCGGACAGGAGGAGCAGCCTCGGGGTCTCGATGGCACCGGCGGCGATCACCACGTGGCGGGCGGTGAGCACCCGGCTGGTGCCGTCGGGACCGACGAGCTCGACACCGGTGGCCCGGCGCCCCTCGATACGGACCCGGGACACGAAGGTCTCGGTCACCAGCTCGGCGCGCCCGGTGGCCATGGCCCGCTGCAGCATGGCGATGGGATCGCCCTTGGCGTGGATCGGGCACCCGAAATAGGCGCAGAACCCGCAGTTGTTGCAGGCCGGCCGACCGTCGTAGGGCACCGAGTTGGCGGCGGTGGGCGCCGGATACGGGTGGTAGCCGAGCCGCTCGGCGGCGGCCGCCGACACGGTGGCGCCGTACATGGGCGGCCCGGACGGCATGGGGAAGGGTCCCGAGCGGGGACCGGCGAACGGATTGGCCCCCTCGGTGCCGGCCACGCCGATGGCCCGCTCGACCTCGGCGTAGTACGGCTCGAGCTCGTCGTAGTCGACGGGCCAGTCGTCCACGTCGGCGTCGGGCTGCGGCCCGAAGACCGAAAGGACTCGGAAGTCGTCGGGTCGGAAGCGCGGCACCTTGCCGTCCGCGTGGGTGCCTCCCCCACCGACCGTGGACGGCACGTTGTTCACCTCGCCCACGTGGATGCGGTCGCCGTCGGCCGCAGTGGTCCGGAAGGTGCGGGGCTCGACGAGGGGATCGGGACCGAGGAAGTGGCGGTTGAGGAACTTGATCTCGTCGTTCGAGTAGTCGAACGAGGGACGCGAGAGGTCGTCGGGGTCGAGCAGGTGGTTGCGGCCCTTCTCGACGATGGTCACCGTCCAGCCGGCGGCGGTCAACACGTCCGCCGCCGTCGCACCGCCCGGTCCGGACCCGATGATCACCGCGTCGACGGTCACGGGCGGGCCACCTCGGCGTCGGTCCAGCCCCGTGGTTGGACGTCGCCGTCGAACCCGATGGCCAGCCATCCGCTTCCCCCGCGGTTGCCCCCGTACTCGGGGGCGCCGTACATTCCCTCACAGGCGTGGCCGTAGAGCAGCTCGGTGAACCCGCGTTCGGCCCGGAGCCGGGCGACCTGCTCGGCGGGAGGCAGCTCGACGAAGTCGGGACCGAGCGCGGCGAGACCCTCGCGGTAGAGCTGCTGGAGCCCGATGACCGGCCCGTTGAACTCCCGTTCGGGTCGGCCGCACGATCCCTCGATGCGCATCCTCCAAGCCAGCTCGTCGAGCCCGCTCAACCGGTGGAAGCGGTTGAAGTCCGGCGCTCCACCGTGACGGCCCGAGGTCGGCCCTCCCGCCCAGATCCTCGGCGGATCGAACGAGAAGGCACCGAGCAGCCCGTCGATGTAGTCGGGCACGCCCGCTTCCATGGCCCCGGGACCGTCCTCGGACGCCGGGATCAACCGCTCGCAGGCCGTCGACAGGACGTGGAACTCCTCATCGGTCAGCCAGACGGGCACCGGGTCACCCTAACAACACTCGTGCTCGCCGAGGATCCCCGTGTGCGCGTCTCTGTCCCCCACGTCGGCCGGGCTCGACGGGGCCCCGGGCCTACTGAGGTTTGAAGGCTATGGGGAGGGCGATCGGGGAACGGAACGCCATCCCCTTGATGTGCAGGTCCTGGCCGGGTGCCGGGTCAAGGCGCATGTCGGGCAGGCGGTCGAACAGGGTGTTGATGGCCACCCGCACCTCCATCCGGGCCAGGTGCATGCCCAGGCAGACATGGACACCGAAGCCGAAACCGACGCTCTGGCGCGACTCACGGAACAGGTCGAAGAGGTCCGGGTGCTCGTACTTGCGCTCGTCCCGGTTGGCCGAACCGAGCAGCAGGGCCACATCGGCCCCCTCCTCGACGGGGACCCCGCCGATATCGGTGTCGCGGGTCGCCCGGCGGAGGATCACGGTCACGGGCGGCTCCCAGCGGATCGCCTCCTCGAAGGCGACGGGCAGCAACGACCGGTCCCCCCTCACCGCCTCGAGCTGGTCGGGGTTGGTGAGCAGGCCGTAGAGGAGGTTGCCCGACGCCCGGTAGGTGGTCTCCACCCCGGCTGGTAGCAGGAGGCGCAGGAACGAGTAGATCTCCTCGTCGTCGAGGCGCCGGCCGTCCACCTCGGCGGCTAGGAGGTCGCTGATCAGGTCGTCGGCCGGCCGGCGGCGCCGCTCCTCCAGCACGCCGGCGAAGTAGTCCCGAAGGGCGGCCGAGGCCGCCACTCCGCGGTCCCAGTTCGAGGCGACGCTGGTGATGGCGATGGCCCACCGCTGGAACGTGGGGAAGTCGGACCGCGGCAGCCCGAGGATCCGGGCGATCACCTGGACCGGGAAGTTGAACGTCAGCTCCTGGACGAGATCGGCCGACCCGCGCCCGGCGAACCCGTCGATCAGTTCGTTGACCACCAGCTGCACGAGGTCGCCCTCCCACCGCTCCAGCACCTTCGAGCGGAAGGTGGGAGAGACGAGCGCCCGGTGCAGCCGGTGCTCGGGCTCGTCCATCTGCAGGATGGTCCGGCCCATGACCGCGCCCATGATCCCCTCGTAGACAATCGAGGAGTACGTGTCGTTGTCGCGGAGGACCTGGACGGCTTCGTCGAAGCCGAAGACGGTGACCGGCTGGGGTCGGGACGGGTCCGGTGCCTCGGCCCCCTCCCCGAGGTCGACCGGTCCCACGTGGACGGGACTCTGACGGCGCAGCTCGGCCATGATGGGATAGGGATCCCGGATGTTGCCGGACACCGTGTCCTCGAGCTCGAAGGGGTCGAAGGGGACCGGTGACTCGAGGTTGGTGGAAGCGGCATCAGTGCGTGCGGTCATCGTTCGTCTCCCCGGATGCCACCGACGGTGCGATCCTCGGCCAATCCTAAGACAAACGTTCGTTTGGGACAACTCACTACCGGTTCGAACCTGGGTGGGCGCCACAGGTCACAATGGGGGTGTGCCTCAGAACCGCGACCAGGCCGGACGAGCCGACGGCTCGACCCAACGCCAGAACATCCTCCGCACCGCCCTGTCGCTCATGGCCCAGCAGGGGGTGGACGGGACCAGCATGCGCACGCTGGCCGCGGCGACCGGGCTTAACGTCGCTTCGCTCTACCACTACTTCCCGTCGAAGCGGGACCTGCTGGTGGCCGTGCTGGAGGAACGCGGGCTGGTCGAGAATGTCGCCCAGCCGTCGCTCTCCCGTGACCCGGCGACCGACCTGGCCGACCTGTTGAACGACATCCTGGCCTCCATGCTCGAGGTGGAGGACTTCGTGCGGCTCATGCTCGGTGAGGTCATGAGGGGCGACGAGACGGCCTCGGCCGTGGGCACCGAGCTGTTCGAGGCCACCCAGGCATCGCTCGAGCACTGGTTGGAGGAGCACGTCCCGCCGCTGTGCCCCCCCGGCGGCGAGGCGGCCCTGGCCCGCATGCTCCGGAGCCTGCTGATCGGGCAGTTCGTCGAGCACGTGGCCGGCGTGCTCGACGCGGGCGACGCCGGTGAGGCCTTCGCCGCCCGCTCCCTCGAGGTCTCGGCCATCCTCGACCGCGCCGGGGGCGAACCCCGACCACCGGCATGAGGGAACCGGCGGGGCCCGACCGATCTCAGGTGAGGTCGACTGGTGTCAGTGCAGATCGACCAGCTCGGCGGCCAGGTCCGCCCACTGGTGGCTGGACCCCCCCATCAACACCTCGTTCTGCTTGGCCCGCTTGAACAAGAAGTGGGCGTCGTTCGCCCAGGTGAAGCCCTGGCCGCCGTGGATCTGGATGTCGTCGCCGGTGACCCGCACCGCGGCCTCGGCGGCATAGGCCCCGGCCATCGCGGCGGCTCGGGGGCGCTCGGGTGACTCCGTGTCGGCCGCCCATGCGGCGAAGTGCACACCGGCACGGGCCATCTCCAGCGAGTGGTACATGTCGACGATCCGGTGCTTGACCGACTGGAACGAGGCAATGGGACGATCGAAGACCACACGGACCTTTGCGTACTCCACCGCCTCGGCGAGCGCACGGTCGGACACACCGACCAACTCGGCGGCCAGTCCCACCGAGACGTCGTCGAGGACACGGCGCCACAGGGCGCTCTGGTCGCCGATCGGGCCGAGGGCCTCGACCGGCTCCTCGTCGAGCACCAACCGGGCCAGCTTGCGCGTGGGATCGAGACTCGGCACTACCTCGGCCCTCGGGGACGGGAGGAAAAAGCCCCGGAGGCCGTCCTCGGTCAGCGCCACCACGATGACCCAGTCGGCGGTGTGCCCGTCCGGGACGATGGGCTTGGTCCCGGTGAGCACCCAGCCCGCCCCCTTGCGGCGCGCCCGGGCCCGCACCGTGCCGATCGGATGGCCGTGGCCCTGTTCGTGGAGGGCCACGGTGCCACGCGCCGTTCCCGAGCTCAGGCCGTCCAGCAGGTGGTCGGCGCCGAGGGCCCGGGCGGCCAGGGTGGCCATGACCGCGGACGAGAAGAACGGCCCGGGGAGGGGCACCCGTCCCATCTGTTCGAGGACGATGGACATCTCGAGCAGGCCGGCACCCTCGCCCGGGACGAGCATCCCGGTCCACCCGAGCGACACCAGCCGGTCCCACAGTTCGGGGGTGAACCCGGTGGGCCCGTCGGCGAGTTGGCGGAGGGTCTCCCCGTCGATCTCCCCCATGGCCCGGCGCGCCACCTCCTGCAAGGCGAGCTGCTCGGCATCGAACGTGAAATCCACTGTCTACCCCCGTGATGGGTCGCTGCTGGTGGCGACAGTGTAGACAAGAACGGCTATTCTCCGTGGTCGTGGACTTCGCACTGGCCCCAGAAGACGAAGCGTTCCGTGACGAGTTGCGGGCCTGGCTCGACGAGCACCTGCCACCGTTCCTGGCCAGTGAAGAGCTCGCCGATGACTCCTCGCTCTCGGGTGAGAAGTCCCAGCAACGCCGGGCGGCCTGGCAACGGGTCCTCAACGAGGGCCGCTGGGCCGCCGTGCACTGGCCCGAGGAGTACGGCGGCCGCAACGCCACGGCCATGCAGCGCATCATCTACTCCGAGGTCAACGCCGAGTACCGGACGCCGGGGCTGTTCAACCCCAACGGGCTCTGGCAGATCGGGCCCATGATCATCGCCTGGGGCACCGACGAGCAGAAGGCCCGCTGGCTCCCCTCCATCCTGGATGCCACCGACCACTGGTGCCAGGGCTTCTCCGAGCCCCAGGCCGGCAACGACCTGGCCAACCTCCGCACCACGGCCATCAGGGACGGCGACGAGTACGTGGTCAACGGCCAGAAGATCTGGATCTCCACCGCCCACCTGGCCCGCTGGGGACTGTTCCTGCTCCGCACCGACCCGACGGCCATCGAGCGGGGTGCCAAGCACGAGGGCATCACCGCCTTCATCATCGACATGCACACGCCCGGCATCGAGGCCCGGCCCATCCGCGACATGGCCGGTGAGGAGATGTTCAACGAGGTCTTCTTCACCGATGCGCGCATCCCGGTGGACAGCCGTCTCGGCGGCGAGGGCGAGGGATGGATGGTGGCCATGGGGACGCTCGGGCACGAGCGGGTCGGCATCGCCGGGCAGATCTCCCTCCTCGCCGCCGATCTGCACGCCATGGTCACCGCAGCCCGCTCGGTCAACCCGGCGGCCCTCGAGGACCCCTCACTCCGGGAACGCCTGGCCAGGGCCTGGACCGACATCGAACTGGCCCGGCTCTTGTCCCTTCGGGCCCTGAGCAAGATCATCAAGGGCGAGAAGAACTGGCCCGAGGTGCCCTTCGCCAAACTGGCCTGGTCGTCGCTGGCCCAGACGCTCGCCGACCTGTCGATCGACCTGCTCGGGCCGGCGGGCCTGCTGGCCCGCGGCGGCCCGGACGCCGTCGACCGGGGCAAGTGGACCCGCCTCTACGCCTTCCAGCGCTACAGCACCATCGGCGGCGGCTCCACCGAGGTGCAGAAGAACATCATCGCCGACCGAGCGGTGAAGCTGCCCGGCCAGTCCCGCCTGTCCTGACGTGCCTGCTGTCGACCGGCGGGCGCCGTGCATCATCGGCGTCGCCCGTCACACGTGGCGGGAGGAGCCGGCCCCCGAGCCGCTCGACCTGTGGGAGACCGTGGCCCGGGCGGCCGCCGAGGACGCCGGGGCCCCCGGTGCCCTCGCCGCGCTGGAGAGCCTGCAGGTCGTGTACTGCCAGTCCTGGGAGTACGACGACCCCGCCGACCGGCTGGCGACACGCCTGGGCGCGGACCCCAAACAGCGGGCGTATTCGGGGATCGGGGGCTCGGTGCCCGTCCGCCTCCTGTCCGACGCGGCGTCGGCGATGGCCAAAGGGGACCTCGACCTGGCCCTGATCGTGGGCGGCGAGGCCCTGGCCACCCGTCGCCACCTCCCCGAGCCCACGTGGTCGAACCCCTCGGACCCCCCGCGGCCCTTCCCCATCACCATCGACCGCGACGAGGCACGGCACGGCATCTTCCAGGCCTACCTCACCTTCGCCCTCTTGGACAGCGCCCGGCGCATCCACGAGGGGGGCTCGATGGCCGAGCACCAGGCGGCCCTCGGCCGGCTGCTGGCCCCCCTCTCCGTGGTGGCGGCCGGGGACCCGGAGAACGCGTGGTTCCCCGTGGCGCGCGATCCCGAGGCCATCTCGGCGCCCTCGCCCTCCAACCGGATGGTGGCCACGCCGTACACCAAGTTCATGACGGCGATCATGGACGTGGACATGGCGGCCGCCGTCCTCGTGGCCACCGAGGCCCGGGCCGACGAGCTGGGCGTACCGGCCGACCACCGGGTGTACCTGCGCGGGAGCGGCGCGGCCGAGGAGCCACCCGCCATGGCCACCCGCCCCGAGCTCTGGCGCTCACCGGCCATGGGGTCGGCCATGGGGTCGGCCCTCGGAGGACGGACCGTCGACGACGTGGCGCACCTCGACCTGTACTCGTGCTTCGCCAGTTCCCTGTCGTTCGCCCGCGACGCCCTCGGCATCACCGGCGACCGGCAGCTGACCGTCACCGGCGGGCTCCCCTACCACGGTGGACCGGGCAGCAACTACACCACCCATGCGGTGGCCGCCATGGTCGAGACCCTGCGCCGGGATCCCGGCTCCTACGGGCTGGTCACCGGCATCGGCATGCACATGACCAGCCATGCCGCCGCCCTCTTGTCGACACGACCGGGACCCCTGGCACCGGCCGTCCAGCAGGGCACACCGGCCGTCGTCCCGCTGGCCCGGGATGCCGACGGACCGGCGCGGGTCGTGGCCTGGTCCACCACGTACGGACGCCAGGGCCCCGAGTGGACGGCGCTCATCGTGGAACTTCCCGACGGCTCGCGCTCCTACGCGTGCCTCGACCAACCCCCGGCTGACGATGTCGACCTGGCCGGTGCCGAGGTGATGGTGACCACCGGCGACGACCGAGTCACGAGAGCCCGACGGTGACCGGGCCTGCCGACCGCCGGAGGCACGCGGGGGCGCTCGCGCCGTACGATCACGGGCATCCACCGGGCGGAGCCGAGCAGCAGGCCGGGAACGAAACCATCATGACCATCCACTACGAATCGGCCGACGACCACATCGTCCAGATCACCATCGACCGCCCCGAGGCACGCAACTCACTCGACATGGACCACTTCGCTCAGCTCCGGGCGGCGTGGGACCGCTTCGGAGAGGACGACGACGCCTGGGTGGCGGTGATCACCGGCGTCGGCCCCGACTTCTGCGTGGGCGCCGACCTCAAGACCTACATACCCCAGATCACCAGCCTGCAGGCCAAGATGAAGGCGGAGGGGACCGACGAGATCGACGGCTACCGCCTCGATGACGGTGTCAAGGCCGTGCTGCGCAACGTCAAGCTGTACAAGCCCATCGTGGCCGCGGTCAACGGCACGTGTGTGGCCGGGGGGATGGAGATGCTCGGTGGGTGCGACCTGCGGGTCGCCGCCGAGACCGCGACCTTCGGGGTCATGGAGCCCAAGCGCGGGCTGTTCGCCGGGGGCGGCACGACGGTGAGGCTCCCCCGCCAGATCGCCTTCCCGGCGGCCATGGAGCTCCTGCTGTGCGCTGACCGCATCCCGGCCGGCCGCGCCTACGAGATGGGGCTTTTGAACGAGGTGTGCGCCTCACACCAGCTCATCGACCGCGCCCTCGACTACGCCCGACGGATCACCGCCAACGGCCCGTTCGCCGTGCGCAAGACCAAAGAGTCCGTGCTGCGGGGACTGGCCGTCGACATGAAAGAGGCCTACCGGATCGAGTCGTCCATCTCCTCGGAGGTGTTCTCCAGCGAGGACGCCGTCGAGGGGCCGAAGGCCTTCGCCGAGAAGCGGAGCCCGGAGTGGAAGAACCGCTAGGCGCCGTGGCCGGTGCGTTCGCGGGGAAGCGGGTCCTGATCACCGGCGGGTCGTCGGGGATCGGCGCCGGCCTGGCCGAAGGGTTCGCCTCCGCCGGTGCCGTCGTCGGCATCGCCGCCCGGCGCCACGACCGGCTGGCCGAGGTGCTCGAGCGCTGCCGGGCCCACACACCGGCCTCGCAGATGTGGACGGTCGACCTGGCCGACCCGGCGGCCGTGGACCGGCTGGCCGCCGAGGCCCTCGAAGGGCTGGGCGGCGTGGACGTCTTGGTCAACAACGCCGGCATACCCAAGCGGCGCCACGTCTCCCGGCTCGACGCCACCACCGTCGAGGACGTCATGGCCATCAACTACCTGTCGCCGGTGCGCCTCACCCTGGCCATCCTGCCCTCGATGCTGGAGCGGGGGTCGGGTCGGGTCGTCTTCGTCTCCTCGGTCGCCGCTCCGCTCAGCTCCCCCGGTGAGGCCGCGTACTCGGCGTCCAAGGCGGCGCTGGCCGTGTTCGCCGAGACCATGGCGGTCGACCTGTGGGACTCGGGGGTCCGGGTGTCGATCGTCTATCCGGGCGTCGTCGACACCGAGCTGTTCACACTGCCCGACAACGACCCGTTCACCGGTGACGTGGCCTCGATCCCCGTCGGGGAGGCGGTCGGCACCATCATCGAGGGTGTGTCGGCCGACAAGCTGTCGATCTACGTGCCGGCGTACTTCGCCGAGTTCGCCGCCACCAAGGCCCAGGACGTCGACCGGTTCCTCGCCGGGACCGCCGCCTACGTGCGAGCGAAGGCGGCGCCGGGCTGACCGGTCGGGCCGGGCCCCGGTTCAGCCGAGGCGCTCGATGACCGTGGCGTTGGCCTGGCCCCCGCCCTCGCACATGGTCTGGAACCCGTAGCGACCACCGGTGGCCTCCAGCTCATTGAGCAGCGTGGCGGCCAGCCGGACCCCACTGGCCCCGAGCGGGTGCCCGATGGCGATGGCGCCCCCGCGGGGGTTCAGCCGTTCCGGGTCGGCGTGGAAGGCCCGGTTCCACATGAGCGGGATGGCGGCGAAGGCCTCGTTGCACTCGATGGCGTCGAACTGCTCGACTTTCATCCCCGATCGCTCGAGCAGGCGGTGGGTGGCCGGCACCGGGGCCGACAGCACGATAGCGGCATCATCGGCGGCCACCGTGGCGTGGGCGAACCGGGCCCTCACGGGGAGGCCGAGCCGCTCGGCCACCGACCGGTCGGCGATCAGCATCGCCGAGGCGCCGTCGGTCACCTGGGAGGCATTGCCCGCCGTGACGTCCGGTGCGGTCTCGGGCTCCCAGTTCTGGGCCGGAGGCAGACCGGCCAGGGCCTCGAGCGAGGCGTTTCGCCGGATGCCCTCGTCGGACTCGAGCCGCGCCCCGGTGAACGAGCCCTCCTCGTCCTTGATGGGCACGGCCAACGTCTCGGCGGCGAAGTGGCCAGAATCCCAGGCGGAGGCGGCCCGGCGGTGGCTCTCCAGGGCGTACTCGTCCATCTCCTCGCGGCTGATGCCCCAACGGTCGGCCAGGACCTGGGTCACCCGGAATTGGGCCCACAGACGGCCGTCGATCTGGTCGAGGAACGACTGCGGGAAGGGCCCGGTCCCACCCCGGGCGTTGGAGGCCATGGGGACCCGGCTCATCGCCTCGACGCCACAGGCGACCACCAGGTCGTAGTGGCCGGCCTTCACCCCAGCGGCGGCGAAGTGCATGGCCTGCTGGGACGAACCGCACTGCCGGTCGACGGTGGTGGCCGGCACCGACTGGGGGAGCCCGGCGGCCACCCATCCGTTGCGGGTGACGTTGGTGCTCTGCTCGCCCACCTGGGTGACGCAGCCCCCGATCACGTCGTCCACCGTCTCGGGGTCGATGCCGGTGCGCCCGACCAGGTTGGTGAGAACGAACGCCAGGAGATCGACCGGGTGCCAGGTGGCCAACGCCCCTCCCCTCTTCCCCATGGTGGTGCGCACCACATCCACGATGACCGCGTCGCGCTCGTTCTCGCTCATTCAGGTTCCTCTCGTTCCCGGTGGCAGTCCGCCCCGGTGGGCCTATGACGCCGGCTTCCCCCGGCCGTCCTTGCCGGTGCGGCGGCGGCGGAACCGCAGCTCCTGTTGCACTTTTTCCGTACCCCACCCGGGGACGACCACGTCGGCGCCCTGGCCGGTCGCCAGCACCGTGCGCTCACCCCGACTGGCCAGCACGGACTCCATGGCGGCCAGTGCCCCGTCGGCCGGCCCACTGTAGGCCACCGACCCGTGCTCGAGGACCACCGTGGTGCCGGCGATGTCGAGCACCCGGTCGACCTGCTGCTCGACGATGAGCAGCGCCGTCCCGGCGTGGTTGATCTTGGCCAGCCCCTCGTAGACGGCGTCGATCATGACCGGGGCCAGTCCGAGGGAGATCTCGTCGGCCACCAACAGCTGGGGCGGCTCCACCAGGACCTTGGCCAGGGACAGGATGCGCTGCTCACCACCCGAGAGCGTGCCCCCCTGCTGCTTGCGCCGTGCACTGAGCACGGGAAAGGCCTCGAAGGCCCGCTCCAACGAGGCCGGCACGCTCTTGCGGCCGCCCCGCTGTCGGAAGGCCAATTTCGAGGTTCTCCTCGACGGTGAGGCTGGCGAAGACCCCCCGGCCCTCGGGCACGTGGGCGGAGCCGGCCCGGGCGATCTTGTAGGCCGACAGGCCGCTCACGTCCCTGCCGGCCAACCGGATGGTCCCCTCGGTGCTGGCCAGCAGCCCGGTGACCACCCGGGCCACGGTGGACTTGCCGGCACCGTTCGAGCCGAGCAGGGCGGCGACCCCGGCCGCCGGGACGGAAAAGGACACGTCGAACAGCGCCCGGTACGGACCGTAGCTGGCGCTCACGTGGTCGACCTCGAGCGCCGGCGGTGCCCCGTCGGCCACCGCGGTGCCCGCCCGATCCGTGGGGTCGGGAGCCGGGCCGGTCATGTGGTCACCCCGAGGTAGGCCTGGCGGACGTTGGCGTCGGCCATCACCTCGTCGAAGGTGCCGTCGGCGATCACCACACCGAGGTTCATGACCACCGTCCGGTCGACCACCTCGCCGACCATGCCCAGGTCGTGCTCGACCAGCAGCATGGCCATCCCCCGCTCGCGTTGCAGCTTGCGAAGGACCTGGGCCAGCTCCCTGGTCTCGTGGACGTCGAGTCCCGACGACGGTTCGTCGGCCATCAGCAGGACAGGCTCGGACACGAGGGCCCGGGCCAGCTCGACCAGGCGGCAGAGACCCAGCCCGAGGGCCGACACCGGGGTCTGGGCCCGGTCGGCGATGCCGACCAGCTCGAGCACCGACGCCACCCGCTCCCGCTCCCCGGCCGTGACCGAACTGCGGTTGAGCAGGTCCCTCCACAGTCTCCCGGTGCACCAACGGGCCCGGACGGCCACCACCAGGTGGTCCCACACCGTCATGTCCGGGAACACCTCGATGCGCTGGTAGGTGCGGCTGATGCCGAGACGTGCCCGCTTGAATGTCGGTATGCCGAGGAGATCGCTGCCGTCGAGCTCGACGATACCCTGCTCGGGGCGGAGCTGGCCGCAGATGCAGTTGAACAGCGTCGTCTTGCCGGCGCCGTTCGGGCCGACCAGTCCGATGCTCTCGCCCCGGCCGACCGTCAGGCTCACGCCGCTGACCGCGGCGATCCCGCCGAAGGACTTGGACACCTCGGAGACGGTGAGGAGCGGCCCGTGGGCGGCGCCGGGCGTGGCGGCGGCGGTGGCGGTGTCAGCCATCGGCCAGGACCGGGGCGCCGGGAGGGTCGCCCCCGTGGTCGACGGGTCGGAAGATCAGGTTCTGGGTCCGGAGCGTCCAGCGCCGCTTCTGGTACTCGACGATCCCCTCGGGGTGGGCCGAATACGTGAGGGCACCGAAGGCGAAGAACACGACCACGAGGCTGTTCCCACCCAGCCGGGCCGGCACGTAGGTGAGGAGCTGCTGGAGGATGACGAACCCGAACCCGGCCTGGAGGGCCCCCTCCACCGTGCTCGCCCCGGTGGTGACCACGACCACGACGAACACCAGGGAGATCTGGTAGTTGAACAGGGCCGGGTTGACCTGTTGTTGCTGGATGGACAGCATCGTCCCCCCGATTCCCGCCACCACACCCGAGAGGGCGAAGACCACCACGTGCTGCCAGGTGAGGTTGATGCCCAGGCCGGCCGCCGCCGTCTCGCTGCCCCGCATGGCGCCGAGGAACCGGCCGGTGGTGCCCCGGCGGATCAGCTGCACGCCGGTGATGCACACCAGCAGGACGATCATGGCAGCGATGAAGAAGGCGTGACCGTTGGGATGCAGGATGCCGAAGCCCACCCATGACGGCTTGATCCCCACGGTCTGGCCGTTGCTGCTGTTGAGCTGCGGGAACACCGTGTTGTCGAAGAACAGGGCGGCAGCGATGGTCAACAGCGCCAGGCCGAGACCCCGCAGGCGCACCGACGCGAAGGCGAGCACGGTGGCCACCAGGGCGGCGGCGACCCCACCCACCAGGCCGCCGAGCAGCAGACTGAGCCCGAAGTGGTTGGCCAGCTGCGCGGCGGTGTAGGCCCCCACCCCGGCCAGGGTGGCCTGGGCCAGGGAGAGCTGGCCGCCCATGCCGGTGATCAGGGTGATGGACAGAAAGACGATCGAGTAGACCAGCCCGGCGTTGAACACGTTCTCCCACGTCGTCGGGAGCCACGTCAGCATGGACACCACGAAGGCGCCCAGCAGGATGTACCAACCGACCCTGACGATCTTGTCGATCTGGGGCGCCCGCAGCGCGGCGACCGTCGGGGGCGTGGGCGGATCGACCGAGGACATGGGGTCCTTGGTGTGGTCGAGGTGGCGGAGGCCGGGCACGAGGAGCAGCGCGGCGATCAGGACGATGAACGGCAACGAGGTGAGAGCGGCCGAGGACCACACGCTGCTGACCGGCAGGTAGCCCTGCAACACGGTCGACACCACGCCCATCACGATCCCCACCAGAGCGGCGATGGGCATCGAGCGCAGCACGGCCCAGGCGGCGGCGGCGAAGGCCGCCACCATCAAGGCGGCGTAGTCGCTGAACTGGAGCTGCCCGTAGATGGGGGCGAGCAGGACCCCGGCCAGCCCGGCCATGAGGCCCGAGATGGCCCAGGCCACGGCCACCACCCGGCCGGCGTTGACGCCGTCGAGCTCGATGAGACGGCGGCTCTCGACTGCGCCCCGCATCTGCAGCCCGAGGTTGGTCAACCGCATGAGGGCGACCAGGGCGACCAGGATGACCGCCGTGGTGATGACGCTGGTCAGGTAGATCCCGTTGATCGGCGTTCCGGCGACCCGGAAGTAGACGGTGTCGGGGTTGAACAGGATGCTCGGGGGGTTGTACTGGTTGGCGCTCCCGAAGATGACGGCCAGCACACTCGGGATCCCCACGAACAGACTGATCCCGGTGACCAACTTGGCGGTGGTGTTGGTGTTGGCGATGTGGCGGAACAGGAAGCGGTCGAAGGCCAGCCCGAGGGCCGGCGCCAGGACGAGGACCGACACCACGAAGGCCAACCACACCGGGAGGCCCTCGTTTTGGACCAGCCAGGTGAACAGGAACGCCGAGACGTAGGCCTGAGCGCCGTAGGCAAAGTTGAAGACGCCGGTGGCCTGGTAGGTGAGCACGAGGCCCACGGCGACGATGGCATACGTGCAGCCGTAGGGAATCCCGGGTATGGCGAAACCCAGAAAGTGCTCCACGCCGACGGGGGCTCCTACCGGGACCCGGCTGTGTTCAGCTTCATGCCCCCGGGGTTCCCTTGGGCGGGGTAACCACCTTCGGATCGGTCACGCTGGCGTTCACACATACGAACACCTGCTTGCCGGTGGCGAACACCGACTCGAACGACTTGCCGGACACCCGGACCCAGGCGCTGCAGCTCGGCTCGGTGTAGCCGACGTGCCCCACCTTCCAGTTGACCGGCGACGACAGGCCACCGGCCGTGAAGTTCGAGAGGTTGTTGGTGGCGGAGATCACCGAGGCCTGGGTGACGTCGTTCCCGGCGGCCTTGATCCCGGCGGCCAGCAGGGCGGCCGACTGCCAACCCTGGAAGGACACACCGTTGTAGACGTCCGACGGCTCGTACTTCTTCATGGAGGCGATGTACTGCTGCATGCCGCTGTAGGTATCCCCGTACTTGGAGGAGTTGGCCGCCCCGAACGGCACGTCACCGGTGATGTCGAAGTAGACGCCCTGCATGACGTTGCTGTACTGGTCGAGGAAGCTCTGGTCGTAACCGTTCAACCACAGCTGCTTGACCTTGAGCCCGTACTGCTGGATGTCTCGGGCCAGGGTGACGTTGTCCGAGGCCTGCATGCAGCTGACGACGGCCTGGGAGCCCGCCTCCTGCATGCGCTGGACATCGGAGTTGTAGCTCCCCCCGAGCTGGGCGCTGACGTCGGAGTAGACCTTGTAGCCCAGCTTCTTCATCTCCTTGGCGTAGGACGAACAGGCGTCGTAGGACGCGGCGATCCCCGGCCCGTAGCTGATGAAGGCCACCGACTTCGCGTCCACCTTCTTCAGGAAGTAGACGTACGTCGAGTCGGCCGACGCGTAGATCTGGGTCGAACCGCCGACGGCGAACAGGTTGGGCGCAGTCTGCCAGTTGGCGCTCACGTTGTAGCCGTAGGTCGGCGTGTCCGTCGAGACGAAGTAGTTGGGGGTGAACCAGGCTGACGCCACCCCGACCGCGAACACGTGGTCCTGGTCGATGAGGGTGTGGGTGAGCTGGGTGAACTGACTGGGCGATCCGCCGTCATCGAGGTTCTGGGTCAGCACGATCTTGTGCCCGTCGACACCGCCCTTGGCGTCGATGGTCTTGAAGTAGGCGATCATCCCCGGGGCCAGGCCTCCGAAGATGCCGGCCAGCGGGCCGGTGCGCGACGAGATGGCTCCGACGTCGATCTGGGCGCCGGGCGCGATGGCGGTCGTGCTCGCCCCCGCCGTGGCCGATCCGGCCCACCCGCCGGTGATGGCCAGGACCCCCAGTGCCAGTACCGCCGGCACCAACCGTCTTCCCCGCTGCCTCCGCATATCCACTCCCCCTAATCGGTCCGACGGGTCGCACCGGGTTGGCGGTCCCCCCCAAAAAACAGCTGTTTGCCGGGCCTGTGTTTATGGCACAGGCGCTGCCTTGTCAACATTAGTTAGTCGTGGCCCCGGCCGGGGGGCGCGGACCGTCCCCGCCCCAGACGACATCCACCGGGGCACCGAGCGCCCCGATGTCGGCGCTCTCGTTGTCCTCGCGGTAGCGCAACCCCTGGACGTTGAAGAGATGGACCTCGTCGGCCGTCACCGGGAACGGGCCCCAGTGCCATGTGCCCTGGTGCAGCACGATCGAGTCCAACGGGTCCAGCACGAAGGCGGCGATCAGGGCCACGTCCGCCGGAGAGCTGAGGTCCGCCCCCGGTGGCGCGACGGCCAGCACGGCTTTGGCGTCGAGCGGCATCAGCACCTGAGTGTGGGTGAGATGGCGGTAGAGCGCCAGGCACCGGAGGCCCCCGTCGATCTCGGGCACTTCGTCGCGCCGGTGGGCGATCCGGTTGACGTGCACGTCGTCCCAGGCAAAGACGAGTCTCGAGGACCCGTCCTCTGGATCCGTGTCGGCCACCGGCAGCCATCCGAACGGGGCCCAGGCGGCCGGCGTCACCCGGGCCGGGACGATCTGCCTCACCCGTCCGCCCATGGTTCCCTCCTCCGTTGCGATCTAAGGTGAGGGCTCAACCTAACATCGGCTTCGCCCACCGGCGCGGGCAAGAGGAGCACGCATGGCCATGGACGTACGCAACATCGAGAACGCCGCCCCCGTCGTCGAGCACAACGGCACCGTGCCCGTATGGTGGATGGTCAACTCACGCGAGATGAAAGAGCAGACCGACGGCGGGTTCCTCGAGCTGGTGAACGAGTTCGAGGTCGAGGGGGGCGGATACGTCCATCCCCACTCCCACCCGACCCACGAGTTCTACTACGTGCTCCGCGGCAGGGGCATCATGACCATCGGCGACGAGGAGCGCGAGATCGCCCAGGGCGACCTCGTCCACATCCCGCCCGACGAGGTCCACAGCCTCCGGCCGGTCAGTGAGCACGCGCCCATCCACTGCTTCTGCTTCGCCATCGGCGTGAAGGGCGCGGGCCCCATCGACTACACCCACCACTGAGCCACGGTCCCGGCCGGGTCGGTCTCAGGCCGGGGACGAACCGTCCTCCACGAGCGACGGGTCGAGGCCGAGGATCTCAACGGTGGTCGACCCCTTCCTCAGGGCGTCGAAGTATCCGGCCTCGGCCGACGCCCGGGCGCGACCGGCCTCGAGCAACCGCTCGAGCGCGTCACCGGGCACCACGACGACGCCGTCGACGTCACCGACCACCCAGTCACCCGGGACGACCGCGACCCCGGCGACCGTGGCCGGCGACCCGATGGCGCCCCAGTTCGTCTTGGTGGCACCCGGGAGCGCCACGGTCCTCGAGAAAACCGGGAAGGCCAGCCGCTCGAGTGCCGCCACGTCGCGCACGCCCCCGTCGATGACGAGACCGGCCAGACCGCGGGCGAGGGCACCCGTGGTGAGCACCTCGCCCCAGTAGCCCCGATCGGGCACGTCGCCGACATCGACCACCAGCACCGCCCCGGCCGGCGCCCGGGACACCGCCACGTGGATGGCCAGGTTGTCACCGGGGCTGCAGCGCACCGGGAAGGCCGGCGCGGCCAGTGCGGCCCCACTCCAGACCGGCCGGATCCGGGTCGGCATGGCCCGCGCTCCCGACTCACCCAACGTGGCGGCACCCAGCTCGGCCAATGCCCCGGCGATCTCCGTGTTGGTTCCCATCGGTCCCTTCCCGTCCGCGCCGTCGGCGGACATCAGTCGTGCAGCGCGACGGTCACTTCGATCTCCACGGCGCCCCCCCGTGGCAGCGCGGCGACGCCCACGGCCGACCGGGTGTGCCGTCCCGAGTCGCCGAACACCTGGAACAGGATCGCACTGGCCCCGTCCACGACGTCGGGCTGTCGGTGGAAGTCCGGGTCCGACGCCACGTAGCCGGTCACCGTCAGCACCCGCGCCACCCGATCGAGCGTGCCCAGCGCCGCCTCCAGCACGGCCAGGGCGTTGAGGGCACAGACCGCGGCGGCCTCCGCTCCCTCCTCCACGGTCACCGTCCGGCCCAACGTCCCACAGCAGGTGAGCACGCCGTCGATGCGCGGGAGCTGGCCCGAGGTTCTGGCCACCCCGCCGTGGACCACGACTGCGTCGAGCGGGTCGTGAGGGGGATGGGGCCCGTGCAGACGCAGCCCGAGCTCGGCCAGCCGATCGCGCACCCGGCCGGCACCCGCCGGGGAATCCTCCACAGATCGGGACATCGAACGGAATCCTCCTGCGACGGGCCGAGGTCGGGTCCCCAGCTCGGAGAGACACTAGCGCTGGCGTCATCGCCGCACGAAGGCCGCGCGCCGTCGTGGATTGACCGACCGCGCCCGGTCGGCCATGCTGCTGGCTCGGGTCCGGCCGTCACCACGATCGGACCGGCGGGACCGATCGGAGGGACTGGGGAACATGGGTCACAGCACGAGCCGCCGGACCGGACCACGCGGTGCCCAGCCCCGGGGCGTCCAGCAACCGGCGCACACCACCCGACCGCGTCGGTGACCGTCGTGGCCTCCCTGCCCCCCGAACAGCTTCACGCCATGGCGTTGCGCTACGGCGACGAGTCGGCCTACCTCGTGGTCGGGGTGGGTGAGCTCACATTCGCCGAGTGGGACGATTCCGCCAGCCGACTGGCCCGGGCGCTCGTGGGGGCGGGCGTCGCCCCGGGTGACCGGGTGACCATCCACCTCGAGCCGGCCCATGCCCTCGAGTGGGTCGTGGCCTACGCCGCCGTCCACCGCGCCGGAGCGGTGGCGGTCCCCCTCAATCCCCAGCTGACTCGACCCGAGTTGGAGCGGATGCTCGCCCACTGCGGGGCGAGGGCGTCGATCACCGAAGCAGGCCTGTCGGCCCGGTACCCCGCCGGGCGGCCCGACCTCGTGGTGAGCGTCCCGAGCGCCGGCCCGGAGGAACCAGGGGCGCGGGGAGAAGCCGATGCCGCCGCGGGCGCCGTGCCCTGGTCGGAATTCCTCAGTGACGACCCGTCCTACTTCCAGGTGCCCCGTGATCCAGGCGACCTGGCCGACATCATGTACACCTCGGGGACGACGGGAAGTCCGAAGGCGGTGGCCGTCCGGCACGACAACTACTCGCTCATCCCCTTTCGTGAGCCGCAGTGGAGTGGAGGGGGGTGGCTACATGCCAGTCCCCCCTACACGTTCGCCGGGCTGGCCTTCGTCTACACCCCGATGAAGCTGGGGCTCCGGGCGATCTACCAACCCCGGTTCGATGCCGACAGTTGGTTCGACGTCGTCGAATCCGAGCGGCCCGGGTCGGTCTTCCTGGTGCCGGCCATGGCCGCACTGCTCCTCGAGCACCCGCGGTTCGCCACGGCCGAGCTCGGGTCGGTCCAGCTCTGCAGCGTGGGCAGTGCCCCCCTGGCCCCCTTCGTCCTCGAACGCCTGCAGGAGAAGATGCCCGACGCACTGGTGTCCAACAACTACGGCATGACCGAGGCCGGCTCGGTCTACTGCCTGATGCCCCCGGGAGAGGCGGTGAGGCGGCCAGGGTCAGTGGGCAAGCCCCTGGCGCCGGCCGAGGTCGTCTGCGTGGACGACGACGGCGCCCCCGTGCCGCCCAACGAGGTCGGCCAGGTCCGGATGCGGATTCCCGGACGTCCACGCGAGTACTTCGGTGACCCGGAGGCGACCGCTCGGACCTGGGTCGACGGCTGGCTGGTCACGGGCGACCTCGGCCGCATCGACGACGACGGTTACCTCTACATCGTCGGGCGGAGCAAGGACGTCATCATCAGGGGCGGCAACAACATCCACCCCACCGACGTGGAGCACGCCATCGAGTCTCACCCCGCCGTGCGGGAGGTGGCCGTGGTGGGCACACCCCACCCGGTGCTCGGAGAAGACGTGGTCGCCTTCGTGACCTTGCGACCGGGCATGGACGCCTCCCCTCAGTCTCTCCGCGAGTACACGCTCGAGCACCTGGCCCGCTACAAGGTCCCGCGGCAGTGGTTCATCGTCGACGGGCTGCCGAGGAATGCCACCGGCAAGGTGCTCAAACAGGAGCTCCGCGACCGCCTCGACGCCGAGAGCGATCCCCCGATCGGCGCGGACACGACGAGATGATGGTCCGGGCGCACCTGTCGGTGCACGACGAAGGGGTGGATGGATGAGCGCGGTTCGGGGCGACATCGGGATCGGGGTCGTGGGGGCGGGGAACATCGCGTCGCTCAACGTGGCCGGCTACCTCGAGGACGACCGGTGCCGGGTGGTGGCCGTCTGCGACCCGGTCGAGGACCGGGCCGCCGAAGCGGCGAGGAGGTGGGGTGCGCCCAAGGTGTACACCGAGCTCGCCGAGCTGCTCGACGATCCCGCCGTCGACGCGGTGGAGGTCCTCACGCCCACCGACCTGCACCTCGACCACGTGCTGGCCGCGGTGGCCGCGGGCAAGCACGTCTCGTGCCAGAAGCCCCTCGCCAACAGCGTGGCCGACGCCGTGGCCATGGGCCGAGCCGCCGACGAGGCCGGGGTGGTCCTCCGGGTGAGCGAGTGCTTCCGCCACTACCCGCCCCTCGAGCTGGCCAGACGCCTCATCGCCGAGGGTGCCATCGGACAGCCGAACCACCTGCGCATGAAGACGGTGGTGGGCCAGACCGACTCGGCCTTCCAGGCCGGGCTGGAGGCCGACGGCTACGTGTGGCGGCTCAACGCCCGGAGCCCTGGCGGCCACCTCTTCGACGACATGATCCACAAGTTCGCCGTGGCTCTGTGGCTGTTCGACCAGGACATCGTGTCCGTCCAGGCGGTGGTCCGTCGGCGCGATGCCTTCTTCGAGCCGTGCTCGACGATCTTCGAGTACGAGGACCCCCGGCTTCTCGGGACCATGGACGTCTGCTACTCGCCCAACATGTGGATGCGGAGCGCCTACTACGGCGCCGACGAAATTCTTCGAGGTCCACGGCGAGGAGGGCATGCTGTGGGTGACCCGGTGCACCGGCCAGATGCTGGATCTGCCGGCCGTGGTCCTCTACGACGGGAGGCATGATCAGCAGACGACCACCTCGTTCACCGGGGTGGACGCCGACTGGGCCAGCGGCTTCCGGCGGGCGTCCTCCCAATTCATCGACACCTTGGTCGAAGGAGCGCCGGCCCAGATGACCGCGGCCGAGGCGGTCAAGGCCCTTCAACTCTGCTTCGCCGTGTACCAGGCGGGCAACACCCATCGGCCGGTGGATCCCCGTACGATCTCCGACATGGTCATACCCGCCGGCTGGCCGCCATGAGGTCCAGCGCACCGTCCGAAGGAGCCTCGGCCCGGTGAAGGTCACCCGCACCCTCCACCACAGCGTCAACGTCCAAGGAGCGCTGCCCGGGTCGGTCGACTTCTACCGCCGGCTCCTCGAGTTGGACGACGAGCCCCGCCCGACCATCCCCGGCGTGGAGGGACACTGGTTCGCGGCGGGCGGCGTCCAACTCCATCTGGTGGACGCACCGGCCGACGGCACCATCCAGCCCACCGGGCCCCACGTCTGCTTCGCCGTGGCCGACCTCGCCGCGGCCATCGCCGAGCTCGAAGCGGCGGACATCATCTACGTCCGTGGGGCGCAGGGGTCCACGGTGCAGATCTGGTTCGTCGATCCCGCCGGCAACACGATCGAGATCCAACAGGACCCCGACGTCGCACCACGCTCGGTGGCGTCGGCCGACTGAGTCACCCCCCCGGTTCGGGGTCGCGGGGTAGACCGAGGACCCGCTCGGCGATGACGTTGCGCTGCACCTCGCTCGTCCCCCCGGCGATGGTGAGGCATCGGGTGGCCAGCAGGCCCTGAACCCACCGTCCGGCCCGGCCCTCCAAGGTGGCGCCCTCGGGGCCGAGGAGTGCGAGGCCCAGTTCCTGGACCCGCTGCTCGTGCTCGGCGCCGAGCAGCTTGCGCAGGCTGGCACCCGACCCGGGGTCCGACCCGGCGAGCGAGAGGAGCGTGGACCGGTGGGTCATCAGCCGCAGCGACTGGGCCTCGGCCAACAGGGCGCCGAGGCGCGCCTCCTCGCTCGGGGTCACCCGGTCGCCCAGCTTTCCGGCCAACCGCAGCAGGGACTCCACGCCGATCCCGAACGTCGAGCCCGACGACATCGACACCCGCTCGTTGGCCAGCGTCAGACGCGCCATGCGCCAGCCGTCGTCGACCTCGCCGATGACACAGTCGTCCGGGACGAAGACCGAGTCGAAGAAGACCTCGTTGAACAAGGCGGCGCCCGTCAGCTCGCGGAGCGGACGGACATCGAGCCCCGGTGACGCCATGTCGACGATGAAGTAGGTGATCCCCTGGTGCTTGGGCGCGGTCGGGTTGGTCCGGGCCAGGCAGATACCCCAGTCGGCCTGCTGCGCCATGGAGGTCCAGACCTTCTGCCCCGTGAGCCGCCAACCACCTTCCGTCCGCTCCGCCCGGGTCGACAGGCTGGCCAGGTCGGAGCCGGCACCGGGCTCGGAGAACAGCTGACACCACAGCAGTTCGCCGAGCAGCGTCGGTGGCACCCAACGTTGGCGCTGTTCCTCGTTGCCGCAGGCGATGATCACCGGGAGCGCCCAGGCCCCGATGCCGATGTGGGGCCGGTCGATGCCGGCCGCGGCGAGCTGCTCGTCGATCACCACCTGCTCGACCGCACCGGCATCGCGTCCCCAGGGACTGGGCCAGTGCGGGGCGACCAGCCCGGCCTCGACCAGGCGGTGGCGGCGCTCGGTCCCCTCGACCTCGCTCAATCGGGCGACCAGCGGGGCGAGCTCCTCGCGGACGCGCTCCGCCTCGTCGGGCAGATCGGCGGCCAGCATCCTGCGGGCACCCCCACCGGCGGTCGCGGCCACCCGGTGGTGGAACGACTCGGGGGTGGCCATCAACTGACGGTCGGCGAGCGCCCGCTTGAGATGCAGGTGGAGGTCGTGCTCCCAGGTGAAGCCGATGCCGCCCAGCAACTGCAGGCACTCCTGGGCGCACCGGACGTAACCGTCGAAGGCGAAGGCCCCTGCCGTGGCGACGGCCAGGTCGACGTCGTCCTTATCCCCCGACCCGATGGCCATGGCCGCGTCCCAGGTGACAGCGGTCATCTGCTCCACCCGGACCGCCATGTCGGCCAGACGGTGCTTGACCGCCTGGAACTGCCCGATCGGGCGCCCGAACTGCACCCGCACCTTGGCGTACTCGGTGGCCGTCTCGAGGCACCAGCGCGCCCCACCGACGTGCTCGGCCGCCATGAGGGTGACGGCGACCTCGCGCACTCGCTCGGCGGTCAGGGCGTCGAGCTGCCGATCGGGGGGCGTCACGGCCTCCTCCGCGTGCAGGCGGCCGACCCGACGGGTCGGGTCGACGCTGGCCAGCGCCTCCACGGTGACACGTCCCTCTCCGGCGGACACGTCGAGTAGGCACCAAACCATCCGCCCGTCCTCCCGCCTCACGGGCACCAGTGCCGTCGAAGCGGTCATCAGGCCGAGGACGGGACCGAGCGATCCACTGACGACGAGAGCCCCGTCGGGCCCCTCCCCGCCGCCCTCGAGACAGCCGTCACCGAGGTAGACCGCCGAGGGTGCGCTCCCGTCGATCAGCCCCGGGAGCAGGTGACGGTGCCCGGGCCCGGACGTCGCCTCGGCCACCAGGGCCGAGGTGACCACGGTCGGGAGCAATGGCCCGGGGACGAGCGCCCGTCCCGTCTCCTCCAAGAGGACGGCCAGCTCGAACAGGCCGAAGCCCTGACCCCCGCACTCCTCGGGGAGGTGGATCCCCATCCAGCCCTGGGCGGCCATCTCCTTCCACACCGGCTGCACTTCCTCGACGTCGGCGTCGAGCAGGGCTCGGGGGACCTCGGGCGGGCAGTGGGCGGCGAGCCAGCGCCGGGCCGACCGGCGCTGCTCCTCGTGCTCATCGGACAGGGCGATGGGCATCGGCCCCCCCTTCTGCGGTGTCGTGCACCGGGCGGTGCAGCTCAGTCACGCTGATCGCCCGGGTCGGGCAGCCCTCGGCAGCCACCCGCACGGTCTCTTCCTGGTCGCCGGTCGGGTCGACGACGATGGCCTTGCCGTCGTCGTCGAGGTCGAACGTGCCGGGGGCCCAAAAGAGGCAGTTCCCGGACCCGACGCACCGGTCGCGGTCGATCTCGATGCGGATCATCGGTCGGCTCCTGCGGCCGCGGCGCGCGCGCAGTACCTGGTGGGCTCGGTCATCGCCAGCGAGGCTACCGCCGACGGTGCCCCCTCCGCCGGTCCCCCGGCTATGGTTCGCCGTTCGGAGGGACCACGATGATCCAGCACACCCCACGTTCCCACCTCGGTCGGGGCGCCGAGGCCACCAGGTCGAAAGGCCCTCGTGCCTGAGGCCGTGGCGGCGGCCGCCCACCCACTCGACCAGCTTCGGGCCGATGAGATCCGGCTGGCCGTGGCGGCGGTCCGGGCCACCGGGAGGCTGGACGAGCACGCGCTCTTCTCGACGGTCTCCCTCGACGAACCGGCCAAGTCCGCCGTCGTCGGTCACCACCGCGGCGACCCGGTCGAGCGCAGGGTCCGCGTCGTGGCCCTCCCGGGGCCCGAGGCGTCGGTGGTCGAGGCCGTGGTGGCGATGCCCGGTGGCGAGGTCGTCGAGTGGACCGAGCGGGAGGACGTGCGCCCGCCCCTCCTCTTCGACGATTCGTACCGGGCCATCCTGGCCCTGAAGGAGCATCCCGGGTGGCAGGCGGCCATGCGGCGGCGCGGCATCACCGAGTTCGACCGCGTCCAGATCGACCCGTGGCCCACCGGCAATTTCGCCAGCCCGGCCGAGGAGGGGCGCCGGATCGCCCGCTGCCTCTCCTACTACCGTGAGGCTCCGGACGACAACGGCTACGCCCGGCCGGTGGAGGGCGTCCTCGCCACGGTCGACGCCGCGCGGGGCATCGTCCTCGAGGTGGCCGACTTCGGCGTGGTTCCTCTCCCCCCCGGACGGGGCAGCTACAGGCCCGAGGACAACGCTCCGCTGCGCACCGGCCTCCTCCCGCTCGACATCGTCCAGCCCGAAGGGGTCAGCTTCTCGGTCGACGGCAACCTCCTCTCGTGGCAGGGATGGTCGATGCGTGTGTCCATGGACCCGGTCGAAGGGCTCGTGCTGCACACCATCGGGTACGGCCCACCGGGTGAGGCGCGCGCCATCCTGCACCGGGCCTCCATCAGCGAGATGGTGGTCCCCTACGGCGACCCGGGACCGATGCACGGTTGGAAGAACGCGTTCGACGTGGGCGAGTGGGGGCTCGGACGCATGACCAACTCCCTCAGCCTCGGCTGTGACTGCCTCGGGGCCATCACCTACCTCGACGCCGTCTTCGCCAGCGAGCACGGCACCCCCTTCGTGGTGGAGCAGGCCATCTGTATCCACGAGGAGGACTACGGGATCCTCTGGAAGCACCTGGACATGGCGACCGGGCACGCCGAGGTCCGCCGGTCGAGGCGACTCGTGGTGTCGGCCATCGCCACCGTCGGCAACTACGAGTACGGGTTCTTCTGGTACTTCTACCTCGACGGCACCATCCAGCTCGAGGTCAAGCTGACCGGCATCATGTCCACCCAGGCACTCGCTCCCGGCGAGGAGCCCCCCTTCGGGAACGTGGTCGCCGAGGGGCTGGGGGCCCCCTTCCACCAGCACCTGTTCTGCGCCCGACTGGACCTCGAGGTCGACGGTCCGGTCAACCGGGCCTACGAGGTCTCGTTCGAGCCGATGCCCGCTGGTGGCGACAACCCGATGGCCAACGCCTTCCGCACCCGGGCCACCCTGCTCGAGTCCGAGTCGTCCGCCATCCGGGACGTCGATCCCGCCGGGAGCCGCCATTGGCGATTCGAGAACCCCGGGTCGCTCAACGGCCTGGGACGTCCCGTGGCCTACCGGCTGGTGCCGGGCTCCACGCCCACGCTGCTCGCCCGGCCCGAGTCGAGCATCGCCCAGCGGGCCGGGTTCGCCCGGCACAACCTGTGGCTCACCCCGTTTGCGCCCGACGAGCGGCGGGCGGCCGGCGACTATCCCAATCAGCACCCGGGGGGCGACGGGCTGCCCCGCTGGACGGCTGCCGACCGATCCCTGGTCGACACCGACATCGTGGCGTGGCACACCTTCGGGGTGAGCCATTCGCCGCGTCCGGAGGACTGGCCGGTCATGCCCGTCGAGTACTGCGGGTTCCATCTGGCGCCCGTCGGGTTCTTCGACCGCAACCCGTCCCTCGATCTCCCGCCGCCCGCCGGGCACTGCGACTGAGCCGCCCCCCCGGCCCCGTCGACGCGACCGGTACCATGGCCGCCATGCCCGACCTCGAGACCTTGCTCTACGACGAGTCCGACGGGGTGGCCTGGGTCACGCTCAACCGTCCCGGGGCACTCAACGCGTTCGACACCACCATGCAGCGGGAGCTCGGCGAGCTGTGGATGATGCTCCGCAAGAACGACGACGTGCGGTGCGTGGTGCTGACCGGCAGCGGCGACAAGGCCTTCTGTACGGGCCTCGACCGGGAGGGCATCGGTACGTTCGACGACCTGCCTCCGGGCAAGCTTCCCGGCTACAACACGCCCTGGGACTTCGACGATCCGGGCCGGAGCGTCTGCCCCAAGTCGAATCACTGCTGGAAACCGGTGATCGCCGCGGTCAACGGCATGGCGTGTGGGGCGCGTTCTACATCCTCGGCGAAGTCGACTTCATCATCGCCGCCGAGCACGCCACGTTCTTCGACCCTCATGTCACCTACGGCATGCCGGCCGCGTTCGAACCGATCTTCCTGCTGCACAAGATGCCGTTCCACGAGGTGATGCGCCTCTCCCTGCTCGGCGCCAACGAGCGCATGTCGGCGGCCCGGGCCCGGGAGATCGGTTTCGTCTCCGAGGTTGCCCCGGCCGGTGAGCTGGCCGACCGGGCCCGTTGGGCGGCCCAGGCCATCGCCGACCAACCCGCGCTGGCCGTGCAGGGGACCGTGCGCGCCCTATGGACGGGATTGGAGCTGTCGCGGCGCCAGGCCCTCGACCACGCCTACCTGTTCACCAACATCGGCACCGAGCCGGCACTGCTCGAACAGGGCCAGGAGCGCTTCACCTCGGGCAAGCGCATCGAGTGGCGCCTGCGCTGAACCGGCGCCCGACGGTGCGGCCCCGGCCCGACGGTCAGACCGGTGGGCCGCCCCCGCTGACCGGCTGCAGCCCGTGGTAGGGCATGCCCTTTTGCTTCCACTCGTCGTAGCGCTCGAGGAAGGCGTCTCCGAAGGGGTCCTCCCCCACGAGCGGCATGCCCGCCCTCCAGATGGTGAGGTCGTCGGGGGCCAGCTCGGAGGCTCGGCGCACGTGGCGCCGGGTGACCTCCGCGTCCCCGCGCCGGTACGCCTCGGACGCGATCCGGAAGTGGAGCCGGGCCAGCACCTCGTCCTCGGAGAGATCGCCCACCGCCCCGCGGGCCTCCTCGTCGCTGACCGGCAACGCACCGTTTCTCGCCCACTGCCGGATCTCGTCCAGATGGGGAGCGGACTCGACCCCGGTGAAGTCGGTGAAGGTGTCACTCCCGAAGGCGAGGCCGTTCGGTCTGGCGATGGCGTCGTCCTCGTCGATCCACACCACCGTCGGCACGTTGGAGATGGCATAGGACTCGGTGAGCAGGTGGTTGGGGTCGTAGAGGACGGGCATGGTGATCCCCTCGGTCCACGGTCGCACGTCGTCCGCGGACTGGTCGATGGCCACGGCCACGACGGTGAGCCCCTCAGGACGGAGCTCGTCATGGAGCGCCTGCCAACCGGGGAGGTCGTACCGACACCCGCACCAGCTCGAGAAGGTGACCAACACCTTCTTCAGGCCGGCCCACTCGCCGAGGGCGTGCAGCGTCCCGTCCACGTCGGGCAGCTCGAACGCCGGGGCCCTCAGGTCTTCGAGCGCCTGGCGGCGGAGCTCGGCCGGGAGGGCCACCGCCATGAGGCGGGCTTCGACGTCGACCACCGCCGGCCGTCCGAGGGCGTGGGCGACGGCCACCAGATCGAGCTGGTCGCCGACCTTGAGGGCGTCGACGTCGGCCACCGGCACACAGGTGTTGGCCTGGCACAGTCCCGAGGCCTTGAGCTCCCAGCCGAGGGCGTCAGCGAGGCGTTCGGCGTCCACCAAGAAGGTGCCACGGGCCGGGTCGGGTGTCCCCGCTAGCGTCCGCGACCCCGTGTCGATGATGGTGAACTGCGTCATCCCATGGCTCCTTTGTCGGCCCTCACCGTTATCGGCGATTCGCGGCCTGTCAACACGGCCACTGTGTCACCCTCCTCTCACCGCCGTGCTGTCGACACCGGCTGCATCGGCGAACTGCCGGCTGCGCGCCGAGAAGCCACCCTCCCCCTCCGGTGTCGGAGCGGCGGGTGAAAACAGGACGACGCCACCCTGGGGCGTGGCGGCCACGGCGCGGCGGACGGCATCGCCCACCCCTGTTGCCACTTCGAGGCGCAGGCCACCGTCGCCAACACCAGGGCCGACCGACTCCAACGCGATGACCAGGCGATCGGGATCGGGGGGCAGCACGATGACCCTCGGAGCCGGCCGCCGGGCAGCCAGGGCCGCAACGAGGTCGGTCGGATCCACCCCCCGGTCGGCACCGCCGACGATCACGGTCAACGGCCGGCCGGCGAAGGCCTCCACCGACGCCATGGTGGCCAGAGGGTTGGAGGCCAGGGCATCGTCGACGAAGAGCACGCCGTCCCGCTCCCCGATAGTGCGGCACCGCGACGGGAGGCCATCGAAGGCACCGATGGCCGACCGAACCGCGCCCGGTGAAGGGGCCCGTCCGTTGAGCAGGAGGCTCCCGGCCACCGCGCCGCACAGGTTCCAGGTGTTGTGCCTCCCCGGTGCTCGCAGGAGGGTGGCATCGGCCAGGGGGTCCCCGTCGACCTCGATCATCCCCGAAGGTGTCACCACCACCCGCCCCCGGGGGCCGAACAGGAGGCGGTCGGGATGGCGCTCGGTCCTTTTGACCGACTCGGCACTTCCGGCATTGACGGCCAGACGACCGGGCGGGCCGACCTCGATCAGTCGCAGCTTGTCGCGGTAGTAGGCCTCCACCCCGCCGTGCCAGTCGAGGTGGTCGGGGGCCAGGCTCGTGAGGATGCAGACCCCGGGGGTGACAGTGACGTCGGCGGCCTGGTACGAGGAGACCTCGACCACATAGGCGTCGGCCAGCGGACGGCCGTACGTCTGGGTCACCGGAGTCCCGATGTTCCCGACCAGTGCCACCTCGAGCCCCTCCGCACGAAGGATCGCCGCCGTCAGCGTGGCCGTCGTGCTCTTCCCCTTGGTGCCGGTGACGGCCACCACCCTCGCGTCGGCGAAGTCCTCGAGCCAGATGGCCATCGAGGTGGTGATGGCCACGCCGGCCGCCTCCGCCTCGACCAGCGCGGCCCCGTACCGGCCCACCCCCGGGGACCGGACGACGACATCGACGTCCGGCCAGCGAATGCCGGCGGGGTCTTCGATCGGCGACCCGAGCCCGGCGGCCACCCCGGGGTCGACCCTCTCGGGATGATCGTCGACCAGGCGGGGCGTCACCCCCCTCTCGGCGAGCAGGCCGACCATGGCGAGACCCTCCTGCCCGAGCCCCCATACGACCACCCGGCGCGAGGCCACCTCCTCGAGCCTCACGGAGTCTCCGTCAGTTGACGGTCGACGGCCCGGCCCACCGCACTGCCGTCGAACACCGACGGGCCCGCCGGTGTGAGCAGCCTCCCGACGTCGCCGTCGGTCACGAGGCTCCGGGCCAGTCCGGCCAGAGCGGTGACCACCGGTTCGTCCATCCAGTTCGGCTGGGATGCCAGCATCCTCATGGCGGCGGCCGACTCCCGTCGTTCGCCCACGCACTCGAAGGGTTTGTCCTCCTCGCTCATCAGCGCGGCGAACCCCTGCACCTGGTCGGGATCGGCGAACATATCCCGCCCGATGATCGCGGTCAGCGCCTCAGGTTCGAGGAACGGGGCCAGCACCAGCGCCACGAATCGACATTTGGGGCAGTTCCCACACCATCCGTCGGTGGCTCCCGCCGTCTGGCGGAAGACGGTGTTGCAGCTGCAGAAGGTGGCGTGGTACTCGGTGAGCCGGGCGAAGGACCGGGCGATCGACAGCTCCGAGTAGGGGCGGAGGGCCGATCCGTAGCGGACCCCGCTATCTACCATGGTGGCGATCAGGTCGGACAGGAGGCGCTCGAAGCCGACGCTCTTGGAGTACTGGTGGTTGACCGGCGTCCCACCGACCATCACCGTCTCCTCGCTCGCCGACCGCTCGACGGCCATGGCGATGGTGTCGTAGCCGTAGAGGAAACTGCCCACCACGGCCACGAGCGAGATGATGGCGGTGATCGGGACGTGCCCGTTGAGCGCTCCGGCCTCGTTGAGCCCGGCAAGGTTGCCCGCCAGCCGACGGCGGACCACCACCAGGTCGAGGCCGGTCTGGGCGGCCAACTCGAGGACGAGAGGATGGGGATTGACCGCGAACAGGAGCGGGTTGTGGTCCTTCACCGCCTCGATCAGCACCATCGAGTCCTTGCCGCCACCGATGGGCACGAGGAGCCGGTGGGGCCGATCGACGGTCGGTGGATCGGACCCTGGGGCCAGCCGCGCCGCCCGGATCGACACGGGGAGGGGGACGTCCAACCGGTTGGAGACGGCGAACTCCCTCAGTCCCTCGTCGTAGAGGTGGTGGTGGAAGTCCGCCTCGGATTGCGTCAACCCCTCCCCCTCCACCACGACATCGGGAGGGGCGGCCACTTTGTAGTAGCTGGTTCCCGCCGCGATATGCAGATGGAGCAGGGCCCGTTCGAATCCAGGAGATCCGGCCTGCGAGACGGTGGACGGTTCGGTCTCGAAGCGCACGGTCTCGACGAACTCGGGTCCGTCGTCGAACGAGTAGTGGAGCGAGACCGTCCTCGAGGTGGCGTCGAAGGAGCGGCGGGTGACCCGGAACGCGCCGACGGAGCCGGGATCGAATCGGCAGGGGTCGTTCATCGCGCCACGAGCGTACCGGTCAGCCACCACCCTCCGACTGCGGCGGGGCTGAGGTGAAGCGCCGGACGTGGCCGACGATGGTCAGTGAACTTCCGGTCGACTGGACCACCCAGAACTCGCCCTTCTGCAGGCGAAGGCTCTTCCGGCGGTCCCCGTCGGACTCGGGGACCAGCGCCTCGAGGATCTCGGTGGCCACGTCACCGTGGGTACAAAGGACGGCGGACTCCCCGGCCATGGTCGAGAGCAGCCTCACGCCCTCGCCGGTGTGCCCCTCCCCCAGCGCGTCCACCGACTCGACCCCGAGCCCCAGCGCCTCGGCGATGGGCTGCACGGTCTCGCAACAACGGACGTAGGGACTCGACAGGATCCGCCGGGGCCGGTAGCCACGGAGCAGGGGGACGAGCGCCTCGGCCCGGCTCCGCCCGCGTGGGGTGAGCGGACGCAGCCGGTCGACACCCTGGTAGGCGCCACGTCGTCCGGCCTGCGCATGGCGTACAACCAGCAGCGGCATATCGAGAATGCTGCCACGGCTACGGTTCCCGGAGGCTGATCCCTCCCGCCCGGTCGCCGGGCCCCGGTCCCGGCACCTCGATGCCGGGGTCGTCGGGGAGCGGGAAGGCGTCGAGGTCCCTCCCGTGGCGAGCCAGCGAGTGGTAGCGGCGCTCGGCGAACATCCATCGCCCCGAAACGAGGGCGTAGCGGTCGTGGTAGAGCCCGTAGGCATTGGTCCACCGACCGCTCTCGCGCTCCTGGCGCAGCTCGCACATGAACATGCGGCCTACCGCCGTAGCGGCCCGCGGCCCTTCGGGGAACACGATATGGGCGTTCAGGATCACGAATTCGAAGAACTCGAACCGGTCGATGGCCCGGCCGATGAAGGCGCCGACGTCGTTCCCGCCCACCAGCCGCAGCAGCTCTCCCGACCGTCGGTCGATCACCACCTCGGCATCGGCCAGGAACAGCCGGGCCAGCTCAGGCCATGCCCGGCGGTTGACCGCGTCCGCATAGGCGTGTTGGAGCCGCCGGATCCCGACGTCGTGCACGGCCTCGGCCACCAGCGGGTCTTCGATCACGGACCGCACGATAGCGGCGGCCCGCTGGCGGTCAGCCTCCGAACCGACCTCCACCACTGAAGCCACCGGCCCCGCCGAAGCCACCGGCCCCGCCGAAGCCACCGGCCCCGCCGAATCCACCGGCCCCGCCGAATCCGCCCAACCCCGTGCGGGTGGTCGTCGTAGAGGTGCTCGGAAGCGGCTCGTTGAGATCGGCCAGCGAGACGGTCTCACCGGGGGTGACACCTGACTTCACCTGGGTCAGTATGTCCCCGACCGTGCCCACGGTGACCCGGACCTCCTTCGGGGTGTTCCCGTTCACCACCGTCACCACGTGCTCGGAACCGATGGTGCGCACGGACGAGGTGGGGACGGTGGTGACCCCGACCGTCTGTTGCACGACGATGGAGACATCGGCCTGCACCCCCGAGAGCTGGCCGAGGTCCGAGGAGGTCAGAGCGATCGTGACCGGATAGGTCGTCGTCGTGCCGCTCGTGGCCAACACCCCGATCGAGGAAACCGTGCCGTGCTCGACCGTGCTGGTGGAATCGGGGGTGACCACGGCCGGTTGTCCGACCGCCACCTTCCCGATGTCGGCCACCGGGATCGCCGTCGAGATGTCGTAGGAGGAGCCGGTGCCGATGACCACGATCTGGGGACTCGTCGCGCTCCCGCCTGCCGTCACCGAATCGCCGTCGGCGATGGAGACCGCGGCCACCGTGCCCGAGATGGTGCTGACCAGATTGGCACCGGTGAGCGCCTGTTGCGCGTCGGACAGATTGGCCTCGGCGGTGTCGACCGACGCCTGGTCGACGGCCAGCTGCTGGGGCGTGGCCACCTTGGACGTGGCGTCGCCTGAACCCGAGCCGGACCGGGAGCCCCCCGAGGAAGCGGCTGCCACGGCGAGGGAGCTACCCGACGATGCGGCACCCGAGGAGGGCGAGGCGGTGGTGGCCGTGGTCGCTGACGACTGTGCGTTGATGGCCGCACTGAGGTCGCTCTCGGCTGCGGCCACCTTCTTCAGATCGGCAGACACGGCGGCCTGGGCCGAGCTCGCCTGGCTGAGAGCCTCACCGCAGGTTGTCGGGGTCGGCGCGCCACCCCCCGCGGTGGTCGGCGGGGTCGTGGTCGGCGGGGTCGTGGTCGTGGAGGTGGTGGTCGTCGGTGTGGAGGACTCACAGAGCGTCGTAGCCGCGGTGAGGGCGGCCGTGGCCTGGGCGGAGTCGGCGTCCGCCTGGGACTGGGCGGCCACCAGCGCGCTCTGCGCCTTGGTGATCTGCTGCTTGTCCTGTCCCGACTGCCCCGACGCGGACGCCGAGCTCGGCGTGGCCGAGGCGGTCGAGGCGGTCGAGGCGGTGGACGTCGTGGTGGTCGATGTCTGGCTCGCTTCGGCGCTCGCCAGCGTTGCCTGCGCCGATGCCAGCGAGGCCTGTGCGGTCGTGACCGCCGCGTCGAGGGTGGCGACGTCCAATGATGCCAGCGTCTCACCGGCGGTCACGGTCTGGCCGACCGTCACGTTGACCGCGCTCGACCGTGCCCGATGCGTCGAAGTTAAGGTCGGCCTGGTTGACGGGTGTGATCGTTCCCACCGAGTCGAGGGTGGCCTCGACGGTTCCCGTGCCCACGACAGCCGTCCGATAGCCGGAGGTGGCGCTTCCGGTCAGGCTCCAAGCCACCAGGGCCGCGGCGATCAGTACGACGGCCACGCCGATCCGCAACGGCGAGAACCAGCCGAGGACGTGAGATCCCTGACTGGTCTCGTCGTCGACAGGACGGTGGACGTCCCCCGTCGGCCGGTCCGACGGGGACGGCTCGGAACCGGAGGCGTCCGGTTCGGACTGCTCAGGCACCAGACCCCGCCGGGGCTGCACCCGCGCCACCCGCTCCGCGGAAACCCCCGAAGCCGCTGGTGCAGCCATTCGGACCAGGGGTAGAGATGCTGATCGAACGGGCCGTGATCGCCCCGGTCGTGCCGGCCTGGCCCACCGCGGTGGCGCACTGGCCCACCGCCAGGGCGGCAGAGGTGGCCGTGGTGCGCTGCGTGAAGGTCGTCGAGGAGGTGAGCGTCACCACCACGCTCGAGGTCTTCTTCGTCTGGGGATTGGTCTCGTTGACCGTCACCACCGATCCGCTCACCGCGGTGACAGCGCCCGACGCTGCGCCGAAACCGGCACGGCCGGCGAAGCTGCGTGCACCGGCCGGTCGCTCACCCGAGCCCCCGCCGGGGAACCCGCCGCCGCCGCCAGCGCCGCCCGCCCCCCGACCGAATCCGCCGGCGCCCCCGCCGAATCCGCCAGTGCAGGCGCCTGACGTCGGCTGGGTTACGGTCACCGTCGTGGCTGTCACCGGCTCGCCGAACACCGATGTGGCGGACGACGAAGTGGACGTCGGCTTGCCGAACGCCGAGATGCACGAACCGACGGTCACGTCAGCGGCGGTGGCCGCCACCGACTGCTCGAAGGTCGTGGTCGGCGTGTAGTTGACGGTGGTCTGGCTCGTCGAGTTCTGCACCTCGAGCGAGGTGCCGTTGATCGCCGCGATGGAGCCGGAGGCACCCGGGAACGTACGGGCGCCGCTTCCGCCCGTACCGCTCGCGCTGCCGCTCGTCGAGGGCTTCGCCGTCGTGGTCGTCGAGGCGGACGACGAACTCCCACAGGCGGCCATCGTCACCGCGGCGACGCCGAGCGCCGAAAGCGCGAGCGCCTTCCTCACTCTTGCGGACCGCATGGTCCGCCGACGCTGGCCGTGGCCACTTTCATCGCCGGTGGTCTTTGCTTGGTGGTTCATTGCTCTTCCTTGTGTAGGTGTCTGGGTGGAGTAGTCGATCGGTCTCATTCGTAGCTTCCTCATTCGCTGCGCCTCATTCGTTACGCAGTGCGTCGATCGGTGGGAGGGCGGCGGCCCGGCTCGCCGGATAGACACCGAAGGCCACGCCAATGGCGATGGCGACGGCGATGGCCCCAACGGTGGCGACCGGCGAGATGGCGATTGGGTCGGAGATGAAATGCGGCAGGATCACAGCGCCGAGAATCCCGAGCCCGGCCCCCAACAGACCACCGACCAGTCCGAGCACGGACGCCTCGACGAGGAACTGCCGGCGGATCACCCGGGGCGTGGCGCCGAGCGCCTTGCGCAAGCCGATCTCACGGATGCGCTCGGTGACCGACACCAGCATGATGTTCATCACGCCGATCCCACCGACGAGGAGCGAGATACCGGCGATCCCGCCGAGCAGGACGGTCAGCGTCTTGTCCACGGAGGTGGCCGTGTCGAGCAGTGACGTCTCCGGGGTGATGGTGAAGTCGGCGTCGGCCGGAGTGGTGATGGCATGGAGGCTGAGGAGCTCGCTGTCGGCCTCCTGGTAGGCGGCCGACAGGGTGGACGACGATGTCGCCTGGACGAGGATGTCGCTCACCGAGTTCCGACTGGTGCCACCGATGAGCTCGGTGGCCGCGGTGGTGATGGGCACGATGGCCTGGTCGTCCTGGTCGGAGGTGGTCGACGACGAGCCCGACGAGCCCACCGTATTGAGGACGCCGATGACCTCCATCGGAACGCCGGCGACCGTGACGGTCTGACCCACCGGATCACGGGCACCGAACAGCTCCTCGGCGGTGGTCGATCCCAGTACTACGACATTGGCCCGGGTGGACACATCGTGCCCGGCGATGAACCTGCCCTCGGTCATCGATCTCCCACGAACGGTCAACCACGACGGCTCGGTGCCGACGACCGAGGTGGTCCAGTTGGTCGTGCCCGCCACCAGCGTCTCCGACTCAGTGGTCGTCGGGGCCACGGCGGCCACGTCGGGGGCCACCGTCTTGGAGGCGAGGGCCGTGGCGTTGCCGACGGTCAGCGTCGAGGCCGAGCCGAATCCACCCCGGATGCCCGACGACGAGGTCGTGCTGCCCGGCGAGATGGTCAGCAGGTTCGAACCGAGGGCGGAGATCTCGGAGCCCACTTGCTGTTGGGCCCCCTCGCCCAGTCCTACGGTGAGGATCACCGCGGTGATGCCGATCATGATGCCGATCACGGTCAGGGTGGACCGCAACCGGTGGGACAGGACGCCCTCGAGACCGGTCCGCAGGGTGTCGATGAAGTTCACGACGCACCCGCCGCGCTTCCCGCCAGCTCGGACTCGACGATCCGTCCGTCGAGGATCCGGATGGTCCGTCCGGCCGCGTCCGCCACGTCTGACTCGTGGGTGATGAGCACGACGGTGCGGCCGCTCTGGTGGAGTTCGGCGAAGAGTTGCAGGACGTCCTGGGCCGAGACGGTGTCGAGGTTGCCGGTGGGCTCGTCGGCCAGGATCAGCGCCGGATCGGTGACCAGTGCCCGCGCCACCGCCACCCGCTGCTGCTGTCCCCCCGACAGCTCACCGGGGCGATGTTCGACGCGACTGGCCAACCCGACCCGCTCGAGGGCAGCGAGTGACCGCTCCTTGCGGGCCGACCGGTCGACCCCGGCATAGATGAGGGGCAGCTCCACGTTGCGCCAGGCCGACAGGGTCGCCAACAGGTTGAACTGCTGGAAGACGAACCCGATCCTGCGGTTACGGACGTGGGCGAGCTCCTCTTCCGACATGGAGCTCACATCCTCACCGGCGAGGTGGTAGGTGCCCGACGTCGGAACATCGAGACAGCCGAGGATGTGCATGAGGGTCGACTTGCCCGAGCCCGAAGGCCCCATGACGGCCACGTACTCACCCGAGTCGATGTCGAAGGAGACGCCGCGAAGGGCCTCGACCTCAAGCGAACCGGTCCGATAGACCTTGGTGACGTCCCGGGCCTCGATGACGGCGCGGTGGACCGCAGGGTGCTCGCCCGTGTCCTCCAGCCAGACCTCGGCCGTGTCGTCAGGACCGATCGGCGGTCGGTGACTGCCGCTCGCCGGGGTCGTCATCCTCCGAAGCCTCCGCCGCCGGTGAAGCCGCCGCCGCCGCCGGTGAAGCCCCCGCCACCACCGGTGAAGCCCCCGCCGCCTCGTCCGAACAAGCTCGAGCCTGCGCCCGCCCTCGCTCCGTGGAAGGACACCTCGGTCACGTAGATCTTGTCACCGACCGCCAACCCGCTGGTCACCTGGGTGTCGCCCCCGGAAGCCGCGCCGATCCCCACCGCGCGACTGACCTTCTGGCCGTCGGAGTCGAGGGTGACCGTGGTGCTGCTTCCGCTGTACTGGATGGCCGTCGTCGGTACGACGATGACATCCTGGAGCTCCTCGGTGATGATGGACACCGTGGCCGTTGACCCGCCGAAGAGGCCCGAGGGACTGCCGGTCACGTCGATGACCACCGGGAAGGTGGAGACGTCCGAGCTCGTGCTGGCCAACAGCCCGACCGACGCCACGGTGCCGAAGACCTCCGAGGTCGAACCGGAGACGGTGATCGTCGCCTGGTCCCCCACCTTGACCTGACTGACCTGGGTGCTGTCCACCGTGGAGTTGACGATGTACGACCCCGTTGAGACTACGACGACCTGCGCCGACGTGGAGCTCGAGGCCGAAGAGGAGGACGAGGACGAGCCGACCGAGGACGCACCGCTACCGCCGGTGAACGAACTGGCCCCGGACGAGGCGCCGCTGGCGCCGGTCGACGTCGCCGACGATCCGGACGAGGAGGAAGAGCTCGACCCCGTCACCTGCTGGCCGACCGTGAGGTTGACCGATGCCACCGTGCCGGCGATCGTCGAGGTGAGTGTGGCGTCGTTGAGGGAGGTCTGCGCCGAGGTCACCTGGGTCTGCGACGAGGCGACGTTCGCCTCGTCGGAGGCGATCTGGGCGGCCGAGGCGTTGTCGGCCTGGTCGGTGGCCAGTTGGGCCTGGTCGAGGGCCAGGGTGGCCTGGGCCTGGGCCAGGGCGGCGGCCAGCGAGGTGCTGTCGACGCTGGCCAGCGGCTGCCCCACGGTCACGGTCTGCCCGGCGGCCACGTCGACGGCGGTGACCCTCCCGGACACGCCGAAGTCGAGGTTGGCCTGGGCCGCTGGCTCGACGGTCCCCGATGAGGAGACCGTCTCGGTGATCGTACCCGTGGTCACGCTCTGGACCGTGGTGGTGGTGGTGATCAAGGGGGTGGCGCTCGAGCTTCGGGTACCGAGCCAGGTGCCGACTCCGGCGGCCACCACCACGGCCGCCACGATGGCGATGATGGTGCCTTTGTGCCGGTACCACTTGCCGCGCTTGGATACCACGTGCGCCTCGCTTGCCGTTGCTCTGTCGATTCGAAGCCGGGTGCTTTCCCCGGGCGGCACGGGATCCGGGCCGCCGGCTCCCGGCCCACGCCATCCAATCGGGTGAACATTTACGTCAGGCCACAGCCACCTGTGAGTTTCCTGAGAGCGCTGTCGGGTGGAAACGACCTGTTCAGCGTGCCACCCACGGCGCAGGGCCGCCGATCGCCGGAGGCCCGAACGCGTCCGCCCCGGCGCGCCGTAAGGTGCGCTCGAGGTGAGCCGGGCACCGACCGGTTCGCCCCTCGACCATGGGAGGTGCCCGATGCGGTACGTGAATCTCGGCGCGACGGGGCTGCGAGTGTCCCGGGTCTGTCTCGGCATGATGAGTTTCGGGAACGACAGCGAGCGGGCGTGGGCGCTGGACGAGGACCAGGCCGAGCCGATCATCCGGGCGGCGGTCGAGGGCGGCATCACGTTCTTCGACACCGCCGACACCTACTCCCGCGGGGCCAGCGAGGTCGCCACCGGGCGCCTGCTGCCCCGGTTCCTCGGCCGGGACGAGATGGTGGTGGCCACCAAGGTCTTCATGCCGATGACGCCCGGAGAGAACGGCGGGGGGCTCTCGCGCAAGCACATCCTGGCCGCCATCGATGCCTCGTTGGACCGGCTCGGCATGGACTACGTCGACCTTTACCAGATCCACCGGTGGGACCCCCGCACGCCGATCGAGGAGACCATGAGGGCGCTCCACGACGTCGTCCGCGCCGGCAAGGCCCGCTACATCGGTGCGAGCAGCATGTTCGCGTGGCAGTTCGCCAAGGCGCAGCACGTCGCCGACCTCAACGGTTGGACCCGGTTCGTGTCCATGCAACCCCACTACAACCTCATCTACCGGGAGGAGGAGCGCGAGATGATCCCCCAGTGCGTGGACCAGGGCGTCGGGGTCATCCCCTGGAGCCCACTCGCCCGGGGGGTGCTCGCCGGCAACCGCAGCCGATCGGGCGACCGGATCACCACCCGCTCGGGCACGGACGACTTCACCGACTACCTCTACAGCCAGCCGACCGACTTCGACGTCGTCGAGCGGGTGGCCGAGGTGGCCGCCGAGCGCCACGTGTCCCCCGCCCAGATCGCCCTGGCGTGGCTCCTCCAGCGCCCCGGGGTCACCGCCCCCATCGTCGGGGCCACCAAACCCCGACACCTCGACGACGCCCTGGCCGCCGAGCAGCTGGAGCTGAGCGACGAAGAGGTGGCGAGGCTGGAGGAGCCGTACGTGCCCCACCCGGTGCTCGGCCACTTCTGAACCGCGCACCCCTAGACGCCAGTCCCCGACCGCTTCCCATCGGGCCATGCCGGCACCCTTGCCCGAGCCCGGGAACACATCCCGGCGTGATGGCTCAGACGGCCGACGCCAACGCCCCCGAAGCGGCGCGCGTCGGTGCGTCCCGATCGGCCAGGGGCTCGGCACGGCCCCACAACGCGGCGATGACCGCAGCCCCCGCGGCCACGCCGGCCAGCACGATCACGGTGGCGGAGAACGCCGCGGCGACCTGGTGGGACGGGCCCCGGTCCCCGTCAAAGGCCGCGAACACGGCACTGGAGACGGCCAATCCCATGGCCGTCCCCAAGCCTCTGCTCATGTTGAGCAGGCCGGAAGCCAGGCCCGACTGGTCGGCGGGCACCGACGCCATGATGCCGGCGTTGTTCGGTGAGACGAAGAGCCCGAGCCCAGCACCGACCACGACGAGCAGGGCGAGGAACCCCGGGGTCGAAGGTCGCAGCCACCCGAGAGCGACCAGGCCGGCCGCCACGAGGGCCATGCCGGCGGCCCCCGGGATCCGGACCCCGAGACGGTCGGCCATCCTCCCCGAGAACGGCGCGACCAGTCCGAGCGCGACCGGCATCACCATCAGTTCCAGCCCGGTCCTCACCGACCCGAACCCACTGGCCCGCTCGAGGAAGAAGGGGACCGTCACCAGGACGCCGAACAGCACCAAGAAGGCCAGGAGCCCGCTCGAGACGCCGGCGGTGAAGGGCATCCGACGGAAGAGCGAGAGGTCCACCATCGGCGACACGCACCGTCGCTCGCGGCGCACGAACGCCGCCCCGAGCACGGCGGTCCCACCGAGGGCGGACACCACGACCGACGACGTCCACCCGAAGCGACCGCCCTGCGAGATGGCGAAGACCAAGGCCACGACGGCGGGGAAGAAAAGGCCCAGACCCGGCCAATCGAAGCCGTCCCGGGCCCGGAGGTGATTGCTCCGGGGGATGAACAAGAGGGCTGCCACCATTCCGATGAGGCCGACCGGGACGTTGATGAGGAAGAGGAGTCGCCATCCCCCAGTGGCGAGGAGCAGTCCCCCGACGGACGGCCCGAGCGCCAGGCCCAGGGCCTGGGCCGCCCCCTGGACGCCGAGCGCTCGGCCCAGTCGGTCACGGGGCACCGCCAGGGCGATGATGGCCACGCTATTGGCCTGGAGCATGGCCGCCCCGACGGCCTGGAAGGCCCGGAAACAGTCGAGGGCCACGAGGCTGGACGCACCGGCACACAGGGCGGAGCCGATGACGAAGATGACGAAGCCGTAGAGGTAGAGCAGCTTCCGGCCCACGGTGTCCGCCATCCTCCCCACGGCGGCGACCGACGCCACCAGCACCAGCAGATAACTGAGGCCCACCCAGGTCACGTCGCTCAGCCCGGAATGGAAGGAGCGCTCGAGGGTGGGGAACGCCAGGGTGACGATGCTGGCGTCGAGCTGGCCCATGAACGCACCCACGCAGACGGCGCCCACGGCCAGGACGTACCCCCGCTCCAGGCGCCGCACGGCGGACGGCCGACGCGGTTCCACGGTGAACCGATGCCACCCAACTGGCCTGGTGCCGTCGACGAGCGTCATGACCGGCCCAGCCTGGTGGGGTCCGATCCAGAAGTCTAATAGGTGTATCCGATTAGTCCGATAAGATTTTCTTATGGATATCCGCCACCTCGAACGGTTCCTGGCGGTGGTCGATCACGGGGGGTTCACCCCCGCCGCCGACGAGCTGGGCGTGAGCCAGCCGGCGCTCTCCCAGGCGGTCAAAGAGCTCGAGATCGAACTGGGTGTGCCACTGTTCGAGCGGCTCGGACGCCGGGTGCTGGTGACGGCGGCGGGTCGCGCCCTGATCGAGCCGGCCCGCCAGACCCTGCGCGACGTCGAGACCGGCCGGTCCGCGGTGGCGGCGGTGGCCGGGTCGAGCTCGGGGCACCTGTCGCTCTGCAGCCTCCCCACCCTGGCCGCCGAACCGATGGCCGATCTGATCGGTCGCTTCCGCCGCCGGCACCCGGGTGTGGACGTCGACCTCGCTGCGCCCGAGGGCTCGTCCGATCTCATCGCCATGATCCGGGACGGACGGTGCGAGGCCGGCCTGACCGAGTCCATCGACGTGCCGGGCGACCTCGTCGGTCATCGGATCGGGGGGCAGGCCCTCTTGCTCATCCTCCCTCCCGGCATGGGCGGGTGGGGGAACCCGCTCGACGACCCGGGTGGCCCGTCGTCGGAGTTCATCCTCCCCCTCGCCGACCTGGTCGACATCCCGTTCATCGCCGCGCCGACGGGCACCTCGACGCGTCGGCTCCTCGAAGAGGGGTTCGTCGCCGCAAAGGCGGAGCCCCGGGTCGCCGTCGTGACCGCCCAACGGGACGCCATCCTCCCCCTGGTCCTGGCCGGAGCCGGTGCCGCCCTGGTGCCCGAGGCCATCGCCGCGGTGGCCGGCGCGCTCGGAGCCACCGTGGCCCGTCCCCAACCACCCGTCGAGCGGGCGATCGCCCTGGTCCACCGCCCGGGACCCCTGGCGCCGGCGGCAAGGCGGTTCGTCGAGCTGGCCACGGGCGCTCCCGTGTACGGTGCAGCCGAGCGCGGTGACACCACCGTTGGGCCGGACGGCCGACGAGGCCAGGAAGGGGCGTGACCATGGAGACACCGACAGGGGTCGACTTCCACTTCGACATCATGTGTCCCTACGCCTACCAGACGTCGCTGTGGATGCGGGAGGTGCGGGACCGGATCGGGCTGGACATCCGGTGGAGGTTCTTCAGCCTCGAGGAGGTCAACCGGGTCGAGGGGAAGAAGCACCCCTGGGAACGCGAATGGTCCTACGGCTGGTCGATGATGCGGATCGGTGCGCTCCTCCGACGTCGGGACATCGATCTGCTCGACCGGTGGTACGCGGCGGCCGGGGCGGCGCTGCACGTCGATGGCCGCAAGCCCCACCGGCCCGAGGTGGCCGAGGCCATCCTCGGCGAGATGGGCCTCGATGCCTCGATCGTGGCCGAGGCCATCTCCGACCCGACCACCGGTGACGAGGTGCGTGCCGAGCACGAGCTGGTGGTGTCGAAGGGGGGATTCGGGGTGCCGACCATGATCTTCGACGACGGCCAGGCGCTGTTCGGGCCGGTGCTGGTCAATCCCCCGAAGGGCGATGATGCGGTCCGGCTCTGGGAGCACGTGACGGCCTGGCTGGCCTTCCCGAACGTCTACGAACTGCAGCGGCCGAAGGGACCGGCGGACATCGACGCCATCGCCACCGCGTTCTCCTCGTACCTCGACGCACGGGACTGGTTCAGCGTCCAGCGCCCCACACCCTGAGGGGTCACGCCTCCCCTCCGGTGTCCGCCTCGGTCGCCGGTTCCTTGCGGCTGGTCGCCCGGCCGCCCCTGCGGAGCAGCCACAGCCCGGTCGCCGGGAACAGTAGGACGGACAGCATCCCGGCCGCCACCAGCGCGTCGGCGTTCACCTCGAGCATCCGGTGCTCGGCGAGGGCGATGCTGGTGATGACCACGATGAGGGGCAGCCCGGTCGCCGAGAACAACGCCATGGGCACGCGCTCGTTGCGTTCGAGTTCGCGCCGGTACAACAGGAACACGGGCACGCCACGGGCCACCAGCATCAGGGCCAGGAACAACGGCACCCTCCAGAGCGACCGCGGGTCGTCCACGAACACGTGGATGTCGAACTGGATGCCGCTGACCACGAAGAAGATGGGGATGAGGAAGCCGAACCCGATCGCCTCCAACTTGGCCTTGATCGCCACACTCCCCCCGTGGGCGGTGAACAGGCGCACCACGATGCCCGCCGCGAACGCACCGAGCAGCACGTCGAGGCCGAGCGTGGCGGCCAACAGCACGAGCAGCACGATGAACAGCAGTGACACCCGCACCGGCAGCTGGGCGCTCGACTCCAGGTGCCGGTCGAGGACGGCCACCAGCCGCGGTGGCTGCTGGCGCGCCGCCAAGAGGACGGTGCAGACCGCCACCGCGATGAACGCGGCCAGCAGCAACGAGGTGAGGAAGGGCTCCTTCCTCGTCAGCAGCAGGGCGACGGCGACGATGGGCAGGAACTCGCCGCACGTCCCGATGGCGGAGACCAGGGCGCCGAACCTGCTCTCCATGACACCGGCGTCCCGGAGCATCGGCACCAGGGTCCCGAGTGCCGTCGTGGTCAGCGCCAGGCCCACGACCAGCGTGTCGCGGGCCAGTCCGCCCGACACGAGTGCGAATGCCGCGCCCAGGCCGATGACCAGCGACAGCAGCCAGCCGGCGGTGGCCAGCCGCAGTGGCTTCCCCCGGATCCGTTGGAGGTCCAGCTCGTAGCCGGCGAGGAAGATCAGATAGGTCAATCCCAGGTCGGAGAGCCCGGTCACCACATTGTCCACGTGGGCGATGTTGAGCGCGTATGGCCCGAGAAGCATGCCCAGCCCGATCTGGAACACGATTTCCGGAACGGCCAACGGGCCGGTCAGCTCCGAGAGGATCGGGGCGAGCACCGCGGCGATGGCGATCAGGACCAGTGTGCCGATGGCGGTCGATGTCACCCCACCGCGTCCGAGCCGGCTCGATTCACCATCGCCTCACCTTAGGCGTCGCCACCTGTTTGGGCAGGTACCGGCGGGCACCGCTGGGACGCCTGGTGCAGACTGGTCGGGTGCCGAAGACTCCTGGTCCGATCAGGTGACGCCCGCGGGGTCCCCGTGGTGTTGACCGTCGTCGGGCCCGTCGGCGGAGAGGATCACCACGCGGGGCGGCACCGTCAGGCCGGTCACCCCGAGCGGCCGTCACGGATCGATGCGGTGATGGACGGAATCGCCGATCTCCACCTCGACCGCGACCTTCGCGTCCTCGAGCCCCGCCCGGCCGACGCCGACCGGCTCGTCCGCGTCCATGGCGCCGCGTACCTCGAGCGACTGCGCCTGGTGTGCGAGTCCGGGGGCGGCCACCTCGACGAGGACACCTACGCCACCCCGGAGTCATGGGATGCCGCCCTGCTGGCGGCCGGGGCCGGGTTGGAGGCCGTCGAGGCCCTGGCCGCCGACGACGCCGGGGTGGGTTTCGTCGCTGTTCGGCCGCCAGGCCACCACGCCCTCCCCGACCAGTCGATGGGCTTCTGCCTGATCAACAACGTGGCCGTGTCGGCCCAGGCATTGGTCGACGCGGGCGAGCGCGTCCTGATCGTCGACTGGGACGTGCACCACGGCAACGGGACCCAGGCCATCTTCTGGGACGAACCCGACGTCCTCTACGTGTCCCTCCACCAGTGGCCCTGCTACCCCGGCACCGGACGGCCCGGTGAGGTGGGCAGTCATCGGGCCCGGGGTACCACGCTCAACGTGCCCCTTCCGCCCGGGGCCACCGGGGACGTGGTGCGCCACGCGTGCGAACGGCTGGTCGGCCCCGCCGTGGACGAATTCGGACCCACCTGGGTGCTCGTATCGGCCGGCTTCGATGCCCACCGGGAGGATCCCCTCGCCGACCTGGCCCTGTCGTCCGGCGACTTCGCCGATCTGGCCGCGGTGGTGGCGGACTACGCCCCGGGCCCGGGCCGGCTCGTCCTCTTCCTCGAGGGAGGCTACGACCTGACCGCGCTCCGCTCGTCGGTCACCGCCTCGCTCGGCCGGTTGGTCGGCGCCCCGGCCCCGCGGGAGCCGGCCACCTCGGGCGGTCCGGGGACGGAGGGGCTGAACACGCTGATCGACCGGCGCATCGAGGCCCTCGAGGGACTCTGAGCCGTCGGCGGTCGCACGGTCTCGTGGCGAGCACCTTCACCAGGTGTCGATGCAGCTGCGCTTCTTGCCGCTCCGCACCGGTGGTGCCGGGGCAGAACGCAACGCCGCCACGATCCTGGCCCTCGACTCGGCCGGATCGATCACGTCGTCGATCTCGAGCGCCGACGCCACGTTGATGGCCTTCCCGTGCTCGTAGGCGCGCTCGACCATCGACCGGAACAGCGCCTCGCGTTCGTCGGGGTTCTCCACGGCATCCAGCTCACGTCGGAACCCGAGCCGGACCGCCCCCTCGAGGCCCATCCCGCCCAACTCACCACTCGGCCAGGCCACGGTGAACAGTGGGGAGCGGAAGCTCCCGCCCGCCATGGCCTGGGCGCCGAGCCCGTAGCCCTTGCGCACGATGATCGTGAAGAAGGGAATGCTGAGGCTGGCCCCGACGACGAACAAACGGCTGAAGTGGCGCACCTGGGCGGAGCGCTCCGCCTCGGGGCCGACCATGAACCCCGGGGTGTCGCACAGGAACAGGACCGGGACGTCATGGGCGTCACAGAGTTGGAGGAACCGGGCCGCCTTGTCGGCCCCGTCGCTGTCGATGGCACCACCGAGGTGTCCCGGGTCGTTGGCCACGACCCCGATGGGCCGTCCCTCCACCCGGGCCAGGGCGGTCATCATCCCCCGGCCGAAGCCCGCCCTCAGTTCGGTTACCGAGTCCGTGTCGGCCAGGGTGGTGACCAGGTGTCGCATGTCGTAGACCCGCAGTCTCTCCTCGGGGACGCTGCTGCGCAGGAGCCTCTGGTCGGCACACGCCCACTCGTCCAGGGTGCCCTGGAAGTAGGAGAGGTACCTCTTGGCCAGCCGCACCGCGTCGGCGTCGTCCCGGGCCACCAGGTCCACGACGCCGTTGGCGGACTGCACGTCGATGGGTCCGATCTCCTCGGGACCGAAGGTGCCCAGTCCTCCGCCCTCGATCATCGCCGGTCCGCCCATGCCGATCGAGGAGTCCTCGGTGGCGATGATCACGTCACAACACCCGACGAGGGCGGCATTGCCGGCGAAGCACCGCCCCGATGCCACACCGACCAGTGGGACCAGGCCGCTCAGCGCCCCGAAGAGCGCGAACGCCTTGGTGTCGAGGCCCGTGATCACCGCGTAGTCCGTGTCCCCCGGCCGGCCACCGCCGCCTTCGGCGAATAGGACGACGGGGAGACGCAACCGCTCCACCAACTCGAAGACTCGGTCCTTCTTGCGGTGGTTCTGCTGACCCTGGGTTCCGGCCAGCACGGTGTAGTCGTAGGAGAGCACGGCACACGATGCGCTCCGGTCCTCGAAGAGCGCGCCGTTGACACGACCGACACCGGCCACCAGCCCGTCGGCCGGAGTCCTCTCGATCAGCTCGTCGAGCGGCCGCCTCCCCCGCTGGGCGGCGATGGCCAACGACCCGTACTCGACGAAGGAGCCCGGGTCGCACAGGTCGTCGATGTTCTCGCGCGCCGTCCTACGCCCCTGGGCATGGCGACGAGTGACGGCGTCGGGTCGGCCGGCGTCGAGGGTCGACGAGCGACGGCGCCCGAGCTCGGCGAGGTCGGGGCGGATCCGCTCGGGATCGACGTCCGTACGCTCGACCGCCGCGGGGGCGTCGTCGGTGACCTCGAGTGTGCCGAGGTGATCACCCTCCGCCACGACCACACCGGTGACCGCGGCGATGACGGTCACCCTCCCCGAGACCGGGGCGCGCACCACGTGCTCCATCTTCATCGACTCGATGATGGCGAATGCCGCCCCCTCGGCGATGCGGTCACCCACCGCCACCGGTACGGCCACCACCGTGCCCTGGAGCGGTGCGCGGAGGTCCTCGACCGGCCTGGCCGATCCCACGTCGGTCACCTCGGCATGGGGAAAATGCTGGCCTCGTGGGAGACCGAGGCGGTGGCTTCCTCACGGTCCGCCGGCGTCATGGGGGTGAAAGACCCGGCCGCCGCCAGCGCCAAGGGCAAGACGGTGGTGTCCCCCGGGGTGCACACGGCGTGGACGCCGGGCGTGGACAGGGCGAAGCGCACCCCGCGCTCCACCCCGGCGCCGGTGGAGTAGGGCTCGTACCACGTGTCGGCGGTGTGGGCCCGGGTGCCCCACGGGCGGGCGGCAACGGACTTGATGGCCATGACCCCGATGTCGTGCTCGGTGGCGTGGGCGAGGAGGGCCTCGGCGTCGTGGCGGTAGGCGGGGTCACTCCACAGCTGTGGATTGACCGGGAACATGACCGTGTCGAGGTCGTAGCGCCGGAGGGCCTCGAGATGGGCCGACGGTGCACTCAGCTCGTGCCCGGTGATCCCCACCCACCGGCACAGGCCCTCGTCGCGTGCGGCCAGGACGGCCTCCACCGCCGGCGCCCGGGCCTCGAGCTCGGCCAGGTCGGTCACGGCGTGGAGTTGGTAGAGGTCGACACGGTCACAGTGGAGTCTGGCCAAGGACTCCTCCAGCTGGGCGCGGGCCCCGGCCGGGTCGCGACGGAGCGTCTTGCAGGCCACGAACAGGTCGTCACGGACCGCCGGGATCAGCGGACCGACCAGTTCCTCGGCCCGGCCGTATTGGGGCGCCACGTCGAGGTGGTTGACCCCGGCCGCCAGGGCCAGCTCGAACGAGTCGGCGACCGTGGCCGGATCGGCGTCCCAGAACGCAGCGCAACCCAGGATGGCCACCGACGACAGATGGCCCGTCCTCCCCAGCCTTCGCACCTCCACGCCTGCACCGTAGCGTCTGGGGAGCTCAAAGGGGCCCGGGCGGGACCACCGCCGGTCGGGCCACGACCCGCCTCACCGGGCGGCGTTCGCCGACCGGGCCGCCTCCCACCCGGCCACCATGGCACCGAACCGCATCGGGTTGTAGATGTCCTCCTCATAGGACCACCGCCCGTCGCCGGCGTACTTGAGGAGCGTGAAGTTGTACTCCTGATGGATACTTCCGTCACCCGGGTCCCTCATCCGGTTCCACACCTGGCACACCACCCAACCGCGTTCCTCGTCCACGATGTACCACTCGATGGGGAACTCGGGCATGTCCGAACCCGGGTACTCGGCCATGCACCCGCTGATCCACTCGTAGATCTCCTGGCGCCCGTGGAACGTGCCGTAGTGGTGCTCGACGTAGGTGGCGTCCTCGGTGAACTGCTCCGCCCACCTCCACCATTCACCGGACGCCCCGGCGGCCGCCGCCCGGCGCTGGTACTCGGTGAACGCGTCCTCGATCTCGGCCCTCGGCCACGGTCCCATGCTCTCGGCTCCTCACCGGCCCCCCGGATGGGCCGTGATCAGTGTGGGGCGCCGGAGGGCACCGGTCAACCGCGCCGGTTTGCCGCCCGCTCGGTGCCCCGGTCCACCGGAGCCGGGCCGGCCGACTCACGCACGCCTCCACCGGTAGCATCGGGTCCACGGCAACGGGAGGGAGCCACCGTGAACGACCACTGGCGTGCGCTCACCTTCGACTACCGGGATCCGGCGATCCCCTTCGAGGAGATCGTCAGGCTGATGGACATGGCCGGCACGGCGACGGGCGCGGCATACAGCCGCAGTGACGTCGTCGAGGCGCTCCACGAGCACCAGCCCGCTGTGGTTGCCGTCGCCGCCGGACGGCTGGTCGGCGTGGTGGTGGCACGTCTCGGGGGGTCGGACGCCCACCTCCTGGCGCTGGCCCTCCATCCGGACTGGCGCAAGAGGGGCATCGGCTCCGCGCTCCTGCGTCAGCTCGATCAAGAGATCATGCACCGCGGCGCCCGGCGCCTCCTCGCCCTGGTGCACCCCGGGCAGGTCGGCGAGTCGGCCTTCGCCAACCAGGGGTTCACCCATCTGGACGGCCTCCATCTGTACGTGCGCGACGCTTCGATGGTCCCCGAGGAGCTGGCCGTGGTCGAGCGGTTCGGCGGTCAGGTCCCGGTCGGCGGGTTGTGGGAGTCGATGAAGGGATTCTCGTCGGCCAAGGAGATCCTCGACCGAAGGGTGGTGGCCCCCCTCGCCCACGACGAGCTCGCCGAGAAGCTGGGCCTGGTCCCTCCGGCGGCCGTCTTGTTGTTCGGTCCGCCGGGGACCGGGAAGACCTCGTTCGCACGCGCCATCGCCTCCCGGCTCTCCTGGGCGTTCGTCGAACTCCATCCGTCCCTCCTCGGGCAGGGCGTCGACGGGGCCCGGTCACTCCACGACGCCCTCAGCGAGCTAGGCAAGGTCGACCGCCTGGTCTGTTTCATCGACGAGGCGGACGAGATCGCCGCGGACCGCTCCGAACGCCTGGACAGCCAACCGCTGGTCAACGAGCTGCTGAAGGCCATCCCCGTGTTCAAGGCACGGCCGCAGCGCCTGATGGTGATGGCCACCAACTCGATCGCCGCCATCGACCAGGCACTGCTCCGGCCCGGTCGCTTCGATCTCATCATCCCGGTCGGCGCACCCGACGAGAACGAGCGGGCTGACCTGGCGGCCGAGTTCCTGCCGGGCGGGGACCCCGCAGTTGTGGCCGGGTGCACCTCGGGGTTCACGCCGGCCGACTTCGCCCTGGTCGCCCAGCGCAGCGCCCAGATGGCCTTCGACCGCGCCCTGGCGGGCGGTTCGGAGCGGATCGGCCCCGACGACGTGCTGGCGGCCATCGGTCTCACCCGACCGTCGGTCAGCCCCGAGGCGGCCGGCCGTTTCGACCTCGAGGCGTCGACCTACTCCCGCCTCTAGGTCTCCGCGGTGGTCCACGTCCACGGGACCATGGGGCGGCATCGGCGGAACATGTGCGACAGTGCAGGATGATCGAGTACGGGTCCTCCCTCAACCCTGTCGGCGACCCCGGTGCCACACGGGTGGTCTCCTGCGAACTCGCCTTCGATGTGGTCGAACCCACCGAGGTGGTACTCCAGGTCGTCGCGGCCACGACGGCCGGCCGTGTCCGCGACGAGCGGCTCGACGTGAACACCGACGGGGAGCCGGCCCTCACGACCATCGAGCTCACCGGGCCCCACGGCGTGCGGGTCCACGTCCTGCAGTCGCTCAGTGGACGACTGACGGTGAGCTACCGGTCGGAGCTCGAGACGAGTCCTCCGCGGTCGGCGGGTCAGCTGGACCCGACGACGGACTACGCCCGGCTGGTCTACCTCCGGCCGAGCCGCTACTGCCCCTCGGACCACCTGGTCGGGTTCGCCGTCGCCGAATTCCCGACCGGATCGAGCGTTCGCAGCCGGGTGGAGGCCATCACCGAGTGGATCCGCCGACGAATCGGCTACGTCGCCGGTTCGAGCTCGGTGCACGACTCGGCGGAAGACACCCTGTTGACCGGCGTGGGGACGTGCCGCGACTTCGCCCACCTCGGGATCGCGCTGTGCCGGGCCATCGGGGTTCCCGCCCGGTTCGTCTCGGTGTACGCACCGGGCCTCGCCCCCATGGATTTCCATGCCGTCTTCGAGACCCTGGAGGACGGCCGGTGGATCGCCCACGACCCAACCGACCTCGCCCCCCGCCAATCCCTCGTACGTATCGCCACCGGTCGGGACGCCGCCGATGCCGCCTTCGCCTCGGTCAACAAGGGCGTGGCCACGCTCGACCACCTGGAGGTGTCGGCCACCGTGGGTGGCGAACTCCCCGTGGACGACCCGAGCCGTGCGTTCGAGCTCGGTTGACCCGCCGCTCGGCCCGGGTCAGGATTCGCCGTCGAAGGCGTCCCGCAGCGTGGCCAGGCTGGCCGCCAGAAGGCGGGACACGTGCATCTGGCTGATCCCGATCCGTTCGGCGATCTCCGACTGCGTCAGGTCGTCGACGAACCGCAGATGGAGGATCGTCCGCTCCCGTTCGGGCAGGTGGGTGAGGGAGATGGCCAGCAGCATCCGGTCGTCGGTCCCCACATAGCCGGGATCGACGTCACCGAGTCGAGTGCCGAGCGTCCCCTCCTGGCGGTCCGGCGCATCGATGGACGAGGTCCGGTAGCTCTGTCCGGCCTCGAGGGCCTCGAGGACCGCCTCCTCCGAGGTGCCGATCGACGCCGCCATCTCGGCCACGGTGGGCGGCCGGCCGTTCTCCTGGGTCAGCGACTCGATGGCCGGACCGAGCTCGAGATACAGCTCCTGCACGCGTCGCGGGGCACGGATCGCCCAGCCCCGGTCGCGGAAGTGCCGTTTGAGCTCGCCGATGACCGTGCGGGTGGCGAAGGTGCTGAACTCGACACCGCGCCCCGGGTCGAACCGGTCGACGGACTTGACCAGGGCCAGGGAGGCCACCTGGACGAGATCGTCGTAGCTCTCGCCCCGACTCGAGAACCGGCGGGCCAGCTGGTGGGCCAGGCCCAGGTAGGCCTCCACGAGCTCGTTGCGCAGCCGCTCGTCCCCGGTAAGCGCGAGTTCCTCGAACTTGTCCCGGGACGGCGAAGCGGGCCGGGTCGGTGGGGACATCAAGCTTGCTGCCGGGTCCGCCGTTTGCGCAGCCAGGCCTCGGTCTTCCCGTCCGAACTCTCACGACCGTGCTCGTCGACCAGCGCGTCGAGGATCCGCTCGGAGAGTTCGCCGTCCAGGCCGGAGCCGTCCCCCTCCTGCGGCCCGGACGGCCCCGAGCGCACCGTCCCGAGGACCTCGATCTGGTCGTCCTCCCGGATGAACCTGAGCTCCAACCGCCCTTCGCTGCGCCCCCGGACCAGGTCGACACAGAGCTCATCCACGGCCAGGCGCAGATCCTCGATCTCCTCGACGTCGAAATCGGCCCGGGACGCCACCGTCGCCGCGGTCAGGCGGGCCAGCACCACGAGGTCCGCCGTGACCGGCAGGCTCAGTTCGACCACGTCGCTCACCGGCGCACCTGCCTCGTGCGGGCTGTCGTCTGCAGCAGTGCCGGGCTCATCCCGCCAGTGCCTCCTGCCGGCTGTGGCGGATGTCGAACAGCTCGGTGAGCCCGGTGATCTCGAAGATCTTGGCGATCCGGGGCTCATTGACGACGAGGCGCATCGCCGCTCCCTCTTCACCGCACCGGTTGAGCGCCCCGATGAGGACGCCGAGCGCCGTCGAGTCGATGAACGTCACCCCGAGCAGGTCGACCACGACCAACGGTGTCGTCTGCTCCAGGGTCTCTTCCAGGCGCGACCGCAGGAGCGGAGCCGTGGCCACGTCGACATCGCCGACCACCGACACCACCGCATACCCACTGCCCCGCTCGACGGAGCTATCGAAGATCTCTTCCACCTGCGTCCTTTCGTCATCAGTCCGTGGGATCGTCCGCCCGTCCCACGCCGTCGCTGACCTGCATCATCCGCCGACGCCGTCCGCCGGTTGCCCGTCTCCGGCCACATCGGCCCGGCGACGAGTCTGCCAAGGCAGATCTTTCCCCATGCCCGGGTGTCCCAAACCTGCCGCCCGTGAAATCCTCCGAGGCCGGGCGCGGTGACCTAGCGCAGATCGCCGATCCCGAGCGAGCCGGTCCGGTCATCCGACGAGCCCTCGGCGTCCTCGATGGCGACGATGGAACCCTCGGTGAACAGGTACGTCCTCAGGTGGCCGTCGAGCACGGGGTCCTTGCGGCGCAGCCACTCGAGGGTCATCGCCGCGTGTTCTTTCTCCTCGTCCCGGTTGTGGGCGAGGACGGCGGCGAGGTCGGGGTCCGAGGTGGCATCGACCCGCTGGTCGTACCAGTCGACGGCCTCGAGCTCCTCCTGGATCGATGTGACCGCCCGGTGGCGGTCGATGGTCCCCGGCGACAAGCTGTCCTCGGGCTCGTGCAGACCTGCACTCTGAGCCATAACTCCTCCTCCCCGGCGCCCACGATGACGTGGCGACCGTGTGCCGTCGGTCATCTGCACAGTACCGCCCGGGATGACCCATACGAACTGCCACGCAGACTGCTGTGCCGCCGGGTTGGCGGACCGGTCCTAGTCCTCTCCCCCGGCCGGTCGGGGCGCCTGGTCCACCCGGCGGTACCGGTGGTTGCTCGGGGACCGGGGCTGGTGGACAGCAGCGGCCGAATCCCTGATCCATTGGGCCAGTGCGGGGACGCGTCCGAGGACGGTCCGGCGGTCCTTGGTGTGGAGCTGGAAGTGCAACGCCGCGCCGCGCACCGTGGCGTAGCGCTCGACGAGCTCGCGGCGCCTGCGCAGATCCAGTGGCTGGGTCAGCCGGGGCAGCACGACCCGACGCTCCTCGTCGATCGAGGCCTCCACCGCCGCCACGAACTCGAGGCTGGCACCCCTGAACGCCACCGTCGGGCCCACCTGCCTCTCCAACTCGGTCAACCGTCCCTCGAGCTCCCGCTGGATCCCGAAGAGCCGCTCGGTCGCCGGCGCCGCACCCGGAATGAGACGAAGCTCGGGCAGGACGACAAGTTCCTCGGCGAGCTGGTGTCTCATCAGCCGGTCGGCCAGCACCCAGAAGGCGCGGACCAACGAGCGACCCGACTGTCGGCGAACCCCTTCGACGGCACGCTCGATGGCGCGGTGATCGGCCTCGATCAGGCCGACGAGTTCACTCTCGGTCGGCCCCGCCTCGTCCGGCTCCATGGCGGTGCACTACCCGGGAACCTGCGCCGGCAAACCCGACAGGTGACGCGGCCGGACCCGGCCGGTCAGCGCACCCCGGCCGATCGGAACTGGATACTGATGCGGGCATCCCGGCAGTGAGCGCGCTTTGGCACCGCGTGTTGCCAGGTGCGCTGGCAGCTCCCCCCCATCACCAAGAGGTCCCCGCCACCGAGGTCGTACCGGAGGGTCGGTCCCCCCGAGGCGGGCCGCAAGAGGAACCGTCGCCGTGCTCCGAGCGAGACGATGGCCACCAGCGTGTCGGCGTCCGATCGGCGTCCGAGCGTGTCGCCGTGCCAGGCCACACTGTCGGCGCCGTCACGGTAGAGACACAGTCCGGTCGTGCGCACTGGCCCACAACCGGCGTCCCTGTAGTGAACGGTCAGGAGGCGGCGGGCCTCGACCAGCAGCGGGTCGGGAAGGAGCTCGGCGTCCTCGTAGAAGGCCACGAGCCGGGGCACGTCCACCATCCGGTCGTACATTCGCCGCCGCTCGGCGCGCCAGGGCACCGCACCCACCAGCCGGTCGAACAGGAGGTCCTGGCGGCCCAGCCACTCCCGGCGGATGTCTATCCAGGCGCCGACGCCGAGGTCGACGTGCTCCAGTCCGTCCCCGAGGGGCCGGAGACCGGCGGCGTCTCCGACGTCGAAGAGGGTCGGCTGCTCGAGTCCCACAGGACGAGATACTAGACGAACACCTGTTCGACTCGGGCCGGCCCCCTACGACCCGTCGGGAGGGGGCACCCTCGTCGGTCCGCGACCCCGCGCCCTCGGGTGGGCACGGAGCCTGGTGAGGGCGAGCGTCACCACCTCGGCCGGCATCACGTTCCAGAACGACGGCAACATAATGGTCAGCTCCAAGGGCACGAGGCATTCCCGCTGGAGGATCCGTACGCCCGTGTCGTCACTGGTCGACGCCAGCAACTCGGTGGCGAGCACCTCGACCGCCCAGGGCCACGATCCCAATCTCGCCGGGCGGTTCGGACCGGGCCGTCGTGAGTTCCGGACGTCCCCGGGATCGGCGTGAGCCAGCCAGTTGAGCTGGGCCCAAGCCGGTGACCCCGTCCCCGAGGCGGTGACCACCTCGAGGTAGCGGCCTGCGAGAAACGCCTCCGTCTCAGCGACCAATCTGTCCACCGCCAGCCCCTCCCGGCGCCGGCCCGGTCCCCTTCGCCACTCCATGGCCTCTCCTTCGCCCGTCCACCCGACCGCACCCGTCGGTCGCCCTGGGCGCCCGACCTACCCGGTGCGGGCGGCGGGCAAACCCCGCTGCGCCGGTCGGTGGGGGCCGGGTGCCACGACCCCTCGACCTCTGCCGGGTGCGTGGCCCGGGCAGAGCCGCCGTTTCACACCGAGTGCGGCGGGTAGCTATGGGCCACTGGGTCGGACGAAGGTGCAGGGTCCGGGCTGCAACCTTGGCTGCTGGCCGAGCCGTTCTGGTGGCCTCCCTGTCGAGGATCGATGTCGGGGACCACCCGAGGTCCAGATCACCGATACGGCCGGCCTGGGTGGGAAGCCGACGAGCCCGAGCCTCCCGCCGCGACGGCCCCGGGTACCGTGGCCTTCGCCAGGATGGTCCCCGAGCCGAGAACACCATCGCTCACGAACGACAGGACGGATGCGCGTCTTCCATTGTGACAACTGCGGCCAACTGGTCTTCTTCGACAACGACCGGTGCCTGCGGTGCGAGTCGCCGCTCGGCTACGTCCATCAGCGTCGCGACGTCGTGGCGCTGACCGAGGTAGCGCCCGACCACCTCGTCGACCTCACCAGTCCCGTGAAGGTCTGGCAACACTGCGCCACCCGTGGGGTGACGGGTTGCAACTGGCTCGTGCCGGCCGGCACCGCCGCCCTGTGCGAGTCGTGCATCCTCACGCGCACCCGGCCGGCCGACAGTGACGTCGAGGGCATGGCCGAACTGGTCCGAGGGGAGATGGCGAAGCGCCGGCTCATCTTCCAGCTGGCCGAGCTCGGCCTGCCCGTTGCGCCCCGCGACGAGGCCGCTGGACGAGGACTGGCCTTCGACCTCTTGTCGAGTGCGGCGACGAAAGTGATCACCGGCCACGACAACGGGGTCATCACCCTCGATCTCGCCGAGGCGGACGACGAGCACCGGGAACGGCTCCGTCAGCAGCTCAACGAGCCCTACCGCACCCTGCTCGGCCACTTCCGCCACGAGATCGGGCACTACTACTGGCCGATCCTGGTCGACCGGCCCGACGTCCTCGACGCCTGCCGGGTCGTCTTCGGAGACGACCGGGCGGACTATGCCGCCGCCGTGCGGCTCCACTACGACGCCAACGAACGGGACCGGTCGTGGACGGGTACCCACATCAGCCGGTACGCGACCATGCACCCCTACGAGGACTGGGCCGAGACCTTCGCCCACTATCTCCATATCCTCGACACGCTGCAGACCGCCCGGAGCTTCGGGCTCGGTGCCGCCCACCGCCCCGGCCAGGACGGCGGGTCGGCCGGTGAAGATTCACCGCCTGGGGGACCCGACGGCGCCACCACGTTCGGCGACGTCGTCGACCAATGGCTGGAGTTGTCCTACGCCCTCAATCAGATCAACCGCTCGATGGGGCACGACGACGTGTATCCCTTCGTGCTGGCGCCCAAGGTCATCCGCAAGTTGGCCTTCGTCGACTACGTGGTCCGTCGTCGCTGAGCGACGGCCCGTCGCGCCCGGTGGGCGTCACTACTCGTAGACCACCACCGCGTCGAAGGCGGCCCGCCGGGAGGCCCGGCGCAGGGCCGCCAGCACCGGACGACCGAGGGCGAGGACGAGCACGCCGTTGGTGACGGCCCGGGTGAGGTCGAACCCGAGCGAGGTGGTCAGGTCGAAGAGTACGAATCGGTGCAGGTTGGACACGAACCCCGAGCCGGCGTCGAACGAAAAGCTGGTGGCCGTGCCCGCCCCGAACGGCCAGAACCACAGGTTGAGCAGTGCGCCGTAGCCGATCGCCGACACGGCGGCATAGGCCGCCAGCATGAGGATCTCCGCCCTGCCCTTGAGCGGGGGCAGGCACCCCGCACCGAATCCCATCCAGGCGGCCCCGAACATCTGGAACGGCAGCCACGGGCCGATGCCTCCGGTTATCAAGGCCGAGGCGGCGATGGTCACGGCCCCGAGGACGAACCCGAAGCCCCGCCCGAGCACCCGCCCGGCGGGGATGAGGAGGAAGAAGACGGGCTCGAAGCCGGCCACCCCCGGGCTCGGGATCCTGAGGGCGGCTCCACAGGCGGCGAGGATCCCGAGCAGGGCGATCGCCTTGGCATCGAGCGATCCCTCGGCCAACTCCCCGAGCACGACGGCCAGCAGGAGCGGGAGGATGGCCACGAACAGCCAGGGGGCGTCGGCGGAGTGGGCCAGGTTGGCATTGGCGTGGCTGTGGATCAACAACGGCCAACCGAAGCCGACCGCACCGATCATCGAGGTGACGAACAAGAGCAACGAGGCCCGTGGACGCAGCCGGATGGCTCCCGGCCGGAGGAGGTCCCTAGACATGGCTGCTCGACGTCGCCATGGCCCGGTGGACCTCGTCAACGGTCAGCCAGGGTTCGGGGGCCAGCACCTTGGCCACCTGGGGGGCGAACACCGGGGAGTGACACACCACCTCGCGCGCTGCCCCGTCGGCGACGATCTCGCCCTCGGCCAGCACGACGGCGCGGCGTGGCGACCTGGGCGACCAGCTCCACGTCGTGGGTGGCCACGACCACGCAGACCCCGTCGACGGCCAGCCCGCGCAGCGTCGTCACCAGTCGTTGCTTGCTCGGATAATCGAGCCCCCGGGTGGGCTCGTCGAGAAGGAGCAGGGGAGGTCTCGGCGCCAACACGACGGCCAGGGCCAGGGCCAGGCGCTGGCCCTCGGAGAGGTCCCGGGGGTGTCGGTCGGCGGGCATGCCGGGCAGCACCTCTTCGAGCATGGCTGCCGTGGTGCCGGGATCGAGCCCCGTCTCACGGTCGGCCGTCGCGCACTCGGTGGCCACCGACTCCCCGTAGAGGAGCGTCCCTGCGTCCTGGGGCACGAGGCCCACCAACGTGATCAGTGTGCGCGGCGCCAGGTCCGCCGGGGCCCGTCCGAGGATCTCGACCCCGCCGGTGGCCGGGGCCCGCAACCCGGCCATGTGGTTGAGCAGGGTGGACTTACCCGAGCCGTTCCGGCCCATCACGGCCACCACCTCACCTCTCCCCACGGCGAGATCAACGCCCCCGAGGGCGGTCACCCCGCCATACCTGACGGTCAGGCGCTTGACCGCGGCCACCACATCGTCGGGATCGGTGGAATCCGTCGAGGACGGGGGGCGTCGTGCCCCGGCGATCCGGAGCCGCAACGGACTCGCCAGCCGCCTGGCGTCGCGGACCGACAGCGGCACGGGCGACCAACCGGCCAGACGGGCCAGCTCCACGATGGGCGGGGCCACCGGCGAGGTCGCCATGATCTCCGCGGTGGGTCCCACCCGGAGCTGGGCTCCCCGGCCGGGTACCAGCACGACCCGATCGGCAAAGGGGATCACCCGCTCCAGGCGGTGTTCGGCCATGATCACCGTCAGACCGACGTCGTGGACGAGGCGGGTCAGCGATCCCAGCACCTCCTCGGCGGCAGCCGGGTCGAGGGCCGAGGTGGGTTCGTCGAGCACCAGCACCTTCGGTGAGGCGGTGAGGACGGCGCCGATGGCCACGCGCTGTTGTTGCCCCCCGGACAGCGTGACCAGGGGACGATGGCGCAGCTCGTGCAGACCGAGCAGGTCGAGGGCGTCCTCGACCCGACGCCGCATCACGTCGGGGGCGATGCCCAGGTTCTCCATGGTGTAGGCCAGTTCATCCTCGACCACGTCGGTGACGAAGCTGGCGGCCGGGTTCTGGCCGACCACACCCACCAGATCGGCCAGCTCACGCGGGGGATACTCCCGGGTCGAGCGGCCGAGGACACTCACCACGCCGGAGAACCTCCCTCCGGAGAAGTGGGGTACCAGCCCGTCGATGGCGCGGAGCAGCGTGGACTTTCCCGAGCCCGTCTCCCCGACCACCAGGCACAACTCCCCCTCCTCGATGGTCAGGTCCACGTGGCTCAGGGTGGGTCCCGCCGCGTCGGTGTAACTGAAGCTCACATCGGAGAACGTGATCATGCCGCGGTGTCCCCCACCGGCTCGACCGAGGGACGGGCGGTGGAAACGGCGAGGCCACGGAACCGGTCACCGTCGGCCCGTCGGGGGGAGGGGGCGGCCACCGCCGGCACCAGGCCGACCAGGATCGCCGCGGTGGGGAGCAGCGGGAGCGTGGGGACGTGGAGGGGGTAGGTCTGGAGCTGCAGACCGGGAGCGCCCAGCGCCGACGCCACGATCAGGCCACCGAGCGCGCAGAACCCCGAGGCCGCGACCACCCACTCCCGCATCCCCCAGTGGTCGGGCCGGTACCGGGTCCGGTTTGTCCGCCTGCCACTCACCGCCAATCCGCAACCAACCAAGACCGCGCCGACCGCCAGGAACGGCACGCCGCCGGCCGGAAGCGATCCCGGGTCGAGGGCGCCGTAGACACCCGCCACCACGAGGAGGAGCCCGACCGCCGTCGCGCCCCCCGCCAATCGCCTGGTCCGCGCCCCGACGGCGACCCGGCGTCCGTAGCCGCGCGTGTCCATGGAGGACGCCAGCTGGAGCGAGCGGTCGAGCGCGCTCTCGAGCACCGGGATGGCCATGCCCCTCAGCCCGGCGAGACCCCGGGTCGGCCGGCCCCGAAGTCGCCGGGCGTCCCGCACGCCGGCGATGGCCATCACCACCTCGGGGGCGAAGGCCAACGAGACGGTGACGGCCACGCCCGCCTCGTAGAGCACGGCGGGCAGGCACCGAAGGAGCCGGTACGGGCTGGCCAGGGAGTTGGCCGCCCCGAAGCAGATGAGCACGACCGCCAGTCGGAGCCCGTCGACGGCCGCCTGGAGCACCGACTCCGCGGTCACGGGCCCGCCGATGCTGACCCCGGCCGCCCACGACGGCAGAGGCACCTGGGGGAGGGTGAACAACACGTGGCCCGGCACCCGGTCACCGAAGACGACCTGGATGACCACGCGGAGCGCGATGACCACCAGACCGAGCCGGAAGAAGACCACCAACGACCTCGACCACGGATCCGAGGTGCGTCGGGCCGAGACGACGAACGCGGCCACCGAGGCCACGAGGGCCAACAGGATCGGGTTGGTCGTCCGGCTGGCGGCACCGGCCAGGCATCCCGCCCACAGCCACCAGGCCGCCGGATGGAGCCCCGGCCGGCCGGGCGACCTCCTCCGACCGACGGTCACTGGCTACCGGAGCGCCGTCGCCAGCCGACCAAGGTCGCGGCGGCGAGTGCGAGCACGATGAGGCTCCCGATCACCAGGGGCACGTCACTGCCGCCCCCGGGCTCATGGCTGTCGGCCGCCGTGGTGGCCCGGAGTGACTGGTTCTTGAGGTCCGGGGTCGTCGGTCGGGTCGACGTCGGGGGGCCGTCCGCACCGGTGGCGGTGGGGGCTGTCGGCGTGGCCGAGGAGGTCGGTGGCGTGGTGGGCGTCGTGGTGGCCGCCGGCCCGGCGGTCGGGGCGGTGGTGGTCGGGGCCGGGGACGCCGGGGCGTGACCGGGGGCCACGGTCGTGGCCGGCGGGGCGACAACGGCCGATGTTGTCGATCCGCAGATGGCCGCATAATCCGGTGCGGCGCCCGGCGGGGGTGCGCTGGCGTTGTCGGGACCAGGGTCCTGGAACCTCCACCCCTCGACGTCTTGACCCGCCGTCGCGCTGCCCACCGCCACCGACGCACCCCGACTGGCGTAGGTCCACGTGCCGCTTCCGTCGGTCATGTACCAGTACGACCAGTACTCGTACCCGCCCGAGACGCCCGTGCCGCACACCGACGGCGCCCCGGGGGGCACGTTGTCGATGGAACAGAGCAGGCCGCTCTGGTTGTAGGTGGGTGCCGCCTCGTGCTCCTGGTCGAGGAAGGCGGTCAGGGCCTCGTAGCCGTTGTCGGACGGAGGGACCTCGGCGCACCCGACCAAGGGCTTGGTCGAGTTGCCGAAGTCGATGACGAAGGCCACACCCACCTCGGTGGCGGCCCCGGCGACGTCCTTGAAGGGGACCAGCGCGTCGGGCCCGGCGACGGCCAGGGCGGCGGATGCCGCCGCGACGAGCAGCGCCGTCGCCGTCAACCTCGGGAAGCGAAACCCATCGATCACGTAACGGCCGGAACGCCCACGAGGGCCATGCCCACGATGGGCTTATTGAGCGGTGCGCCCCCGTGGGAGCCGACGAAGGTGGCGTCCCCGTAGGAGAACACGCCGCCGTCGGAGGCCACGAGCCAGTAGCCCTTGCCGTCGGGGGTGGTGGCCATGCCCACGATGGGCTTGTTCAGCGGTGCGCCGCCGTGGGAACCGTAGAAGGTGGCGTCCCCGTAGGAGAACACGCCGCCGTCGGAGGCCACGAGCCAGTAGCCCTTGCCGTCGGGGGTGGTGGCCATGCCCACGATGGGCTTGTTCAGCGGTGCGCCGCCGTGGGAACCGTAGAAGGTGGCGTCCCCGTAGGAGAACACGCCGCCGTCGGAGGCCACGAGCCAGTAGCCCTTGCCGTCGGGGGTGGTGGCCATGCCCACGATGGGCTTGTTCAGCGGTGCGCCGCCGTGGGAACCGTAGAAGGTGGCGTCCCCGTAGGAGAACACGCCGCCGTCGGAGGCCACGAGCCAGTAGCCCTTGCCGTCGGGGGTGGTGGCCATGCCCACGATGGGCTTGTTCAGCGGTGCGCCGCCGTGGGAACCGTAGAAGGTGGCGTCCCCGTAGGAGAACACGCCGCCGTCGGAGGCCACGAGCCAGTAGCCCTTGCCGTCGGGGGTGGTGGCCATGCCCACGATGGGCTTGTTCAGCGGTGCGCCGCCGTGGGAACCGTAGAAGGTGGCGTCCCCGTAGGAGAACACGCCGCCGTCGGAGGCCACGAGCCAGTAGCCCTTGCCGCTGTAGGGGGCGACGAACGGGAAGGTCACCCCGGCCAGGGCCGGCGTCGCCTGATACGTGGCCAGCAGGTCGGGCCCGGGGTTCGACGGGAAGGTGAACGCACCCGCACCCGTCCCGGACGTCAGCTGGAAGGAGGTCAATGCCGACACAGGGTCGGCGGCACCCTTCACGAAGGTGGAATCGAGCGGCGACTCCCCGAGGGCCAACAGGCCCTGGATCACCAGCGCGGTGGAGTCGGGGTCGGTCACCCCCGGCGTGGCCGACGTGTTCGGGTAGTAGGACCATCCGGCGTCGGCATCCTGCCCGGCGAGGAGGAACCCGGAGGCTCCGGTCGACACGGCCGTCGTCAGGGCGCCTTGGGCGGCGAGGCCCTCGACGGCCAGGGCGGTCGAGTTGGTGTCCGGTCCGGCGAAGCTGGCCGCTGTCCCCGTGCACGCATTGACTGCGTTGTCGGGGCTGGTCCAGCCCCCGTCAGGACACTGCTCCTGGATGAGCCAGGTGACGGCCGACTCGACCTCCGGGGTGCCGGTGACTCCGGCCGCCGCCAGGGCGGCCAGGGCCAGACCCTGCTGATAGCCGCCCGCGTCATAGGCGGCGACTTGCGCCTCGGTGCCGAACAGGCCGGCATCGGGACCACTGGTCTGCTCGGTGGCGAGCAGGCGCGCCACCAGGTCGGTCCCCCCGAAGGTGTGGGGATCGACGCCGAGCGCGTGGGCATCGAGGATCAGCAGGGCCAACTCAGCCGGGCCGTCGCTTCCACCCGCCGTCACGTAGGCGTCGACGTTCGCTTCGAGGAAGTGAAGGGCCGAGTACGCACCGGTGGGATCGACGTTGGCGCCCGCCAGGGCGGCCACCACATTGGCGGTGGCCGAGAGATCAGGTTGGCCGGGGGTCGTGGTGGAGGGGATGTAGCCCCCGGCAGTGAGCTGGTCGGCCAGCCACTCGGCACCGAGAGCGGCCGAAGCGGGCTGAGGGAAGCTGGTGGAGGGTGCGACGGCGGGCGAGGGCGTGGTCGCCGATGCTGTCGTCGGTGCCGCGGCGACAGTGATGAGGCCCACCCCGAGGAGGGCCGACGCCATGAGGCGCTTGATGGACATGGTGGTGGTACTCGCTTTCGGGCAACGACCCGGAAGCCCGGTACCTACACGGGACCGTGACCGACCGAGTCCCTACCGCTGTTCTCGACGGATACGGACTCAACCAAGCGGCACTTCGGTATCCCGGCTTGTGACGAGCCTTCGATGTCGTCACCCACGGTTGCGGACCAGCGCCGGACTTCGACCGGCTTCCCCGAGGCACTGCCTCTGTTGTGCGGTCGACCCTACCAGGCCCGCCCGGGTGAGGACCGGGGCCGGCGCTCCGGACCTCGTCGCCCATCCGTCGACCATGCGATGGCCGGTGATCGTTCCCGCTGGGCAAGCGGGCCGGTGGTCAGCCGAGAGCGGGGATCACCCTGCCGAGCCCAGCAGCGTGGAGCGACCTCAGCACGTCACCATAGGCACGCGGGGGGCTCTGCTCGGTGTAGGCGATCCGGCGGCTGGTGCAGAACGGGTGGACCAGTCCCCTGGCCCGGCGCAGGTTGGCCCTGGGCATGGTCGGGAACAGGTGGTGCTCGATCTGGCTGTCGAGCCCCCCGAAGAGGAACCCGATGAACGTCCCACCGGACAGGTTGCGGGAGGTGATGACCTGTCGCCGGAGGAAACCCAGGTCGTCGCGGCCGCTTAGCAGAGGCATGCCGACATGGTTCGTGAGGAAGCTCATCCCGAGGTAGAAGCCGAAGAGCGACTGGATGACCACCACGAACACCAGCGCATGAAGCGGCGACAGCACCAGGAAGGGGACGACGAAGAACACGAAGGCGTGGATCCCGAGGAGCACAGCCTCGATGAGGGCGCCCCGGTCGCGACGGCGGGCGAGCGCCACCACACTGGCCACATGGAGGTTGAGGGCCTCGAGGAAGAGCAGCGGGACCAAGAGGACCACCTGTGCCGACGCCCACAACCTGGTGAATCGCCCACGTCCGGCCAGCTGGTCCGGCGAGTAGACGAGCACACCGGCGGCCATGTCGGGGTCCTTGTCCGGTCGGTTCGTGTGGGCGTGGTGGTGGTTGTGCTTGGTGATCCACCAGCCGAAGCTGAAGCCGGTGAGGAGATTGGCGACGGTGAGCCCGATGGCGTCGTTGTGCCGGCGCCGGGCACAGATCTGGCGGTGTCCGGCATCGTGGCCGATGAAGCCCAACTGGGTCAGCACGAAGGCCAGCCCGATAGCCACCGCCACGTTCCACCAGCTGTTGCCGAGGAGTGCGGCGGCCAGGGCCAACAGGCCGAGGGCTGCGACCGCCGACCCGATCTTCACCCAGTAGTAGCCGCGCCGGCGGGTGAGCAGGCCCTCGGCCCGAACCTGTCGGGAGAGTTCGGCAAAATCTTCGCGGTGGGATGCTGCGCTGACGGGGTCCTCACGCTGGATGGTCATGCTCTATGTCTCCCGGTCGGTGCCGGACGGCTAGGGATCCGAGCGGCTGCAGCAAGCGCGGCTCTCGGGGGACGTGGTCTGGACACCGGCTCGCTGCCCGGCAGCATCGCCCGTACCCGTCAACCGAGAGGAAGGTGACACGTTGTTCACGTGACCCGATCGGACCGAGGGTGACCGGGCCAGTCTACGCGTAACAGGGCTCCCACCGGGGCGCGGCCCAACGCGCTGGCTCACGGCCGGGATGGGCCGGGGCGGCCACCCGTCCTGGCCGCACCACGGCGATGCCCCGGACCGGCAGTGACGCCTGGGTAAGCTCCGTCCCGTTGTCACGCCCCCCGACTCCGCCGGTTCCGCCCGACCGCCCGCGTTCACAGGCGGTTCCCACCCTGGCCGACGGACCGACGCCGAGCCGGTAGGGACCCGCCGACCGGTCCGTCCTGGCGGCGGAAGAGCCGCGATACTGATCCTGCTGGTGGCCGCCGTCGCCGTGCTCGGCATGGGGCTGCACGAGGCGTGGGCCGACTCCCCGACCTTCGACGAGCCGGTCTATGTGGCCGCCGGGCTCGCTGCCGTGCTCCATCACGATCTCACCTTCAACGACGAGCACCCCCCGCTCCCGAAGGTGGTGGCCGTCCTCCCCGTCCTGTTCACCCACCCGATCGTGCCTCGGAACGGTCACTGGGACCGCAACGACGAGCGGAGCTACAGCGCCACCTTCGTGAGGGCACAGCTCGAGGCGGGCACGTTGCGGTCGGTGACCATGGCGTCCCGTGTGATCCCGCTCCTCGAGATGATCGGGTTGGCCTTCATCCTGTACGCGCTGGGCCGTGACCTGTTCGGCCGGCCGGCCGGGCTGTTCGCTGCGTTGCTGTGGCTGCTCTCCCCGTTCGTGCTCGGGCTCGGCCACCTCAACAGTATGGACGTCGCGTTCGCGTTGGCCGTCGGGGCCTGGTCGTGGTCGATGCTGAGGTGGAGCCGAGCGCCGACGGTCGCCAGGGTGGTCGTGATCGGGGTGATGAGCAGCATCGCCGTGCTCACCGATGTGACCGGCCTCATCCTCGCCGCCATCTCCGTCGTCTCGGTGGCCGCGCTCCAGTGGCGGAGATCCCCCCGCACTGCGCTGGCGCGAGCGGGGATCGTGGCCCTGGTGGTGTGGGCGTCCGTCTGGGTGTTCTACGCCGCCCTCGATCCCGGCGTCCTCACCCACCCGACCGTCGTCCTCCCCCTGCCCTACCTCGAGGGAATCCGCTACCTGGCCGCGAACGACACCGTCCCGGGCCCGGGCTACCTGCTCGGGGTGGCCTGGACCGGCGGTCGCTGGTGGTACTGGCCGGGCAGCCTGTTGGTCAAGACGGTGCCGACCACCCTGGTGGTCCTCATCGTGGGGCCGTGGGGGATCCTGGCTGCCGACCGCGGGACACGCCGCCGGGTCGCGCTCGTCCTCGGGCTGCCCGCCCTGGCCCTCGTGGTGTTCACCATCGGCCTGCCCCGCGACATCGGGCTCCGCTACCTGCTGCCGGTCATCGGCCTGTGGTTGGTGGCCGCGGCATCGATCGTCCCTGTGGTGGCCTCGATCGGTCGGGCGGCGGGACGCAGGCTCGTGGCCCTCGGTCTCGTGGCCGCCGTGGTCGTGGCGGGAGTGGCGACGGTCTGGTCCCTCCCCGACTCGCTGGCCTGGGCCACCCCACCGTTCGCTCCCGCCTACCAGGTCGTGACCAACTCGGACGTCGACTGGGGGCAGTCCTTCTACCGCCTCCAGCACTGGTCCGTCGGGAAACGGCCCTGGGTGGCCTACTTCGGTCCGAGGGGACTCGACGCAACGTCGGTCGCCGGGGCCCGTCCGCTCCTCGGCACTGAGCCGTCGCGGGTGACCGGGTGGGCAGCGGCGTCGGCGACCGACCTGACGACGGGGACCCAACTGGCGTGGCTCCGGGCCTACTGCCCTGTCGCCCAACTCGGGGGGTCCATCCTCCTCTATCGGTTCCGCACTCCCCCGTCGGCCACTCCGGGGCCGACGCGGCCCTTTGGTCTGTGCCCCGGGGGGTCCCCGACCTTCAGCTCCCGTCAGGGCTGACGGTGACAGCCCTTCAGGCCGACTGGCGATCCATCTGTCCGTGGATGCCCCAGGCGCGCGCGTAGTCGGAGGCCCGCAACGGGTGGGAGAACCAGGAGGCCAGCCCACCGTCGCGGAACGTGCAGTGGTTGACCGTCTCGTATTGGTACTCGACGCCCCGGCGGATCAGCGTGTGGCGCAGCAGGACGATGGAGGTGGGCTCCTCGGCGAGGACCAGCCTCACCTCGGAGGAGAACGACGCCCCCGCCAGCTCCTGCATCGAGTGGTACCAACTGGCGATCCCGTCCTTGGCCACGAGCGTGGTCCTCGTCGCAGAGCCACTCACGGTGAGCACCATGTCGGGGCAGCTCCCGGCCAGGAATTTCTCGAGCTTGCCGCAGGCAAACGCGTCGAACAGTTCGTGCACCCGGTTGGTCGGCGTCTCCCCTGCCTCCAGCATGGTCGTCCTCCTCGGCCTTCCACGGTTCCAACATTCCTCTAAGCGAATTCCAATGATTTTTTGTGCCAATCTTTTTGCGATCGTGACGTACATGTGACAACTTCGACCGTACGATGACCGGCTACATTCGCTTGAACGTTTCGGCTGTCTCAAAATCTGACTTAACCCATCCTTTTTGTCAAGTTTCCAAATGGTGAGGACCCGGTGAGCATCGAGACCCCGGCGGTTCCGAAGTCAGAGGGCGAGGGGTCGGACGTCGGGCCAGTGCCGGCGGTGACGGACCGTGGAGCCGATGGGTCGGATTCGGGCTACCCATCCCGGCGCGGGATGCGGGCGAGACTGGGGGGCAAGAACCCCCGCAAGCGCGTCGGTTGGGTCGTCCTCATCGTCGCCTCGGCCGTCTACCTCTACTTCGGGGGTATCCCCTACTCCTCCGACGTCATCATCCTGTGGATCACCGCCTTCCTCTTCGTGTCCTGCCTGGGAGACACCGGGCGCTGGCGCCGCGGCATCATCAAGGACTGGCTGCCGCTCTATATGGTCCTCGTCCTCTACGACCTCCTGCGCGGCTACGCGAGCGATCCCCTGTGGGGACCGTTCGTCCGCCCCCAGGCGTGGTTCGACACGCACATGTTCGGAGGGGTCACCCCCACCGTCCAGCTCCAGAAGTGGCTGTACGACCCGAATCAGCTCCACGTGTGGGATTACGCGGCGTGGGCGACCTACAACTCGCACTTCTTCACCTCGTTCGTCATCGCCGGCGTGCTCTGGAAGAGGAACTACGCCAAGTTCCGCCGGTTCGTCCCGCTCTTCGTCGGGCTCACCATGCTCGGCTACATCACCTACGTCCTGTACCCGGCCATGCCGCCCTGGATGGCCAGCCAGACCGACCATCTCGCTCCGACGACGCGGATCATCCCGATCGTGTGGAACCACGTCGGCCTCCATCTCGCCGCCGCCCTGTTCACCGGGGGCAACCGGTTCGACAACAACATCGCCGCCATGCCGTCCCTGCACGCCGCCTACCCCATGCTGATCTGTCTGTTCTTCTGGAAGGACGCCAGGGTCCGCCTGCGGGTGGTGCTCGTGGCCTACGTGCTGGCCATGGCCTTCTCGGTCGTCTACGGGGCCGAGCACTTCGTGATCGACGTGTTCGTCGGATGGATCTATGCCGCCGCAACCTTCTTCATCGGCTCGAGGATGCTCGACCGTTGGGAGGCACGACGGGCACGGCGGGCCCTGCAGCGCGGACGCGCCGAACCGGCCCGAAACAGCGACGGCAGCGACGGTGGCGACGCAGCCCAGGAGCGCAGCGTGACCGTCAACGGGGCGGGTGCCCAGTCCGATGCCGGGCCGAGGGCCGAGCCGGCACTGGCGCCCGTCCCAGACGCCCGTCCCTGACCGCCTCCACCCGGACACCGTCCGTACCCCGGGACGAGGGCGCCCGAGCGGCCAGCCGACCGGCCCGATGCCGGGCCCTGACTTGACAAATCCGACCGGATTGATCAGCATTGACCCTCCAGTCCCACCCGGCCCTTGATCGGCGAGGTACCCATGACCACGACAGCGACGCCCGTGACTCTCGACATCGCACCCCTCTCGGGCACCATCGGCGCCAAGATCAACCAGCTCGACCTGCACCAGGACCTCGATGTGGAGACGGTGGCGGCCATCCGCCAGGCGCTGCTCGACTACAAGGTCATCTTCTTTCCGGGCCAGCACCTCAGCCCCGATGAGCACAAGCAGTTCGCCACCTACTTCGGTGAGCTCACCAACGCCCACCCGGTGGTCCCCGGGGTCGGCGAGCACAAAGAGGTCTTCGAGATCGACTATTCCAAGATCCGCGAACTCCTCGCCGCCGACAAGGGCGAGGACGGCGAATACGGGGACCGTGACAAGTGGCACACCGATGTCACCTTCGTGAAGACGCCGCCCCTCGGCTCGATCCTCAACGCCATCGTCATCCCCGAGGCCGGTGGAGACACACTGTGGGCGGACACCCAAGCCGCCTACGAGGGCCTGTCCCAGCCGTTCAAGGATCTGGTCGACGGGCTGACCGCCGTGCACGACGGGAGTCGGAGGTTCGGCAAGATCCTCGACTACCTCGGAGAGGGCGAGTGGGATGGCGAGAAGTTCACCGAGCTGATCCCCGTCGAGCATCCGGTCGTCCGGACCCACCCCGAGACGGGCCGTCGCAGCCTCTTCGTCAATCCGGGCTTCACGCTCAACATCAAGGGATTGACCAGCAAGGAGAGTGACACCCTCCTCCGGTTCCTCTACGCCCACATGGCGACCCCCGAGTACGTGGTCCGCTATCAGTGGGACGAGGGGGACCTGGGGTTCTGGGACAACCGGACCACCATGCACTACGCCATCAGTGACTACGGGACCGCCCACCGGGTGATCCAGCGCGTGACCATCAAGGGCGACCAGCCCTGTTGACTCCGGGCACCGCGTCCCGCCGGCCCATCGCCGCCGTACTCCAGACCATCGACAAAGGATGTAGATGCACCACCCATGGACCGTTTCCACCGACCGCCCGCGCCTGCGGCGGGCCGCAGCCCTCGTCGGGGCTGTGGCCGCCGCGGCCCTCGTGACCGCCTGTGGCTCCAGTTCGGCCAGCTCCACCTCGGCGACCGCCGCAGTCACCGCGTCGACCGCCGCCGCCACACCGGTCGACCTCACGGGTGTGACCATCAACTTCGCCGACCAGTTCAAGGAGTACGAGACCGCGTTCGACGCCACCGGCGCGCTCGACGGAGCCCCCTACAAGGTCAGTTACAGCGAATTCGTCGGCGGCCCCCCGATCATCGAGGCCGAGACGGGCGGTTCGGTCGATCTCGGGGACATGGCCGAGACGCCGACGGTCTTCGCCCAGGCGGCCGAGGACCCGGTCAAGGTGGTGGCGGCCACGATAGGCGCCGATCCGAGCCAGTCGCCCTTCGGCGTCATCGTCCCCAAGGGCTCGCCCATCACCAAGGTGTCCGAGCTCCGCGGCAAGACCATCGCCGTGCAGGAGGGGACGGTCGAGCAGTACGTGCTCATCCAGATCCTCAAGTCGGCGGGCATCCCCTACAGCGGCGTGACCATCGACAACCTGACCGTGACCAACGCCTCGTCGGCCGTGGCCAACGGCAAGGTGGACGCGGCCGTCCTGTCACAACCCCTGATCGCGCTCGATCTTGAGGCGGGCACCGCCACCGAGCTGGTCAGTGGCGCGGGCTATGCCGAGAGCCTCGGCTATCTGACGGCCAGCCAGGCCGCCCTCGACAATCCCCAGAAGGCCGCGGCCATCGCCGACTTCATCAACCGGTTCTACAAGGCCGAGGCGATCCTGAGGAAGAACCCACAGCTGGCCGCCGAGACCTACGTGAAGACGTACGGCGTCCCGTTGTCGGTGGCCGAGGCGGCGGTGAAGTCCGTCCAGGCCGTCGGCACGCCGATCTCACCGGCCATCATCAGCTACCAGCAGAAGGAGGCCGACACCTTCCAGCAGCTGGGGCTCATCCCCAACAAGATCGATGTGGCCGCCATCTTCGACCTCCCCTACAACAAGAAGGTCGCGGCGGAGGCGGGGCTGACATCGTGATCCGACCCCTGGACCACGACCGGCCGTGACCGACCTCGCCGACCGCAGCCAGGCGGTGCCCCTGTCCGCCGCGGCCGAGGAGACTGGGACGGTTCCCGGACTGGTCCGACCGGTGGTCAAAGAGGCCCACCAGCGGAGCAGGCGGGTCAGCGTGGCGATCCGGGTCTCGGTGCCCGTCGCCGTGATCGCACTGTGGTGGGTTCTCACCGCCAGCGGGGCCGTCGCCGCCACCAAGCTGCCGACACCGGTGACCACATGGCACACCTTCGTGCATTTGTGCACGCAGGATGACCTGGTGGGGAACCTCGGGACCTCGATCATGCGGGTGGTCATCGGGTTGGCCATCGGAGCCACCATCGGGCTGCTGCTCGGGATCGTCGTCGGCCTATGGAGGCTGGGCGAGGAGCTGATCGACTCCTCGATGCAGATGTTCCGCACCATCCCCTTCCCTGCGGTCATCTTCCTGTTCATCGTGTGGGTGGGCATCGGTGAGATCTCAAAGGACCTCCTCATCGCGCTGGCCACGCTCTTCCCCATGTACCTCAACGCGTCCAACGGGGTACGCAATGTCGACCGCAAGGTGGTAGAGGCGGCCCAGTCCTTCGGCCTCCGCGGCCGTCAACTCGTGCGACAGGTGGTGATCCCGCTGGCCATGCCGTCGATCCTCACTGGCCTCCGGTTCTCCACCGGGGTCGCCATCATCGCCCTGGTCTTCGCCGAGACCCTCAACGCCAGCAAGGGCATCGGCTACCTGGTCGTCCAGGCATCGAGCTTCAACGACATCGCCGAGCTGGTGGTCTGCATCATCCTCTACGCGCTGTTGGGGATCACTGCCGACCTGTTGGTCCGGGCCCTCGAGCGGATCCTGATGCCCTGGCGCCGCCAGTTGGCCGTCCGATGACCACGACGGCCGATGCCCCCGCGGTCGTCGTCGGGGGCGTGACCAAGTCGTTCGGGGACCGCCAGGTGCTGTCCGGCCTCGACCTGACCATCGAGCACGGACAGTTCATCGCGCTGCTGGGCGCCTCCGGCAGCGGCAAGACCACCTTGCTCCGGGTGCTGCTCGGGCTCGAGGGCACCACCGAGGGCGATGTGCAGGTCCCCGCGGCCCGGACCACGGTCTTCCAGGAGCCCCGACTGGTGGCGTCCATGAAGGTGTGGCGGAACGTGGTCATCGGCCAGCCCCGTGCGGAGCGGACCCGTCAGGCCGCCGAGGCCGCCCTCAGTGAGGTGGGCTTGGCGGCCCACGCCGATGCGTGGCCCGGCACGCTCTCGGGCGGTGAGGCCCAGCGGGTGGCGCTGGCCCGGGCCCTGGTCCGCCAGCCCCGGCTCCTCCTGCTGGACGAGCCGTTCGCCGCCCTCGACGCCCTGACCCGGCTCAGGATGCAGGCCCTGGTGGCCGAGTTGTGCGCCAAGCACCACCCCGGCGTGCTGCTCGTCACCCACGACGTCGAAGAGGCCGTGCTGCTGGCCGATCGGGTGCTCGTGCTCAAGCAGGGGTCGATCTCCCTCGATCTGGCGATCGACCTCCCGCGTCCGAGGCGCGTGGGAGGGCCCGCCTTCGACGAGCTCCGCAACCGGTTCATGGCCGAGCTCGGCGTCCTGGATCCGAGCCGGGCGGTCGAGACCCACGCCACCGACGCCGGCCTGCCACAGTAAGGGGGTGCACGAGAACGTCCGTGACGACCGGGCCGGGCACCGGCCGGCGAACCTGGTGGTCGTCCTGCTCGACAGCCTCAACCGCCACCTGCTCGAGGCCTACGGCGGCACCGAGTTCGACTCACCCCATCTGGCCCGATTCGCCCGGGAGGCGTTGCGCTTCACTGGCCACCACGTCGGCTCGCTCCCGTGCATGCCCGCCCGGCACGACATCCTGGTCGGTGCGCTCGACTTTCCGTGGCGGCCCTGGGGGTCGATCGAGGTCTGGGAGGACGCCATCACCCGGGCGCTCCGGAGCCAAGGGGTCACCACCGTCTTGGTGTCGGACCATCCCCACCTGTTCGAGACGGGCGGCGAGAACTACCACACCGACTTCACCGCCTGGACCTACGAGCGGGGCCACGAGAACGACCCGTGGCGCACCACACCGGACCCCAGCTGGATTGGGACGCCGGCCCTTCCGGCGGAGCGGCCCGCCTTCCACCACCGCTACGACGACGCTCGGACCTATTTCCGGTCCGAGGAGGATTTCCCCGGCCCGAAGACGATGACCGCCGCCGCCGACTGGATCCGAACCTCCGCCAGCGCCCATGACCGCTTCTTCCTCATGGTCGACGAGTTCGACCCGCACGAGCCGTTCGACACCCCGCTCCCCTACGCCAGGATGTACGACGAGGACAAGGACGCGCTCCTGGCCATCTGGCCCCCCTATCTGGTCGACGCCGTGGCCAGTGGGCAGCTCGACCCGGTCAAGGCCCGCCACATCCGCGGGAACTACGGCTCCAAACTGACCATGATCGATCACTGGTTCGGCCACCTGTTGCAGGCCATCGACGATGCCGGCCTGCGCGAGAACACCGGCGTCGTCCTCTGCACCGACCACGGCCACTACCTCGGCGAGCACGACCTGTTCGGCAAGCCCGGTGCCCCGGTCTACAGCGAGCTCGGCCGGATCCCGCTCCTCATCCGGTGGCCCGGTAGGAGGCAGGGCGATGTCGACGCCCTGACCACCTCGGTCGACCTCCACGCCACCATTGCCGACCTGTTCGGCGCCACGGTCGGCCACCCGACCCACGGTCGTTCACTCCTGCCCCTCATCGAGGGCACAGCCACGTCGATCCGTGAGCTGGCCCTCTTCGGGTACTGGGGGCGCCACGTCGGCGTCACCGACGGCCGCCACCGCTACCTACGTGGCTGCGGGGACACCAATTTCCCGCTGTCGATGTGGTCCAATCGCTGGTCGACCATGCCGGTCCAGCCCGCACCCGACCTGAGGCTCCCTCCGCCCGACCGACGGGCCGTCCTCCGGCTCATGCCCGGCACGGAGGTCCCGGTGATCTGCCAGCCCTACGAACAGGGCGACCGACTGCCCTTCTGGGCCGGGTTCGAGCCACCGAGCGGCTCGTACCTGTTCGACACCGCCACGGATCCCGGAGAAGCGGAGAACCGGGTCGGGGAGCGCCGGGAGCGCGGGATGGTCGACGCCCTCGCCGGCGAGCTCGGGGCCATCGGAGCGCCGACCGATCTCCTCGAGCGGATCGGCATCGCCTAGTCCGGGTCCCCTCGTCCCGCCGGCCGGGTCACCGCAGCGAACCCGCGCCGCCGTGGCGGCCCCCGGTCAGGCGCGGCGGGCCTCGATGTGGCTCACCCGGTGGTGCCCGTCCTTGAAGAAGATGAGCGTGGCCCGGTGGCGGGTCGGCGCCACGTGCTGGCGCACGTTGACCAGATTGATCTCCGACCAGGCCGTGGCGGCGACCCGTTGGGCCTCGGGCTCGGACAGCGACGAGAACCAGTCGAGGAAGGCACCGCGCTCGGGCCCCGGCGTCGCCCGGAACCCCAAGAGGCGGTCCGAGAACCACCGCGCGACGTCGGCCTCGGCCGCATCGAGGTACAGGGACACATCGAGGAAATCGTGGATCTGCCCTCCGGTGGACCCTTCTGGTTCCTCCTGGAGCACGTTCAGCCCCTCTACGATCACGACGTCCGGGGTTTCGATGGTGTGGCGGACGCCGGGGAGGACGTCGTAGGCCTCGTGCGAATAGACGGGCACCGCCACCTCCTGGGCCCCCGATCGGATGGCGGCCAGGACGCCCAGCAGTCCGGACCGGTCATAGGTCTCGGGAAATCCCTTCCGGCCGAGCAGACCCCGCTCCTCGAGCACACGGTTCGGGTACAAGTAGGCATCGGTCCCCAACAGTTCGACCGAGGGACGCCCCGGACCGCGCGACAACAGGGCCCCGATGAGGCGGGCCGTGGTGCTCTTGCCCACCGCCACTCCCCCGGCGACGCCGATGACGAACGGCGACGGGCCCCGACCGGCGGACGGTGCGCCCGCCCGGGAAGAGGTGTCCACCGACGCCGCCCGCAGCTCGAGTAGCTGGCAGAGGGGCACATAGACCTCGACGACCTCGTCGGGGGCGATGTTCTCGGACCCGGCGAGTTCGGCGGCCACCGTCAGTGCTTCAGGGTCGTGTGCGGCGGGGAAAGCCAGCGCCGCCCACTCGCTCCTCGTGAACCTCGTAGAGCCGGGCCCGGCCCCGCTCACCCGGATTGCTCCACGCCGACGGGTGCGGGTCCGCGGGCCGACCGTAGGCGCCGCCCCACCGACTGGGCCGCCAGGACCAAGGGAGGGGCGGCCAGGATGACGAGGCAGACCTCGAAGGGGGCACGGAAGCGGACGAGCCCGTAGACGAGGGCGCTCACCACCGTGACCACCCCGGCCGGCACCAGCAGGAACCACTGCCTGATCCCCCGCCGGCGGAAGATCACGATCCCGGCGACCCCGAGCGGGAGGAGGGCGTAGTAGAAGCCCAATCCGGCCAGTGACGCCGGAACCGGGCGACCCTCGTTGACGTCGGCGTCCGCCATCTGGATGGGTTCGTAGAAGTCCCACAACCGACCGACCCGGGCGAGAACGACCAGCGGGATGCGGTCGGCGTGGTGGGCGGCGTACTCGGACGCCGCGTGCTGGTCCTTGGAGGACACCACCGACTCGTCGCCACCGGTGATGGAAGCGGCACAACCGAGAGCCCACGAGCCCAGTTCAGGACCTCCGTAGGTCTGCGGACAGTTCGCCCCGAGCAGAGCGATCCCTTCGCCGGTCGAGAGCGTGGTGGTGTCCTGGAAGGTGGCGAGGTTCCGGCCGACCCACGGGGCCATGACGACAACCGAGGCCAGCACACCCATCCCCGCCAGCACGAATCTGCGCCGAAGGGACAGCGAGCGGGCCAGGAGCGCGGCGGGAACCAGCAGGAAGGGGACGAACAGGACGAGCTCGGCCCTGACCAGTGCCTCGGCCCCACACGCGGCCCCGAGGAGCAGCACGCTCGGAACCGACGGGGATCGCAGGACACGGATCACGGCCAGGAGGATCAGGGCCATGAGGAGCATCGCCGGTGTCTCGGACATCACGATGCCGCTCGGCATCCAGAACGTCGGAGCCACGGCGGCCAGGCCGGCAGCAGTCAGGCCCACCCACGGACCGGCGACGGCCCTTCCGAGCAGACCGACACAGAGGACCACCGCACCGCCCAGCACCGCCATGGTGAGCCGCTGGACCGTCGTCCCGTTGTGGCGTCCGACGATGAAGCTGGCTCCTCCGATGAGCAGGGAGGTCAACGGCGGGTGGGCAGCCGTGGGGGCCCTGGCGAACGGCTCCTCGAAGAAGTGGCCCAGTGACAGTTCGTTCGCCGTGACCCCATACCAGAACGAGTCGTAGAGCTTGCCGTTCTCATAACGCGTGAACGCCAGGACGTAGCCGACCCGCAGCGCCAGGCCGGCAAGGACGATGCCGGCCAGCCCTCCGGCGAAACGACCCGACCGCATGGTCCCCCCGACGGCCGCCGGCAGGTCTCCGGGAGAGGTCTCGGACTCCTCGACCACGGAGGTCACCGTCACGTGCCGGACCCGCCCCCGGTCATCGCCGTCTGCCGGACAGTCCCCTCCCGGCCGGGAAGGCGAGGGGCGGATGCTCCCACCGGTGGCCCGGGCTCAGTCGACGGACAGCCCGTAGACGAGCTCACCGTCGGGGTCGATGTCATAGATCTCGATGCCGTCCTCCACATGGGCCGCGTCCGCTCCGAGGGCGACAGCGATCTTGTTCAGCGCGTTGCGGGTGACATCGGCCACCAGCTCGGAGCACTGGTCGGCCGAGGCGTGGGACCGGACACGGTCGACGACGTCGTCGATGTGCCCGGGTCGCCAGATCATGGCGTCGGTCAACGCCAAGGCGGCCTTCTGGAACGGGGAGAGTCCGCTCTCCTCGTAATCGTCCAGGTTGCCCAGGAAACGCTCGTCGGCCCCGGCCAGGACGGCCGGCCTGCTCCGGAGCGACTGACAGAGCCGACACCGATGTTGGCGCGCCCCCCAGAGACGGACCAGCTCCGAGGTGACGGGGTCGACGGTGTCGAGCCGGGGCACGATCCGGATGAGGCGATCGAAGGCCGACCAGATCGGCGGTGCGGACACGGGGCCGTCATCGACGGGAAGAGGCCGGCCGAGAGCGTCGAGGACGGTGCCCACCCGGGGCAGGAAGTCCGAGACGAACACGACAGCGACCACGGTGGCCGATTCGGGCCCCCACCGCTCGACCAATGCCGACCGTTGGTCGTCGGTGACCGAGGACACATCGACGCTGAACTGCTCGGCGAACTCGAGGAGGGCCCGGTCCGACGCGCCGAGGTTGCGGGCGCGCCAGGCCGGAACGGGAACGGTTCCGTCCGTCCCGCGGCCAGCCGCCGGCGGACCGGAGAGCGGCGGTAGCCCGTACTGGTCGGCACACACCGCGGCGACCAGGGTGAAGAGCTCAACCCGATCGAACCGCGCCGCTTCGGCCCAAGCGGCCGGCCCCAAGGCGGTCAACGCGCCGGTGGCCGCCGCCACAAGGTTGCCCGACTCCGTGCATCCACTGCCCATACCGGGTGAACCCTATCCTGCCCCCGAAGCTCACCGAGGTCCGCAGGGGCTGGAGGGCCGGGGCTGCGTTCCGAAGACAATCCCTCCGCGGCCCGATGGCCCCACCGCCGGCGGGGAACGGCGGTGGCGGCTTCGGCCGCCGACCCGTCAACCGAGCGACCGGAGCAGCGCTTTGCTGTCGAGCTTGTCCCAGACCGCGCGCCACCGGCCGCGCAGCTTGTGTTGCCGTCGACGCTCCGCGGCGACCAGTACCCCGGCGGAGAACGCCGCGCTCCGGGTGCCGCTGAGCGCCCGATGACGCAGCCACTGCTCGGCCGCCACGGCATCGTGGTGTTCACCCAGGATGGTCTGGAGGTCCTCCGCGGCCGTGGCCACCCTCCGCGCAGGCTGCCCAATCACCGGGAGCGCCGTCTCGGCCGCATAACGGAGCTGCTTGGCCCGGATGCGGATGCGGTGGAGCTGCACGTCGCTCGGATGGTCCCCCGCCGATCGCACCGACCGCCGGAGGGCTCGCCACTGCCGGCGCACCAGTTTCGGCAGCACTTTTTTCGCCCTGGCCTGGTGGGCTGCGCCATGGCCCTTGTGGCGTGCCCGGTCCGTGGCATAGAGGGGAGGCAGTCTCGATGCCGCGGTCAGCCGGTCGAGCAGACTCAGGTAGCGCTCGCCGTCCAACGTGACCGCCAGCTCCCTGGTCGCCGCACGACGGTCCTCTTCCAGCGCCGCTCGGAGCTCGAGGGTCCCCCCGGCTTCGGTCACCGACTCGGCTGCGAAGAGGCCATCTCCGAGCACGTCGGCGTCGCGCACCTTCCCGAGCACGGCACCCATCCATTTGAGCTCGTCCCGCGTGTGCGCCACCCACGCCGGATCGAGCTCACGATGGAGCAGCTTCAGGTCGGACCGGAGGCGCCGGGTGGCCACCCGGGCCTGGTGGACGTCCTCGACCGCCGGTTCTGAAGCATCGAGGCGAAGCCGGATGTCGTGCTCGACGAGGCGGTTCAGGCTCCTCGCGATGGACGCTCGCACGACCTCTTCCATCGGGGACCGCCTGTCGAGGTTCGGGGGCCCCGAGTCGGCGGCGTCCTGGCCCGCCAGCCGCAGCGCCTTTCCCAGTTTGGGCTCACCGTCGGGTCGTGCCCCGGCCCGCGTGAGCTCGACCACCACCGCGCCCATCACCGCTTCGCCGCACGGTCCGAGCTCGAGTTCGATCTGGCGGAACCGCCGCTCCTTCCCACCTCCGAGCACGGCGGTCACCGTGTCGTCGTCGATCTCCCCACAGGTACCCCCGTGCGAATCACGGAGGACGACCCGCCGCCGTGTCGCCCTCAGCTCGGCGATCCGGCCGAGCGACGCCCGGCGGACCACCCCCCGAATGATCCTCACTGCCTCCCCGGGCACCGACTCGGGAGATCCGGACCACGACAGTTCGTCCCGGTCGAGTGTCGGCCCGGTGCCGGTCAGTGGCAGCTTCAGGGTCCAGGTGCCCTGACCGGGTCTCTCTCCCGATCGGTGTCGGAGGGTGATGCTGCTGCGCCAGAGGCGGAGGTCGGGGGTGTCGAAATAGAGCGCCAGTGTCTCCTGGTCCTGGAGACGGACCGAACCGGCGGCCACATGGCGGAGGTCGGGGAGCTCGAAGCCCGGCTCGACCGCCAACTTGACCTCTCGCTCGATGGATCGGCTCTCGGTCGACATTGCCTACCTGACCACGTCATTGCCCGGAGGAACTTCCCGGCGCGGGTCGCACCGCACGAGAAAGCAGGGAAGCCACCTTGTGGCGAGGAGCATAGCAAGGGGGCCGTACCCGGCGTCCTCGGACGACAAACCGGAGTGGCCCCGGCCCGAGCGGCTTCAGCCGGGGATAAGGCAGGATGGGGCCATGGGACACGACCGCAAGTTCCGCTTCGCTGCGCAGCTCGGCTCAGCCGAGAATGCCGCAGCATGGGCCGACCAGGCGCGGCGGGCCGAGGACCTCGGCTACGCATCGCTGCTCATGCCCGACCACCTCGGAGACCAGCTGGCACCCGTCCCCGCCCTTGCTGCAGTGGCCGCGGCCACGTCCACGCTACGACTGGGCTCGCTCGTGTTCGGCAACGACTACCGCCATCCCGTGGTGCTGGCCAAAGAGGCCGCCACACTGGACTACCTGAGTGAGGGTCGGTTCGAGCTCAGCCTGGGCGCCGGCTGGATGCGCACCGACTACGAAGAGGCCGGGATCCCCTACGACCCGCCCGCGGTCAGAGTGGACCGGTTCGAAGAAGCGGTCCAGGTCGTGCAGGGACTGCTCCGCACCGAGGGACCGTTCTCGTTCGACGGCAGTCATTACCAGGTGCATCAGCACGAACTACACCCCCGACCGGTGCAACGGCCCGGTCCACCCCTCATCATCGGCGGTGGGGGCAAGCGGGTCCTCTCGATCGCCGCCCGTCACGCCGACATCGTCAGCATCAACGTCAATCTGCGAGAGGGAACCGGCGGGCCCGAAACGGCGCCGAACGCCTCACCCGAACGTACACGGGAGAAGGTGTCCTGGGTGAGAGAGGCCGCGGGCGACCGTTTCGCCGAGCTCGAGCTGAACGCCCTCATCGGCTTCGTCCTCGTAACCGACGACGCCCGGGGCATGGCGGATGCCATGGCACCGCATTTCGGCATCGCCAGTGATGACGCCCTCCACGTCCCACTCGCCCTCCTCGGGACACTCGACGAGATGGCCGAGGAGCTCGAATGGCGGCGTGAGGAGTACGGCATCTCCTACTGGTCGATCGAGGCCGACAGCTGGCAGGAGCTCGGCCCCGTCGTCTCCAAGCTGTCGGGGACCTGAGCTCCGGCGCCGGAGCGGACGTGGTCACCAGCGCAGGGATCCTTCCGTTCCGGAGATCGTCGGCCGGGGCGATCGAGGTCTTGATCGTCCACCCGGGCGGGCCCTTTTGGAGCGGCAAGGACGAACACGCCTGGTCCGTGGCCAAGGGGGAGTTCGACGGCGACGAGAACGCGCTCGTCGCCGCCGAGCGCGAGTTCGAAGAGGAGATCGGGGCTCCGGCCCCCGAGGGGGAGCGCCTCGACTTGGGCGAGATCCGCCAGAGTGGGGGCAAGCTCGTCCATGTCTGGGCCGTCGACGTCGGCGCACAGGTGCTCGAGTTCGTGGCTAGCAATCAGTTCGAGCTGGAATGGCCACCCCGCTCGGGAAGGACCCGGCACTTTCCCGAGGTCGACCGGGCGGAGTGGATGGGCCTCACCCGGGCCAGGACGCGCCTGGTCACGTCCCAGGCGGCGTTCCTCGACCGGCTCGTGGACCTCGTGGAAGACCGGTAGCCGAGAGCATGCCGTCGCGTGAGCTGGTGATCCTCGGTACGGCAAGCCAGGCTCCCACCCGCCATCGGAACCACAACGGATACCTACTCCGCTGGGACGGGCGGTCGGTGCTGTTCGACCCCGGTGAAGGGACCCAGCGCCAGATGGTGTTGGCCGGTGTGTCGGCGTGGACCATCCGCCACATCTGCATCACCCACTTCCATGGCGACCACTGCCTCGGGCTCCCCGGCGTGCTCCAGCGCATGGCGTTGGACGGCGTGCCCCACGGCGTGGACGTCGTGTTCCCCGCGAGCGGCACCGGCTACTTCCGGAGGCTCAGGAACGCGTCTGCCTTCGGTGGCCGGATCGATGTCCGGCCCCGACCGGTCGTCGGGAACGGGACAGTGATGGCCGACGGGGCCCTGTCCATCGTGGCGGTCCGACTGGATCACGAGCCCGAGACCTTCGGCTGGCGCGTCGAGGAGCCCCCCGGCCGGACCATGCTCCCCGAACGTCTGGCCGCCGCCGGCATCGAGGGCGAGGCGATCGGGCAACTCACCCGTACAGGATCGGTCAAGGGACGCGGAGGTCGTGTGACCCTCGACGAGGTCAGCCGTCCGAGGAGCGGCCAGCGGATGGCCTTCGTGATGGACACGGGCATCTGCGACGCCACCGTGGATCTGGCGGCGCAGGCCGATCTGTTGGTCTGCGAGGCGACCTTCTCGGACGCGGACGTGACCCTGGCTCGCCGGTACCGGCACCTGACTGCTTCCGACGCCGCCCGGGTGGCCCGGGATGCAGGGGCCCGGCGATTGGTTCTGACCCACTTCTCGCAGCGGTACCCCGACGTGCGGCCGCTCCTCGACCAGGCGATGTCCATCTTCACCGAGGTGGTCGTCGGCGAGGACCTCCTGCGGGTCCCTGTCCCGGCGCGCGGCGACGCGACGGCCGGACCGCCGTCTGATCGCCAGGGGGCGGCCTAGTACTTGGTACCTGGTCCTTCCGCCGCAGGGACCTTCAGATCGGTCAGTGTCCGGCCCGACCGTGTGGGCGCGGCCTCTCGTGGAGCGCGCAGTACTCCGACCCGTTGTAGATGGACAGACGGACGCCGCAGGACGGGAGAGCACAGATCCGGTCCCTTTCGTGCACCGGCGGGCTCGACCCGCCGGTAAGTCGCTCCGCCACGATCGATCCACCTTGGCTCCCGTGCAACTCCATCGAAACCATCCTCGGTCGGTTGGGCCTGCCGTACCCGGATGCCCAGCTGGCAAACCTGTCGCAGCCCGCCAGCCGGCGGATACCATCCGGGCCATGCTTGGTGGCCCGAGATCGGATGCCGGCCCGCTCGACGAGCGCGCCGCGTTTATCCGCCACCTACCGAAGGCTGAGCTCCACCTCCACCTCGAAGGGACACTCGAGCCGGAGATGATGCTCGCCTTCGCCGAACGGAACCGAATGCCCCTCCCCTTCGCCGACCCCGACGCCGCCCGCGCCGCCTACGCCTTCGATGACCTCCAGGCCTTTCTCGACGTCTACTACGCGGGATGCGCGGTCCTGAGGACCGAACTGGACTTCTACGAGCTGACGGTCGCCTACCTCGGTCGCGCCGCCGCTCAGGGGGTCGTCCACGCCGAGGTGTTCTTCGATCCACAGTCCCACACCGACCGGGGCGTGCCGCTCGGAGCGGTGGTGGAGGGGATCGCCCGGGGGCTCGAGGACGGCGGCGATGGCGAGCGGCGTGCCACATGGCGCCTGATCCCGTGCTTCCTCCGCCACCTGAGTGCGGCTGCCGCCATGGAGACGTTGGAGGAGCTCCTCCCCTACCGCCAGCTGATCACAGCCGTCGGGCTCGACTCCTCGGAACGGGGCCACCCACCCTCACTCTTCGAAGCCGTGTTCCGGCGCGCCGCCGAGGAAGGACTGCTCGCGGTGGCCCACGCCGGCGAGGAGGGCCCACCCGAGTACATCTGGCAGGCGCTGGACCTGCTGCACGTGCGACGCGTCGATCATGGGGTGCGGTGCAGCGAGGACCCGCTGCTCGTCGACCGGCTACGGGCCGAACGGATCCCTTTGACCGTCTGTCCGCTCTCCAATGTGAAACTCGGGGTGTTCCAGGATCTGGCTGATCACAATCTGGCCGAGCTGCTCCGACTGGGGTTGATGGTCACGGTGAACTCGGACGACCCCGCCTACTTCGGTGGCTACGTCGCCGACAATCTGGAGGCCGTGTCACGAGCACTCGATCTCGGACCGTCCGAGGTCGTGGCGCTGGCGCGTCACTCGTTCGAGTCGTCGTTCCTCAGCGAGGACGCCAAAAGGGAGCGGCTTGCCGAGTTGGGCCGCTATGCAGAGCGCTCTGCCGTCAGCGGCTGGGCGCGCTGAGCGCCACCGCTTCGATCGCCCGTTCGGCGGCCACACGAGAGGCCAATCGCGCGTCACCGGCCATCCGGGCCAGCGTCCTGATGCTGGACGGGCGTTTGGCCAGGTGGGCCACCACGGCCCCGGCATCAGGGGTCCCGTCGGGACGACTGAGGCCGAGGACCTCGTCGTTCACCAGGCGGTCGGCGGTCCGGTCGCTGACACAGCGGAATACCGACCACGGCGTCCCACGGCGCTCACAGATCTCGCCAACGGCGGCCGTCTCCATGTCGAGGGCTATCACCCCCTGGTCCCGCAGATCGGCGACCGCGTCATCGTCGCTGATGAGGGCGTCCGACGTCCAGAGTTTCCCCCTCGGGACGGCGCCGGCCAGCGGCTCGGGTGCGTACTCGGTGCCCGAGCTTCCGTCGACCACCACCTCGGGGACCACGAGCGAGCCGATCACCGCGTCCTCCTCGGTCGAACCAGCGATGCCCACCACCACGACGCGCTCCACGGACACCGCGTCCAAGAGCCTGGTGACGAGATCGGCCGCCCGGGCCGTTCCTATCCCGCTGACGGCGGCCAGTGCCGGCCTCCCGGCCACCGTGCCCTCGAATCCTTCGACCGGCCCGAACGCGGCCCGCCTCAGCCCGAGCTTTTTTCTGAGGGGCGCGAGCTCCATGGGCATGGCGCACACAAAGGCGACGCGACGCTCCTTCGGTCTGGATGTGCGCTCCACCGTGCCGACACTACCGGGCACCGGGGTCCGTCCGGCGGGTCACGACCCCAACCGGTCACCGGTCCGTAGCACGAACGACGCTCCCACCGGGTCCGCCACGGTCGCCATCCTCCCGAATGGGGTGTCCTTCGGCGTCGCCGACAGCGATCCGCCCAGCGAGGTCACCCTGTGGACGGCCACGTCGACGTCATCGACCTCCCAGTAGGTGATCCAGTGCGAGGGGGTCCCCGCCCCCAACGAGTCCCGGGCGTCCATGATGCCCGCCAGCTCGACCTTACCCCCCGGGTTACGCGCCGTCGTGTACCGGAACTCGTCGCTGTCGGCCATGGCCGTCATCTCGAAGCCGAACACCGAGCGATAGAACGCCACCGCACCTGAATGGTCGCGGGTGTACAGCTCGAACCAGCTCGGGGCGCCGTGCTCCTCGACCACGGTGAACCCGGGAAACGTCCCCGCCTGCCAGGCTCCGACGATGGCCCCGGTCGGGTCGACGAAGACCGCCTGGGTGCCCAGGTCGGCGACAGGAATGGGCGGGGAGGTAATCTCCGCACCTTCCGCCTCGGCCGTCACCAGTGTCCGGGTCACGTCGGGTGTCGCCAGATAGATCTTCCAGCTGTCGCTGGGGGGCAGGTCACCCATGGCACCCATGCCGCCGGCCACAGGGACACCCTCGCGGGTGAACATGAAGTAGCCACCGAACCCCTCATTCGGCTCCTGGGCCTCCCAGCCGAAGAGTTCGCTGTAGAACCGACGGCTGCCCTGAACATCGGATGTCCACAGATCGGTCCAGCACGGAGCCCCGGGTGGGGCACTTCCACGTTCAGGCATCGGCGTCCCTCCGGTCCTGTCCCTTGGTCGGATGTCTACGAGACGCCCCGGATCGAGAGGTGCTGTCCCATCGGTCCTCCGACCGCTGGATCGCACCTCTTGCCCACTGATGTCCGCAGGGTCGTCATGGGTGCCGGCCGTTCGACGGATCAGGTCGGCTTCAGCCCCGCCGACCCTCACGACGGGCGACTCTGCGCCGATGGCGACGGAGCACCCCGAGGCCGAACCAGGTGAGCGCACCGAACGCGGCCATCAGGAGTGTGAATCCCCACAGCGGCCACGTGAAGTTCCACACCAGGAAGTGCAGCGTGATCCGCTCGGTGTTCTGGATCATGAAGATGACCAGGAGGCCGACTCCCACCAGCGAGGCGATCGCCCCTCCACTCATGCGCCGGCCATTCGCGCCCTCGGCACCCGGATCCCGTTGGCTCATGATCACTCCTCCCTGCGCCCCTCGAATCGAGGCTGGGGCCCGCTCCCGGCCGGAGCTCGACTCATCCCACGGGAAGGCTATCCCCATTGAACCCCCGGGCCGGGGAGGTGGCCCCCGGTCTCGGATCGGCTCGGACCGGGGAGGCACGACGGACCAGACACTTGGTTCGCAGCGCAATCGACCCGTTCCATCTGAGTGCAGGAGATGCAGCCAGGGGGTTGCCCTGCGACCGCGTTCCAAATCACCGAGTCGCTGAAGTTCACGGCGCATGTCCCCACCTTCTCACAGCACCATTCGGGAGGGCCCCGATCCCCTTTGCCGTTGCTGAGCAACGATTGCCCGACGGACCTCTGCCCACTGACTGATCGGGGCACGCGGCTGCTCGGATGAGATCATGTCCAGATGACGGCCCTTCCCGGGGTGCTCACCATCGGATCGGTGGAGCTTCGTTGCTGGAGTCCCAGCTTTGCCGAAGCAATGCTCACCGCCATCGAGGAGAGCCTCCCCGAACTCGAGCGTTGGATGCCCTGGGCGCAGGAGATGCCGACGGTCGAGGGGCTTCGCGAGCTTCTTCGTCAGGGAGAGGTTGCCTTCCACACGGACCGGAGTTGGGAGTACGCAATCATTGATCCCGGGTCGGACGATGTCTTGGGAGCGGCCGGACTGCATCGAACCGACGAACCCGGCAGGTTCGAGATCGGCTACTGGGTGCGGACGAGTCGGACCGGCCAGGGTGTGGCCACCCTCGCCACTCGAGCCCTCATCGGCGCCGCTTCGAACCACCTGGGCACAGCGAAGCAGATCGTGATCCGAATGGATCAGGCCAATCAGGCCAGTGTTTCGATCCCACAGAAGTTGGGATTCACGCTCTCCGACCACGAAGACCGCGAGATCGCCACGGTGGGCCACACCGGCCGTGGCTACGTGTGGACCCTCGATCTTCGGGGTTCATGATCTGACCTCGGTCCCCAAGAAGCGCCAACCAGCACCAAGCTCCTGCACGACCCATGACATCCCCCTGACCCGATGACCTACGGTTTCACAATGGACGCGCCGACTGACGAGGTGAGGGGGGAAAGACGCTGGCCGATGGCATGCACGCTGATCGCTGCCATGGCACTGCCCTTTCTCCTCCCCACGAAATACTCGTATGAACCGAGGTGGATCATCCCCGCTCTCGAAGCGCTACTCCTGGTGGCGCTCATCGTCGCTGATCCCGGACGAATCGACCGTCGGTCGACCGTTGTTCGGACGCTATCTCTCGGACTGGTAGCCATCTTGGCCGCGGGGGCCGCCGGGGCTACGGTTCGGCTGGTCATCGACCTCGTGAGAGGAGGGCCGGAGACGAACTCGCCCAGCGGGCTGCTCCGGATCGGCGCGGTGGTGTGGATCTATGTCGTGATCACCTTCTCGTTCCTCTACTGGGAGCTGGATGGAGGGGGTCCAGAGGCTCGCGCACGATCGACACCGGCCTATCCGGACCTGGCGTTTCCCGAGCATCTGAATCCCCGCGTCGCACGGCCAGGTTGGCGTCCCGAGTTCTTCGACTACCTCTACCTGGCGTTCACTGACTCGACTGCTTTCAGCCCCACCGACGTGATGCCTCTCGCCCGTTGGGCCAAGCTCGCCATGGCGAGCCAGGCGGTTGCATCGCTGGTCATCCTCGGATTGGTCATCGCTCGTGCGGTCAACATTTTCAAATAGTTCCCGAGGGCATCGAACAAGGGCGGCTCGGTGAGCAAGAGGACCCAGACTGAGGTCGGGGCCGATGCGGCGAGCGGATCTCTCCCTCGATCTCGGCTCCGCCGACCCTTCGAGGTGATCATCGCTGCACTCGAGGACGATCCCACCGGGTGCCGGCCACGTGGAGATACCTGCCCGCCATCACCACAGGAGTTCGTTGCTCCGCAACTCCGCCGGCGCCGGGTTGCTTGCACAGCGTTGACATCGATCCCAGTGTCACCCATTGGCCGGTCCGATCCGGAGCGCGGCCTTGGCCTTCAGCACCCCGGCGCTGTCGCAGACATCCGAGGGGGCGCCCCCAGTGCCGGCGCAAACAGACGCTGAAATGTAGTTGGCGGTTCCGACGATCGACTGGGTGACCACACTGCTCGGGTCGGTCAGCTGTGCAGCAATCTGTGCCTGGCTGAGGCCGGTCAGCACGGCGGGTTCATACGTCGCGCCGGAAATGAGGACCTTGTTGTCCACGTCGATGTACGGAAAGCTAATCCCTTCCGTATCGGCCGGGACGAATGTCGGCCCCGCATACTTGTTGAGAACAGCCTGCTCCGATTTGGATGGACGTTGAAGCGGAGCGTAGCCATTGCAGCCTGTGGCGTTGGCATCAACGACATTGGTGCAGCTCTCGATAGGCACAAAGTTGATGTATGGGCTGGCGAGCTTGGCGTCTCGGAACGACAGCGTGCTGAAGTCTCCGTCCATCAGACCAGAAGCCGTCGTGTCTAATCCGCTCCAGGTCCCGAATCGGGCCAAGGCCACTGCCACACCCCACCGTTCTGCCGCACAGAACGGACAGTACTCCGCCCCGAAGTACATCATGGAGGGTGCCTTTCCGTTCAGGGTCAGGGCCGGTTGGCCATCGACGACGATGGGAGCATCTCCGGCGAACTGACTCGGGATGCCGACACCAACGGTGTTGAAGACCGAACTCGGCACAGTTGACAATGCCCGGACAACTGCCGAGGGAGCAGGACGAATGGCCTGGTGGGCGCTTATGGTCGGACCGTTGTCGGAGGTGAGCTTGATCACCACCAACACGGCGACGATGACGACCACGAGAAAGACCGAGCACCACGCCAGGACGGCTGGGCTCCCACGACGGTGAACGGTAGGCGGGCGGGATTGGTTGACAGGAGACATGAGAGAGACCTTCCACTGGGGACACGCCTCGTCGGGCATGTCGAACGAGTTTGGTTGGACGACCGCTACGGTCGCCGTGGGCTGTCACGTCCCGGGGCTCAACCCAAGAGCGTGCAGCTACGCCTTCAACTCGCGATTGGTGGTCTGAAAAGTACCGATGGGATGCCGAGCGGCGCGGAAGTGTCTCTCGCGGACTCCCCACGTCGACCCCAGTGAGCCAGGATCGCCACGCCCGCCGCGATGAACCCGAAGGACAACGTCTGGGGAGCGGGTGCCGGGCTACCCAGGGGAGCAGTGGGCGAACATTGCTCCGTCGACGAGCAGATCTGAGCGCTTGGCTTGGTAGGAAGGGATTGGACGAGGCCGCCACGTGCCGAGGGCGATGGGGCAACTGAACCGAGGGCCACCGCCGTCGCAAGAACGGCACCAAGGAGGAAGGTCATCGCCGCCAGAACGAGCAGACTTCGCCGGATGGATGGCACCAACGCCAACTCTACTGCCAGATCTGCCGCCAACGGCGCTCGGCAGCATCCGACTTGGTCATTTCGCGGTGCTCGGACGGACCGAACCGACCGGCACACCCGGACCCGTCCGCACCCCTGAGGTGGTCGGTCGAGGAGGCTGACCGCCGGCAAGCGAACCACGTTCCACAGCGCCCCGGACCGACGCAGGTGCACCATGCGCCGCCATTCGCCCACGGCCGGACTGGCATCCCCAGACAATTGAGCATATAGTTTGAGCAAACGCTCAATTGAGGTGGCCGATGGCGAAGTCAGGTGCTCCGAGCAGTGCGGCGGCAAAGAGGTCGGAACGTTCGGCTCCAACCCGGCGCCAGTTCGTGGACGCGGCCATCGAGACGCTGCAGTCGGACGGTTACGCAGGAGCGAGCGCCCGGTCGATCGCTGAGCGAGCCGGACTGAACCAAGGCCTTATCTTCTATCACTTCGGGTCCGTCGCCAATCTCCTGCTGGCCGCCCTCGACGCCGTCAGCGAGGAGCGGCTACGGATCTATGGCGCTGAGGTAAGCGGTGTAAACAGTCCGGCCCGGCTCGTCGATGCCGCCGAAGGGATCTTCCGGAATGATCTCGCCGCCGGGTACATCACGGTGTTGGCCGAGATGATGGCGGGGGCTTCCTCAACCCCTGGGCTCGGACCTGCGGTGGCGTCACGGATCCAGCCCTGGCGTGAGTTCGCCCAGTCGACCATCGAGGCTTCGCTCGGTGACTCTCCGTTGAGCGCCGTCCTTCCGGCCAAAGATGTGGCCCACGCGGTGGTCGCCCTCTATCTAGGGCTGGAGATGCTCAGTCACCTCGACGGCGACGCTGATCCTGCACTCGCCCTGTTCGCCCACGCCAAGCAAGTGGCCGCACTCTTCGAGGGGCTGATCACACCCACCACTCCGAAGGAGACACCATGACATCGACGCTCGATGACCAACGGGTTCGTACGGATCGGACCGACACCGGCCTGGATGTCGTCACCGGCGCGTTCAGTTACTCCGGCTCCGCCATTGCCCAGGCGCTGATAGCCGGCGGACGCGCGGTTCGGACTTTGACCGGTCATCCGGACCGCGGCGGCGACCACCACGGCATCGAGGTGCGACCTCTGGACTTCGACGACCAGGTCGGCTTGGTGGAATCACTCCGGGGTGCCACCACGCTCTACAACACCTACTGGGTGCGGTTTGCCCATCGCCAGATCGACCACGAACTAGCGGTTACCAACTCTCGCACTCTCTTCCATGCTGCCAAGCGTGCCGGCGTCCAGAGGATCGTTCACGTCAGTATCACCAACCCCAGCATCGAGTCGCCCTTCCCCTACTTCAGAGGCAAGGCGCTCGTGGAGCGAGCACTGGCCGAGTCCGAGGTCTCATATGCGGTACTTCGACCGGCCATCCTCTTCGGAGGGGACGGCGTGTTGATCAACAACATTGCCTGGCTCCTCCGCCACCTGCCGATCTTCGGCATCGGTGGCCGTGGCGACTACCGCATCCGTGGTATCCACGTCGACGACCTTGCCAGTCTCTGCCTTCGGAAAGCTGGCGAATCAGACGACAGCGTGACCGACGCTGTCGGCCCTGAGAACCCCACGTTCAACGAGCTAGTGGCCATGATCCGGAAGGCCGTGGGCGCACGGTGCACCACAATCCATATTCCGGCGGCACTTGTGCCCCCTCTGTCGTCCCTCCTCGGGCTCGCCCTTCACGATGTACTGTTGAGCAGGGACGAGTTCCAGGCCATGGCGGCCGGACTTGCTGATTCGGAGATGCCATCGACGGGGTCGATCCGGCTGTCGACCTGGATCTCCGAGTCCAGCGATGCACTTGGCGTGCACTACGCCAACGAACTGGAGCGTCACTTCGCCGGACGGCGAGCGGCGACGGACACTGATTAGGGAACCACATATTGGCTCCACACACCCATCGGAGTATGCCCTCCGAGGGCGGTCTTCGTCACCCGGGCGACAACGGGACCGCAGGTTTCGCGGATGTACCGCCTCCTCGTCTCTGTGCAAGATGAACCAGTTCCTGTCCGGTTGGCCACGAACGGCCATGGGGTCCGCTTCCGGCCGTCGATCCCGGCAGTGGAACTTCAGGGACGCCCGGCGTGGGGCACAGCGACCGGGTGGACCAGCACAACACCATCGGAGGCACCGCCGTCGACGTAGTGATTCGCCACGATGTACAGCGTGCGGCCGTCATCTCCTCCAAGCATGCACGCGAAGCAACCACGGTCGGCACTGACCGTCTCCAACACCTTGCCACCTTCGGCGACATGCGTGCAGCGCTTCCCGGGCACGCTGGCGTACCAGATCGCCCCCTCGGCGTCTGCGCAGATCCCGTCCGGTGCGGACCCCGGTCCGAGGTCGGCCCAGACACGGCGGTCAACCAGCTCACCCCCCTCCGTGATCGTCCATGCGGTCAGCCGGTCCCCATGCGACTCGGCGAGCACCAGGGTGTCCTCACCCAGGATGACCATCCCGTTCGGAAACCACACATCATCGGCAACCTGGCGGCTGCTCCCGTCGGGCATCACGACGGCGACAACCCCCGGCTTCCTCTCCTCCCAGGGCATCGAGCCGGGCATGTCGACCCAGGCCCGACCACGGGTGTCGACGACGATCTCGTTGAAGGGCTGCCCGGTCGCTCCGTAGGGCGAGAGGGATACGCCGGCCACGACTCCACCCGGTGTCGTGGCGACGAGCCGGCCGTCGGGCAGCCAGTCGATCGAGAACGGCAATCCATCGATGCGGGCAACGATCTCCCTGCTCCCGGCGGCGTCGAACGCCAGCACCTCACCCGCCAACCAGTCGCACATCCAGAAGCGCCCGTCATGCCACCTGGGCGACTCACCCATCTGGATTCCTGTGGCAAATATTGCAGTCATATCCGACTACACGCTCCCGTCGTGGTTTGTCATCTCCATCTTCATACCCCACGGGTCAGCTCGGGGGTGGAACACTGGCGTCGGGCGGTGTAGTGCCCGGGAGACAGTCCACCAACGCCACGGCAGTCCAGAGGGGCGGGTAAGTTTCCCGGTGTGGACCGTGAGTCGAGCAAAGAGCCGCCGGTTCCTTCGATCACCCGGTCCCTGGGTCGGAAGGTGCACCAGCATGGAGCCGGACTCTGGCGGAAGGCGGAGCCGTTCCTGCCCGTCTCTTTCTTCAGGGCCTCCGATGCCTCCGCTGTCCGGTTGGCCTTCGAGGTCTTGCTGAGTCGGGAGCCCGACCAACAGGGCCTTGGCAACTTCACGAACTTCCTCGCAGGTGGTGGGTCGAGGCGCCAGATGGTCGCTGACATCCTCGCTTCGGAGGAGTTCCGCACACGGATTGCGTTTCCACCGGATGCGTTGGGTCCGTCCATCCATGCAGGCCGATCTTCCTTCATTCGATCGCTGCCGAAGGCTCGAAGGATCATCGATTTGGGCGGCACGGCACTGTCGCATGAGTCTGGCGCCATGGTGGCGATGGGCTATCCCTATCAATTTGAAGAGCTGACGATCATCGACCTGCCTCCCGAGGATCGCCATCCCCTGTACCGGAACTCGGTCCTCCCGGATCGCGTCCTGACCCCACAGGGACTGGTCACCTACCGCTATCACTCCATGACCAACCTCAGCGGAATCTCCGATGGTTCAGTTGATTTGGTCTATTCGGGCCAGTCGATTGAACACGTGACCGTCGAAGACGCGCAGTCGGTCATGAAGGAGGTCGCTCGCATCCTTCATCCCGGCGGGTGGTTGGCGATAGACACGCCGAACAGCGAGGTCACCAGGCTGCAGCAGCGCGAGTTCATCGATCCGGACCACAAGTTCGAGTACTCCCTGCACGAGCTGGTCGAGCTGGCTGGCTCCCATCTCGACGTAAAGGTCACCTACGGACTCAACTACTGCGGTCATTCCGTGGCCAACGGTCATTTCGATCCAGCCGAGGCCGCCGCCAACGTCGGTATGTACGGGTCGGCCAGCGAGTGCTACATCCTTTGCCTGCTCTGTCAGAAGCCTCCGTCATAGCGGAGAACGTCGGTCCGGTCAGGACCGGGCCTTGTAGGTGGCCTCCGCAGCGCGGACATCGCTGACCAGGTTCTCGAGCGCCAGATTGATGTCCTCGAAGTGGTAGCCCCATGTCGGTCCGGTTATCTCGTTGGCGAAGGGTCGGGTATCCGAATTCTGGGGAACGTCGGTGATCTGGAGCCAGGTCGCTTCGTCCATGCTCTGGCAGTTGGCCGTGTGCTGGTGTGGGTAGAGCCATGGGCAGAGCGCGGCTTGCATCCTTCGGGCTGCTGACGTCTGACCACCCCCCGATTCGCCTCGCTGTTGTTCGTGGGCTCGCCGGGCCGAACACTGGGCACCTGTCCAGGGTCGATTAATCCGACGATGTGCCGGGACAGGGGGGGCGCTCCACCCGGTGTCTGGAGCGGCCCGACCGGAGCGAGGGCCGTTCACCGGGAGTTCACTCACGAACGGCGGGCCAGGTCACCGAATGGAGGCCGGTACCATGGGCTCTCCGGGGTGCCAGGTCTCGGAGCCTCATCCGCGCCGGTGGTCACCGCACGGGAGGTCGGTAGCTCCACGAAGGGACCTCGATGATCGGCGTGGTTGTGTGAGCCTCCTTCTGGCGATCCTGGCGCTCGGCCTCCTCGCCAGCGTCTCCCCCAGCACCCTCGTGGTCTTCATCACGCTGCTCGCCACCAACCGAGCCCGGGCGAACGCCGCCGCGTTTCTCGTCGGCTGGAGCATCTCGCTTGTGGTGGTGTTCGGAGCCAGCTACTTGATCGGGGGCGGTCATACGGTTCGCACGGGTGGGGGGCGCGTCGTCGTCAGTGTCATCGAGATCCTGTTCGGCATGGGTCTCGGCTACGTGGGCATCCGCAAATGGGGCGAGCGTCACACCCCCCATGAGCCTTCAGGAATCTCGCGGAGCCTCACCGCTCACATCGATCGCCTCAATCCGGCAACCGCCGTCATGCTCGGTGTCCTCGAGCAGCCGTGGACCCTGACCGCCGCAGCTGCGGTAGTGATCGTCCGCGACCATACGGCCTTTCTGGTCGCGCTGATCGCCTTCGCCGTGTTCACCGTGGTCTCGACGGCCACCGTGGCGGGGATCTACCTCTACTTCGCCCGCCGTCCTGGTCAGGCGGAGGCACATCTCCAGGCACTCCGTGATCGACTGGTCCAGGCTGGCCCGGCACTTTTCGCCGCCGTCACGTTTCTGGTCGGTCTATACCTGATCGTCGACGGCTCTCTGGGCTTGGCCGGCCACTGACCGAGGGTGCGGCTGGACTCCGGTCAGCGTCGACCGACGGCTCTCCCGTGATGCCGCAGGGCACCTACTCGGCCGTCCATACCTCCCGGGGCGGACCAGGTCGCAATCGACATCACGGTCCCATGTAGGCCCAGAAGTCGTGCGCACAGGCCGGGGGAACTTGCTCCCGACGAGTCTTGGCTGCTCGGCGATGTCACGGGACGAATCGAAAAAATGGCTGGCACTCGCGGCTTGAGAGTGCTAAAAATTGTTCCGTCACCGCCAATTGGCGGCGCGAGAGCTCACAAAGTCTTGCTCGTAGGAGGTGATGATCATGGCTCTTGTGCGCAGTGATCCGTTCAGGGACGTTGACCGCCTGTTCCAGCAGCTCTGGGGCGGACAGGGCGGTAACGGTACCCGATCGTTGGCTATGCCGATGGACGCCTACAGAAAAGACGACTCCTTTCTGATCCGCCTCGACATACCAGGCGTCAGCGCCGACAGTGTCGAGCTGACGGTCGAGGAGAACGTCCTCACGATCAAGGCCGAGCGGCCGGCCCCACCGACGTCGGAGAACGTCGAGTCAGTGATCACCGAACGGCCGTATGGGACATTCACCAGGCAGGTGTTCTTGGGCACCAATCTGGACACCGAGCACATCCGGGCCGAGTACGAGGCGGGAGTCCTGACGCTGGCCATCCCGGTTGCGGAGCACGCGAAGCCTCGCCGAATCGAAGTCACAGAGAAGGCTGATCACCAGCAACTCTCCGCCTGACCAGCAAAGCGCCACCGCCCGGACGCGACCGCTATGCGACCGTTGCCGTCCGCGCACTCCGGTCAGTGTCCGGGCTGGCGCGAATCGCTGCCGACGTAGAGGAGAGCCGTTAACCCCTGGCCCGGCACTCCCCGATCGTTGCTGCGTACCGACCCGACCATCGCAACCCCATCTGGTTGCCGAACAGCCGGCGTGTCCGCCAACCAGGGAGGTGTCGACCTCTACCGCCAAGACAACGCTGGTGGTCATCCGGCTCACCGGCCCAATCGCTCTGGATGGCCCGATGATCATTGTTTGCCGTTTTGATCGGGTCGGCGTGCGAGCTCACAGATGCCACCCTCCCGCCACCATCCTTTTCGCCCCCGAGGATCCCCGAGCGCCGTATGGACCCATCCACCCGCGTAGGGCTATTCCTGTATATGCCTTGACAGATATATGCTAACAGGAGCATGATCTTGCCATGAGCATCGACGGCACCATCGGGGTGATCGCAGAGCCCAACCGGCGTGAGATCCTCGACGCACTGCGCGACGGCGAGCAGCCGGTCCACGTGCTCGTCGACCGCTTGGCAATGAGCCAGCCCGCCGTTTCTAAACACCTACGTATCCTTCGTGAGGCAGGACTTGTCGCCGCCCGACCGGACGGCCAACGTCGCCTCTACAGGGTGTGTCCTGACCAGCTCAGCGAAATCGACCATTGGCTCGAGCCCTATCGCCAGATGTGGCGAGACAGCCTGGACAGGCTGGAAGCCACAGTGAGGGAACCACCGGCTTAGTGGAGGAAACGATGAAGGAAGCGACGTTGCTCTCGGCGGGCCTCCGGCCCGTACTGCGATTCGAGCGCCATCTGCCCGGATCGATCGACAGAGTGTGGCGGGCGGTGACCGACCCGGACGAGATGCGAGCCTGGTTCCCAACCCGCATCGAGATCGACGAGTGGAAAGTAGGTGCGACGCTGACCCACCACTTCGACGAGCACGACATTGAACCTCTTCCGGGCACGGTGTTGGAGTGGGATCCGCCCCACAGGGTCAGCTTCACCTGGGACAAAGACACCATCGGGATCACCCTCACCAAAGCGACCGACGGAGGAACTGTGCTCGTTCTCACCGAGGAACTGAACGCAAACCATGCGGCCCGCAATGCCGCAGGTTGGGACGGTTGCCTTGATCGTCTGCAGCTGGGCACCGAGAGTGAAGCCTGGAAGCCGCGCTTTGATCGCTACGTGGACGTCTTCGAACCTGTTCTCGGGCCGCAGGAGGGACCACCTCAGGGGGTCCGGACCCCGGCCGACTGAGCACTACCAGCCTCATCGTTCCGGCATGTCGCGGCCGCCCCTGAGAGACTCCCGCTGTGGATGAGATCCTGCAGGGAGGTGTGGCCAATGCCGGAGGTGTCGTGCGGCGTGGCGAGTTCGTCCTGCGACCCTCGAATACCCACTCGACGTCGGTGCACGAATTCTTGAGGAAGATCCGCTCGACAGGGTTTGAGGGCGCACCCCTTCCGGTCGACGTACTGGCCGACGGTCGTGAGCGGCTCATCTTCATAGAAGGCGATGTTCCCCTTCCACCGTTTCCGGCCTGGGCCCAGGCCGATGACACCCTGGCATCGATTGTCGTGTTGTTGCGCTCGTTCCACGACGCCTCCTCCAAAGTCCCTGTCCGATTCGGCACCTGGAGCGGCGAGCTAGCAGATCCAGCAGGTGGATCAATGATCTGCCACAACGACGTCTGCCTTGAGAATGTCGTCTTCCGGGACCGACGAGCCGTCGGTCTCCTCGATTTCGACTTCGCCGCTCCCGGTCGACCAATTTTCGACCTCGCCGCGTTCGCACGGATGTGTGTGCCAGTCGACGACGAACTGAGTGCCAGTCGCCTTGGATTCGAGGAGGTCGATCGTCGGGTTCGCCTCTTGCTGGTGGCCGACACGTACGGCCTCGACGCGGGTGGCCGTCAGGAGTTGCTCCAGCACCTCGACCGATCGATGCGAGGTGGTGGCGCATTCGTGCAGCGTCGAGTCGATGCTGGTGATGCGAACTTCAGACGTTTGCTCGAAGAGATGGGTGGCATGGAAAGGTACGAGCGAAGGATGCGCTGGTGGGAGGCGTCACGGGACTCCTTCGTCGCTACGCTGTCATAGAGGGCGTCGTCGGCCAAACGTGCCGGCAGAGGGCGCATCACCAGTAACCACCGCGATCGGCACCGGTTCCGAGACCCTCCCGGACGTACCGGTCATGTCATCAAGGGCGCCACCATCGCCGGCGCCATCCGTTCCGCCTGAGGTGGCCGGTGAAGCCGTGACGTCTATCTCTTGGCAGGAAGCGAGCGCGTGAGGCCGCACCCAAACCCACCCACTTGCCGAGTTGTTGTTCTGTGACGAGATGCTCGGGCGCAACGCGCAACCAACCCTCAATCGGGCGGCCACGCATCACCGCTACCTCGGCAGCCGAACCGTCGACAAGCTCGTCAGAATCGGTGGGGTCGACGCGGACGAGAACACCACCTTGGCCGCTCGCAGAGATGGCCATGTTCCCGTTGATCAAAAAGGCAAGTCCACCGAACATCACTTTCTCGGTGAGCCGAGGCTCACCGCCCAGCAAGTCGCGAAGTCGCCCGGCTAGTTCCTCGTCATAGCCCACGAGCCCCAATCGTACGGGGGTCACTCTGGACGGACCCCACGGTGAGGGACGGCTGACGATCGAAGTCAACGGAGAGGAGCGACCCAGGCGGGCCCCTCAATAGGATGCGGTCAGGACGGGTGGCCTCGAAGGTACGACCCAGCGTCACGATCCTTGCCCGGATATGCCATCTATCTATGTCGTAAGGATCTGCGGCCAATTGCAGACATCGTCACTGACGAGAGATGACGTTGGAGTCCCAGGAACAGACGCTGCTAGCCGCTCAGTCCCACAATAGACTCTGATAGCTAGAGTCCTCCCTTATGGCTGAAGCCTCTCCGGCTGAGAGTGATCCCGCACTTCTTGCAAGACTGCACGATGTCGCCGGCGTCGTCGCCGGCCGACTGGCCCTGGCGGTTGTCGACCTCAACTCTGAGCCTCGTGTCCGATTCGCCCTCGTTCGCTCCTCGCCGGACACTCGTTTCGAGATTGGCTCAATCACCAAGGGCCTTACGGGAATGCTCCTTGCTGACATCGTGCAAGAGGGCCGTTTCTTCCTGGACTCACCCGTCAGGATGCTTGCACCAACGATTGAAGGGACTGAGTTGGCATCGGTCACCCTCTCTGAACTTGCGACCCATTGCTCAGGGCTTCCTAGGATGCCAGCCGGTGGAACCGGCACGCTTCGCGCATTGCCTTATGCCCTGCTGGGACGAAACCCCTATCGCGGCAGCCCGACGTGCGTGATTGAGCTCGCCGCCCGCCAACCGCTCCAGGGCCGCGGCCAACGGAGGTACTCCAACCTTGGAGGGGCTGTCGTCGGAGAGCTCTTGGCCACCGCTCTCTCCGTGGACTATGCGGCACTACTGGCAGAGCGAATCCTGCTGCCCCTGGGGATGGAGGCGACGGGTGTCTCGTCGAAGGGACATGGTGCGCCCTGGGGTCGGTCGTCGATCGGCTTGCCCCGTGAACCCTGGGCGCTTCGAGGTTACGCACCCGCGGGTGGACTGTTCAGCACGATCGAAGACATGGCTCGATTGGCTTCAGGTCTCCTTGGTGGGACTGCCCCCGGGTTGGCAGCAATCCACGCGATTGACGGCGCCCGGACCGATCGGCCGAATCGACAGACCGGGTTGTCCTGGATCATTGACGGACCCCCGGACCGGATCCCCACCACGACATGGCACAACGGAGGGACTGGAGGGTACTCGTCGTTTCTGGCCGTGATACCCGACGCCGGAAGAGCTGTCGTCGCCTTGCAAAGTGTGGCGGGCAGAAGCCAGCGTCTCCAGCGCATCGCCTTAAGTCTGATTGCGTGAGCCACGCGCCGTCCCAAGCTGCGCCTCTTCCTCCCACCTTCAGATCAATGGATGGTACGAAGCGTGCCCGCCTGAGGCAGACGATCCGGGTGTGGCCCGACGACTCACCGACACGCACACTGCTTCGTTGAGCAAGAACTCCCACTCGCCACCGTTTGACGCTGTCGTGCTGACCGCCCCCGTAACTTGGCTCCCCGGGCCAGAATCGCACAGGGGCAGAGGACCGGCCGCAATCTCAGAGCAAGCGCCGGTACCTCAATCTACGTCAGCAGATGGGGGGGTCGTGCCGCCACGATGCTCGTGGCAGAAGTTCACGATCTGATTAGGCTCGAGGGCTAGATGGATCCAGACTACGGACGACAACCGTCTTCATCCAGACTCCCCAATCGTCCAGCGACGGTGGGACGAACATACGTGAAACGCCGCTCGAGACCGAGGGTTCGCCGGGCCACACTGTTCGCCATCGCGCTCTGCATTTCGTCGGCCATGATCGGGGGCCAGGCCGGTGCTGTCAATTCGCTGATCGGTCCCTACTTCGGCGCAACCTTCACGATCACACACAACGGTTACGCATTTGGTCAGGCTGCTTCCTGGAGCCGCGGCGGCAAGGTGCTCTCCGGCCAACTCGACAGTGCCGGGGTAAGCCAGATCTATCGCTCCAACCTTGATGGAAGCGACCAACGGTGCCTGACCTGCAGGACCGTGCAGGGTCCAAACGCATTCCCTCAGGAGCAGCCACAGGCCCAGTGGATCCTGTTCGACTCCTATGGCGAGCAGCCGATTCATACCGGAAGTCCGGGTTTTGGCGGTTATGGCGGAGACCTCTATGTCATGCGCGAGAACGGAACCCGTCCCTACAGGCTGACGACGAACTCCGATCCCAACGGGGGTCTGCAGTACACGTCCTCGAGTGGGGTTCCCTATGACAACTTCCACGCCTACTGGTCCCCAAACGGGAGGCAGATCGTCTGGACGCACACCGAGGCCTATCCGCTCTCCCAGGGTGGGCAGACCTGGGAGATGTTGATCGGTACCTTCATCGTCAAGCACGGGGTGCCCTCCTTAAGGAACGTACAGGTCGTGGGCAAGCCTTACGGCGTCTACGAGACCCAACCTTGGGCCCCCGACGGCAGTGGCTTTCTCTTCTCGGCTGCTGGCGGGCTCAGATCACCGTTCCAGACGACCAATCCAGGATGGGGTCATCTGCAGCTCTACTTCATGCGTCTGTATGGCCCAGGTGCCTCGCCTTCGCATCCACTGGTGACCCAGATCAGCGACGACACCCCGGCCTACAACGAGCAGGCCATCTTCACTCCAGACATGAGGACAGTCATCATGATGTCGAACCGCAGCAAGCCCCAGAATTCCTGGTACGACTTGATCGTCTCTGCTGCGATGCGAACCGGGTTCGACGCTCCGAACACAGGGTCGACGCAGACACTCCAATTCCTGTCCGACTTCATCGGTCCGGACTTCAACTCCGATCTGTACGTAATCGACGTGCGCACCAAGGCGATCAGGCGGCTGACGAACTTCCCCAACGGCGTGGTGCCGGAGTTCTACTGGAACAGCAGTTACTCAAAGATCATCGTTGGAGTCGAAACGAAGTACGGGAACCAAACCATCCCTGAGACCTGGATCGGCCAGTTCGGTGGCATCTCCAACAGCGAGCGGCAGGTTCCCAAGCAGATCCCGGCACCCGGTCTGACTGGCGAGCCGGTCAACATGGCACGGGTCGGAATACAGGCCCAACCGGTCCGGGATCCAGATCCGATTGACAATGCTTCGGCTTCCGTCCCACCGCCGAAGGTCGTCGACAACGCCGAACCTCACGCGACCACGACCAGCGACAAACCAACGATACCGAGCGTGGCCGACACGTACGCTGCCTTGTGGTTGGACGATCTGACCGCACTTTCCAAAGAATCGGGAGAGTCCTTTTCAAGCCCACCACTCCTTGGAGCCGCAGGCCAATTTGGCCAATAGCGTGCCGCACCATCAGGCAACGCGCCCACTCGTTCTGACTTCCCCCTGCTCCGGCTCCGTCTGCGAGGTCAATCAACGCGCCGGAGCCGCGTGACGATGGCAACTGACCGCCCGGCGGCCTTGCGGGCGTGTCTCATTAGTCCGACGGTTCACGCTCCCACTGCCAAGCGACAAACTCCTGACGTGGGCCTGAACGTTGCCATCGTAGGCGGAGGAGTGGGCGGCCTCACCGCAGCAATAGCGCTTGGTCAGCGGGGTCACGAGATTCTGCTCTACGAACAGAGGACGTCGTTCAGCGAAGTGGGTGCAGGACTCTCCCTGTGGCCCAATGCCCTCGCCGCTTTGGGCCGACTCGGTCTGGAGGACCGAATGATGGCGAGTGGTCGGTGGGAGGACGAGGGTGCCATTCGCTCCTCAGGCGGTGCCGTACTTCGCAGGATCCAAAACACCAATCTCATGATCCTGCGATCAGAACTCCAACGGGTTCTGGTCGCGACGATGAAGGATATCCCCACTATCCTCGGCATCCGATGCACCGGAGTGGTAGCAAACGCGCGGGCGCCCGTTCTCCGATTCCAGGACGGAGGATCGGTGGAGGCAGACCTCATCATCGCGGCGGACGGGATCCGATCTACGGTTCGCCAATCCATCGCCCCTCACGAGGATCCGCCGAGGTACTCCGGCTTGTGTGCGTGGCGTGGAGTCGTCAGGACTCCCGGACTTGTTGACAATGCCTGGCTCAGCGTAGGCAATGGCCTGCAATTCATGGCGGCTCCGCTCCCGGGAGGTGATGTCTACTGGAGTCCACTGGTGAGACTGAAGGAAGGCCAATGGGGGGAGATCAGAGATCACCGCAGCTTCCTTCTAGGTCTTTTCCGTCATTGGCACGAACCGATTCCCACCCTGCTGGACCGGACGCCAGAGGAGGCGTTCCTGCCCACTCCCGTGTACTTCCGGCCCGCACCCAAATGGATCACAAGTGGCAGAGTTGCATTGATCGGTGACGCCGCGCACCCGATGACTCCGGATCTTGGTCAGGGTGGATGCCAGGCAATAGAGGATGCCGTCGTGCTCGCCGAATGCATCTCCGTGGGAGGCGACAACATCGATCTCGCCCTGAGTGAGTTTCAAAGGCGTCGGCTCGGCAGGATTCGACGGGTCGTCAGGGAAGCGCGCCAACTGGGTTTGGTCATGGCCGAACACCATCGAATTCTCGCACCACTCCGAACTGCCGCGCTGCGCGCTGTTCCCGCTGGGTGGACCGACAACAGACTCTCTGCGATCACTGGACGCGAGGCGCTCGAGGCTCAGCTAGCTGCGACCTAACAGACATTTCTGCAGCTGCGACTTCTTGAAACCGTCGGTCGGGCCTGTCCGCAATCGAACCACTCATGGCGTTCTCGGGGCCGTTTCAACAGTTATGGCAACGTTGCGCCGCAGGGTGCTCGTGGTGAACGGCACGCGCAACCGCGGGTTGGTCGGTCTCCGACGCCATCGCCGTCGTTCTGATTGAGCGGTGCGAGGAACCGGCTGACTCCACAGGAATCAGACCGAGGGTATCGGTGAGGCGTCGTATACCGAGGCCCACCGCCGGATGGCACGTGCCTCGGTTCGGAAAAGCCAGTTCTTTGTGACTCGGTACGGACGGTCCCAACGAGAACCGCGATGGGTCACGATCGACATGGCATCGAGCAGAAGTACCCCGCCCTCCCAGTTGACGAGCTCCTGGCCCACACAGTGCAGACCGGCCTCGTTGCTCAGGGCGACGACGCCGTCGGCGGTCACACTGGAGGCCCGCCAATGGGTGCCTCGGTACGCTCCTAAGCGGAGGAGCCCGACTTGCGCCGATGACGGGAGTCGCTCGAAGGCTCCCTGGAGCGGTGCCACCGCGTGGGCAGAGCGCTGGTAGGCGCCGTAGTTCGAATGGTGCAGAAAAGCAACGGCGTCCGGCTTCAGCACTCGCGCCAGCTCGGCGAGATAAGAGGCCAGGGTTTCGATTTCCACGTGGACCAGCGAATCGAAACTGAAGGCGAAGTCCACTGACGAGTCTTCCACCATCGGTAGGTAATTCCCGTCGTTGGTGAAGAAGCTGGCTTCAGGATGATCGGCGAACCGTTGAGTGCATGCCTCGATGCACTTAGGTGCTACGTCAACACCGATGAGCGCGGCACAATGAGAAAGCAGGAACTCGGTCCATCGCCCGAAGCCTGGCGCGATCTCGAGGATGGTGGGAGCGGGAAGGAATTGGTGGATGCGCGGATAGACGCAGCCGTACCACTGGGCGCTTGAGCCTCCCCAGGGGGTCGACCATGGTTCGCCACCGGCTTGCCAGCCATAGGCCTCGTTCCACTTGTGGAGGTTCTCCTCGATGCTGGGCACGCCGATCCCCCTCGGTTATGAGTGCGGTTCGTTTAGCTGGAGGCTGCTGAGCTGCAAATCGGGGCTGGCCATCCGGCGCGCCCGAGCCGGGACTACTCGGCGGCCTCTCCCACGTCGACCGGCCGCTTGAACACGGCGAACGGATGCTCCCCAATGGTCTGCACGCCGGCGAACTCCCAGCCTTGGTCCCCCAGCTGATTGAGGCCCGTCTCCACGGAGGCGAATCCGTCCTTCGCCATCAGGTCGAACCGCTCCAACTTGTAGGACCAGATGATCATGGGCGAACCCTACACCCGGGGATTTGCAACCGGAAGATGGCCATTCACCCCTGACTGGCCCCGAGGTCCACGCGCTTCTCGGTCGCATCGCCCGGTCATCGGAGATCCGTCTCGGACGACCTACTAGTACCTGCTCGAATCGCGATCCTCTCGGATCGAAGTGCTTGTTACTGGGAGTTGCATTCGGTAGAGTCGGGGCTGAGCTCTCGTGGCGATCGCATCGGCGGGATCGAGCTGCCGCAGGAGCCCATGTCAGTCGGTGCTACGCCGACGGTCGGCACTGGGGAGGTCTGATGAGCGCTGATCGGCGGCCACGGCAGAGCCGTGAGGATCTTCGAGCAATGTTGTTGGCCGCGGGGCGGTCGATCCTCCTCGAGGAAGGTCTCGGCACCGTGGCCGATGCCCTCAACTTCAAGCGGGCCTTCGACCGGGTCGAGGCAGAGACAGGCATCAGGCTGTCCAACGCATCGGTGATCGGACGCGTCTGGGAGAACCAGGCCGACTACCAGACGGACGTACTTGTCGAGCTGGCATCGGACACCAACCGCTCCAACGTCTCCGAGGTCGCAGAGCTGGTGGCGGCGGTACTGGCCGAATCCGATCTGTCGACCGCAGCCACGCGTGCAGCGACATTGTCCGAGGTGTGCCGGATCGTCGGCGAAGCCCTCGGCGATGCGCTCCGACGCTCAGCGAGCTGGTCGGTGTGGATGAACCTCTGGGTCATGGCGGCGTCGAGCGATCTGCCCGACCGGCATCATCGGGTCCTGGAAACCCTCATGCGAAGCTATGAGACGATCAATGAGCAAGGGCACGCTGCGTTCGGCGGGCTGATGGCAATCCTCGGCTACCGGCCCAAGGAGCCCCTGACAGTCCCCCAGTTCTTGAATGCAGCCGGCGCTCTGGCCGAGGGGTGCTCGCTCCGGGACCGGGTTGACACCAAGATGTTGGGAATCATCCGTCCCACGGGACCACGTGGAGAAGATCAGACGTGGACGATTTACGGCATCGGGCTCCACGCTCTTGTCCAGGAGTTCTTCGAGCCAGATCCGAACGTCTGACGGGCGGCAGCGGCCCGATCGGTGGTGTCAGTGCTCGGCAGGCGCACGTTCCGTGATCGAGCCCCCGAGCCGGTAACGGTGAGGACTATCCGAGCATCGGAATCTGAGGCCCGAAAGAGTCCTGGCCTGCCGCGGACCCTCCTCATCAGAAAGGCGCGTTTCAGACTCGTCGCCTACGGTTGAGCGTGAAGGAGATGGCAAGACGACACCAGTGCGGGATTCCGATCGATGTGTGTAGCGCTTGGTGGGACAATGAGGCTCTAGTCGCCGACAGCAGCTGGCGCATGACGACGAGCGTGGGCTCGAAGAGTCCAGGGGCCGAAGTCGGTAACCCGACGCAGGGCCGGCAGAGTGTCGGCCGGGCGGGCGATGCGTCAGTGGAGATGACCCGTGTACACAACATTTGCCCGGAGATAGGAGGCAGCACATGGCGAGGACCGAGCCGGTAAGCGACTGGACTTCGGACTTCGACGTTCTCGACGAAGCCTACGTGCGCGACCCGTTCCCTCGATGGGACGAGCTGCGACGCGTGTGCCCGATTGCTCGTACCGATCGACGGGGGCGTGCCTGGCTCCCGACGACCTACGCCGACGTCACCGCGCTGGCCCGAGACGTCGACCACTTCAGTTCGTCGAACACCAGCGTCATCGATTCCAGGGAGGAGGAAGAAAGCCCGATCCTGACCTACGGCCTGCCACCGATCACCTCCGATCCACCGCTGCACACGTGGACCCGTCGGCTCCTTCTTCCCTGGTTCTCCCACACGAGGGTGACGACCTACGAGCCGATGACCAGGGCGCTATGCGGATCCCTGCTCGACGCGCACCTGGTGACCGGGAGGGCCGACGCCGCGGCGGACTACGCCCAGCAGATACCGGTGCGCGTGATCGGCGCGATCCTCGGCATCCCCGAGGAGCTCGCCGACACCTTCACCGGCTGGGTTCGTGACGTGCTCGAATTCGCCGACGACGCTGAACGCGTCGAGCGGGGCATGTTCGGCATCGGCTACTACCTGTGGGACCGGATCAACGAGCGTCGGGAAAACGACGGGGACGACCTTCTGACCTATCTGCTCCACGCCGAGGTGGAGGATGGCCCGGTCGATGACATGGTGATCCTGGGCATGGCAATCCTCACGATGATCGCCGGCATCGACACCACCTGGAGCGCTATCGGGTCGTCTCTCTGGCACCTGGCAACGCACCCGGACGACCGCGAGCGCCTCGTGTCGGATCCGGACCTGATGGACACGGGCGTGGAGGAGCTCCTTCGCGCCTATTCGCCGGTGACGATGGCTCGGGCCGTCACCCAGGACGTCGAGTTCAACGGCTGCCCCATGAGGCAGGGTGACAAGGTGCTCCTGAATTTCCCGGCGGCCAATCGTGATCCGTCCATCTTTGATCGCGCCGACGAGATCCTTCTCGATCGTCAAGAGAATCGGCACGTGGCATTCGGCTCAGGCATCCATCGGTGCGCCGGGTCCAACCTGGCGAGGATGGAGCTCCGTGTCGCCCTTGAGGAGTGGCTGCAGCGTGTTCCCATCTTCCACCTTGACGAAAGTGCCGATGTGCTCTGGGCCGGAGGCCAAGTCCGGGGACCTCGCAGACTGGATGTCGTGTTCCGCTGAGGGCTGTTCCGGGCACGACGTCCTGATCCGCCGCGGTCTCGCGACCTCGGTTCGCGCGGGTCCGCTGAGACTGTGCGTGCATACGACTCCCTTTGGTTGCACTCCGTGCAGCAGACGAGTACCGACGGGGTGAAACGGGCCACAACCGGACTCAGCCGTGAACAGGGCGTCCGTTCGACACCCCCGCAACGCGACCACGACGAGGCATAGGTCGTCTCGGGCTACACCAGGAGACGTAATGCGCTCGCCCGGGACAGCCGTACCGGGCTCGAACTCCCGCGGCCGCTGTCGCTCCGAGGGCAGCACCACCCAGAACTGCCCCAACGACGTTGTCGGGGCAGTTCTGGAGACGTGGACGGAGCGCAGGAACGGCGGCCGGTCCGACAGAGGAGATGCTGGGTTTGCCAACCTCCGCCTCGCTTGCTGCTGGACTCAGGCCGGGACCAGTGCCAGGGCGTCCATCTCGGCCATGTCCTCGCGGTTGACTCTGACCAAGAAACCGGCGGACAGAGCAGCGATGATCAGGAATACCGCCCCGATGGCGAAGCCGACGGTATAGCCGCGGATCTGTGCCGCTTCACGCACCGCCGGGGTCGCGACCCGAGTGGCCAGGTAGGCGGCCGTCGTCGAGGCAAAGACGGTGTTGAGTAGGGCAGTGCCGAGCGAGCCGCCTATTTGTTGACTGGCATTGAGCGTGGCACTGGCCACGCCGGCGTCATGGGTCGGAACCCCGAACAGGGCCGTGCTGCTCATCGGGACGAAGGCCAGGCCCATGCCGACGCTGATGAGGATCTCCGCCGGCAGCACATGGGCGCCGAAACTGGTGTGCGCCCCGATCTGAGTCAGCCAGACCATGCCCAACGCGGCCGCAGAGAAGCCGATCACCATCACCGGCCTGGGCCCCGTGCGGGGGATGATCTTCGACGATGCTCCGGCGGCCAGGATGATGCCGGCCGAGAAGGGCAGGAACGCGAAACCGGTCTTCAGGGCCGAGTACCCGAGGTTCCCCTGGAAGTAGTAGGTGAGGAAGAGGAACATTCCCATCAGTCCCGAGCCCACCATCAGTGAGCTCAAGAACGAACCGCCCCGGGTGCGGTCGAGGACGACCCGCATGGGTAGCAGGGGGTTCTTCGCTCGAAGCTCGATAAGCACGAACGCGACGAGCAGGACGATGGCCACCCCCAGGTACGACAGGGTGCTGGTGGCCGTCCAACCGTTCTGGGCGGCCTGGGTGAAGCTGTAGACAAGGGACACGAGTCCGGCGGTGACGGTGACGGCCCCGGGGATGTCATAGCTGGTGTTGCCGTGGGCCTTGCTCTCCCGCACAATCGGTACCGCCACGATGGCCGTCACGATGGCGATCGGGACATTGACCAAGAGACACCAGCGCCACGAGGCGTACTCGGTGAGGATACCCCCCATGATCAGGCCGATGGCCGCGCCACCCCCGGCGATGGCTCCGTAGACGCCGAACGCGGTGGCCCGCTCCTTCACCTCGGTGAACGTCACGGTGATGAGGGAAAGTGCGGCCGGCGCCAACATGGCGGCGAAGGCCCCCTGGAGGGCCCGGGCACCGAACAGCATCGGAGCGCTTATGGCCGCGCCGCCGAGCGCCGAAGCGCTGGCGAACCCGAGCAGGCCGATGATGAACATGCGCTTGCGGCCGACATAGTCGGCGATCCTCCCGCCGAGCAGCAAGAGGCCACCGAACGCCAAGGTGTAGGCCGTCACCATCCATTGCCGGTTGTCGGTGGAGATGTGAAGTGATCGCTGGGCGGAGGGAAGGGCGATGGTAACGATCGAGGCGTCGAGCACCACCATGAGTTGGGCGATGGCGATGACGGCCAGCGCCGCCCACCGCCGGGGATCCTGCTCGCGCGGATTCAGCGGTGTCGGGGGTCCGGTTGTTTCGGTGACGGTGGTCATGGTGGCTCCTTGGGACTGGAGGGGTCGATGTGTGGATGGCAACAGAGGAACGGCGAAACAAGCGGTACGACGGGACTATGAGTACGGCGCGCGACGATGACGGCCGGGGGCCCTACTCGTCGGTGGTGCGGGTGCGGTGGGTCAGCAGCGGAGAAGAGGGAGGATGACGTCGTCCACCAAGTGGAGGACGAAGGCCTCGTCCACCTCGCCGCCCATTGCCACACGGTTGAAGAAAAGTGCCGAGCTGACCTCGTTGGCGACCGTCGAGGCGCCCAGGGAGACGGCTTCGCCCCGCTGGACGGCCCGGGACACGATCTCGTCGTAGAGGCCCTGCTTGGCCTCGAAGAGCTGCCGGCGCATCAGGTCGGCCAGTTCCTGGTCGTGGTGCATGGCCGAGACCATCCCGATGAGGAGGGCGGAGTCCTCCTCGCTGAAGGTCTCGCGGCTGTGGTTGAGCGAGGCCAGCAGGTCACCACGCAGGGAACCGGTATCCACCGGCGCCGCAAAGTCGTCGCACTTGCGGCACCGCACGGCCTCGACCACGACTTCGGCCTTTCCCGACCAGTGGCGGTAGATGGTGGCCTTGCCGGCATGGGCCCGTTCGGCCAGTGCATCCATACTCAGCCGGTCGTAGCCGACCTCCATCAACAGGCCGAGAGCGGCATCGAGAATGGCCTGACGCCGGGCTGCGGCCCGCGCCCCCGAGGGTCGACCCTCTCGCTCGATTGTGTCCGTCTCGGTGATGACCACGCCGGGAAACCTCTCGGATAAGAACGGAACCGTTCCGTCCCCCTCACCATAAACCGTCCGAGAGCGAAACGCAACCGTTCCGTTCCTATTTCGTCAAACGACCAGGCCGACGAGGTGACCGACGGGACGAGAGTCCAACTTGTGGAGGTGACCGATCGGGTGGGAGCCAGGTCTCGGGGCGGCTTTGAGGTTAGTCGCCCTGACAGGAGAGCCGCGGTGGCTTCATGACCTCGTGACCAAGACCTTCTCTTTGGAGTTCACGCTGGCAGGACGCTCCGAGGCGGGGGCGGTGAACAGGTACCTGTACCGCATTGCCGGGAGTTCCACGAAGCGGTAGGAGACCTCGGCAACCAGGAACGAGAGGCCGATGACGAGGAATGACTCGAAAAAGCCGGTATCACGGAACCACGTGTTGAGCACGTAGGACCAGAGATAGAGGGCGTAGGAACGCTTGCCAATGGCTACGAACACGCTTGACGAGAGCCATCGCCCCGCGGTCTCGTGGGGGCGTTCGACAGTGAAGACGACACCGAGGGCACACGCCAGGCTGCACACGGCGAGACCGGTGTTCCACTGTCCACGCTCCCCCTCCTGTCGCAACGCGTAGGCCGACCAGCACAGGGCTCCCAGGATGGTGGCGCCAAGCCACGGAGCCCACGGGGAGCGACTCAGGAATCGCCACCCGTCGGCCGGGCGGATGAAGGCGCAGAGCGCCCCGCAGAAGAGTGCGGCGCATCTTGTGTCGGTCCCAAAGTAGACACGGTTGAAGCCCGATGACGACAGGAAGTCGGGTTCGACCAGGGCAACAGCGGCGACGATCGCCACCAGGAGGACGGCCACGGACCAGCGTAGGCGAAGCAGAAAGAGCATCACCGGTGCCCAGACAACATAGAACTGCTCTTCAACCGCCAACGTCCACAGGTGACTAATCGGGCTGTAGCCAAACCACAGGTGCCAAGTGGGCTCCACATTGAGCCAGTTCGTAACGTAGAAGAGCGCTGCACCGACGCCTTCGAGCCCGGTGATCCATGACACCGCGTTTCCCGGAGTGTGGGCGCTCGGCACCGTAGAGAGGAACTGACCCTTCTGAAACAGGAGATCGACGAGGAGCCAGATGCCGAGGAGGAAGCACAACGCTGGAAGGAGACGGAGAGCGCGACGCGCATAGAAGTACGAAAGGCGCAGGCGTCCTGTGGTGCTGTGTTCCTTGATCAGCAATCCGGTGATGAGGTATCCCGAGAGAGCGAAGAAGCCGATCACGCCGACACTGCCCAGATCGAAGGACCAGTGCTCGGTGTCGGCCCATAAGTGAAAGGCGACGACACCCAAGACGAACAGTGCTCGCATGCCATCCAGCGCTGGAGCCCGTCCGGAATCGAGTCCCGTCGTCGGCTGCCGCTCCATTGCGCCACGCTTTCACATCATCCTGAGACAGGCCTGAGAGCGCCCTGTGGCATTGGTCATCCGGGATCGTGTCGCGGATGATGACGTCGGACAGGATCGCGGAGGTCTGGCGCCGCCCCGAAGGTTCGTTGGAGGGAAGGAACTGATTGCCCCGTCCCCGTTCTCTCGGCTGGAGCGCTGGCCGAGCAGCCCACAGCTGAGTCGTCAGCACCGGCACGGGAACGACGTTCGGGCCTTCTCCGGACCGTCGGGCAGTCGGTTCCGCTTCCACCTTGAGTTTCGAGTGGATCGCCGCGTGGCAGGCCACCATGATGGGACCGAGAGCCGACCAGGAGAGCCGTGAGATGAATCGCGACCGCCACCCACCAGCTCGTTTGCACATGGTGGGAAACGCCCACATCGACCCCATGTGGATCTGGGACTGGAGAGAAGGAATGCACGAAGTCCTCCAGACGTTCCGATCGGCCGTGGACCGGCTCGACGAGGAGCCGACCCTCGTGTTCACGGCGAGCTCAGCCAGCTACTACCAGTGGGTGGAGCAGGCCTCACCCGAGCTGTTCGGACGAATCAGGGAACTGGTGGCCCAACGGCGCTGGATCGTGACGGGTGGCCAGTGGGTGGAGCCAGACTGCAACCTGCCCAGTGGCGAGTCGGTGTGCCGACAATTCCTCTATGGCCAGCGCTACCTGGCCGGACACCTCGGGGTCACCGCCACCGTCGGGTACAACATCGACTCCTTCGGCCATGCCGCCACGCTGCCGCAGCTGCTGGCCGGAAGCGGCATCGGTGGGTACGTGATGATGCGGCCCGGGGAGCACGAGAAGCACATCGCCTCGCCGGCCTTCTCGTGGGAGGGCGTGGACGGGACGAGTCTGCCCACCTATCGCATCCCGTACGAGTACTCGACCGAAGGAAGCCATGAGGACGAGGTCATCCGCACTCGAAGCACCGAACTGCTCGAGTTGAGCCGTGGGCTCGGCTATCCGCTCATGGCCTTCTTCGGCGTTGGCGACCATGGCGGAGGGCCGACCCGTCTGGCCGTCGGGACCATCCGCGAGCTGTCGATCACCAGCTCCGGGTCCGTCACCTTCAGCGGCCCCGCTGCGTACTTTGAGGCTCTCCGGGAGGCTGTAGCTCGCGGAGATGTGGAACTCCCGTCGGTCACCGGCGAACTCCAGTGGCATGCGGTCGGCTGCTATTCGGCTCGGGCATCACTCAAGCGGGGAAATGCCCGGGCCGAAGATGCCCTGGTCGCGGCCGAGAAGATGGGTGAGCTTTGTCGCGCATTGACCGGGCGGACCCTCGACGTGCAGGACGAACTCGCCGAGGCCTGGCGCGGTGTCCTGTTCGCCCAGTTCCACGACGCCCTCGGTGGGACGACCAGTGATCCCGCCACCATCGCCGTCGAGCAGTGGCTGGCTTCAGCCGAGTCGCGTGCCGACCGGGTGGCCACGTTGGCCGCCCACAGCATCGTCGAGGCGGTCGACACCTGGGTCGAGGGCGCCGAGACCGCCGAGGGCCTGGAGTCCTCGCGGTCCGGGCTTCCCGTGCCCTTGGTCGCCTTCAACCCTCTGTCCTGGCCGGTGACGGCGACCGTCACCATCCCTCACCGGGTGTCCGTCGCAACGTCACCGTCGGGTCTGCGCGAGCCGGTGCAACAGATCCCCTCGGGTGAAGTGACCCACAGCCCGACGCGCAGCATCATGCAGCTCTCGGTGCCGGCATTCGGCTATCGCCGGTACTGGCTCCACGTGGTCGACCCCGACCCCGAGGCACCAGTGGGTGGCGATCCCGCGACAGCCGTCGCTGCCGAGGTCTCTGGTGGCGCCACCCTGACCAACGGTCTCCTTCGAGTGGTCATCGACCCCCGCTCCGGCGCCCTCGCCGGGCTTGTCGTGACGAGCGAGGGGGGGCAGGAGTGGGAGGTGATCGGAGACGGTGGAGTACTCCCCGTCGTGATCAGGGATACGAGCGATACGTGGTCCCACGGCACTGCTCGCTACGAGGGCGAAGAGCGGTCCGGTGACCTGACGGGTGTCGCTGTCGTGGAGGACGGCCCGGTTCGGGCCACGGTCAGGAGCGCATGGAAACTCGAGCAGTCGACGGTGGTACAGGAGGTGTCCCTGTACCAGGGTCGCCCGTTCGTCGAGCTGCGAATCACCGCCGAGTGGCACGAGTCGGGCCGGGTGATGAAGGTGGTAGTACCGACCACATTCTCGGATCCCTCCAGCGCGGCGGGTGCTCCCTACGGGTTCGTCGAGCGTCACTGTTCCGGTCACGAAGAGGTCATGGTGCACTGGTTCGACCTCTCCGACGGGCACCGCGGGCTGGCGTGCACTTCGGACGCGGCCGGGGGGTACGACGCCCTGGGTGGACGACTGCGTCTCACGGCACTGAGGAGCCCCAGGGTTGCCGACCACGGGTGGGGCTGGGGGAACGACGATCCCGTCGCCTATCCGGTCACCGATCAGGGCCTCCACCGGCTGCGGTTCCGTCTCACACCCCACCTGGGCACGTGGGCTGATGCCGAGGTTGCCCGGATGGCTGACGAGCACCGGGTGGAGTTGCCGGTGGTCATCGACACCTGGCATCGCGGGCATCTCGGTTCTGAGGCCAGCGCGTTGGAGGTGGAGGGCGATGGTGTGGTGGTGCCGGTCGTCAAACGAGCGGAAACGGGATCGGGTACCGTGCTCCGGGTGTGGGAGATCTCGGGAAGACAGGGCCGGGCGAAGGTGACGCTCCCTGCCCACGACCGATCTTGGGTGGGAGACCTGGGTCCCCAACAGGTGCGCACTCTCTTTGTCTCCGACGATCCGGGGACACCGGTACGGGAGCTCGACATCCCCGAGCTCGAGTTGGGCGTCCACCCGCCGGCACCGTCACCGGGCGCGGCCCCCCGCATTCCGTGAGCCCGCTGCCCGACCGCCTCAGCGCTCTGGTCGAGCGCCACCCCGAGCTGGGGACGGTCACGGCTCAACTCGACGCTGCCTTCGAGCTGCTCGTCCGGACATTTCAGGGAGGAGGGACCGTCTACGTCGGAGGAAATGGCGGGAGCGCATCCGATGCCGACCACATCGTCGGAGAATTGATGAAGGGGATGGAGCGCCGTCGACCAGTTGCGGACGCCACCCGCAGAGCACTCACCGCGGCCGCACCCCCCGCCCTCAGCGAGGACGCCACCTACCTGGCCGATCGGCTCGAACAGGCCTTGCGAGCGTTCAGCCTCACCAGCCAGACCAGCCTCCTCACGGCGGTGGCAAACGACACCGCCGCGGACATGGCGATCGCTCAGCAGGTGTACGGCTACGGTCGACCCGGCGACACGTTCTGGGCACTGTCGACGTCGGGACGATCCCGAAATGTGGTGCTCGGCGCCATTGCGGCGAGGGCAGCTGGTGTGGGAGTGCTCGCGCTCACGGGCGAACCCGGTGAGCCTCTTGGGGGCCTAGCCGACGTGTGGGTGAAGGTTCCCGCCCGAGGTGCAGCTCCCGTTCAAGAACTTCATCTGGCCGTCTACCACGTGCTGTGCGCGGGGCTCGAAGAGGAGTTCTTCGGGTGACGATTCCGACAGTGGGGGCGTCGTTCCGGTACTGGAGAGTGTGAGACCAGCAGCGTGCGACGCCCGGGTGACCGGTGCGGGGAGCCCGCGGTCCTGTGCACCCAGACTGCCGGCTGCACCGCCTGTTGGTGGAGTTCACCCGAGAAGAGACGACCTGGGACTGACTGCCGAGAAGGCGGCAGCGGTGCGTCAGGCCCCGTCCCGCCCGCGAGGTGGCCCGGGTCCGACACCTGCTTTAGTTCAACCAATTGTGGGCGCCCGGTCCTCCCGGCGGACCGGGGCATTTCGGCGGCGCCAATCAGACCACTGCAAACCGGCCAGGTTCGGCCGAGTCCCTCACACGAGGAAACGAGGGACGATTCAGTTCGAATCCAAAACGGCTCTGTGAGCAACGTGATCCGTTCCGCAGGTGCATCCGCATTCAGCTACTCTCATTCAAGACGTAGCGGGAGGCCGTAATGGCGGAAGCGGTTGTGGTTGGCGGAGGGCCTACGGGTCTGGCGGCGGCGATGCTGCTCGCGTGGCAGGGCATCGAGGTCGTCGTGCTGGACCGAGATCCACCTCCTCCGAGCGATGCGACACTGGCGTGGGACGACTGGGAAAGACGGAGCGTGGCCCAGTTCCGTCAGGTTCACTTTCTGCAGCCGGCCGCACGGGCGCTCCTCGAGGAACGCCTGCCGGAGGTCGCAGAACAAATGGTCGCCTCCGGTGTCCCCCGTCACAACATCGTCGAGCGCCTATCCCGCACTATCCCCGGCGGCCCCGGGGAGGTCGACTTTTCGCCCTTCGAGACGCTGACGACGTGTCGACGTCCCGTACTGGAGTTCGGTTTCGCTGCGGCCGCCCGGTCCTTTCCCGGCGTCGAGATCCGTTACGCCAGCCCGGTCACCGGTCTCGTGACCGGGCCGCAGGTCATCGGCGGTGTACCGCACGTGATCGGGGTCAAGACCCAGTCGGGCGAAGAGGTGCTCGTTGACCTGGTCTTGGACGTCTCCGGTCGCAGGACGGCAATCCCTGGTCTCGTGGAGGCGGAGGGTGGCCATCGACCACCCGAGCGATCGGAGGACGTCGGCTTCGTCTACAACACCCGGTACTACCGAGGCCCGAATCCACCCGAATACCTCACCGACGCCCTCTCCGCCGTTGGTTCGATGACCGTCCTGACAATGCCCGGCGATGACGACTATTGGAGTATCACTCTCTACCACTCGCCCAAGGACAAGGCGATGCGGAAGGTGCGAGATCCCGAAGTGTTCGACCGGGTTGTCCGATCATTGCCCCTGCATGCCCATTGGGCGGACGGTGAGCCGTGCGGGGACGTGCGTTCGATGGCCAGCACTGCGAACACCACCCGAGAGTTCTCTGGCGACGGTCGTCCCTTTGCCACGGGGCTGCTGCCAATCGGAGACGCATGGGGCTTCACCAACCCGTCGCTCGGTCGGGGCATCTGCCTAGGGCTGAAACACGCCGTGGCGGTGACCGATGCGATCGGCGGGGTCTTGGACCAACCTGCCGAGATGGCGGTGGCGTGGGTGGGGGCAACACAGATCGATGCCGAGCCGTGGCACGAGGCCACCGTGCAGTTCGACAGGGTGCGCGGCCCCGAGGTCGAGGCATTCCGGTTGGGTCTTCCCGATCCCAACGATCCCGACGACCCTATGGTGGCGGGATCTCGAGCCTTCTTCTCGGCCAGCCACTATGACGCCCAGGTTCTCGCCTGGTACCAGGAGGTGGCGAGCTGCCAATCCTTGCCGATGGATGTCCTCATGCGCCCCGGGGTGTTCGACAGAGTCCTCGAGGTCGCAGCCGAGAACCCGCCGTATGTCACCCCCGGTCCTGACCGTCCACGGTTGGAGGAATTGCTCGCCTAAAGGTTGCTCGGCTGAGTCGAGGGTGTGCGCCCTCGCCCGTCGGCGGCCGAGATTGCACCACTCCCCCAGCTCATCCCCCCTCCGCTTGGGACCAATGCGGCTCGATGAGCCCGAGGCTGCATTCGCCCATGCCCTCGGGAAGAACCGACCCGACCCGCGGGAGGTTCGGGTGGACCGCTGGGGTAAATTCGGCTCTCATGGAAGGGGAGTCCGTGGCACGCAACCCCAGTCCGCCCAGCTCAAAACTGACCACCGGCCAAAAGCTGATGATCGCCGGGCTGTTTTTCCTCCAGATCCCGTCGAGCCTGATCTTCTACCCACTGGCTGCCATTTTCGCCATAACCGGTATCTTCGTACCGATCGCCATGATGCTCAGCCTCATAGGAACGATGCCTTTCTCGTTCGCCATGCAGTACAAAAGGCGCTGGCAGGGTGGCGAGATCCGGGAGAGCCCGACCGTTGTCGGCTAAGGCGAAGCTGTGCCTATCCACGCGGCCACCTTGTTGGCCGACCACAGTCGTGACGCTCACGGCCTGGGATCAGAGCACTTGGCGCGGGGCCTGGTGACGAATCCCTTGTTCTGATCAATCCCTTCTGTGACGCAAGTGAGTCGTCAACAAGCCGAAGGATGACGTGACCCGGCTTCCAGCCTCGGCTCTCCGGCCCAGCTTCCGTTTACAGGAGCCGACGTGGAGGAACTGTTCGTCGTCGGCATCGGCCTGGTCCTTGGTGGATTGATCATTCTCAGCCCGCTCGGCCAGCGACGCCGTGAAACGAACCGTTGACCGACCAGCGAGGACGCCCCGTCCCCTGAGCGGTTCGGGTACCGATGACGGCACGGCCCTCGTCGGGGATCCCCAAGGCAGAGCCCAAGTCGAACACTCCATGCTCGATGCAAGGTCGGAGTCGTGCCTCGCGTGAGTTCACGCTGAAGTGTGAGCCCGGGAAGCTGTACGAGTCCACGATCCGAGCCGAGGGGTCCTCCACCCGAGGCTCTCTCTCGGAGGATTGTCGACTATCGATGGCTATCGGCTTCCCTATGACTGAAAGGCTGTCACTGACTACTTCGACAGCGGGCGGTAGGTGAGGCAATCGGCAAGTGCACGGTATTTTGACAGGCATCCTTCCCACGGCCTGCGAACACGCTTGCGGACGGACGGCTGCGCCCTGCGAGGACGGCCGACCTACCCGTGGCTGGTTGGGACCAACCCACCTTCGGCGAACACCGTCGGCGTAAGGCATCCCAGCCGATGCTGTGGGCCATCACATCGACCGATCGACCTCGATCGGGTCGGTGCGCTGGAGGTCATCCGCTACTACTGACCTGGTCGTGCGACCGGCAACTATCTGACGACCCGTTGCCCGGCGCGACGAGAACCGTGACGTGTCTGGCCCCTGGACAGGATGCAATGTCGAGTATGCCGGTGTTCGCGGTCGAAACGATCGCTCCGCCGTCGACGTGGACTCCGTAACCGCTTGGATACACGAACCGTGGCGTTTCGATCTCTGTGATCGATCCGGCCGGGAACATGCCCGCTCCTGAAGCCTTCGTCGTGGAGTAGCTGAAGCCGAAGATTTTGGTTTGGGGGGTGTATCCGTACGAGCGGGGCGTGCCCGCGACGACATGTGGATACGGCTCCACGATCGGCTCCAGATTCTGCACGACGAGGTTTGAGCCCGCCTTTGGCTCCCCAGGGTTCTTGACGATTCCCTCATCGGGGTTGCCGGTCGGGTCCCCGCAGGTGCAGTAGGACCAGTTGGTCCACGAGACCATGTTCTGGTCGGCGAGCGAGACGACCAGTTGATTGTCGCTAATGGGACCGGCACCGAACTCAGTCATGAACTCAGCTTCACCATCGGATTTGATGTGTTCTTCGGCATTCTGAAAGTCCGTCGTGTTGCTCGTGCAGGGGCCGGCGCTCAAGCAGTAGTTGTGCCAGGCGAACACAGCATTTCGGACCGGAAGCGAGCCGGCGCCGTCTTCCACCCCGTAGTTGAACAGCACGAAAGGCTCGTAGAAGATCAGGGTGTGGGGGTCCACCGAGCGAATCGCGTGGGACACCTTGGCTTCGAAGCTGGTCAGTTCGGCGTCGGACGTCGGACAGTTTCCCGCGAAGCACTGCAGGTAATCGGACCCGGGAAAGGGCTCGTTGATGAGCTCATAACCGAGTACCCAGCGGTTGCCGGCGAAGCGCCGCGCCACGTGCTTCCAGGCGGCGGCGTAGTACTCCTGGAGACCAATTCCGTCAGGGCCAGTCCTATCGGACCAGAAGCTGTCGTAGGCCCGCTGCAACGCCGGATTGCTTGTGTACCCGGCAGGGAACGCCGTCTTGGGGTTCGGCAGCCCGTCATCTTGAACCGCCCAGGTGGGGAACCCCTCGCCGGCGAATTCTTCGTTCATCTGATCCTGGTGGAAGTCGAGGATAGACACGATTCCGTGCTTACCGAGCATGCCCACGGTCGCCTCGATCTGGTTCAAGTAGGCGTTGTCATAGACACCAGGCTTCGGCTCGACCTCGCTCCAGATCACACCGATCCTGACCACAGTGAATCCGATGCTCTGCAGAAAGGCGGCATCGCTCGCCCCGAATCCGGCGGAGGCCGGGTAGTACGGTGAACGCTTGTTCACCATGTTGGTACCGTGCATCACCACGACGCGGCCGCGGGCGTCGGTGATCCAGCGACCGACGTTCCTGAGCTGCTGGGTTCCGTCCGTCGAGGCCGACGCTGGTGGGGCGCCACACGCAATGACCATCCAGGCGACGAGACTCATGAAGAGTGAACCCCTCAAGAGCGTTCGCACTTGCCCGATCCTTCCCTCGTAGCGGCGGCCGACGGGCGTCTGGGTGCAACCCGGGGCGCTTCGATCCCGAAGACGGGCGATGCTGCCACGGACTTATCCCGATTCCTGCCACGCACGCTCCAGAGTTTCCCACGGCCACGACGACAGGGCTCCGGGGAAGCAGCACTGCGCTATCGGTGTCACCTGGCACCAGCCCGGAGCGGGATCCCGAGGGATCCCGGCCCACGGCTCGGCTGACCTTCGGACCAGGACGGTTACTGGATGCGGCCGCAACTGGCCCCTTGTCCGTCGACCTGAGAGCCACTTGGAACCGCACGCCCCGGATCATGGACGGATGACAGACCTCTGCGGGAGCTTCGCCAGCGGAGGTGGCTGCCCGGAGTCTCCGCAGCCATCGTGGAGGCGGCGACCAATCCCGACACTCCGCGTCAGGACCCGGTCGGCGAGGACGCCGCAAGGCTCGTCCACCTCGCAGCGCCGTGCCGGTCGTTCCGAGCCGCTCTGACCCTGCGCGTGCCATACTCGGCGGGTGACTGGAGTGGAGACGCGAGATCGAGATGCCGTTCGCTCAGTGTGACGGACCTGACCTCTACTTCGAGTTGTCGGGATCAGGCCCCCGGTTGCTCTACTTCAACGGGTCCGGCGTCACCCTCGAGGATGCGGCGCTGATCACCGGGGCCTTGGCCCAACGATTCGAAGTCCTGGCCTACGACTATCGAGGCCTCGGTCGCAGCGGTCGGGTGAACGACAGCTACACCATGGCCGACTGTGCCGCCGACGCTGTCGCCGTGATGGATGCCGCCGGCTGGCCGTCGGCTCTGGTAGTCGGGATGAGCTTCGGTGGGATGGTGGCCCTCGAGCTGGCCGTGTCCTATCCAGACCGCGTCGAGCGCCTGGCCTTGTTGTGCACCTCGGCCGGGGGGCGGGGCGGATCGTCCTTCCCGTTGGAGGAGCTGGATGCCCTTGATCCCGGCGTCCGCCAGGTCCGGCGCCGGACCCTTCTGGACACGAGGTTCGATCCGGACTGGCTCGCCTCCCACACCAACGATCTTCGCTACGTAGAGACGGTTGAGGCCCGTACCTCGAACCGCGAACCGGACCAACGGGGGATCCGGGAGCAGTTGAAGGCCCGGAGCAGCCATGACACATGGGACAGGTTGCCTGCCATCACCTGCCCGACTTTCATCGGGTGCGGGCGGTACGACGGGATCGCCCCGCTTCCGAACAGCGAGGCCATGGCATCGGCAATCGGCCACGCCGAGCTGCACGTCTATCCGGGAGGCCATGGCTTCTTGTTCCAGGCGCCCAAGAGCTTCGACGACATCACCGACTTCTTGTTGGCCGCACCGGTCATCTAATGGCCAGGTGTCCATCGATTTGATGCATCTCTCAATCGGGCGGGCGCCGGTCGATCGGAGCGGGATTCACCGGGGAGGAAAATCTCCGGGCGCCCGGTTCGCAGTCTCGAGCTCAGGCCCCCTCAGAGACCACACCACTGGGTCGTACCAATTCCACATCTCGCTCTGACCGTGGGCTTTGTGGTCTCACCCTCCTCACCGTCCTCACATCGCCTCTCCCCGCTCGACGACGAATGCCACCAGCTGTGTCTGGCGCTTGGGGTCGAAGCCGATCATCCGCACGTGATGTCCGGGATTTCCCTTCACGCAGGCTTCGACCTCGGAGCGGATGGCCTCGGGATCCCTCTCGCCGAACAACGGCAGCTTCCACATGTACCAGTACCGGGCGGTGGCCCGTTCGGGCTCCACGTGCTCGATCATGGCAGTCAGACCCTGGCGCACCAGGTACTCCGTCTGCCGCCCCACCTCTGCGGCGTCGAGCGGAGGAAGGTACGAAAACGTCCCCAGCCGCTTTGACGCCTGCTCTCCCACGCGTGAGGGGAAGTCGCGGATGCCGTTCTCCATGGAGTCTCTCCTTGCTTTCGTCACCGGGCCACCTCATCGAGCTTGTCCACGGAGTCGAACTCGAAGCGGATGTTCCGCCATGTCTCCAGGGCGGCCGCCAGCTCGGGACTGGACTTGGCCGCGTCGGTGAGGATCTCGGTACCCTCGCGTTCCACTTCCCGACCCTCGTTGCGGGCCTCCACGCAGGCCTCGAGCGCCACCCGGTTGGCCGTGGCCCCGGCGGCGTTGCCCCAGGGGTGTCCGAGCGTGCCCCCGCCGAACTGGAAGACCGAATCGTCCCCGAAGATGGACACCAGCGAGGGTATGTGCCAGACATGGATGCCGCCAGATGCAACCGGAAACAGTCCGGGCATGTGCCCGAAATCCTGATCGAAGAAGATGCCCCGTGACCGCTGCTCGGGCACGAACCGCTCGCGCATCAGATCAATCCAGCCGAGCGTCGCCTCGCGGTCGCCCTCGAGCTTGCCGACGACGGTCCCCGAGTGCATGTGGTCGCCGCCGGACAGCCGCAGGCACTTGACCAGGACTCGAAAGTGGATGCCGTGGTAGGGGTTCCGGTCGATGACCGCGTGCATCGCCCGGTGGATGTGGAGCAGCATACCGTTGCGTCGGCACCAGTTGGCTAGCGACGTGTTGGCCGTGAACCCCGCCGTGAGGAAGTCGTGCATGATGATCGGCATGCCGAGTTGTTTGGCGAACTCGGCACGTTCATACATGTCCTCTACCGTCGGCGCGGTCACGTTGAGGTAGTGGCCCTTCCGCTCGCCGGTCTCCTCCTGTGCCAGCTTGACCGCTTCGGCGACATTCTCAAACCGGTCGCGCCAGCGCATGAAGGGCTGGGAATTGACGTTCTCGTCGTCCTTGGTGAAGTCGAGGCCTCCTCGCAGGCACTCATAGACGGCACGTCCGTAGTTCTTGCCCGACAGCCCGAGCTTCGGCTTGATGGTGCAGCCCAGCAGGGGACGCCCGTACTTGTCCATCTTGTCGCGCTCGACGATGATCCCGTTCGGGGGCCCTCCGCAGGTCAAGACATAGTGGAGCGGGAAACGCACATCCTCGAGCCGCAGGGCACGGATGGCCTTGAAGCCGAACACGTTGCCCACCAGTGAGGTGAGCACGTTGACCACGCTGCCCTCCTCGAATAGGTCCAGCGGGTAGGCGACGAAGGCGTAGAAGCAACTGGGGTCACCGGGCACGTCCTCGACCCGGTAGGCACGACCCTTGTAGTACTCGAGGTCGGTGAGCAGGTCGGTCCATACCGTCGTCCAGGTGCCGGTCGAACTCTCGGCGGCCACGGCGGCCGCGGCCTCCTCGCGGGGTACACCCTCCTGGGGCGTGATCTTGAAGCAGGCGAGGAGGTCCGTGTCCTTCGGTGCGTAGTCCGGTTCCCAGTAGGTCTGTCGGTAGTCCTTGACGCCGGCGGCATAGGTGGCCATGTGATCGTCTCCAGTCGGTGGTTCAGCGGATGTCGGATCTGGCGGGCACCGCATAGAGGATGCCGGCGCGGCCGTGCGTGTCGATCTCGTTGAGCGGGACCGCGGTGAGCGAGGGGGCCCAGCCCGCGGCCAGGACTGCTCGTTGTCCGGTCGGCAGAGACCCCCGACGGTGGCCAGGATCCATTTCAAGCCACCCGTCGTTTGCGCTCGATGAGGCGGCGGATCATCGGCGTGAGGATCAGCTGCATCGCGACATCGAGTTTGCCGCCCGGTATCACGATCGAGTTGGCCCTGGTCATGAAGCTGTCGTGGATCATCGACACCAGGTACGGGAAGTCGATGCCCTCGGGGTCGCGGAAGCGGATGACCACGAAGGACTCGTCGGCCGTCGGTATCCAGCGGGCCACGAACGGATTGGACGTGTCGACGATGGGCACCCGCTGGAAGTTGATATCGGTCTCGGTGAACTGCGGGCACAGGTAGCGGATGTAGTCAGGCATCCGTCGCAGGATGGTGTCCGTCACGTCCTCCACGGAGTGGCCACGGGTTGACCGGTCGCGATGGATCTTCTGGATCCACTCGAGGTTCACCACGGGCACGACGCCAATCTTGAGGTCCACGTGACGGGCCACGTCTGCGGTGTCGGTCGCGACGGCACCGTGCAGGCCCTCGTAGAAAAGGACGTCGGTGTCCGGTTCGAACTCCTGCCACGCGCTGAACGTTCCGGGTGGAGAGCCGTAGATGACCGCCTCGTCCTCGTCGTGCACATAGTGGCGCGTTCGGCCGGTGCCACCCTCGGCGTACTCGGCAAACACCGCGGCGAGCTCTTCCAGAAGGTTGGCCTCGGGCCCGAAGTGGCTGAAGTGATGGTTGTCGGCGTCGCCCGCGGCCCGGATGGCCTCGGCCATCTCGTCGCGGCCGTACCGGTGGAAGGCGTCGCCGTCGATGGTGGCACCCCGGATGCCCTCGCGGCGGAAGATTTGCTCGAACGTGTGCTTGACGGTGGTGGTGCCGGCCCCCGAGGAGCCGGTGACCGAGATGATCGGGTGACGTGCGGACATGGTCGCCTACTCCCTGAAGAGGCCACGAGTGGAGAACAACGGGGCGCGCTCGGCGTCATAGGACAGTCCGTTGAGGTAGCGGCCGACCCGGGCCACCTTGTCGGCCGAGCCGAAGACCAGCGGTGTGCGCTCGTGGAGACCCGTCGCCGCCTTTTCCAGGATCCTCTCGGTCCCGTCGGTCGCCGACCCGCCGGCCTCCTCCACGAGCAGAGCGACGGGGTGGGCCTCGTAGACGGTCCGCAGCCAACCTGAGCGGTACCTGGCCCGGTGGTCGGCCGGGTACAGGTAGATGCCACCCCGCATCAGGACGCGCAGCGCCTCGATGACCAGTGCCCCGTACCATCGCATGTTGAAGTCGCGACCACGGAGGCCGTCGGCCCCGGCCTCCAGATCGGAGACGTAGGTGCGGAATGCCGGCGACCAGTGCCGGGCATTGGCAGAGTTGACGGCGTAGGCGGCCGTCCCCTCGGGGACCCGGATGCCTTCGGTCGACCTTACGAAGGTGCTCTGCGCCGGGTCGAGCACATAGATGTCGGTCCCCGACCGGACCGTCAGCACCAGCAGTGTCGCCGGACCGTAGAGGACGAACCCGGAGGCCAGTTGCTCGCCCCCGGGCCGGAGGAAGACGGACTCGGCCGGCTCACCGGTGTTGGGCCGGATCGAGAAGATCACTCCGATGGGCCCGTTGATGGCCAGGTTGCCCGAGCCGTCGAGGGGGTCGACCGCCACGACCAGCGGCCCGCCGGAGTCGAGCTCGATGGGCACGTCGTGCTCCTCCGAGGCGAAGACGGCCACCGGGGCGCCCCGCAGGGCATCCAGCAGGACCCCGTGTGCCTGCTCGTCCATGCGGCTCTGGAGGTCCCCACTGGCATTACTGCCCACCTTGTCGTCGAGTCCCCCGACCAGCGGGGCGACTGCCAGTTGCCGACCTATCTGGACACTGGCTGCGGCCAGGGCGACGATGGTGGCGGCGATGGCGAGGCGGTCCTCGGCACCACCGGCCCACTCGGCCAGCACTTCGTCGAGGCGAACCGATCCATCTCCTGTGTCGGGCACCGCGCCTCCGTATTCCCGTCCGCCGCCGAACGGCCGCTGACAGTCATCGTGACGCGTGGCTCCGATTAAGTAAAGGTATTTTTTCTGTGGTTCAACAATAGATACGCTATTGTTAACCCATGCGGGACGTGACGCTGAAGCAGCTCCGGTCTCTGGCGACGACCCTTGAACAGGGGACCATTGCCGCTGCCGCAGAGGTCCTGCACGTCACCCCCCCGGCGGTCAGCCAGCAGCTCCGACTCCTCGAGCGGAGCACGGGGCTACCCCTCATGGAGCGCACCGCAGACGGCTTCCGCCCGACCGACGCCGGACGCGAACTGGCCCAGGCCACCGCCCGGATCGAGGCCGAAGTCACCCGCTGCTCCCGGGCCCTGGAGGCCATCGCCAGCGGATCGGGCGGACGCGTGGTCTTCGGCGCGGTCAGCACCGCCAAGTACGTCGCACCCCGGATCCTCGCCTCGTTCTGGACCCGGCACCCGGACATCGACGTGCGCCTCGAGATAGGCAACCGCGAGGAGACCATCGCTCTCCTCGAGCAGGGCGACGTCGACCTAGTCATGATGGGCCGCCCGCCGGACGAACTGGACCTCGAGATCACGGCGATCGGTGACCACCCTCACGTGGTCATCGCCCCACCCGGCCACCCACTGACCTCGAGCAGTGGGATCGCAGTGAGCGAGTTGACCAGGTACCCGTTCCTCATCCGCGAGCGTGGCTCGGGTACCCGCCAGGTCTTCGAGGAGCTGTTCCAGCACCGCGGCATCTCAGCGCCCAGGGGTATGGAAATGTCGAGCAACGAGACCATCAAGCAAGCCGTGATCGCTGGGCTGGGGATGGCCCTTATTTCGGCGCACACCATCGCGGCCGAAATCGGGGACGGCCGGCTCGTCGTCCTTGACGTTGAGGGACTGCCGGTCATGCGCCGCTGGCAGGTGGTCCGACGGGCCGATCGAAGTACCCTTCCCCCGGCGTCCGCCATGTGGGACTTCCTCGTCGAGCACGCCGCCGAGCACTTTCCGGTGGTCCCGACCAACGACGATGCGCCTGCGTCCTGACGGTCGGCGCCGGCGTTCGCACGGCCCAGTGGCCTGCGTGGCCGGACAAGGCAACGCGTGGCGTCGAGGTCGAGAACCCGGGGTGAGATCCGGGAAGTCGATGGCGCAGACCAACACGAGGGATAGGGATAGCTACCTCGGCTCTGAGGCCACGAGTCGGATCAGTTGCGAACGGAGCCTGCGGTCAGGACCGCACGGGACTCAGGGTCGGGTCATCTTGAGCGGACTCCAGGTCATGTCAAAGGCGGTGCGATCGACCGTCGCCTCGGCATGCACGGTATCGCCCTCGGCTGTGGCGCGACGCAGGTTCACTCGAAGGGCAGTCGCTCTACGGGCGCCCCGGAGCCGAACTACGCTGCCGCGGAGGTGTCGGGGGCGACCAGTCCGGGTCCTGTTCCAGGAACTGCGTGAGAAGTGCCTCCAGGCCGATGGCGAAGAGCGTCCACTCCTGGTCTTCGCCATTGAGACCGGTGGGTCGCAGGATTACCCCCAGGTCGGGGTCGACATGCTGGCGCAGGGAGCACCCCTCGGCAAGGGCACCCGCGGCCACACTCAGCTGGCGGAAGGTCAGCGGTGCGCGGACACGCATGCCAAGAAGTGCGGCCAGAGCTTCGTAGGCGCCCTCCCATAACGTGGTGAATCCTTTGTAGCCCTCCAGCAGGGCAGCGCGGATCCGCTGTTGATACTCACTTTGTTGGCTCCCGACGTTGTTGGCGGTGGCCATGGCCCACACGGCAACCCACATCGACCAGTTGGGCGATTCGAGGAGAATGAAGCTGTTAGCTGATCCGCCGAAACGGCACACCTCTCTGAGCGATTGCGAACGCGCCTCAGGGGTTGAGAGATCGAGGCTGTCGAGGAGAGGACCAAGCGAGCGGACGGTCTCGTCGAATTCTCCCAGAGCGTCCTCCGCGGCGATAGTGGCCAGAACATCAGCCTGGTAATCCGCCTGGTTCTCCCAGACGCGGCGGATGACAGAGGCGTTGGAGAGCTTTAGGCCGGTCTCCGTATCGATGCGTTCGAAGACCTTCTTGAATGTGAGGGTGTCGACACCGATGCCGAACCCATCTTCGATGAGAATAAGGCGACCCATCTTGAGCATCAGCACGCGGAGATCTTCGCGGCTTTGTTTGGGCTGGCGTTTCATGTTGGGTGGGGACAATTCTTCTCGCGGTCACAATGGAAGTTGGGTCATTGCTCGTCGGCCCGTGGTGTCCCCGCGAGCAATCGGGATTCGGGTGGACAAATGGCAGGTTCAGTACCCGGATCATCTCGGTACTCACACCCTAATCAGGAACGGTCGACGGTTTCCTGCGTGCTCGCCGTATGTCCCTGGAGAATTTCCTGCTCGTGCCGGTGAGGAGTTCGAATGAGCAATGGACGGCCCTTCACAGTGGGTGGTCCTCTTTTGTGCGGGCGAGTTGGGCCCACTCCCGTTAAGCCGCGATGGGCGTCCCGCCTCCACGCCGACGCTGCGACGGCTCAGCGATCGCGCCCCTCGGATCGCCTCGTCGATTTGTTCGAGTATGTCGGGCGATCCCTTACCCGAGCCCATGCCTGCTTGACATCCCATCGGCGGATCGAGGTAGAACCGGAGTGCTCGACGCATCAGCCGTCGCGCCTGGTCCGGAGATGCGACGCCGCCCGAGGTGGATTCAGATAGTGACGCCCTCACAGGCGAGTCTGTCCACCCCTCAGGCTCGCCGTTCTGATGACCATCGGATCCATCCAAGGACCGGATCTGACGCGAGCTATCGCCGGGCTGCAGACGATCTCGACCGAGTAGACGGCACCTCGGTGTGGGTTCGACCCATCGCCGGGTGGTTGTTCTTCCAGTACTCTTCGCCGTCTTTGATGAGCTGCGCACGAACTCCTCTCCCGGCAAACGAACCTTGCCCGGGGAACGCCTTATCAACTTGCCCGGAGAGCATCTTCATCACGGGCATGTACCCGTCGTCTGGTAGAACCCTCGCAAGTGCCAGACACATTGCCTCTATTTGGTCAGGTACTCCAGCTTCACGATTCCTCGCGTACTCGGGGTAGAACTGCTCGAGCACCGAGTTGAGCATCGCCAATGTGGCTGACGCCTCTGGAGCCGCGCCGAGCGAGCTCGAACGATTCCGCCGAATGTTCATATGGACACCATCGGCACCCGTGACAACCGAACTTGAGCGAGCGGCAGTCTCCCGATCGTGCCACCATGGGCCCGGAGGAGGCGAGGTAGGGAATACCCCACCATTCCCGGCGACGACTGGCCGCCCACAGGGTCCCGCTTGACCCGGCAGGGGCCTTCTCTCTTCAGACGATTTCCGGAACTGCCGATGAAACAGGTGTGGAACCGGAGATCTCAGGCGTGACTTCCGTCTCTATGGGGAAAGACGGCTTTGGAGGCATCCTGGCGTGTTCGGACTCGATCCGCGAGGTCCTCGGCTGGGACCCCGCAGACCTGGTCGGGACCCGGTCACTCGATTACATCCATCCCAACGATCATGACTACGTAGTGAATCAGTGGATGGCAATGTTGGAGGAACCGGGTTCGACACAGGTACTGCGATACCGTCACCGTCACGGTGACGGCTCATGGATGAACGTCGAAGCGACGAATGAGAACAGGCTCGATCTCGACGGTCGGGTCTGCTGTTCGCTGATCGCCCTAGACAGAGCAGCGGACGATCCCGCCGATGCGGGACAAGGTCCTTCCGAAATTAGCGCCATCCGCCTCGTCCGCTCAGGGGAGCGACTACTGCGCCGGCTGGCTGAGGGACTCTCGCTCGGCGTGGCGTACATCGCGGCTGACGGTCTAGTCACCTATGCGAATTCCCGGTGCCAGGTGCTACTGGGCTTGAACGCGGGGACTCACATGGATGCGATTCCCACCGCTCGCCTCAACAAGGAGGACGCCCGGGCAGTCCGAGACGAGCTGCAGCAAATCCTGGGAACAGCCGACGAAGCAACACGTACGGTGGTCAACCAAGCGGAGGCAGCTCGTCCCATCTTGCGAATCGTCATGCGTGGGCTGGCCCAGGACTCCGAAGGTCCGGCGGGTATTGTGCTGTCCATCGAGGACGTGACTGATGCGACGCGGGCCACGGAAGATCTCGAGCGCAGGGCGAATACCGATCCGTTGACTGGCGTGCTCAACCGGGCGGCCACCATCGAGTTCCTCGAGCGCGCACTGAACAACAACGAGAAACTGGCTGTGGCCTTCATCGACGTCGACCGAATGAAGGCGCAGAACGATCTGCTTGGACATGCAGGAGGCGACGCCCTGCTCCTCGACACGGCGCGCCGCCTCAACGAGGCAGTCAGGCCGGGGGACGTGGTGGGACGCTTGGGCGGAGACGAGTTCGTCGCGGTCTGTCGGCACATCACGAATCCTGCAGCGGCGTCGGCGCTAGCGGGACGATTGGCACGCTCCATGCAGTGGGTGTTCTCGGCAGGGACGCTCAGCTTCCCGGTGTCGGCGTCGGTGGGGGTTGTGCATTGCGTTGACGCAGAGAGCACTGCGGAAGTACTGGCCAGGGCCGACGTCGCGATGTACCAGGCCAAAGGGTCGGGAGTCGGTGATCCCGTGATGTGGAGCGAGTCACTTTCAGTCAGAGATTCAGATGGATTCGAGTTGGCTCAACTGCCTCGACCCCCATCGAGGGGGCAGGGCACCAGAAGCTGACCCGGCCGGCGCCGTTGTAAAGGGCGCCGCTCTTAGCCGGTACCGGACCGTCCCAGCGAGCCGATCCACGCGGGCCTCCCCGGAGCCGCTTCCGCAAGCAGTCTGGCCAGGACCATTGCGGACGCAGGGGCGACAGATGGTCACCACCACCTAAATGTGTGAAGACGAGACCTTGTCCAAGAAAGGCATCAGGTCTCGGAAGAAGGCGTTGTTCGGATACGCCCCCGCCGGGTCGTTGTGCGCATAGGTATTCTGGCGATTGACCAGCGTCAGGTTTGTCATCGGGATGTCCGACTGTTGGGCCAGGGCTGTGGTGGCATCAAGCACGGCCTGTCCCCCGAGATGCGCACCGAATGCGTAGATCAGGAGATCCTTGGGCAGTGCGTGGCCCATGGTGGCGTCCACGTCCAGTACTCCCTGGGCTGGGTTGGCGTTCCCATTGGCCACCGCTCCGGTGTCATCGGTCAACCGCTGGGGGAAGTACCACTCAGTGCCGTCAGCACCCTGGACCCCTTCACCCGAGAACATCGTGGCGAACCTCTCAATGGGCGTGAGCGCCCCTGAACCGTTCCATCCATGGACGGGGCCCGCTGCAGCGATCCCCGCCCCCAGGTGTCCCTGGGCGGCCACCAGGCTCGGTGGGGAGGTGGCCACATTTAGGGCATAGCCGTACTGACCCAAGTTCGTCACTCGCACGGGAGGCACGATGTCAGACGGCAGAAGTCCCGACGTCTGTCCCAGGGATGGTGCGTTCGGGTCCTGGAACGCAGATGCCGACCCCGTCGCTTCGAACAGTCCCGCATACGGAGCGGCGATGCCTCCGAACGAGAGCCATGGGGACGCACCTGGCGTTTCGAGGGCTTGGAGGTCTTGCGTGGCCGTCTGCACACTGATGGTAGATGGACTACTGGCACCATCGATATAGACCAGGCCGGAAAGATCGTCAGCTCCAGCACTCCCGCCGAAGTCCCAGGTGGCATAGGCGGTCACCACCGATCCACCAAGCGAGTGACCGCCGAGGACCACGTGGCCTCCGAGCTTCTTCGCCGCCTCGATCACCACGCGCAGATCCTGTACGGCGACGTTCATCCCCCATTGGTTCGCGAACTCGACGTCCGAGTTGGGAATGGACTGGAAGTGGTGGGAGATATTTGGGTTCTTCAGGTAGCCGAGGTAGTAGTTGAACAATTGCGTGGTTGTGACCCTGTGCTCTTTGTACAAGTCCAATTCGGACTGGTCCTCGAGCAGATTTTCGCGACGCTCGACCGACCACACCTGCCAACCGCTGGTCTTGGAGACGATCCACTTGGCGAGGGGTACGAAGTAGGCGCTCCCGGCAGAAGTGCCCGGTTCAAGGACCAGGACGTTCTTCGCATTGCTGGGACCGACTTTGAGTACCCCCACCTTGTTGTATGCGGCGGGAGTGCTCGGAGCAGCGTAGCCATCCATCCAGGTCACGTGCAGTGGACCCGTTGACGAGCTCGCAGGCGTGCTGGAGGCCGAGCTCGTCCCGCAGCTCGAAAGGAGCATGACCAGACACACAGCAGCGGCGGTCGAAACTCTTGCCGGGCGCTTTGGGACCGAACCGATCATGTGCAGGGTTTACCACTGGTCGAGGTCGACGGCGACTGAAAGCGAATCAGATTTGACTAGGCGCTGTCTTGAACTGGTGAGCGAGTGGCCGCCGTGGGCCAAAGCCCCACTTCGCTGGGACCGTGCCCTCTGTCATTTTCCATAGGAAGCGACCCATATGCGACAGCGGGCATACTGTGAATCTTCTAGAGTCCGGGGGAAACCGATCATGTCTACGGTGGAATGACAGACGATCGTGGGAGACTGGCGGGCGCCTCTGCTGCCCCACGCTGGCTCCGAATCCTCCAATCGGACTCGACAGGGGTGGGTGGAACCAACGTCACCGACGGCAGCGACGGCAGCGACGGTAGCGACGGCAGCGACGGCAGCGACGGCAGCGACGGTAGCGACGGCAGCGACGGCAGCGACGGCAGCGACGGCAGCGACGGCAGCGACGGGAAGGATGGCGGGGAGGAATCCGGAGAGCCGCCAGGTCCATCTCGGCGGTTCATCGATCGGTTCCACCCCACATTCCCGAGGATCCTCCTCTTTCTGATCGCTGGTCTGGCCGCCTTCTCGTACGCCTGGGGCATCGGCCAGGATGCACTCGAACCCTTTTATGCGGCAGCCGTGCGAAGCATGGCCATGAACTGGCACAACTTCTTCTTCGGTTCCTTCGATCCAGCGGGGACGGTCACCCTCGACAAACTGCCCGGCGCCTTCTGGGTCCAGGCCCTATCGGTCCGAATCTTCGGCTACCGCACCTGGGCGATCGTCCTGCCCCAGGTCGTCGAAGGTGTTCTGAGTGTTCTCTTCCTCTATCGGGCCGTCAACCGGCTGAGGGGAACAACGGCGGCCCTCGTCGCCGCCCTGATCCTCGCGGCCAGTCCCGCTGCAGTCGGGCTCAACCGGGGCAACATCGCCGACACCGCCATGACACTCTTTCTCGTGTTGGCAGCTGACGCCGTCTCGGCAGCCATCGTGTCGGGTCGACAGCGCTTCCTCGTGTATGCCGGCGTGTGGGTCGGGATCGCCTTCCAGGCCAAGATGCTCGAGGCATGGCTGGTCTTACCGGCGTTCGGGCTCGCCTACCTGTTCGGCCGTAAGGAGGGGTGGGCCCACAAGTTGCGACAGGTCGTGGTCGCTGGGCTGGTTGCCGGAGTGGTGTCTCTTTCGTGGATGACGATCGTGACCCTCACCCCGACCCACGACCGCCCCTATGTGGACGGGAGCCAGAACAACTCAGTCTACGAACAGGTATTCGTCTACGACGGCTTCGGCCGCACCAGCCAGCAGACGGCATTTCAGCAGTTCCTCGGCGGAGTGCCCATCAACCCGGTAGTACTCAACGGGCCTCCACCCGCGTGGAACCGGCTCGTGCAGGGCGATCTTGGGCGCGATACCGGCTGGCTGCTACCAGCTGCGCTGGCCGTCGGCATAGGCGGGCTGTTCACCCGCCGACGGAGCTACTTCATCTTGTGGGCCGGGTGGCTGGTCCCTATGTTACTGGTCTTCTCGGACGTGTTCATCATGCACGCCTACTACACCGCGGCCCTCGCTCCACCGATGGCAGCGATCCTGGGCGCCGGCATCGCCGGCCTGTGGGAGTGCCGCACCGAGGGGCGATCGGTGGCCATCCGCCGTTGCGGAGCGGCCGGCCTAGTGGTGGCAGGAACGGTCGGCTACGGCATCTGGTTGACCCGATCATCGGGTGCGAACGCGCCGGCATGGCTCGGGCCACTGGCAGTCTCCATCGGTGCCGTGGCCGTCCTCCTCCTGGTGGTCTCGGCCGCCGCCTGGTCCCGCCGATGGCTCCTCGCCGTGGCGCTCGTCGTGAGCACTGTCTCCGTCCTGGTAATTCCGGCTTCCGGCGCCGTGCTCCTCGCCAGCGAACATCAAGGGTTCACTAACACTCCGTTCGAGTCACACAAGACGACAGCGCTCTACAACGCCCTGCTCGGACTGTCGTCGGGGAAGGAGTTCGCGTCCATCCTCCCTGTCTTCGAGAAACTCCAGATGGGATCCCCTTATGTCATGGCCGTCTACACATCGGCGGTCGCATCGGAGTTCATCTCGGCCAGCGGGAAGGAATTCCTTCCCATCGGCGGATTTACCGGCTCCATACCCGAGCCAACCATCAACCAACTGAAAGGCATGATTCGAGCGAGCAAGTTTCACCTCGTACTTCTGACCGGAGGACACGATCCCCGTTTGACGTGGATTGCCGATCACTGTCAGCATCTCGGGCCAGGCGGTGGATCGGTCGGTCTGTTCACCTGTCAGCCAGCGGATGCCGCTTGAGAGATGCGCCCCATCCCGGTGGGGTCAGGGGGGAGGCCGAGTCCGCTGTCGACCTTTGTACGCAGTCAGCGCCCGCCCGACCATTCAGGTTGCGAAGCACCGTTCGGTGGAACAGAGATCAGCCTTCAAGAGAACGGGTCACCACGGTCACGTCCTGCCCTCCGAGTCCCTGTTTTTCGATCTCTTCCCACTCACGGCGAAGTGACGTGAGCACGCCATAGCGCACCGGGTCAGCCTGCTCGAGGGCAAGACGAACGTCTTTCAGCGCCAAGGCGAGAGGAAACTCTGGCGAATAGTCGTTGCTCTCAATGCGCGACAACTTGCCTTCCATCCAGGGCGACATAAGTGGACCTCCCACAAAGGCCTCTCGTACGCTTCGAACCTCGAGCCCGAGCTCGCTTGCCAGGGCAAGCGAGTTGGCCAATCCTTCTGCGCTGAGCGCGAGCAACGTGTTATTGACGAGCTTCATGCGCGAGCCCATTCCGACCTGCCCGAGCCAAACGGTGCGCTGCCCGACCGCAGCGAAGACAGGATCGACCGTGGGACGCGCCCGCTCCGGGCCGGAGGCAAAGATGGTGAGCTTCCCTTGCTCCGCGGGAACCTTGCTTCCGGACACAGGTGCGTCGAGGAATAGAAGATCTGGGCGCTGCCTCTCTACGATCGAGCTGATGATCGCAGTTCCATCCACCCCTATCGTGCTCATCTGTGCCCAAACCGCTCCGGTCGGGAGTGCGTCCAACATTCCGAGGTCGACGGCAATCGAAGTAGCGGCCTCAGTGTCAGTGACCATCGTGATCACCACGTCCACACCACTGACTGCTTCAGCGACAGAGCGGGCCACCTCGGCCCCCTGTTCGGCCAGGCCGTGGGCAGCATCGGGCCCGCGGTTCCAAACGACAGTAGATATTCCACTACGAAGTGCAGATGCGGCCATTGCCCGGCCCATCGTGCCAAGTCCGAGCACCGCGAGTTTGGGTGATACTTCCTCCATGACAACCTCCCTCCAGAGCCTTCTCGACTAGGGCCGAGCACGTCGCTCGGTAAGATCACTGGTGGGCGCCGGACCGGCGCCGAGCACCCTGGTACCGGCTGAAGTGTCTCGAATTCTCGCGCCGTACGGCAGGGTCGACAAGGCCCAAAGCAAGAACGATCCCCGGTGGGGACCGACAGGCCAACTCGAATGTAGGTGGACGGCTTCGCCTTCCTCTACTGATCCCTACTCGCCCCCGAGAGAGGCGATCCGCCGTCGGATGCGTCCTGCCACTGTGTGTTGATCCACGTCCGGCTCACTGCCTGGGACCTGGGCAATTTGGGAAAGACCCCATCAGGATGAGATCTCACTGTCTCCATCGGGTTCCACGACAAAGTCGGGACGGCAGCGAGGCCGATCCACGAAGAGCAGCGCCGATCCCGCCAAGATCAGGAAGGTGGCGATCCCAAACAGGGCGCGGACGTCTGCGCCGGTTGCAGCGAGGCTGCCGCCCGACAACCCGCTGTCGGTGGCCGCCACACCGTCCTCCGCTGTCGACGTCGTGGTCGGCTCTGCGGGCGTAGCCGTCTGCTCGGTCGTCGTCGTGGTTGTAACCGGGGGCGTCGGGGTGAAGGCATTCGTGAATGCGCACGACACCTGTGGATCAGCCACGGTCAGGGTAACCAGAACGTCGCTCGAGGTCGGGGCAGAACTGACGCCGTTACAGGTGATGGCCTGCGGTGCCCAGGATCCGCTCCCGTTGTCGTCGGGCCCTGACTCTACGATCGAGTACTGCCCGAGGTCGAGGGAGTCGAGGGAGTAGTCGCCCGATACCTGACTGGCCGTTACCGGCACCCCGACCTGAGTGGTGGTCGCCGAATAGACCGGATCGGCGGTGTCGCCTTGATCTTCCGGCGTCGTCGGGACAACAGCGAACTCGGTGGTGCCCGTTGCGCCAGTGGTCGTCTTGGTGATCGTGATGGAACCCGTGGGATCGAACGAGTTGATGAAGAGGCAGTCGAAGGGCGTATTCGCCCCCACCGAGACCGGGATCTGGACGGTCTGGGTCGCACTCACCGGGAATGCCGGCTGGCCACTGCACGCGAATGCAGCCACAGACCACGACCCGGCGGGGGTGGCAGGCGGGAGCGTTTCGCTGATGGTGTAGGTAGCCGGTTGCCCCACGATGTGGTCAGCGGTGGTCCCGGCCAGGACCGGTACGTCAGCCACCGCCGTCGTCGCACTCCACTGCAGAGCCGGGCCATTTGGCGGGGTGACGGTGATCGGGAACGGTCCACCGAAGCCGCCAGTCGTCGCCTTGAAGACGCTCAGCTGGGTCACGTTGGGGTTGTCGACGTAGGTGCATGTGGCGTTGTCACCGACGCCGAGGACGAGATCGGCCACTTCCGGGTTCGTAGTCGAGATGTAGGGAGCAGTAGCGCTGAACGCGGCTCCATTGATGGTGCTCGTCCCAAGGGTGCTGGTACACGTGACAGAGGCGAAGTTGAAGTCCGGACTGAACAGGTCCGTCGGATCATTGGGGTAGTTGGGGTTGGGCACCAGCTCACGGAAGTTCCACGGCGTGGCCGAAGCGCGGGTGAAGGTGATCGAGTTCGCCGTCGAGACGTCGAAGTCGCCGTTAGCGTTGTACGAGATGGTGCCACGGAAGTGGAACGTCTCTGGGCTGGTCGCCCCAAGCCCCAGCTGCTTGACGATCGTCACCGAGGCCGCAGGCTTGGGCGGGGTGACGGCGTAGTAGTAGCAAAATACATGGGTCTGGCCCGAAGGAAAGCCCACCCATTCCACGTTGTCACCGTTCAGGTTGTCGATAGCGCAGCGCAAGGCGCCGAACCCGTAGGTGCCAGCGCCAAAGGTGGCATCACCCAGGGGGTCGGTGGTGGTGCCACCCTGGACCCACAGGTTGTGGTTGCTCGCTTGGGTCACCTGGGCCGGGGTCAGCGTTGTGGTGACGGCTCCGGCGATGGTCGCCCCGGTGGGGTTGCCGTTGGTGTCGAGGAGCGGGACCGATGCCTGAGTGGTGAAGGAGGGAGAAACGGGATTGGACACCTGCGAAAGGTTTGTACCCGGCGTCGTACCGTTGATGCCATCGCCAAACTGGAATTGCCAGTTTGGAAGCGGGGTGCAATTGGGCTGGTTCGCCGCCTCGATCGAGGGAGAGATCGGTTCGCCGGACACGTAAGCCGTGTCCGCCCCCAAGTCTTGCAGGCTCTCCTGGATGTTGTTACGGGCCAGGTTCGCGGTGATGTCCTGATAGGTGCCGCACTGTCGGGCCACGAAGGTGACCAGGTACGTGGGTGATGCTGTGGCCCGCGCCGGTGTTGCTGCGACCACGGCAAGCAGGGCCACGATCGGACCAAGGGCGAGAAGGGCGATGCCCCCGGTTCGGAGGCGCGGGTGGGCTTGAGCCCGTGCCCCTGTAGTCTGTTGTAGATCCACTGGTTCTGCATCGGCCCGTCGATGCCACGGCTTTACATTGAAACTCGTGGAATCGCGAGAAGTCATTGGGAGACGGCGACGTCTGTGTCGCAGTCGTTCCGCTCATCATCAGGCCCTACGCCGAAGAAGTGCTTCGCTCGAGCACAGCTGAGGCCGCTCCTTTGTGACACGACTGAGGTTTCTCGGTACCCAAGTTACCGGTCCTGATGATGGCGATGCAGAGGCAGCCACAGAGGGCGCAGCCTGTTGGTCTACTCCACGGAGGTGGTTCTGAGGCGACCCTCCCTCATGGCGGCGATCTCCGGCGATCAGAGGATCGGCATCGGGGCGGCCGTCCCGCTCTCGCAATGATCGGGCAGCGCTGACGGCTCGGAGTCTGCGACTAGGGACTGCATCTGGGTGTGGCGATTCGGCTAGGTCTGGGGAACCTCAGGGCGGTCGATAATCCGTAGCCAGGAGCCGTCGGGTTGTCGGCGCAATACCTGCGCCCGAACCTCGGTGTCACCGGCCGAGCGTGTAGATGTCAGCACCAAGTTCTCGAATCTTACAATGACCCTCAGCCGACGAACGGGCGAAGCCGGCCGCCCCCCGAACCGAGGACTTGGGGAACGGAACCCTTGTCTGACGCCGATGGTCGGCTGAATGACCCCGTGGGCCGGCGGGCAGCGCTACCACCCCCGGTAACTAGCCGGCTACCGAGAGAGAGCAGCGGTTGTCTTTGCGTCCGCCGAGGACCACCATGTGCCGGTCGAGTGGTCAGAGGGGCGGAGGTGGGCGATTCCGCCCTGCCCCGATTCGGGCAATCCTGGCCTGGCAGGGAGAGCGACGATGTCGCAGAGGGAGGCGAGACGACGGGCTGCCACGGCGACCCTGAGAGCGGCGAGGGCCTGGCTCCTCGGCAAAGCCTTGGCTGCTCATGTCGACGAGCTGAGAGTTGCCCACGAGGTCGATCCGATTCCCGCCCCGGGTCTCGAGTCGCTCGTCGCTCGCCTGGACGAGGACTTTCGCGACGTATCGGCGCTTTCGGATCGAGTTGCCACACTTCTCGCTGACCCCGGCCAGATCTCGGGGATTGGGGGAAGAGTCGCTGTAGATATTGACGCGGCGGACCAGGGGGCAGGAGAAGCCGAACGGGTTTCACGTCGGATTGCCCAACTGGCGCTCGGGGTGAGGGCCGGTTTGGGTCCTGGCGAGCGCACTGAACTTCTCGAACGTGCCGCAGTAGCCGTGTTGTGCCGTGAACACCGATCCGACTCAGTTGGAAGTCTTTCCGATGACGGCATCGAGCTGTTCGGTACAAAGAAGCAGGAACTCCGAGTTGAGCTTCGGGGTCTCATCTGGCGGATGCTCATGGAACGCAATGCGACGGTTCGGGTAGGGAAGGTGCGGTTGCGAATCGAATCTTCCGAGATCGTCCTCCAGGCTGACGACATTGAACAGAAGTGGACGGGCTATGACGAGGTATCGGATGCGGCCCGGGCCGCAGCGAAGGCGATCAAGGCGTCAGGGATGTCAACTAAGCAGATCCGCAACTCAGCAGTCGTCGAATAGTCTCCCACTTTCGCTGAACCCTGTGCCGCCTTGTGAATGAGGTCGCACCCAGCAAAAGGCCTCGCGGCCCCCTCTGGCGATCCGTGAGTTCGAGGATGCCATCTGGGGCGGTCCACTCCCGGCGATCAGGCGCAGTGTTACATTTCGGATCGTCTGAGTGGTGACAACTGGGAAGAAAGGCGGAGTACCCGTGTTCAAACTTCGATTCAAGATCAGCGCAATCGTCATCGGTTCGGCGATTCTGTGTGGCACGACAATTGCGATGACCACCGTGGCGGTCACGGGCGCTGCGACGCCTCCCGGTGGTTTGGTTAGATTCTGGACTACACAATCGACCAGTGATGCGACCGTAGCTATCGTCATTACGGGAGCCATTGGTGACTACGGGACGGTAACAACCGTGAACAAGGACGGCCAGCCAGATCAGAGTGGCAACTGGGCCCTAGTCACGCTCCAGAAGGGCACGTTCAAGGTAAACGAGACGAGCTTCAACAAGAAGGCCAGCAAGACTGCGATCCCCATCAACAAGAGGAGTTGTTCGTCTGCGGGCGCTGTCTCCGGTTCGGTGACCCTCTCTGGCGGTACCGGGCACTACTCGGGCATTTCTGGACACCTAGCCCTCTCCGAGACCGATGCCTGGATTCTCGCACGAACGGGCAGCGGAAACACATGCAGCGATAGCGATGTGCTCCACTACTTTGCGCTGCAATCCGGAGCCGGAACGGTGTCGTTCTGAACTAGAACCGGTGATCCCATGGAGGTATCCACGCGCCCGGAGGTGCCACTGCGGAATACCCAGTATCTGCCCCAACTCGGCAGACGCTTTCCTCGAATGCGCCTGAGGCGGTCCTGACAGACCAGTCCGATCAATCGATCCGAGTACGAAGACGGCTGAATCTTTGAAGCATGGGCCATCTCGTCCAGGCCCCCATGCTAGAAGACCTCACCCACCGGTGAATCTCCCAAGGGCTCACGAGATCGCTATTGAAAGCACCTTGGTCGTCGTGTTCTGGGTGGGCGGCTGATGCTTCACCTTGACCTTTTTGTCGACGACCTTGACCGTGAAGGTGTACGTCCCGGTGTCGGCATTGGATGGCTTGCCCGAGATCACGCCGCTGGATCCATGAAGGTGGAGTCCGGTCGGCAGACCGCCCGAGACAATGGACCACGTGTACGGGGGGTTTCCTCCCTTGGCTGTCAGGTTAGCGGTGTACGCCACTTTGACTGTTCCGGAAGGCAGCGTGGCCGTGGTGACCTGAAACGGTGGCTCAAAGTTGTAGGTCGTCACCTGTGCCGCGGTTCCGATGGCAAGGGCGTCCGTCTCACCGGTCATTGCCGACCAGCCGCTGCCCACGTTCAAACCGAAACCACCAGTGATCGTTGCGTTCGGATATGTGGCGAGGAGGTTGCTCCAGGATAATGGAGCGTCGTTGGGCGCCCCAGTCAGGTGGGTTCCCCACACCTGCCCGGACAGGACATTCCATTGCTGCCAGATGTTAGGGGTCACACCGGCTGTCTGGAGATAGGGTTCGAAACTCAGCGTCGAGTAAGGTCACCCCTGCGTCCGTGCCAGTGGTATTGCCGGGATTGATTTCGATCTGCAGGATGGGTGCGGTCGTTGTGTTGTCCGTGTATGTCGAGTAGCCGAGCTCGGTGATGTCCGCAAGCTTGGTGCCTGTGTGGTCGTAGTTGTAGACACTCCAGTGGTCCGCGGCCCCCGTCACATTCATCTGCAGGCTCCCCAGCCCGAGCGGCGGTGTCGCCGGACCCGATACCAAGCCCACTCCGCCCAGACCACCACTCTGATTGATCACCACGAACTGGCCAGCCGCCGGAGATCCGGTAACCAGATCCGACGAGGAGACCACCACCGTGGTGGCCGTGGACGCCGAGGCCACCGAAGGGATCACAACGCTCAACGCCAGAACGAGAGCTGTTCCCAGCCCTACTGGAATGATTCTCCGCCTGGATTACCCCAACTCACGCCGCCGATGTCCGCAGCGTAACAACAAAACCGAAATCTCACCGCAGTGGTGGCGGGCGCCCCGAGTTCTTCCCAGCTGGCTATCGGTCCGAGTTCGATCACGGGCAGGGGGTCGAGACGATGACCGCTCAATACCCGATAATCGGCCCCACGCGGTCATTGCCAACATCAAGGGAGTTCGTTCGGATCCACAGGCTCGCTGGCTCCAGGGCTCAGGTCCCTCACGACCCATGCGGCTGATTTCGCACCGCTTCACTACCTCACCTCGCAACGACTGCCCGGCGCTTGTGCTTCACCCCTGAATTGGGGATTAATTCGCCGTCCCGTGGATCCGATGATCCCATCTTGCATAGATGAGATGCGCCCCGCTCCCGTTGAACGACGCTACAAGGCGTCACGCTGGAATGTCCCCGGTCACTGAGCTAGCGGGAGGCCCGCCAGACCATCGACTGGCCATGGCTCTGAACGAACGCCAGCACCTCGGACCGGGGCGCTGAACCGTCCTCGAACGTCACGCAGCAGAGCACGTCGCTTTCCACGCTTTCCGACTGTGGAACCTCTTCCCCGGCCACGAGCTCGACTACCCCGGGAGCGTCCATGCACAGCCAGACAACTGGGCGGTCCTGACCGATCGTAGCCAGCAGGTCGACATAGTCTTGGCGCTGCTTGATGGAGAAGTATGAGAACGACCACGAGTTGAGCACCACGACCTGACCCTCCCCCAGATCGGCCAGTACCTCGGGCAGCGTCACGAGGGCGTCGCCCTGAAGCACCGCCGGTGGGTCGGCTTGACCCATCTGAATGGCGCGTTCCGCCCGCTGGAAGCGGCCGGTCCCTGGCCACACACAGGCCAGCAGCCATCGGGCGTCGTCGGGGTCGGTTAGATCGGGCGGGTCTAGATCGATGCCTACCCGACCGGCGATCACCGGTAACGAAGGCGCCACCGGCGGCGCACCGGCCACCACTCGGCACTCGATACGCACCGGTGAGTCTTCGGGCCCGGTCGCCCCGTTCTCCCCGTAGTCGAGCCGGTACCTGTCACAGAGCATGTTGAGCCCGGCGCTGCAGCCGACGTCAATCAACTGCACCGCCTGGCCGCTCGCCGCCCGCATGAGAGCTGGCCCGAGGAAAGCGCTGCGGCCAACTTCGTTGGTCTGCATCGTACGGGTGTTGAGTATCTCCAAGAGGGCACTACGGTGCCCCAGGCAAAGGTCGCGGAAGAGGGGCGCGGCAGGCCTCGACGAACGATCGGCATACACGTCGGCGAGGGGGTGGTCGATGCCGCTCAACAGGAGGCAGTGGGCGCCGGCCAGCAGCATTGGCGGCAGGTGGGCGTGGGGGCGAGCCGAGTACTGCAGCGATAGGAGCTCGCGGTCTTCGGCCACCGACCGGGCGATCTCTTCGTAGAGCGGGCAGTAGCCGGCCATGATCCCGTTAGCGAACCACCGCCACAGTTCGGCCAGGTCGTCGAGGGGGTCGGCCACTGAAGTGACGCTATAGGTTCATTCGTTCGGCCGCCGAGAACCGGGGGTACCGGCGTGTCCCACCTTCCGGGGTTTAGGGACAGTGTTACCCTGCGCGAATGGCTATTCAGGTCATCGTCCTGAACGGCACATCTTCGTCCGGCAAGACGTCTATCGGCCGGTGCCTGCAAACCATGTTGGCCACGCCTTGGCTGCTCCTCGGTATCGATGACCTCACCAGGGCCGTTCCCGACAAGGGGATCGACGACGGGACGCTCCTGCAGGTCAGCGCGACCGGACAGGTCGAAGTTGGTCCAGGGTGGCGGAGTCTGGAGGCCTCGTGGTACCAGGCAATTGCAACAATCGCTTCCAGCGGGACCGGTGTCATCGTCGATGAGGTTCTTCTTGACGGCGGATCTGGTCAGGAACGGCTGCGAACGGCTCTCAGCGGATTAGAGGTGCTGTGGGTCGGCGTGACCTGCGACCTTGCCGTTGCGCGAGCACGGCAAGCGCGGCGGCCAGATCGTGTGGCCGGTCAGGCTGAATCTCAAGCGCCCGTTGTCCACCAAGGTGTCGAGTACGACCTGATCGTCGACACGAGCCATGCCAGTTCGGAGTCGTGTGCTGCCAGAGTTCTCGACCGGGCGCTGACTGAGACTTAGGAACCAGGCACTGCCACTGCTCCGGCGAACACTGTTCCGGCGCCCACCCCGAACCTCGATCTTCTTGAGTCGCCCCGAACGTGGCCTAAGGGTCTGGCTCCAAGATGATGTTGACTCTGACCTGACCTTGAGGATCTCGCGTGGCGGTGGCATTTCCACGCCGTTCGACGCCCTGAAGGCGGACGAAGATCGGTTCGTCATGATCAGCGAAATTGCGCCACCAAGTCTTTCGGTCCGGCCATTCGACCTTTATGGACACTTCGTCGCCCTGCCTCTTGTACGCGACGGGCGTAGAGAAGGTGCGACCCGAGCGTCGTCCCGTGTACGTGATCACCGTCATACGGCCCTCGACGAGTCTCCCCCATCGTCGGGAAAGCACTAGGGGCTGGACCACCGAGTTTGCCACCGCTGCCATTCGCTGGAAGGCACTCATGACCATGTCCTCCTTTGAACTGGGCCAAATCCGTCGGGTCGAGAACGGGTTCAGCCTACGTGGTGGGCACCGGATTCAGCGCAGGCGAGATCACCATGGAGACCTTGGGCCAGGGTAGTCTACGAGTCCCTTGGCTTCGTCACGATGGACGCCCTGACAGACACCTGAGCTAACGGTTATCAGAGAGCACGAGCGTTCCATCGGAGACGACGACTTTGGCGCTCGGGTGGCCATGCGGCTTCCAATTTCATCGAGGCCCCACGCTCGCCCACCGGTACGGCAGCGAGAGGTCGGTCTGCGGTAGTCGACCGTTGCCAACTTCTCCGCCTGCGATGACAGCTACACGGGGTCGTGCGGGTTCGGGAGGGAGGCAGAGGTCCACGCCAGACCGATGCACATCTCGTCCGTCGATCCGTCGCCCCAGGTCACGAAGTGAGGTGGGGCCTTCCGTAGGAGGGGTAGCTCCTGGGCCAGGGTCGGGTCGTAATGGCAGTCGATCTGGATCGGCTCTCCGGCGGTGACTGAGATGGGCGTGGCCAGATTGTAGGACCGCTGGTAGTGGAAGTTGTAGTCGGGGACATCGAGGACCGTCTTCGCCTCGGGGGTTCCCGGGTTGAGGACCATTGTGAAGGACACACCCAAGAGGTGCATATGGGCCTGGACCCTGACGATGTAGCCGCTCTTCTCGACTGATGACGTACACGAGGCTGAGTCGCTCACCGGTGGATCAGATGGGTTCTCTCCACAGAGCAACTCGATCCCGTCAACCTCCGCGACGGTAGTCGGGCCGAACCGTTGACCCACGTTGGCAAGCTCGGCGGTGCGGCTGCACAGCGGACCGATCACACCCGACGGACAGGGGATGTTCGGCGGAGCCTGCATCAAATCGAGATGAAGAGGCAGGAGGGGCGTCGAGGTGGGCACGGTGTGGAGTACCAGCGAGTTCTTTACCGGTCCGTCGCCGACCAGAAGGTTGTAATGAACCTGCATGATCACCAGACTCCCGGCCGGAAGCAGGATCCCCGTCCCCTTGGGCAGGTCGTCCGCCCCGTGACCTGGAGCCCAGACACTGAGAAGCGGGACCGCCGCGAGGTCGGCGAGGGGCGTGTTCGGGAGTGCTCCCTCACCGAAACAGGACCAGCCTTTTCCGACCTGGTTGTCCTTTTCGGCTGTTGCGCTAAGCGACGGTGGCACCAGGTACAAAGCGGCGTGGTGGTCCTCGGCGCTCCCGGGAAAGAACTGGCTGGAGATGACGTAGGAGTTCTGGGTGACGTGGGGGTTCAACAACGTGCAGTGGTAGTCGTCCGTCGTGCCCGCCGCCGGGTTTGGCTTGTAGGCGTGAGCCATCTTGAGCCAGATTGTCGAGACGTGGCCTGACCCTCCTGATGCCGTGGGGGCGGCGGTTGCCGCTTTCACCGCGAAAATGGTGGTAGCGACGAGCACCACACCGACTAGGACGATTGCCACTCGTAGGGTACGCACCCGGCCAACGTAGCCCCAGGGCCAGGGCGGTGCTCGGTCCATGTCCGGAGCAACCTCCGTTGCGCCACTCGTGCCTGATTGAGAGGCGCGCCGCCATCGGGTGATCTGTGGTGCCTCGGGATGACCGGGTTGCCCTGTCATCCCAGCCGGTGGCAGTTAGAACGGACAACGGTTGCCTGATCTGAGTAGACGTCGAGGCGCAACTCTGGAACCCTTATGGTGGGTTCAGGGGTTCGACGTTGTTACGGGGGAGGATCGACGAATGTCGCATCGGAAGTTTCGAGTGTTTCAGTTCGCCACTGGCAACGTCGGTTCTGAGATGGTAGGGCGGATTGTCAACCATCCCGACCTCGACCTGGTCGGCCTCTACTGCTACTCGCCCGACAAGGTAGGTCTTGACGCCGGCGAGATCGTCGGTGTGGATCCCCTTGGGGTGACGGCCACGAGCGATGTGGCCGATGTGCTCCAAGCCAACCCGGACGTGGTCAACTTCAACGGCGTCTGGCCGGACATCGACCTGTTCTGTGAACTGCTCGATGCAGGCATCAACGTCGTGACCACGTCGGATTGGATCACGGGGTACCACCGCGATCGGAATCATCCCCACCCTTCGGGGAAGAAGCCAACGGAACTCATCGAAGCCGCGTGTCAGCGGGGCGGGTCCACGTTCTATGGGACAGGCATGAACCCGGGTCTCGCGCAAGTTCTCAGCGTGGTAGCCACCGCCGGAATGGGACGAGTGGACCACATCACCGTTTTGGAGACGGTTGATGTCTCGTGTCATCACTCGGTGGACACATGGAAGAACGTGGGCTACGGGCGGCCTGTGGACGACCCCGAGGTTCCCGGTCTCCTGGAGACCGGTTGCACGGTCTTCGGCGATTCGATCTACATGATGGCGGACTGCTTCGACCTGAAGATCGAAGACATAGTGTTCGAGTGCGAACTCGGTGCATGCACTGACGACGTTGACCTTGGGTGGTGGACGTTGCCGAAAGGGTCAGTGGGAGCCAGCCTGGCAAAGTTCAAGGGGATCTCGGGTGGCGAGCCGAAGATCGAGGTGCATCTCGAATGGCAGATGGCTCCGAAGACAGAACCACGTTGGGATGTTCAAGGGTGCTATGTCACCACCATTGAGGGAGATCCCACGATCGTCAACCGGCACATGATTTTTCCCGCTACCGGAAGGCCTCACGGTTCCTGGACACCGGAGTACTTCGCCTCGGTGGGCATGACGATCACTGGGATGCCCGCAGTGAATGCCATCCGGTCTGTGTGTGAGGCGAAACCGGGCCTGATGACTAGCTCGGATCTTCCCCTTCGCGCCTTCGCCGGGCGCTTTCCCGACACGAGGCTCAACGACCTTTCATCAGGCCGATAGCCCATGGGCTCCCGTTACCCGTTTCCCGCGTCGCCCAACGGTTGGTTCAGTGTTGGTGCATCGGCTGACCTTGCGTCAGGCGACGTACGGCCGGTGACCTACCTCGGACAGGATCTCGTACTCTTTCGGGGCGAGGACGGAATCGCTCGGGTCTTCGATGCCTACTGCCCCCACCTGGGAGCCCACCTGGGGATCGGTGGTCTGGTGTGCGGGGATGGAATCGCCTGTCCGTTCCATGGTTGGCGGTTTGATGGCACCGGTCGACTCGTCGAAGTTCCGGGACTGGATCGCAAACCGCGAGCCAGTGCCGGTGCCTGGACGGCATGTGAACGGAATGGCCGCATCTTTGTCTGGCATCACGCCGATGGCGCCCTTCCCAGCTACGAAGTGGCGTGTTACCGAATGAACGAGTCGGATTGGACACCTTGGAGATGCAACTCCTATCGGGTGCGTGTCCATGTCCAAGATCTGACAGAGAACATTATCGACCGGACGCACTTCCCTGCGGTCCACGACATGGCAGCACCTGAAACCGATCACTTTGACGTGCGGTTCGACGGTAGCTCGATGATCGTCGAGCAGAGCCTCAAGGTGACCGCCGTCGACATGGCCGGGTACGACATCCAGACGATCTCGACCACCTGCGGACCAGGGATCGTCGCCGTTGAGGTCAGTCAAGACCCGATCGAGATGCTGACCTACATCACACAGACACCCATTGACGAGGAGCTCACGGAGGTGAACCTTTGCTTCTCGATGAAGGCACTGGCGGACGAGAAGGCGACTGAGTCGATCAGCGAACTCAACGACCGAATCACCAATGAGCAGTTCAGGCAGGACGTGCCGATCTGGGAGAACAAGATCTACCGAGAGCACCCGATGCTCACCAAGAACGACGGCCCCGTAACGCAATACCGCCGATGGTTTCGGCAGTTCTACTCAGGCGGAGGCTGACCGGCTGAGCCGGAAGGTGTCCGATTCGCTGAGGACACGACCGATACACCCTCAAGATGAGCTGACATCCCGTTGCTTCCCCCGCCACCTCTCTCACCTCACGGCGACGTTGCGCTCTGTGGATCCCAGTCTCGAAGAGGGAACCGAAGCGCCGACCAGCGAGCCCGAGATAAGCTGAAGCCTCTTCAACGGCGTTGGGCCCCAATGGCCATTCCACTCGATGCTCTGAGAAGCTTCTTGACGGCAGCAGAGGTGTCGACGACGACTGGCGAAAAGGTCGACCTACCACCGCACTTCGTCGAGCAGAGATGCTGCTGGAACGCCGAGTCGACAGGCTCGCTACGAGCGACGAACCAGCCGGTCTTCGACTGTGCTGATCCCCTTGTCGAGATTGATCAGCACACCGGTCCGCCGTAGGAGCTGCGCGTGAGCGCGGGTCCGCGCAATCGATGAGCCTCATGGCCGAAATGGCCCCACAACTCGAGGCCCACCCACCCGGTCGGCCGGGCCGATCTGTCTTACACCACTTGAGCTCTACGATCGACACCGGCACCGCGGGGTTCGATGGATCTGTGTAGCGCAGTGCGGTCGAATGGATCACAAATGGAGGAGTAGTGACCAAGTACATAGAGGACGGCTCAAATTTTGGAGCCGATGGCCCCTTCTTCCGGATCATTCGAGAAGGGCTGAAGCCACTCGCCGATGGCGAAGACTACTTCGACCTACTGGCTGACGATGTCGTCTTCCAGTACGTCATTTCCGTGCCTGGCTATCCCGGGCGGGTTCAAGGTCGACAGAGCATCATCGACCTTTACAGCGGCTACGACCGCTTCCTGAACGTGCGCAGTGCCGACAACCTCCGCGTGTATCGAGATCCGGAGGCGTCGGTTGTAGTCCTTGAGTATGAGGTGCACGGTGAATCCGTCCAGACGGGGCGCCCATACGACAACCGGTTCGCTTCAATCGTCACGATCAAGAACGGCAAAGTGACTCGGTGGCGGGACTACCTAGACCCCGTGGCAGTGTTCGACGCCACGGGTTGGCCTCAAAGGTCGTGATGAGGCCATGAGGGCAGTACCGCAGTTCCATCCCGGATGCTTTTCCCATCCAACGGGCAGCGAGGACCAGAGGGCAGCCGTGATCGAGAGCTACATGAATCAGCCCGATCGGAAGCGCCACTGTGTCGCCCCCCCCGGGCTCCGCGGTCTGCAGGGCCGTCGCTCGATCCGGTACCAGTCGATAGATCACCCATGGAGGAGGACCAGCGGACGGAGCACTGAACTCCGCCGTCAGGGCGACGCCGGACTCATCCACTTGCGCCGGCCAACCGGCTTCGTTCCATCTCTCGGCCATTGATGCGACAGTCTTGGTGTCCTCTATGCGCCGCGCAATGCCCTCCACGACGAGATCGAATCCGCGAGTGGCAAGGCTCAGCGAGCACCGGGGATCACGAGCCGGATTCCTGCTTTTCCGGGTGAGTTCCCCGGTCTCGAACCAGAAGGAGTCATCGACGCAACCATGCCGGGAGACACGTCGATTCCTACCGTGCGCACCCGACTAGAAGCCAGCCACGCGGCAACGTGTCCCGGAGCACTCCCCAAGTCGGCAACGTGAGAGCCGGGCGGTTGTCGCTCGATCAGTGCCTGGAGCGGGGCCCGGTCCAAGGGCTTGTAGGCCAGCTCGTCGCCGAGCTGGGCGGAATATCGCTCAGCGAGCGCGTCGTAGCTGAAGCGAACGCCGTCGGGCAGGCATAGCGTGTCATTCCCGGCGGCAGCCCGTCGGAACGTCCGCCCAGGGGTTTGGAACGCGAGTGGAATCAACTCTCGGGGCCGGGTCGAACTTCCTGTGCCTCAAGACAAGGACGAGTCCCGAAACGATTCCCACGAAGGGCAACAAATCGGGCTGGACGTCATCGGCGTCTTCGCCCCAGTCCCTACAAGTCGGGGTCAACAGAGTCAGGCGGTACCGGACCTAGCGCGTTGCCATCGACCACGTGTAATGCCGTCGGCGGGAGCCGGACTGGATGGTCAGGTCATTGACGCATGTACCGCCCTCATTGTTGCTGTTTGTCCCATCAGTGCGGATCGTGCCCAACCAGGTGACACCGTTCAGCGAGTTACCCGTCATCGTTGCTCCGGACAGGTTGGCGCTGGCCCTGGCAGGTCAATCAAGTGCGCTGAGCTGCGCAGGGAGCTGCGGTACGGATGCCGAGTTGATCATCGACGCTCACTTCTCGTTCATCGCAGTGCCCAAGCTGCCGGATTTACACCGACTCCAGCCGGTACGAACCATGGCACAATCGCCGGACCGTGGAGTCGATCGGGATGAAACTCACCCAACCGAGCTGTGGGGAAGTAGACGTGACGCCGTTGCACATGTACGCAAAAGCTACTTAGTCGCGTTCAGGGACATCCAACGCAGGTGCCTCGGTCAGCGCGGTTCTTTGCATTGGATAGTGCCGGGGATGATGTTTGCCAAAACGCAGGGCCTATGCCGCCGCACGTAGTCGTACGGTGACGCCTTTCGTGGCCGGCGACAACATGACGGTCCCGGTTCCTTGGTCGACTCGCCCAGCCGAGGTCGTCGCGATGTTGTCAACGAAAGATGGCAACTGGAAGAGCACCGGACCCGACGGTGGCTGGCCGCGCAGGGTCAGCGTCAGCGACCGGCCGCTCGATGAGATAGTGAAGCTCAACCTCCGACCATCGGTCGTTGGGAAGTTGGTGACCGAGATCGGCGCGTCACCCCTGAGCCATTCCGCGGGGACCCCTCGGCCCACGACGAGGGCGCCGTCGGTGCGCTGGGCCACCAGCGAGGCCAGCAGCACGCCGTTAGCCTGGGATATTCCCCAAGCGTGAGGGGAGGCGCCCTGCCCCGTCGCCGGGTGCCGTCCCAGCCACGAGGTGCGGGTCGAAGGGGCAGACGAACTCTCCCACCATGAGTACGGGCCACTTTGACTGTTGGCGATCATGAATTCGTAACTCAAGATCCCTTGGTCCCGGTGGTGATTGCTGGCCAGGCCGGCCGTCCCATATCCTGCGTTGTAGCCAGTCGAGTAGTAGTCACCCGGAAATCCACCGAAGGTGTTAGGTGGGAGCTTGCCCCTGAGCCGGGCGAATCCGTAGTCGTAAGTGGCATCGATCATGGTCGCGCCCGGGCCGCTGACAGCCGCCGAGAAGAGCGACGCGTCCCAAGCCCAAGCGCCGAGCGGCGACATCCAGTTGGCGTCCTCGGGGTCCTTGCACCGGTTGGCTGTGTTGGGTTGGAGGATCGAGCAGGGGACGTAGTCGAGATGGTAACGGGCGATGGTCGAGTCCAGCGTCCTGGTAGTAGCCGCCAAAAGGCTGCCGTACTGCTGGGTCGCCCAGGCCGCCTCGGTGGTATTTCCTACTTGCTGGGCGAGGTAGCGATAGGCGGCCAGACCGATGAGTGCCGAGTAGTCGTCGGTCGTCCAGTACCCCTGGGTGTCGATATCGTCGGTGGCCTTCATGATTCCCGCGGGGCTGGTCCTGCCGGCGGCGATCGCGTGGGCGGTGTCCTCGATGCTCGGCTGGGCAGCACCGAGCGGTCCCTCTGAATCGAAATTCTCCTTCACGAAGGCCAGGTCTCCGGTCTTCATCAGGTAGATGGCCCATGGCACCGAGTACGTCCAGACCCCGTCGTCGTAGAAGCCCTGGCCCGGGGCTTCCATGGCATTGCGCGCCTCGAGGAGCAGCGCGTGGGCGCCGGTGAAGTAACCCTGGTTGAAGAGGTTGGACAGGATACCGATGACGTCGTGGTTGTACTCGGCTTCGTAGCCATTGACCCCGTCGTGCAGCTCGTCACCACTCCGGGCGATCTCGGTGTAGATGAACCCACTGCGGTAGGCATCATCGAGGGATCGATCCGGGACGCTGATCCCGGTAATACCGGCAATCTGGCCGTTCCAGAAGTTCGCCATGTGCTCGAAGTGCTCGTCGAAGGTACCGGCGCCGGCCAACTCGGCTGCGCTCGGCCACGGGTAGGCTTCACCGAACCGGTCGGAGGCGATCACGTAGTCGTGATCGACCGAGGCGTGGGGGGCCACTTCATCGGGCGCCGCATCGAGCTGCACCAATCCGGGGGAAGCCTCGGGGTTCGCCTCGACCACGTGGTCTGTCGGGTTCATCACGGCGACCCGGCTGTAGACGGCAACAAAGGCTTCGCCAGCGAGTACAACCTTGTCGCAGAACTCGGTAATGGAGACCCTGGCACCGTCCCGGCTGAACGATGTGATCTGCGCCGGGAGGTAGCCGTCGGTATCGGTCCAGGCTGTCGGGCCACCGTCGTAGATGCCGAAGCCGTAATTCTTCCCGAATCCGATGCCGGCGCTCTTGTAGAGGACATCCTGGATGTAGAACACCCCGCCGAGGCAGGTGACGACGCCCTGCTGGTTCCCCTCCCAGCCGATCTCCGACGCACTGCCGTCAGCGCCGGTGAAGGCGGCGTCAGCGGGTCGAACGGCCAAGGCGCAATCGTACTTGCTCGCCGGTCCGCCTCCGGGCGCGGGCAACGATGGTTCCGCCGCAGCCGCTGCCGGCGCCGGCAGCTCCGGAGCAAATCCGGCGAGCGAGCCCATTGCCACCAGGGCCACTGCCGCTACCGTTTTCCCCGCGAGCATGGCTGAAACTCTGGCATGCCGCTCGAGCCGGCGCTACGAGGCTGTTCCCGGGTGATGCGGGGCATGATCGACGTTCGGGGCTGGACACCGTTGGGCAGGCCGTTTCGGTTCTCAACTGCCAAGCTCCGCAGGCGTCGATTGCCCGGGTTAGCTTCTGTGGGTTCTCCATCGTGATGATCTGAATGAACAGCCGGTTTTCCGCCACAAGACTGACCACTGCTAACTGGCAGTCGATCTCGATCTCGATCCGGAAACCGGGGGCACCGTTCAGCCAGACAATCGTCGCCTCTATGTCGGCTGCCATCCGGGTGCGCCCACGGCGAGTGATCGTCGGCCTTGGCCCGGTGGACGTGCCGGGCGCCGCCTCTCAGATGCACCCACCTGATCCGCTGGCCCCTGGAGCGGGGCTCGACGGGTGCACCGTGTCCTGGTTGACTGGGGGCTTCACAGCCCGTCTCAAGTAGGCATGAACCCCAATGAGTGGAGGTGCCCAGTGGCCGAGCCCACACAACTCGCACAGCGAATGGTGGTGACACACTTCATCGTCTCCGATGATGTCGAACGCTCCCGGCGCTTCTACACCGAGGTACTCGGCGGCACGGTGGTCTTCGGCCCAGAACCGACCAATATCGCCCTGGCCAACACTTGGATCATCATCAACGCCGGCGGAGGCCCCACGGACGACAAACCCACGGTCACCCTCGAGACGCCAAGCGATCCCGACCGGGTCAGTAGCTTCCTCAATATTCGGGTCGAGGACATCCACGCCGCGTATACCGAATGGAGCGCCAAGGGCGCGCATTTCCTGACACCACCGAAGCAGCACAAGTACGAGATCCGTTGCTACATCAGAGATCCCGACGGCTACATCATCGAGGTAGGGCAGACCACTGATCCGCAGGGAGACTGGTGGCCCGCCGACTGGCCACCGATCCACCCAGGTCGGCAATCCGACTGAACCGTTTCTCATCGGGGAACCGGAGATTCCCTTCGCGTCGGATTTGGATGGCGATAGCGCGGCGAGTGAAGAGGTCGGTTGTCCTTCCTCAACTCGGTCAACAAACGCTCCGTGAGCGCCCTTCCTCGAAGAACAGGGCCAGAAGCACGGTGGGCGGTCCCCAGGCATTGGACGATCCCAACCTCGTGGTCCGCGCCGAGGCAATCGGGGGGGTGAGCCAGCGGGCTCCCGATGCGACACTCTGAGCCCGAGGGTATCCACGCCGAAGCCGGGCAGGTTCCGCGGCCCTTGCTCGGCAGATCAGGGGGCCGGGAGATGAGCGCAGCGCCGGGCCCGTCCGAGGAGGTGCCCCGGCCGGGACGGCGAAGCGATCAGGCCCCTCCGAGCAAAGACCGCGCCTCTGCGGGGCCAACCACAAGATCGTGAAGATCGCCACCTACCTCAAGTCGACCTGACTGTTCGATCCCGCCGACTTTCACCGGCTCAAAGCCGGCCGTGCGGATCAACCGCTCGACTTCCGCGCCAGCCCGGTCGTCGTCGGTCGCGTAGAAGAGCACCGACGCCTCCGGTGACCGGTTGCTGGAGGACTCGAAGAGATCGGCGGACATGGTTCCGAACGCCATGGCCAAGCGCGATCCCGCCGGCAACCACGCGGCTACGACCTTGCCAGAGGATCGCCCCTTCGGCAGAAGACGTGAGACCTTACCTTGTGCGTCGACGGTGACCGGGTTGCTCGGAACGATCACGAGTTTGTCGGTCAGCGAGTCGGCAATCTCATCTATTACGCCTTCCAGCACGGTGAATCGAAGGGCGAGAACGACGGCATCGGCGCCCTGCAACGCGTCCCGGTTGTCTTCGGCGACGACCGCGGCCCGACCGATCTGTGCCGCCAGCCTCCGAGCCGACTCGCTGTCCGCACTCGCCAGTCGGAGAGACTCGCCGCCTGAGGCGAGCTGGCGGGCGATGGCCGATCCGATTCCTCCACTGCCGATAACAGCGATGGTCATAGCCCGAACCTCCTCAGCCTCGAGAGACTAGACGGGCCACGCCGACCAGTCTCCCTCCGGGTCGGTCGTCTGCCCCACCTCGATCAGATGACCGTCCGGATCGCGGATGTAGCAACGGATCTCGTACTGGTGCTGCTTCGGCGGTGTCAGGAATTGCGCGCCCCGGGCGCTCCATTCGGTGTAGACGGCCCGTATGTCTTTGACCCGAATATTGAGGAAGCTACTGACCCGGTCGGGGTCGCGCGGCGTCTCCAGGGTGACGGCGGGCTTGTCGTCGGTCGGACCTCCACCGACGTTGATGATGATCCAGCTGTTGGCCAGCGCCACGTAGGTCACGTCTCCGGAAAAGACCACCTTGCCGCCGAGGACTTCGGAGTAGAAGCGCCGAGAGCGGTCCACGTCGGCCGAGACGATGAAGTGGGCCAACAGGATGCCCTCTGGCGGTGGTTCGAATTCGGCCATCTGGTACCTCCGCTTTTTGGGTCATGCCCCGCTTGTGACAGGGTCTACAGCCGTTATTGGGATGACGATCGGGATTTCAGCGTCCGTGACGGCGTAGCTTCCCTCCGCTCTACGGGAACGGGTGGTACGGACACGCTCGGATTGCCGTCGACGTAAAACCGCCAATCGAGGTCTTGCCCCACTGAAAGTCCTACCCGAGCGCCTCTGGCATAAGGAAGCGCAACACGGTCATCGAGGATCCGGACCTTTCCGACGACAAGATCCGTATCGTTGTCCGCCCGGGTCAGGCCGAACGCTTTGCAGAGACGACCGGGCCCACTGCACAGTCGACCATCCGGCACGTTCGGATCGCCCCGGTTGGCCCTCATCAGCGCAACCCCGGTGAGCGGCTCCAGCGCCCGAATGAGGACACCGGATCCGACGCCGACCGGCTGACACACCGCATTGGCCAGGTAGTTGACTCCGTACGAGAGGTAAACCTCGAGGCGCCCGGGGGGACCGAACAGTGTGGCGTTGCCCCGTCGAGGTCCTGCGAAGCCACGACTGCCTGGCTCCTTCTCGTCGTATGCCTCCACTTCGACGATGCGCCCGCGTAGCCTTCCGTACGAGAAGATCTTTCCGATCAGACTCCCGGCGACCATCTCGGCAGGCCGCTCGTAGAACGACCGCTCGAGCCTACGGGGCCGGACTGCCATCACTCCCCCTCCGCCAGATGGACCGACACTACAGACCACCACGTTTGATCCCGGTGGTCGTGCCCTCGGTGAATCGGATCGGTTCATCGAGCGTGTCGACCAGAAACATCTCCCGATCCCCGCTGTCCCAGGCCTGGCGGAGTCCTGGTGCGCCCAGATCGAAGTCGGTACGGGTCTTCTTTAGAACACCGCGAAGATCCAAGTGCAGCTCGTGCATCGTCGGTCGACCCCAATACCAGTAGCCGTTGTAGACGCTGAAGATCCGAAGTCCCGGCTCGAGGACAAAGGTGTGAGGAATCATGGGATTGTGAGGATCCGTGAACTCCTCGATGTCGAGATCCTGTTGCACCGTTCTCTCGGGGTCACCCAAAAATGGCCACGGGGCGCCCAGAGAGTCGCGGAACTCGTTGAGGCTGAGTGGGTTGTCCGTGGAGATAACCACCAGTCGCGTATAAGCCACGCGGAACTCCGGGTAACCATCGACCAGATTCCTCAGAAAGCGATGTTCCTTGGGGTCGTAGGCTCCCCGCGACAGATGGAGAACCATCGGGTTACCGCCCTGGAGTTCGGAGAGCTTTCGATGGACCCCACCTTGGTCCTCGAGCTGGTAGTCGGGAAAGGTGGCTCCGACAACGATGTCTTTTCGCAACCTACTGCCCCTTTCGATCCATTGGGTCCTCGCCGGGGTGGGCTCCTCCCACGAGCGGGCTACTCCCGAGCACTCGCAGCACGATGAACTGTTCGATGCCTGGGGCACTCATGGCCGCCAACCGCTCCTTTCGGGACACCACGTGAAATCGAGCACCTCGTGACAGAAGTCGATCAACCGGTCGAGATCGATCACGTTCATCGCGACACCCTGAACGTTCATCGGTTCATTCTCTCTTCCATTCGCTCGGGCTGCTGAACCGTCGGGGCCGACGACACGCCGCTTGGGTTACAAACCACTGACGAGCTCGGCCACGATGTCGGCGGCTGATTGCGGTTGTCTGGCCAGGGCAACACTCTGTCCGGCCCACAGCGAGAGCGCTTCGATGTCGCCGGTCGTACCGATCATCGGCGCTCCAGGCTCGTATCGGAGGATTTCCTCGCCGGAGGGGAAGCGGGCGATGACGCCCTCTCCCGGTCGACTCCCGATCGGAGGTCGGCCGGCGGCTTCCCACATCTCGGCCGTTGAGTTACGGAGGGCGCGATGGGGCGCGTCCGGCCACCCCAGCTCGTAGAGGTCCGCATACCATTCGGCATCGGTCTCCACTGCGTCCACCACACGCCGGCGGTACTCCTCATGAAGGGGCATCTCCCGGGCCAGCAGGAACCTGGTCCCCAGCCACGCCGCTTGAGCGCCCAGGGCCATCACGGCGGCCACTCCCCGGGCGTCCCCGATCCCGCCGGCCGCGATCACCGGCACCGGAGCCACCGCGTCCACCACCGCGGGCACCAGGGGAAGCGTGGCGACCTGGCCCCGCACGTGCCCGCCGGCCTCCCAACCCTGCGCCACGACGACATCGACCCCGCTGGCCGCGGCCCGGCGGGCCTCTTCAGCGCTGCCCACCGTCTGGAGCACGATTCCGTCGGCGTCGTGGACCCGATCGACGTAGCCGGCGGGATCACCCGACATGAACGAAACGATCCGGAGACCAGCCTCCAGGGCTTCATCGAGGCGACGGTGCTGATCGGAGGCGAGAATCAGATTGCCACCGAAGGGGCGCTCCGTGAGCGCCGCCGTGTCACGGACCGGGACCCCGGCCGGAGTGGACCAGGTCAGGGCCAGTGTGCCGAGCGCGCCGGCATTCGAAACTGCCGCCGCCAGATGGGGCTCGGCCGACATAGGCGCCTGGACGATCGGCAGCTCGATACCGACCAGCTCGCAGACCGGCGTTCGCACCATTACCACCTACCTTTTCGCTCCGGTGAGCCCCAAGGCGGATCCGTCCGGACCGCGCTGGCAGACCCATATGCGGCTAGGACTCGTACGACGTCGGCATCGACCGGGAAGCCCGCTTGTTCCATCCGTGAAAGCTCGAGTACTCGCCTGCATCCCAGGCCTCCCGGAGCCCCGGCTTGCTCAGGTCCCAGTCGGGACGGATCTCGCTCGAGGCAGCCTGCAAGTCGCGCCACAAGTCGTAGAACGAGGGGCGACCCCAGAACCAGTAGCCGTTGTAGATCCTGTGCACCACCAGTTCCGGCTTGAGCACCAGTGTGTGAGGGATCATCGGGTCGTGCTCGGGGTCGGTGTACTCCTGGATGTCGAGGTCCTTTTGAATCGTCCGGGCCGGATCGGACAGGAATGTCCACTGAGCGCCGACCGAGGCGCGGAACTCTTGGGTCGTGTGGTGGTCGTCGGTCGAGATCGTGACGATCTGGGTGTAGGCGACGGCGATCTTCGGATAGTTCGCGGCCAGTTCCAGATGCTGTTGGTGCTCCTTCGGGCAGTAATTGCCTCGCGCCAGTGTGAGGACCAACGGGTCACCGCCCTGGAGCTCGCTGAGCCGGCGCACCGTGTTGGTGTGATCCGGCAGGGAGTAGTCGGGGAAGGTGGCCCCGGGTCTGATGTCGGATCGCATGGATCACCGCCTCTTCCGTCGCTTCGAGCGCGTCCACTTCCAAGCGGAGCCGAGCCCGTCCTGCCCAACGACGGGCGAGCTCCCGCAGCCAGAGTATTCCTTCGCCACCGCCGCGTCATCTCCCCAATCGCCCTTATCGCCGCTCCCTCGGGAGGGCCCGACGGCGCCACAGCTCGAGGTCGGGCACCTCCCCGCCCGCTGGTGCGTGAACCCTCGAGGAGGGGGGAGCCGGCAGATCTTTGGCGTGGCGAGGCCCGCCAGGGCCCGCCACAATGGGTCGGACCCGAGGCTTCACCGGAGCTGCCAGATACCGATCCCGCGGATGCACGGGCAAAGGAGCTCACATGAGCACGATCCCAATAGCCGACTATGCGCTCCTCTCGGATCGGCACAGCGCTGCACTGGTGAGCCGGGACGGGTCGATCGACTGGCTGTGCTTCCCCCGCTTCGACAGCCCATCGGTCTTCGGTCGCCTCCTCGGTGACGAGGCCGGCCATTGGTCGATCCGGGCCACCAAGGCCACCCAGGTGACCCGGCGCTACCTGGACCGCACCATGGTGTTGGAGACCACCTTCCGCACGCCGACGGGTACTGTCACCATCACCGACGCGCTGGCTGTGGGCGACGGCAATCGGGGCCACGATCTCGGCCGGGGTGCACCACACGTCCTACTGCGCCGGGCCACGTGCGTCGAGGGCGAGGTCGATCTGTCCGTGGAGTGCGTCCCGCGCCCGGAGTACGGGCTGGTCCATCCCCTGTTCGATGCCGTCGACGGTGGAGTGGTCGCGTTCGGTGGCGCCGACGTGGTGGCGCTCTCCTCCCCGGTGGCCCTGACTGTCGACCCCTCGGCGGTCTCCGGCCAGCTCCAGCTCCGCCGCGGGGAGAGCGCTAGCTTCGCCCTTCATCACTGTAAGCGGGCCGAGACCGCATCGGCCCAGGTCTGGACCCAGCCCGAGATAGAGACACGGTTGGAAGACACCGTGTCGGCGTGGGAGTCGTGGTCGGATCTGCACCAGGCCTACGTGGGTCCGTGGCGCGACCTGGTGCACCACAGCGGACGGGTACTCCAGTCGCTCTCGTTTGCACCAACCGGAGCCATCATCGCGGCGGCGACCACGTCGCTGCCCGAGGTGGTGGGCGGCGCCCGAAACTGGGACTACCGCTACGCCTGGGTCCGCGATGCCTCTTTCACCATCGAGGCCCTCTGGGTGGCGGCCTGTCCCGACGAGGCCAATGAGTTCTTCGACTATGTGACCTCGTCGGCCGCCGGCTCGCTCGACCGGGGCGACGATCTTCAGATCATGTTCGGTATCGGGGGCGAACGGGACCTGTCCGAGCGGGAGCTGCCACACCTGGAGGGCTGGCGGCACTCGGTGCCCGTGCGGGTTGGCAACGGTGCTTGGAACCAGCGCCAGCTCGACGTTTACGGCGAGTTGCTAGGCGCCGTGGACCGCCTCTCGGACCAAGTCTTCGACGACGCCTCCAGGCGGGCTGGGCCATTGGCCGACCCAGACGAATGGGGCGGGGCCTCCGATCTGGCACCAGCCACCCGACGGTTCTTCGTCCAGCTGGCCGACGCCGCCGCCCGGCGCTGGCCGGAAAAGGATCAGGGGATCTGGGAGGTCCGCGGCGAGCCCCGCGACTACTTGTACTCGAAGCTGATGTGCTGGGTCGCCCTCGACCGGGCGGTCGCCTTGGCCGACCATCTCGGCGCCGCCGACCGAGTCGAGGCATGGGAGCAAACCCAGGCCCAGATCCGTGAGGCGATCCTGACCAGAGGCTGGAACGACCGGGCCGGGGCCTTCACCCAGTCCTTCGGCTCGGATGTGCTCGACGCCTCCAATCTGATGCTGTCCCTGGTCGGGTTCCTCCCGGCCGACGATCCCAGAGTGCTCGCCACGATCGACGCCACCGAAGAGCGCCTTACCGATGAGGGGGGACTCGTCTACCGCTACCGGTCAAACGACGGGCTGGAGGGCGAAGAAGGCTCGTTCCTCCTGTGCACCTTCTGGCTGGCCCAAGCCCTGGCCGGGGCTGGACAACCGGCTCGGGCCCGCGCCGTCTTCGAACGGGCGGCAGCCTTCGTCAGCGACGTCGGGCTGCTCGCCGAGGAGGTCGATCCCGTCAACGGAGAGCTCTTGGGCAACTTCCCCCAAGCCTTCAGCCACATCGGGCTCATCAACGCGGCTTGGGCCATCTCGGAGGCCGAACGTCGACAGGGATCGCCGGCTGGAGGGCCGGGTACCTCATCGGCCTGAACCAGTCATCGACGCCGGGCAGCGGACGTCAACCGCTCGCTCCGGGGCCTGGACTTTGACGATGACCGGCGCGAAGGTGGTGCGAGGACTGGCGAAGGCGGGCAGGGCTGTGGTTAGCGGCACGACGGGGAGGAGCTTGGCCGTGGACATGAAGCTCGAAGTGGTGGTGGTTCCGGTGTCCGACGTGGACCGGGCCAAGGTCTTCTATGAGTCGATGGGGTGGCGCCTCGACGCCGATTTTCCCGGTGAGGGCGGCTTCCGGGTCGTGCAGCTGACGCCGCCGGGTTCCGCATGCTCGGTCATCTTCGGCAGCGAGATCACCTCGGCCCCACCGGGCTCGGCCGATGGACTGCAGTTGGTCGTCACCGACATCGAGGCCGCCCGGGCGGAGTTGGTCGACCGTGGTGTCGAGGTGAGCGACGTGTTCCATGACACTGGTGGGGTGTTCCACCACGCCGGCACCGCGGCACGCGCTCCGGGCCCCGCTCCCGAACACAAGACCTATGGTTCCTTTGCCTCGTTCAGTGATCCGGACGGCAACAACTGGTTCATCCAAGAGGTGACGACTCGCCTTCCGGGGCGGTGAGCACCCCGATGCCGGCCACCTACGAATCCGCCACCGATCTGGCCGCCGCGCTCCGTCGGGCCGAGGATGCCCACGGCCGCCACGAAGCAGAGATCGGACACCCCGACCCTGACTGGCCCGATTGGTACGCGCAGTACATGGTCGACGAGCAGGCCGGCCCCGGGACGGGCACGTGAGCAGCTACGACGTCATCGTGCTGGGGGCCGGCTCGCCGGGCGAGCACTGCGCCGGCGAGTTGGCCGAGGGCGGATTGCGGGTGGCTGTCGTCGAACGCCACCTGGCCGGCGGCGAGTGCTCCTATTGGGCGTGCATCCCCTCCAAGACGCTGCTGCGCCCCGGCGAGGCGGCCCAGGAGGCACGTGAAGCTGCGGCCAGCGCCGAGGTCGACGTGGAGGCGGCCCTGGCCTACCGCGATTTCATGGTCTCGAACTACTCCGATGCCGGCCAGGAGCACTGGCTGGCCGACAAGGGCATCGACCTGCTCCGGGGCACCGGCCGGCTGGCCGGGAGGGGTGTGGTCGAGGTGGACGGTGTGCCCCACAGCGCGGACCATATCGTCGTGGCGACCGGCTCGGATCCGGTGGTGCCACCGGTCCCGGGCCTGGCCGACCTGGAGGGTGTCTGGTCCAACCGCGAGGTGACAGGGATGAAGGCGGTGCCACGGCGCCTGCTGATTCTGGGTGGTGGGCCGGTCGGCGCCGAGATGGCCCAGGCCGTGCGCCGTTTGGGCGGGGAGGTGGTCCTGGTCGAAGGGGCCGACCACGTGCTGGCCCGCGAGCCGGCGCCGCTGGGCCAGGCCCTGGGCGAGGTGCTACGCGGTGATGGCGTCGAACTGATCTTGGGTGTCCAGGCCACAGCGACCCGACGCGACGCCGACGAGTACGTCCTCACACTGGGTGACGGCCGCGAGTTGCGCGGCGACCACCTGCTGGTGGCCACCGGCCGGCGTCCCCGGGTTGACGGGATCGGCCTCGACACCGTCGGCGTCCACGCCGACCGGCACGGCATCCCGGTCGACGCCCACCTGCGCGCCGGCGACGGTCTGTGGGCCGTCGGCGACGTCACCGGCGTGCGGCTGCTGACCCACGTGGGGAAGTACCAGGGCGAGGTCGTGGCGGCCAACATACTCGGCGAACCCCGTGAGGCCCACTACGAGGCCATCCCCAACGTCGTCTACACGGACCCACAAGCGGCGTCGGTGGGCGCCACGGAGGCCTCCTTCAGCGCCACCACCCCCCTCTCCGAGGTGGCCAAGACCGCCACGTACACCCACGACTACGCACAGTCGAACGGGTTTTTGACCCTCCTCAGCGATGGCGAGGTGCTGACCGGCGCCTACGCCTTGGGGCCCGAGGCCGGCGAGTGGCTGCAGCAGGCCACGCTGGCCATCCGGGGGAGGGTGCCACTCGACGTGCTGCGGGACACCATCCAGCCGTTCCCCACCTTCTCGGAGATCTACGTTGCCACTCTCAAAATGCTCCACACGCAGATCCGGGCCGGCGCACCAGCCGACCGCGCACCGTGAACCGTCGGCCGTGCCCGTCGCTGGAGGTGCCCATGACGGCGACTGCGTCGCCGGCCACCCAGCATCAACCAGAGCTGGTCGGCCAAACCCTCGTGAGGGTCGGTGGCAGCTCTTCATCGGGCTCGAAACCGCTCGGCGGGCTCGCTCCGAAGGGACCGACGTCGTACTCACCGGTCTGGACCGCCGGCTTCGTCGGCTCGCCCTGTCACCCTCGGTTCCGGGTGACGACCTCGAACAGCGACGCAACCAGTTATGGGACGTGCTCCCTATCCGGGTAGTCGAGCCGTCCGATGTCGCCGCTCTCGCCGTGCACCTCGTGGCCAACGCGGCCCTGACGGGAGCGACCTACAACACCGACGGCGGCGAACAGGTCACCTCCGGAGAATGACCGAGGGAGCGTGGGCCTCAGGGAGAAAGTGGAACCATTGGAGTATCTCGTCACCATGACCACCAACGTTCCGGATGGAACATCAGAGGCGGCCGTCCAAGCTGTCCGCGCCCGCGAGGCGGCACGTTCGGATCAGCTGGCGGCGCAGGGACGCCTCTTGCGCTTGTGGCGCCCTCCGTTGCAGCCTGGCGAGTGGCGCACGCTTGGCCTATTCGCTGCCGACGGTGGCAGCGAACTCGAGGAGGTCCTCGCCTCGATGCCGCTGCGGATATGGCGCACCGATGAGGTCACTCCGCTCTCTCCTCACCCGTATGACCAACACCGGCAGAGCGGGCGGCACGGAACACCAGCCCCTGAACCCGGCAACAGCGAGTTTCTGACCACGTTCAGCCCGGCCGTTCCGGAAGAGGCCGCCACCGGAACCGACGATGCCGTCCGCGGCCAGCCAGATCTGGCGCATGAGCCCGCCCGGCAGGGATACCTGGAGCGACTCTGGACGCTCCCCGGCCAGGGACGCGCCCTGGGGCTGTGGTGGGCTCCCGACGCTGTCGGAATGGACCACACCGCGGCCTCGTTCCCACTGTCCCCCGTGATGGGTGTCCAGACCACGCCGCTCGCCCCACACCCCAATGACCCGGCACTCGCCCGCGGCTGACGAGAGGAGGTCTCATGAGCCAACCAGACCACAAGGTCGCCATCGTCACCGGAGGTTCTCAAGGCATCGGCGCCGGTCTCGTCGCCGAGTACCGGCGGCGGGGCTGGGAGGTCGTGGCCACATCCCGGACGATCGAGCCCGATGGGGACCCGGGTGTGCTCACCGTCGACGGCGACATCTCAGAAGCTGCCACCACCGAGCGGATCATCAGCGGGGCACTGGAGCGCTTCGGCCGCATCGACAGTCTCGTCAACAATGCCGGGGTGTACATCTCCAAGCCGTTCACCGACTACACCGACGATGACTACAACACTGTGGTGGGCGTCAATCTCACCGGGTTCTTCATACTGACCCAGCGCGCCATCGCCGAGATGCTGAAGCGGGAAACGGGTCATATCGTTAACATCACCACGACCCTCGCCGACTACGCCAACACGAGCGCACCTTCTGTCTTGACATCGCTCACCAAGGGAGGCATTGCCTCGGCCACCAAGTCACTCGCCGTCGAGTACGCCTCCCGCGGCATCCGGGTGAACGCTGTCTCGCCAGGCATCATCCAGACGCCGGTGCATCCGGTGGAGAGCTACGCCGGACTCGGCTCCCAGCTCCCCCCGGTTGGGCACGTGGGCCAGGTCCGCGACATCGTCGACGGCATCCTTTTCCTGGAGTCATCGCCGTTCATTACCGGCGAGGTCCTTCACATCGACGGCGGCCAGATCGCCGGCCACTGACACTACAGCGACGATTGGCCTGCGGGACCGAGTGGCTGCCGCCTTCTACTTCGCGTCGGCAAGGCCGGTTGCGACGTAAATATCCACGAACCTAGTAACTCTCAGGACGCGTGCGTTTGACGAGATTCGCCCCACTCCCGGCGATGTGGGGCGGGGGCACGGTAGCGGCAGCTACTCCTCGCCAGAGAATCGCTCCCATGCGGACTGCCGTGTCATTCCCAACGACGCTCCGATGGCCGCCCAAGTCGCACCGAGCGCTCTCGCCCGCCGCACAAAGCGGGAGAGGTTCTGTTCGACCTGCGATCCTGCTGCCGCCATCCTGGGAAGGCTTGCAAGGACTCCGTCCAGGTCAAGGTCCTCCTCCCATGAGGTCATCTCTGGTGGCATCGGTGGCGGGTTGCCAATCACCTGACTACACAGGTCGACACATTCGTTGCAGATATAGACCCCGGGCCCAGCAACCAGTTTGGCTACTTCGCCATAGGGCTTTAGACAGAACGAACAGGATGCGCTTACTCGGTCGGGGGCCACCACCCGGTACCTCCTCTCTTGTCAGGCGTTACCTTACAAGGTCAGGCGGCTCCTGACGCCATCGGACCGGGAAGACCATCCTCGAAGTACCGTTCATGGGCCGTTAGCGGACCGCGAACACCGACCGGGCGTGAACGAAGGTAACGCGAAACGCGGCGCCCAACAGTGGTTAGCGTGATTGCCTCACCAACTGAGTAGGGGAGATGAGCCATGCACGCCAGAGTGATCCACGCCAACATCTCGGACCTGGCCGAGGCTAAGCGAGGCCTTGATGAGGAGGTCCTTCGAGGGATTAAAGCAGCCAGGGGTTTCGTGGGCGCCTACTTCGTGGCGATCGACGAGTCGCACGGGATCTCGATCGAGGTGTTCGAGACCGAGGAGCTAGCCCGTGCAACCTCTCCACCCGAAAGTGCCGATGCACCCGGGGTGACGGTGCGCTCCATCCAGTTCGGTGAGGTCATCGGTTCGGCCTGAGCGCCGCCATCCGTCGGTTGGGGGCACCTGACAGAGCGAAGCGGCGATGCGATTATTGGCGGGTGTTGATCCGCATAGAAGGCTCAGATTTACCGGGCTCCTACTTTGGACCTGAACCTGACTATCCAGATGGCCACCACAACGTTCACGTCGCCGTTCAGGGTCGCAAGGGGCAGCAGGACCTATTCGGACCGGTGTCAGCTGGCGTGATGTCTGCGATCTGGGACCTGGAGGCCACCGTCATTCCCGCCTCGCCCACAGCGGATCTGCGAGGTCCTCAGATCCAAGGCTCACCGGGTAAGCGCTTCATTTACCTCACCTGGGGAGTAGTCGACCCCGCTGGCATCTTCACAATGTTCCGTCGCGCAAAACTCTGGCTCACCGCCGTTCCCGCGGAGACCATCGGGGTGGCGCTCACGAGTGGCCTCCTGATCGGACGGCTGGGTCTGTCGGACGACGATGGTTGGCCTCTGTGCGCTTCGGTCAGGCCACCTCGAATCAAATGGACTGCAGGAACTAGATAACCGCCATCCACCCGGCGGTGTCGGACACCCTCCGCTGGGGCGACAGTTGGCTCAGATCTGAAAGGATCGAAAGGCATCGAAGGTCGGATCAAATGAGGGCTTAGGCAAGCGAAAGGCCCGAAGTCGGGTCGGCTCTTTCATCCGCTCGGCGATCCACCCGACATTCATCACGTAGTAGTTCACCGCAGTGCCCACTGATGGCCATTGGCAATCATCGAGGATGATGAGCCCACCAGGACGGACAAGATCCCGAAGAAAGTAGAGATCTACGAACAAGTTGCGGAAGACGTGGCTCCCGTCGACGAAGGCGACGTCGACTACGAATCCTTCGGTCACAAGTCGGGGCAACGCGATCTGAGATCGATCGCCCAGCAGAGTGCAGATGTTGTCGAGCCCAGCCGAGACGATCACCTCCCAGCCCAAATGCTTGAAATGATCTTGGTACGAGTCGATGATCAGATGGCTCGTACCATCCGATCCGATTGAGACCAGAGCCTCCCCGATGGCCAAGGCAGAGCTGCCGTAGGCGAGACCAATTTCGATTACCGTTCGGGCACCCTCGGCCAGGACTAGGTCCCGAAGAGCATCAGCGTCCCTCTCGGGTAGCGAGATGCTCTCGAAATCGAGATTCGCCGGAAGTATCCGCTGGACGGCGACCTCGGGGAGTTCGCTCCGGACGCTTCGGACTCGCTCTAGGTCCCCGAGCCTGGACACGGCGATAGACCACGCCTTGTGGATGCCCGACCAAAGTCCCGGTAACGAGAGACGCTCAGTGAAGCGTGACCCGATCACGTCCAGCGGTTGATCGCAGTCCCTGCTAGGGCCTCATCCTGAACTCCTTGACGCCGCCCCAACGAAGACAAAGGGCCGGCAGCTGGCGCCTGTGTATGTGAACTCGTCGGCCGGTTCGTTGATGGGGACCTGCTGCAATCTCGGTGCTTCGACCAAAGAACCTGACCCCAGACGAGTCGATCTTCACCACCACGGGCTGAGCCGCCTGTCGGGGCTGCGAGGCTCCGTCTCCGGCCTGAGATCTTCGGATGGCACTCGGGCCCGCGAGGGGTAGCAACACACCCATAGGCGGGCTCGGAAGAACGTGATGATGACCCGGCCGGTAGCCGTCGCCACGACGTTCGGTCCGAGCCGACCGACGGGGCCATCGGCTCGCTCTGTCACATATTGCTGGGCCACGGGGTCATAGTCCTTAGAAAGCCCAACATCCAAGGAGGCCCGCATGGACGCTCGACTCGACTTCTACAGTAATGAAATAGCCGGACATTTCTTCAAGCACCTCAACTCAGCTGGGTCAGTCATAACCGCCTCGAACTTGCCGGCAGCGACACAAGAGCTGGTCAAGATCCGAGCCAGCCAGATAAACGGCTGCGGCGTCTGCCTCGATATGCACACCAAAGATGCCGATCGCGCCGGAGAGAGTTCGGTACGAATTAACCTCGTCGCCGCGTGGCGAGAGGCGACCGTCTTCACCGAAGCTGAGCGGGCGGCACTCGAGCTCACCGAGCAGGGAACCCGAGTCGCCGATGGAGGCGGCGTCCACGACGAAGCTTGGGCCGCAGCTGCCAAGCACTTCGACGACGCCCAGCTCGGCGCGCTGGTGTGCCTCATCGCCCTCATCAATCTCTACAACCGCCTCAATGCGATTACCCGTCAGCCCGCAGGTGGCTACACGCCAGGTCAGTGGGGCTGAAGATCACGGCTCCACACCCCACCCCCTGTTGTCACAGGGGCGATCTGGTTGGGTCCAGTGTGGTGATCCCTTTGGGCAAGGATGTGCATGATGGTCGAGAACGACTGGCTGGCAGAGCGCTTCGGAGAGCAAAGGAAACAACTTCGGGCCGTCGCCTACCGGATGCTGGGCTCGCTCACCGAGGCCGACGACGCCGTCCAGGATGCCTGGGTCCGAGTCAGCCGGGCCGAGACCGACGGCATCGAGAACCTTGGTGGGTGGTTGACGACGATCGTCGCCCGCGTCTGTCTGAACATGCTCCGAGCACGCAATGTCCGACGCGAAGAGCGGCTGGAAGTGCATCTCCCTGATCCGGTCGTCAGTCCAGTGGGAGAGCTTGGACCAGAGGGCGAGGCAATACTTGCCGACTCGGTCGGTCTAGCCCTCCTAGTCGTATTAGACGCATTGACTCCCGCCGAGCGCCTGGTCTTCGTTCTCCATGACATGTTCGCACTGCCATTCGAGGAGATCGCTCCTATGGTCGATCGATCCCCTACCGCGGCCAGGCAACTCGCGAGCAGAGCACGGCGTCGAGTGAGAGGCGCCGAAATCCCAGATTCCGACCTTGCTCGTCAACGCGAGGTTGTCGACGCCTTCTTCTTGGCAGCTCGAAGTGGCGACTTCGACGCACTGGTCGCCGTGCTTCACCCTGACGTCGTCTTGCGGGCTGACTTCGGGCCCAGCCGACCTGCTGCGTCCACGATCGTCCGCGGTGCAGCGGCCGTTGCTCGGCAAGCGCGCCTCGGTGCCAATCCGGCGGCGGTGCTCCTTCCTGCGCTGATCAACGGTGCAGCGGGTGTCGTCATAACGCTCGATGGGCGGCCGCACGGCGTGATGGCCTTCACCGTCGTGAATGAGCAGATCGTGGAGCTTGACATAATCGGCGATCCTGAGCGCATCCGCAGAGTGGCATCAGGTGTCCTTAGTGGTGGTGGGTAGCTCAACTGTCATCGTGGCCGAACCCCGCCCGCCGAGTTGAAGATACGCACAACTATCGAGGTCCGCTTGGGAAGCGCATTGCTGGAGCCGGACGTTCCTGGCGCGACCAAGGGTTCCCTGAGGAGCGAGTAGGACGTCTCGATTGAATCCCCTGCCATCAGCCGATGTGCGGATGAGGGCGGGCCACTCCCCCACCTCACCTCACTACGATCGCTCGGTCTGCGTGTCTCGTTCTTGAATCAGGCACGATTCGTGAAGGTCGTTGGTGCCGCCGATCCACGAGCATCAATAGTAGATAGCCGGCTCGGAAGCTCCTCCCCGACCACGGAGGATCTCGAAGTCGCAGCCCTCGTTCGCCTGCAAGATGTTCTGGTCATAGAGGGCACCCCAGCCACGCTCAAATCGAGGCGCAGGCTCCGTCCAGGCCTTGCTACGTGCTGCCAGTTCATCGGGACCCACCAACAGGTCGAGCCGCCGGCCGCGTATGTCCAGTTCAATGATGTCTCCGTCACGCACTAGGGCGAGTGGTCCGCCTACAAATGACTCAGGTGCAATATGGAGGACCGTCGTTCCGTGACTCGTCCCACTCATACGGGCGTCACTGATCCGAACCATATCGCGCACCCCAAGCTGGATGAGTTTGAACGGGAGCGGGATCATCCCCCATTCGGGCATGCCGGGACCGCCCCGAGGCCCGGCATTCTGCAGGACGAGTACTGACTCGGCGGTGACATCGAGCTCGGGGTCGTTCAGGCGGCGGTCCAAGTCTGTCCGGTCTGTGAACACGACGGCCGGGCCTCTGTGCTGGCAGAGCTCCGGACTCGCGGCACTGACCTTGATGACGGCCCCATCCGGTGCCAGGTTCCCGTGCAGCACCGCCAGCGCCAGCGGTTGCACTGGATCGTCGACCGGCTTGATCACCTCTGGCTCGAATACCCTCGCACCGTCAATGTTCTCGCCCAGCGACTGGCCGTTCGCAGTCGGGCACGAAGTATCGAGATGTTGTCGGATCTGTTGCAACAAGGCCCGCAGGCCACCAGCCTCAAAGAAGTCCTCCATCAAGAAGTGTCCCGATGGCTCCACATTGGCCAGCACCGGGATGTCTCTGGCGATCTCGTCGAAGAGCGACAGAGGAAGATCGATGCCGGCTCGCCCGGCGATTGCCGGAAGGTGGATCGTGGCGTTCGTCGAACCGCCGAGAGCCATCATGGCCACGACCGCGTTGCGGAATGACGCAGCGCTGAGGATCTCGGAGGGACGCAGCCCCTCGATGGCCATGGCCACCGAACGACGACCAGCATCTGCGGCCAGACGCCTCTGATGAGAGTTGCCGGCAGGAACCGAGGAGGCTCCTGGCATCGTCATTCCGAGTACCTCGGCGATGGCGGTCATCGTCGATGCCGTTCCCATGACGTTGCATGTGCCTGGCGAACAGGCATAGCCGTCTTCGATCTCGTACCAGTCGTCCATAGAAATATTGCCGGCGACCAACTCTTCTGAGTACTTCCACGCAGTGATGGCTGCACCAAGCCGTTCACCCTTCCAGTTGCCATGCATCATGAACCCGGCAGGCACGTAGATCGAAGGTATGTCCGCGCTCACCGCGCCCATCAAGAGGGCCGGGGTGGTCTTATCACAACCACCCAGAAGTACCGCAGCATCCAGCGGATGACTGCGCAACACTTCTTCGGTTTCCATCGCCGCCAGATTCCGGTAGAGCATGGTGGTCGGCTTCATCAATGTCTCCCCCAAGGACATCACCGGGATCTCCAAGGGGAATCCTCCAGCCGACCAGATTCCCCGCTTGACGGCGTCGGCCACATCGCGTAGGTGGGCATGACAAGGGTTGGCCTCCGACCATGTTGTCACGATCCCTACAGCCGGCTTCCCATCGAAGTCCTTGAGAGAGAACCCGGACTGCATCGTTCGACCCCTATGTTCGAACGAGAAGGGACCCTGGCCGTACCAGCGCCTGCTGCGTAACTCCACGGCCACTGGCACGACTGCGCCACCTGGGCCATCACTATCGGGATTCATATCGACCACCGGTCCTTCTCCATGGCACGAGGAATCCTTTGGACGGTAGCTCACATCGACCAACCTGACCCCGTCGCTGAACGATTACTCGGGTTCGTCGTCGGGCGGAGCGCCGATCAGGAGTTCCCGGGTTCCGGGCCCTGAATGGCGCACAGCGGCGAACCGGCCTTCTCGCAGAACCCTTGGACCGGCAATCGGCGGACATTGGTCAAGGGTTGGAGGAAGTGGGTCGATGAGACGGGGAGAGGGGTATCGAGCGCCTGAGGAGACGCCATGGACCACGACCCTGAGACTTGCAGCATCTGCATGCGTAACGACCGAGTGAGCTTCGATTCAGACAGCGGCTACCACTTCATACCGCACGACTCCGAGTTCGCATACCCTCTCTTCAGGTTCTATCCGATTGTCGCCGAGCGCTAGGCAAATGCAGATGAATGGCGACACGCCTCGGGACCCGAATGGGGCTGACCGGAATCTCAGAGTTCGTCTGACCAGAGGAGCCCACTACCCTTGGCTACGCATACGGAAATCGAATGGCAAGAGCCGACGGACCGTCGGGCACAATCCGGCCCATCCCGACAGCCAATCGTCGCTAGAGGCGAAACCCGCTCAGGTCCGAACAATTGGACACCCATGCGCCGATTGGCGCCGCTTGGAGAATCTAACTCCAAGCTGAGCCGACGTAGAGCTGAGGCCGAACGTTCCCCGTCAGGCTCAGGTGCCCAATCCCTCGAGTTGGCGGCCTCGACGGCTCGGCGCGAACTCAGCTTACGCATACCGAAGTCGCACCGCTCCTCGGCTCACCTCGCTACGACTGCGCGCCTATGAGTATCGCCGTTGAGTTGGGGATCGTCCCGATAATGCTTGCCTGGACGGGATGCGCCGAGCATGCTCGTGCACCCGTGGTCAGCCGAGATGGTTGGCACAGGTAGCGCCGTGGCTGTCGCTGTTCGTTCCATCAGGGCACGACACATCGGTCCACGATGCAATGGCCGAAAGGCTGGCGCCGGTGAAGTTGGCCCCCGTGAGGTCGGTACCGTCTACGAACTGGACGTTGGTGAGATTGGCACTCGTGAAGTTGGCGTCTCTCAGATTGGCAGACTGGAACGTCGCTCCGGTGAGATTGGCACCGGTGAATTTCGCCTCGCCGATCCCGACGGAAAGGAAGACGGCACCGGTGAGATTGGCATCGATGAAGATGGAACCGGGGCCGACGCCCGTATCCTCTTCGGGCGTGCCACCCGGGCCGTTGATGGAATTGAACGCCGCGTTCGTCAGGTTCGCCCCGGTGAAATTCGCCGATGTGAAGTAGGTGCCATTGAACTGAGCATTGCTGAGATTGGCTCCACCGAGATTGGCAAGCCCAAGATCGGTCTCTTTCAGGTTGGCGCCACTCAGGTCAGCGCCTGTGAGATTGGCGCCGGCAAGGTTGCAGTCGGTCAGGTCGGCGCCGGGTCCCACGGGCGGACAGGGCGTCGTCGTGGTAGTTGTCGAAACGCTGGTCGTTGTCGCTGTCCGTGGATCTCCGACGGAGGCCGTCGGGGTGCATGCGGTCATTGCCATGGCTGCGAGGGACAGTCCTGCAACCACCGCCCTCCTCCGCACGGTCACAGCCTTCCGGGCCGTCGGGCCAAGGAATCGCGATGTTCTGACACGTCAAAGGACTTCAGTCGTTTTTGCACCTATCGAATATCGACAGAAATGTTCCCTTGGTTGACCTGAATCTCATTCGTCACCTCGTCCACTGGCAGGCGACCGCAATCTCACCTGCATGATCTGATCCGGAGAAATCGGCAATCTCGCCGAAAAGCACTCGGTTGGATTGGAACTGCTGCCGAACCTGCTCGACCGCCCAAACAGGATCTGCAAGTGCCAGGGTTGAACAAGTGCCACCGTTGAACGAGCCTCGGGACACCTCCCACCTACCGGGCGTTGTGGGTCGGGGGGATGGGCTTGACTTCAGATCCACGTTGGGCCCAGAATCCGACTGATGTCTCGTTCGGAGGTCGATAGCTACTTGGCGGATATTGAAGAACCGAAACGGTCCACTCTCCAGCAAGTCCGCCAGATGATCCTTGAAGTGATGCCTGAAGCCGAAGAGGGGATCTCATATGGACTCCCTGCGTTCAGGTTGAGAGGGAAGGTCATCGCCGGATTGGCGGCATTCAAGAACCATCTCAGCTACCTGCCCCACAGCGGCTCGGTGTTTCCGGCACTACGGGACGAAGTGGCCCCATACAAGACATCCACCGGGGCACTTCAGTTTCCAATCGACTCGCCACTGCCGAAGCCCCTTGTGCAGCGTTTGGTCGGTGTGCGAATCTCCCAGGCGTTTCCGGACGATGAGTGCTAATCAGTCAATCCTTCCGCCGATGGTGATAGCCGCCTCCCGGTGTCTAGGGACAATTTGTCCTATTGGGAGCCAGAGAGGGCTTGCCCGGCTCGACGGTTAGCTCGTCACGCGGACGACCACTGCTTCGCTTTGTGTTTGATGGTCTGCGTGGTCGTGTGGGACGATTCGATCCTGACCTCCCATCGGGCAGGCACCTGGGTGCGCTATGGAGATTCGCTGGCGAGCCGTTATTCCCGTTCTCCATCGCATCCACGCCTGGAAGCTCGGGTCTCAAAGGTCCGGCCCTCAACACATCAGGCGATCGATGCAGCGATCGCGACAGCCAACGCGGCCACCTACCCCAGAGCCCGTCCGGGATAGACACGCATCGACACCGAGCCACGCTACAGAATCCAACTGGGCTGGGGCAGCTCACTCCTTTCCGTACAGGGCGATCACCTGATTCAGTACCGTCGTACAAAGAGCGTGCTCATCGCTCGGGAGTGTGCAACTAACGAGATAGCTAGGGAGCGATTGATAGTACGTCACCACTCCGTTGGCGGGGTCCTGACCACCCGACGGGATTCCGTCACCTTTGAGGTCCGGAGGATCCTCGAATCCGACGACACCGGCGTTGATCTGCTGCACACTCTCGGAGGATGGTCGGGCGCGACAGGCACGTCCCAGGTCGCCCTCGTATGTGGTGGCGGCGACGGCGAACAGGGAGCAGGCTTGGCTCGCGGCCTGAACCGGGCTTCCCCCTGTCTGAGTACCGCTGATCGCCTCGTCAGATGACCCGGAGGATAGAGGCCATCCTGCACCCCATGACTGCGGGACGGCCTCGCCACTCGGGTAGACGATCACCCCTCCACTGCCGTCGGCTCCGTACAATGCGCTGCACATCCAGCTTTTCGGCGCGAGCAGCATCATGAGGCCACGGGTATCGGCATAGGCGGCCAGCTCACCGGCCAGGGGCGCAGGGACATTCACCTCCTCCGATGCCGGCAGCGGTTCAGACGTGGAAGGCGGGGTCACACCAAATACGGTGGGGCAGGTCACAAGTGGGACGGGCACCGCCACCGAGGCTGGTGCCGTCGTCGACGAGGTTGTTGAAGGTGAAGCGGTGGTCGAGGTCGGAGCGGTGGTCGACGAGGACCGACGGGCTGCCTGTGGATTGCTACTGCAGCTCGCCAAGAGCACGGCAAGGACCACAGAGCCGACGCCCAGGGCCATTCGCCTTCGCACTTCGATATCGTCTCACAAGGCCGGAGCAGAAGCCTTCGGCTAACGGAAATAGGGCGTCTCCCTGGCCCCAAGAGGTAATACGGGCGCCCCCAGGAGCCTGCAAGATCTGAGCTCGAAGCTCAGCCCGCTCACGGCTGAGGTCGCAGCACTCCCCCACCTCACCTCGCTACAACTGTTACTCGGTCCCTGTGTCACTCTTGAATGAGGATTAATCCGCCATCCCGTGGGTCCGATGGCCATTTTTCATGGACGAGATGCGCCCCACTCGCAAGCGCCCCGGGACACCCAGACCGTAGCTCTGCTGATGACCTCGATTTTGACGACGGATTCAATCGTCTGATGATGCTTTAGCGAAATTTGAGGATCCTGCTCAGAGGCTGCTTTCCCGACGAACGGATTCACCTCGTCGATCATGATCTACATCGACCCCACGTGGGCTACCGCAAAACCCTCGGCAGGGAAGTGGACTGGGACGTCGGCTTGAACAACACATCGGGCAGCTACTTAACTGACGACGGCTTCATGTGCACCGCAACCGCCGATGGTGGTGGCTTCTATGTCAATCTCAACCAGTTCAGCAGCTGCAATCCGAGTGCTGAGGAACTGACAGCGGCAGGTTGGTACACCCTGAAGCAGGACTTCCAGTCCGTAGTGGGCCAGGTTGTTGTCACCTACTCAGTCACGCCACCGAGTGGACCGGTGTGGTCGAGCACGGTCAACACCGGAGAGTCGACGTCTGGCACGGGTGGACCTAGCTACGGTTGGTTCGCCGACGAGGATGTACTCGGTTTGCCGATCGCTCAGATCTCGCTCAAGAACAACTGAGATGGCCCGGTCAGCGAGGCGACCTAGCGCCCGTTGGAGCTCCAGACCTATGGACCGGTTGCTCGCCCGGGATTGACATAAGCGGCAGGGGTGGCGACCACGAAGCTGGTGGCGCCTACTACGGCGGCCGCAGTGACGGAGGTTTTCAGGTGGTGGGGCGAGCTACCCGGTGCCCGCGCAGTGGGACAGATCAGCGACGCTATCGGTAACGATCACCGCCACAGCATTCTCGATCTGCCTGACGACTGCGCTGCACCTATCGACAGGGCTAGCCTGGGGCCCGAGTCCGCAGGGTCCCGGGGGACTGGGTCGTCATATCTCATGACGCCCCCACCTCGGGATCTCGACGGCGGACCATGAGGAGCGATTGTGGATGACGCCGGACGAAAAAGAGTACTGAACCGCCGGCCCAGGGTGGCCGTGTTGGCCGTGGTGACGGCCGTGATCGTGGCCGCTTTCGGGGTCTTCCTGACCAGATCGGCAGCCCAGGCCGCGGCGCCCGAGCGGATTGATGGCCAGCCGGTTACGACCCTCAACCTGACCATGCCCCACGCTTACAAGCCGGTGTTCACCAACGGCAGCACCGACGACTACCACTGCATCCTGTTGAACCCCCACGTGACCAAGAACTCCTACGTCGTCGCATCGGAGTTCCACCCCGGCTCGGGGCCGTCCAGCGTCGAGGTGCACCACGCCATCCTCTTCCTCGTCCCGCCGGACGAGGTGGCGACGGCGGAGGCGAACAACCCGGGTGACAAGGGCTGGAGCTGCTTCGGCGAGTCCCCCATCGATGGGAACAGCCTGGCCGGACTTGGGAGCTTCCCTTGGCTCAGCGCCTGGGCCCCCGGCGCCGGGGTGGACAACGAGCCGCTGACCACCGGTACCCCGCTGCCGGCCGGCAGCATGGTCATCATGCAGGTCCATTTCAACGGGCTGGTCGGGGACAATCCGGTCCAGCCGTGGTTGCAGCTGAAGACGGTGCCGGCCGCCGCCAAGCTGCGCCCTGAGAATCTGACCCTCGACGTCGCCCCGCCTGACTACGGCTGCCCCACCGGGGTGACGGGTCCGCTGTGCAGCAGGCCGGCGGCCTTGGCCTACCTGGGCCAGCGGTTCGGAGAGAGCGCCGTGATCTTCGACGACGCCATCGAGAGTATCTGCGGACGGAACCCGGTAAATCCGCCGACCAGCGACACCACCCAGTGCACCTGGCCCGTCTACCAACCCGGTTATGTCGTGCGCCTCGGGGCTCACATGCACTTGACGGGCGCCAGCCTGCGGATCATCCTCAATCCGGGGACCCCGACCCAAAAGACCCTCCTCAACGTGCCCGATTTCAACTTCCACTACCAACGGGGCTACAACCTAGCCAAGTGGGTCAAGGTCGTCCCGGGCGACAAGATCGAGGTGAGCTGCACTTACAACCCCGATCTGCGCGAGCAACTGCCGCAACTGCGCAAGCTGCCTCCACGGTACGTGGTGTGGGGTGACGGCTCGTCGGACGAGATGTGCCTCGGCTTGATCTCCACGGTGCCGATCAACCCGCAGGCCCCCACCAACTGGACTGGTCACGGGCAGGTGGGTCACCGGGGCTACCACCACCCCCCGTCCGGCGCTTCCGCCTCCGGCAAGCCGCCGACGACGCCGAAGCTCTGAGCCCGACCCAAAAAGGGCGTCCGACGAGATTGTCGGCCGTCGTCGACCTGCCCAGGATGATCTCCCATCGCCCCTCCGAATGGCCGGGAAGCCGCTCCCGAGTTGGCTTGCTGACCGCCACCCTGCTGCCAGCCTGGGCCCCGGATTGTCCGCTCGCAGCCGCGCACCCAGTTTCCACCTTGTCGTCAGCCCCTGGCAAGCACGTCCCGGTTGATAACGCCTCCGAGCCATTGATCAAGGGCGGCAGAAGCACTCCGGCGTCGACCCTCCAGATCAGCGGTCCATCGAGTGGATTCTGTTGGCCGTGATCGTCAGGATTACTCGCACCTGGTCTCGTCCGCCGTACCACTGGTAGGTGCGACCGGTGTTAGCGCTGGGCGAGGAGCTCGATGTGCTCCGCCCCGCTCTCGGTCGTGATGTTCGTGACGCTCCCGCGGACTGCGTAGTACCGCGAGGGGGCAGAGGCGTCACAGACGGCAACAGATCCACGGGGGTCCCGTGCGATGTTGCGCATCTTCTGGTGCGTCTGGACCGTGTTGATGATCACGTGAGCACCATCCGTGTCGACCCAGGTCTGGGTCGTCTGCGGCGAGCCGTCAGGCATCAACGTGGTGATAAAGCAAGTGTTCCGGCCTCGCATCAACTCGACGAATCGGTCAGGAAGATCCACGAACATCACGCTAGTGCGTGGACGGTGACCTTGATGTCCCACCTTTATCCTGGGTGCCAAACTGTGCCCCGGCCAACACATATCCTGACAGCAGTGTCAGCACGCTTAGATCCTTCCTGGTCGGTCTTGGCCAGTCCCTCGACGCCTTCGGTCGATCGCTGCGTCGATGTCTTCGTGCGACCCGACGGGACCTTCGGATTCGAGGAGTTCCGACGTGACCCGGAGGACATGGGCGCATGGACGCCGGTCGCCTACTACTCGACCAGGAAGTTCGAGACCGAGGCCGATGCGCTGTCAGCTGCCCGAGATGCAGTCTCCTGGCTGCCCGCAGTGCTTGGCGGAAGCACCTGACGCGAGATGACTGGCTGAGTGCTCAACCGGCGCTCTAGCGGATACCTCCTCAGTCCCGGTGATCGGGCCTTCGGACCGACGGGACCAGACCAGCGTGGCTAACGACAAAATGAGGGTGTCCTTTTGGAAGTGTGCCGGTGTACATCGGCCGACACGATGTACCGGGTGCCTCACCCGAGGATGTGGGCAGCCCTGTTCCGGCCAAACGATTTTCCATCTCACCAGGCGCAACCTGACATCCGTTCGAGTGGGCGGAACATCGACTGCTCGAAGCTCCTGGCTACGTCTAGAGCTTGGGACTAGCTTCAGTAGGGTGACCGGACGGTCAGGAATAGAGACGGACTACCTCGTTGTCGGTGCCGGCGCGTCGGGTATTGCATTCGCCGATTCTCTGATTACGTCATCCGATGCCGAGGTGGTGATCGTCGATCGTCGTCACGGCCCAGGCGGCCACTGGAACGACACCTACCCGTTCATACGATTGCACCAACCTTCGGCGTACTACGGCGTTAACTCAATGCCTCTCGGCGCCGATACCATCGACGCTCGGGGTATAAACGCCGGAATGTATGAGCGTGCGTCCGGCAACGAGATTTGCGCGTATTACGAACGTCTCATGAAAGACCAGCTGCTTGCTTCCGGCAGAGTCCGATTCTTCCCGCAGTGCCACTATGTCGGAGGCGGCGGATTCGTTTCGCTGCTGACTGGTGATCGCCATGAGGTTTTGGCCCGAAAGGCCGTCGTTGACGCGACTTACCTCGAACCGACCGTTCCCGCCACATCCACACCCCCATTTGAGGTCGCCGACGGAGTGCAATGCGTGCCGGTGAACGAGCTTGCCCGCGTGCTGGAGCCGCCGGACGGCTACGTGATCATCGGCGCTGGCAAGACCGGCGCCGATGCGGTCCTTTATCTGTTGGAGAACGGCGTTCCGCCAGCCCTCATCCGATGGATCAAGCCGCGCGAAGCGTGGTACCTGAACCGCACGTTTACTCAAGGCCGTGAGTTGCTCGGCACACTGTTCGATGGGTTGGCCCAGCAGCTCGAGGTGTGCGCTGAAGCCGATTCAGCGACAGCCCTCTTCGACGGGCTCGAACATCATCGGCAGATGCTGCGAGTCGAGGAGAGCATAACGCCGACGATGTTCCGCGGCCCGACCATCAGCACCGCCGAAATCGATCTGCTGCGACAAATTGACGGACCGGTCCGCTTGGGAAGGGTGCGCCGAATCGAAGCCGGCACCATCCGGCTTGATGAGGGAACGATACCCACGACTTCAGGCACACTGCATGTACATGCTGCGGCAGGTGGCCTCAACCCCGCTCCCGAGACACCCATCTTCGCCCCGGGAGAAATACGGCTTCAGTCCATGCGCATCGGTCTAGCCCCCTTCAACTCCTCGCTCATCGCCTATGTCGAGGCGACCCGGCACGACATCGCGAGCAAGAATCGCCTGTGCCCGCCCAACCGTCAGCCCGACACCCCCGCTGATTGGATCCGCGGCACTCTCATTTCCCTGCAGGCCGACTACATGTGGACTCAAGAAGACGACATCGCTGCGTGGATGGGTCAGGCCAGAGTCAACATCGCCTGCGGGCTCAGGGCGCAGCTGTCCCGCCCCGAGGTCTCGACCAACTTGACGCGCTACCTAGCCAACCTCGACCCTGCCATCGCAAATCTGCGCCGACTTGTCGCTGATCTTTGACCTGAATCTGGAACGTCAATCGCCAACCTTCAAGAGTGCGCTGTCCTCTTCGGGGCGTTCTGTTCGCTGGACGTTCGGCGTACAGGCCACTGAGGTCCGACTGACCAGCAGCTGTTGTGGGGCAGGTGGCCGAGTCGCCATAGCCTGCGGCTTGTGATGATGACCTTGGCGTGCCTGAGGTCTCCCGTTAGACGAGCAGACCGTCTCGATCGGCTCCCGCGCCATCGGCCGATAACGGCAGACGGTCGTGCGACTCCCACCCACTTCACTCTCACCGACTGATTATCGGCTCTCTTTCAGAATGGAGACGCTGCCCCGAACTTGCTGCAGAAGAGTCAAGACGCTAGTGCTTCGCATAGTCGGCACATCCCTGCCAGTCGATAACGACACACGGATCATCACCGAGAACCCATGCATCGTGCCCCGGTGAAGCGATCATGAAATCACCAGGGCCGAACTCAGACTCGCTACCATCGTTCATGACGATCTTCATCCGTCCGGAGATGACGTATCCAGTGTGGGCCGCCTCGCAGCTCTCCGTGCCCGCGATCGGCTGCACGTGCTCGGACCACCTCCAACCGGGCTCGAAGCGGGCCCGGCCGACAGCTCCCTGGTCGGTGTTCACGACCTCCAGATACCCCATGCCGCCCTCGAACTTCCGGACCTCATCGGGCGCATCCAGACTCCTGCAAATAAGCGTGGACATCCCATCCTCCTGAAGATGCTCTCTAGTTCCACCAGTGCCCCTCCGCCCCTTCGTGCACGTTCGCGCCCGGCGCTCGTCGAATCAAGGGAGGAGGTTGCTTTTTCTGCTGGAGATTCTCACCGAATCTTCGGATGCAGCTGCTCTCCGCGTAGCACCTACATCTGCAACTCCATCGGGAAGTTGGGACCGTTAGCCTATGGACAGGAGTCGGGCTTCGTCTCATGATGGAGGAGAGAAGAATTCTTTGCCGGAGGAAGGGGGCATGGGGGCTGCCGCGGTGATTGGACTGAATGGTCATGTGATTGATTGCTCTAGGCAAGGGCGGTAGAGCCCGTATCAGTCGGCGAAGGAAACAACGGCCAGCTATTGAGCAGCGGAGATTGGGGCAGACTCTGGCGCGGAGAGGATGTACCGATGGATACGTTCGAGGCGAAACTGGTGGTTTTGCTCGTTGCAGTCCTGACGGCAGTCGGCCTGGCTGTGACATCGCTCTCACCGGGCGATGCCGGTGCGGCGACCAGGCCGGTGACGGCCCGGGTGCCTCGAGTCCCAGCCAACCATTCCCAAACGGCGCACGTTGCCCGTAGGGCGATTGCTAAAGCCTCCGACAAGGACACCGGGGCGACGACCTCCGAGTTTCAGGTGTGCAAGGTGGCGGGGGATCCCAAACTCGACAACGTCTCGTTCCCCTTCATCGAAGGAAACTGGTCCGGCTCCTTCTACACCTCGTACTCGCTCACCGCGGTGCCTGCCCCGGGTTCCTGTGGGCCAGAGTACTCATTCGCCCCGGGCACGACGGTCCTAGTGGAGGAGGCTGCCTCCCCTGGCGTACCCGTGCCCGGCGTGACACCGAGCTTTAGCGTCACCAACGGTTCGCTGGCCAGCGTCGTCTCGGACATCGACCTGGCTGCCGTAGTCGTGGGCTCGGGGCTAACCACACTTACTGTCACGGACCTGACGACGTCGCTTCCGCAGCAGGGGACCCTAGAGCTGTGCAAATCGGCAGCTGACAAGTACGTCCAGGGATCGTTCGACTTCAACGTCAGTGCCCCCGGATTCAGCTCGCCGCAGAGCGTGCCAACCGGCCAATGCAACGATGTGTCGGTGCCGGCCGGTAGCGTGAGCATCACCGAGAACGTCCGGTTCCCCTATGCCTTGACCAGCGTGTCCGCTCTTCCCAAGGCGTCGCTGGTCAGTTCCGACCTGAACACCCAGAATGCCGTCGTAGCAGTGCCCTCTGGTGGCGATACGACGGTATTCTTCAAAAACGCTACGCTCACCGGCTTCGCGAAGGTCTGTAAGACGTTGGCACGCCCGGCAGACAATGTGCTGGCGGGTCGGACATTCACCTTCTCCGTGAATGCGGCTTTCGATGGCCGATCGATCACAAAGCTCCCAACTTCAGTATCGGTGATCGCTGCCAACTTCGGCACGACGACGTGCTCCTTCCTGAGCAACCGTAAAGGGCCGATACCCCTGCCGCTCGGCACTTTGGTCACGTTCACCGAGACGGGCCTCCCGCCCACGATCCAATCGGTGGGGACCAGCGTGAGCCCGGCGAATCTCAACGCTGGGAGCTCGCCAGCAACCGCCCAGCTCTACGTGGGCAATCTTCCGGCACCGAACAACTTCGGAAACCTTGGTCGAGGCTCAGTGACCCAAGCCACATTCACCAACGAAGCGTTCGGCTACGTCGAGGTGTGCAAGGTGTCCTCATCTATCGAGCATGGCATCCCGTTCCAGTTCTCGATCGGCGGATTGGGACCGATCCAGCCCGTCCCGGTCGGACTGTGCTCCTTGGGCTTCTTGCTTCCTGTAGGGACCACCACCATCTCGGAGACCCTACCGGCCCATGTTTCGCTTCACAATGTGTCCAGCACTTCGGGATCCACCTGGTCGGGCAGCACAGCGACCGTCACCGTCCCCTATGACAACGAGAACATCGTGACCTTCGACAACGAGATCACCACCGGGACGCTCAAGATCTGCAAAGCCCAGACCTCCAGTGATGCCGGCCTGCAGGGGACCACGTTCAACCTCAGTTACTCCTACGTGCACAACGGCGTGAAGGTCAACGGCCCCGACGAAGCCCTGAAGCCTGGCCAGTGCACGTTACCCATCAACGGAGTACCGGTCCTAAATCAGGACCTCTCGCCGATCCGACTGTCGATCACTGAACAGACCACCACTGTGGCCGACATCGGAGTCTTCAGTGTTTCCGTCGTCGGTGGCGACACGGTGGTCTCCTCCCCAGCCCCGCCGACCCATTTGCTCAGCTCACCGGGCGGAGGCACACCCGCCACGTTGGTCCTTAACAGCCGTGAAGGGATAACCAACGTGACCTTTGTCAACGGGATCGACATCACGGGATAGTCCTGTCGAGTTCCCCAGCACGGACCGTATGGTCCTCAACCGCAAGTAATGACCTGAGGCGCGCCAGTACGCGTATCGGGCGGTCATAGAGTTCGAGCGGTCAGAAGTGACATGCAAGGCGAACAACGACTACCGGCCCGTGAGCCCGACGGCACCACAACTCGATCGGACCTCTGAAAGGCGACGAGTTGAACTTGAGTGAGCGACGAAGCGACTTGGTTTGACTCAGTCGGCGGTTCCTCGGCCACGGCGGTGCCCGGGGCTAACGATCGTAAAGCTAGCCACCCCCCGAGTTCACCCGTAGCAGGAGCCTCCCTCTCCCGTTCCGCTCCAAGAGGAGATTTCCATCGTCGGCCCACGGGCCACCGAACGGTAGGTCAGCCTCGGGTCGTGAAGTCACCCGTCCGCTCATTGCCAAGAGCCGACCTCGCTGTCGGGCGATCAGTTGATTCCTACGGTGTCGGTGGTGGGGCGGCCTTCGGGTTTACCGTGCTGCCGTGGTCGGCTTTCGTACCGTTGGATGATGGAGGGACGTAGGCGGGGAGCGTCACGTGACACTTCTCTTCGATGAATCCCGTGTACTTATCCAGCAGCGCCTTGAACCGTGGACTCATCCCTCTCGCGATCCGCACCTGTTCCTTGGCAATCTCTGCCTTCAGCCAGGCGGCATGCTTCGTCTGACCGGCACCCATGAACCGGGTCTCGGTGGCGATCATCCCTGTCAGCTTGACCGCGGGGCCAAGCTCCAGCCTCTGTGCGTGGGTGAGCCGCTGGTTGGCGGAAGCACAGTTGAAGTGCTTTTCAAAGTTCGCCCAGCCGAACGTTGAGGGGTCCTTGACAGGGACGGCGTTGGCGACCCCTGCGGTGGCAAACGCCAGCGATCCCACGGTCACTGTCGAAACAACAACCCTCAGGAAGAAACGCATCCTCGACACCGTCGCCCACCTCCTCAGGCAGGCGACCGGACCTCTCCGGCTGCGATGCCCGTTCACCGATCTAGCTCCCTCGAACTTAGTGGAAGCAGCGACGGTGTTCGGTTCGCCGTCGCACTTTGGAAGATGTGAGCAGTGACGGTGGGGGCCGAGAATGTCAGCCGAGTCGTCTGATCAGGAGATTCTCGCCGCAAGGCCATTCGCCACCCTTCCCGAGAGGCCTCGGGCTCAGGTCCCTAGACAGCCCATGCAAATACGGCTGCCACCTTACGGCCCCGGTCAAGATCACTTCCGCCGTCCTATGCGAAGGGCGGGGCCGAAAACCCCCTTCGTTCGCTCGACACCAGGTGAATCGGTGGACTCTGGCGCTAGCGGACAGCGACCCATCAGTCGTCACAATCTCCTTCAGCCCCTTCGGCGCCTTCAGGGTGGCCGAGGTGGCCACGCCATCCTTCTCCTTGACCTTCAACGTCGGCTCACCGCCAAGTGGGGTGTACGTGCCCGCTTCAGCCTGAACACCGGTCCCCTGCGGCTGGAGAGCCACGGCATCAATGGCGCTTGCGCCGGGCATTTCTTGATTGCACTCGCTTTGCCTTCCGATTGCGACGACTGGCATCGGTATGGGTCGGGTGCCCTATTTGACTGTTGGTCGTGACTCCTCCGTCGCTGTGGGTGATCTGGCCACCGTCCGTTTGAAAACTACGTCGGCGACGGTTCATGGTCATTATGCCCCCGACGACAAGGACAACGGCCAGGAGACTGAATATCAAGATGTAGAACATGGCCCATTAGATCATGGAGCCCCTTACTGGAGTACAGCGACTAGCCCATTGATGGGTAGCTGGCCCCCCGACCGCTGTTGTAGGAGACGCCGATCACCTCGGGAACTCGGGAGCGCCCACCATTAGGGCGTAGGTTACCGATCGGTAGGTTGCCAGTGGTCCCTCCACCTGGCCCTCGTCACACGGCGGACCTCGGGGTTGCAGCGGCCTCACGTAAGGCCCCAGGGGGAAGGGTCTGCTCGCCAACTCACAGCGATGCCGTGACCATCGCTCTGGCTCCCTGTCCCGGCCTTCCCGGACAGAGGAATCGAAAGTCGAGCACGCTGACCGCGACCGTGCCAGAACTGCGCAGATCAAATATTGGGGGGAAGATGGCTCTGCCCATTCCAGTGACGGGTGTGACACTGGCTATTGCGGGGGGGCACTGCCAGTGCGGCGACCGGAAAGATCGAGTGCATCTCGCTCTCGGGAAGCATCAGCGGCACCATCACCGTCAGCGGGTGCACCGGGGGCAACACGGCCGGCGGATCGCAGCCACTGTCCGCCCTGGCCCTAGCCACCGGTGGGACCATCACCTGGCTCTCGGGTAGTTCCACCACAATCGGAGCTCCGACGCTCAGCCCCGTCTCGGCCACGAAGTGCCCGGGATATGTCAAGAAGGCAGCCACCAATCCGACCGCCGAGAGCTTCAGCGCCTTGGTGACCGCGGATTCCGGTGACGGCATGCGGCTCCCAGCCGCGACGGTGGGTGAGGTGTGTATCGGGACCGACGGTTCGATCACCGCGCTCAAAGTCCCTGGAGACCGAATGGACATCGAGTTCCATCACCTGCTCGACGATCACCGGAACCGCCTCTGGAACCATCTCAGTCGGAGATGCACCGGCGGTGACACCGGTGGGGGCTCGGTGGCATTGCCGTCCCTCACTCTGGCCACCGGTGGGACCATCACCTGGCTCTCCGGCACCAGCACCACGATCGGATCCCCGACGTTGACTCGACGTCGGCCACGAAGTGCCCGGGCTATGTCAAGAAGGCAGCCACCGAACCCACCGCCGAGACCTTCACGGCCACGGTGACCTCGGACAGCGGGGACGGCCTGAACTGCCTGGCTCGGCCAAGGGTGCCGTCTGCCTCGGACCGACGGTTCCGTCACCGCCCTCAAGGCACTGTCGGCGAAATAACCCGCAGCACCATCGGATCGGCCATTCACACGGCCTCGTCGGGTGGTTCGCTGATCTAACAACAGGTGGAAAGAACCCCGTCTCGGAAGGGGCGGGGCTCTTTCCGCGAAGGGAAGCGTGGCATCCACAAGGGCCACTTCAGGTAGCCAGCTGCTCACTTTGAGAAGTCGGCCTCTTGCCGTCGCCTGTCAGCAGGCGCAATATTCACCAATCGAGGGGGTCGCAGGTTAGCTGCGGTTCGTCAGCTGAGAGGCCAGCTCGTGGGGTATTGGGGGATACCCTGCCGGAGCCCGGAGCACTCTCCCTTGTGCTCCGGGCTTCCGGGTCAACTGTCCGGCCTGGCCTCCCTGGCATAACGCGAGGCCAACTGGCGCGAGAATCCGAACGCCCTGCCTAGCTCTCCGATGGTCATCCCCTCATCGAGCCCTGTGGCGAAGACCAAGAGCCTCACCTGGTGACGGGCCTTCTCGACGGCCTCGAGCGCGTCGTTCATGGTCTGACGGGTGGCCGATGGCGCTGCCACCGCCAATCCTGCAGAAACCGGGGCACCCGCTTCCACCAACTTCAAAGCTTTCCTGGTCGTGGCTTCGGTGGCGCGCGTCGCCTTCCGGAGGTCGGCCAACGTCTCGAGAAGCTGCTCGCAGAGCTCCATGGCCTTTTGCTGGTTGGTGGGCATGCCTGTGTCTATCAGGGCCGGTTATCGCCGATGTGGCTTTTGGGGTTTCGGCTGCCTTCTCGCGACTCGGGATCGCGATCCGACGAGGTCTCCAAAAGGCTGGGCCGCGCTCAACCTGCTCGCCGGCCGATCGAGCGCATCAGACGGGATCATTAACCGCGCCCCCAACCGTTCATGGGCAGTCAGCCCCTGGCAGGCGCAGCCCGGTCAATAATGCCCCCGACCGGCGTGTGGGATGCCCGGGCTGATCACTTGCATCGACTTGTGAGACGATGCCGTGGTTGCCGAGAGGTACTGGATGGATGAAACCATGCGCCTGCTGTACCTGGACATCGACACGCTTCGCGCCGACCATCTCGGCTGCTATGGATACCACCGCGTCACAACACCGAACATCGACGCAGTAGCGGCCGATGGGGTGCGGTTCGCGCAGGTCTACGCCTCCGACGTCCCGTGTCTTCCGAGCCGTGCAGCCTTGATGACAGGAACATTCGGGATACGAAATGGTGTGGTCAATCACGGCGGAAGCGGTGCAGAACTCCGCAGCGAGGGAGCGGGTCGCGGCTTTCTCGGTCGTTATGCGCTGGATTCGTGGGCTGGAACGTTCTACTGGAACGGCTGGCGGACAGCGTCGATCTCGAGCTTTCCGTTCCGGCACTCGGCAACTTGGTGGAACTACGGATTCATGGAAGCGATGAACCTCATGCGTGGCTTGGGCGCGGAGCGCGCCGATCAGGTCGTGCCGGTGGCACTTGATTGGCTGGAACGTAGTGGGAGTGCAGACGACTGGTTCCTCCACGTCCACCTCTGGGACCCGCATACCCCGTACAACGCGCCAGACGAGTACGGCAATCCCTTCGCCAATGACGACGTGCCTGACTGGCACACCGAAGAGGTGCGAGCCGGCAACTGGAGACTGGCAGGACCCCATTCGGCACAGGAACCCTGGGGATTCGCTCCTGATGAGTGGGGTCCACCCCCTTCTCGCCAACCGTGGGACGCAAGCTCGATGGACGCGGTCAAAGCGATCTTCGACGGCTACGACGTTGGCGTGCGCTACGCGGATGATGCACTTGGTGTACTGGTGAACAAGCTCGACGATCTGGGCGTCCTCGACGAGACTGCGATACTGATCAGCACCGATCACGGCGAGGCGTTCGGTGAACTCGGCGTGTACGCCGATCACCAGGCGGCTGACGAGGCAACTTGTCACATCCCCGCTATCCTCCGCTGGCCTGGCGTAGAACCACGAGTCCATTCCGGACTTCACTACCACTTGGATGTCGCTGCGACCGTCCTCGATCTTGCTGGGCTCCGCGTCCCGAGGAGTTGGGACGGTGTGCCGATTGAGTTGGATGACGACGCTGGACGGGAGCATCTCGTGCTGTCACAGGGCGCGTGGTCCTGTCAACGAAGCGTTCGATTCGCTGACCACCTCTACCTCCGCACCTGGCACGACGGCTACCACGGACATTGGTCTGACGAGATGCTATTCGATGTGGCTCGTGACCCGCATGAGACAACAGACTTATGGGACGAGGGCGAGGAGATGTCAAAGGTGGGATCGTCACTCCTGGACGATTGGACATCGACCCAACTCAACCGAACCGGGCTGGACGATCCCATGGACGTGGTACGGGCGGAGGGTGGACCATTTCATGTGCGTGGCCACTTGGGGCCATACCTAAAGCGACTTCGTGCCACCGGGCGGGGCGGCTGGGCACGAACCCTCCAGGAGAGGCACTCCAACGAGATGTAGCTCAGTAAAGTCATCAGGTGTGCCACTCTGCCGGTGATCAGGGACAGGACTCGGGGGTGCTGTGGCCTCTCCGAGGTGCGTTAGCAACCCATGGGGCGGTACGCATCGAGCGGGGACGAGATGCTGAAATGGGACCCATGCGGGCAGACCTCCGACTGAGTGACCTTGGCCACCAGTCCGTGGTTCGGCTCCTCGATGCACTGGACGCGGAAATCCGGGCCCGATATGACGAGCCCGTCGAAGACTTCGTACTGAATCTGGATCCAGAGGAGGTAGCACCTGGGCACGGTGCATTCGTGGTGGCGTGGGTGGACGGGAAGGCAGTCGGATGCGGCGCCGTCCGTGTCGTTGATATTGAGACCGCTGAACTCAAGCGCATGTTCATCGATCCTCAGTACCGCGGGCAAGGGCTGGCAAGAGCGATACTCCGGTTCCTCGAGGATCGCGCTCGCGCGCTGGGAGCGACTCAAGTCGTTCTGGAGACGGTCATCAATCCGCCAGCCGCGGTTGCTCTCTATCGTGCGGCCGGGTACGAGGTGATCCCGAAGTTCGGACCCTATGTCGAGTCCGAGATGAGCTTCTGCATGGGCAAGAGTCTCGATCCTCCGAAATAGTCATCTGTCGGTCCGACTTCATGACGTAGGAGGCATGTCCCCGTGGGGTCCGGCTGACACTTCTTGGCAGGCGCTTCGGTTTGTTCGTAGCGTTTAGAAGTCCGGATGGGGTAGCTCTTGAAGTGCCTGCCACACCGCACCCTACGATGTCGCTCTGAATGTTGGGCCAGGCAACGTGAAGGTGAAGGTGCTGCCGAAGGGTCCGCTCTGATCCTCCGTCAATTGGGTGAAGCGGCCACCAGATGGATCAGAAAGTGTGATCGTTGTCGGATAGTAAGTCACCGTTCCCCCAGCACAGTCCGGAGTGCAGTCGTCATATCCCCATTCGCCCCGACCCACTGCATTTTGGTCGCTCCAAAAGGACCAAACGATGTTGCTGACGATGTTTCCGGCGTCGCCCGAGAACTGCATCAAGGTGGGTTCGATCCCAGTCCAGGCGCCTAGCGTTACCGTCGGCAGGTAGGTGATCGGGAGCAGCCAGTAGCCGCCAACCTCGGGGGCGATTGCGATGGCGGCAATCGGATAGGGGATCTTCTGACCTCCCAGAGACCCGTAAAACTCGGTATGACCGAAGGTGAAGACGCCCCCGTCGGCGCCCGCCAGCCAGTAGCCGCTCCCTCCGGGCGCACCAGCGATACCGACTATTGGGGCAGCAAGAGAATGACCCCCCAAAGATCCCAGGAACGGGGCGTCGCCGAAGCTGAAGATGCCCCCATCGGCCGCCACCAGCCAGTAACCGGCACCTGTGGCGGCCATGCCCACGACGGGTTTGTTGAGGGTGTCGCCACCCATCGACCCGTGGAACTTGGCGTCGCCGAAAGAAAACACGCCTCCGTCCGAGGCCACCAGCCAGTAGCCGTTACCGTCACTGGTCGAGGCCATGCCCACGACGGGCTCGTTCAGGTGGATAGCACCGGTCGATCCGTAGAACCGGGCATTCCCGAAGGTGAACACGCCTCCGTCCGAGGCCACCAGCCAATAGCCGCCACCGTTGGGGGTCGAGGCCATGCCCACGATGGGCTTGTTGAGGGCAATCCCGCCCGTCGATCCGTAGAACTGGGCATTTCCGAAGGTGAACACCCCCCCATCTGAGGCCACCAGCCAGTAGCCGCCACCGTTGGGGGTCGAGGCCATGCCCACAACCGGGAAGTTGTAAGCCATGGCAGTGGAAAAGTTAGGTACGCCGCCGAAGGGCACCGGCTGGTACAAGGCATCGCTCGTGGGAATCAGGTTCGTGCTGGACGCCGCACCCGCCGTATTAGGGACGAGGACCAAAGCCATGAGCGCTACAACGAGCATGACCCCGATCCGGGTCAAAACCGGCCGGTCTCTGGCCTGCCGAGGATTTCGCATGGCCACTCCTAACGGTGGGCAACGCCCTACGGAGCCAGACTCCCACAGTTCTGAGCGGCTTGCCTCGGGCTTCATCTTTTGAGACCGCGGGAGTTTACGTCTGGCCATATAGATCCGACTCTGAGGACATTCAGCCCAGTCAATAGTGCCGGCGATCTGCGGCAGGGGTAACGCTGCTCAACCTGAGCTCCGGAAAGGGATCACACTCACAAGTCGCGCTTCTTCGTAGGATCGGCCTGTGCCCAAAACGAGTGAGACCGTGGCAAAGGCGATGCTGGAGTTGATCGAGGCGAACAGAGCCACTCAGCAAGTCCTGAAGAAGAATGAGCTTCGCTTGAAGAGAGCCCTGAAGGACCTCGAACGTGGCATCGACATTCGGACAGCGATCGAGGGAACGCGACCCGATACACCACGGCAATCGACCAATGATGTGCTTGGAGCCTACGAGGCGGCCCGCCATAACCTCCGCCTTATTACGATGCGCGAGCTCCTCGCCACTGGGATGTCGATCGGAGAGATCGGGAGACGTTGGGGATTCTCGCGACAACTGGCGTCCCGCTATGCCAAGGAACTGGAAAACTCCCGAGCCTCATAGCGTCACATCTCGAGTTGACCCACGGAACCCGGCGTTGTGGGTGACCCTCTACCCGGGCCCACCCTCGAATGAATTCTTAAATCGCAGATAGAAGGCTGCGATCACGAGGACGATACCTACGTTCGCCAGCAGCCGGGCCCAGACATGGTGCCGAAAGAACAGGAGGTCGACTCCGACCACGGTGCCGACAGGAGCAACGACGTAGATCCCGACGGCCAAGTGTCTTCTCACTCTCCGAGCTATTGCCGTGAGCGGGGTAGCCTTGGCAGGTAGCCACCGACCCGGCGATCAGGGGCGTCTCGCTTCGCCGAGGGAGCCCACCGACGGTCGACCACCCGTTGACTGTCGGCAGCGTGCGCCTGACTGGCTGGTCGAAAATCGCACTTTCGGTAACGTAGGAGACGACCTACGCTCGATGCATGACCCAAGTTCAGGACAACTACCAGGTGGTGTCGGCTGGCTTCGATGCTGCAGTCGAGTCTGTCGCTCCCGACCAGTGGGCAACACAGTCTCCGTGCGAGGAATGGACCGCCCGCGACATCGTGGCCCACATCGTTGCGGGTCACCGGAGCGTGCTCTCCGGTCTCCGGGGTGAGGAACCCGAGGGCCTCGGTGCTGAAGAGGACCCGACGCAGGCGTGGGAGGAAGTCTCCCAGGCAGTCGCGGCGATCACGCAGGACCCCAATGTGGTGACGAGGGAAATCGACGGACCGGTGGGCAAGATGTCCGTGGGGGAGGTCATCGGCCGGTTCGTCACCATGGACCTGCTCATCCATACGTGGGACCTGGCCCGGACGGTCGGGGCAGACGAGCACCTCGACGAAGCCTCCGTCGCCCGTGCCTTCGAAGTGCTCAAGCCGATGGACGAGATGATCCGGCGACCGAACTTCTTCGGCCCCAAGTTGGACCCGCCGGTCGATGCCGACCTGCAGACGGAGCTCCTCTACTTCGTAGGTCGCCGAGCCTAAGCAACCGAAAGGTCCGACCAACAGCCAGCGAGATTCTATGTCACCTGGTCAGGATGGTCGTGATGCCCTCAGCCTGCTAGTCGTACCGCTCCTAGCTCGGGCCCATCAAGACATATGACACCGGGATTTCGCGCCCTTTTGACGACGTCAACGAAATATCATGGTCAAATGGCTGACGCTGCCCATGACTTCGACTCGTCGTATGAGGGGACGCCCCCCTGGGACATCGGTCATCCGCAATCAGCTTTCTTGTCTTTGGCCCGATCCGGAGCGCTGACCGGGCGTGTTCTCGATATTGGGTGTGGAACGGGCGAACACGCGCTGATGGCCGCCGAGCTCGGCCTCGATGTCACCGGTATCGACTTCTCGCCGAAGGCGATCCGTCTGGCCAAGCAAAAGGCGCGGGAGCGCAACCTTGATGCTCATTTCGTCGTGGCCGACGCACTGGGCTTGGGATCAAGAGGCGACAAGTACGATACGGTCTTGGACTGCGGTTTGTATCACGTGTTCGATGACAATGACCGGGCGCGCTTCGTCAGAAGCCTCAGTGCGACTATCGAACCTGGCGCTCGCTACTTCATGCTCTGCTTCAGCGACAGCCAGCCCGGCGACTGGGGACCGCGGCGGGTGAGCAGAGCCGAGATTCAGTCAAGCTTCTCCGATGGATGGCACATCGAGTCGATCGAGAAGTCCCAGATCGAGGTCACCATCGACCCAGTGGGAGCACGCGCTTGGCTGGCGGTGATCGCCAAAACGTAGTGTGGGCGAGATCGCGCTGGAGTTCGCTGCCTCCCGTGCCATCGGCCGACGTAGGGCTGAGGCCGCGCCAACCACGGACACTCAGCCGGCACACTGCTGAGGTCGCACCACACCCCGACCCCATCTCGCGGCGAGGGTGTGCTCCATGAGTGTGACCCTTTCACTGGGAGCCGATCCGTCGTCGAGAAGTCCTGTGGTGCCACGTTGTCAGGACGAGATGCGACCCTCTTCTGGCGATGTGGGGCACCCTCAATGTGAGTACACCATCAGCCCGCCACGACGACTCGGTAGCCGTAGTCCACGCTGTCCAACCTCAATAGCTCGCTGTGCTCGCTGGCCCAGACGCCTGAGTCGAGGTCGCGACGAAGCTGAGAGATTCCAGGCTCAACGAGTTCTAACGGCAACGACGCAAACGTCGAGCTGGCTGCCCTGATTCGTGGATCAAGATACGCCTCTGGTTTCCGCCAAAATGCCGCTTGGAAGCCGTCGGTGAAGTCGTAGGGGATCTCAAATCGGTGCACCGTGTGAGCGCTGAGCGCCTCGACTATTCGCGGGACCGTCGCGAAGCGGGCCACCTCCATAGCGATGATCGCTGGGACGTACTCGGTGGCGATCCAGAGTCTCCGATCGTGATCCGGGTCCCACGTGAAGATCACTTGACGCCGAGCGACACGCTTCAGTTCCCTGAGTCCTCGCAAAAGGTCTCGCCAGTGGTGGACAGTGAGAATCGCCATCGCCGCATCGAAGCTGACATCGGGGAAGGGCATACTCTCGGCCTCTCCTCGGACCCGACGGGAACCGGCGTGTTGGGCAAGCATGACTGCGGAAGGATCGATCGAGACGACTTGGCGGTCCGCGGGCTCGTACGAGCCAGTTCCGGCCCCCACATTCAAGATCGTCTCGGCATCGCCGAGCGCCTCCTCGATGATCCTCCCCAAGCGAGGATCCGGTCTCCGCACATATTGATAACCGACGCCCAGGCGATCGTATGCGGCCGAATCCTCGTGGGCGTCCTTTGTCACTGGAGTCCATTATTTCAGCGTCGCCGAAATCTGTCACGACGAAGCTCGTCAGCCATCCCACTCCCCGTGGTGGGGCGCCCCTCCCCATGTCTCAGACGTGGGCGAACACCTCGCGAATCGTCAGGTCAAGGAGCGTGACGCCGGGCATCAGGGGCAGCGGGTACTCGGCAGCCTGATCTGCATATTCCTTGGACTCAAAGACGAGCACCGACGTTCCGATTCCGTCGACCGGTTCAAGCCACTAGCCACTGACGATGGCGGGGGCACGAGACACGACAGCTTCCCTCGCCTCAGGTAAAAGGAAACGTGTGGCTTCAGGATCTTCAACACGGACGTTTGCAACAATTGCGTACACGGTGGTCTACTCTCGCGACCTTCGCGCGGTAGCCGACGCCTTTCCCGTCTGCCCCTCCGGTGATCAGGGACAGGTGGCTGTGGCTCTCGGCGGAGGCAGTTCTTGAACGTTAAACTGACTGTCGTGAGACGAGGTTGGTTGGGCGTAGCCACCTTTTTGGTTGGAATGCTCCTCACGGCGTGCTCCTCGCCCACGGCTTCGCACCCCAACGGAGCACATGGCATGACTGCTACGGTCCCGAACGTCATCGGATTACCAGCAACGACAGCAGCCCTTGAAATTTCTGCATCTGGCCTCCGACTAAGCGGACACTCGACCGGCGCCGGAAGGGTGACATCGCAGAGTCCACGTGCGGGAAGCCTCGTATCTCTCGGCACGGGAATCTCTATCCAAGTCGACCCCACGGCACTGTCCTCAATGGCAACGGCATGTAGTTCTCAGCCGGGCACACCTCCGGCCAGCCTTGGGATGGTGACTGTTCGTCAGTGTGGGACAACTGGTGGAGGCTACTTTCAGAGGAACTAGCGGTATCTCCGATGTGCCGTTGCCGAATACCCGATATTCAGCCCTACGCTCGGCAAGCACCTGGCTCGAGCGGAGCTGAGGCGCCCTCTTCTGGTGCGACCGGGGCCTGACAGGAGATAGACACCTCGATTGGAACCGCGGCCATCAGACCGCGTACGGCTGGGGTCGAGCCACTCCCTTAGCTGTTCAACCCACAGACCTTATTGACGCGGAGATGCCCAGATGAGACGAGCCCCCGAGGCAGTGTGGAGCTGTACACACACCCACACCACCACCTGGAGGCTCACCATGCACCGTAATGCTCCGCTCACTCCAAAAGGCCGACTTCGGCTCTGCAACTTGAAGCAGGTGTAGATCAAAGATCCAGAGGACTCGGCGAGGTGTCGGCTAGTTGGAACACACCTGAGGTGGGCCTCGCCCGGAAAAGTCCAGGTAAAAAAGCGAGGCTTGGGCTGAGTTATTGATCATCTGCTGCACAACCCACAGACACCACGTGGGGGTCCCTCCCGACCTCGTTGAGCCGCTCCCGATCATCCCTAGTGATCTTGGCACCCAGATCGAGCGCTCCTCGCACCAACTCGTTGGTGGGAGCTTTCCAGACGCCTCGATCTTCATCGTTCCGGGCCCAGATTCCGGCGATGTGCCCACTGGGTGGCATGAAGCTGACCTTCGGGACGGGATCATCGCATCCCGCTTCCACTCTGATCCAGGGCCAGTACAAGTGTCCGTGGCCAGATTTCAGTCCCCGCTTTTGGCCGCCAGCGGGGACCTCAGATGGCCATAACCGGGGACTTTCTCGTGGCCACGGACAACAAGGTAGCGAACCTGGAGTCGTACTTGGCTGTATCAGCGCGCTATGTCGAGATCTGCTCGACATCGAGGCCCATTGGTGGCTCGAGAATGGCAAGTCTGCCCCCGTTGCGCTCGCAGTGCTCGATGATTGGCCGCCGGACGAGTAGAACTCCGTCAAGATCAACCCAACCCCGTTGATACGCCATCATCAGGTCGGGTGCGCAGATCATCGTCACGTCCTCGCTTGCCAGAAGGCTTGCGAGACCGGTACCAATATCGGCGCTCCCAATGAAGACCGACGGTCCCGGATTCCTGGCAGTCTGAACCACCTCTGAGTCGCCAGCCGACACTGTCGAGTCAGCACCGACGCGAACGACGTAGCAACAGCTGCCGCCGTTTTCGAAGTATCCATAGACAGCGGGAGCAAGATACGACCCTGCGACGGAGAGCCCGAAGGTCTGGGTGAAGTCCGTCCAGCTGGATACAAGTGTCGGGGTATCGAGCGGGCCGGTCAAGACAAAGCCGATGAACGCGGCAACCGCAGTAGGAGCGCTCGAGATCGTGCCGCGATCTCGAGGGCTTCCTCGAGAAGGGACCCTGGGGACACGTACGTGACGTACGTGTGGATCAGGGGTTCCTTCTTCCGCCGCCCATGCCAGCCCACCATCTCCAGAGTACGATACCTTCACTCTTTCCGAATGTCGCCTTGAAGGATTTGGGTTGGTCTTTCATGCGCCCAGTTGTGCCGCGCCCTATGAGTCTCGCATTGCATTGGAAACCCGTGCGCCGGTCAGTGAGCTCAATCCATGTCTGGACAAGGTGCGCCCACGCCAGGCGTTCGGGGATGGCCTCCGAATGGCATGAAGAAGAGGCGTCCATCGACGGCTGGGAGCGAACCCAAAACTGTCCAGTCGAGAGCGCGCTCAATGCGACGGTACCCAATTTCGGTACCCACAACCTGACCCCGTCGCTAAACGATTACTCGGGTTCGTCGTCGGGCGGAGCGCCGATCAGGAGTTCCCGGGTTCCGGGCCCTGAATGGCGCACAGCGGCGAACCGGCCTTCTCGCAGAACCCTTGGACCGGCAATCGGCGGACATTGGTCAAGGGTTGGAGGAAGTGGGTCGATGAGACGGGGAGAGGGGTATTGAGCGCCTGAGGAGACGCCATGGACCACGACCCTGAGACTTGCAGCATCTGCATGCGTAACGACCGAGTGAGCTTCGATTCAGACAGCGGCTACCACTTCATACCGCACGACTCCGAGTTCGCATACCCTCTCTTCAGGTTCTATCCGATTGTCGCCGAGCGCTAGGCAAATGCAGATGAATGGCGACACGCCTCGGGACCCGAATGGGGCTGACCGGAATCTCAGAGTTCGCGACGCTAGACACCACTGGTAGCGAAAATCCCCAGCCGCCGGCAATCTCCTTGCGACTCATTCCCTCGTCGATCAGACCGGCGGCAGGTCTCAGCACGAGCTCGCCCGTGCGAATCGATGACGCGATGGCCGGTGCCAGTAGTGCCATGGAGTGGCCCGTGCGCTGTTGCGCTTCGCGCAGGACACGCTGAGCCGCCAAGTTGGCCTCGTACATCCCTCAATAGCAGAGTAGAGGGAATCACCCGCTTGTGGTTCCGTCAGATCTCCTGTCATGGTGAAACCCTATTCCCGAGTCTGTGCTCTCTGATTGTTCGCTGAGCATCTCGGTGCTGAAGGAGGTACACGTCACAGTAGAAGTTGCTTTCAAAAAGGAGTCAACTGCAGGCTGATAGCCGCTGATCCTCGAGCGCGCTGTCTCAGTGTCGTCGATCGCCTCTATTGTCCGCCGATGGCCTCTTGGGATGGCTCGGTGAAACCTGGATCAGGTTCGAAGAATCGGTGCGCCAGGGCCTCCAATCCGGCGCCAAAATGGGTCCACTCCTGATTCTCGCCATTCCGTCCACTCGGAAGGATGAACCGCTCGATGCCTCCTTCGACGTGTTGTCGCAGGGAGCAGCCTTCGCTCAACGCGGTAACAGCAACGGTGAACTGACGGACGGTTCTCGGCGCACGCACCCGAAGGCCGAGGACCTCCAGGAGCCACCCGTAGATCTCATCCCAGATTCCGGTCGTAGCCTCGTAGCTGTCGGCCAGTGCCGCCCTGATGCGCTTCTGCTGCTCCAGATTGGAGGTCGTGGTAGCAATGGCCAAGACGCTCATCCATAACGACCAAATCGGCGAGCGAGCAATTGCGCCACTGTTTGCGGCTCCTCCGACTCGGCACAACTCCTGCATGGCGTAGAGCCGTGATCCAACGGAAGTGAGGTCGACTTCGTCTAGAACGGCGCCCACCGCTTGAAGAGTCAGATCGACTTCGGGTCGCTCATCATCCTGCGCGATGGCCACAAGCACATCGGCCTGGAAATCCGCCAGGTTGTCCCAAATGCGTCCAATGACCGAGGCGTTGGTCACGTGCCGACCGGTCATGGACTCGACACGTTCGAATACCTGCTTGAAGGTCAGGTTGCTGGGAGCGGTTTCGATTCCTTCCTGCCGGACAACCTCCTGTGCAGCATGCAACAGGAGGTCACGCAAGTCCCCTCGTGGCTGTCTCTTTTGCTCGTTCTCCTTCTTCGAAGGACGGACAGCCCCATCACCCTTGGCTACTTCGTCCGCCAACTTCATGTGCCAATCCTGTGCTTCGCCCTGCTGAATGTCCAGTCAACGCGCGGCTGGCAGAGACCGCTGCACATCCGGGTCCGAGGAGGAAGCTTCCGTCGACCCGCACCTGGTGCCTGGACCTCGTCAGGCATCTCGCGAGATGCAAACAAGCCCGGGCGCTACCTGCTCCGCCACAGAAGCCCCGAGCTTGTTTGCTGGATTCCCGCCAACCATCTGCATCTTGCCCCATCGACCACTCAGTTGCAACTCAAGATTGCAACAGGTGTGGACGGAGCACCTGCCTAGAGTTGGCAAACGCCATCTTCGAGTACCACCGGTGGTCTTACCCCACCGTCATCGGCAGTAGAGCTCCTTCGGCAAGCGCAAACTGATCGCACTCGAGAGGAATCATCCATTTAAATTGAATTGTTTACTCAGCCGGTACACGGCTGAGGTCGCGTCGGTGCCGCACCTCGCCTCACATTGAGGCCCTGCCGCCGCATTCTCGGCGACCTCCTCGGCATGGCGGATGATAGCAATCGCTGCTGCTCCTGCTCGTCCATCGAGCCGTCCCTTCAGAGGACCCAACCGGTTTCGATGAGACCTGTCATGGCTTTCACTCAGGTGAGCGACTGGATTCTGAGCCTGTCGCGATCGTCGGTTCGGTCCAACTGCGCAGCGGCTGCAGCAACGAGGTCTTCTTCCGCTGATGGCGAGACATCCGACGGAGGATGCCGTCGAGCACGACGATGGCATCGCCGACGTGGGGTCCTTTGTTGAGCATGACGCACTCGGCCCGCTGGCCCATGGCGGCGTCGGTCACCTCAGCACGCGACGGGCGGCCAGTACGGGCAAGTTGATCGAGTACCTCGGTGGCCCAGATGACTGGGAGATGCGCAGCCTCACACAACCAGAGGATCTCCTCTTGGACTTCGGCGAGCCGCTCGTACCCGATTTCGACGGCCAGGTCACCTCGAGCAATCATCACCCCTACGAGTGGAGAGCGCATCGCATGCAACAGGATCTCGGGAAGTCGAGCGAATGCACCGGTGGTCTCGATCTTGAGGATGAGCCCCAGATGCTCGGCTCGGACCCGATTGAGGTAGCCGTGCACTTCATCAACGTCGTGCTCGTGACGGAGAAATGACACCCCCAGTAGGTCGGCATGAGCCGCGGCTACTTCCAACAGTGGAAGGTCTGCATCGGTCACCGGAGGTGTGACGAGATCGGTGTCCGGCAGATTTATCCCCTTCTCCGCCCGGAGCCGCGAACCTCGTGCTGCAGCGGAAGTGATCCGCACCTGGAGCTCATCATGGCTGACGCCCTTGATGATGCCTGTCAGCCTGCCGTCGTCGAGGTTCACACGCTGACCGACCTTGGCCTCGTCAAAGGCTGCCGTGAACGTGCATCCGATTCGAGCACTACCGATTTGCCCGTGGCGCCAGGGAACGGCCGGCTCGAGCCCACGGGTCAATGTGAGCGTGTCCCCGGTACGCAAGAGGTGGAATTGGGGGATCCTGGTCAGTGCACCGACGTGGGTCACATCACCATCGCACGAGAGCGGAGCACCGGTCTCCACATAGGTGGTGTCCCAGATCTCCGCCTCCCAGCCTCCCGAAGTCGCGGCAACGATCCGCAGCTCACGTCGCGAGCCCCGGGCGTCAACCAAGGTGACCACGTCTCCGGGACGACGGCGTTCTATCCACGTTCTCTCCACGGGCACCGCCGGTGCGTCGGATACGGAATCGGATGCGTCGGCGTCCACGAGGAGGGCGAGAGCCGGCGTGACCGGCACACCCCGGAGGTCGCGCCCTGGGCGCAGCTTCACCACCTGAGGCCCGACCACCAATGCACCGGTCCGTAGTTTCGGCCCGGGGAGGTCCATGGATACCCGGCAAGGTCGGGCGAGTTCAGCGGAGGCCTGACGGACGTGGCGCGCCATCCGCTCCCAGGCATCAGGGTCGTCGTGGGCACCATTGATGCGGGCAACATCCATGCCCATGCCCAACAGGCGCCGTACCAGGGCGAAGTCGCCGGCCGCCGCAGTTGGAAGCGTCACCATGATCCGAGGCACCCGACCCGGAGGTCGGGGCCCGAACAAAGCATCCGTGTTGCGGTCCAGCGCGGCACGGCCCTCCTCGAAACTCTCGATCGCCGGTCCGAACTGTGGTGACGTCCCTTCGATCGCCGCACGGACGCTCTCGACGGTAGCCAGCACGTGAGGCTCGCACCTTCCGAGCGATGAGAGGCCGCGTGCCCCCAACCAGCGTTGCACCTGACGGACGTCACCCTGCCGAAGAGCCAGATAGTGGACGAGATTGACGGCATCGCGCCGGTGGGCGGGGTCCACTGCACTGATGTCTGGCTCGTGCACCTTCTCCAGGCGCCGCATCAGGCCTTCTAGGCCGGCTAGTTCGGCGCCGATGGAAGCCCGGTCGATGCCGAACTCGCCGGAATTGCCTTCATCACCGGTCACGAGGCTAACGCTAGGAGCACGGCTGCCCGTTCGGTAGGGCCGGAAGACATGTCGCTGGGCGAGGGATGTGATCTTTGGGTGAACAACGCCGGAAATTCCAGTCCCAAGCAGGCACTCGAGTTCGAGAGTCCTTCTTTGCCGGCTGGCGCTCCAACCAGTCGAGTCACGGGACCGATACAGGCATCATGTGAAAGGTCCAAAACTACGGAAGCACTCTGGCGGTCATGCGATTGACGCCCTGTTTGCCGCGTACTCTGCCGATCGCTCGAGCCGCAAATGGAAGAAGTGGGTTCGGGAACGACCTGACGTGCGGGCCGAAACGGTGCGGTCAACCTTCCTGAGGACCCTTAGGACATGGTAGAGGGCCGCACAACCATCACCGAACAGTGGGCATGCTCCGCACAATGCCCACTCACCGAGCCGAGGGTCATCCCATCGAACCCACCGCGGCCGCGGCTACCTACCACGAGCAGCTCGGCGTGGCGGCTGCGTTCGACGAGCACTTTGCTAGCGTGTCCTTCGACGACCTCCACAGATTTGGCCACCTGCGAATCGGCACCTACTACGTCGACGACCATCTCGGCCAGCCTGTCACGGGCCACGTCGATGGCGCTCGGCGGGGGAGGCATTTGGGGAACCCAGACGAACTCCTGTCTCGCATTCCAGGCATGCACGACTTCGAGGTGGTGCCCCACCAGAGCTGCGTAACTTGCTGCCCAGCGCAGAGCATCACGTGACTCGTCTGAGGCATCAACGCCCACAAGAATGACGGGTTCGGCGAGCGGCCCAGAGCGCTGTTCAGGGGCGTCGTCAATCATGCCGAGCCCTTTCTTCGCACTCCCAGTGATGGTCGATGGCCCCTCTGCGATCTTGAGGGGCGCCGGCGAAGTCGACCCAAACGCGAGCACAACGCGAGTGGATGCGTCGGGCCTCCGATGATGGAACTGGCATCACAAACGCACCTCCTCTCGTTGACTCGCCAGGCCCTGCGTCGGGAGCGCGACCGACAACTTCGGATGAAGCGAGCTTGTCCCACCTCTTCGACCTGGCCGGGGCCATACTTGGCAGTATGGCCCCGGCGTCCAAAGCTGGTTAGAGGCAAAGGTCCTCGCTCACAGGAGTCCTGCGCCTGAAGCACCCGGGGGGAGGGACGGGATCTGCTCGAAACAGCCCCGGAGGGCGGGCTCAGTTCCCGCCACTCCGACTTGTGCCTCTACACGGGTTCCCCAGCGTTACCCCTCCCCTCACCCCTAACCGCCCGCCTCCTCTTCGCCGTGTGCCGTTCCGCCGTCTCGGGAGGGACCCTGCCGGTCCCATTGCCCGGCGGCTGGCCGCCCAGTGTCCCGCTCGCCCCGTCCCCTCGCCCCGGATGTGCGGACGCTGCGTTCAGCAGTGCATCGACGTCGTAGATGCACATGTGCTGGCGGGTGGCCTCACTCCGTCCGACCTCGGAGGGTGAGGAAGGGAAGCGACGGCGACATCGCTGGGACGTGATGGAGGCTGTGTTGCCTACCCACCCACTGGCGGTGATTCGTGAGACGATTGGTGGTCATGCGAGGCGCTCAGGCGATGTCGACGCAGTCTGTACGTGATCATCTTCCAAGCCATGAAACAGCCTGCCAAGGAGAGGATGATGCCTGCGATGTGGCCCACCATGGCCAAGGCAATCCCGCCTCCGATCATTACGACACAGATGAGGTACCGCTGCCACGGCTTGGCGTGGATGAGTGCCATTCGGAGAAACTGTCCAGAACCGTAGGGCATCTCACCTCCTCGTTGCGCGACGGTGAATCTGCAGCCCGGCCGATCGCGCTCTCCATAATGACTTACAAACCGAGACGAGCGGGGCCGGTGTGGCCCATTTGGCCGACACCCGAGGCGAGTTGCCGAGGAGCCAGAATCCCGGCCTTGGGGGAGGCTGCGAGTGGCCCGGGACATCGCCAGGGGGCTCGCCTACGATCGGACCCGTAGGTCGGGCGTCAGACCGGAGTGCGGGACTCACAGCCCGTGCTTCGGGCCTGGCCCGCTAGCTGTAGTGACCTGGTAGGTCGTTCACCCGGCTGATGGGCGTTTGCCCCTGCGATGGTGATTGTAGATGTGGAGGAAGTTGTCGAACGCGTCGACTCGTTCGGCCTCCGAGACCTAAGGCCGAACGTAGGCCCATTCCTCGAGCATGGTGCGGTTGAAGCGCTCTACTGTTCCATTGGTCTGGGGTCGGTAAGGCCTGGTCCTGCGGTGTTTGATCCCGCCGAGGACTTCATCGAAGAGCTTGCTCCGATAGCAGCTCCCGTTGTCCGTGACGACCATCTCGATGGCGACTCCCATCTCCCCAAACCAGACAGCGGCCCGGTTCCGGAACTCGACAGCGGTCTCCTTTCGTTCGTCGCCCAAGATCTCCGAATAGCCCAAGCGGCTGTGGTCATCGACCGCCGAAAGGATGAACCCGTATCCAATCCGACGCGGCTTGCCGCCACCGCGCCCATCGTTGTTCTTTGAGCCGACCGCTCGGCAGAGTACCTTCCAGCCGCCGCCATCGGGGATAGTGCCCAGCTTCTTGATATCCACGTGGACCAGCTCGCCGGTGCGCTGCCGCTCATAGCGGCGGATCACCTGACCGGTGGGCCTGTCCATCCATGACAGCCGGCTGATCCCCAATCGGGTCAGCACCCGGTGCACGGTCGATGGTGACACGCCCAAGCGGTAGCCGATGCGGGCCGGGCCCAGCTTCAGGGTCCGCCGGAGCTCCTCGATCTGGGCTTCTATTTCCGGAGCGGTCTGGTGAGGACAGGGCTTGGGCCGGCTCGGGCGGTCGACCAGACCTTCCGTGCCGACCTCATCCCAGCGGTGCCACCACTTGTAGGCCGTCGGACGAGAAATTCCCATCTCAGCGGCCACATGGGCCACCGGTCTTCCTGCCTCGATGCGCATCACCATGGTCAATCGGCCAACCGGCGAGCCCGGCGTTAGCGTGCATTTGAGCCCTCCTGGGAGTTCTGTGGGTGTTCTAGACAGCTCCACATTGCTCCTGGGGGCTCACCTCATAGGTGGACCCGCGTCAACAACGTTCGTGGTCACTACAGCTAACGCAACTCTTAGTTGCATCCGCAACTTCTCCACACCGATTTGTGGATAAACCAAGCGGTCGTTTGGGATGACGGTGGGGAGGCGGCGCCTGGATTACCGTGCGAGCGAGGAGTGAGAGCCGTGACGCATTGGATCGCGAGGCCACGCTCCGGGCGTGGCGCCGATTGGTCTTGGTCTACCGTTCGGTTGGCCAATCCGCAGCCAATGTACCTTCAGGTCTTGGAGTGCAAGGCTGAAGGGGATGTTCGAGCGATTCACCGATCGCGCGCGGCGCGTCCTGGTCCATGCCCAGGAAGAGGCTCGCCTGCTCAATCACGGCTTCATCGGGACTGAGCACCTGCTTCTCGGCCTGATCCAAGAGGGCGAAGGAGTAGCGGCCCGTGCGCTCTCGGAGCTCGACGTCTCCCTGGTGGCCGTCCGATCAAAGGTCGAGGAGACGATCGGGCTCACTGGCAGTCGAGGGACAGGTTCACCTCCGTTTACACCACGCGCCAAGAAGGTCTTAGACCTTGCATTGCGCGAGGCGCTACAACTGGGTCACAGCTACATCGGAACCGAGCACATTCTCCTTGGCCTTGTGAGAGAGGGAGAGGGCGTCGGCGCTCAGGTGCTGGAGAGCCTGGGGGTCGATCTGCCCCGAGTGCGCCAGCAGGTAATGCGGTTGCTCTCTGGGTATGAGGGCGGAGAATTGGGCGTTGACCCGAACCCACCGTCCGCCGGAGGCCCCTTCTCGATCGCAGGGGTCGTGAGTTGCTCGTTCTGTGGAAGGGGGTCGCCGGAGTCGGGCCAACTCATAGCCGGGAGCAACGCCTACATCTGCGAGCATTGCATCCGCGAGTGGTCCTTCCGGTTGGGTGGCACCAGGTCGCGACAGGTCCGGTCATCAAGCATTCGTGATGCCGGGTTACCCCTTTCCGGCCAGGCGCCCGAGGACATCGAGAGTGCTGAGACCGCCATTCGTGCCGCCTTCGCCGGTAGCAGTACGGAGAGCGAAGATGGTGCGTCAGTCCCCACCATCGAGAAGGGTGAGGCGCTTGGCCCGGTCTTAGTCGCTGCGAAGAAGCGACGTCGCGATGTCGTGCCGCTGGATGCCGAGGTTCTTACCCTGGTTGATGAGGTGGTGTTCACCGATCCCAACCATGCCGCAGTGCTGTTCTCCATCGTCGCAAACGGAAGAACGATGCTTTCGCGCCATCGCGGTGATGCGGTGTTGGTTGATGGCGCGTGGAAGGTAGCTCGTTCCACCTTCTGCGGCCTGATGGCAATGGCTGGGGTGCCGTGCCCACCGGATGACGAATGAAACTCCCCGTAAGGGCGCGAGGACCGCGCGGGGTGCGAAGCACGCAGCGCGGTCCGAAGGCTTACCAGGCGAGGTAGCCGAGCTTCCTGTGCGTCTCAGTTGGAGTGCTCGCGACCCTCTCCCGGCCCGAAGTGGCATTTGGTGGTGTTCCCTCCCGGTTCTGGATCAACCTGAGGTAACTACTATCCGATGTCCCACCGAGGTCCATTGCCGCCTCCGTTCGACGTGGGTCTCACCCTGGAAGACGCACAAGGCGTCTTGGTCGCCGTTGCGCCGGTTACTGGATCACCCAGGACGGTGGCGGCAACTGGTGCGATCACGAAGGCCCTCGGATTCGCACTTGACGTCGAAGAGGCCATCCAAGAGGGTCAAGCCCAAGCCTGATCTGCGCGAGAAGGCCCCCGGTTGAACCGGGGGCCTTCTCGCTCATACTTCTCGCCAAGTGGTGCTAGGCCGCTGACTCGCGTCCCCCGTAGACGGCCAGGCCGTAGATGACGAGGATGCCGACGAAGATGTAGGCAAGCGACCAGACGGGGTAGAAGGGCATCCACCAGATGGCACTGATCGACAGCACCGCCCCGGCAAAGATGCCGATCCACCGGCTTACCTGCGACCGCGCCAGGACCCCAGCCGCGCAGACAATCAGGATGATGGCGACGATCAAATAGACCCAGCCGTAGGTCTTGAGGCTGTGTCCAAAGATTGCATCCTCGAAGTTCTGAGGAAGCGCGCCGTGATAGCGGAATGCCCAGATGGCGTCGAATATTCGCATGATCCCAGCGACTCCGAGGACAATCGCTGCGAACATGAGCCAGCCGTCACCTTTTTCTTCCATGTTCCCACCTCTTTCTTAGATTGACCGCCCGCCTGTAGCGTCCCCTCGATGGCGGCGTTGTCCACGCTAGGACCACCGTCCGACTTCGCGGCGGATACTCGACCCGGTGATCGCGAGAAAGACGGACACACCTGAGGGTCGCAAGTGTTGGATGGCGAGCCACGATTTCCGCTCGCCATCAGCCACCGAAGACAGACCGCCGTGCCGTACTGGGCTTGGTACGAAGTACCCCCGGGCTTTTGCACAATTTCAGCGCCGTTCACCGCCCACATGGTGAGCCGGCAGGCATCCTTCACCTTCGCAAGCGGCCGCCAGGTCCACGAATTGGTCGACCCGGACGGCACCGTTTGGGCAATGCAGACCTACAGCCAGATCAAGGACCCCACGCTATCCATGGCCGATCTGCCTAACTTGGCGTCGCGGCTGACGCTACCGGCCGGCTGGACTTATCGGGCGCGGACGCTGACCCGTCCGCTTGTGGTTGCGACGCGACCCGTGCCGCCGAAGTTCTCCAGGGCAGCCTCGAGAACAGCTACTCGGAGGAGACGTCCGGGTGACTGGGCCTGCCTCGTCCTCCCCGACCGCGCTCTGGCAGTGCCGGGCCATGGGATCGCCCCTCGTGCCTGATTGAGACTTCATGGCAGATGCTGCGCCTTGTTCGTAGCGTTTAGAGGTCCGGACGGGGGTAGCGCCGTTTATGCCTGCCGACGACCCGGATGGACTGCTCCAGAGGACTCCGCACCACGTGACAATGGAATGAACTCCGGGTCGGGTTCCATGTACTGGTTGACGAGCGCTTCCATTCCTGTGGCGTAAGGAGACCATTCCTGGTCTTCCCCATTTGGGCCGGTCTGCCGAATCACCATCTCGACGTCACGGCTTGCAAGCTGACGAAGTGCACACCCTTCGGCGTAGGCAATGGCCGCGGTACTGAAGTGGTCCATCGACCAGGGGTGGCGGATCCGGAACCCGAGAAGATCGGCGAGAGCAGTGAAGTTATTGCTCCAGAATCTGGTGACCGATTGGTACTCGTGTGCGACGGCTTGCTTGATGCGAGCCTGCAGCTCCGGTGCCGCACTGGAGGTTGCCATAGCGATGACGCCAATCCAAAGCTGCCAGTTCGCGCTTTCGTCGATCTCCGTGCTGCTTATGTTGCCCTCCATCCTGCACGCCTCGCGCAGGGCCCTAGTGCGGGACTCTGGGGACGACATGTCGAAGCCCTCCAACATGGTCACCACCCGCTGGCCACTCATCCGGGCCCGCCGTGCCTCGTCCCGTGCAATCGTGACCAGCACATCCGCCTGGAAGTCCGCCTGGTTCTCCCAAATTCGCTTGATCACCGATGCATTCGTGATCCGCGAGCCCGACCTCGCCTCCATCCGGTCGAACACTCTCTTAAAGGTGAGATTTCTCGAACCCGCCTCCAGTCCCTCAGCGAGCAGGATCGATCGTCCTTCTTCAATGAGAGTCGCCGCGCAGTTCCTCTCGGCTCCGCCTGGTCGACTGCACGTTACCCCCTTGGTCCCGATCCCCCCCCGATCAACTCTCATGGAGCCGACTGACCCGCCCTGTGCCGTCATTGATCGGACCTGCCCCAGGCTATGTCATCTCGCCCATCCGGTGTTCGGGAGCAGGTCAACGTCAAGAAGGAGAGACGGGCTTACACCACCTTGGCCAATGGCACAGCATGAAGGGACCTAGCTTCACAATGGGAGATCTCTCCCTGGGCGACTTGCTTTAGAGCGATTCTCGGCAATCCGCGTCAGCAGCCGCGAGCGCCACGCCCCCGACGATGCCGATCACTGGGACGATGTCGAACCCGTTCCACGTTGCGAACTTCGCTACTTCGGCGAGCAAGCCCGCCGGGTTGTCGGTCTCTATCACGGCAAATCCGCTCTGGCCGTCCAGGCTGCTCAGGAACTGAAGCCAGTTTTGATCGGCTGGTGCTTGCAACTTGTTGAATACCGCGAGCAGCGATTCGCCATCTTCGGGTTCTGTTGAGTGGAAGCGCCCTCTCGCCTCCAGGTCATGTGGTGGGCCACGGTCCGGTACGGGCAACTACTCAGACATCTCCGAGCCACTCATCTCCTCGCTGCGCGCAGACGCGAACGATCAGCTCGATCCCAGGAGGACTGGAAGGATTGCCTGTGCGACGTCGGCGGGTCGCTCCTCGTGGCTGAACAGGCTCGCATTCCGGATGACGGCGAGACGGGCGTCAGGGAACGACCTCACCATTTCCTCGGCCCACTCCAGAGGGAAGAATGGATCCCGATCCCCCCAGACGAGTTGCACGGGAACGTCTATGCGCCGGTGCAGCTTGGTGAGTTGATCGATGAGTCGAGTATCGAAGCTGCGGAGCACCTTGACGGCGGCGGTACGCCGTTCGTGCGATGAGCGAAGGGGCTGGAGGAAGAACTCGTCGAACTCGCCATCGAGGAGCGAGCGGTCGACGAAGCTGTCACCGAACACGAACTTGCTCTGTCGAAGCCTCGACTGGCCGGCGATCCAGCCCAACCCCCTGCCCACGCCGGGTGCGTTCCTGACGGCGAGGAGCGACCGGAATCGCCAGGTGAGTCCATGGGGCTGTTCCGTGTCGATGAGCGCCATGGCCCGCACCCGAACGTCACCGGCCAGAGCATGGCGGGCGATCAACCCGCCGCTGTCATGCCCAACGACCGCCACCTGGTCGAGTTCGAGCAGGTCCACCACCCGTCGGACCGTTGAGATGTGCTGGTCCACGGTGAGGCTCGTCCCCGCCCCAAATCGGCTCGAGCCCGCACCGGGGAGGTCGATGATGTGACATGTCACCTGGGAACTCAGGTGCGGCAGGAGGGTTCGGAAGGTTGCCCCACTGACCGGCCATCCGTGGACGAAGAGCACGTCGGGCCCCAGACCGACGCGACGATACGCGACATCGCCGGCGCCGACATCGAGAAACGCGTGAGGCGCACGACGGAAGAGATCGGAAGCTTCGGCAGCGGTGAGCGACGGCACAGGACCTCCATGGGATCTTGAGGGAATTGGCGCTCCGAGACTTTGTTACGCCGGTTGTAGTGATCACTGCAGAACCTTATTCGCAGTGATCACTACAATCAAGTTGTAATGGGCTACCGGCACACCAAAGAAGAGATCCTGGACGGTGCGGTAGCCGTCGCGTTCGACGACGGACTGAGCCAGCTCACCTACGGCCGCGTCGCCAAGCAACTCGGGATCAGCGACCGGATCGTCGTTTACTACTTCCCGTCTAAGGAGGACCTCGTCAGTGAGGTCCTCGTCGGCGTCGGCATCCAACTGCAGCAAGCCTTGGATCCTGCCTTCAGGTCGCCCGCCAGGGATCACCTCCAACTGGTCAAGGCCGCATGGCCGGTCATGGCAAGGGCGGAGGCCGACGCAGTCTTCGCCCTGTTTCTGGAGGCTACGGGCTTGGCTGCATCGGGACGGGAGCCCTACTGCACTCTCGTTCCGCAGCTCGTCGAAGCCTGGATCACTTGGGCGTCCGACTACCTTCAGGGCACGCCGGCGCAGCGTCGGGCAGAGGCCGAAACCGCCATTGCAGTCCTCGACGGCCTCTTGCTTCTCCGGCAGATGGCTGGGTCCGCCGCAGCCGACCGTGCCGCAAAGAGGGTTGGCACCGCTGGCCGAAACTGAAGACGCATGACCGCATCACCGCTGCAGCTCTACGTCCCATCGAGCCATCCAACGGGACCTCGTCTCGGCAGTAGGGACATTGAGTCACTGAATCGATGTAGGGCTGAGTGAGGTCAGCTACCCCGGCGAACGGGGGTACCCGTTGTGATGGGATCCCGTGTCATCAACCTGCGTACGACTGAGGTCGTACCACTCCCCCACCCCACCTCGCTACGACTGCCCGGTCCATGTGTTTCACTCTTGAATTGGGGATCAAGCCGCTATTCCGTGGATCCGATAATCCCATTATGCATGGACGAGATGCGCCCCACTCCCGGTGTTCGGGGGAAGATCCGCGTCAAGGGGTGCTCGCAACGGCAGAATAGCCATGGGTGAGCGTGCCGTCGGTTCACCTCGGGCAGCGAGCGGAGATCAAAGACCATGACTGAAGCATCGGAATCCGCCTGGCCAAGCGAGCCCCCTGCCACACCGACGGAGACAGGCGACGCCGCGACCTCCGCAGGCGACTCCACGGCACCCCCAACTCCTGCGTTCCCCCCCGACGACTCGGGGAATAGGGCCGCCTGGGTCGCGGGCGTTCTCCTCATGGTCATACTCGTAGCACTCCTCATCGCGTTCGTCGGCGCTCTCCGCCATTGGTTCGCGCTCCACACAGGGACTCTTCATGGCGGACCAGACGTGTATTACAATTTCTGGTCGGGGTTCGGCTCCGACCTGGGAGAGGCCACCCTGATCAGTGCAGTGTGCGTGGGTGTCTATACCGGCCTGCGCAAGGTGAACTGCCATACCAAGGGATGCTGGAGGATCGGCCACCATGCTCTCGAGGGAACGCCCTACATTCTCTGCAAGCACCACCATCCGGATGTGCCGAACCACGGTGCAACGCACGAGCACATTCTCGCCCAACACCACAAGTTCACAATCGAAAAGGCGGCCCAGAAGAACGCCTGAGCTTCGTTCGGCGTCGCCGGCAGAGTCGCCGTATCACACTCCCGATGTTGTGGGAAACCTTCGGCCCTCCCCTCCTCTGATACGCGACCACCCTCGTGACTCAGAAGCTCACCGTAAGCAATGTCGGTTGCCAGCACCGCCCGATTCTGTTATTTAATCTCCGGGCGGTGCTTGCTCGGCACCCTGGAGCGGGAGGTGTCGAATCGTGGGTACTCGTTGTCGGAGCGCACTGCGGACAGTGTTGGCAGGATCGCTACTGTTCGGTGGTGCGCTCACTGCTGCAGTGATCGGCAGTGCGCCTCCTGCGTCGGCGGCCACGGTCGTCCAGACCATCCCTGTGGGCGGTGTTCCCTACGCTGTCTCGTCCGACGGCACCCACGTCTGGGTGACGGGCCAGTTCGGGACCACGGTGACCGAGCTCGACGCCTCGACCGGGGCGGTCGTCCAGACCATCAACGTGGGCACCTATCCCCTCGGCGTCTCCTCCGACGGCACCCACGTCTGGGTGGCGAACACCGGCGACAACACGGTCACGGAGATCGCCGCCTCAACCGGGGCGGTGGTCCGGACCATCGGCGTGGGCACCTATCCCGAAGGCATCTCCTCGGACGGCACGCACGTCTGGGTGGCGAACAACAACGACGCAACGGTGACCGAGATCGACGCCTCGACCGGGGCTGTCGTCCAGACCATCAACGTGGGCAGCTTCCCTAGGGGCGTCTCCTCCGACGGCACCCACGTCTGGGTGACGTGCCCTGGCGGAACGGTGACCGAGCTCGACGCCTCGACCGGGGCGGTCGTCCGGACCATCAACGTGGGCGGCGGTCCCGTCGCCGTCTCCTCCGACGGGACCCACGTCTGGGTGACGGACGTTGCCGACAACACGGTGATCGAGCTGGACGCCTCGACCGGGGCGGTCGTCCGGACCATCAACGTGGGCAACCTTCCCTTCGGTGTCTCCTCCGACGGCACCAATGTCTGGGTGACGAACGACGACGACAACACGGTGACCGAGATCGCCGCCTCGACCGGCTCGGTCGTCCAGACCATCGGCGTGGGCAGCTATCCCGGGGCCGTCTCCTCCGACGGCACCCACGTCTGGGTGACAAACAGCAACGACGGCACGGTGACCGAACTCGCCATCAGCAACGGTCCGCTGCAGATCACGACCACGTCGCTGCCCGATGCCACGGTCGGCCAGCCCTACTCCTTCCAGCTCCAGGCCACCGGGGGGACCCCGCCCTACACCTGGAACAAGTACGGGCCGAGAGGTCGAGGTGTCCTGCCGATCTGGCTCCACCTGTCGAAGAGCGGCCTCATCTCAGGGACGCCGAGAAGGTCGGGCACCTACACGTTCATCGTCAAGTGTCTGGAGTCGACAGCGCATCCATTCAAGACCGTGGTGACGCAGGAACTCACGTTGACGGTCAATCCGTAGGCGGTTATCCACACGCCCAGTCGTGCCGTTGGGGGGTACCTAATGATCAGCCCTGCGCTCGGCAAGGACTTTGCTTCGAGTGCGGTCGACATCGCACCGTTCAGGTGCGACTGAGACCCGTCCTCATAGACGAGTCCGATGTCTCGATGGGCTCCCAGCCACCAGCCGATGCGGCCGAGGTCGTGCCAACATCCGCACAGACTCAGCTGGGACACGGTTGAGGTTGTGCTACTCCCTTACTCGGACGAGATGGCCCCATTCCCAGCCCTCGGTGGCACCCCCTTCAAGCTAGGTCCCTCAGTCGCACCTCGTCGTAGAAGCGGTTGCCAGCCAAGGCCTGGCATGACATGCTCACCACGTCCAAGGCGGACATATGTATCGACGGAGGCGGAAGATGAAATACGTGGTGTCGTGGACAAATCGTGAAACTGGAAATGCGGAGAGCGAGGTAAAGCGCTCGCTTGCGGTGTTCAGCAAGTGGACGCCCTCACAGAGTTCGACGTTCCACCAGTTCGTTCAGCGAGTCGACGGAGAGGGCGGGTTTGCCTTCGTCGAGTCCGACAGTCCTGAGGACATCCTGCGGGATGTTTCTAAGTTCACTCCATGGATCAAATACGAAGTTCTTCCAGTAGTTGACATGGCTGACGGTGCGGCAATCGGAGCAGAGGCCGTCGCCTACAGGGATTCGATTTTGTAACGTGCTGCAACTGCCGGTGTTCAGTGTCCGTGGCCGGTGTGAGCCGGACCTACGGGCGGCGACCATCCGGCACTTATTGTCACGACCGGGGCGATGGCAAGGGCATATTCGGCGATCGGGGACAACCAGCCCGCTGCGGCCATAAGCGTTGCATGGGGTCTAGCAAATTTCTACGACAGGCGCTGGGCGTGGAGAACAATGTCGTGAGAATGGTGGGAGCCGGCCCCGGAGTGCACGTAGCGAGGCCTCCGCCCATCGAATGCCACCTGCCAACTCTCGTCCAGCAGCACTGCCACATCGCTGACCGCGACGTAGTCGGCCGGGTCGAACCCGTGTGCCTTCGCCTGTTCGATGTCGACATCAGCATGGTGGACGACAAGGAGATGTCCCAACGGGGCGACAGCGGCGATCAGCCGACGTTCCGCATCATGGTCAGAAGAGCGCAGCAGTGCGGGGTACTGGGCGGAGACGAGGTCGAACCCAGAGCTCCGGAGAGGTGCATCGAGCAGACCGGCGAGAATCCATTCCACATTGGCCTGAGCCTGCTCGGCGGCCCTGGCTCCACGCTGCAGCGCTAGGTCGGACACGTCGATCGCCCTGACTCGCCAGCCTCGGCCTGCCAGCCAGATGGCGTCGGCCCCCTCTCCGCATCCCACGTCGAGAGCGGTACCGGGGGTGAGGTCGCTTACTTCAGCGACAAGGGCACCATTCGGTTCACCGCTCCACACCTGTTCGGCCTCCGCGTACCGCTTGTCCCAATCGACGTGGCCTTGACCGTCTCGTTCGAGGTCCGGGGGACGGGCACGCCCTAGATGGTCACGGTGAGGATCGGGGGGCTTGGCTGGGTCGTTCATCGTCCCCCGATTCTGCCTCGGGAACCACTCGGCCACCGACCTATTCCGCCGACGTAAGCGAAATGCCCCGCTCCCAGTGGGGATAACTCTGAGCCCTTCCGAAACCCTATTCACAAGGTAGTTCCCCTAAAGCAGACGGACGACGACGCTTTGCGGGCACTCCGGCGGCTAGAAAGGGGCCGTGGCGAACGCCGACATGATCCAATACTGGAACGGACGCTCCGCTGATGTCTGGGTGACAGAAGCCGAGCGCTTCGACGCCATGCTCGCCCCCTTCGGCCGTAGGCTGTTGACAGCCGCCGCTCTCAAACCGGGCGAGCGGGTCCTGGACATCGGGTGTGGCAACGGTGCCGTCAGCCTGGAAGCGGCCCGAGCCGTAGGGAGCGACGGGCATGTGACTGGCCTCGATCTGTCGGCGCCCATGCTGGAGCTCGGCCGGAGACGAGCCGAGACGCAAGGTCTCGACGTCGACTTTGTCCAGAGCGACGCCCAATCCGTTTCCTTCGAGAAACCTTTTGACGTTGTTGTGAGCCGTTTCGGCGTCATGTTCTTCGACGCCCCGCAGGTCGCCTTCGCCAACCTGGCAAGGGCAGCACGTCAGGGTGGTCGTCTGTGCTTTGTGTGCTGGCAGGAGATGTTTCCGGCCAACGAGTGGATCGCGGTACCGGCGGCGGCAATGGTGGCGCACGTGGGGATCCCCGAGCTGCCCGAGGCTGGCGCCCCCGGACCGTTCGCCCTGGCGGATGCCCAGCGGACCAGGGGCCTGCTTGAGTCCGCCGGGTGGTCAGAGGTCACCGTCGAGGCGCACGAGGACGGGATGCCCATGGGACGCGGCCCCGAGGAAGTCGTCGCCTTCATGTTCTCTTACGGGATGGGTCGCCAGCTAGTGGAGGGAAAGGACCCCAACGCAGTGCAGGCCGGAATCGAGGCCACCCTCGAGGCGCTGCAACCGTACGTTAGGCCCGAGGGCGTCGTGCTCGGCGGCGCTTGCTGGCTCGTGACCGCCCGCAAAGGGTAGCGGGTGCCGAAGCACCACCGCTTGGTCCTGGCGCTCCAAGTGGTGCGGGTGTGTGACCTTCTCCCGGTGGTGATCAGGGCAACTTTGGTCCTCGCCTCCCCTGATGGGGAACCACACTCTTGACGTTCACGCACATTTCGGCTCCGTTCGAACGGGATCGGAACGACGGCGACACAACGAGTGCCCGAACGTGCAACCGACGGACACATTGTTGATTTTGTCCAGCATTCCTCCATTCTTTATCTAGATGACGCGGGGCCCGATGGGCCGTAGTCTCGCGGCATTGTCCACTCATCACGAGAGATTGGCGGAACGGGATGACGCTCAAGGTCGTAGGTGCGGGAGTCGGTCGTACAGGTACCCATTCGTTGAAGATTGCCCTCGAACAGCTGCTCGATGGTCCGTGCCATCACATGGTCGAGATCCTCGGAGATCCGACCCAGGTACCGGGCTGGATCGACGCCATTGAAGGTCGACCCGTTGACTGGGCGACGATGCCGGCCGGCTACGTCTCTCTTGTGGACTGGCCCGGGTGTTCATTCTGGTCCGAGCTATCCGCCGCTAATCCGGACGCGCTCGTGCTGCTCTCTGTACGAGATCCAGAATCCTGGTACCGCAGCGCGTCCGACACGATATTTCAGACGTTCGACAAGGTCCCACCGGAGTTGGAGCCGTGGATGACTGCCGTCGTTCAGCTGCTACGCGATCGCTTCAGCGATTCGTTTGAAGACCCCACAGCCATGATGGACGCCTACGAACCCCATAATGCAGCAGTCCGCCAGAGCATCCCGGCCAATCGCCTCCTGGAATGGCGTCCGACGGACGGGTGGGATCCCATCTGTGACCGGCTGGGCCTCGATGCACCGAGTGAGCCATTCCCGGTCACGAATACGACCGACGAGTTCCGCGCAATGGTTGGGATGCCAGCCACCTCCTGACCGCCTTGGCGGGCACGCCCCCCTTAGTCCGATTGCAACTGCGGAGTTCCGCAGGCCGAGAGCCACGGCGTCCAACACAATGCCGGACACGTGGCGCGCACCCGGGGAAGTTGGACGCCGAATGGAGCCAAGATGGCTCTCATGACGGTAATGACGGAGAAGCAGACGGCACCGACTTGGAGATCTGAACTACAAGCTCAGGCTGCCTAGGCTGAGGTCGCTCCAACGACGTCCGCGCAGACTCAGCCGGTCATACGCCCACCTTGCTTGGCCACGTAGACCGCAGTTTGGCCTGATGTAGGGATACTTGGTCGGACCGATGACCAGGCTGCGCTACGGGGAGGATCTAGTCCTGACTGATTCGTCCCGTTCGTCTTCGGTGGCTACAGCACCGATCGAAAGGCCACCGCTCTGCCATGGCCGCACATAGAACAGCCAGATGACGGCAATGGCAAGCAGAGTTGCACACAGGACCCAACCGAGGGCAGTTGTTCCCAGACCCACATACTTGAGGCCGGAGGCGAAGATCACAAACGTGATGGCCGGCCTGATGTACTTGTCCGGGGCTCTCGACGAGATGAACGAGCCCACGATGACGGCGGGGACACTCCCGATGATGATCGACGTGGTCACCGAGAACTCGATATGCCCGAACGCCAGGGCACCCAGAGCAGCGGCGATGGTCAGCGGGACTGCCTGGGTCAGATCTGTTCCCACGAGCTGATTGGCACCCAACATTGGGTAAAGGAACAAGAGCATCACGATCATCAAGGACCCAGACCCGACCGAGGTCATCCCGACGATGAGCCCCCCAACCGCGCCGATCAACACGGTGGGCACCGGCCTGATCACGAGATCGTGGACGACGGCCTCGCGTTGATTGCCGCCGCGGCGGTCGAGGGCGTACCGAATCACCATGGCCAGTGCTCCGATGAGAAGCGCAGCACCCAGCGCCTTCTCGATGTTGGCCTGCGATGTCTTGGCATGTCCCATCAGATGGAGCAGGTAAGCACCGAGGAAAGCCATCGGCACCGATCCGGCCACCATCCATCCCACCAGGGGGAAGTTCACCGTCTTCTTGGACATGTGCACGGCGGCACCGAACGGTCTCATGAAGACGGCAGCGACCAAATCGCTCGAGATGGCCGTCGAGGGCTTAACACTGAACAGCAGGATCAGCATCGGCGTCATCAGCGCCCCGCCCCCGGCGCCGGTCAAACCAACTAGGAAACCGACCACGGCGCTTCCCAAGACGATGTACGGATTGATGCCCACACTTGCCCCCTGCGATGGATCAAAGACCGGCACTACGCCGTTGACTCAAGCTATCCGCTCAATATGGCTAAGTCCATGGGATTACTCGCTTGGGCTCTGCTTTGGTCGGACGATGGCCGCCCCACCCGGCTCAGCACTGCCTGAGTGGACATACAGCGGAGGCCCTACCACTCCCCCACCTCACCTCAGTGCGACGTTGCGCCCCATGAGTTTCGCTGTTGAGTTCGGAATCAACCCGCCGCTCCGTGAGTTGGATAGTGCCATTTTACCGAGACGAGGTGCGCCTATTCTCGGCGAAAGGGCGAGGGGTCGACCGGTATGGCCTGAGGCATCGCCTGCGTCGATCGGTACGGTCCTCCAGACAATCTCAGTACGTAACCATCCCGGGGCCGACTCCTCTGTCTGGGTTCTGTCTGGGTCGCGCGTTCAACCAAGCGTGCCCCAGGCCATGTCGCCGGCTCTGTTCCCGGAACTATCTGTTGTGGCTGTGGTCGTGTCCTTCAGGCCTGGCCGAGGTCGCCTGGCCGAGTACGAGGTCTCGATTGCCTTCTCGTGCCTCAGTCGAAGTACGGCTGAGGTCGCCGATGGCGGCGGGTGTGGCTGAACGGCAAGTTGCGGGCGGCACCCTCTGTGATTGCCCGCTCACGGTCGGCGAGGGCACTGGGCAGTAGTCTCGAATACCACTTGACTTCGACGCCTGATTCTCTAAACCTGAATGTGGGGCACGAGTACCTGAGCCTGGCGGAAGGAAGCACATCATGGCGGCGAGAGTGAAGGTCTTGTTCGGGCTGGGCATTGCCCTCCTTGTTCTCGTTGTTGCTACTGCAGCACATGCGTCGAGTGGCCCTGGCGGCTTCGGCCATAAGCACTGGCAGGGACAGCACGGCTCCGGGAGAGATCGTGGGTCAGCAGTGGTGGCGCTGGAGTCGAGCACCTACGGACCGGTGCTCGTGGTGGGCGGTGCCGGTGCCGGCTATGTCCCGGCGGACCCAACGGCCAATCCACCGACTCCTGCGGGCTATAACTATCCGGCCGGCTCGTCCCTGTATTACCTCACAAGTGACCCGCCGACCTACGGTCAGGGGTGGGGCCATGCCGGATACCAGGCAGCTTGTGGGACGACCGTCGTCGCCACCCAGGGATTCACCTGTACAAGCTCTCCCTCGGCGAACACGGGTGAGTGGCCCGCGCTTTTGACGTGGGGACCGCCGGTGGCCGGTCCCGGGGTCAACCCATCACTGCTCGGGACGGTCTACCGCTCTGACCTCGACGCGTTCCAGGTCACCTACGCCGACCATCCGCTCTACCTCTTCGACCAGGGGCCCAACTCGTTTGTCGGCCAGGACTTCTTCGAGAGCGTGGCGCCACTTCCCCCGTGGGGTGGTCTGTGGTCGCTGTTGTCGCCCAATGGTCTGCCCGCATCAGGAGTTGCGAGCCTCGAGACCGAGGCTCCCGTCGCCGGCCAGACCACCTATACGTCCCCCGTCGTGGGCGTACAGGAGTACCCGTTCGGCGACGAACTCGACGCCACTCCTCCGATCCCGAGCAGTGGCGTCACCATCAGTGTGTACGCCTTCAGTGGTGACCGGCCGTGGCAGAGCCAGTGTTCAGGGAGGTGCACGCTCACCTGGATCCCTGTCCTCACCAGCGGGCCACCCGTTGCGGGATCTGGGCTCCACCCCCACGGCGTTGGCGCCATCAGGCGGCTCGACGGGTCCTACCAGGCAACCTATGACGGGCACCCCCTGTACCTCTACGGCCAGGAACAGCCCGTCATCGAATCTGGCGCCCCGTCATACACGGGGACCGTCGGCAACGGCAATGGGATCCACGCCTTTGGTGGCACCTTTAGTTTGGTGAATCCCTAAGCACGGGGCCAGCGTCAGTGGTGGATCCCAGGACCGATCCCGGTCGGGGGTCATCAGCCGACGCACCTTCGCGGACGACGCTCGTGGTACCACCTTGGAGCTCTAGGCTCAGCCTGCGTACGGCTGAGATCGTGCCGACATCCGCCCAGACTCAGCCGGCACACGGCTGAGGTCGAGCGTTGACTGATCCGTGATCCTGCAGGAGGCGAAGAGGTGGAGGACCTTCCGAGCTTTGACCGTTGACGCTCGGTAGCCAAGGCCCAGTGCGTCCGGGTGACAGGGGTTCGGAGGAGGCGTCGCGAGGTGTCCAATGTGAGATGGCGGAGCAGCGTGCCATCCAGGGTCACGATGCGAATGTCCAGATCAGCTGGAGTTGGTTGGTTGGTTGGTGGGCGAGGGGGTGTTGAGTTGCAGCTCATAGTGGACGCACTGTCGCGGGTCATCGTGGACACTCATGGATATGGGTGGCTCGATGTCAGGCGAGTTACCAACCAACCCACCAACCCACCAACCCACCGACCCACCCACCAACCAACCAACCCACCCACCAACCAACCAACCCACCCAAAAGTGCCTGGATAAAGGCTATGGACCTCTGATGGACACCAGCCGAAGATGGACTTCCGGCGCCGCTCGTCCATTTCGTCTAGTGTTCCGGGATCTGCATTGAACACCCAGGGGGGCGCTGCTGAAGCCAATAGCAGCCGAACTTAGGTTCAGTAATCCAAACCGAGATACGGGATGGATACGGAAGAAACATAGGGGAGCAACATGATTAGGAAGATTTTGATAGCGGTCGCCATGATCGCTATGCCATTGGGGACAGCAACTGTCGCTGGCGTCGTCGCCAGTCCTGGAGTTGCTGGTGCGGCCACTCCGCCGCCGACGACCATAACCTGCAGCGTCTCCGGATCGGTTGACTTCGCAGCGCCGGGCCTGTCGGCAGGCGGGGCCCTAACCAACAAGACTGCGGAGGACACCGACTCGTCGACGTCAACGGCGGGAACGGGTTGCCCCACAACGACCAACGCCCTGAAAATCGCGAGCACCACCACAGCATGCCCGGAGACCGGCGGTGTCCCGACGTCGACCGACCCGGCTGCCTGCTTGGCGTCGACGACCAAGAACGGCAAAGTCACCTACGCCATCGCCAAGGATCCCAACTACTACGACACCACGGGCTCCTACGCCACGTCCGGTCTGACTGATCTAGAGACTGCGTTGTCGGCCAAGCCGATCAAGGCCACAGTCGACTCGATAGGCGTTGACCTGGTCTTCGGCTCGGCCTCCGAAGTCCTCCCGGGAGGGGCGTGCGGTGCGTCGGACGTCGGGTTCGACGTCACGGGGAACGTTCAGGTGAAATCGGCCAATGTGGGCACCTACGACGAAGTGGTGTGTCTTTCCGGTGACGCCGGGACGGGCACCTCAGGGAGCTTCCTCGCGGACCTGGGTTCCTCGACCGCGGTCATCGCGTCGGCCACGGTCGGTGGAGACAGCTCGCTGACCGTCGTCATCCCGACCACAACCTGCAGCGTCTCCGGATCGGTTGACTTCGCAGCGCCGGGCCTGTCGGCAGGCGGGGCCCTTACCAACAAGACTGCGGAGGACACCGACTCGTCGACGTCAACGGCGGGAACGGGTTGCCCCACAACGACCAACGCCCTGAAAATCGCGAGCACCACCACAGCATGCCCGGAGACCGGCGGTGTCCCGACGTCGACCGACCCGGCTGCCTGCTTGGCGTCGACGACCAAGAACGGCAAAGTCACCTACGCCATCGCCAAGGATCCCAACTACTACGACACCACGGGCTCCTACGCCACGTCCGGTCTGACTGATCTAGAGACTGCGTTGTCGGCCAAGCCGATCAAGGCCACAGTCGACTCGATAGGCGTTGACCTGGTCTTCGGCTCGGCCTCCGAAGTCCTCCCGGGAGGGGCGTGCGGTGCGTCGGACGTCGGGTTCGACGTCACGGGGAACGTTCAGGTGAAATCGGCCAATGTGGGCACCTACGACGAAGTGGTGTGTCTTTCCGGTGACGCCGGGACGGGCACCTCAGGGAGCTTCCTCGCGGACCTGGGTTCCTCGACCGCGGTCATCGCGTCGGCCACGGTCGGTGGAGACAGCTCGCTGACCGTCACCTTCTGAACGCCTGAACATCGGTCTGCCTTCGGGCCGATGTGACGGAATCATCACGATCAAGGGCGGGGCGAAAGCCCCGCCCTTGATCGTGCTACCCCTGACACCTGGGTCTGTGCGTCATCCGTTGGCGGCATTTCCCACGCTGTTGCTCTCGATTTCCCACATTGTTGCTCACGCAACTAATCACTAGGAAGCACCTACTCAGCCGCACCGGACGACATTTTTGGGCTCTGTTGCATTGACTGATCGTCGGGTCACGAGATGGACGGTCTCGGTGAGCTTTGCCGGTCAGATCACCTGCGCGAGCTCGTCAAACCCTGCGGCAAGGGTGAGTCCGGGATGTGCATCGAATCCGAGTGCGTAGTGGCCTCGTCGCAAATTCTGGATGAAGGCGTGGCCTCGGATGGCGATGCTGGCGGTTCGGTCCCGTTTGAGGCCCCGCATCGGACGAAGCCTGGCCTTGAGGCGCCCGTGGTCAGCTTCGACTCGGTTGTTGGCGTACCGGGTGGTGTCGTCACTGGATCGGTCACCTTCGCCGCACCGGGGCTGTCGGCCGGTGGGGCTCCCACCTCGGCAGCGTCGGAGACGACCAAGTCGTCGACGACACCGACGGGAACCGGGTGTTCGGGACTTCCCATCGCTACCAACATCGCCTCTGCGACCACACCGTGCCCGCAGACCGGCGGGGTGCCCAACGCCGGTAACCCGTCCGCCTCCCTGGCCTCCAAGACCAGTCACGGTGGCACCACCTACGCCGTGAAACGACAAGGACGGCAACCTTCCAGTGATCGTCGGTTGGAACAGTGGGGCAAGCCACGTCGTCCGCCAAGGGAAGCCACTTCTGTGCGCACATGGACACGGTGCGGCCTATCACGGGATTCCGCTAGATCCGCCGTTCCTTGGGCGGTTGTCCACACGCCGGCCTGTGCCGTTCATGGGCAGGCAACTATCGCGAGCAGTTCTCGCGTTCCAAACCAGATAACGCGACCCTCTCCCGGTGATCGGGGATACCCATAACCTGCCTACGCGCTCAGATATCCGGACAAGTTCCTTAGCTCCATTAGAAACCTCCTGGATCAAGAGGTCCTAGCTGGGCACCGTGCAATAGGGCTATGCAGAGAACGACAAGTCCGAACATGACGATGGAAAGCGAAAGGACGAGCGTGACTGCCCACGACCTAGGTGGCGCGGACGACATCGAGACTGCGTGGCGCTCACGAAGGTATACCGCCGCGTCGATGGCACCAAGGACAAGGCTGTACGGCATGAGCCAAAAAAGAAGTGCGGCCAAGATGGATGGGAACACGAAGAGGAACACCAGCAGCGACGAAGCATTCACGGCCAGGTTGAGGCCACCGATCCATGCCGTCCAGAGGACCATCGGCCGTGGGCTACCTAGACTGGGTCTTGGTGCTACTTCCATGCGTCCAGTCCTAAGGGTCACAAGACCGACGCCGCACAACAGTACGAATGCGAGGATGAGACCTGCCTGCACCACGCCCCGCAACGCTAGGACTGAAACGAGCCGGAGGGGCGCATCATGCAGATGGCGTTCGATCTCGGAGCGAACAGTCGACTATCCCATGGCGCTCGCCACGCCCCGCACCCTGTGTTGTGGGATAGACGGCATGTCAGTTCCGACGCCTCCTTGTAGCGAGTGCGATCATTGTGTCGTGGATCCCAAGGAGCCGATCGATCCGCTGCTGACCGGCATTGCCGGTACTCGCCTGGACTGGCACCAGGTCCCTGCCGACGTGAGAGAGTCAATCGAACAGTTTCTGGGCCGATCCGTCAGGACCGCTTCTAGCCAGGCGGGGGGATATTCCCCTGCGCTGGCGTCCCGCCTCACCCTCGACGACGGCACCGGAATATTTGTGAAGGCCATAGCTCCCGATGAAGTGTCGGGTGCGCTCGGCGGACAGGGGATCTATCGGCGAGAAGCCCAGGTTGCTGGGGCACTGCCGAATACCGTTCCCGCTCCTCGGTTCCTTGCCTCGCTGGAGGCGGATGAGTGGGTGGTGCTCATTTTCGAAGAAGTCATTGGAACACCGCCGATCCTGCCCTGGCAACGGGGTGAGTTGAACCGAGTGCTCGACGCCATGGCAACGCTCGCAAGTGTCCTGACTCCCTCTCCGATTTCCGCCCCTCCCGCCAGTTTCCCAGGCGGGGTGAACGGCTGGGCGTCGATCTGCCTGGATTCCAGAGCGCTGGATGAGCTACCCGGGTTAGATGCCTGGGCACGGGCGAACGTCGAGCGATTGTCCGATGTCGCCTCTACGGCGAAGAGCGCTCACCAAGGGCCGACGCTGCTTCACACCGACATCCGTGCTGACAACATCCTTCTGACCTCCAATGGGGTCGTCTTTGTCGATTGGCCCCACGCCAAGGTTGGTGCTCCATGGGTGGATCTCGTCTACTTCCTTCCGAGCGTGGCAATGCAGGGGGGTGGAGATCCACAGGAGTTGTTTTGGGATCATCCGACGGCTCGTGGAGCGGACCTGCGGGCGGTCTGCAGCGTGCTCGCCAGTCTCACTGGATTCTTCATTTACGGGGCCACCCAGGAGCCTCCGCCCGGCCTGCCCACGCTCCGTAAGTTCCAGCTCGCCCAGGGCATCGCAGCTCTTGCATGGCTCCGACAGATAATGGACTGAACGACCATGCGCCATCTCACCATTTGTGAGTGGCCGCTATCCACACGCCTCGATGTGCCGTTAGCCCGTCGCGAGCACCGATCTGCGACGGGGCTCAATCCGCCCTTCGTGGGTCCGATGACGCCATTTTGCATGGACGAGATCCCCGGTGGTTGGGGGCACTCGAGACCGACGAAGATCATGCGTCCCTTGTCTTCATCCGCCAGGCCCCGATGACCGTCCAGAACACGATCCAGCCCACGATCACCAGGGACGCCACCAGGGTCGACTCCGGTACCAATAGATTCTGACCAAGCCCACCGCCCCCTCCCGGGCCGCCGCCACCGAACGGTGTCGGCAACCCGCCCGGCTCGATATGGACCATGGCCACGCCCACGATCGCCCGCTCGAAGTTGAGCAGGTGCGAAATCACGTGGCGGCTGAAGATCGGCGTGAGGATCAACTCGAGGAGGACGAGGAGGATTACCGGGACCGTCCGCTGCCCCATCAAGGAGGCCAGTCCGAGGCCGACGATGAACCCGATGGCCGCCTCGAGTGCGATCCACAGACCGACGTCGATCATCAGCGAGGTCGATGGGGCCAGGAAGTTCGCGCCGTAGTCGGCGTAGTTCTGATTAGCCATGGTGACGGCGAACGCCCGGACCTGCGCCTCCGTGTAATTGGTGGGCACGGTGACCACGCCATGGGGCGTCTTGATCGTGGCACCGGGAGGGGGACCGCTGGTCTGACCATTACCGCAGGGGACGCTCGGGGGGGGGTTCGGCCCGTTGTAGTTGAAGTTGCAGAGGACCTCATCGGCATGTGCGGCAGCCCAGTTGTCCAGGGCCGGACGGGAGAGCCCCGGCGGAACGTTGACGCCGTCGTAGTTCAGCTGCGTCGGGGCGGCGAACACGCACACCACGCAGACGATCGTGTACCCGACCGTCACCATGGCGATCACGATGGCCAGTCCGGCGGGAATCCGGGCGAGATAGAGGGCAAGGCGGGAGCGGCCGGTGATCACGAGGTGGCGGAACATCCCCTCGGTGAGGTCGACCGATCCGGCTGTGCAGCCGACGACGGCCGCCACGATGAACCCGAAGACGTACATGACTCCAGCCACCAGGGTGGTGAAGATGGTGTAGCCGCCTGCCGGCCCGTAGGACTTGGGGTCCACGGCATGGGAGATGAGGCGGACACTGAGGAAGACGACCGGTAGGCCGATGTTGACAGCAGCCAGAGCGATCATGAGGCCCCGCCGCTTGCGGAGTTCCATGAAGCGCGTGGTGACCATGCCCCAGGTCGGGATCCATGAGCCGCGGTGATCCCTTCGCTCCTCTGCCCGCACTGAGGCCGGACCCGGAGCCGATGCGTCGAGATCGGACGTCGTCGTCATTCTGGGCCTCCCAATCGGCTGGTCACCGAGAGGAACCAATCCTCGAGCGAAGCCTGGATGTGTTGGAGGCGATACACCGAAATCCCGCCCTCAACGAGCACGCGGTTCATCTCGGCGATGACATCACGCCCCGTACCCTCCGGCAGGGAAACAGCAAGTCCATCCGGTCCGATCTGCACGTGAGCACCCAGCGCCGTCCCCCCGAGCAACCTGCCGGCCCGGTCGGGATCGGAACACTCGACCTGCACCTCGAACGAAGACCCAGCAAGTAGCTGTGAGATCGATCCCTGCCGAATTACTTTTCCCCGGTCGACGATGGCCACTGCATCGCAAGTTCGCTCCACCTCGTCGAGGAGGTGTGACGACAACACTACGGTGCGACCCTCGACGACAAGCGACTTGATCATGTCGCGCATGTCGAGCATCCCCGCCGGGTCGAGGCCGTTCATCGGCTCGTCGAGAATCAACAACTGAGGGTCGCCCAGGAGGCAGGCGGCTACCCCAAGGCGCTGGCGCATGCCCATGGAGTACTTCGACACCTTGTCGTCGGCTCGATGGAGGATGCCGACGCGTTCGAGCGCCGGTCCTATGCGGCTCTTGGCCGCCGGCTCACGCGCCGCGGCGAGGATCTGCAGGTTCTGGCGACCGGTCAGGTGGCCGTGGAAACGAGGCTCGTCCACGATGGCGCCGACCCGAGCCAGAGCCCGGTCTCGGTGACGGGGGACGGCGTGACCGAGGAGTTTCATCGTGCCGGCGTCAGCATGAGTGAGCCCGAGTAGCACCCGGATGAGGGTTGTCTTCCCTGCTCCGTTGGGACCCAGGTAGCCGAAAGCGCAACCGCGGGGAACGAGGAGTTCGACATCGTTCACTGCGATGTTCTCGCCGAACCGCTTCGTCAACCCGTGGGTCTCGACGGCCCAGTTTCCGTCGCCCCCTCGCGGGGTAGCAGCTGGCTCAAGAGTCGTCACTACCATCGCGTCTGCGCGTTTGTCATCGCCGGATGGCCCGGACTGGCTTGAGCCATCCTCCGTTCTACAACGCCATCCGACGGCGTGGCTCCTTTCACCCGAGCCTCCGCTGGGAGCCGCGCCGGAACCATGGCGACCAGTAGAGGAGGGCGAAACTCAGGCCAGCGATGCCGACGAGAAGTATCGCAAATGCCAAGATGGCGAAGGGTGCTGCGTTCCCCAGAACGAAAGACTGTCCATGCATGAAGATCCGCAAGGGTGGCGACACCGGTCCAGGACCGGACAAGTGGGTGGATCCTGGGAGTATCGAGACCCGGCCAATGGGAGCAGCAACGGCAGAACTGTGACGACCCACTATGAGAACGGCCGCCGCTACGACCGCCAGGAATGCCGCGGCCATCAATGCGAGTGCCAAGACCGGTCGATACCACTGATGGCTCACTCGTCGAGGTGGTGCGGGTGGGGCCGATTCAACGCTAGGAGCAGTGACGCCCCGAGCACCCGCCCAAGCGGCGGCGAAGCGGCGGGGATCGAAGAGGCTAGTGCCGAGCACATCCTCGGCGGATCCTCCTTCCGCCTCGGCCTCCTCGATGTCCGCTGTCAGGTCCGCCGCCATTTCGTTGGCGATGGGGTCCGGAACGCCGAGACGTTTCCACTCCCGACGACATTCCTCGATGAACTCAATCACGGTGTCACCTCCACTTTTGCCAAATCGAGGGCTCCATCGATGGAATCGCGTGCTGCCTTCCACTCCTCAACGCCGGCCTCCAGAGCGCGCTGACCGTCGGGCGAAAGGCTGTAGTACTTCCGGGGTGGCCCACCGTTGCTCGCTCCCCTTCGAGTCTCGACCAAGCCGTCCCGCTCCAATCGGCCGAGAAGTGGATAGATCGAGCCTTCCCCGACCATCGACAAGCCTCGAGCCCGCAGGCGCTTGGTCATTTCGTAGCCGTAGGCCGGTCCTTCGCCCATGACGGCGAGCAGACAGAGATCGAGGACGCCCCGGAGCAGCTGGCTGCGTCTACCGTCTGCGGTTGCCATGCACTACAAGGTACTAGCAAGTGTCTTGTGGTGCAAGGCACGTTCAGCGTATGGGACCCCCTCCAAGGACCTGGCGGCAACGCCTCGTGGCTCGGCCCGGGGAGCGCGATGGTTGATCCCTTCAGGAACTGCGTTGCCGGCCCGCTCTCGGCCACAATCCAACCTCGCCACTGCGCCGCCGCAGAGAACTGGTGATGCGATGCATTCGGACCTGGAACGGTCTTGGCATGGTCCTCTCAGCCCGCCTACGACTGAGCTCGAGCCCCTCTGCCATCTCAGCTCGCCATATTCTCGGCGATCGGGGATACCGTCTCAGCGCCACTAAGGGGCGCGCGTTAGGGGGACAATTACGAACCCCCACATCCGTCGTCCGTAGCGACTCCGCTCAGGCGTGAGCGCTAGAGGTGCCAACGCCGAATTGCTTCTATGCCGGGCCACTTTGGAATGGGAGTTGCTGGCCTGTCTCGAGCAGTGTCTTGAGCCCGCTGAGGATCTCGCTCCAGCCGCCGCCGGCACCGCTCGACTCGCCCTCGCCTCTCAGCACGGCAGCCCACATCGGCGCACCCGTCACGTCGTGAGTGACGGTGAGCTTGGTGACACCGCCTCGTACGGGCTCGATGTCATAAGTGAGGCAGGTAAAAGCCTCGGCTGCCATCTCGGGCGTCATTGTCATCCGCCACGTCTGGACCAGCTTGCGTGGCGGGTTGGACTCGATCACCTCGCCATCACTGATGACATCCGGGCAACCGAACGCCTTCATGCCCTCGTTGGCGTGAGCCCGGAAGGCACCGCCCGAACGCAGCTCGTACTCCACGAGAGGGGCATAGCCGTACTGCACCGTCCATTCGGGCTCCGTGACCGCCTCCCAGATGGCCTCGGGGGTTGCCCTTATGTAGATGCGATAGATCTGGATCGTCTCGGACGTAGTCGCCGTTCTCATTTCCGTGCCTCCAAGTCGGCTTTCAGGTTGGCGAGCGCCGATGCGCGGTGCTCGGTGTACTTATCTATCCACCGGTCATGGATCAGCCGGATCGGGACGGGATTGAGGAAATGCAGCTTCTCCCGGCCCGACCGGCGCGTAACAACAAGCCCTGCCTCTTCCAACAGTCGTAGATGCTTCATGACCCCGATACGAGTCATGTCGACTTGGGATTCCAGCTCGGTCAACGTTCGACCTTCACGCTCGAAGAGGAGATCGAGCAGGAAGCGACGCGTCGGGTCGGCGAGAGCCTTGAACACGAGGTTGTTGTCCACACCTGGTCAGTATATGTAACTATATGGTTACGTGTAAAGGGACAGCCCCGGTTTTCTGCGCTTAGCGACCGCCTGCGAGACCGTGGGCTCTGAAGCGCCTGGTCGGCGGCTCTGTGCTCCGGTTGATGCACAGAAACGCCCGCCTTTGCAGGCCGATCCGTGCCAGCCCGCGTAGGGCCCGTGGGTCCGATGATGCCATTTCGCATGGACGAGATGCACCCCACTGCCGGCGTTCAGGGCACCCAACGAACCCTCCTTGCTACCTTCACCCTTCGACCCGTCGGAGCCACAGGAGCAGGGCTCCATGTCCGCTCGACACTGGAAAACCCGGGGGGCATAATTCGCGTCGGGTCGAACGGCGGCTCTTCTGTGACAGAAAGAACCATGGCGGATGCGGGTTTCTCAGACGGTGATCGGGCAGGTGAAGGAAGGCCGGATGGAACAAGCCATCGGCCTGTCCAGCGAGGCGGCCAAGCTCGTTGGTCGACATGGCGGAGACGTGCGGCTGTTCATCACCACTGCCGCCGGTGAGCAGGTCAACTCGACATTGTTCAGCATCGAGTACGAAAGCCCAGAGGCCATGGGCCAAGCCTTCGATGCCATGAATGCCGACCCCGAAGTGCAGGCGCTGACCTTGAGTCTTAACGATCCCGGGTCTCCGACGGCCCTCACCTCGGTCAGCATGGCGATGGAGTTGCCACTAGGGCGTGAGCCCAAGCGGGAACAGGGCAGCCTTCTTGAGGTTCACACCAGCACAGTCGCACCGGGCCGGATGGAGGAGTTCCTGTCCCAGGCGGCAGACGTTTGCGCGTTCGTAGAGTCAAACGGGGCGGTCAACGCACGAGTGCTTCAACTGACGTATGCAGGCCTCGCCAGTGGCATGACGGCCTTCACCTGGGAGACCCAGGACTGGCGAGCGCAAGCTGCCCTCGGAAACGCCTGGAACTCCGAGGCGGGCCTGGCTCTCCAGGCGAGGTCGAACACCGCCAACCCACCGGGGGCGCAGGCTACGAGTGCTATCTACAGCGCCGTTCCTCTCTAATCCCGGACGCTCAACCTGTCCCACCTGGGCGGCGACCGGGGGCACATTTGTTGGGGGATACTCCGGACGTTGGGCCCGTCCTGAAGCCCCCCTTCGTTGCCATACGATTTCGGCAGAGCAGGTCCATCCATCGCCAACGTTGGGAGATTGGCCATGAAGTCCACCAGCCCCGCCTTCCATGCCGGGATCATCACGAAGGACAGTCCGCACTCCTTCGAGGCCACCGTCAGCAAGCTGACCGAACTGATTACAGATCGAGGAATGACGATCTTCGCGATCATTGACCAGTCCGCGGAGGCCCGTAGTGCGGGGCTCGATCTCAGGCCCACCACCCTGGTCCTATTCGGGAATCCAGCCGCAGGAACTCCGGTTATGGAGGCTGCGCCGCTCGCGGCTCTCGACCTGCCCCTCAAGGTGCTGGTCTGGGCCGATGGAGATCGAAGCAACGTGTCGTACGTGGCTCCTCAAGCCCTTTCCGCTCGGTACTCCCTCGAAGATGAGCTCGCTGCCAACCTTGCTGGGATTGAGCCGCTGACCGATGCTCTCGTCACCCCATAAGCAGCACTCAGTCCCGGCGATTCGGGACAGGTGCTCACGAATCGTCGGCATGGAACGATTGCAATGTGAGCATCGACGGTAAGAAGCCTCGACCGGGAGTGAATAACGCCACCTTGCGTCGCATGCGGCGGCACGATTGACGGCTTTCGCAATCCGATCCAGCACCTTGCAAGTGACATGGTCTCCGTTTGGAAGATGGTCTTCCTCGAGCAGCGGGTCCGTGGGACGTTGGAGGTGTGGGCCGAGCGCTTCACGGAGCTCCGGATGCCCAAGATCTTCAGCCTGCGACCGATCCCTACGAGCGAGCCGACTTCACGTCGAACACCTATTCGGACTGCATGCTCGACCACGCATTCCTGCTCGTGCCGGCCCAGGCATTCGTGGCGCAGATGGTGGCTTCGTTCCTCGAGTTCCCACCTCGCCAGGAGTCAGCAACCTTCGGCATCAAGCAAGCACTCGACAAGCTACGGCTGGCCTCCCCAGCACGTATTCCAAGCTCAGAAGTGGCTGACGTTAGCCGCCTCGCTGGTTCATTCGACGAGAGCGTCTGCCCGCTCTCCATAGGCAGGAACCAGGGCGATGTATGGAACATTGGGCAGCCATTGAATCGCAGCCTGGTATGTGCTACAAGTTACACATGACTTCTGTGGGTGTCCGAGAGCTGCGGCAACGAGCCAGCGAACTGCTCAGGCTGGTGGAAAAAGGCGAAACTGTAGAGATCACCGACCGGGGACGCCCCGTTGCGAGACTTACGCCCCTTCCCGAAGGGACTCCATTGGAACAACTGCGCGCAGCTGGAGAGGTCGACCTCGCCTTCGCTGGCACGGACGACCTCCCCGAACCCATAACGCTCCCGAGCAGCATCGAGTCACCTTCCTCAGCCCTGCGACGGCTGCGTAGCGAAGAACGCTAACCGCGTGAGAGCCACCTACTTGGATTCCTCCGCCATCGTGAAGCTCGCGGTCCGTGAGGCCGAATCGGACGCGCTCCGAAGCCATCTCCGACGACGACGCCCCCTCGTCTCAAGCGCGCTTTCGCGAGCAGAGGTGCTCCGGGCATTGCTCCCTGGCGGTGAGACAGCGCTTGTTGCCGGACGGCGGGTCCTCGAGCGAATCGATCTCGTGCGGGTCAACGACCGGGTCCTGTCTATCGCTGGATCTCTCTTGCCAGAGGAACTCCGATCACTCGACGCCATCCACCTGGCCACTGCTGGACGCCTTGGTGCCGACTTAGGCGAGCTTGTCACTTATGACGAAAAGTTGGCTGCAGCCGCCCGCATCATGGGATACAAGATATCTGCTCCCGGCTGAGCGACGATCCCTTAACCTAAGGCACAGTGAAGCGCTAGCGACCGGGCTCTCGCGGACTGAGCCAGTTGGCTGAGTACTCTGGATCCGCCCGCTGGCCTGGTTCCCGTCAACTGGGCGCCAATATGGCGGCCTCCGCCCGCGTACAGCTGAGGTCACGTTCCCGCTATGGCCGATCGAGGACGTTCTGATCGCAGAACGGATCTTGTCCTGAGCGACACTAGAGGTCTAGCGCGTGGGCGCTCCGCCGTTCGATGGTTCCGTACCCGTTGGCTTTCGCAGATCCGAGCGCCCTCGCCAGAAGCTTGATCCCCTCCTCCTTATCACCCGGTGCATCTCGTTCGAGAAGCATCCTGCCCCATGAGAGATCGGTCCGGGCAGAGAAGTACTTCGCTCCCGCCCGTTCGCTCGAGTCGGCTGAGTGAGCAAAGGCGATTTCCGCTTCGGCGTAGCGACCGAGGACAGAGAGCAAGTCACCTACTGAGCGGCTGACCGGGCCCGATGTCACCACGTCCGTATAAAGCCACTGATTCGCGAACGGCGTAAGCCTCTCAAGTACCGGTTCAACGAACTCAGAATCCCGGCATTCGATAGCGGCATCGGCATACGCGATCATGCCGGTGAGCCACGTGACATCAAGCGGCAGTTCGAAGTTCTGACCCGCAAAGCCAGTTAACAGACTTCTGGTCTCTTCGGTGCGGTCTGCTTCAGCGTGAGCGAGGGCGAGAGCGCCAGTGAAGACGGGAAGTCCGGGATTGTCGGCGATCGCCTGCTCAATAAGTGGGACGAGTGTGTCCAGAGTGCCTCGCCATAGATTGACCATGATGATCTGGGCACCGTAAACGATGAAAGCGTCCGGCTGACCTCCGTCGGTGCCGATCTGGAAAGCTTCTGTGGCCAGCTGTTCCGCCCGGACAGAGTCTCCGGCGATAAGGGCACGCGTGGCACGTTGAAGTGTGTGGACCCAGTTCAGAAAGGGCTGGTCAAGCTGCTCCACCAATGGGCGCTTGGTCTCAAGACAACGGTCCATCTCCTCGATATTCCCTGCCCACGCGGCGACGAACCGACGACCGCTTGCTGCAGTGCATAGAAGTACTGGATCACCGATCCGTTCAGCGCGGAACAAGGCAGCAGCCGATCGATCGAGCGACAAGTTGAGCAGGTGGGGCACGGCAAGCGGAAGGAGAACATGGTTGAGGACCCTCACGGTGACAGCATCGTCGCCTGCCCGCTCGGCAATAGCCAGAGCCTCTTCGGCCAGAGACCTCCGGCGATCCAGCGGGCTCCCGATGGTGAGTTCCGAACACAAGTTTGCCAAAATCAGGGCCCGATCGGCATGGTCCGCTGGGAGTCGCTCGAGCGCCGTCTCCAGAATCTCGACTTTCGGGATGTCGATGGTACTCACGGTGCTAAAGGTTCCGCGGTCGTTAGCCAAGGCTGCTGTCACCAACCGATCCGTGTCACCAAGTTCGGCGGCCTGCAGACATGCCCGAATCAGGATGTCACGGAAAGTTGGATCCCCCGTCTGGCGCTTTGCCGTGCCTAGCCCGATGAGCAGGTCAAGCTCAAGGACCGGATCGGAGTCTGCACTCTGACCGAGGAGATCGAGAGCCTGACCGTAGTAGCGAAGAGCATCGGCTGGATCGAGGCCTGCGAGCGCTGCATCACCAGCCAGCCGAGAGTAGCTGATTGCCTTGAACAATTCGATGGGCTGAATGGCAGCAACCCAGTGGCGGGCGAGTTCGCCCACCCGCGTGCCCGGGCGATCACCACACAGGTCCTCCAGCGCTTCGGCTACCCGTCGGTGCGCACGGGCTCGGCGAGTGGGGCCCATGTCTTGGTACAAGGTATGTTGAATAAGCGCGTGCGTAAAGTTGAAGCGACCCGGCGTGTCGCTTAACTCACCCACGAGCGCCACTGCCGCGGCGGCGTCGAGAAGATCGAGAAGCTCATCCGGAGGGGTGTTCGTGGCTTGGACCAAGAGGTCTAGATCGAAATCTCGGCCTATCACCGCGGCAAAAGCGAGCACCTGTTCAGCGTGCTTGCCGAGCCTAGCGACCCGGCCACCGATCACCTCACGCACACTGTCGGGAAGTGTCATCTGCTCGAGCGCGTTCTCGGCCACCCATCGGCCAGCCGCGTCCTGGTAGATAGCACCGACTTCGGAGAGGTGGCGGAGGACCTCGCTGACGAAGAACGGATTGCCGTCGGTCTCGCGATAGACGGCATGGGCGAGGCCCACTCCGGCGTCGTCCAAGGCGTGACCGGCTGCAGCTTCCAAGTAGCTCACTACGGAAGTGTCATCGAGCCCCGTCAGTTCGACGCGCCCCACGCCACTGATCCTGCGAAGAACGCCCAAAGTCTCGCGTAAAACGTCCGTGTGCGCCAACTCGCTATCGCGGTAGGTAGCAAGGATAAGGATCCGACTTAGTTGGTCGGCTGTCGCTAAATGCCGCAGCAACGAGAGACTTCCCTTGTCGGCCCACTGGAGATCGTCGAGAACGAGGATTACGGGCTGTTGCTTTGAAATCGATGCCAGCATTCCCACCGTTGCAGCGAAGAGAAGGTAGCGCTCGCTGTCCGCGTCGGTTGCCTTTGACGCCGCGAGTCCTGGGAGGGTTCTGAGGGTCGGGACGAGACGGGATAGCTCTGTCCCATGGGCTTCAAGGTGGGAGCGGACCTCCTCATTGGAAGCGTGGCTGACGTAGTGCCCGAGCGCCTCGGCAAAGAACTGGTAGGGGTTAGCAAGATCTTCTTCGCAGTGCCCGAAGAGCACACACGCTCCATCCTCGAAGGCCATGCGAGCGGCTTCGGCGACAAGTGTGGTCTTGCCCAGACCAGCCTCACCTGACACAAGCAGTACCTCTCGACCTTCGTCACTAACGACGCGCTTGTAGGCGTCGCCGATGAATTGCAGCTCGTCTTCGCGGCCGACCACTCCGACCGTTGGCCGCCGGGCCAGGCGACCGGGTAGCGGAATCGAGGATTGGGCTTGTGCGCCCTCAGACGGACGATCGGCGACGATCGTCGACTTGTTCTCGCCGTTTGTCAACATCAGCTCGGCCGATTGATTCAAGATGGCCAACTCGAGAGCCTGGAGCGTGGGGTTCGGGTCGATTCCCAGCTCTTCGGCCAGAACCTGGCGGGTATCGCGGTACACGCCAAGGGCATCCGCCTGACGCCCCGATCGATAGAGAGCCAGCATGAGCATGCCGCGCAGACCCTCACGTAGAGGATGGTCGTGGACCAATGACTCGAGCTCGCCTAACAATTCGGAATGCCGGCCAAGGGACAGGTCGGCCTCGATTCGACGCTCGACTACCGAAACGCGCAGCCCTTCGAGTCGCGTGATCTCACCCCGCCATGATTCGACAGGCTCGAGGCCATCGAGAACGGGGCCCCGCCAGAGCGCCAATGCCTCGCCCAACCGAGCCGACACGGCGCCAGGTCCGTCGCTAGGCAGTGAAGAGGTTGCCAGCTCCTCGAAACGCTCAGCGTCCAGCTGGCCCGCAGACGTTCGAAGCACATATCCGGGCGTCTGTGTGCACAGCGGGCTCGCAGCGCTTGAAGAAGCAGCCAACGTCCTCCTCAGCTTGGAGATGTGGACTTGAAGCGTATTGGTGGCTGTCCCGGGGGGACGGTCGCCCCAGAGAGCGTCAATGAGCCGGTCGCGAGAAACCACGCTGTTGGCCGCCACCAGCAGGGTGGCGAGAAGGACCTGCTCAGTTCGTCCACTAAGCGGAACCGGTCCTCCGTCGGCGTCGAGAAGTTCCATTGGCCCGAGTATTCGGTATTGCATCACTTCCTCCCTGAGCCGGTAGACGCTCCGCCTGAATCCTATACGTGTGCCCCCACCTGGGCTAATGGATCAATTTCAGCATCGGTGCTCCAAAATTTCAGTACATCGTCAGTGTTCGGTCAGGCGGGAGGTGCAAGGTGAAACGTAGCCCCGACCGGTGGAGGGAGGGGTACCAAACTCCGAGGAGGAGCCATGAACAAGCAGGGAAATCTCCTAGGCCAGCTTCACATCGACAACCTGCGCCGGTTGCTTCCTGGGCAACGTCGGTCGGAATCGAAAACGACCGCAAGCCGGGCGAATTCTTTGGCAATTTTGACGCAATCGGCGGCACCAAGAGATGGCAATAGGCGAGGGATTGAAGACCGCAGGAGTCACTGGCCGACGGGTTCGAGGAACCACGGCGAACTCCACAAGGGGTCCAAGGTAGCTCGGGTGTGGCGATTCGTTCTGGTGTCCGCGCTGGCTCTATCATTTGTCTTGGGCGCCATCGCTGACGTCGCTCAAGCCAGCGCTGCCGGCGCAGTGACCACGACACTCCCGGCTGGCAGCTACTCGGGCGACGTGAACGGCTACTTCGACGGAGTTGCCTTCTACGTCTCCAACAGCCAGACGGCGCTCCAGAACATCACGGTGGGGGGCCTTACCCTCAAGTGTGCTCACGGAACGACGGTGGGTCTCGGCCAAATCAGCGTCGACTCCGTGCCGCTCAAGAGCGGCGGCTCATTCAACACGACCACCACCGAGCAGGGGGTGTACAACGGAAGCCCGGCCACATACAAGATCAACTTCAAAGGAAAATTGCAGGGGCTGAAGAACGGTGAGCCCGTGGTGATTGGCTCGATCGCCGAAACGCTGGGTTTGGCAAACGGGGGCTCGTGTTCTTCGGGGTCCGCGCTCCCCTGGACGGTGACCAGGGACGCGACCCAGACGGTGACAGCCGGGCTCCCGCCGGCCGGGAGCTACTCGGGCAATCTGGACGGCTACTTCGACGGAGTTGCCTTCTACGTCTCCAACAGCCAGACGGCGCTCCAGAACATCACGGTGGGAGGCCTTACCCTCAAGTGTGCTCCCGGAAGCACGGTGGGCCTCGGCGACATCAGTGTCGACTCCGTGCCGCTCAACAGCGACGGTTCATTCAACACGACCACCACCGAGCAGGGGGTGTACAACGGAAGCCCGGCCACGTACAAGATCACATTCCAGGGCTACTTCCACGGCTTGAACTCATCCGGTGTCGCTCGGGCGGCGGGCTCGGTCACCGAGACCATGACCTACACCGACGGGACCTCCTACAGCTGTTCCTCGGGGCCCGAGTTCCCCTGGACGGTGACCAGGGACGCGACCCAGACGGTGACAACTGGGCTCCCGCCGGTCGGCAGTTACTCGGGCAACCTGGACGGCTACTTCGACGGAGTTGCCTTCTATGTCTCCAACACCAAGACGGCGCTCCAGAACCTCACGGTGGGAGGCCTTACCCTCAACTGTGCTCCCGGAACCACGGTGAAGCTTGGTGACATCAGTGTCGACTCCGTGCCGCTCAACAGCGACGGCTCATTCAACACGACCACCACCGAGCAGGGGGTGTACAACGGAAGCCCGGCCACGTACAAGATCACATTCCAGGGCTACTTCCACGGCTTGAACTCATCCGGTGTCGCTCGGGCGGCCGGCTCGGTCACCGAGACCATGACCTACACCCACGGGACCTCCTACAGCTGTTCCTCGGGGCCCGAGTTCCCTTGGACGGTGACCAGGGACGCGACCCAGACGGTGACAACCGCACTCCCGCCGGCCGGCAGTTACTCGGGCAATCTGGACGGCTACTTCGACGGAGTTGCCTTCCGCGTCTCCAACACCAAGACGGCGCTCCAGAACATCACGGTGGGAGGCCTTACCCTCAACTGTGCTCCCTCGGGTACGGTGGGGCTCAGCAACATCAGTGTCGCCTCTGTGCCGCTCAACAGCGACGGTTCATTCAACACGACGACCACCGAGCAGGGGGTGTACAACGGAAGCCCGGCCACGTACAAGATCACATTCCAGGGTTACTTCCACGGCTTGAACTCATCCGGTGTCGCTCGGGCGGCCGGTTCGGTCACCGAGACCATGACCTACACCCACGGGACTTCCTACAGCTGTTCCTCGGGGCCCGAGTTCCCCTGGACGGTGGCCTACTCGTAGGGGCGATCGGCTCGTGACGACGAAATGACGGCGTCGTTCACGGCGGCGAATAGGAGAGAAGACCCCGGTGTCACCAGCGATCTGGCGACACCGGGGTCTTCTCGCGTGGTGTGTTCGCCGGATGTGGATCCAATCGTGGCTGGCCGGTAACCAAGATTGTTGGGCTTTCGATACGGGCTTCACCATTGCCCAGAAGTGCCTGACAGGAAAACGCAAGTCGAGCAATGCAGGATCGCTGAGTGACACGTGCCTTGCTACTCCCTTTCTTGCTCGATGGACCACTTCAAGTGGGCACGATCAGGAATGCCCGGTGGTCGGCTCGGGGCGGGACGTCCCACTGCCCGCTATTGCCGGATCCCGAGTGGGCTGCCAGGCCCCTGCGACCGACCTCGAAGTGCCTCATCATGTGCGCTTAGCTGGTGACAGGCGGACCCGGGTCCCTACCCGCCTCCGTCCCGGTCGTATGGGTCACCTGGACGATGCCAATCGTCATCGCCAGGCTCCTTCAAGCGACACAACCTCTCCACCGGGCCGATAATGGGACTGGCCTTGGCCATTCCCGACTTCGACTGATGAGGAGAACCTGATGGGTAGCGATGGCGCCCTAAGAATCGAACGGCAGGACCGGATGGTAGTGCTGGAGAACCCACACTGAAATTCTCTTCGCCGGCCACGTTGTTCGGCTACTGCCTGGGCGGTGGACTCGAACTACCTATGTCACACCTCTCCCCCACCTCACCTTGCTACGACTGCTCGGCGTATGTGATTCACTCTGAAATTGGGGATTGATCCGCCATTCCGATGATGCCATTTTGCATTGACGAGATGCGCCCACTCCCGGTGATCGGTGCACCTCGGATCTCCGAACGTTGGACCTAAACGTGGGCCTGGCCGTCTCAATGCTGAATGTGTCGGTCCAACTCAATCGCGGTAAAATCGATCGCGCCGAGCACTACCAGCGCCAGACCAGCAGGTGCGATGACGCTGAATTTGGCCAAAAAGCCAAGGTATCGCCCGTAGTTCCTTCCGTCTGGCACCGCCATCAGGAGACAGTCTGGCTGGCGCAATGTGGACGGTCAATGAACCGCGAACTGCCTCCTCACGGGTTGGGCGTCGAGCCTTGTTCTCGCCATCACGAGGCGCATAGTGGAGAGCGAGCGGCAAGAACACGGAGTAGCCACTCACGATCCCGACATCCCGCTCGAGCAGTCATCGAGTCGCGATGCACTGCCGGGCGATTTGCGAGGTGCCTCATCCACCCGGTGATCGGGGCACTCAGACCGTTCGGGTATCGGCAACTTCAGGGGTGCGGCACAGCCTGGGCACCTGGATGGCCGACGATGACGATGACCTCGTCCGCCCCGACCAAGAGGTTTTTGGGGTTCAGGTCCAACATCGCCGCATCCTTCGGCCGGTTGTGAGTTCGACCCCAAACTCGGGGCCCACGGTGATCAATAGATAAGGGCCAGGCCCGGAGCGCTGACAATGACAGATTGTCGACGCTCGACGGGTCTGGCGCCTGATTCGCAAGGTAACTCAGGCACCACCTGTTGCCGCAAGCCCAAACGAGCGTTTGATTGACTCCACAATCAACGTGGAGAAGTTACGGATGCAACTAAGAGTTGCAAGTCGTACAAGGGGCAGGCCCGAGGCACGGGCTGTGAGTTCCGCTCTCCGGTCCGACTCCCGACCCAACCATGCCACCGCGGAGGGCGTTTGCCTTCGGCGGCGAAACCCACCGTCCCAGGCGCGCCACCTGGTATCTGTCTAGTATGAACGCCGTCCTTCGGGGCGCAACGGCCGAGGAGTTCCGAGGTGGGGCACCTAGCCGAATTCATACTCGAAAATTCACACAGAAAGTTGGGGGGAACCAACGTGATCAAGAAAATTCTGTTGGCCATTGCGGCCATGGCCATGTCGTTCGCGACGGTGGCTGTAGCCGGCGCCGTCGGGTCCGGAGTCGCTGGTGCGGCCACTCCACCGCCGACGACCATAACGTGCACCAGCGCAGGAACGTTCTCCTTCGCCGCGCCGGGATCATCGGCTGGTGGAGCCCTCACGGCCGGCACAACGGTGAAGAGCAGCGTGACAACAACACCAACGGGAACAGGTTGTTCGGGCCTGCCCATTACCCTGGACGTCGTGAGTCCGACCACACCGTGCGCGCAGACCGGCGGCGTGCCCAATGCCGGCGACCCGGCCGCCTGCCTGGCCTCGAAGACCAGTCACGGTGTCACCACCTACGCCATCGCCTCGAAGCCGAACGTCTACGACGACGCAAACGACTATGCCTCGAGCGGTCTCACCAATCTAGAGAATTCTTGGCAGGCCAAGGCGCCCAAGACCACCGTCGACAACATCGCCGTGACCCTGACCTACGGTTCGGCCACTGATGTCGAGGGGGGTGCGTGCGGTTCATACGTCGGATTCGACATCACCGGGAACGCCGAGGTGAAAGGACTCACGGTCGGTACATTCGACGACCTCGTGTGCCTTACCGATGACGCCGGAACGGGCACGACGCACAACTTCCTCGCCGACCTGTTCTCACCGACCGCCGTTATCACGTCGGGCATCGTCGGTGGCAACAGCTCGCTGACCGTCGTCTTCCCGAGCGAGAGCTGTCCTGTCACCGGATCGGTCACCTTCGCCGCACCGGGGCTCTCGGCCGGTGGGGCTCTCACCTCCGCCGCGACGGCGACGACCAAGTCGTCGACGACGGCAACGGGAACGGGGTGCTCGGGCGTGGCGAGTAGCTTGAACATCGCCTCTGCGACCACACCGTGCCCGCAGACCAGCGGCGTGCCCAACGCCGGTGACCCGGCTGCCTGCCTGGCCTCCAAGACCAGTCACGGTGTCACCACCTACGCCATCGGATCGAAGCCCAACTACTACGACACCGACGGCTCCTACGCCACGTCCGGTCTGACCAATCTGGAGGCTGCCCTACAGGCCAAGCCGCCCAAGACCACGGTCGACAACGTTGCGGTCACCCTGGCCTACGGCTCGGCCTCCGAAGTCATCCCGGGAGGGGCGTGCGGTGCGTCGGACGTCGGGTTCGACGTCTCCGGGAACGCCCAGGTGAAGGGCCTCACGGTCGGCACCTACACCGACATCGTGTGCCTTTCCGGTGACGCCGGGACGGGCACCTCGGGAGACTTCCTCACCGACCTCGGCTCATCGACCGCCGTCATCTCGTCGGCCACCATCGGGGGCGACAGCTCACTGACCGTCAGCTTCTGAACACCCGGTCCGTCTGCGGACGGTGAAGGGGCGTAAACCGACAAGGACGGGGCCTCGGCCCCGTCCTTGTCGCGTCAGGCGTTGTTCGACGAAAGATCCCGACCCAAAGGTTCCTCAATCGTTGGGTCAGCGAGCGCAGACGATCCCGGAGTGGTCTCTGCCTTCATCTCGAAATATGGTTACAGGAACGATGTCAACGTCGTTCCTGTTGTCGACGTCGGTGATGCAGTAGCAGCGGGTACCGAGTCTCTCGCCTGGGCACGGAGAGCAATGAAGGGTTGACCTACGAAGCCTTAACTGGCCACACGCGGCGAAAGTCCCGGTCTCCCAAACGGGTGCCCCCGCCTACCCGCCGGTCAGAGGCACCCAAAACGCGCCCGGCTTCGGTACTTCGTGCTCGCATCGGTCTAGTTGATAGCGCCCACTTCAGACCAGCTACCGACTTTCATGGCCATCGAAATACCGGTCAAACGATCTCCTGAGACACCGGGAGACTCTCGCATCAGGCGTGCCCATCGAGTCCGGCGACGTTCTGTGCCGTTGACGACACCTGGGTGAGATGGAGGCCGACGTCCACGGGAAGGGTGGCGAGCCGTCGGCCCGAGCCAGTCCCAAGCTGCCCACTACGGTTGTCGCCCCAGGCCCAGAGCCTGCCGGTCGGGTCGATGCCGTAGCTTGCGTAACCGCCGGAACTCACGGTCACGAAGCTGATGCCTTTCGGTACTTGAACCATCACAGGTGTGTCGGAGCTTGTCCGGGTGCCGATGCCGAGCTGACCCCGGTCGTTGTCGCCCCACGTCCAGGTGTCCCCGTCGCCCAGGACGGCGACGGTCTGCCCGTTGTTCGGCCCGCTGCCACCCTGGAAGACTTTCGCTACCGGGTTAGAAAGGTCGACCTTCACAGGCACCGCACTGTTGGCCGTGGAACCGTTGCCGAGTTGGCCCGACGCGTTGTATCCCCAGTTGTAGTAGTCCCCATTGGCAAGTAGCGCACCCGACCCCTCCCATGACGACGTGAGCTCTGTTATCTTCACCCCGATCGGTAGCCCGACCACGGCCGTTGGGGTGCTGGCGGACGCTGTCGATCCGTTGCCGAGCTCACCAGCGTCACCGCTTCCGCACGCGAAGAGGGTGCCGCTTGAGTCGAACAAGGCGTGAGTGCGGGCGCCGGTGGCCAGCGTCACGCCGCTCAGAGTGAGCTGCTGGGGACGGGATTCGACGAGCCCGGACAGGCAGAGATCGTCGGTGGCGTTGAGGCCCCAACCCCATGCGTGGCCGTTGGAGTCGATAGCCAGGCCGGCGTCGAAGGGCATCGGGTTGGCGAGCGACGCGATCGTGACGCCAGCTGGGAAGTCGACCTTAACGGCCTTCGTCTCGTAGGCCGTCAGCTCTCCATCTCCCAGCTCGCCAGCGCTGTTGACTCCCCAGCCGTAGACGGCACCGTCCGAGGTGAGGGCATAGCCGTCGGAGTTTGAGGTGGCGATCTGCACGACCTTTCCATTGATGCCGGCGAGGGCGGTCGGTGTCTCCAGCTGGAGTTGGGTGAGCGCGCCTTTGTTGCCGACGACCCCCCATCGGTAGACGGTGGATCCCGGCGCCGCTGCGCTGGTGGAAGGGCCGTTTCCGCTGGCGCTACCGCATGCGGCGAGTACCAGGGCGGCCATGACGAGCGCCGTCGAGAGGATGGCAAAGGACCGGCCAAGGTGTTGGCTTGTTCGACCTCGGAGGAAGCGATACCGGCCTTTCCTGGACGTTGCGTTCATCGGGCTCCTCTCGTCAAGTCTGGGCGATCTTCAGCTGCAGTCATCCTTTCGCGAACTTATGAGGAGAATGTAAGCCATGTTGGCAAAAACCGTTAAGGGGCGTTGGGGCTCGGCTCCTGTCGCGGTCACACCTTTGCCCTACTCGATGGGCCGATGTGGAGGGCCCGAGCGGTGGATGACGTAACCCAAGCCGTGCCGGCGGCAGGATAGAAGTTGCAGTCGAGGCCTATCCCGCTAGGACGACGCTCCGAGGGTCGGAAAGGGTCGGGCGTAAGTGGACCTACCTGAAGCCTCGCCCGGCGATCGATGCGGCAACAGTGCTGATGATCCACCATCTAGCCCGGGAGAACCCGACATGGGGCTACCTCCGGGTCTGGCCGTTTCACGAAAGTCCCCGTCACGCTGCCCACGGGGCAAGAACCGGGTGCTGCGGTTGATGCGGAAGGCCGGCCTGCTCGCCCCCCAGCGGGTGGCCAGACGCCGGCGGCCCCGGGTCCATGACGGCAGGGTCATCACCGACGCCCCCAACGTCCGATGGGGGACGGACGCCACCATGGCCTGGACCAGGAACGACGGCTGGGTCTGGGTGTTCGCCCTCCTCGACCACCACACTGACGAGGCCTGGGCCCACGTGGCCAAGGTGGGCAACCGGTTCGCCGCTCTCCAGCCGGTCTATGACGCGGTGATCGACCGTTTCGGAGGCCTCGGACCCGATGTCGCCCGGGGATCAAGCTCCGCCACGACTGGGGCAGCCAATATCGGGCCCACCATTTCCAGGGCTCGCTCAACTGGCTGGGGATCGAAGACGATGCCGGCTTTGTCGGCTACCGGGGTCACGGTGACCCTTTGGAGTGACAAGATCGTGAGTGGCGGCAAGACTTCCCCGGTTAGGCGGGCGTGCCTCATGCCGGCAAGTAACAAGGGACTAGGCGTGCGAAGGGACAGTGGATCCACTGGACCGAAGCTCAGGGGCCTTGTGAAACAATTCAAGCGCACAACCGTACTGACCCTCTCAGTTCGACCCAAGGATCAATCCCTATAGTATTGATGCGTTGGGAGTTCGGCTCTGCGAGCGCAGTAGCCGGTCAACGGGGCAGGGGGCATGGTGAGACGACGCAGGGTGAAGGGTCTCGTAGCCGTTTCCTTCGCCGTGCTCGGTTCGGTAGCGACATCAGGGGAGGCATCTGCTGCAGCGATGGTGCCCGGGCCGCCAACCGCCGTGCAAGCCACGTACGTCGCCGGTGCTCCCGGAGTAACCGTCTCGTGGGGACCACCCGTCTCGAATGGCGGCTCTCCGATTCTGTACTACACGGCGTCCAACTACAACGGTCACTACTTCTGCATTTCGTTCACATCCGGCCGTGGCACGTGCCACATTGATGGAATCGAGGTCATAGCTTCTTGGCCCCGGCCTCAAATCCGAGTGAAAGCAGTCAGTGCAGCGGGCCGTGGACCTGTTGTCTTGGTATTTCCCGTCGTCGCTCAAAAGGACCCGGTCAACGCCAATGCCTCCATATCGAACCCTTCGGGAACTGGCGCGACCAGCGCCAGCCACTTTGCCTCCGCTCCATCATCCACCACCGTCCCATCCACCACCCTCTCTCCCACCACCCTCCCTTCCACCACCTCCGCCTCCGGCACCATCGGGGTGGCCACTACTGCGACATCCGCCAGTGCCGGTGTTTACACCGAACTGCCGTATTCGGGCGCCGACGTGCAGGCGTTGTTCATCGTGGGCGTAAGCCTGGTCCTTGGCGGAATGACTATTCTCAGCCCGCTCGGGCGGCGCCGTCGCGGGGAGCACCTTGACTGAACTGAGACAACCGGCTCTTTGGCGAAGCCCGTCTCGTATTCCGAGTTTCCTCAGCCAGCACACGCCCGAGGTCGAGCCGATCGACCAGTTGGCTGATCCTTGATCCTCAGCCCACGTACGGCTGAGGTCGTACCGCTCCCCCGCCGGACCTCGCTACGACTGACTGCATGCCGAATGACGCCGTCGAGATTCTCGACCAGCTGGTCTCCGGTACCGCCACGTAGTCTTCACAGGTATTCGGACTGCCCACGACCCGGTCAGGTGTTTGGAGGCAGGCTACGACTCCAGCGGCTCACTCATCGCAGCGACCAATGAGCGGCCAGACCTCGACAACTCAGTAAGCGACGGCGCAGGGCGTCTTGGCAACGAGTTCAACAACCTCGTCTGCATTGTCCGCGTGGATCAGGGCAAATCCCGCAATCGGCAAGTCTGACCTCATGTAGGCACCCTCATCGGTGAGGGTTCCAGCGTTTTCGTGGTTCCTCACTTGGATGGGCGTCCCGGCAATACCGACAATGGCTCCCCGCTCAATGAGCCACCCGTCGTGGGCATGGGCATCAGCCTTGATAGCCGATGCGGTAGGAGCTGAAACAGAGCTTCGCAGATTCAACTGGGTGTGCGAGTGATGGCGAGCAGGTGAGCGCTGAGACCAAGTAGTGACGGGGTGCTCTCGATGATCCGGGCGGCGTAGAGAATGCTCTCGCGACCGTCGTCCGTCTCCCATCTGTCGTCCAGGTTGTCCAGCCAAACAGCGAGGCCCTCCAGGCCGGCCAGTTCCACTACGTCGAGCCCCACTCCTTCGAGTTCGCCACGAAGCTGTTCTGGTTCGTGAAAGTAGGCCGTCGTGAACCAGTGGGGACGGTTGTCGGGATTGCGGTGTTGTCCATCGGCCAGGTCCTGGTCAACAATCTTCCTGAAGTCCGCATCGAAGAGGAATCCCCGGGCGAGACCATCAAAGAGGGATGCGAAGCGACTGATTGCAGCGACGGCAATCAGACCTCCCGGTCGAACCACGCGAATGGCCTCGCCCAGAGCCCGCTGGCGATCTTCAGTAGTGATCAGGTGATACATCGGACCAAAGAGCAGAACCACATCGAAACTGTCATCGGCCACGTTCAGAGCCCGCGCATCGCCCTCCTCCGCCGTTACACCGAAGCGACCCAGCTCATCTCTGACCTTTTCAACATGACGAGGCGTCAGATCAATGACGTGCACGCTGTCACCGCGTTCGGCAAGCCACAACGCGTGGACGCCGGTTCCGCCGCCCACATCCAACACCCGTGAAGAGGTAGAGGGAAGGTGCCTCCGGAGCACCTCTTGAACTCTGAGAAGTTCGAGTTGGCCGAGTCCCGAGCTGATGCGATCCTCTTCCCGAATGGTCTCATAGTGTCCAAGAATCTCGGATCGTTCGCTCATGGGATCAACAATACGGGAGGGCGCTAACAGCCTCGAAAACCGTCCCCAAGGTTCCGTTCATGGGCGGTTAGCTGACCGCGAGCAGTTCCCGCGTCTCAAACCAGATAACGCGGCACTCTCCCGGTGTTCGGGGTTGCTCGGAGCGGATGTAGTCGCCTCCGACGACGGATCGAGAATCTACGTCGTTCCTCATAACTATGCGTCGGCGCGCTTGATCAACTTCCTTGGGACGGGTCGAGTCGACACGGAAGAGGCTGTATCAAGTCGGGGCAGGAACGCATTCGAAGGTGATCAGGACGACTCGCTCGGTGGCGTTGTTCCCTATGCCGTGTCGCTGGCTGACGGTGATGTATCGGCCGTTGGGTGAGAAGTGAGGGCGAATGCTGTCCCAGTAGCCTCCGCTGTCAGTAAGCCTTCGCATCGGGACAGCGTCGCCGCGAGCGTCGGTTAGGTAGAGGTCGTGGTGGGCTGGCAATCTGCTGAGTCCGCCGAACTCTGCCAGGCCGGAGCTTCCTGGGGTGGTCGGTTGAGTCTCAAAAGGGAGCATCTGCGCGCGATCGGAGCTGATGACGACGGCACCGGTGCTCGAGATGTCCATTGTTTCGTCCCACGACAGCGCGTGGGTGAAGCGATGGATGGACCGGTCGGCAAGGTTCATGGTGTAGGTGTCTGCGTTAAAGGTGGCGTTGCCGTGTCCGTCTCCGCGGCTGGACGCGAAGATGAGGGACTTTCCGTCAGGTGTGAAGCCTTTCGCTTCCCAGTCCGGCTGGTTGAGCGGCTCGAGCTGTTTCACCTCGAGCTGCCCGCCACGGGTCGCGGTGATCTCACCGAGAAGCATCCAGTGGCCATGCTGGATGGTGGAAAAGGCGACGTGTCGACCGTCACGGCTGAACTTTGCGGGTGCACTGGAGTCCCACCAGATGGTGTTGGGTCCAGTCGGGTAGCGGCCCGTGAGGATGAGCCGGCGCATGTGGGCTCCGTCGGCGTGCATGATCCAGAGCTGTGGCGGGTTGTGGAGCGAGGAGTTTTCCGCGACTCCCTCGCCGCCTCCGTTGGTCGGACGGAATACAGGATTTGTCCGGTCGAGGTCCAGGTTGGTGCACCGTCACCGGATTCCAGTTCAGGGAGGAACCTGTCGCCTCTGAGGCCGATTTGGCCGACCGGCTTGGAGAGGCGGTATTGGTGCCAGCTGAATGGCCAGCAGACCTGCCTGCTCCTGAGGTGTTGTTGATGCTTCCTCCACTTGGTCAATCTCACGATGACAGCACCTACCATCTTCGCTCGCACTACCAGCTTCGCTCGATGACGGATGCTCGGCTTCTAGTGGTATCCGGTCACAGGCGGCGCCCAGGGAACTTGGAAAGCGACCTGCTCCTACTGGAAGGAGAGCGGTTCGAGACTCTGACCCGACCTGCAGACCAAAGACCACACATCGTTGTCCGCGCTCCCGTGTGGGACGTGCACGTAACGGGCTCGGTAACGACAGACAAGGCCCTGTCTGTCGCCAGAAGCCTCGTGGCCGTGAGTATGACCGGCCAATAGTCTGCCGTGTCGCCCGACGACACGAGGCGTTGCATAGGTGCCGGACTGCCCCACCGACCCGGCGTTGTGGGATACCGTCCCCGCTCCTAGCCTCCGAAGACGAGCAGAGCGCTGGTCTCGAACTGAGGTCCGTCGTCGAGATCGGGCAACGCTGCCTCGATTCTGGCAAAACCCGCCTCGATCTCCTCCTCACTCATATGTTCGAAGAGCGAAGTGGGACGGAGCTTCAGCCTTTCGAAATCCTCTGCCAGGCTCGCTGAGCGAGGCCAGGTGATCTCATCACGAGTGGCGAGGGTCCACTCGGCCCCGGCGAAGTCGCTGAGCACACCTTCCTCGGACTGATACAGCGCCTGGTGGACGCTCATCCATTCGGGCACAACGTGTAACCACCACGCATCAGGCGTCCTGTCGGAAAAGTTCGCCTGTACAAAGACCTTGCCGCCCTGCCTGATCACCCGCCGTAACTCCCGAACGGCACCATCCCGATCGATGACGTGGTGCCAGACGAAGAACAGCAGTGCTGCGTCGCACGAGGAATCCGGTAATGGGATGTGCTCGGCAGACCCAGCTTCATAGGTGACGGCTGAATGGCCGGCGTGGGCCATGGCCTGAGCACGCATCTTCTCTGCTGGCTCGACACCCCAGACTGGGCCGCCGAAAGTGGTCGCCAAAGACGGCGTCATACGCCCGATCCCTGAGCCCAAGTCGAGCCAGGCCAGCGGACGTGTCTCCGGCAGGTGGCGGGCGAACGCTTCCATCCAGGTTCGCAGCGCATCGGGCAGCATCTGCCTGCCAGAGGCGTAGACGGCGTGCTGGCGCTCGTCGTAGTCGACCTTCCTCATGCCACCTCCAAGTCCGGTCCGAGAAGCTAGCCCGCATAACAACGTTCCCATGGCGTGGGCCCGGTCCCGGCGATCTGGGTCAGGTTCGTTCGGCCTCGTCACCCCCCAGGAGACTTTGCCATCGTGGCTATCGGCGGATCATCGTTGCCGAATAGCCACCTCCGGGCCATTGCCAATCACCGGAGTACGACGACCCGTCAGGAGCGAAACGACCGACGAAGAAGTTGTTGGAGTCTTTCTCACCAAACCAGGTACGAAGCGTGTCACCGTCCAACTCCCAGGTGTAGGTGAAGTTGGCACCGTGGATGTCCATGTAATGAGAGCGCAGCGTCTGCGTGTCTTCATCGAACCCGATGTATTCAATGCCCCGGATCGTCCGCCCGCCCGCTTCCGCATCGACCCGCTGGATCAAGTAGAACTCGCCCTCCATCCATTGGAAGGAAACCGTTCCAGTGAGAAAGGACCCCGTAACGTCCCACTCACCCTCCAGGCGATCGAGCTGGCGAAGGGCAGGCTGTGGCTCGTTCGGGAGGTTCGCCGCCAGGTGGTTGTTGCTGTCGCTCATGCCACATTCTCCCGTCCCACTTTCAGATTGTCCACACGCCTCAAAGTGCCGGTCGGGGGCAGGCAATAAGCGCCTCTGATTCGGTGTTGGGGGGCACCCCCTGTGCATTGTGAGATCGGCTGACGTCCGCTTCATTGCAGTTGTCGACAGAGGCGCTGTGTGTTAGGCCTTCCTCAAGTGGTCAATCGTTGTCGAGACAGTGCGCAAGTCGCCGACCGTCTTGACAACTTGGAAGGGATCGGCGCGAAGCATGGGTGCGTGCCTCAGAAGGAGTATCCGGGCAGCGCTGGCTGGGTCGCTAGTGTTAGGAGATGCACTGATCGCCTCGGTGCTGGTCGGGACCTCACCCGCCTCGGCCGCTGCGGTGGTTCAGACCATCGCCGTGGGCCACGATCCCTTCGCCGTGTCCTCGGACGGCACCCATGTCTGGGTGACCAGCGCCAGCAACGGGCCGCTGACCGAGATCGACGCCTCGACCGGGGCGGTGGTGCAGACCATCGACGACGCAGGCGTTGGTGACTACGGGGTGTCCTCGGACGGCACCCACGTCTGGGTGACGAGCTCCAACTCGGTGACCGAGCTGGACGCCTCGACCGGGGCGGTGGTGCAGACCATCTTCAACCCGGGAGGCAACGGCGACGGCTTTCTCTACGGCGTGTCCTCCGACGGCACCCATGTCTGGGTGACCGACGAGGTCGGCAACACGGTGACCGAGCTGGACGCCTCGACCGGTGCGGTCGTTCAGACAATCGCCGTGGGCGACACACCCTACGCCGTCTCCTCGGACGGCACCCACGTCTGGGTGGCGAACCACGGCAGCAACACGGTGACCGAACTGGACGCCTCGACCGGGGCGCTAGTGCGGAACATTCGCGTGGGCCCAACACCCTACGCCCTCTCCTCGGACGGCACCCACGTGTGGGTGGTGAGCCCCACCTACAACTCGGTGACCGAACTGAACGCCTCGACCGGGAGGGTCGTGCGGACAATCTCGGTCGGCGGTGATGCCGTCTCCTCGGACGGCGCCCATGTCTGGGTGACGAATGGTGAGGTGACCGAGCTGGACGCCTCGACCGGGGCGGTCGTCGGGACCATCGGCGTCGGCGTTGACCCCAATGGCATCTCCTCTGACGGCACTCATGTCTGGGTGGCGAACACCGGCAACGTGCCCGGGGAAGACGGCACGGTGAGCGAAATCGCCATCGCCAATGGTTCGCTGCAGATCACGACCACGTCGCTGCCCGCAGCCACGGTCGGCCAGCCCTACTCCTTCCAACTCCAGGCCACCGGGGGGACCCCGCCCTACACCTGGAACAAGTACGGGCCGAGAGGTCGAGGTGTCCTGCCGATCTGGCTCCACCTGTCGAAGAGCGGCCTCATCTCAGGGACGCCGAGGAGGTCGGGCACCTACACGTTCATCGTCAAGTGTCTGGAGTCGACCGCCCATCCGTTCAAGACCGTAGTGACGCAGGAACTCACGTTGACCGTCAATCCGTAGACGGTTATCCACCCGCCCGAATGTGCCGTTGCGGGGCAGCCAACAATCGCGAGCACTTCCAACTTCGGAGGCCGTCCCCTGTCATTTGACACGTCGACACTAAAGCAGATCAGCTTCGCCTCGCCTGGTAAGCCCTAGGACCGGCGTGCGTGCTTCGCACGCGCGCGGTCCTGCGCGCTCGTACGGTTTCCACACCCTTTCGCCTACAGCCCCAGGTCGCTCAGCTTCCGTGCAAGGGGAGCATCGAAGTTGAGATGGACCGCGAATGCGATCAGACCGGCCATGATGGCCACGACGAACTTCTGCTTGAAGAGGGTCTTAGCGATGACGACCACCAGGAGTCCGACCAGGAATGAGCAACAACCGCGGCCAAGAGGCTCGGCGGATTGGACTCTTCCTCAAGGCCGCTCATAGCAGTCAAGTTGACCACCATTGATCGCAGGTGGCAACCACCAGAACCGCTTCCTCTACGGGGCGGTTGCCTGAGAGCGATGGATTCGGTGTCGTCGCACCAGGACGCCAGTCAATATCGCAACCGAGGCAAGGCCCAAGACAAGGACCAGGATGTCCTCAGTGGACGTGTGGCCAGTCGAGACTCGTCCGGCCCCGTAGGCGGTCGCTGCCACTGACCAAGTGAAGGCCAAGGAGGCGATGAAGTTCCAGACGACGAACTGGCTGAACTTCATGCGCGCCGTCCCCGAGATGATCGCCGGGGTGAAGAACACAGCCATCCGTCCCCACTTCTGGTAGGCGCGGCTCACCCTTGTCCATGAGTTTCTGGCGTCCTGCTTGGCGCTTGCCCGGCCGTGCCAGGAGTGCACTTCCCCATCTGACCCCGACGTAGTAGCCGATCAACCCGCCGACCTCACCGCCGATCGTCCCGATGACGATGACCGCTGCCAGATTGAGGTTGCCCTGGCTCGCCCCCACCGCTGCCGCTCCGATTGCGGCGGTGCCGATGGCAGGCACACCGGCCCACGACGCCATGACGGCCAGGAACAGCAACAGGTATTCCCACCAGTTGGCACTCAGGGAGGTTGAGGTCGACGTCGAAGCAATCAGTAATCCCGCTAATGGGGCATACATGGACCAGTCTCCTCGGGACCCGATGGCTACTTCGCTGAGGATTCTTGCCCAGTTGCGGACGGCTCCGTACTCGGGTCAGTCGATCGACTTCAGCGAAGCTCCCTTCGAGGCATGATTGCCCCGATGATCCAGAAGATCGGGATGAAGATCCCGATGATGAACATCACCCAATGACCCTTCCGAATCGAGAGGATACCGAGGGTGACCAGCAGTACAAAGTAGATAACACCAAGAATGAAAGCCATATCGTCTCCCTTGGCCCCTGTCTTGAACTGCCTGCCGGGACGCCGCTTCAGAGTATCCCTGCACTGACACAAAGCCTTGGACACCCTCAGCATCGTGTGACACGAAGGTGAACTGTGGATGGCCCTCCAGCCGATGTTGCCGTCGCCCGGGCGATCCTATCCTCCGAGGCCAGAAGGAGTGAGACCTCCGTCCCTCACGTGCGACTCCACGACATCGATGCACTGCTGAAGACAGCGTGCGCACATCTGCAAGTCGGGCGGGGCCACCCACCGCACGCCGATCCCGTGGCCGGTTGCCCCGCAGAATGAGCACGTTGGCCCGGACACTTCCCGAGGCGTCGTTGCCCAACCCTCTTCTCTCATCACGCGTAGGTCCTGATGAGCGACAACACGGCATCGGCGTCTGGACCTTCACCTGAATCGACGTATTCGTCGGATCGGTTCGCCGTGCCGCCACAGCACACAGGTCAGCAGCGGGTCCGGTGATCGTGGTCACCGCAGGCTCGTCGGACAGGAACTCCCACACCTCGCCAGTTGGTGAGTCCAGACGAAGTGCCACCGGTCCGGCCATCGTCCGTCCCACCGAGCCAAAGGCGTAGGGCAAGGTGCGCCATGCCAGTCGAGCGATGAGCTTGAGCCGATCGGTGGGTTGAAGCTCGATACCAAGCGCCTCGGCAACGTCCCCGGTGTGGATCCAGGTCTCGGCCAAGCGGGTGGTGGCCAGTGAACGGGCCGCAAGTTCGCCTGCCACCCAATGGACCCGGGTCGATAGATCCATGTCGTCCAGTCGGGCAACGAGACCCGACGCCGCTTCCATCCACCGAGCGAATAGGTCGTCAGGCGATGCACCCCGTTCCCGCTCGACCATCAATGCCACGCTCTCGTCGACGGAGGATCCTCCCGCCCATCCTTCGGTGCTGTCTCCCCCACCGCCAGCCCATTGGCCCGTCAGACTGGCGATGGCCATCTCGTCGGACTGGGTCAGATGGAGCACGACATCCGAGACGCTCCAACCCTCGCATCGGGTAGGCAAGGTCCAGTCGACGTCGTAGAGACCATCTAGGAGCAAGCCGGTTTCTCCCTGTTGGTCGGCAAGGGCCTGTACAACCGGATCCACGGGTGAAGCTTAGGTTGAAGTCTCCCGAGATGTCCCACGGCGCCTCCGTGCCCGACCTGACCTGCCCGAGTAGTCGAGTCCCCAGGATTGCCCCGGGGGGCCACGGTCAAGTGGCTTATCCCCGAGCCAGTCGGATAACAGGGGCGTTGCCAGCATCCGTCCACTCTGCGGCTCCTCTTGGCCAAAGGGCGACCCCTGAGCATCCTTGGTGGTGGTTCCGCTGAACAAGCCGACCCCGAATGGCCAGAGGCCGTCGCGGAGGCGCCCGACACCTGTGCGACATAGGGTCATTGGGGACCACAAACCTTGGGGTTGGCGACGATGCTCGGCAAAGGATGTCTGAATGACTATCGACGGGAACGTCATCACCTGTGACCACCCGGGATGCCGGACCCAGCACACATTCACGGGTGAGTTGTCCCCCGAGGACCTGCTCCTCCGCTACCACGTCATGGGTTGGCGATACACGGAGGCGTATGGCCAGGAGTTGCACCACTGTCCGAATCATCTCTGAATCGTGAGGGCCTGTCAATGAACAGCGCCTAGGGGCACCTCGCCCACGTCGGTGCCGATGCCGCAATAATGGCCGACGTGGAAGAGGTAGAGGTAGAGGTAGAGATTGTCACCGCCCACAACGAGCGTGCGACTCTGCATGTCGGTAACGTCTTCCTGAAGATTGACGCTGATCAAACGCGCACCAAGGTCGAGGTCGAGGCAATGACTTTGGCACCGATTCCGACCCCGGAAGTGCTGTGGTGGAAACCGCACGTGCTCGCGCTCGCCGCCCTCCCCGGCACGGCGCTCGGCCACCTCGGCGAGCCGTCGACCACGTCATCGGCGGCGTGGGCTGCAGCGGGTGCAGCGATCCGGATGCTGCATGAGGCTCCGCTGCCACCATGGCCCGGTAAGAGCGTGGACGAGCTCGCGTCGCGCCTCGACGGCGAGTGCGAGTGGCTCGTCACGAATGGTGTCCTTGCCACTGATGTGGTGGCGCACAATCGCCGGATTGCCGAGTCTGCTCTCCGGCCGTGGACACCGGTGTTCATCCACGGCGACCTGCAGGTCGACCACGTGTTCGTGGAGGTTGACGAGATTACCGGTGTGATCGATTGGTCCGATGCGGGCCAGGGCGATGCCCTGTTCGACCTCGCCATCCTGACCCTCGGACACCCGGAGCACCTTGGCGACGTCGTCGCAGGGTACGGCAGTGACGTCGACCTCGACGTCATCCGTGCGTGGTGGTCGTTGCGATGCCTTGTAGCGATCCGCTGGCTGATCGACCACGGATTCGATCCGTCCTCGCCAGGCTGCGAGATCGCCGTGCTGAGGTCCCAGCTGTAAGGTCGCACTGAGCCAGCCTCGGACTTTGAGCTCTGCCCCCGAACGCCGGGAGAGTGTCACGCTTCGACACCCTTGGGGCAGGGCAACTCCAGCAGGCAATAACTCCCACGGCAGAAGAGTGGATCCCTGAGTCGGGCCCTCGAATCGGATCGCGGGTATTCGCCTACGGCTCGTTCAGCAGTGACCGGTCGGAGCGGAAGATTGGCCATCCGATCTCTGTTATCCACTCCTCCGGTTCAGGCGTCTCGATTGCATCGACGAGGTAGTACTCCCGTAGTGGACCCTCAATGCTGATCTCGTGCGTTGTCGCGTAAGCGCCGAGCTCCCCATACGTGATGTCGATGTCCGAATGGGAACCCCGGTGCTCAAGAACGGCGAGTTCTGCCGCTGGGGTGCGCACAAGACGATCGGGAATAGGAGCGACAGTCGTCTGGGCGTGGTCCGGAAGGATGTCAGTCACGTCCCTCACCGACACTTCCTTGTCTGCCGATTCCCAGAGGATCTCCATGACCCGTCGCTCTAAGTCGCCGAGTCTGGCCAACCCGCACCGACAATCATCCCAAGCACAGGGATCGCAGGAGCACATGGGGCTTCCGCATCTGGATGTGGTCGTCATCGATGAGGCGATTCCTTTCAGTCCTAAGAGATCCTGATCGATTCTGCAACCTACGTAGTCATGAGGGCAGCCAGGCGTTCTATCGGTTACCACTTAGGTCATCAGCAGAAGCATGAATCCCATGGCCACACACATAACGACGTGGCTCAAGTCCACGAGCCACGGTGTGGCAACTACCTCTTCCAGGGCGATGGCGGAATCGGAGCCTCCGTCGAGCCGGACCATGGGAGAATCTGATCCTTGGGCACCGACCATCGCGTAGGCCGGAGCGTGACTACCGAAGTGGGAAGCGCCCTTGTTCGGTGATGCCAACGTGAAGATGGCCGAAGCGAAGAGGATGAACGCCACCACGAAGGCGACCCCGGAGTCAAGCTTCGGTCCGGTGGACGACATCGACATCGACATCGCTCCTGAGGACGACGATCCCATGGGATACCAGTACATCAGGAGCATGGCGAAGCTCATCACAGCGTGGATCAGAGCATGGGGTAGGTGAAGGCCGAACTGTCGGACTGACTGAATACTCTGAACCAGGAACCAGATGAGCAGAACGCCGAAGATGATCTCCCAGACGGCATTGCGGCCGAAAGCCCACTGACCGACGAACATGCCGGCCATGGCTATGCCCATAAACACGTGGGAGATCTCGACGTCCCGACCGCCGTGCCGCTTGGTGGCCACAGAAAGGACCAGAAGGGTGAGGCAGTAGGCGGCGACGGCGAGCATCAGCACGCCGAAGAAGTAGTACAGCCACGATGGGGTTGACATTGCCATGACGGATCAATCCTCCTTTGCGGTGCCCAACGAGACCGGTGTGGTGTCATGCACCGCTGTTCGGGCGGTTTCCAACGGCCAGTAGGTCAAGGCCAGCAGGATGACCAGGAGGCCGGAGTTCGGATCGGTGGCGCTCCCGGCGAGAATCCCACCGAAGTTCTCGACCGCCACCCAGATGAGGGCAAACACCACGATGGCAAGAACAAGCGTGAACTGGGCGACCGTTCGGGGTGCGAAGACCCCCGCGGCCACGATGATGCAGACGATTGCCAGCAAGATGGCCAACGTGGTCCCGTGGTGGAGAAAGAGGGACTCGGAGGATCGGTCGATATGGGCGAGCCACCCCGGCTGCCCGCTGTTGAGGCTGGCGATCAGATCGTGGAGGCTTTGGGGTGAGCGACCCGAGCCCACCAACGACAAGACGGCCAATACACCCCAAACCACAACCCAGATGGCTTTGGCAGTGTTCACCCCGACGGTCCGAGCGGCCACGAAGGGCTTGTCAGAACCCTCGCTCGGCCATAGCAGCACCGCAAGCACCGCGTAGAACAGCACGCCTCCCGGCCCCCCGCTGAACGGGGTGGCTCCGCCCTGGAAGACCTGGCCGGCGGCCTCACCGAACCACCAGACCCCGAGGGACCAGACGATGGAGAGCGACAGAGCGGACTTGCACGTGCGTTTGTAGACGATCCCGAAGGCGATCAGGAACTGGACCCCGGCGAAGATTGTGTTGCTCAGGATCGGATAGTGGTACACGTTCGATGCGTTCCAGGTAACCGCCCCGCGGACAATGACGGGATTTCCCGAGGCGAGTCCGTTCAACATTCCGCTGAACCCACTGGATCCACGGGTGAACATGAACGGCTGAAGTTGGAGCGCTGCGTCCAGTAGCCACACCGTGGCCAGGACCAGTCGAAATGTTCGCTGGAGGTCCCTCGGAGGCCGGCCGTTGACCTGGGTGAATCGGCCCGCGTCCGGGCCAGCTACGAGCGTGGTTTGTCCCTCCACCTCGGTGATCGTCATCTCTCACCACCTCTCTCCCGCGCTCAATTGATCTGTACTACGACAGCGTGTAGTAATTACTACCATCGGTAGTAGCCAGGCACAACCGGTAGGTCAGCAGGCTTCGGGCGGCACGGGAAGTCAGATGAATGCAGGTAGCTGAGGACCTTCGCCCCTAGTGATGCCGAGGTGGATCCGAAATCGTGATCTTGCATTCTCAGCTGATTGCGCCCAAATGTCGACGCTCGTCGGCTACCACAGAATCGAGGAACTCCAATGAGCACGACCGAGAGCAAGACCTGTGACAACCCTGATTGCGATTGCGATCCCTGCACCTGTGTCGAATGCAACTGTGGCGAGGGTGGCCGGGTCCCCCTGAGATGAGCCGTTAACAAGATGCGCTTCACTCTGTCGGCGTTCCGAGACAGGTTCGATTCCGTCCGATTCAAACCACGCTGCTCAAGCGGTCTCAATTCGGACGGCATTGGCGTGGGAGGCGAGCGCAGCGAGGTCCCCGACATCCCCAGTGAGGACCACACCGCCCGGTTCTGCGCTGGCAACGACGAGGGCGTCTACGGCGGAACCGCGGCGGGCCAAGTGCCGGAGTTCACCGGCGCGACGGGCAAGCTGGACTGGAAGTTCCTCGCTGACTGCACAGGTCTTGAGAAGCCGATTGACCGTCGCGTCACCATGCTGACGTCCAGTCGTTACTTCGGTGATCACGACCGAGGGAACGATCGGCGGCCAATACCCGTCACGGACAAGGACGCGGATGGCGGCCAGCGAGTCCTGATTCCGCTTGGCAAGAAAGCTGACCCCACCGGAGTCCAGGACGAGCACCATCAGCTCGCCTTGGGAGCCCGAGTGCCCTCTCGCTGCAACCGCTCGGTAAGGCCTTCAGCTCTGGCCGCTGCCGCCTGGGAAGGTTCTCCGACTTCTTCTACGAGTTCGCCAAGATATCGATCTGTCTCCTCGAGGAGCTCCTGACGTCGCAACTCTGCGCGAACGGCACCTTGGAGGAGCTCTGAGGCAGGGAGCCGGCGCTCTTTGACGGCAAGGTATAGGTCATCTGGGAGATATACCTGCAGGCGTGGCATACGCCTAACTATACGCCTAACCTCCAAATGGAGCAAAGATGTCCGACTTACCCGCTGCCGATCCTCCGCGTAGCAGTGGCATAGCTACCGATGGATCACGGCTTGGCGGTCGCCCTCGACCCGTCACGTCAGAGTCCTGGGTCTGACGGCCTGTCGACGCCGAGGTATTGGCCCGTGTGGAGGGTACGAGCCTGAACGAGACGGTCAAGCAGTCCCTCCTCGAGGCAGCGGAACGCCGTCGGAAGACTCCGGAGTTCAAAGCCAGGCTGGCCAGGATCATCGAGGAGGACCGGGAGTTGCTCGAACGCTTGGCGAAGTGAGTGTCGAGTACCCGGATCTCCCTGACTATCTGACTGTCGCATCGGCTGTCATCGGGTCAGAGCCCGATGCCCTCCTGCGCAGCATGAAGCTCGAGTTGGCTGACTCGGCACTCCACGCCCCCGCCGGCAGCTGGGGCGACGAGGACTTCTACCCGGACTTCGTCGACAAGGCCGCTGTTCTGCTGGTTCGCCTGGCCAGGAACCACCCGCTCCTCGATGGCAACAAGCGAGCTGCGCGGGTCACTCAGGCGACGTGCAGAAAATCCTTGAGAGCCTGGCGGATGACATCACTGGCCGTGGTGTGCTCCGCGACGGCGTGTGCCTGGAGTGCGTCACGAAGTTCGGGATCAAGTCGCACGGGCACGACATCTGCGGGGCCGGAGCCCATGGTCGGCCGCCCGCGACGTCGACCTTTAAGGTCCTCGACGTCGTAGGTAGCTGATTCGACTTCGTTAGAGATTGACTCGAGGTCTTTGTCGTCGAGTACTCTGCCGGCCATTGTTCGGTAGGTCTTGGATTCAGTCATCAATCACTCCCTTGATTGGGCAGCAGGTCATAGAAGACAGGCCGAAGTGACATCGCACGTGGCGTGACCCCCTGAGATTGGTCCACCCGTGACGTGAGCCCGTTGCCCAGACTGCTGGGTGAAGGGAGGATCGTCACGATGGCGAGAAGAAGGCACACACCCGAGCAGATCGTCCGCAAGCTCCTCGAGGCGGACAAGCTGCTCAACGAGGGCCAGGACCTGGCCGCCGTCTGCCGGCACCTGCAGGTTTCTGAGCAGACCTATCACCGGTGGCGGAACCAGTACGGCGGCATGAAGGCCGACGACGCCAAGCGGCTGAAGGAGCTGGAGAAGGAGAACCAGCGCCTGAAGCGCATCGTCGCCGACAAGGAGCTCGAGATCGACGCCCTCCGGGAGATCTCCCGGGGAAACTTCTGAGCCCGTCGCAGCGACGCCGGGCGGTCCAGATGCTCTGTGACCGCAAGGGCTTCTCGCAGCGGCGGGCGTGCCAGATCGTGGGCCAGCACCGCTCCACCCAGCGCCACCGGAACGGCGTTGTCGACCCCGACTCGGCGCTACGCGCCGAGCTTCGCGCGTTCGCCCGGCGTCATCCACGGTGGGGTTATCGCCGGGCCCATGCCGTCCTTCGCCGGCAGGGTCATCTCCAGCTCAACCGCAAGAAAGTCCAGCGCATCTGGCGTGAGGAGGGCCTCGGGGTCCCACCCCGGCGCCACAAGAAGCGCCGTGTGGGCATCTCCACCACGCCGGCCGACCGCCTGGTCGCCGCCCATCCGAACCACGTCTGGGCCCTCGACTACCAGTTCGACGTCACCACCACCGGGAGGACAATCAAGATCCTGCACGTCACCGACGAGTTCACACGGGAGTCCCTCTGCGACCTCGTCGCCTACTCCATCGACGCCGATGCCACCGTCGCCGTCCTGGACAAGCTGGTGGGCACCCGAGGTACTCAACCGACCTACATCCGCTGCGACAACGGCCCCGAGCTCACCGCCCACGCCCTTCGGGACTGGTGCCGGTTCACCGGGGCGGGCACCGCCTACATCGACCCGGGAAGCCCGTGGCAGAACCCCTGGGTCGAGTCCTACGGCTCGAGGATGCGGGACGAGCTGCTGGCCATCGAACAGTTCGACTCGCTGCTCGAGGCACAAGTACTTGTCGCCGACTGGCGAGAGGAGTACAACACCTACCGTCCACATTCCGCCCTCGGCATGCGCACGCCGGTCGAGTTCGCGGACCAGTGGAGACAGGACCACCAGCTACAGCTCACATAGCGGGTGGACCGATCAATGGGGTCCGGTCACATGGATCACGACCTGAATGTCCTCGTCGAACTCGAGCCAAATAATTTCAAGCAGCAAGCAGTTTGCCATCGAAGTCAGGTCCGATTGCGAGCACTCTCGGCGGATCACAGTCGGGATCGAGGCTGACAACGACCACACAGTTGGCAATGGCGTGCTCGATGGACGCGTCGACCACGCCATGCTTCCGTGCAGCTGGATTTCGACGTTTATATCGTATTACGTAATATGACTCTGATCAAGGCCGTAGATCGAGCGACAGGAGGAAGGCCTGAGGACGTCGGCAGCGATCCCCGGCACCGATCGCACATCGGTGGGTTCGGACTTGGTCCCAGCAGATCGACAACCGATGTCGGCGTTGAAGAGGGCGATGGCCTTCCCACGGACCTCCGCCCCATGATCGCGACCTTTGAATTGGAAGAGTTATGCGGCCGTTCACACCAGGGCTTGAACTACGACCTCAGCCGACACAGGGCTGAGGTCGGAGGTTTTTAGTGCGGCTGGGCTCGCCTGATCTCTCGACTTGGTGGCCTCGAACGGTTTGACGCGACCTGTTGAGGCCCCGGTTCGTTGGACAGATTCCCTGACTATCACGCGGCAACCTGAGCTGTCGCTTCGTTGAACGCCTCTCGTGGTGTCCGGTGGCCCAGGCGTTCGATGAGCCACTCGTCGTTGTAGGTCTGGATGAAGGTGGCGACTCCTTGGCGGAGGTCGTCCGTGTCCTCGAAGAGCCGAGACCAGAGGCACTGCTCCTTGATGGTCCGCATGAAGCGTTCGGCCACGCCGTTGCCCTGGGGCTCGCCGACGAAGGCAGCATCGTCCTCGATGCCCAGCCAGTTGAGGGATCCCTGGAAGTGGTGGGCGCGGTATTGGCTGCCCCAGTCGTGGCGCAGCTTGATGCCCCGGGCCACATCGGGTCTGAGCTGGCCGAAGCGATCGATCACGGCGTCGTAGACGGGCTGGAGAGCGGCGAAGCGATTCCCCACCTTGGCCACGTGGGCCCAGGCTTCGTTGGTGTAGTGGTCGAGGAGGGCGAAGACCCAGACCCAACCGTCGTTCCTGGTCCAGGCCATGGTGGCATCCGTCCCCCAGCGGACATTGGGGGCATCGGTGATGATCCGGCCGTCATGAACCCGAGGCCGCCGCCGTCTGGCCACCCGCTGGGGGGCGAGCAGGCCGGCCTTCCGCATCAGCCGCAGCACCCGGTTCTTGCCCACATGGAGCTGGTGTTCACGACGCAGGTGGGCCCGGACCTTGCGGTGACCCTCGCCGGAGAACGAGCTGGTGGTGATCACCTGTCGGATCCTCTCGGTGAGGACCGCGTCGCTCACCTCGGTCTTCGGACCTGGCCGACATCCGAGGGCATCCCCTCGGGACCGGCGGTGATAGATCGTCGACCGGGGAGCCCCGGTAACCCGACAGACGGTGGCCAGGGGAATCGCCATCTCCCCACTCACCTCGGCCGCTTCTGCGGCGGCATCTGGAGCCCCCTTTTTTCGGCCACCTTCTTCCAGATCTCGTTCTCCATGGTCAGCTCGCCGATTTTGCGCTCGGCGTCTCGGAGTCTTCGATCCTCCTCGGTGGTGGCCCGCTTGCCCTTCAGGCCCTCCTTGCCGGCGTCGAGGAACTCATCTCGCCAGGCAGCCAGCCGGTGGGCCTCCACCCCGACCTCCCGGCTGACCTCCTCGAGCTTCTCCCCTCGCAGCAGGCGGAGGACCACATCCAGCTTCTTGCTCGCTGACCACCGATTGTTCGACCGGGCGTCAGCCGTTCCCTCGTCGTTCACCGTCATGAGAGCCATCTTGGCTCCTCTCTATTCGGTGTCCAACTTTCCCGGGTGCGCGCCAGACCTCAGCTGACGCATCGGGCTGTTCCGACTGAATCCACCGGCCACTTCTCGCCCGGCAATTCCCCAGGTGCGGCGCCAAGAGGAACCAAGGCAGCTCGGGTCCCGACGACTTTTGATTAGACGGGTCTAGAGTGGCCGGGTCCCCCTGAGATGAGCCACCTTCGGAACCCACAGGGTCCAGAAGGTATCTAACAGCCTTCCCTACGAAAGATCATGAGAGCGCACGACCATCAACTAAAGAATCTGCCTGTCATTCCAACACTCGGTCCGGACCTAGTGCGCATGCTGTATTTGATTGTTGACCTTCGTTAACTCCGAGTTGATTTGGACCTGCTGCTTGAAGTTCTGCAGCGTCTGTTCCAGATATTTGGTAAGAACATCCGTTATCTTTTTTGCGACAACCCCCTTGAAGAGGCCCGCGAAAGCCTCTACTTGGTGAACAAATGCCTGATATATCTCGACCAGAATGAAGTTACCGGCATTGGTGTCATTCGCAGAGTTGATGACCGCGTTGTAAAGCTTGGGGAGGTTTTTACCGGCCGGATTTTGCAGCGCGTTGAGCAGAGCAGTGTCAGCAGCAACCCCATTCTTTTCAAACGCTTGAGCGCGCAAGGCACTTTCCAACCAATATTGCTCCAAGTCCTGAAGTCCTTGGAACGCTCTTTGAGCCACAAGATTGTTCTTGATAGCCGGAATCAGATTGAGAGCAGCGATAGCTAGCTTGGTATCTGCAATATCACCTTGTACGTCGGTAATGTTTTGGCTCGCTCCGACTACTGCCTGCTGGCCTAAACTAATGGCAGATTTCAAAATCGGTGTCAAAACACTCGCAGGTGGAATGCCGCTGGTCGGTGTCTTGATGATGATCACCAGCGACTTGAGGGCCGAATCCCCAACCGAGTCCTTAGCCTGTACCTCAAAGGGGAAGCTCCCAGAGTTCAATGGTGTTCCGGTCACACGGCCGTTCGGATTCAACTTAGTTCCCAGAGGAGTCGAACCGCTGACCACCGAGTAGCTGTATGGGATTTGACCTCCCGATGCGATGATGGAGCCCACATATTTGAGGCCCACGGTTCCCACTGGCAGATTCACCTTAAGTGTGAGGGGCGAATGCACGGTGATGGACAGGTTTGCTGTAGCTGTCTCGCGTGGGACCTCGGAGTCGGTGACCTCTACAGTGAAATTGTACGTCTTCGCCGTGGTCGGCACTCCTAGGATGACACCCGTGGCGTCGAGGTTGAGGCCAGCGGGCAGGCTGCCCGAACTGATCGACCAGGTGTAGGGCAGCTTTCCTCCCGTGGCGTCAAGCAATTGGGAGTAAGCCGTCTCCACCGTTCCCGCGTCCAATGATTTGGTGGTGATGGCGAGTTTCTTACCGTTCACCGTGATGGAGAGGGGCTTGGTGGCCGTCG
>CAVRYH010000004.1:0-497792 GCA_963725395.1 uncultured Acidimicrobiales bacterium | reverse complement strand
CCTTCCTGGCCAGACGGTAGACACCGAAGGCCCGCCGCCATGCGAACAAGCCGTCGAAGGCCCGCTTCCTTTCATCCTCGTCGTCGAGGCATGCGGCGATGTCACCCAGCCGGCCGGCGACCGCCGTGTCGGCCAGAGCCAGGACGCGGTGACCGGTCTCGGTCAGGACGTGGTCCACGAGGCGCCGGTCGGCGGCCACGTGGCGGCGTTCCACCAACCCACGGGCCACCAGTCCGTCGACGATGGCGGTGACGCTCGGTGGCCGCACGGCCAGTCGCTCGGCCAGGTCGGAGGAGACCGCCGGGCTCTCGTCCAGCAGCCCGAGGACCCGGTACTGGGGCATGGACAGGTCGACGGACGCCAGCCCGATCTCCACCTGCTTGGCCAACCAGGCCGCGGCGCGACCCACGGTGCGCTGCTCTTTGGTCGCTGCTGCCGCAGGACTCGTTGCTTCGACGCTCACATAGTTAGACTATCGAATGATCTGCGAGGATCGAACATGCTGGTCAGGGGCTCGCCGGCTCGAGCCCTCGCATGAGCGGAGGCTCGGAGCCGTGCGGCAGCCCGGCTCGGGCCGATCCGTCCAGCCGGCCCGGCCTGAGCCGGTGGGGCCGCCGGGATGCTCGCTGTTCACCCAACGAGCCGGTGGTGGTCGAACAAGGCCAGCATGAGCGCGGTGGCGCTGATCTGCTCGGTGGTCTTGCCGGGGGCGAAGAGCACGCTGAGGACAACGACGCCGGTGGGGACATAGCCCAGGGAGCGGGCACGGTGGCACCCCTCGGGCGCGGCGATGACGCGAGGTGGCGATCCGGTGGTCCCCGTCGGCAATGGGGCTGGGGGCTGACGCCGGCCGACCAGCGTCGGTCAGCTACGAGACCAGGCCGCCGGTGTTGAGGTTGAGCCCGTCGGTGCTCTTCGACCGGTGGACCACCTGGACCTCGGTGAATTCGGCCAGGCCCCACGGGCCGTTCTCCACCCCGACGCCACTCCACTTGAACCCGCCGAAGGGCTGCTGGGGAGCGAGGGCCAGGTGGGTGTTCACCCAGGCCGTGCCGCACTCGAGGCGACCGGCGATCTCCGCCGCCCGGTCGGTGTCGGTTCCCCACACCGAGCCGGACAGTCCGAAGTGGGTGGCGTTGGCCCGCTCCACCACATCGTCCACGTCGCGGTAGGAGACGACCGGGAGCGCCGGGCCGAACTGCTCCTCGTCGACGATCCTCGTCCCGTCGGTCAGGTCGGTGAGGATCGTCGGCTGGAAGAAGAACCCCGGTCCGTCGATGGGCGCCCCCCCGGTGGCCGCGGTGGCCCCATGCGACAGCGCGTCGGCCACCAGCTCCTTCACCCGCTCGTACTGGGGGGCGTTGTTGATCGGGCCGAGCTTGGAGTCGGGCTCGGTGCCGTCGCCCACCTTGATGGTCGAGGCCTGGGCGGCCAGACCCTCGACGACATCGTCATAGAGCGATTCGGGCACGTAGACCCGCTTGATCGCCGAGCACACCTGGCCGTTGTTGTTGAACGCGCCGGCGAAGATGGCCTTGGCCACCACAGCCGGATCGGCGTCGTCCAACACGATGGCCGGATCGTTTCCGCCGAGTTCGAGGGTGACCCGCTTGAGATCGGGGGCCGCCGAGAGCGCCACCTTCTTGCCCGTCTCGATGGAACCGGTGAAGCTGACCTTGCGGGGAACCGGATGGCTGGTCATCCACGCCCCGAGCTCGTCACCGCCGCTGACCACGTTGATCACGCCGGGGGGCACCACGCCACGCAGGAGCTCGGCGACCTTGAGCGTGGTGAGGGGCGTAAAGGGCGACGGCTTGAGCACCAGGGTGTTTCCGGCCAGCAACGCCGGTGCGATCTTCCAGAATGCCAACGTCAGCGGGAAGTTCCACGGGGTGATGGCCGCCACCACTCCCACCGGCCGGCGGACCACCTCGACCAGGGCCTCGGCGTCGTCCTGGATGACCTGGGGAGGGGTCTCCAGGTTGGCGAAGTACTGGCACCAGATGGCAGCGGCGAAGACCTCGATGTTGGCGTCGCTCAGGGGCTTCCCCTGCTCGGCGGTGAGCACGGGAGCCAGTTCCCCGCCCGAGGCCATCAGCACGTCGGCCATCTTCAACAGGGTCGCCCGGCGGGCGCCCTCGTCCAGTTTCCAGTCCCGCTGGGCCTTGGATGCGGCGTCGAACGCGGCGTCGAGCTGTTGGGGCGTGCACTCGGGGGCATGCGCGAACACCTCGCCGTTGGCGGGGTTCACCACACCGAACGAATCAGCCGCCGGAACCGTGTCTCCCGCGATGGTCATGACGAAGTCGGACATCAGATTCCCCCAGGGATCGGGCGGCGGCTCCCTCCTGGAGCCCCTTTGAGTTCAGCATAACGCCCGGGATTTGCCAGTCAACGGGCTCAGGCCGAGACGGGCTCGGGTTCCCGGGGGGCCGGTGGCCCTCCGGCGGGCTCCACGGGCAGGTCCGGATCGACCGATACGCGGGGGAGGATCCGGTCGAGCCACGAGGGGAACCACCAGTTGGCCTTCCCGATGAAGAACATCAGGGCCGGCACGATGGCCATGCGGATCAAGAAGGCGTCCATCAGGATCCCGGCGGCGAGGCCCAGGCCGAATTCCTTGATGATCCGCTCGCCGCCGAGGATGAACGATCCGAAGACCAGGATCATGATCAGGGCCGCCGCGGTGATCGTCTTGCCGGTGGCGGCCAGTCCCTTTCGTACCGCCGTGGCGTTGTCGCCCGATTTCAGGTACTCCTCTTGAATCCGGGTGATGAGGAAGACCTCGTAGTCCATGGACAGCCCGAACAGGATGGCGAAGAGCATGACCGGGAGGAACGACTCGACGGGTCCGGGACCCCCGGCCTGGAACACCGAGCCCAGCCACCCCCACTGGAACACGGCCACCAGCACGCCGAACGCTGCCCCGATGGACAGGAGGTTCATGACGGCGGCGGTCAGCGGGATGAGGAGACTGCGGAACACCATGGCCAACAAGAGGAAGGAGAGCACCACCACGAGGCCGATGAACAGGGGAAGTTTGGACCCGAGCACGCGGGCGAAGTCGACGAAGATGGCCGTGTTCCCACCCACGTAGACGCTGAGCCCGGTCCCGTCGACCGCCGCGGGGATGGTCACCTGTCGCAGGTGGTCGATCAGCTCGGTGGTCCCGGACGCCTCCGGCGAGGTGGTGGGGTAGGCGGTGATGAGCGTGACCGTCTTGCCGTCCTTGGTCGGGAACGCCGGTGTGGCGATCACCTTGGCCACGCCGGGCTGCTGTTTCACCGCGGTGACCAGCCGATCGATCGCCTGCTGGTCGGCCGGGCCGGCGTTCTGGGTCGCCAGCAGGAGCGGACCGTTGAATCCGGGACCGAACCCTTGTGCCAGCAGGTCGTACGCCTCGCGGGTGGTGGTCCCTGTCGGGTCGTTGCCCTGATCGGACGAGCCGAGCCGGAGCGAGAAGAACGGCATGGCGACCAACACCACGATCATCAGCGCCACGACGGCGGGGAGGACAGGTCGCCGTTCGATGAACGCCGCCCATCTGGGCCAGAAGCCCTTGGTGCCCGACCCGACCACACGCGGTCCGTTTTCTTTGAGGTCCCTCTTCTGACGTCTCGACAGCACCCGCGGCCCGATGAACCCGAGGAATGCCGGGAGCAGGGTGAGGGCGGCGATCATGGTGAAGGACACCCCGATGGCGGCGGCGATGGCCAGCCCGTAGAGGAACGACACGCCGAGCGCGAACATCCCGAGCAGGGCGATGCACACGATGATGCCGGCGAAGAGCACGGCACGTCCCGACGTGTTGACCGCATTCACGATGGACGACTCGACGTCGTTGCCGGCGATGAGGCCCTGGCGGTGCCGGGTCACGATGAACAAGGCGTAGTCGACCCCCACGCCGAGTCCGATCAGGAGTACCAGCTCCGTGGAGAAGACCGGCATCTTGAGCACGTGGCTGAGCAGTCCGATCACGCCGATGGCGGTGCCCAGCGAGGCGAGCGCCGACAGCAGGGGCAGGGCCATGGCGAAGATCGAACCGAACACCAAGAACAGCACCACCCCGGCCAGGATGACGCCCAATCCGGTACCCCCGAAGGACTGCTTGTCGGCCGCCTCGGCCACCTGTCCGGCCACCGCGACCTGGAGGTTCGGCCCCGCCGCGCTCTGCGCGGTGGACACCAGCTGCCGGGCCACCGGCGTCGAGATGTTCTGGGCCAGCCGGTCGAAGGTGACGGTGGCGAAGCCCGTGGTGCCGTCCTTGCTGATCTGGACCTGCCCGTAGGGCCCGTAGGGGCTGTTGATGTGGGTGACGTGGGGGACCTTTGCCACCTTGTCCAGCATGGTCGTGACGGCCGCCTGGACCTCGGGATCGGTGACCTTCGCCCCGTTGGTCGTGTGGAAGACGATCTGCTCGTTGTCACCGGACACGCTCGGCGCGGCCGCCTGCAGCAGCGAGAGCGCCTCGGTCGAGGGGGTGTTGGGCAGCGAGAAGCTGTTGGAATAGGCGGTGCCGACCGACTGGGAGATGAGCGTCATGCCGACGAGTGCGGTCAGCCAGAGCAACAGGACGATCACGCGGTGGCGGACACACCAAGAGGCAAGGGCCTTCATAGCCGGGGACTCCTCATACTTCACGGTCGGGGGATGGAGGGCCGGACACGCAGGTGGATCGGGCTGTGCATCCGGTCAGTTGTCATAGTTTCGCCGAAGAACCGGTCCCGGTGGTAGTTCGTCCCCGGGGAGGCACGGCGGACGCCGGCCAGGTTCGGTCCGCCCCGCTTCCCGGGCGGACCACGTCGGTTGACGATCATCGCACACCGAGCGGGTCCCTCCGCGCCGGGGTCGATCGTGCCGGGTGGGCGTCCGGTCGGGCCACGGGTGGACGGGTCGCCGGGCCCGATGCCGACCCCGGTCCGGCCTTCGGCCATGATCGACGGGTGCACGATCCATCTTCCACCCGGCGCCTGGTCCCCCTTTCCGGTGCGTTCAATTTCCGTGACCTCGGCGGCTACCCGGGACGGGACGGGCGGGTCACCCGGTGGGGGACGATCTTCCGGAGCGACACACTGCACGAGCTGACCGGCGCGGACGTGGACCTGCTCGTGTCGCTCGGCCTCTCCACGATCATCGACCTGCGGACCCCCCGCGAGCTCGAACGGACCGGTCGCGGGCCACTGGCCGATCATCCGATCCGCTTCCACCACCTCTCGGTGATCCGAGAGGGAGCCGGAGAGGCCATGGCCTCACCGGCTCCGCCCGGCGAAGAGCTGAGCGAGCGCTATGTCTGGTACCTGGACAGTGGGAGGACGCCCCTCGTCACGGCGCTCACCCTGCTGGGCGAGCAGTCGAACCTGCCGGTCGTGTTCCACTGCGCCGCCGGGAAGGACCGGACCGGGGTGCTGGCCGCCCTGGTCCTCGACATCCTCGGGGTCGACGACGAGGCCATCGTGGCCGACTACGTCGTCACCGCCGAGCGCATGCCGTTGATCCTGGAGCGCTACCGGTCGGACCCGGCGTTCGCCGAGCGGATGGAGTCCCTTCCGGCGTCCAGGTTCGGGGTGGAGGCAAGGACCATGGAGCGCTTCCTCGCAGAGCTCCGCTCCCGGTTCGGCGGGGCGAGGTCATGGGCCCTTTCCTCCGGCGTGCCCGAAACGGCCCTCCGCCGCATGGAGGCCCTGCTCCTCGACCCACCTGCCTGAGGGGTTCCGGCCGACCCGTCGGGCCTCTCGGACCGCGCCCCGTGCCGCACGGCCCCGCCGGGTGTCCCCGACCTAGACTGGGGGCGTGACCGCTTCGATCTGGGTGCCGATCATCGCCGGCGCGCTGGTTCTCGTCGGGCTGATGATGGCGGCCACCCTCGCCGGGGTCTATCTCCTGTGGCGCTACGGCCGACGCAAGTGGCGGGCGTTCCACGCCCACGGGGCCGTGGTGGCCGCGACGGCGCTGTGGGAGTCGACGGCCTCGGGCCGGTTCCGTCCTCGGTCCCCGATCACGCAAGACGACGTCACGCGGTGGCCGGCCCGCAAGCTTCGTCGGGAGATGTGGCGTGCGGTGGACCAGGCGGACGCGGCGGTCCGGGCGGCCACCGGGGTCGGGGCGCCGACCGCATCCCTCCCCTCGCTCTGTCGCCGGCTGCGCCAGGCCGCGGTGGGACTGGACCAGGTCCTCCGGGTCGAGCCGGGCGGGGCGGTGCCACCCCAGGTGGCCGACCAGGCCCTCGACGTCGTCCGGGCCGCGGGTGACCTCCAGCGGGCCGCGGTGGCCTCGGCCAGTGACACCACCGGACACCAGGTCGGTGACCTGGCCCGCGACGCCGACCAGGAGATCGGCCTCCTCGACGCCGGGCTGGCCTCGGTTCGAGCCTCCCTGCCCCGAATCCGCGACTGACACCGGGCGAGCACCTCCGGGGTTGTCCGCGCCGGTCCGGCCGCTCGGGCCCGGACGGGGTTCCGGGCCGTTCAGCCGAGGACGGCTCCGACTGCTCCGGCCAGGACCTCGAGCCCGTCGGCCAGGAGGGCCTCGTCGATCACCAGGGGTGGCAGGAGCCGGATCACGTTCCCGAAGCTGCCACAGGTGAGCACGACCACCCCGGCCCGATGACAGGCCTGTGCGACCTGTCGGGCGGCATCGGCGTCGGGCTCGACCGTCCCGGGCACGACGAACTCCATGGCCATCATCGCCCCACGTCCCCGCACGTCGCCGATCCCGGGATGGTCGGACTGCAGCCCGAGTAGGCAGCCGGAGATCGTCTCGCCGATGGCGCGGGCCGAGCCGGCCAGGTCGTCGTCCCGCATGGTGTCGATGGCGGCGAGGGCGGCGGCGCAGGCCACGGGATTGCCTCCGTAGGTGCCACCGAGCCCACCGGGGTGGACGGCGTCCATGAGATCGGCGCGACCGGTGACGGCGGCGAGTGGCATGCCGCCGGCCAGCGCCTTGGCCGTGGTCAGCAGGTCGGGGACCACGGCCTCGTGTTCGCAGGCGAACCAGTCGCCCGTGCGGCAGAACCCGGTCTGGATCTCGTCGGCGACGAGCAGCACACCGTTCTCCCCGCACCAATCGGCGAGGGCGGGCAGGAACCCGGGGGCGGGGACGACGAACCCGCCCTCGCCCTGGATGGGCTCGATCAGCACACAGGCGACGTTGTCCGCCCCGACGAGTCGCTCGATCTGCTCGGTGGCCCTGGCCGCGGCTACCGACCCGGTCATGCCCGAGGGGTCACGGAACGGATAGGACATCGGGACCCGGTAGACCTCGGGGGCGAAGGGACCGAACTTGTCGCGGTAGGGCATGTTCTTGGCGGTGAGGGCCATCGTCAGGTTGGTGCGGCCGTGGTACGCGTGGTCGAACACGACCACGGCCTGGCGACCGGTGACGTGCCGGGTGATCTTCACGGCATTCTCGACGGCCTCGGCGCCCGAGTTGAACAGCGAAGACCGTTTGGGGGCGTCACCCGGGGCCAGGTCGTTGAGTGCCTCGCACACCGCGACGTAGGACTCGTAGGGGTTGACCATGAAACAGGTGTGAGAGAAGCGACCCGCCTGGTCGCGGACGGCGTCGACCAGTGCCGGGGCCGCATGGCCCACGCTCACCACGGCGATGCCCGCACCGAGGTCGATCAGCGAGTTGCCGTCCACGTCGACCAGGACGGCCCCGGAGGCCTCGGCCACGTAGAGCGGCAGGACGGAGCTGACGCCCGGCGCCACCGCCTGGGTGCGCCTCACCTCGAGGGCCCGCGACTTCGGTCCGGGCAGCTCGGTGACGAGCGAGCGCTGCTGTTTGATCAGTGACGGATCCACCGGGTCAGCGTACTGGACCGCCCCGGCCCGTCGGCGGCCACCCGGTGGGGTGGTCCAGGCGGCGAGCGGCCGCGCTCAGTTCCCGAAGTTCCAGCTCTCGCCACTCTCGTAGCGGTGGAGGATGTTCTTGGCCATGAGGATCCGGTGTACCTCGTCGGGCCCGTCGGCCAGCCGCAGCACCCGTGCCGTCAGGTACATTTGGCCGAGCGGAAGATCGTTGCTCACCCCTGCGCCGCCCCACACCTGGATGGCCCGGTCGACCACCCGGTGGTAGGCCGCAGGCACGAACACCTTGATGGCCGAGATGGCGGTCCGCGCGTCCGGGTCGCCGTTGGCCACCTTCTCGGCGGCGTTGATGGTCATGAGTCGGGCCGACTGGACGTCCATGTAACTGTCGGCGATGAAGCCCTGGATGAACTGTTTGTCCTTCAGGAGGCCGCCGTGCACCTCGCGCCCCAGGGTGCGCTCGACCATCAGGTCGAAGGCGCGCCACATCTGGCCCACCGAGTTCATGCAGTGGTAGACCCGCCCGGCGCCGAGCCGGTCCTGGGCGGCTTGGTGGCCCTGTCCGACGAGGCCGAGGGTGTTCTCGATGGGGACGCGGACGTTCTCGTACCTGATCTCGCAGTGGTCCGAGGTCGAATGGCCGAAGATGCCGATGCCCCGGATGATGTTCACGCCCGCCGTGTCGGCGGGGACGATGATCTGGGTCATGCGACCGGGCGCGCCGAGCTCGCCGGTCGGGTCGTTGGCTCGGCACATGACGATGAAGAAGTTGGCGTCGATGCCGTTGGAGGTGAACCACTTGTGGCCGTTGATCACCCAGTGGTCGCCATCCCGCACGGCCTCGGTCTGGATCGACCGGGGATCCGAGCCGGCGTGATCGGGCTCGGTCATTGAGAAGCCGGACTCCAGGGTTCCCTCGATCAGCGGCAGCAGCCACTTCTTCTTCTGTTCTTCGGTCCCGTACTTGACGAGGATGCTGGCGTTGCCCGAGTTGGGGGCGGCGATGCCGAACAGGGTTGAGGCTCCGACGGCGTAGGCGAGGATCTCGTACATGTAGGCGAGACTGAGGAAGTCGAGCCCCATCCCGCCGTACTCCTCGGGGAGGTGCGGTGCCCACAGCCCGGCCTCGTTCACCTTCACCTTGACCTGCTCGCGCAACTCGATGCTCCTCCGGCGGGCGGTCTCCCGTTCGTCCTCACTCAGCTCGCCGCTCCGTCGCCCGCTCCAGAGCACCTCCTCGTTGGGCAGGATCTCCGCGTTGATGAAGTCGGCGGTCCGCCGGCGGATGTCGTTGATCTGTGGGTCCAAACCGGGAATCGGCGTCACGTTGATCGCCACTGCGACCTCCTCGTGGTCTCGGGCTTCGGGCAGTGGGGCAGCCCGGGTCCATCATGGCCCAGCCGGCGCAGAGGCCGACAACCCCCCTGATGCCGGTGGCGTGAGGGATCGGGCGCCCCGCCAGCGCGGGGGTGCCAATGTGGTCGCTCGACCGGGAGGGCTCCCGTCCGGATCAGCCCGCCCCCGACGTGAGGTCGTAGATCGTCACGCCGTCGACGGACTCGGCGGTGAAGTGGGAGGTGACCCAGGTCGAGATCTGGGACGCATCCGACGGACCGCTGGCCCCCTGGCCGCCCCCGAAGCCACCGCCCCCGCCGATGTAGTAGTGGATCTTCCCCTCGGCCACGTACTTCTCGAACTGGGCCAGCGAGGGTGCCGGGTCCGTGCCGTTGAACCCGCCGATGGCCATCACCGGGTCCCCCGTCGCCAGCTGGTAGCCCGACGCCGAGTTGGAGCCCGTCGTGGCTGCTACCCATGCGTACCGGGACGCGTCCGCCCCGAGGAGGGCGGTCAGCTGTTTGCCCGGGGCCGACCCGTCGAGGAGACCTCCGGCTGGGCCACCACCTCCGAATCCGCCTCCGCCGAAGCGCCCTGCTCCGAACCGACCCCGGCCACCGGCGAAGCCGCCGGCGCCACCCGGGCGGGCACCTCCCCCGAACAGGCCGGCACCCGGCCCTCCCGGCCGGAAGAAGCTGCCGGGGATGTGGAGGCCGTTCTTGATCCTTGCCCCGTTGGGAAGGGTGAACCCGGGCGGCAGGGTGATGCCGCTCCGGGCGAATCCGCCCGCTCCACCCGGACCGCCGAACCCGCCGCCGAACCCGCCGCCGCCCTGCACGGCCGGTCCGGCCGAGGGGATGGCCCCCGAATGCGGCGTTGCCGCCGTCTGCAAGGAGTAGGCGGCCGGCGCGGCGATGACCGAGGCGATCCCGAGGCTGGCGATGCCGGCGGCCAGGAGGCCGCGGGCCCTCGGCACCAACGCGATGGCCAGTGCGGCCACGATGCCCACGACGAGGATGACCCAACGCAGGAAGGGGTACCAGGTCGGGCTCCACCCGAGGATCACGAACGCCCAGGCGATGGTGGCGGCGATGGCCGCGGCCAGGGCCAGCCGCGGGAACACCTGGCGTCGGCGGGCCCACAGGGTGGACGCGCCCATGCCGACCAGTGCGCCGACGGCCGGGGCCAGGGCGATCGTGTAATAGGGGTGGATGATGCCGTGGGCGAAGCTGAAGACCAACCCGGTCAGGACGAGCCATCCCCCGAACAACAGGATTGCGGCACGGACCCGGTCGGTCCGTGGTGCTCGCCGGGTGAGCCACAAGACGGCGACGGCGCCGATGAGCGCTCCGGGGATGAGCCATGAGATCTGGCCACCCATGGCCTTCAGGAACAGCCGGTCCCACCCCACGGGCCCCCACATGCCGGTACCACCGGCCCCGCCGCCGCCGACGCTGCCCGTTTCGTTGCCGGTGAGCCGACCGAAGCCGTTGTAGCCGAAGACGAGGTTCAAGAGGTCGTTGTCGGTCGAGCCGCCGATGTAGGGCCGGTCGGCGGCCGGGGTCAGCTGCACGGCGGCCACCCACCAGCCGCCGGCGACGAGGAGGGCCAGGCCGGAGTAGATCACCTGGACGATCCGCCGGCCCAGTTTGGGTGGTCCGGCCAGGAGGTAGACCAGGGCCAGCACCGGGATGAGGATGAGGGCCTGGAGCATCTTGGTGATGAAGCCGAAGCCGATCAGCGCCCCGGCCAGCACCATCCACCGGGACCGCCCGTTCTCGAGGGCCCTCACGGTGGCGTAGGCCGCACCGGTCAGCAGCAGCGTCAACAGCGCGTCCGGATTGTTGTAGCGGAACATGAGGGTGGCCACGGGCGTCAGGGCGACGACCGCTCCGGCCAGGAGCGCGGCCCCCGGGGTGAACCAGCGACGGACCGTGGCGTAGAGCAGCCCGACCGTGGCCACTCCCTCCAGTGCCTGGGGGACGAGGAGGCTCCAGTAGTTGAGCCCGAAGATCCGCGCCGAGATCTCCATCACCCACAGCGATGCCGGTGGTTTGTCGACGGTGATGAAGTTGGAGGCGTCAGAGGAGCCGAAGAAGAACGCCTTCCAGCTCTTCGTGCCGGCCTGCACGGCGGCGGCATAGAAGCTGTTGGCCCAGCCGGACCGACCGACTCCCCAGATGTACAAGAACCCGGTCCCGACGAGCAGCGCGAACAGGGCCGGGCGGACCCACAACGGGTCCTCGGGTTTGCCGCGGACGAACCGTCTGAACCGACCCGACGGTCCGGCCGGGGTCGGAGGCGCTGTCGGCGACCCGTCACCGGGTTCGGAGCCTGCCGTCGCCTGTTCCGTCCCTCCGGGGGGAAGGGTGGCCGGCACCGGCGGCGGGAGCGCCGGATCGGTGAGCGGGGGTGCGGGGGGACCGGGTGCGAGGGCGGGGGCGGGAGGATCGGCGACGCTGGCGAACTCGCCGGCCATGTGGATCTCGGTCACAGGAGGCTCCTCGTCCCCACCCGTCGGCCCGGGGACCGCCGGTCGATGCCGGCGGGGGACTGCACCGGAGGTAGGTGGGTGCCGAACTCCGGACGGAAGACGAGCGAGCGGAGGATGGCGAAGCGGATGACGGCGGCGCCGGCGTTGGCCGCAGTAACGATACAGAGCTCGGGGGCGAGCGAGGTGAGGCCGACCGCCCGCGCCGCGGCGAGGGCCCCGGTGGAGACCGAGAGGCTGACCCCGAGGAGGGCTCCGGCCGTCAGGACCCGGTGACGCCGGTCGAGCCCGAACCGGGCAGCGTCGGCCATGCCCCGGTGGGCGGCGGTGTTCCCGAGGCTGCATAGCCCGATGGCCACGGTGTTGGACAGGTAGGCCCCGAGGGAGGGCTCGAGGGCGGCGAACAGCCCCGCATAGGCCAGCGTGCTCACGGCACCGACCCCGGCGAACCTGAGGAGCTCGTCGGCGAAGACCTGCTGGGAGCCTCCATCTCCGGGGGTCGGCGTCTGGTGCGCTTCCCCGTCGGCCGCCCAGGAGGGCACGTCCCGATCGAGGTGGGCCGGCCCGACCGCCGTCAACGTGGGGGGTTTGACGACGGCGGTCGGACCGGCAGCCGTCGGCCGCCTGGCGTGATCGGCCGACGGTCCGCTCGGCCGGCCTCGGGGGACGGGTCGGGCCGGGCGGAGAAGGGCGCGTTGGCGGGCCGAGGGGCCGAGCAGGCGGGCGACACCGCGGAGGTCCTCGACGGCGGCGTGGACGACGTCGACGCGGGTGTCGAGGTCGTCGACCCAGTCCACCGGGACTTCGTGGATGCGCAGCCCGAGACGTTGCGCGGTCACCAGCACCTCGGTGTCGAAGAACCAGTTGTTGTCCTCGACCAGCGGGAGCAGTTCCGCCGCCGCCTCCCGGCGCATGGCCTTGAATCCGCACTGGGCGTCGGTGCAGGCGCTGCGCAACGTCGCCCGGAGCAACAGGTTGTAGCCGCGCGAGATGAACTCCCGCTTCGTGCCCCGGACGACGTGGGCGCCGGTGGCGAGGCGGGAGCCGATGGCCACGTCGCTGTGACCCGAGAGAAGGGGAGCCACCAGTGGCAGCAGGGCATCAAGCTCGGTGGCCAGGTCGACGTCCATGTACGCCACGACGGCTGAAGTGCTGCGCGACCATGCGGTGCGCAGGGCCCGCCCCCGGCCCTTCTGGGCCAGGTGGATGGCCTCCACGCCGACCAGTGTGTCGGCCAGCTCGGTGGCGATCTCCCACGTGCCGTCGGTGCTGGCGTTGTCAGCGATGGTGATGGTGGCCGACAGCGGGAACGAGCGGTCGAGGTAGGACCGGAGTGTCGTGACACTGGTCGCCAACTGCTCGGCCTCGTTGTACACGGGGATCACGATGTCGACGTCAGTGGTGTCCTCGGTCGTGTTGCCCTGGGGGCTCGGGAGTTGGATGACGCTCATGACGGGCACTCTGGTGTGGGCAGTTCGGACCCTAATGGGAGCGACCTGTGGGGTTCCTGAGAGTAGCGGGACCCGCCGGCGGCCAGGGGGCGGCCGCCGAAGGCAGCCGATCGGCTCGAGCCGTTCACCGTGCACGCCCGGCCCCGGGGTCGGGTTGATCGTCGGTTCCGGCGGCCTCGGCCTCGAAGCGGTCGTAGGGCGCCGCTGCCGGGTCCTCCCGGGGCGGTGCGGCCGGGAGGTGGACGGTGAACGTCGTCCCCTGGCCGATCCTTCCCTCGGCGGACACGGTGCCTCCGTGGTTGGCCACGATGGCGCTGACGATGGAGAGCCCGAGCCCGGCTCCGCCGTGGGCCCGCGACCGAGACGGGTCGGACCGGTAGAAACGCTCGAAGATGTGGGCGGCCTCCTCGGGCTCCATGCCGGGACCGTCGTCGGTGACCGTGATCACCGCGCCGTCGCCCTCGGGCTCCACCGCGACATCGGCCTGGGTGCCGGGGGGGGTGTGCGCCCGCACGTTCCCGAGGAGATTGTCGACGACCTGGCGCAGGCTGGTGGCGTCTCCCATCACCTCGATCGGCCGGGAGGCGTGGAAGGTCACCGGCCACTCGGGACCGACGGTCGCCGCTGTCTGTACCGCCTCGGCGCAGAGTGACACCAGGTCCACGGACCGTTCCTCCATGCGACGTCCCTCGTCCAGGCGGGCCAGCAGCAGCAGATCGGCCACCAGATGCTCCATCCGGCCGGTCTCGTTCCGGATCCCACCCATCAGGCGCTCGAGATCCTCTTTCTGCTCCGAGGCCCCGCGTCCGAACAACTCCGCGTAGGCGGAGATGGCGGCGATGGGCGTGCGCAGCTCATGGGATGCGTCGGCCACGAACCGCCGGAGCCGGGCTTCGGACGCCCGCAGCCGTCGCTCCGAGGCCAGCCTGGCCCCAAACGCGCTCTCGATCCGGGCCAGCATCACGTTGAGGGTGCGGGCCAACCGTCCCATCTCGGTCTTCTCGTTCTCGCCCGGGACCCGCTCGGTGAGGTTGCCCGCCGCGATCGATTCCGCCGTGGCCTCCATGTCCCGCAGCGGGCGGAGGCCCACCCGCACCAACCAGAAGCCACCGAAGAGCGCCAGGATGACCGCACCCCCGGTCACGGCCAGCTCGATCAGCAGCAGCTGGTGGAGCGTGCTGCCGGTGTCACCGAGCGGCTGGGCCACGAACAGGCGTGCCCCGGTGTCGCAGATGGTGGCCTGCACCCGGAAGGTGGGCCCACCGGCCTCGACCGACCGGGCGTTGAAGTAGGCGACCTGGTACCCGTCGACCGTGGTGAAGCCGTTGATCGTGTCCGGCAGTTGGGGCGAGAAGGGCGTGCCGTCGACATAGGCGGGGCAGTTCTGGCCCTCGAGCACGTCACCGGAGACGGACCTGACCTCGACAGCCTGTTCCTGGATGGCGTTAGAGCGCGGGTCCTGGGCCGGCTGACCGCCACCTCCGCCGTCATCACCGTCACCGTCCCCGTCGGGTGGCGCGTAGGGGCCAGGACCGGCACAGAAGTTCGGGGGCAGGGTCCCGCCCTTGTCCAGTAGCTGGATCGTGTAGCCCGAGGATTGCTGGAGCTGCTGGTCGACCCGCTGGTAGAGGAAGGACTCGAGCGATTTGTAGGTCGCCACGTCGGCGATGGCCAGGGCGACCAGGGCGATGATGCCGACGGCGATGAGCAGTCGGCTTCGCAGGGACATGGGTCGGACGGCGCTTCCGCTACTCGGCCGAGGGCTCGCGCAGCGCGTACCCGACCAACCGGACGGTGTGGATCACCGGTGGGCCCACCGCTTCGAGCTTCTTTCGGAGATAGCTGACGTAGGTCTCGACGACGTTCCCGTCCCCACCGAAGTCGTAGTGCCACACGTGATCGAGGATCTGGGCCTTGGACAGGACGTGGCGGGGATTGAGGAGGAAGAACCGCAGGAGGTTGAACTCGGTCGCGGTGAGCGAGATCGGCCGCCCCGCCCGGGTGACCTCGTGGGCGTTCTCGTCCATCTCGATGTCGGCGAAACGAAGGACACCCTCGTCCTCGGGCTCGCTGCCGATGCGACGCAGGATGGCGTGGACCCGTGCCACCACCTCGGCCAGGGCGAACGGCTTGGTGACGTAGTCGTCCCCGCCGACCGTCAGTCCGGCGACCTTGTCCTCGATGGCGTCACGAGCTGTCAGGAACAAGATGGGCACCCGGACCCCGTCGGCCCGCAGCCGGCGCGTCACTTCGAGACCGTCGAGGTCGGGCAGCATCACGTCGAGCACGATCAGGTCGGGTGGTCGCTCCTGGGCGGCGGCGAGCGCGAGGCGCCCGTTGGTCGCCTCGTCCACCCCGAATCCCTCGTAACGGAGCGAGGTGGCCACGGCGTCGACGATGGAGGGTTCGTCGTCCACCACCAGGATGCGTTGGCTCCGGCTGGGCTCCACGTCCGTCCTCCTCGTCTCGTGCTTCTTAGGTTGTTCTTACCGTGCTCTTACGAGGCGACGGTCTAATGGATCCGGAACGACTGTCCCGGTCGTCTCAGCATCGCACCAGGTAGTGGGCAGGAGATGTGAGGGACCTGGGAGTCTGCTGTGAAACTGTGCCACGGCTGCAGCGACATTCACAGGCGCCTCACAGGCGACATGGGGCTGGCTCTGCGCCGTGACCGGTTGACTGGAGGGAACAAGGGTGCGGTCTTGGGCGCCCGACCGATGGAATCGGACCCGGTCCGACCGAGCGAGAAAGGCCACACCATGGCGCAGGACTCGAACGCCTCACGGCGGGACCGACGCTCCGCCGAGCAGGCACGGGACCAGGCGATGATCAGGGTCCGTCGGGCCACCACGACCATCGGCGTCGCCGCCACGGCCGGAGCCATCGGGCTCGGCGTGCTGGTGGCGACGGACACGATTCCCCATTCGGCCCCGGTGAGCAGCGGGGCGACGCCGACCACCTCGGGCGGCACGGCGGCGACCACCACCCCGACCACCTCGGGCTCGTCGCAGACCACCACGCCGTCGGCCCCAGCATCATCCGCGTCCACCACGACAACCACACAGCCGACGACCACCACGCATGCGCCGGTCACCGTGTCGGGGCAGTCATGAGCGACACACTTTCTGCCCGCCGAGCCGGTGACGACGGTCCCGACGTGACCGCGGCACCGCTCGGCGCCGTCGCCACACGGTCGATGCGGGCGATCGGCACCACGGGCACCGTGGCGGTCACCGCAGCCGCCCGGGCCGACCGGGCACTGGAGCTGCTGGGCGACGAACTGGCGGCCATCGACCTGGCCTGCAGTCGGTTCCGTGAGGACTCAGAGGTCCGCCGGGTCGAGCGGCACGGGGACGGGCGACCGGTGCGGGTCGGCCCGCTGCTGTTCGATGCGCTCGAGACGGCCTGCGCAGTGGCCGTCCTCACGGCGGGGATCGTCGATCCCACCGTGGGATCGGCGCTCGCCGCACTCGGCTACGACCGCGACTTCGACGAGATCGATCCCGTCGGTCGCGTCCCGGTCACCCCCTTCGAGCCGGCCCCAGGATGGTGGCGGTTGGCACTCGACCCGGTCCATCGCACGATCGCCGTGCCTTCGGGCGTCCACATCGACCTCGGTTCCACGGCCAAGGCGTTCGCCGCCGACCGCGCCGCCGCCCGCATCGCCGCAGCCCTCGGGTGCGGGGTGCTGGTCAACCTGGGCGGGGACGTCTCGGTGTCGGGACCGTCGCCCGAGGGGGGCTGGGCCGTCGGCATCGCGTCGGACTGCACGGCGGGGGTCAGCGCCGTCGACCAGGTGGTCGCCCTCTCGGCCGGCGCCCTGGCCACGTCTGGGACCACGAGTCGGTCGTGGCGGCGCAACGGTGAGACGGTCCACCACATCATCGACCCGTGGACCGGTGGCCCCGCACCCCGTGTGTGGTCCCTGGTGTCCACGACCGCCACGAGCTGCGTGGAGGCCAACGCCTGGAGCACGGCGGCGATCGTGTGGGGTGAGGACGCCATCGGGATACTCGGGGGGCTCGGGGTATGTGCCCGGCTGGTGCGCCCCGACGGGAGTGTGGTCCGCGTCGGGGGATGGCCGGACGATGAGCCCAAGGACGTGCCCCGTCCCACCGGACGCGGCCGGGGCCAGGTCGGATGATGCTCGCCACCTCGTCCACGGCACTCTGGTACGCCACCCGAGCCACCGGCATCGTCGCCCTGGTACTGCTGACGGCCACCATGGTGCTCGGGATCCTGACCGCCGGCCGGGTGAAGACCCGCTCGTGGCCGGCGTTCGCCCAAGCCGACCTGCACAAGCGGATCTCCGTCATGGCCATGGTGTTCTTGGCCATCCATGTTCTCACGTCCGTCCTCGACACCTACGTCCACTTGGGCTGGGCATCCATCGTGGTGCCGTTCTCCTCCAGCTACAAGCCGTTGTGGACGGGGCTCGGGGCGGTGGCCGTGGACCTCATGATCGCGGTGGCCGTGTCGAGTGCGCTGCGTCAGCGGATAGCCGCCCGCACCTGGCGCGGCATCCACTGGTTGGCCTACGGGAGTTGGCCGGTGGCCATGGCCCACGCGCTCGGGGAGGGAACCGACGCCGCCAAGCTCTGGATGGACGCACTGGCCGCCGCCTGCACGCTGGCCGTGGTCGGTGCCCTGGTCTGGCGGATCTCGGACCACCGTCGGGCGAGTGAGCAGGCCGCCGCCGTCGGGGCCTCGACCCGGGCCGTGACCGGTCGGTCCCTCGCATCCACCTCATCGGGGCGTGGTTCGGCCACGGCCCCGTCGGCGTCCTACCCCGGGCCGGGCCGATCAACCACAGGGCCGTCGCGGCAAGCTCGGAGCGCCGCCCAGCTCCTCGAAAGGGACGGACGATGAGCACCGTCGAGGTCGACACCGCCGACCGGCTGCTGAAGCGGCCGTCCGGGCCGAACTCTCCGATCGACCTAGCGACGCACCTGGCCGTCCACGGCCCATTGGAGGTCTCAGGGAGGGACGACCGTTCGTACCGCGACTGGATCCTTCGGGCGATCGCCGAGTCGGGTCTTCTCGGCCGGGGCGGGGCCGGCTTTCCCTCGGCCATCAAGTGGGACTCGGTGCGCCGCACCTCGCGCCGACCATTGCTCGTGGTCAATGCCATGGAGGGCGAGCCGGTCAGTGCCAAGGACCGGGTGCTGCTCTGCTACGCACCTCACCTGGTGCTGGACGGCGCCGAGGTGGTGGCGGCGGCCATCGGTGCGAGGGAAATCGTCGTCTGCATCGCCGACGACAGCGCGCCGGCGGCCGCTTCGGTGGAGGCGGCGATCGCCGAACGGGAGGGGGCAGGAGGCTTCCGCCGCCTGATCTCGGTGGAGCGGCCGCCCGGGCGGTACATCGCCGGCGAGGAGTCGGCTCTGGTCACCTGGCTCGCCACGCAGGAGTCGCTGCCCTTCCAGCGTTTCGACAAATCGGTGCCGCTCCGTGTGGGCCGGCGGCCCACCTTGGTCCACAACGCCGAGACACTGGCCCAGGTAGCGCTCATCGCCCGGCACGGGCCGGCATGGTTCCGGGGCGCAGGAACAGTGGAGGCCCCCGGCACGACGCTGGTCACCGTTAGCGGTGCGGTCCGGTCGCCCGGGGTGGTCGAGATCGAGTCGGGTACCCCCATCGCCGAGGTGCTCCTGCGCTGCGGGGTCGACGTGGAGCTGTCCGGCGCGCTGATCGGTGGGTACGGGGGGGCATGGCTCGACCCGTCCCATTTCGCCACCCCTTACGCGCCCGGACCCCTGACGGCGGTGGGCGCAACCCACGGGGTGGGCGTCGTCGTCGCCCTTCCGGCGTCCTCGTGCGGTATCGCCGAGACGGCAAGGATCGTCCGCTACATGGCCGGGGAGAGTGCCGGACAGTGCGGGCCGTGTGTGTTCGGGCTCCCCGCCCTGGCCGACGACATGGAGTGGCTGTCGTCGGGGAGCGCCGACGCCGGGGTGTTCGACCGTATGGCCCGCCGCCTGATCGAGATCGATGGGCGGGGCGCCTGCCACCATCCTGACGGTGTGGTCCGACTGGTGCGGTCGGCCCTGCAGGTGTTCGCCGCCGACGCCTACGCCCATGCAGAGGGCCGACCGTGCGGTGGCCACGGCGCGTCGACCGTCCTCCCCTTTCCTCGGCGACGGACATCCGCCGGAGGGACGTCGTGAACGCCACCCGGGTCGCCCTGCGCCTGCGTGTGGACCCGGTGGCCTGTGACGCGTACGGCTATTGCGCCGAGATCCTGCCCGAGCGGGTGACCCTCGACGAGTGGGGTTATCCCATTGTCGACGGGACGCCGGTACCCACCGCACTCGTCGAGCTCGCCACGAGAGCGGTGGCCGAGTGTCCGCGCCGCGCCCTCCACCTCCAGGAGACCTCCGGCCACTAGAGGCGGCCAGTGCCCACAGCCGGCCGCCCGGGATGGGCTCTTTGGTACGATGCGCGCCGTGAGGGGCCATTCCGCCGATCACGGGTCGATCCAGTCGAGGGACCCGTGGCTTGGATCTCGTGGATCGAGTTCGGGTCACAACGGGGGCGGCGCTACGTGAGTACCGAGGCGCCCCACGGGGAGCAGCCGGAGGACACGACATGAGCGGTGGTCGACCGCTGGTGATCGTGGGACTGCCCCGCTCGGGCACGACCTGGACGTCGCGGACGCTGGCGAGGGGTTCGGGCATCTGCACGCTCGGCGAGCCCGACAATGAGGACTTCTCGCCGCCGGCCATCCACGCCAAGCGCCGACTGGGTCGTTATCCCGTGCTCGACCCCGGGATGTCGGCGCCGTCCTACCGCGTGCTCTGGGAGTGGATCCTCAGCGGAGGCCCCGAGGGCGATCGGATCGCTCGAGCCCGTCAGATGCTCGGACCCGGGTCCCGCAGGCGGATCTTCGACGGCAGGCTGGATCCGGTGGCGTGGCTGGCGGGGACGCTGGCGCGCGATCCGCGGACGGGATCGTCGGACTTCCTGGGCGGGCGGCGTGTGATCGCCAAGTCGATCCACGCCCAGTTGGCTCTGGACTGGCTGGTTTCCGAGTTCGACGTCGACGTGCTCGTCCTGGTTCGTCACCCGGCCAACGTACTGGCCAGCTGGCTCGACGTGAATCTCAAGGATGCTCGCAACGCGACCCTGGAGAAGCGGGCCGACGTCCGGAAACGCTTTGTCGAACCCTGGGGCGTCCCGTACCCCGGTCCTGACCCCATCGAGCGGATGAGCTGGAAGATCGGTCTTTTGAGCTGCGCCCTCGAGCAAGCGATCGCCCGACACCCCGGGTGGTTGGTTCGATCGCACGAGGCGATGTGCGCCGACCCGGAGACGGAGTTCCGAAGGCTCTTCGCCGACCTGCAGGTCGAGTGGACTCCCGAAGTCGAGAACTACCTCCGCGAGCACGACACCCCGGGCGAGGGATTCGTCCTGAACCGGGTTGCCTCCGAGATGCCCGATTCGTGGCAGAAGCGTCTGGACGATCGTGAGATCACCACGCTGAGCAAGGTGTTCCAATGGTTCCCGACCACGAGATGGTCGGATGTGGATTTCCAACGGGCGACGGGTTCGGGCGCCTGAACGTCTCTCGGGCACGGCACCCGCGGCACCGCCACCGGGTTCACGCTGGCCCGGGGGGTCTGCGTTCCCCTGAAGTCGGGCCGCCGGGATCCTGCCTCCCCGGGAAGCCGGGATCCTGCCTCCCCGGGAATGTTCGCGTCCTGCGCCTGTTGGAGGAGGCATGCAGTTGCTGGTGCATCCGTTCGCTGGGGGTACCCGGGTGTCGGCCGGGCGCCACCGAGCCAGGATCGGTGCCGCCAAGGGTCTGGTGATCGCCGGTGTGGTCGCCTACAACTGGTGGGTGGTGGTGCCCTTTGTGCCCGGCCTGATGCCCTCGGTCAACGGCTTCTTCTCGGATCTCGAGGCCACGGGGAGGCCTCATGCCTGGCTGATGTCCGATGCCGACGTCGCGGCCGGGGTGCTCCTGACCGCAGCGCTGCTGCTACGGGGCCCGCTGGGTGAGGGTGGACGGCGACGCGAGTGGAAGTGGATGGTGGCCTTCTCCGTGGCCGGTGGCGTCGGGGGATGGTTCCCCTACGCCTGTTCCGAAGGGTTGAGCGCCACCTGTCGCCGCATGGAATGGAATCTCCAACTACCCGTCCACCACTACGTCCATGTGGTGTCGGGCATCGTCGAATTCGCCACGCTGACCACGGCTGCCGTCATCGCCATGCGGCGGACCCGGGGGAGCGGCGTTCCCATCGCCCGCGTGTACGAGGGCCTGGTCGAGGTGCTGGCCGTCGGCTATCCGCTCCTCGGCCTGGCCTATCTCACCGACCGACTGGGCACACTGGTCGAACCCGTCTTCTTCGTGGCGTTCTCGGTCATGGTCGTCGCCGAGGTGTTCGAGCGGGCACAGCACGTGGTCCCGCTCGGTCGCACCTGGGCCGAGTGGGTCTTCGAACGCGAGTTGGGCACCGCACCGGAAAGGGCCGCGCGCATCCGTCAATCCTGACGACGCCCGGCCCGGGAGATACCGCTCGGCGATGGTGACCGTCCCCCGATCGGGGCGCCGATGTGGGCCCGGCCGACGTTGGTTCGTGCGTGAAATCGACGATTTGCCGCGTTGGGCTCCGGTTCCGCCTAGGGTTATGGGGTCATCGACCCAATCACGCGGGCCGATGCATGTAGGGCTTCACAATGGATCCCCGCGTTACCGTGCGTGAATTTCAAGGAGACACAGTTATGGGTGTAGGTGCAGTCAAGTGGTTCAACGCCGAGAAGGGCTTTGGATTTATCACGCCTGACGGCGGCGGGGATGACCTCTTCGTTCACCAGTCGGAGATCCAGATGGAGGGCTTCCGCGATCTCGCGGAGGGTCAGCGTGTGGAGTTCGAGACCAAGCAGGGCCAAAAGGGCCTGCAGGCAAGCCAGGTCCGCAAGATCTGATCGGACCTCTGTCGGGTGCCGGCCCGACGACCTGCTCGGTAATCGGGCGAGTCGTCGGGTCGGTACTCGGGAGAGCGATTGAACGTCGGGGGGCTGTGCGCCCGGCGGTGCAGCGACAGTGTTCCGGGAAGAGCAACCGATGCGCTCCCGACGGCGACTGCTCCGGCGGTCGCGGCTCCGTCAGTTCGACGTCGAGCCACCAGTGCTGCGGCTGACCTCCAGAGGCGCGTCCGAGCACGTGGCCTTTGTCCCCGCCGGTCCTGCCGCAGTCGCGACCGCCCGAACCGTGAGCGAACCCACAGCGTCGGCGCCGTGGGCGCGAAGATCCCGGCCGACTGGCAGCCGGCCGGGATTCGTCTCGCGAGTCGCGTCGTCCAATGGCGCAGCCATCGACACCGCGCTCACCAGCCTGCGCAGCCGTCCTGATCCGGGGGTGAGGCCTCGATGCGTTCGGCCACCATGATCTGCTGATCCTCGGTCGCCTCGGCCCCCTCGGGGGCGAACTGGGTCCCGCCGTAGGCGGCCCAGTTGGCCCGGGTGATGCCCAGTCCACCGCTGAACTGGCCCCCATCGGACGTCCAGTTGCCTCCCTCTTCGCACATGGCGACCCGCTCCCATGCCGCACGCTGCTCCGGGGTCACCGTGTCCGTGGACGCGGTGATGGCCGGTGCGGGAGCCGGGGCCGGAGCGGCAGCCACGGTCGGAGCGGGAGCCACGGCCGGCACGGCCTTGACCGCGGCCGTCGTGGTGGTCGGTGGGTGCGCAAGCAGCGCTCCACCGAGATCGAACAGCACCTTTTGATCCACGGGGTCCGATGTCGGCTTGGTGACCCCCTGGTAGGCGATCAGTCGATCGGGTGGGAGGGGACTGGCAATGGGGGCTCTCCCCGATGACGGGGTCGGCTCGGCCCCGGTGGACTGCACGGTGGCAGCCTGGACCAGGGTACTGACGGTGATGACGGCGATCGGTGTGATCGCCACGAGTGCAATGCGGGTCCGCATGGCACCTCCCTTCGTAGGGCGCGCGATGGCGCCTTCCTCTGCTCGGTGTTGGCGGGCTCCGGCCTTCGCATGCGGTCCCCGGACGGCGAGCGGGAAGGCATCGTCCGTCCTGGCTTCACGCCCTAGGGTGTGCGGCCGGTGTTAGTTACGCCCAGGATTGCCTCGTGTGTGCATCACTCGTTTCTCGACGGTCGGGAATCTCGGTTCGATGGGCAGGTGGCCATCGGGCCACGAACTGCACGGCTGACCGCGCGGCGGCCCCTACCGTGCCGCTGCCGTTCACCGAAGAAACTCGGCGCTCAGATGGTCCTGATTCGCATCCTTTGGACCAGATCGGCATCGACTTGTTTGCCAAGTATACCCATTGGCCGACTTTCTTCTGTGTCGGCATCAGAAGAGTGCCTTTCAGCTGGGTAAATACCCTTCATATTCTTGAAATCAGATACCACCTATCTGCGAAAAAGATGCCCAGGTCGGACGGAGTGTCTTTTCCACAAGAACGCGGTGATATCAAGCATGGACCGGGGTGTAAATTGGGGAAAACTCCGGCACGACGGGCACCGCGTCCCGCGCTTGCTTCCCTCAGTGGTCAGCCGAGTGCTGTGAGCGACGAAGAATCAGGGGCAGAGCGGCTCGCCGAGTTCGTCAGGTGGACCACCGGGACGAGCGGGGCGAGCGTCCCGGAGGTGAAACACCCCGCCCAGACACCCGCGCCGTAGGCCAGGTCGTCGGCCAACGATGCCACGGTCCAGCGGACCGGATCGAGGCGGGGCCTCCGGCGCCACCAGTCCACAGCCGGGGGAGTCAGGGCCAAAAGGGCGCACGCCAGACGCCCACGGCGACCGAGGAAGGCCAGCGCGGCGACGGCCGGTCCCGCCAGCATCGTGGCGGCATGCCCGATCCCGACCAGGGTCCATCCCGCCCCGCCCGCGCTCCACCTGGCCGCCTGGGCGAGCGGGATCCCACGGTCACGGGTCCGGCGCTCCATGGCGGCGGTCGAGGCGACCAGTGCGACGATGGCCACCCGGGGGCGACCAACGAGGAGCGCTCCCGCCACGAACGTCGGCCACGGCCAGAGTTCCACGGGGGCCAGGCGTCGGCCGTGGCGGCGGGCCAGCGGACCGGCCGAGGTGCCGTAGCGGAATCGTCTGGCCATGAGCGCGGGCCACGAGCGTGGTTCGCCATGGTGGACGACCACCGCGGGCTCGTAGCGGACGCGCCACCCGGCGGCGAGCAATCGCCAGACCAGGTCCACGTCCTCACCGATGATGAGGTCCGGGTCGAAGCCACCCGGCACGGCTGTTCTCCTCACCACCAAGGTGGCCGTCGGCACGTAGCGCACCTGTCGCTCGGCACCCACCTCCCCCGGATCCGGCCCCATGTCGAGTGCGGAGCGGCTGTCCGAATAGCTGCGGAGCGTCGACCCGGCGGGAGGAGAGGTGCCATGCCGGGGACGGATCCGCGGCGCGACCGCCCCGACGGTCGGGTCCGCGAACAGGGGCAGCAATCCGGTCAGCCAACCGGACGTCACGGTGCAGTCGCTGTCCACGAAGGCGATCAATTCGGTGTCCACGACCCGGAGCGCGTCGTTGCGGGCGGCTCCCGGGCCCCCGCGGACCGTTCGCTTGATGACCCGGGCTCCGTGGCGTGCGCACACCCGCTCCAACGACCCGGAGTCGGCCGAGGCGTCGTCGATGACCAGGACCGGAATCCCGGGGGACGAGGAGGTCAAAGAGTCGAGACACCGGTCGAGCTCGGCGACGCGGTCGTGGGCGGGCACGACGATGGTCACCGTCCTCTGTCCGGCCCCCGGCCCCCTGTCCCCTGTCCAGTGGGGATGGGCCATGCCCGCTGCCACCAGCCGGCCCGCGAGGTCGCGGGCTGCAACCGGAACGGCCGGCCCGGAGGTCAGCGTGGCCAGGGCCCCCGCCCCGGCGGGGGTGAGCGTGACCACGCGGGGCGGGTGGCCGCCCACCAGCACCTGTCCATCCCTGAACGTCCTCACCGATCGGTCGAGCTCGATCCCGAACCCCTCGGGGAGCCGGCTCACAACGACAGGCCGCCGTCCACGGGGATCACGGCCCCGGTGATCCCACTGCTCTCGGGTCCGGCGAGCCAGACGAGTGCCGCGGCCACCTCCTCGGGGGCGAGCAGTCGCTTGATGGGCTGTTGATCGGCGAACGCCCCGGCGTCCGCCAGTCCGTAGAGCCGGGCACTCTCCCCGAGGACGGCGGTGGCGGTCGATCCCGGGCTGACCGCGTTGGCCGTGACCCCGGTGTCGGCCAGCTCCGCGCCGAGCCCCCTCACCAGTCCGGCGACCCCGGCCTTGGCGGCCCCGTAGGCGGCGAGCAGCGGTAGCCCCCGCGTGGCTGCAGCCGACGCGACGGCCAGGAACCGTCCCTGCCGGGGGGCATCCCGGCGCAGCAGCGCCGGGATGCCGACCCGGGCCGCGGCGATCGGGCCGCCGAGGTCGACGCCCAGGACGGCGTCGAGCTGGTCGGCCGGCATCTCCCACAGCGGGACGCCGCCGGCGATGACCCCGGCCACGGCCACCATGGCGTCGAGGCCACCGAAGTGCTCCTCGGCCAGCGCCACCGCCCCGGCCAGCGCCGCCTCGTCGGTGGTGTCGGCCACATGGGCGACGATACGAGCGGGCGTGCCCGACTCGGCCGTCTCTCCCGTAGCGACGATCCGGGCCGACTCCACGACGGCCCGCAGCTGGGCTTCGCTGCCCATGGCGTAGGGGAGTCGCTCGTCATCGGCGGCCCGATCGACCGCCACCACCGACCAGCCCGCCTCCGCCAGGCCCAGCACCGTGGCCGCCCCGATCCCGCGGGCGGCCCCGGTGACCACGGCGACGCGGCTCAACCCGCCATCCCGGCGGTCGTCGAGTCCCGGAGCCGGCGGACGGTGCCCATCAGATCACCGACCGCCTGGTCCAAGAGGCGGAACCCCTCTTCGGCGCTGGCATCGGTGGGATCGCCGAGGACGCCGTTCCCGCTCACCGAGCGCATGCCCCCCTCGGCCAGGAGGGGCCACAGCTCCGTCATCGGGCGTCGATCTCCCGGTTCCGCCCGGTCAGCTCGGACCCGGTCGGGAGCGATCGCCAGCATCAACGACGTTTCGGTCCTTCCGGCGTGCAGATCACCCCGCCACCGGGGTGTCCACGCCACGACCGGGTGCCCTTCGCGTGAGAGCTGCTCGATGGCCCTCGACAGGGGGCGGGCGTTGCCGCCGTGCGTCGACACCATGACGACCCCGACGAAATGGATGACGGCCGATCGTCCCAGCTCCACGAGGAGGAGTTCGGTGGCGTCCTGCCCGATCGACAGGGTTCCGGCGAACGCCTGGTGCTCACCGCTCGATCCGTAGGCCACCGGTGGGGCGACCACCAGGCGGCCGTACCGCGCCGCCGCCCGCTCGGCGACCGCCTGGGCGATGTCGGTGTCGGTGGTCACCGGGAGATGGGGACCGTGCTGCTCGGTCGAGCCGACGGGGACGATGAGGACCTCGTGGGCGCCGGCCCGTCGGGACAGTTCGGGCCACGCCGCGGTGTCGAGCCGGGTCACGGCCGGGCCTGGCGATCCATCGGTTCAGCGCACCGGAGGGCCGGGAACGAAACCGGCGAGCGGACTCTCGTCGCAGGATCGGTCGGGACGGCGGGGGAGGAGCGCGATCGGCACCCGGCTGCCGGCGACCCCGCCACCCGACGCGCCGGACGGCGTGTCGACGCCCGAGCGGGGACGTCTCGAGTGGTCGGGCGACGACCGGGGAGCGGCAGCCCTCGCCCCGGACGACAACGAGTGCTCGCCGTGACCGAGGACGCATTCGGGATCGGGCCCGTCGAGCGGCAGCCCGGTGAAGAACTTGGCTGCCATGCAGCCTCCCCGGCAGGCGTCGTAGTGCCCGCACGAACCGCAGGCTCCGGCACTCTGGGGTCGGCGGAGCTCGGTGAACAGTTCCGAGTCGCGCCACACACGGGCGAACCCGCCGGGGTGGCGGACATTGCCGGCCAGGAACTCGTCGTGGATGGCGAAGGGGCACGCGTAAACATCGCCGACCGGGTCGACCAGGCAGACCACGCGCCCGGCCCCGCAGAGGTTGAGTCCGGGCAGCGACTCGCCGTAGCCAGCGAAGTGGAAGAACGAGTCGCCGGTGAGCACGTCCTCACCGTGGCCGACGAGCCAGTCGTACAGGGACCGCTGCTGGTCGGCCGTCGGGTGCAGCTCGTCCCAGACGTCGGCGCCGCGACCCGACGGCCGGAGTCTGGTGAGCCGCAGTTGTGCACCGTGGCGGTCGGCGATCGCCTTGAACGCGTCCAACTGACCGACGTTGTGGCGGGTGACCACCACCGAGAGCTTGAACCCGAGAAAGCCGGCATCGGACAGCCGCTGCATGGCCGTCATGGCGGTGGCGTACGAACCCTCACCGCGCACGGCGTCGTTGACCGCCGTGGTGGCACCGTCGAGCGAGATCTGCACGTCCACGTAGTCGCTGGCCGCCAACCGAGCGGCCACCTCGTCGGAGATGCGGGACCCGTTGGTCGAGAACTTCACCCCGACGTGGTGCTCGTTGGCGTAGTCCACCAGCTCCCAGAAGTCGGAGCGGATCGTGGGCTCGCCGCCGCCGATGTTCACATAGAAGATCTGCATCCGCTCGAACTCGTCGATCACCGCCTTGCACTCGGCGGTGGTCAGCTCGTCAGGATCGCGGCGGCCGGAGCTGGAGAGGCAGTGCACACAGGCCAGGTTGCACGCGTAGGTCAGTTCCCAGGTGAGGCAGATCGGAGCGTCCAACCCGCGCTCGAACCGGTCGACCAGTCGCCCGGGGGAGGAGCCGGGACGATCACCGACCAGTGTCACGACTCCTCACGCTCGCAGATCATTCCCGATCGGGCCAGTGTGGCGAGCGCCCGTTCGTAGGTGCCGAGCTCGGCCGCCGTGACCCCGGCGGCCGAGCAGGCGGCGTGGCCCGTGGGCTGATCAGCCAGGCTCTCGACCACGGTCAGGAGCGTGCGGCTCTTCAGGAACGAGAGTCGTCGGGTGCCGAAGTGGTACGCCAGTGCCCCGAAGGACTCGGGGCGGAGGGACACCTGCGGATTGAGCGTCCAGGGTCGCGACCCGTCGAACGCGGGCGTCCCTCGGGACGGTTCGGGGGGCATGGGTCGGCTGTGGGGCTCAGTAGACGCCGCACATGCCGTCGATGGACACGTCCTCGACCAGCAGGTCCTCCTCGATCAGGGCACCGTGCTCCGGGGTGCCGGTTTCCGGTGCAGTCTGCGGCTGGGCGTCGCCGTCGACGACGGTCTGTTCGGGGCCGGCGGGGGACGAGTGGGTCACGGTCATGAGCGCTCCTGTCTTCCTGGGTGCGATGGCCGGACGCTGTCAGACCACCAGAGCGGCCCGCCTCGAACGTGGGTGAAGGTTCCAATTTATAGCACTCGATGTCAAAATGGAAGCCTGATGAGCGCCGCACCGACGTCGGGGGAGGCCCGTCCCGCCGAAGTGGCCCGGGGCCGGCGACCGAGCACGACCCGCCAGGAAGTGGCCCGGGCGGCCCTCGAGCTGTTCAACCGCGACGGCTACGACGAGACCACGGTGGACCAGATCGCAGCAGCGGTCGGGGTGAGCCGGCGGACCTTCTTCCGGTACTTCGATTCGAAGCGGGATGTGGTCTGGGGGGAGTTCGACGCCGAGCTCGTCCGGCTGCGGGACCAGCTGCAGCGTGCGCCGACCGACGAGCCGATGATGGACGTGCTCCGGCGAGCGGTGGTGGCCACCAACCGGTTCAGTGCTCCCGAGCTCGAGGAACTCCGGATCCGGATCAGCCTGATCAGTACGGTCCCCACGCTCGTCGCCCACTCGGCGGTGCGCAACGGCGAGTGGTGCGACGTGGTGGCCCACTTCGTGGCCGGGAGGATCGGAGCATCGGCTCACGACCTGGGCCCCCAGACGGTGGCCCGGGCCGCGCTGGGGGCGGCGGTGGCCGGCTTCAACCACTGGGTCGCCGACGGCACCGAGGACCTGTCCTCGGAGGTGGATCGTGCGTTCCGGCTGCTCGCCACCGGATTCGAGGAGGGTCGGATGGGCCGATGAGCAGGCAGGGGCGGCATCGATTGGCTCGACGCGGCCGCCGCCGGTGGCGCGATGCTGGGAAGACAGCGATCGGGCACCCGTCGGGTGTCCTGACCAAGGGGAGGACCAACCCGCATGAAGACACGCGTCGCCGTCTGTTCCGGTCTCAACGAGCCCTGGAAGGTCGAAGAGGTGGACATCGACCCGCCGGGACCCCACGAGGTGGTGGTCCAGATGGCCTACGCCGGCATGTGCCACTCGGACGAGCACCTCCGGACCGGTGACATGAGCGCCCCTGCGGAGGTCCTCTCGGTGTTCGGCGTCGATTCGATGTTCCCGATGATCGGTGGGCACGAGGGCGCCGGTGTGGTGGCCGAGGTGGGTCCCGGTGTGGAGACGCTGGCCGTGGGCGACCACGTGGCCGCCTCGTTCATCCCGGCGTGTGGCCGCTGCTTTTGGTGCGCGTCGGGCCGTCAGTACCTGTGCGACCTGGGGATGACGATCCTGGCCGGTCCGATGATGAGCGACGGCCAGTGGCGCTACCACCTCGACGGCCAGACGGTGAACCGGATGACCCAGCTGGGCACGTTCTCCGAGTCGGTGCTGGCCAATGAGGCCTCACTGGTCAAGGTGGACCCGACTGTGTCCTTGAAGGCCGCCGCACTGATCAGTTGCGGGATCTCGACCGGGTTCGGCTCGGCCGTGGACCGGGCCAAGGTGAGGCCGGGGGAGACCGTCGTGGTGGTGGGTTGCGGTGGCGTCGGCTCCGGTGCCCTCCAGGGGGCGCGGTTGGCCGGTGCCCGCCAGATCATCGCGGTCGACCCTGTTCCCTTCAAGGTGGAGAAGGCCAAGCAGATCGGCGCCACCCACGGCGCGGCGTCCATCCTCGAGGCCAATCTGCTGCTGCCGGAGCTGACCGAGGGACGGATGGCCGACGTGGTCATCCTGACGCCGGGGGTGCTCACCGGGGACCTCGTGGCCCCCGCCCTGGCGCTCGCCTCCAAGGACGGGCGGGTGGTGACCACGGCCATCGCGCCGTTCAACCAGGACCAGGTGAACCTCAACCTGTTCAACTTCGCCATGTTCAACCAGTCACTGCTCGGCACGGTGTTCGGCTCGTGCAGCCCCCGGGTGCAGATCCCCAACCTGCTCCGGCTCTACGAGGCCGGCCTGCTCGAGATCGACGGTCTGATCACCCAGGAGTACACCCTCGACCAAGTCCAGAACGGCTATGACGACCTCGCCGCCGGGACCAACGTGCGCGGCGTGGTGAGGTTCGAGAGCTGATCACGACCGACCCCGGTCATATCTGACCCAACCACCCCGCGCCCCGACGCCCACCGGCCGAACCGTGCTCGCACTTCTGAAACGGCCGGTTCCGGGGTTCGTCGACACCACCTTGAACATCGTCGACGTGGATCGACGTGGCCCACGGGTACCTGTTGGCCGCGGAGCGTGGTCTGACCGGCCGCAGCTACATCCGGGCGGGGAGAACCTGCTCTTGAGGGACGTGCTCTCCACCCTCGCCGAGATCACCGACCTCCCCGCACCGACCCGACAGTTCCCGGGTCGTATGGCACTCGTCGCCGCCCAGCTCTCGGGCCTGGTGGAGGGTCGCCTGCTCCATCGCCAGTCCACCGTCCCGCTCGAGGCGGCCGGATGTCGACGACCCACCTGTCCTTCAGCGACCAGCGGCCCGGGCCGAGCTCGGTTACCCGTCACGTCCCGCCGTCGCCGCCCTGGCTCGGGCGGCCCGAGGGTTCGTCGACGAGGGCCACGTCCGGCCCGAACGGGCGTCCCGGTTCGTGTGGGCCGACTGAGGGCTGCCTAGGGTGTTCCCATGCGCTTGGTGATCGGCTCGGACCATGCCGGATTCGTCCTGAAGGGTTCCGTCATCGGACACCTCACCGACGCCGGTCACGAGGTGGAGGACATCGGGACGTTCTCCACCGAGCCCGTGGACTACCCGCCGATCTGTGCCGACGTGGCCCGACGGGTGGTCCGGGGCCAGGGCCGGCTCGGCATCGTCATCGGTGGGAGCGGCCAGGGCGAGGCCATCGCCGCCAACAAGGTCCACGGGGCCAGGGCGGCGTTGTGCCACGACGAGTACACGGCCCGGTTCGCCCGACGCCACAACGACGCCAACGTCCTCTCGCTCGGGGCCCGGGTGGTCGCCACGGAGTTGGCTCTCGACATCGTCGACGTCTTCCTGGCCACGGGATTCGACGGGGGCCGCCACGTGGCCCGGATCGAGGAGCTGGCGGCCATCGAGGCCGAGGAGTCGGCCACCGACGGCACCCCGCCACCAGCGCCGCGCTGATGGGCGGCCCGCCACCGGGTGCGCCCGGAGATCGGGGGGAGGGGTCGGGGTCACCGGTGGGCCTGGTGCGCTACACGGCCGACCTGGTCGTCCCGTGCGACCGGCCCGGGATGGTGGTGCGACCCGGAGTCGTGGAGGTCTCCGGGGATGCCGTGACCCATGTGGGATCCACCGGATCGGGGAGGTCGGACGCCGGGGTGCGGGAGGTCCGGGTCCGAGGGGCACTCCTGCCCGGACTGGTCAACGTCCACTGCCATTCCCCGATGACGCTGTTCAGGGGCACGGGTGAGAACCTGGCCCTCCACCGTTGGTTGCACGAGGTCCTGTGGCCCCGCGAGGCGCGGCTCACCGAGGAGGACGTGTACTGGGGGATGACTCTGGCCGCCGCCGAGCTGCTGTGCTTCGGGGTGACCACAACCTGTGAGGCCTACTTCTTCGAGGATGCGGTGGCCGACGCCGTGGTGGCGGCCGGCTCGCGGGCGCTGGTGACCCCCGGTGTCCTCCAGCTGCCCGGCCTTCCGTCGGACGAGTCGTGGTGGGACCGGCGCACCGAGCAGATCGCCGACTTCCACCGGCGACGGAACGACGAGGGCGGCCGGATCGAGGTCGGCTTCGCCCCGCACGCGGCCTACACCGTCCCCGTCCCCGTACTGGCTGACATCGCCTCCCGGGCCAGGGAGCTCGGCGCCCTGTTCCACATCCACCTGGCCGAGACGGCCGAGGAGTGCGCCCGTTTCGCCGACGAGCACGGGGATTCGACCCCCGTGGTGCTGGCCCGCGCCGGTGTATTCGGCGGACGGGTGCTGGCCGCCCACAGCATCTGGCTTTCCGACCAGGATCTCGCCGTCTACCGCGACCATGACGTGGCGGTCGCCCACTGCCCGCAGAGCAACGCCAAGTTGGCCTCCGGCGTCGCACCGCTGGTCGCCCTGTTGGCCGGTGGGATCAGGGTCGGCCTCGGCACCGACGGGCCGGCGTCCAACAACGACCTCGACCTGTGGGAGGAGATTCGCCTGGCGGCCATGCTCGCCCGGATCAGGGAGCACGACGCCGCGGCGCTGCCGTCGGCCTCCGCGCTCGACCTGGCCACCCGGGGCGCCGGTCTGGCCATCGACCGTCCCGATCTCGGAGTCCTCGCCCCCGGCAGCAAGGCGGACATGATGGCCGTCAGGCTCGACGACCCCGGCTTCGTCCCCCTGCTCGACGACGCCCAACTCGTCGAGCATCTCGTCTGGTCGGCCTCCAGCCGACTGGTCACCGATGTCTGGGTGGCCGGCACCCGGGTGGTCGAGGCCGGCCGGTGCCTGACCGTCGACACCGAGCGTGCCAGCCAGGAGGTCCAGACCCGGGCGCGCCGCCTGCGTCAGGGGGACTAGGCGGGCGCGTCGGCTGCGTGGCGGCCGTCAGCGTAGGTGGCGAGTTCGGTGGCGAACCGGTTCATCAGCTTGTCAAGCACCCGCTCGAGGATCCGACCGGTGCCGGGGACCTTCTCGTCGAACGTTCCCGACCAGCTGATCAGGGTTCCCGTCCCGTCGGGGCCGTCCGGGCTCAGCACGACATCGGCCCGGTAGTGACGGACCGGGAATCCCGACAGGATCGCGTAGCCGAGGTGATGGGGCGGGTCCCACACGACCACCTCCTCCCGTGAGCCGACCCCGTGGTTGGTGAAGCGGCGCACCGCCCCGACCCCGTTGGGCAGGGGGGTCCCGACCCTGACCAGGTCGGTGCGATCGAGGAACGACCACTCTTTCCAGCGGTGGGCCTCGCCGATGAGCGGCCACACCGCGTCCACCGGGGCCACCGACGTGGCACGCGCCTCGTAGGAGAACCGCCCCCGGGGTCCGGTCGACGGCGCGCCCGGTCCGCTCATCCCTCGATGTGCTTCTTCAACTGGTCGAGACTCCCCTGGTAGACGGTGGTCATGAATTCGGCGATCTCGTCGGGGGTCGCATCGACCTCCCAGGTGACGTGCGATGTGTCGCCGGCCGGGGTCACGGTGATGACGGCCCGGTGGGAATCGACGGGTGCACCGTCCACAACCGAGTAGGTGATGGCACGGGCCGCATCGTCCTTGGCCACCAGTCTCTCGGTGATGGTCATCCCCATGGTCTCGAGGATCCGGTCCTCGCCCTCCACCCGGCACGACTCGACGCCGGGCATCCATTCGGCGATGCCGCCGAAGTCGCCGACCAGTGCCCAGACGTCGTCCGCCGCGCCGTTGATGTCGATCTGTGCCGTGCCCGTTCCCATCGCACTCCTCGTGTTCGCTGAATGGTGCGGCACCGGCCCGCGGGCGGAGATGCCTTGGTCGCTCCGATGGTAGGCGGCCGGCGGCGCCCTTGGCACGATCGCCGGCGGGCCCGTAGCGTCGAGGACCATGACACCTCTCGCCAGCGGGGCCGGAGACGCCGACGCCCTGTTCGTGCGCGATGGCGACCGGTCGGTGCCCACCGATCGGGCCAGGGGTCCCTGGAGCCGTGATGCCCTGCACGGGGGTCCGGTGGCGGCCCTGGTGGCGGACTCCGTCGAGTCCCTGTCCGGCGACGACGGGCTCCAGTTGGTCCGCATCAGCCTCGAACTGCTCAGGCCGGTCCCGGTGGCGCCCCTCCTCGTGACGTCGAGACTGTCCCGGCCGGGCCGGAGGGTCCAGCTCGTCGACACGGTGGTGGCGGCCGGTGGGACCGAAGTGGCATGGTCGCGGGCACTGCGCATCCGCACTGCGGATGCCGACCAGACGGCAGAGCCGACGGTGGCCGAGGACACGGCCCCCCCACCGCCCGAGCACGGGGCGACCCATCCGCAGGATCCTCAGGGCTACCTCGCCTTCCACAACGGCGGCATGGAGATGCGGTTCGTCTCAGGCCGGTTCGACGGGCCGGGACCGGCCACGGTGTGGTTCCGGCTGCGCTGCCCGGTGATGCTCGGCGAGGAGGTCACTCCCTGGCAGCGGGCGGCGGCCGCCGCCGACTTCGGCAACGGGGTCAGTGCCGAACTGCCGTTCGGGACGAGCATCTTCGTCAACCCGGACCTCACGGTGTCCGTCCACCGACCACCACTGGGCGAATGGGTCTGTCTCCGTGCCCGGACCCGCTTCGGTACGCCGGGCATCGGCGCCGCCGAATCCGAGCTGTGGGATCGGCACGGGCGCGTCGGTCGTGCCGTCCAGAGCCTGTTGGTGGGGACACCGGCTTGAGCCCCGACCATGCCGGTGCCCCGACGACGAGCGTGGCGGAGCTGTTGCTGGCGAGGTCGGACGACGAGCATCCGGGCCTCCGGTTCGAGGGGGAGGTGTGGTCCTGGCGCCAGGTGGTCGCGGCCAGCGCCGAGCGCGCCTCCCTGCTGCGCGGCTGGGCGGGCCCGAGACCTCCCCATGTCGGCGTCCTGCTCGGCAACGTCCCCGAGTACGTCTACTGGCTCGGTGCCGCCGCCCTGGCCGGTGCGGTGGTGGTCGGCATCAACCCGACCCGGAGAGGCGACGCCCTGGCCGCCGACATCCTCCGCACCGACTGTGACGTCGTGGTCACCGACGCAGAGGGGTCCCGCCTGTTGGACGGTCTGTCCTTCGGCCTTCCGGCCGACCGGGTCGTCGAGGTGGACGGGCCCGACATGGAGCGCCTGCTCGGGTCCCACCGTGGCGCCGACCCGCGACAGCTGGCGGCGCAGTGCGCGCCGACCCCGGACTCCCTCCATCTCCTGTTGTTCACGTCGGGGACCACGGGGGCTCCGAAGGCCGTGCGGTGCACCCAGGGTCGCCTGGCTTCCATCGCCCTCCGATCCGCGCCGGCCTACGGCTACGAGCGGGACGACGTCGCCTACTGCTCGATGCCCCTGTTCCACGGCAATGCCCTCATGGTCCTGTGGGGGCCGTCCCTGGTGGTGGGGGCCACCGTGGTCCTGGCCCGCCGTTTCAGCGCGTCCGGATTCGTGGCGGACGTCAGGAGGTACGGGGTGACCACGTTCACCTACGTGGGCAAGGCCCTGGCCTACGTGCTGGCCACCCCCGAACAGCCGGACGACGCCACCACGACCCTTCGACGCGGGTTCGGGACGGAGGCTTCGATCGCCGACCAGGCCGCCTTCGAACGACGCTTCGGCTGTGTGCTGACCGAAGGCTACGGCTCGAGCGAGGGAGGGGTGGCCATCAGCCGGACCCCGGACACCCCGGTCGGATCGCTCGGCCGGCCGGTGGACGACGTCGCCATCGTGGACCCCGACACCATGGTGGAGTGCCCGCCGGCCGTCTTCGACGAGGACGGCCGCCTGGTCAACGGTGACCGGGCCGTCGGCGAGATCGTGAACCGGTCGGGACCGGGCCGGTTCGAGGGGTACTACGGCGACGAGGCCGCCACCGAGGCACGGACGAGGAACGGCTGGTACTGGACCGGGGACCTGGCCTACCGAGACGCCGACGGGTTCTTCTACTTCGCCGGCCGCCGTGGCGACTGGATGCGGGTCGACTCGGAGAACCTGACCGCCGGGCCCATCGAGCGGATACTGGTGCGCCATCCCGACGTTGCCGGGGTGGCCGTCTACTCGGTACCCGACATCCGCTCGGGTGACCAGGTGATGGCCGCACTCGAGCTACTGGAGGGCCGGGACTTCGACCCGCAGGACTTCGGGTCATTCCTGGCCTCCCAGCCGGATCTCGGCACCAAGTGGGTCCCGGCCTTCGTCCGCCTCACCAGGGCACTGCCCCAGACGGCCACCGGCAAGGTGAGGAAGGACCCGCTCCGGTTGGAGGGCTGGTGGCGCGGCCCGGATCCGGTGTTCCACCGCCTCGGGCCCACCGGTCGGACCTCGCTCCCGACCGATCTCCCGGCCACGCGAGGCCGGGAGATCCGCTACGGGCTGCTGACCGATGCCGGACGCACCCGCCTCCGAGCCGAGTTCGGCGAACACGGACGCGTGGGCCTCCTCGGTGGCTGACCGGACCTCCGGGACCTTCGGCGCGGCCGGTCGGCTCTGGCGGCGGGTGGCCGACGGCACCGGCCGCCTGGTCGACGGGGTCGACGAACGCCAGCAGCGCCACCGCCTCACCGCCGTCCCGTTCGCCGTGGTCCGCAAGTACTCCGACGACCAGGCCGGCCGACTGACCGGCCAGCTCTCTCACGAGGCGTTCCTGGCGGTCTTCCCCCTGCTGTTGGTGTTGTTGACCCTGGTGGACATTGTGCTGCACGGCCATCCGTCCCTCCAGGCCGACGTGGTCGATTCCGCCGTCCGCCAGTTCCCCGTGCTCGGTCCCGATCTCAAGGCCAACGTCCACGAGCTCACCACCACCAACACCGTGGCGCTGGTGGTCGGGCTGGTGTGGCTGTCCTACGGGAGCATGAAGCTGAGCCGGAGCGCCCAGGTGATGATGGCGGTGGTGTGGGGCGTCGACCGTGACGAGCTGCCCGACTTCTGGCACTGGATCCCGCGTGCGACCGGGTTCCTGGTGGTGCTGGGCGTCGGCTTCATCGCCGGGGGCGCCTTGACCGGTCTCGGTGTGGCCGGCCAGCTCGGCCCTGGATCCCCGTGGGTCGGACTCCTCGGCTCGCTCGTTGTCAACGTCCTCATGTTCTGGGGCGGTTTCACCGTCGTGATCGTGATCCGCCACGCCAAGGCTGGGATGTGGCCCGGGGCCGTGGTCGCCGGACTGGGATGGACCCTGTTGCAGTTCGGCGGCGCCCAGCTGGTCGACCACCAACTCCGTCATCTCTCCAACCTCTACGGGACCTTCGCCACCGTTCTCGGCCTCATCTGGTGGCTGGCGCTCGCCGCCATGATCACGGTCGTCGCCTCCGAGTTCAACGTTGTCGTGAGTCGCCACCTCTGGCCACGGTCGTTCCGGCGGGTCCGCCATCTCGACGGCCTCGAGGGCCCGGCGGGCCGCCACCGACGCGAAGGTGATCCCGCGTCCGTTCCGCCGGTGGGGGCGCCGGGGCCTGCCTCCACCGCCCATCTGAGTTTCTGAAGCCGCCTACTGTCGCCATCGCGACCGAACCGGCAGCGAGGATGGGGTCGCCCTCCCCGGCGCGGCCGCCGTCCTCGTCAGTGCGGCAGCCAGGCGTCGGGGTCGGTAGTGAGGGCCTGGACCGTGTCGGGCAGCTCACCGGCCACGATGTCGGCGATCGACACCTGTTCCAACACCGACCGGAGGCTGGCCCGCACGGCGATCCACACGTTCTGGAGGTGCTCGGCCGACCCCTCATAGTTGGCCGCCTCCGGCCGCAGGCCCCTGACCTCAGCCAACGGCCCGTCAAGGGGACGGATCACGTCGGCGACGGTGATGGCCGAGGCGGGCCTCGACAACCGGTAGCCCCCGTCGGCACCGCGTTGACTGAGGAGCAACCCGGCGCGCCGCATGTCGTTCAGGATGCTCTCGAGGAATTTGGCCGGCAGGTTCTGTGACTGGGCGAGGGACTCGGCGGTCACCGGGCGGTCACCGGCATCCGCCAGGGTGCAGAGGGCCCGCACGGCATAGTCGACCTTGGCGGAGATGTACACGGGGACGATTCTGGCAGACGACGCCGGCCAGCCGCGTCCGATGGGTCTCCGCACGTCTGGAACGGGCCCGACGGCACGGTCAGCGGGCCAGGCGCGCCGCGAGACGCTCCCGGTGTGTTGGCCACTCGTCGGCCAGCAGTGAGTAGACGGCCGAGTCACGGACCGTGCCGTCCGCCCCCGGCTTGTCCGCTCGGAGCACGCCGTCGAGGCTGAGGCCCAACCGCTCGATGGCTGCCCTCGACCGCCTGTTGCGGGCATCGGTCTGGATGCGCACCGCCCAGACCTGCCACCGGTCGAACGTGTGGTCCATCATCAGGAGCTTGGCCTCGGTGTTGACCGGGCTCCGCTGCACCTCGGGATCGAGCCACGTATAGCCGATGGACGCCACGTCGGGGCGATCGTGCCGCTGCAGCGGCGCCGTGCCTGCCGGCTCGGCGGGCCAGTCCCAGGTCTCGAGGTCGTAGAACCGGGTCGAGCCCACGATCCGCTGCAGAGCCACGCTGAACGTGACGAATGGCACGTGCACCCCCGACCGGCGCCGTTCGATGGCGCGGGACACGTAGGTGGCCATGCTGGCTCGACTCGAGGGGACCGGCGTCAACTGAAAGGTCGACCGGTCCCGGGTGGCGGCCGCCACCAGATCGTCGACGTGGTCCGTCCCCATGGGCATGAGATGGACGAACCGGCCTCGGAGCGTCAGGAGGTCCGACATGACCTCAGTGTTCCAGACCGACCGGGGGGTCGTTCCCGGTGGGCGGCCGGGCCTGGACACCCCTCCGGTCCCCGCTCCGCGGATCCTCGGTGATGGTGACGGGGTTCACTTGAGCAGACGCGACAGCCGACGGTCGGCGAGGATCTTGCCCCCGGTCTGGCAGGTGGGGCAGTACTCCATCGATCGGGTGGCGTAGGAGACCTGCCGGACGGTTGCGCCGCACACCGGGCACGGCTCCCCGGCCCGGCCGTGGACCGCCATGGCCTGTTTCTTGTCCCCCTTGAGCTCGGTCAGTCCCATGTCCGAGGTGCGTTGCACCGCATCGGCGAGCACCCCGACCAGAGCGGCATGCAGGCGGCCCAGCTCTTCGGGATCGAGGCTGGAGGATTTCTTGAACGGCGAGAGCCGGGCCCGGTGGAGGGCCTCGTCGGAGTAGGCGTTGCCCACACCGGCGATCAGGGACTGGGTCGTCAGCGCCGTCTTCAGGGTGGCCGTGGCGGACCCGAGGAGCTCGCCCAGCTTGGCGACGGTGAACTCGGGACTGAGCGGGTCCACGCCGAGGGACTGAACCGCCTCGACCTCGGTGGGGGCGTGCACCACCCACAGCGCGAGGCGCTTCTCGGTGCCCATCTCGGTGATGTCGAACCCGCTCCCGTCCTCCAGCCTCCCCCGGAGGGCGATCTTGCTGCGGCTCGGGCGGGCGGTGGCCGCAGGGACCTGGCGGTACCAGGTGATCCATCCCCCCCGGGCCAGGTGGACGACCAGCCACAGGCTGCCGGCGTTGATGCAGATGAACTTGCCCAGTCGCCTGACCTCGGAGACCACCTGGCCCTCGAGCTCCCCGATGGCCGGCTCCACGGTCTTCAGGGCCGAGAACGACGCCAGTTCCAGCCGGACGATCCGCAGGCCCCCGAGGAGCTCGTCGAGTCCGGTGACCAGGCTCTGGACCTCGGGAAGTTCGGGCACGGGTCAATTGTCTCACTCTCAACGCCCGTAGTATCGGTCGCTCCGGCCGCCAGCCCCTTCGAGAGGAAGCACCCGTTGTTCCCCCCGGTCCCCACCGACGCCGATTTCACCGCCATCGAAGCCGAGGAGCTCGCCCGCTGGTCGGAGCACCGCGTGTTCGAGCGGTCGGTCGAGTTGCGGGCCGGGTCCGAGCCGTGGGTGTTCTACGAAGGACCGCCGACCGCCAACGGCAGGCCCGGTCTGCACCATGTCTGGGCGCGGGTCTACAAGGACCTGTTCTGCCGGTACCGGACGATGCGCGGCTACTCGGTGCCCCGCAAGGCCGGTTGGGACACGCACGGCCTTCCCGTCGAGGTCGAGGTCGAGAAGCAGTTGGGCCTCACAGCCAAACGCCAGATCGAGGACGAGGTGGGCATCGCCGAGTTCACCCGGCTGTGCGCCGAGTCCGTGCGCAACTACGTCGACGAGTGGAAGAGCCTGACCGACCGGATCGGCTACTGGATCGACATCGACGACGCCTACTGGACGCTTTCACCCGAGTACGTGGAGGCGGTGTGGTGGAACCTGAAGAACCTCTGGGACCAGCAGCTGCTCTACGAGGACATCAAGGTGGTGCCCTACTGCCCCCGCTGCGGGACGGCGCTGTCCAGCCACGAGTTGGGACAGCCGGACGTCTACCGCGACGTGGTCGACGAGTCGGCCTTCGTGCTCTTACCGCTGACCGACGAGGGTGAGCCAGCCGAGCGTCTGCGGACGCTGCTCGGACGGCCGACGTTGACCGGACTGTCCCTCGTCGCCTGGACCACGACCCCGTGGACCCTCGTGTCCAACACCGGGGCGGCCGTGGGACCGGAGCTGTCCTACGCGGTGGTCGGCGACCTCGTCGTGGCCGACGACCTGGTCGGCGAGGTGTTGGGCGAGGGGGCGGTGGCCGACCGTCGCGTGGTGGGTCGTGATCTGGTGGGCCTGCGCTACCGGCGGCCGTTCGACGACGTGGCCCCGGGTCCGGCCGACGCTGGCCGGGAGGGCTGGCGGGTGGTGCCCGGCGAGTTCGTCGAGGCCGACGAAGGGACGGGCATCGTCCATCTGGCGCCGGCGTTCGGCGAGGTGGACCGTCAGGTCGGGCGGGAACACGGCCTTCCCACCCTCAACCCGGTCGGACCGGACGGGAGGTTCACTGCCGCCATCGCCTGGCTGGAGGGCCGGGCGGTGAGGGACGCCAACACCGAGATCGACGACCGGCTCGACGCGGCGGGCATCCTCTTGCGCCGCCACCCGTACTCCCACCCCTACCCGCACTGCTGGCGGTGCGGCACGCCCCTCATCTACTGGGGGAAGCCCAGCTGGTACGTGCGGACCTCCTCCCGTAAGTCCGAGCTGGTGGCGCAGAACCAGACGATCGGGTGGCACCCCGAACACATCCGTGATGGCCGGATGGGGGAGTGGTTGTCGAACAACGTCGACTGGGCCCTCTCCCGCGACCGGTTCTGGGGGACGCCGCTGCCCATCTGGCGGTGCGACGAGGGCCACCTCCGCTGCATCGGTTCGCTGGCCGAGCTGTCCGAGGCCGTCGGTCGGGACGTGTCCGGCGTCGACCCCCACCGTCCGAGCATCGATGCCGTCAGCTTCCCGTGTGCCGAGTGCCCCCCCGGCCACGCGGAGATGAGGCGGGTCGAGCCGGTGATCGACGCATGGTTCGACTCGGGGTCCATGCCGTCGGCCCAGTGGGGATACCCGGTGGCCGAGGGCTCGGCGGATCGGTTCGTCTACCCGGCCGACTTCATCTGCGAGGCCATCGACCAGACCCGAGGGTGGTTCTACTCGCTGCTGGCGGTCAACACGCTGGTGCGCGGCACCACCCCGTACCGCAACGTGCTGTGCCTCGGCCACATCGTGGATGCCGACGGCCGCAAGATGTCCAAGAGCATCGGCAATGTCATCGACCCGTGGGAGATCCTCTCCACCCGGGGGGCGGACCCGCTCCGGTGGTGGATGTTCTCCCAGGGCTCCCCGTGGACGCCGACACGGGTGAGCTTCGACGTGATCGACGCCGCCATGCGGGAGAGCCTCCTCACCCTGTGGAACACCTGGTCGTTCTTCACCACCTATGCCTCGCTCAACGGGTTCGACCCCGGGGATCCGTCCATCCCCCAACCGGCCGACCGACCGGTCCTCGACCGCTGGATGCTGTCGCGGCTCGCCGCCACCATCGAAGTCGTGACCGGCTCCCTCGACGACTATGAGCCGTTCCCGGCGGCCACGGCCATCGCCGAGCTGATCGACGACACCTCCAACTGGTATGTCCGCCGCAGTCGCCGGCGCTTCTGGCGCACCGATCCCGACGCCGTTCCGAGCGATTCCCTGGCGGCCCAGTCCACCCTGCACGACGTGCTGGTGACCATCGCCCGGCTGCTGGCCCCCGTGTGCCCCTTCGTGGCCGACCGGATGTGGTGTGACCTCACCGGCGCCGCCGAGGACGAGTCCGTGCACCTGACCGATTGGCCACTGCTCCGTCCCTCCGCGGTCGACCCCTCCCTCGAGGCCAGCATGGCCCTGGCCCGTCGGCTCTCCTCGCTCGGCCGGGCGGCCCGATCCGAGGCGGGGATGAGGGTCCGCCAACCGTTGGCCCGGGCCCTCGTCTATCTCCCGCCGGGAAGCCCGAGCCCACCGGCCGGCATCGTGGAGGACGAGCTCAACGTCGACCTGGTCGAGGCCATCGACGAGCTCGGCGACGTGCTGGCCTACGAGCTCGTCCCCAATTTCAAACTGCTCGGCCCGCGTCTCGGCGCCAAGGTCCAACAGCTCAGGGCGGCGATGGCCTCGGTGGACGGTGCCGCCGCCGCCGCCCGGCTGGCCGCCGGACAGCCCGTCGTCGTCGAGACCGAGGACGGGCCCGTCGAGCTGAGTGGCGACGAGGTCGAGCTCAGGGTCCAGGGCCAGCCCGGCTTCGCCGTTTCGCGCGACGGGGCCGAGGTGGTGGCGCTCGATCTGGCCCTCGACGGCGAGCTCCGGCGTCGGGGGCTGGCCCGCGAGGCGATCCGCCACGTCCAGGACCTCCGCAAGGCGATGGGCCTCGAGGTCTCGGACTGGATCAACCTGCACGTGGTCGGGCTCGACGACCTCGCCCCGATGTTCGAGCTCATCGGCCGCGAGGTACTGGCCCGCACGATCGTCGCTACGCGGCCGGAGGGCGCAGGCGAGGGGACGCTCCTGTCACTGGACGACGGGGAGTCGACCCGGGAGGCCCGGATCTGGGTGACCAGAGCGTGAGCCCGCAGGGTGAAGGCGGTGGGCACGACCGGGCCGTGCTGGCCGTCGACCTGGGCACCGGCGGACCGAAGGTGGCGGTGGTGTCGACCAGCGGGAGGGTCGTCGCCCACGCCCACGAGCCAGTGGCCCTCCACCTCCTCGACGGAGGCGGCGCGGAGCAGGACCCCGGGGAGTGGTGGTCGGCCATCTGCAGGGCCGCCCAGCGCGCCCTCGGGCAGGCCGCCCTCGCACCCCATCAGCTGATCGGGGTGGGCTGCACCGCCCAGTGGTCGGGCACCGTGGCCGTCGGTCCCGACGACCGGCCGCTGATGCGGGCGGTGATCTGGATGGACTCCAGGGGAAACCGGGCGATCCGTCGTGTGGCCGGAGGACCGGTCAACGTTCTGGGCTACGACCCGCGCAAGATCCTGCGCTGGGTGCAGGTGACCGGAGGGGCGCCCGGCCTGTCGGGCAAGGACCCGGTCTCCCACATCCTGTTCATCCGCGACGCCTTCCCCGACGTCTACCGCCGGACCGAGGTGTTCCTCGAGCCGGTGGACTATCTCAATCTGCGCCTGACGGGTCGTCGGTCCGCCTCGTTCGACACGATCGCCGCCCACTGGGTCACCGACAACCGGGACATCGACCGGGTGACCTACGACCAGAGGCTCCTCGACCTCACCGGATTGGAGCGATCCAAGCTTCCCGACCTCGTCCCGCCGGGAACCATCCTCGGCGAGGTCACCCCGGAGGCGGCCGGCGAGCTCGGTGTGCCGGCGGGCCTCCCGGTGGTGGTGGGCTCGGGCGACGTCCACTCGGCCGTCTTCGGTTCGGGGGCGGTCGCCGACTTCGCCGCCCACCTCTACATCGGCACGTCGTCGTGGATCTCCGGCCACGTGCCGTTCAAGAAGACGGCGCCGACCAGCAACGTGGCGTCGATACCGGCGGCGCTCGCCGGCAAGTACCTCATCGCGGACGAGCACGAGACCGCGGGTGCCTGCCTGACCTTCCTGCGCGACAACCTCGGTTTCGGCGAGGACCTCGACGCCCTCGACGCCATCGTGGACCGCGTGCCCCCCGGGAGCGGTCGCGTGCTGTTTACCCCGTGGCTCAACGGCGAGCGGTCACCGGTCGACGACCACACCATCAGGGGCGGGTTCCACAACCTCTCGCTGGCCACGACGCGGGACCAGATGGTGCGGGCGGTCTACGAGGGCGTGGCGTTCAACTCGCGCTGGCTGCTCGATGCGGTCGAGAAGTTCGCCGGCCGGGGGCTCGACTCGCTGGCCTTCATCGGCGGTGGGGCGAATTCGGACCAGTGGGCCCAGATCCACGCCGACGTGCTCCACCGGGAGATCCGCCAGGTGGCCGAGCCCGTACTGGCCAACGTCCGCGGAGCCGCCCTGATCACGCTCCTCGCTCTGGGGGCGATCACCGTGGAGCAGATTCCGTCCATGGTGGAGGTGCGCCGGACCTTCATCCCCGAGAGGTCGACGACCGAGGAGTACGACCTCCTGTTCGAGGAATTCGTGAACCTGTACAAACAGACCAAGGGCATCTTCAGGCGACTCAACCGGTTCTAAGGCCGAGCCCGGGCCTCGTCTGGCTCGGCCTACGGCTTGGTGCCGACGAAGAGCAGGTCGAAGGCAAGCGTGTGGAGCGCGGTGCGCGACGAGGACCAGGAATTGTGCCGGTCCAGCCAGAATCCCATCGTGGGGAACACCCGGCGCAACCGGCGACTCGGCAGATGCAACACATGGAGGGTCAGGGCCGTGTAGTACTCGGCGAGGCAGCCGAGCGCTTCGAAGGTGCCCCCGAACACGTGCACCTGGCCGTTGTCGAATGCCGTCGAGCCGAGTTGCTGGAGACCCTGGGCCGTGAAGCGCCAAAAGTCGTTGTCGTCGTGGCGAGGGACGGTCGAGGGGACGGACACCATCACCGTTCCACCGGGCTTCAGGACGCGGGCGATCTCGGCCAGCACGCTGTTCGGGTCCGGCACGTGCTCGAGAAGCTCGAGCGAGAGGACGACGTCGACCGACTGGTCGGCCATGGGCAGCGCCGATGCGTCCGAGGCGAAGTCGACGTTCGGGAGCTGCCTCAGGTCGGTGGCGAGGTAGCGGGATGCACCCACCGGCTCGAAGCGGCGGACCACCCCGCATCCGACGTTGACCACCAGCACGTCGTCGGGAAGCTTGTCCAACTCCTCGTTGATGAACCGGTCACGCCTGGCGATGGGATCGTTCGGGAGGCCGACCCCTCTCGCCGGGGGCGCACCTCGGACCCCGTTGCCCGACGGTCCCGTCGCCTCGTCGATGTCGACAGTCTCAGGTGTGGGCACGGGGTCGACTCCATCTCGAGGCCGGCACGCCCCTGGGTGGGCCGTGTGGTGCCAGCATGGTATCCCGGCGACCGTGCATCCCCCCGGCCTGTCCTGCCGGTCAGGAGGCGGAGGGCGTCCGGTTGGCGGCACTGACGACGGCGTGGAGCGACGCGTCGAGGATGCTCGAGTCCATGCCCACGCCCCACCAGGTGCTGCCGTCGGGTCCTTCGGCCTCCACGTAGGCCACAGCCGACGCCCCGCTCCCGGCGGTCAGGGCGTGCTGGTTGTAGTCCTTCACCTCGAACGCCAAGCCGAGCTCGCTGCGGAGCGCGGTGACCAGGGCGTCGATCGGCCCGTTGCCCTCGGCCATCACCGTCCGCGGTTGGCCGTCCACCAGCAGCTGGGCGGTGACCGTCGTGCGGTTGCCGCCGGTGGTGACCTCACTGCCGATCAGTCGCACGCCGGCGTCGTCGGGGAGGTAGGTCCGGGAGAACACGTCCCACATCTCGCCCGGCTGGATCACCGTGCCGGTGTCCTCGGTCACGGCCTGGACCTCCTTGGAGAACTCGACCTGAAGGCTTCGTGGGAGGTCGAGCCCGTGCTCGGTGTCCATCACGTAGGCCACCCCGCCCTTGCCCGACTGGCTGTTCACCTGGATGATGGCCTCGTAGGTCCGACCGGTGTGGCTCGGATCGATGGGCAGGTACGGGACCTCCCAGTGTTCGTAGTCCTCGCCGAGGGCGGTGAACCCCTTCTTGATGGCGTCCTGGTGGGAGCCGGAAAAGGCGGTGTAGACCAGGTCGCCGGCGTAGGGGTGCCGGGGGTGGACCGGCATGCGGGTGGCGAACTCGGCCACCCGACGCACCTTGTCGATGTCGCTGAAGTCGAGGGCTGGGTCGACGCCCTGGGAGAAGAGGTTCATGGCCAGGGTCACCACGTCGACGTTGCCGGTCCGCTCGCCGTTGCCGAACAGGGTGCCCTCGACCCGGTCCGCCCCGGCCATGACCGCCAGCTCGGCGGCGGCGACCGCCGTGCCCCGGTCGTTGTGGGGATGCACGCTCAGGATGATCGAATCGCGGTGCTTGATGGTCCGCCCGAACCACTCGATGACGTCGGCGTAGACGTTCGGGCCGTACATCTCGACCGTGTTGGGCAGGTTGATGATGATCGGTCGCTCCGGCGTCGGTTGGATCACCTCCATCACCGCCTCGCAGATCTGCACGGCGAACTCTGGCTCGGTCCCCGTGAAGCTCTCGGGCGAGTACTCGTAGGCCACGTCGGTCCCGGGCAGCCCGGACTCGAACTTCTTGCACAACCGGGCGGCGTTCACGGCGATGTCGGTGATCCCGGCCCGGTCCAGGCCGAAGACCACCCGCCGCTGCAGCTCGGACGTCGAGTTGTAGAAGTGAACGATGGCACGCGGGGCACCGACGAGGGAGTCGAAGGTGCGCTCGATCAACTCCTCGCGGCACTGCACGAGCACCTGGATGGTCACGTCGTCCGGAATCAGGCCGTTGTCGATGATCTGGCGCTGGAAGTCGTAGTCGGTCTGGGATGCCGACGGGAACCCCACCTCGATCTCTTTGAACCCGATGTCCGCCAGCGTCTGGAACAGCCGCAGCTTCCGTTCAGGATCCATCGGGTCGACCAGGGCCTGGTTGCCGTCCCGCAGGTCGACGCTGGCCCAGCGAGGGGCGACGGAGATGTCGCGGTCCGGCCAGGTCCGGTCGGGCAGGGTGAGTGGCCGATAGGGGCGGTAGAGACCGAAGGGCATGGGGGAGACGTCGCACGGCATGTCCAGCCGGAGGCCGGACCCGTTGTGGTGCCCGCTTCGCCCGTTCGTGTCCGGTTCGCTGCTCATCGGTGCTCCTAGGTGTTCGTGCTGGTGGTTGGTGGTGCCGGTCGTTCGGACCGGGGCCGCGCTGCGTGGCCCGGACGGCTCGTTCGCCCAACAAAAAACCTCCTGGCCGTAAGGGCTCAGGAGGTTGCGGGCGAACGCGATGTGGCGTTCGCCGTCAGGTAAGAAGGAGGTCCGGGGTCGAAGGCGTGTACATGACTCCCTCCATGGTGGCAGGAAGCCCCCGGTTCGTCAAGGACTCCCCTCAGCTCAGATCCGCTCGAAATTGCGGGCCAACTCCCAGTCGGTGACGACCCGGTTGGCAGCGGCCCACTCCTGCCGTGCCGTGTTGAGCAGGTGGTGGTGTACCTCGGGACCGAAGGCCTCGGCAGCCACCTCGCTCGACGCGAGGCCGTCGATGGTTTCGGCGAGCGTCGTCGGGATCCTCGCCACTTCGCCCGAGGTGTAGGCGTTGCCGTCGAACGCCGGTTCCAAGGAGAGCTCGTGCTCGATGCCCCAAAGGCCGGCGGCGATGGTGGCGGCCAGGGCGAGGTAGGGGTTCACATCGGCTCCGGGGATCCGGTTCTCGATGCGTCGCCCCGGGCCCTGGCCGATGACCCGGAACCCGCAGGTTCGGTTGTCCTCGCCCCACACGACGGCCGTCGGTGCCCAGGAACCCGGAACGAAGCGGCGGTAGGAATTGACGTAGGGCGCGAAGCACCACGCCAGCTGCCGGGCGGCGAACAGCTGTCCGGCCAGGAACTGCCGACCGGTGGTCGACAGCCCCGAGGGATCAGTCTCCTCGCCGGTGGGGGCCATGAGCGGCGCGGACGCGAGCGTGTCCCACAAGCTGGTGTGGATGTGGCAGGAGGACCCGGCGGCCTCCATGGACCACTTGGCCATGAAGCTGGCGGACCTGCCGAGCTCGGAGGCGATCTCCTTCACTCCGTTCTTGAAGACCAGGTGTCGGTCGGCCACCTCGAGCGCGTTGCCGTAGGTGATGTTGATCTCGTGCTGGCCGATCCCGGCTTCGCCCTTGGAGAACTCGACGGGGATGCCCGCCTCGAGCATCTGATTCCGGATGCGGCCGATCACGTACTCGTCCCGCGAGGTCTGCAGGAGCTGGTAGTCCTCGACGGTGTCGGCGTGGGGGACGATGCCCCGCCAGTGCTTGGCCGCCGCCTCGCCGAACGAGTCACGAAACAGGTAGAACTCGAGCTCGGTGGCGCATTTGACGGTCAGTCCGTGGTCGGCGGCCCGCTCGACCTGGCGTCGCAGGATGCGGCGGGGGGACACCTCGACCGGATCTCCCGCCATCGTGAGAAGGTCACAGAGGACGAGGACACTGCCGGGCAGCCAGGGTAGGACCCGGACCGTGTCGGGGTCGACCACCGCGTTCAGGTCGCCGTAGCCTGTCTCCCAACTGGCGAACCGGTAACCGGGCAGCGGCTCCATGTCGACATCGCAGGCCAGCAGGTAGTCGCAGACCTCGATCCCGTGCTGCAGCACGTGGTCGAGGAAGAAGGTGCCGGTAACGCGCTTGCCCACCGGTCGACCCTGGAGATCGGGAAAGGCCACGATGACCGTGTCGATGTCGCCCGACTGGATCTGGTGGGGGAGCGTCTGGAGCGTGAGCATGCGTGCACTCTCCCCCAGCTTCACGGGATCGTCCAGCGCTACTCCGGTGTCACGTAGGCGGCGGTGATCCCCCCGTCGACCACCAGTGCCGACCCGGTGACGAACGAGGCGTCGTCGGAGGCCAGGAAGAGCGCCGCCCGGGCGATCTCCTCGGGCCGGCCGAACCGTCCCATGGGTATGTGGACCAGACGTCGTTGGCGGCGCACCGGGTCCGAGAGGAGCTCGGCCAGCAACGGGGTCTCGATGGGGCCGGGACAGATTGAGTTGGCCCTGATCCCCCGGCGTGCGTACTCGACCGCCACCTCCCGGGTCATGGCCAAAACGCCGCCCTTGGAGGCGGTGTAGGCGATCTGGGCGGTGGCGGCGCCCATCAGGGCGACGAACGACGCCACGTTGACGATCGAGCCGCCACCCGAGTCGATCATGGCGGGGATGGCGGCACGACACCCCAGCCACACTCCCTTCAGATTGACCTCCATCACCCTCTGCCAGGTCTCGGGGGGAGTGTCGAGGACGCCTCCGTCGTCGTCGGGGAAGATGCCGGCGTTGTTGAACAACACGTGCAGGCCGGCGTAGGCGGTGATCGCGTGGGCGATCATGGCGCGCACTTGGGCCTCGTCGGCGACGTCCACGGCGACGGCCGTGGCGGTGCCTCCCGCCGATTCGATCTCCGCCGCCGCCGCAGCCGCCTGGTCGGGGACGACGTCGGCCACCACGACCTTGGCCCCCTCGGCGGCGAAGAGCGACGCAGCCACCCGCCCTATCCCGCTCCCGCCCCCGGTGATCACTGCCACCTTGCCGTCGAGTCGTGCCATCGGTCCCTCCGCAGGGTCGGCGATCGGGGTGCGAGCCCACCGACCGCACCTTACCGGCGGCCCGCGGAGCCGGTGGGATACTGACCGGCATGCCGGCAGCCGGATCACCGCCCCTGATCGGGGTGACCATGTACCGCCAGCCCACTGCCTGGTGGGCCTGGGAGCGCGACGCCGCCCTGGTGCCGGGCTCCTATCTCGACGTGGTGGCCGACGCGGGCGGGCAGCCGTTGCTGATACCTCCACCCGGGCCCGGTGGATCCGGTGTGTCCGCAGGAGCACTCGAGCGACTGGTGGGAGCCCTGGATGGATTGGTGCTGATCGGCGGGGGCGACATCGATGCCGGCCGCTACGGCCAGCGGCCCGACCCCCGCAACGGTGGGGTCAACCAGCAGCGGGACGAGCTCGAGTTCGGCCTGGTCGCCCTGGCGCTCGCCCGCGACCTGCCGGTCCTGGCGGTCTGCCGCGGCATCCAGGTCCTCAATGTGTTCCTGGGGGGTGACCTCGTCCAGCATCTGCCCGATGCCGTCGGCTCGACCCGGCACCAACCGCGACCCGGCGCGTTCGGCACGGTGGAGGTGGAGACCGCGGACCGCTCCACCGTGCGGCTGGCCCTCGGCGAGCACTTCGACGTCCACTGCTGCCATCACCAAGCCGTCGGTGCCCTGGGCGAAGACCTGGTCGTGACGGCGAGGAGCCCCGACGGTGTCATCGAGGCGGTCGAGCTGCCGGGGCGCCGATTCGTCGTGGGCGTGCAGTGGCATCCCGAGGAAGGTCGAGACCTGCAGCTGTTCGAGGCCCTCGTGACCGCGGCCGTCGGGTCCCGGGATGCGGACCGGTCGGGCGTGGGGACGCCGTCGTGAGCGAGGTGGCGACCATCGTGAACCCGGCCACCGGGGAGCCGATCGTCGAACTGACCCTGGCGACGGTCGACGAGTGCGACGAGGCCGTGGCCCGCTCCGTCGAGGCCGGCCCGAAGTGGCGGGCTGTCGCTCCCGCCGACCGGGCCCGGCTCTTGAGGAGGTTCGCCGCCCAGGTGGAGGACCACGCCGACGAGCTGGCCGAGCTCGAGACCCGCAACGTGGGCAAACCGATCGCGGACAGCCGGGGCGACGTCGGCATGGTGGCCGAGGTCCTCCACTTCTACGCCGGTGCTGTGGACAAGCACCGGGGGTCGACGGTTCCTGTGGCCGGCGGGCTCGACATGACCTTCCACGAGCCACTCGGGGTGGTGGCGGCCATCGTGCCTTGGAACTTCCCGATCGCCATCACTTCCTGGAAGGTGGGGCCGGCCTTGGCCACCGGGAACACCGTCGTGGTCAAGCCGGCCGAGACCACCCCCCTCACCGCGCTGCGGCTGGCCGAGCTGGCGCTCGACGCCGGGATTCCCGAGGGGGTGTTCCAGGTCGTGGTGGGCCCGGGCCCGACCGTGGGCGCACGGCTCGCAGCACACCCCGACGTGGCCAAGGTGGCCTTCACCGGGTCGACGGCCGTCGGCCGCGAGGTGATGGCCCGGGCCTCGGCCACCGTCAAGCGGGTGACGCTCGAGTTGGGTGGCAAGTCGGCTTCCGTCGTGTTCGACGACGCCGACATCGAGCTGGCGGCTGCATCCACCCCGGGAGGCGTGTTCGCCAACGCCGGCCAGGACTGCTGCGCCCGCTCGCGGGCCCTCGTCCAGCGTTCGGTGCTCGATCGGTTCCTGTCGGAACTGGAGCGGGCGGTGCGTGCCTGGAGGGTCGGCGATCCCACCGACCCGACCACCGACATGGGACCCCTGGTCAGCGAGGCCCATCGGACCAGAGTGTCGTCGTTTCTGGCCCCGGGCATGGGGGCCCCCGACGGTGGTCCGGTCGGGGGATGCATCGTCGGGGACGTCCCGGGCGGAGCCGGGTTCTGGTTCGCCCCGACCGTGGTGGCGCCGGCGGCGGCCGAGTGGCGCTTGGCTCGTGAGGAGATCTTCGGTCCGGTGGTGGCGGTGATCCCCTTCGACGACGAGGAGGACGCGGTGCGACTGGCCAACGACACCCCCTATGGGTTGGCTGGCTCGATCTGGACCCGGGACGGTTCCCGGGCCCTACGGCTGGCCCGCGAGATACAGGCGGGCAACCTGTCGGTCAACTCGAACAGCTCGGTCAGGGTGCAAACCAGCTTCGGGGGGATGAAGCAGTCCGGGTTCGGTCGGGAACTCGGCATGGAGGCCCTGGACGCCTACACCGACGTCAAGAACGTCTTCGTGGCCACCGGAGGATGACAGATCGGTCCGCTCCGGCGGACAGCCCGCTCCGGTGGCGAAACGCGGGCCTCGTGGCCGTGATCACCGGTGCGAGCAGGGGCCTGGGTGCCGGGATCGCCGGTGCGTGGTCGACCCGGGGGGTGGACCTCGGGCTCTGTGCCCGTACCCGGCCCGAGCCGCCGCCCACTTCGTCTCCGTCGGGCGGACCCCATGGGAGCCGGGTGGTCACCGCCTCGGTGGACGTCACCGACGCCGACGCCGTCGAAGAGTTCGCCCGGACGGTGATCGCGCGCTTCGGCCGGATCGATCTCTGGGTCAATAACGCGGGTGTGCTGGCGCCGGTCGGGCCCCTGGCCGATGCCGAACCCTCGGCCCTGCGGGCGCACGTCGACGTGAACTTGCTCGGGGTGGCCGCCGGCTCGGCCTCGTTCGCTCGGCACGTTCGATCGCGCGCCGGTCAGGGCGTTCTGGTCAATCTCTCCTCGGGGGCGGCGACCAGGCCCTACGAGGGGTGGGGACCCTATTGCCGCGTCGAAGGCCGCCGTCGAGATGATGACCGACGTCATCGATCGGGAGGAGCGATCTCACGGGCTGAGGGCCTACGCCCTCGCGCCCGGTGTTGTCGACACCGACATGCAAGCCCTCGTCCGGTCGACGCCGCCGGAGCGGTTCCCCGATGTGGGCCGGTTCCTCCGGGTGCATGCCGATGGAAGCTTCAACTCGGCTGAGTGGGTGGGGACGTACATCCTGGATCACCTGGTGGGGACTGACCGGGCGCGCGGGAGACGAGGACCCCGCTCGGTTCGGGTCCGTGTTCCCGACCAACCGTGAAGGGCGACACGGTCCACCGAGGCGCCGGTCGGGGCGGGCCACCCGGGTCGGGATCCCGCGGCGAACCGACGGGGACGGGACGAACCGGTGACCCCGGCGGACGGGTATGGTCTCGGTCATGTCAGATCGCTCCCGCAAGATCGCCAAGCCGGCGGCGGCATTCGGCGTGCTGGCCACCATGGCGAGCATCTGGTGGTTCGCCCTGCGACCTCGGCGCAAGGACAAGTCCGGGACCTGACCAGCTCGGCCGTGGCTCCACCGCCGTCGTGAGGCGTCGAGGGTGTCCCCGCTGGTCGCCCGCCGCTCCCGTCCGGTGCCCCTCCTCGGTGGCCCTGGCGCTGCCCCGGCCATGCCGGTGACCGTCGAGATACTCCGGGCCGGACCGGCCGAGGAGGCCCAACGTCGGGCCGCCGGTTCGCTCGCCGGCGCCGGTCTCGTGCCGGGTGACCGGGTCGCCTTCTGCCTGCCCTCCTCCGCTGCGCTGTTGAGCGCGGTGCTCGGCGCCCTGCGCACCGGGGTGGTGCCAGTGCTGTTGAATGCCACCCTTCTCGCGCACGAGCGGGACGCGTTGCTCGCGGACTCCGACCCTGCCCTCGTCATCACCGACCCGTCCGAGCTGGCTGCCCTGGACGCGGGGCCACCGGTCGAGCTCGCCCGCTACCCGGTCTCCCGTCCCATGCACTACACCTCGGGGACGACCGGGCGGTCCAAGGGGGTGTGGGCGGGGATCTGGGACTCGGCCACCGCCGAGGCGGCGTTCACCGACGAGGCCGACCTGTGGGGCTTCGACGCGGACGACGTCCATCTGGTGTGCTCACCCATGTACCACTCGGTCTCCATCCGGTTTGCCGGCGGGACCCTCCTCCGGGGAGGGACCTGCGTCATCCTGTCCCGGTTCGATGCGACCACCGCGCTCGAGGTGCTGAGGGGCGAGCACGGCCCAAGACCGACCACCACCTTCCTCGCGCCGTCGGCCCTGGCGCGGCTGATCGATCCGGGTTGCCTTGACCCCGACGATCGATCGAGCCTCGGCTCCCTCCGACTGCTGGTCCACGCCGGGTCCCCCTGTCCGCCCGGGCTGAAGCGGAAGGCGCTGGCCCGGGTCGGGCCCGACGTGCTGTGGGAGTTCTACGGTTCGACGGAGGGTCAGTTCACCGTGTGCTCTCCCTCGGAGTGGATGGCCCGACCCGGCACGGTGGGTAGGGCCAGGAGGGGGCGGTCCCTCTCGGTGGACGACGACGGGACCATCTGGTGCCGTCCTCCCCGGTTCGCCCGCTTCTCCTATTGGAGGGACCCGGCGAAGACCGAAGCGGCGTGGAGGGACGGGGCCTTCACCGTCGGTGACCTCGGTCGCCTCGATGGGGACGGCTATCTCTACATCGACGGCCGGCGAGACGACCTGATCATCTCCGGCGGTGTCAACGTCTATCCCGCCGAAGTGGAGGCGGCGCTCAGTGGGGTGGAAGGGGTGGCCGACGTCGCCGTGTTCGGTCTCCCCGACGAGAGGTGGGGACAACGCGTCTGCCGCGGCGATCGTGCCGGTCTCCCCGGCGGGAGGGCGCGGGTCGGGTCGTCGGGAGCTGATCGACGCAGTGGCCGCCCGGGCCTCGGCCCGACTGGCCGGCTACAAGCGGCCCAAGCAGTGGATCGTGGTCGACGAGCTTCCCCACACCTCGACCGGTAAGTTGCAACGGAACCAGGTCCCGGATCTGGTCGACCCCTGAGGCCTGCCCTTGGCGGCGCCAGCCACAACCGGTGTGACCTCGGCCGATGCTGGGGAATACTGGTGTCATGTGTCCCGCCGACCCCGGTCCGCCGATCGCCACCGTCAATCCGGCCACCGGCGAACTGCTGCAGTCCTTCGAGCCCTACGACAGCACCGTGGTCGAGAAACGGCTGGCCCTCGCCGGGGCCGCCGCCGCGGAGTGGGCCAAGAGCAGTTTCGAGGAGCGTTCGCGCCTGCTGGTCACCGTGGCGGAGCTCGTCGAGGGCGAGCTCCCGGCCATCGCCCATGTGGTCACGACCGAGATGGGAAAGCCCTTCGCCCAGGCCAAGGGCGAGGCGGCCAAGTGTGCCAGCGGGTTTCGCTGGTTCGCCGAGCACGCCGAGTCGATGCTCACCGACGAAGAGGTCCTGGTCGACGCATCACTGGCGCTCGTCAGCTACCAGCCGCTCGGTGCCGTGCTCGCCATCATGCCGTGGAATTTTCCGCTGTGGCAGGTGGTGCGGTTCGTCGCCCCGGCGGTCATGGCCGGCAACGTCGGTCTGTTGAAGCACGCGCCCAACGTGCCGAGGACCGCGCTCTTGCTCGAGGACCTGTTTCGTCGGGCCGGAGCCCCCGAGGGGGTGTTCCAGACCCTGTTGGTCGGGACCGACCAGGTGCCATCGATCATCGCCGACCCGAGAGTGGCCGCCGTCACCCTGACCGGCAGCGTCGGGGCGGGGCGAGCGGTGGCGGCCGAGGCGGGAGCAGTGGGCAAGAAGATCGTTCTCGAACTCGGCGGAAGCGATCCGTTCATCGTCCTCCCTTCGGCCGACGTCGATCGGGCCGTGGACACCGGGGTCCAGGCCCGGGTGCAGAATGCCGGGCAGTCCTGTATCGCCGCCAAGCGCTTCATCGTCCACCAGGACGTCGCCGAGGAGTTTGTCGCAGGGTTCGTGGACGCCATGGCGGCCCTGTCGGTCGGCGACCCCTTCGATCCGGCCACCGAGGTCGGGCCCCTGGTCAGTGCCCAGGCGTGTGACACCATCGTCGGCCAGGTGGAGGATGCCCGCTCCCGCGGTGCTTCCATCCTGTGCGGTGGTGAGCGGGTGGTCGGCCCCGGAGGACCCGAACAGCCCGGCTTCTTCTATCGCCCCACGGTGATCACCGACATCACGCCGGGCATGCGGGTCGCCACCGAGGAGGTGTTCGGCCCGGTGGCTCTGCTCTTCGTCGTCGCTGACGCCGACGAGGCGCTCGAGCTGGCCAACGCGACCGAGTTCGGGTTGGGCGCCAGTGTGTGGACCGGCGATCCGGACGAGCAGCAACGGTTCGTCAACGAGATCCAGGCCGGACAGGTGTTCGTCAACGGCATGGTCGTCTCCATGCCGGAGCTCCCCTTCGGCGGTATCAAGAGCTCCGGGATCGGCCGTGAGTTGTCGCGGTTCGGCCTGCATGAGTTCTGCAACGTGAAGTCGGTGTGGATCGCCTGATGATCGGCGGTGATCCCCCGGTCGACCCTGAGGGTCGGCGTGCCTACCTCGACCACGCCGCCACCACCCCCCTGGCACCCGAGGCGCTCGAGGCCATGCTCCCATTTCTCGGAGCGGCGTTCGGCAACCCGTCGGGCGGCCACCTCGAGTCGAGGTCGGCCCGTCGGGCGCTCGATGGCGCACGGGAGCGGATCGCCGCCCTCCTCGGTGCCGACCAGGGCGAGGTCGTGTTCACCTCCGGGGGCACCGAATCCGACAATCTCGCCGTTCTGGGGGCGGGCCAGAAGGCGTCGGCGAGGGCCGGCACCCTGGTGTGCTCGGCCATGGAGCATCACGCGGTGCTCGGCCCGATGCGGGCCCGGGCGGGACGCTCGGGGACACCTCTCCGTGAGGTGGGCACGGGCAAGGACGGCATCATCGATCTCGACGAACTGGCCGAGGCCTGCACCACTGACGTGGGCCTGGTGTCGGTGATGGCCGTCAACAACGAGATCGGCACCGTCCAGCCCGTCGGAGAGGTGGCATCCCTGGTCCGGCGCCGATCACCGTCGGCGGTGTTCCACACCGATGCCGTCCAAGCGGTCCCGTGGCTCGACGTCGCCACGATGGCCGCCTCCGCCGACCTGGTCAGTCTCAGTGCCCACAAGTTCGGCGGACCCAAGGGGATCGGCGCCCTGGTGGTCAGGAACGGGGTCCGCCTCGACCCGATCGTCTATGGCGGAGGCCAGGAGCGAGGCCGCAGGAGCGGCACCCAGAACGTCGCCGGGATCGTGGGCATGGCGGCGGCCCTGGCCGTCACGTCCTCGGAGCGGGTCGAGACCGCGCTCAGGGTGTCGGGACTGCGCGACCGGCTGGGCGACGGCCTCCTGGCCGCGGTCCCCGGTGCCGTTGAGACGGGAGAGCGTCGACAGCGGGTGGCGGGGCATCTCCACATGCGGTTCGCCGGCGTGGAGAGCGAGGCCATGGTCGTGCTGTTGGACGAGGCCGGCGTGGCTGCGTCGGCTGGAGCGGCGTGTTCGAGTGGTGCCATCGAGACCAGTCACGTCCTCACCTCGATGGGCCTCCCCCCCGATCAGGCGTCCAGCGGTATCCGCTTCTCGCTGGGGTCGGAGACCACCGACGCGGACGTGGATCTCGCGCTGGCCGTCGTTCCTGCCGTGGTCTCCAGGCTGCGAGACTGAAGCCCATGCGCGTGCTGGTGGCCATGTCGGGCGGCGTCGACTCCTCGGTGGCCGCGGCCCTGATGGCCGACCGCTTCGGCACGGGCCGGGTCGTGGGAGCCACGCTCAAGCTGTGGGGGGGACCGTCGGATTCGGGGTGTTGCTCGGTGGCCGACGTGGAGGACGCCGCGATGGGTGGCGGACCGGCTGGGGATCGTCCACCATGTGTTCAACTTCGCAGCCGAGTTCGAGGACCGGGTGGTCGACCCCTATGTGGAGGGCCACGTCGAGGGGCGGACGCCGAATCCGTGCATCGAGTGCAACCGGCACATTAAGTTCGATCGCCTGTTCGAACGGGCCCGATCCCTCGGATTCGACGTCGTCGCCACCGGGCACCACGCCCGGTGCGTCCCGGTCCCCGACGGCCGCTACCGGTTGTGCCGCGGAGCGGACCCGGGCAAGGACCAGTCCTACGTGCTGGCGATGCTCGGGCAGGCTCAACTGGCCCGCACGCTGTTCCCGGTCGGCGAGATGACCAAGGCCCAGGTGCGCTCGGAGGCGCAGCGGCGCGGGCTCCGGACGGCTACCAAGCCCGATAGCCAGGACGTCTGCTTCATACGTTCGGACGTGGGTCGTCAGGGGTTCCTGGCCGACCGGATGGCACTGCACCCCGGGCGCCTCGTCGACCAGTCGACCGGGGAGGACGTCGGCCCGGTCGATGCGGTCGAGTTGGTCACGGTGGGGCAGCGGCGGGGGATGGGCCACGGCCAGGACGGTCGGCGCCGTTTCGTCACCGCCGTGGACGTCCCCCTTCGTCGCGTCACGGTCGGACCGCCCGAGGCCGCCATGGCCAAGGAGGTGCGTCTCCGGACGGTGACCTGGGTGGACGGTGAGCCCTGGGCGGGCCGGCGCGGGGAGCCGGAGGTGGCCGCCATCGCACAGTGCAGTGCCCACGGCCGACCGGTGCCCTGTGCGGTCCGGCGGGTGGCCGAGGGACTCGTCGTGACCTTCTGGGAGTCTCAGCGCCGGATAGCCCCCGGCCAGACGGTGGCCCTCTACGACCAGGGGGCCCCGGATGCGGTGATCGGGTCGGGGATCGTCCCGTGAGTCCGGGCCGGTCGGATCGCGGGCGTGGCGGGAAGGGTGGTGACGACGGGGTCGCCGATCCGGTGGGGCGGGCCGAGGAGTTGCGACGGCTGATCGAGTACCACAACGACCGCTACAACCGACTCGACGCCCCCGAGATCCCCGACAGCGAGTACGACGCCCTCGTTCGTGAGCTCCGCGAGATCGAGGCGAACCATCCCGATCTGATCGTGGCCGGTTCCCCGACCACGACGGTCGGGGCTGCGCCCTCGACCCTCTTCGACCCGGTCGTGCACCGGGTCCCCATGATGAGCCTGGACAACGCCTTCAGTCCGGCCGAGTTGCAGGCCTGGGCCGACCGGCTGGCCAAGCAGGTCCCAGACGACACCGCCTTCGTGTGCGAGCTGAAGATCGACGGGCTCGCCATCTCGCTCACCTACCGGCAGGGGAAGTTCGTGCAGGCGGCCACGCGTGGGGATGGGCGGACCGGCGAGGACGTGACGGCCAATGTGGCCACGATTGCCGACATCCCGGACCGCCTGGCCGAGGCGGTGGGGCCACCGCCTGACATCATCGAGGTGAGAGGGGAGGTCTACATGCCGGTCTCGGCCTTCGCCGAGCTCAACCGGCGACAGTCCGAGGCGGGCGAGCGCCTCTTCGTCAATCCTCGGAACTCGGCGGCCGGCTCGCTGCGGCAGAAGGACTCCTCCATCACCGCGTCGAGGGCCCTCTCGTTCTGGGCGTACCAGGTGGGCGACCTCCGACTCGCCCCCGAGGGAGCGACCTCCGGGCGCGGGGACGCCATGCCCGGCCAACTCGCCCCGACCCATCAGGAGACCCTGTTGTGGTTGGAGAGGGCAGGGTTCCCGGTCAACCCTGAGCGTCAGGTCGTCCGCGGGCTCGACGAGGTCCTCGAGTTCTGTCGTCGCTGGGAGGAGAACCGTCACGAACTCGACTACGAGATCGACGGTGTCGTGGTCAAAGTCGACGACCTGGCACTGCAGCGCCGACTCGGGTTCACCTCGAGGGCCCCCCGTTGGGCCATCGCCTACAAGTTCCCGCCCGAGGAGAGGTCGACCGTCCTTTCTGCGATCGCCGTCTCGATCGGCCGGACAGGCAAGGCGACCCCGTTCGCCGTGCTCGAGCCGGTCTTCGTCGGCGGCTCGACGGTGTCCCTGGCCACCCTGCACAACGAGGACCAGGTGCGGGCCAAAGACGTCCGTCCCGGCGACACCGTGGTGGTGCGCAAGGCCGGCGACGTGATCCCCGAAGTGGTCGGACCCCTCCTCGGGGCGAAGACGGTGAGGCGTCGGCGCCGGTGGAAGTTCCCGACGGTCTGCCCGAGCTGCGGCAGTCCGCTCACACGGCTGCCGGACGAGAGCGACACGTTCTGCACCAATCTCGACTGCCCCGCCCAGCGGGTCCAGCGCATCGCGCACTTCGCGTCACGGTCGGCCATGGACATCGAGGGACTCGGTGAGCAGCGGGTCCAGCTGTTCGTCGATCGCGGGTTGCTCAACGACGTCGCCGACCTGTATGCGTTCGACGCCGACACGTTCGCCGGGCTCGAGGGGTTCGGCGCCGTCTCGATCGGGAACCTCCTTGGCGCCATCGACGATTCCCGGTCCCGGCCGCTCCATCGCGTCCTCATCGGTCTGGGGATCCGACACCTCGGCCAGGTCGGTTCCATCGCGTTGGCCCGTGCGATGGGAGACATCGATGCGGTGATCGCTGCCGATGAGCAGAGCCTGGCCGTGGTCGACGGGGTCGGACCGGTGATCGCCGCCAGCGTGGTGCGCTGGTTCGAGTCCGACGTCAATCGCTCGGTCGTGGAGCGGTTGCGATCGGCGGGCGTGAACCTGACGGAACCGGACAGGGGACCGAGGGTCGACGCGGCCGCGCTGGCCCAGACGCTGGCGGGCAAGTCGGTGGTGGTCTCGGGAACCCTGGACGGGATCACGAGAGAGGAGGCGGAGGAGGCGATTCTGGCCCGCGGCGGAAAGTCGCCGGGCACCGTGTCGGGCAAGACGTTCGCTCTGGTCGTGGGAGAGTCGCCCGGCGCCTCCAAGCTGGCCAAGGCCGAGCAGTTGGGGGTGCCGGTGGTCGACGGCGCCGCGTTCGCCGCCTTGCTCGAGACCGGCGAGCCGCCGGCGTGAACGGCGCCCGACCTCGCGGTGGTGCCCCGGACAGACGCACCCCATGGACACGCGGGCGCTGGTAGGTCGGTCTGTGGACCTGCGCCCCGGGCTTCGAGGGCACACACCGGGGTGGCCCCCGGAGAACCCGGGCGGAGGACTGCACCCTCCACCTTCTAAAGGGGTTCGCCCGTTATCCTGAGCTGAGAACCATGCCAAGCATCACCGACTCCATCGGGCGTGTCCTCGGTGGGCGCTACCGAATTGTCACCCCGTTGGGTACCGGTGCGTCCGCTCACGTCTACCTCGCCGACGACGTCTCCCTCCACCGTCGTGTGGCCGTCAAGGTCCTCCACCCGGCGCTCTCGGGAGACACCGCCTTCCTCAAGCGCTTCCGGGCCGAGGCCAGGGCGGTGGCGGCCCTCAACCATCCGAACATCCTCCAGGTCTACGACTGGGGGGAGCAGGAGGACGAGCCGTTCCTGGTGCTCGAGTACCTGGCCGGAGGCAGCCTGCGCCAGATCTTCGACACCGGTGTGCTGCTCACCCCCGAGCAGGCCGCCCAGATCGGCATCGAAGCCGCCGCCGGCCTCGACTACGCCCACCGGCGGGGCCTCGTGCACCGGGACATCAAGCCGGCCAATCTGTTGTTCGACGGGGACGGTCGGCTCCGGATCGCCGACTTCGGGCTGGCGCGGGCCCTGGCCGAGGCGGCGTGGACCGAGCCGGACGGGGCGATGCTGGGCACCGCCCGCTATGCCGCCCCGGAGCAGGCTCAGCGCATGGTCCTCGACGGCAAGGCCGATGTCTACACGCTCGCCCTCGTCCTCTACGAGGGGGTGACGGGCGAGGCCGCCTTCATCGGCGACACCACGGTGTCCACCCTGATGGCCCGGGTGGGCTCCCTGCTCCCCGAGCACGAGGCCCTCGGGCCGCTCTACGACGTGCTGGTGTGGGCCGCCGCACCCGAACCCGAGGAACGGATGGACGCCGCCGGATTCGGCCGACGCCTGCGATCGCTGGCCGCCGTCCTGCCCGCGCCGGCGCCACTGCCCATCGTCGATGCCGTCCCGGCCACCGAGGTCGACGACCTCGACCGGGTCATGGTCAGGCCGACCCGGCGTCGCGACGTCGGCACCGGTGGACCGGACATCACCGAACTGGGGATCCCCGCCCTGGTGGGCGCAACGGGAACGGCCAGCCTCGCCAAGAAGAACGGGTCCGAACCTGCGGTCGAGACCGCCCGCGGGCGGCGCCGGCGGTGGCCCTGGGTCGCCGCCGTTGCCGTGGTGGTGGCCGCGCTGATCGCCGCCGGGGCCCTCCTGGCCAGCAAGGACCAGCTCTTCGTGCCCAGTCACCCGGTGCCGCTGCTGGTCGGCCGGTCGCTCGCCCAGGCCAACCAGCTTGTGCACGACGACCACTTCACCATCAAGACGACCGGCCACGCCTACAGCATCACCATCGGCGCCGGGCTGATCCTCAGCCAGCACCCGCAACCACGTTCGGGTGGCAAGCCGGTCACCCTCAAGCAGGGGTCCACCATCTCGGTCGGGCTGTCCTCGGGACCGCCACCGGTCGCCATCCCCAGCCTGGCCGGCTTCGGGTCCTGCACCCAGGCCATCCAGGCGCTCCAGGCGGTGCACCTGAACGGTGCCTGTCCACCGGCTGTCGCCCAGTACAGCTCCACGGTGGTCGCCGGGGCCATCCTCGGTACCTCGCCCGTCGGAACCGCTCCCTACGGCTCGACGGTGACCGTCATCACCTCCAAGGGCCACGCCCCGGTCGCCGTACCCTCGGTCGCCGGAGCCACCTACGCCGCGGCAGCGGCGGCGCTGACCGCCGCCGGCTTCGTCCCGGCACAGGCCAACCAATACAGCCCGACGGTCCCGACCGGTCAGGTCATCGGAACCACGCCCGCGGCGGGAACGGTCCAGCCCTTCAATTCCAAGGTCACCGTCAGCGTGTCGCTCGGCCCGCAGCCGGTCATCGTCCCGAACGAGGTGAACCAGTCGGTGGCCACGGCCACCGCCGCGCTCTCGGCCCTGGGCCTGAAGGCCGGCGGTCCCTACGGACCGGGAGGGGAGGACGTCGTGCTCTCCCTCGACCCGCCTCCGGGCACATCGGTGCAGCCGGGCACTGTCGTCAACATCTACACACCGTGACCGAACCGGCTCCCGGTTGCGAGCTGTGTGAGGCGGCCCGCATCACCGAGTGGTTCCACGAGGACGATGTCTGCTGGGTCGCCGCGTGCGAGGTGTGCGATGTGCCCATGGTCGTGTGGAAGCAGCACGGACCTGAACCGCCCGACTCCGACGTGGACCACATGCTCGCCGAGCTGGCCCAGGTGGCCGACGACCGGCTGGGCCAGGGCGTCTGGTCGTTCGATCGGGTGATGCGCCAGATCCCCGACCACTTCCACGCCCACGCCCGGGACCCGAACTGGTGGTTCCGCCGGTTCAGCCGAAGCTGAGGGTGCCGGCCCGGTGATCAAGTACCTCGGCTCCAAGCGCCGCCTGGTGCCCGCCCTCACGGTCCTGGCCGAGGCGTCGGGGGCCCGGACCGGCCTCGACCTGTTCTGCGGGACGACGCGAGTCGCCCAGGCATGGAAACGCCTGGGCATCGCGATGACGGCGGTGGACAGTGCCCGCTACGCCCACGTGCTGGCCCGTTGTTACGTGGCCACGGACCCGGACGCCACCCCGGCCCTCGTGACCGAGTTGGATGCCGCTGTCGACCGGTTGGATGGCCTGGCGGGCGTCCCGGGGTATGTGACGGCGACCTTCTGTGAGCAGGCCCGGTACTTCCGGCCCGAGAACGGGGCGCGGATCGATGCCATCCGCGACCGCATCGAGCGCGAGTACGCGGGCACCGACCTGTGGCCCCTGCTCCTGACCAGCCTCTTGGAGGCAGCCGACCGGGTCGACTCGACCACCGGACTCCAGATGGCCTATCTGAAGCAGTGGGCGCCGCGGTCCCTCCAGCCCCTCTCCCTGAGGGTGCCCGAGCTGGTGGCCGGCCCGGGGCGGGCCCTGCGGGGGGATGCCTGCGCCCTCGCCGGGTCGACCGAACTCGGCGAGGTCGACCTTGCCTACCTCGACCCTCCGTACAACCAGCACCGCTACGACTCGAACTACCACGTGTGGGAGACCATCGTGGCGTGGGACGACCCTCCCCACTACGGGGTGGCGCGCAAGCGGGCGGACCTGCGGGACCCCGCCACCCGGAGCGCGTTCAACGGTCGCCGGACCATGCCGGAGGCACTGCGCCGCGTGGTCGCCGAGGTGAGAGCGGGGGTGATCGTGCTCAGCTACAACAACGAGTCGTGGCTCGGATTCGAAGAGCTCCGCGACCTCTGTGCGACGCGCGGGCACGTCGAGGTGCTCGCCTTCGACTCCGCCCGCTACGTGGGAGCGAGGATAGGAATCCACAATCCCGCCGGCCGCAAGGTGGGAACCGTGTCGCACCTGCGCAACACCGAGTACATGCTGGTGGCGGGAGAGCGACCGGCGGTGAGGGCGATGACGTTAGCGGTCGTGTCCGCCGGCCTCGGCGTCCGGTGCGAGCGACCGGTCCCCGCCCCCCGGGGCGTCCACCAGGGCCCTGTTCCGGTTTGACCGGGGCCACGGCCTCCTGTCAACGTAGGCGGGCGCACGCAGACCGCCTGCCTGACGTGGGCACCCACCGCCAACCGGTGGATCGGATCACTGCGGGCAGCGGGGGAGTAGAGACATGGGAGCACTGGACGGACGCATCGCGATCATCACCGGGGCGGGTCGCGGCATCGGTCGGGAGCACGCACTGCTCTTCGCCGCCGAGGGGGCGAAAGTGGTGGTCAACGACCTCGGAGGCGCCGTGGACGGCTCCGGCGACGACCGTTCGCCCGCCCAGCAGGTCGTGGACGAGATCACCGCGGCGGGTGGTGAGGCGGTGGCCAACGCCGATGACGTCACCGACTGGGACGGCGGCAAGCGCCTCATCGACGCGGCCATCGAGGCGTTCGGTGATCTCCATGTGCTGATCAACAACGCCGGCATCCTCCGTGACCGGGTGCTGGTCAACATGTCCGAGGCCGACTGGGACTCGGTGATCCACGTCCACCTGAAGGGCCACTTCGTACCGACCCGTCATGCCGCCGCCTACTGGCGCGAGCAGACCAAGGCCGGCAAGGAGGTCAAGGCGTCCGTGGTCAACACCTCGTCCACGTCGGGCCTGCTCGGCAACCCCGGGCAGTCGAACTACGGGGCGGCCAAGGCGGGGATCGCCGCCTTCACCACCATCGCCGCCGACGAACTCGTGCGCTACGGCGTGCGGGTGAACGCCATCGCCCCCGCCGCCCGCACCCGCATGACCGAGCAGACACCCGGTCTGTCCGACATCGTCCAGGCTCCGGCCGACGCATCGGTGTTCGACAGTTGGGCTCCGGGCAACGTCTCCCCCCTGGTGGCCTACCTCGCCACCGAGGGCTGCCCGGCCACCGGAAGGGTCTATTTCGTGCAGGGCGGCCAGGTCCGGCTGTTCCAGCCCTGGACGATGACCGACTCGATCGACAAGGACGATCGCTGGACGGTCGCCGAGCTCCAGGCGGAGATGCACCGGCTCGGAGGCTGATCGTTGACCCCGGCCCGGGGCGACGGAGGATCCGGGGGCGGTGCGTCGGCCTTCGACGACAGCGAGGTGATCGAGGCCGAGGCCCTCCTCAGCGGCACCGGTGCCGGTGCCGAGGGCGGGATCATCGTCCCCTGGCCCGTCCTGTTCCGCCACCGCATCCACCATCGGGTGGCCCGCTCCGACCGCTACCAGTGGTGGGTGCTCTGGACGGTGCTGGCCGGCCTGTTGTCGGTCAATATCACCTTCACCGTGTTCGTGGTGGCCCTTCCCAAGGTGGCCGACGAGCTCCACACCTCGATCTCGACCCTGACCTGGACATCCACGGCGCCGTTGCTGGCCTTCGGGGTGGCCGCTCCGGTCCTCGGCAAGCTCGGGGACATCCGTGGCTACCGTCGGCTCTATCTGTGGGGCCTGTCGGGCGCCGTCGTCAGCGTCGTGCTCACCGCCTCGGCCCCGACCGTGGGGGTGCTGATCGCCGCCCGGCTCTTCGACGGGGTGCAGGGGGCGGCGACGGGTGCCGCCTCGATGGCCCTGGTGCTCCAGGCCTTCTCGCACGAGGACCGGGTGAAGGCCATGGGCTGGTGGGCGCTGGTCGGCGCCGGAGGGCCCGTGCTTGGGGTGACCATCGGCGCACCGATCATCCAGTACTTCGGGTGGCGCGCCCTGTTCTGGGGGGAGCTCCCCCTGATGGCCGTGGCCGCGGTCCTGGCGGTGATCGTGCTGCCCTCCCAGGAAGGGGCGGCCGAGGCGTTCGGCCAAACGGCCGGGCCCCATCGTGCGAGTGACAAGGCGACGGCTCCCGACCGGGTCAGCCCGTGGAGCGAGCTGGACTGGACAGGATCCTGGACGCTGGCCCTCGCCGTGACCGCCGGCCTCCTCGCCCTCAACGAGGCGCCATCGTGGGGGTACACGAGTGCTGCGACACTGGCTGTGACGGCGGTGAGCCTGACCACCGGTGTCCTGTTTGTCCTCCACGAACGGAGGGCCCCCCGCCCCCTGATCCCGCTCCGCTACTTCCGGCTCCGGAACTTCGTCTGCCCCCTCGGCGCCCGATCGCTGACCAATTTCTCCTATATGGGCGGGTTCTTCCTCTTCCCCATCCTGATGGAGCGGGTCTACCACTACAGCGAGACGAGGGCCGGGCTGGAGTCGACGGCCAGGCCTCTCATGTTCTCCCTGGTGGCGCCCATGGCCGGGTATGCCGCGGTCAAGGTCGGGGAGCGACTGTTGGTCGTGGTGGGCGCGTTGACGCTGACCGCGTCCATGCTGGTGTTCACCCAGTTGGGGTCGAGCCCCTCCCAGGTGGTGATCCTGGTGGCACTGGCGCTCTCGGGGGTGGGGATCGGCCTGGCCACACCGACCACCGTGTCTTCGTCGTCCAACGAGGTGGCCCCCGACGAACTCGGGGTGATGAGCGCGGCCCAGCAGTTGATCACCCAGATCGGCATCGTCGCCGGCATCCAGGTGATGGTCACCGTCCAGGCCTCCGGCCACGGGGGCGTGGGATCCCTGGCATCGTTCCACCGCGCCTACGCCGTCGGTGCCGTGGTGGCGGTGGCGGCCGGGGTGTTCGGGCTGTTCATGCGGAACACCCCCCGGGGCGTGGGCGGCCCCTCCACCGACCGACCCTCCGAGGTGAACGGGCCGACCTGAGCGACGCCGTGGCGGGGCGCGACCCGGTCAGGGCCCGAAGGTCCGGGGGGTGCCCGTTATTCGGTCATCTCGAGGATCCGGGTGGCGATCTCCGCCGCCGTCGGATCCGGAGTCATCGACTGGAGCGCCATCAGCTTGGCGATGTCACCCTCCACCTTGATCTTCCCGGACATGAACGCCTGTATCCCGGCCTGGGGATTGCCTTCGATGAGGATGGCCCGGGCGACGTCGTAATCGAGGGACACCTTGAGGTCGACCGGCTCGATGTGCCCGGTGTCGAGCACCAGTTCGCCGGTGGAGGTGTCCACATGGGCGTGGACGGTGCCCTCGCCGAAGGGTACGGCGGCGATGATCAGGTTCATCCGGATCGAATGGTCGATGGGCGCGGCCTTGCCCTCGAACTCGGCCCGGATGGCCCGGGCCTCGTCCAACCACTCGTCGCTCAGAAACAGATAGGTGGCCATTGCAGCGGTGCTCCTCGCCCGTCGTTGGGTTGTCCGGTGATCACACTAGCGCCGGGCCGCCTGGACCTTCCGGCCGGCGGGCTGCCCGTGCCCGGCCCCGGCTGCCATTAGCATCCCGGGGCGTGACTGCTCCGATCATCCCAGGCGCCGAGCCGTGGTCGTCCGCGGGTGGACCCGGCGGCGTGCTGGTTCTCCACGGCTTCACCGGCAATCCCCAGTCGATGCGGCCGCTGGCCGAGGCCCTGGCCGGCGCGGGGTTCACCGTCGACCTGCCGCTCCTTCCTGGTCACGGGACCTCGATCGAGGACCTGAAACCCACCCGTTGGGAGGACTGGACGGCGGCGGCCGAGGCCGCCTACCAGGCGCTGGCCTCCCGGTGCGACGACGTGGTGGTGACCGGACTCTCGGTCGGCGGTGCGCTCAGCTGCTGGCTGGCCGAGCACCACCCCGAACTCCCCGGTATCGCCGTCATCAATCCCATGATCGACCCCCCGCCCGCCGAGATTCGCGAACTCGGACGCACGATGCTGGACGAGGGGGTGGACGTGATGGACGGCGTCGGCTCCGACATCGCCAAGGAGGGAGCCGTCGAAGCCGCCTATCCCCAGTTGCCCATCGCCCCGGCGCTCTCCCTGGCCGAGGGCCTGGACGGCGTCCTCTCCGGGCTGCACGGGATCCGGTGCCCGACGCTGCTGCTGTCGAGCCGGGTGGACCATGTGGTCGACCCGGCCTCGGGGGACGTGCTGGAGCGTTCGGTGAGTGGCCCCGTCGAGCGGGTGTATCTCGAGCGGAGCTACCACGTGGCCACGCTCGACTGGGATGCGCCGCTCGTCGAGAAGAAGGTCGTCGAGTTCGCCACCGGGCTCCTCGGCGGCCCCGGCGGAGCCCGTTGAAGTCCGGGGGACGGTGATGGCGCGGCCCGACCGGCTGACCCGCGGGGAGGTGGCCCATGTGGCCGGGTTGGCCCGTCTCGAGCTGACCGAGGAGGAGCTCGACCTGTTCACCGGGCAGCTGGCCCAGGTGCTCGACCATGCCGCCGACGTCGCCTCCCTCGATCTGGAGGGAGTGCCGCCGACGGCCCACGCCATGGCGGTGACCAACGTGTTGCGGTCCGACGAGGTCAAGCCCGTGCTCGACCGCGAGGAGGTCTTGGGCCAGGCCCCGTCGGTGGAGGACCACCGGTTCCGAGTGCCCCGCATCCTCGGTGAGGCCCCGTGACATCGCCACGACCTTCGTATCTCCTGGCCAACTCCGTCCGCTCCGGCGCCCGTTCAGCGCTCGAGGTGGCCGAGCAGCACCTGGCCGCCATCGAGGCGGGTGACGGCCGTGTGCACGCGTTCAACCTGGTGACCGCCGATCTGGCCCGACAGCAAGCCATCGCCGTCGATCGGATGGTGGCCGACGGTGAGGATCCGGGGCCGCTGGCCGGGGTGCCGGTGGCGCTCAAGGACAACCTGTGCACGAAGGGTGTGCCCACCACCTGCTCGTCGCGCATCCTCGCGGGCTGGCGTCCCCCCTACGACGCCACCGTGGTCTCCCGCCTGCGGGCCGCCGGGGCCGTGGTGGTGGGCAAGACCAACATGGACGAGTTCGCCATGGGTTCCTCCACCGAGACGTCGGCCACCGGGCCCACCCGGAACCCCCATGACACCACCCGAGTGCCGGGAGGCTCCTCGGGCGGGTCCGCCGCCGCCGTCGCCGCCGGATTCGCCCCCCTGGCGCTCGGCTCGGACACGGGCGGTTCCATCCGCCAGCCCGCCGCCCACTGCGGGGTGGTGGGCCTCAAGCCGACCTACGGGACCGTGTCGCGGTACGGGTTGGTGGCCTTCGCCAGCTCACTCGACCAAATCGGTCCATTCGCCCGGTCGGTGGCCGACGCCGCACTCCTCTTCGATGTGATCGGAGGCCACGACCCCGCCGACTCCACCTCCCTGGCCCGCCCCACGCCCCGCGTCCTGTCCGTCCTCGACGACGGGGTGGCCGGCCTGACCGTCGGTGTCATCACCGAGTTCCTGGCGACCGCCTCTCCCGACGTGGCCTCGAGGGTGCGCCAGGCCGCGGAGGCCCTGGCCGCCGCCGGCGCCCGGGTCGAGGAGGTGTCGGTGCCCGAGGTCTCATGGGGCCTCTCCGCGTACTACCTCATCGCGCCGGGCGAGGCGTCCTCCAATCTGGCCCGATACGACGGCGTGCGCTACGGCCTCCGGGTCGACGCCGAGGACACCGCGGCGATGAACACGGCCACCCGGTCGGCCGGGTTCGGGGCCGAGGTCAAGCGCCGGATCATGCTCGGCACCTACGTCCTGTCCGCCGGCTACATGGACGCGTACTACAACCAGGCCCTGCGGGTTCGGACCCGCATCATCGAGGGCTTCGCCACCGCCTACCGGCGTTGCGACCTCCTACTCGGGCCGACCAGCCCCACCACGGCCTTCCCCCTCGGGTCGAAGACCGGCGATCCGCTGACCATGTATCTCTCGGATATCTGCACCATCCCGACCAATCTGGCCGGCCACCCGGCCATCAGCGTCCCTTTCCTGAGCGGGGACGACGGCCTGCCCGTCGGCGTCCAACTCCTCGGCCCGGCGCTGTCGGAAGGGACCATCATGAGGGCGGCCGCAGTGGTGGAGGCGGCCGCGCCGCCCCTCGAGAGCCCGGTGCTGGCCGGGACGGGCCGGCCATGACCCCGGGGTGGGAGGTGGTGATCGGCCTCGAGGTCCACTGCGAGCTGAAGACGGCGACCAAACTGTTCTGCGGTTGCCCCAACGTGTTCGGCGACGAGCCCAACACCAACGTGTGTCCGGTGTGCCTGGGATTGCCGGGCTCCCTGCCGGTGATCAACCAGCGGGCAGTGGAGTTGGCCATGTCCATCGGCACGGCCCTGCAGTGCGACATCCGACCGTCCACCTTCCACCGCAAGAACTACTTCTACCCGGACCAGGCCAAGGACTACCAGATCAGTCAGTACGACGAGCCGATCAACGTGAACGGTCACCTCGACCTGCCCGACGGCACGCGGATCGGGATCGAGCGGGCCCATATGGAAGAGGACACCGGCAAGACGACCCACGCCGGCTCGAGCGGACGCATCCACGGGGCCGACTACTCCCTGGTCGACTACAACCGGTCGGGCGTCCCCCTGGTGGAGATCGTCAGTGCCCCCGACATGCGATCATCGGCCCAGGCCCGCTCGTATGTGACCGAGCTGAGGGCGGTGCTGGTGGCGTCGGGTGCTTCCGACGGGAAGATGGAGGAAGGGTCGATGCGGGTGGACGCCAACGTCTCGGTGAGACGTTCGTCGGACGACCCGTTCGGCACCCGGTGCGAGATCAAGAACCTGAACTCGGTTCGTTCGCTGGGCCGGGCCATCGACTTCGAGGCCGATCGACAGATCGCCCTCATCGGGGCGGGGGAGCCGGTCGTCCAACAGACCCGGCACTGGGACGAGGACGAGGGACGCACCGTCACCCTGCGCTCTAAGGAGGAGGCCTACGACTATCGCTACTTCCTCGAGCCGGATCTGGTCCCGCTGGTGCCGGATGCGGAGTGGATCCAGGCGGTGGGGGACGCCATGGGCCCGATGCCCGCGGTCCGACGGACCACGCTTGTCCACCTGCTCGGGGGGCCCGAAGACGTGAGCGACTCACAGGCCGACCAGGTGGCCACGGTGGTCGATCTCGGGCTCGACCCGCTGGTGATCGCCGCGGCGGCCTCGGGGATCAGCCCCGGGCTCGCCCTGGCCCGCACGGCGAACGAGGCAGCGACGGACGCCGAGTCGGCCCGTCGGCTCGACCCCGGCTCCTACGTGGCTCTCTTGACCATGGAGGAGGCCGGCGAGTTGAGCGCCACCCAGTCCAAGACGGTGCTCTCCGAGCTACTGGCCACGGGTGGGGGCGATCCGGCGGCCATCGCCGCCGACAAGGGGTTCGAGGCGATGTCCGAGGACTCGCTGGCGGCCACCGTCGCCGAGGTGGTGGCCGCCCATCCCGAGGAGTGGGCACGGTTCCGCGACGGTGACGATGCCGACCGCAAGAAGCTCTCGGGCTTCTTCACCGGGCTGGTGATGAAGGCGACCAGGGGCCAGGCCGACGGCAAGGCCGTGAACGCGGAGCTCCAGCGCCTACGAACCTGACCGGGTCGGCTGCCCGGCCGACGAGAGGTCCGGGGGTGCCCCGCCGGCCGCCAGGTACGGCCCGACGATGTTGAACCCCAGGTGGGTGATGTCGACCGGCCGCGGCGAAAAGACCGAGCTCGCGTAGTACGGCGTGTAGAGCATCCACACCCCGGCGCTGTCGGCGAACACCGACGCTTCACCGGGGCCCTGTCCCTGCAGGTTGCTGGCCAACAGGGGGGTGTCGGTGGTGTCGAGACAGGGTCCAGTTGGTCCGGCGCACCGGGCTGCACCGACGCCGTAGTCAGGTTGGTTGAACCAGTTCCCGGTGTAGAAGACCCAGTAGACCCCGTTGATCTTGAGCATGTCGGGTGCCTCGACGATGGTCCCCTGCCACGGCTCGTCGGGTCCCATCAGTTCGGAGGGAGATCCGAGGAGTCCGAGTCCATCGGCGGTGAGCTTCTGCGACCACAGCTTCGTCGGTACCGGGCTTCCGTTGACGTTCTCGTCGCTCTTCCACAGCATCCAGTCGGTGCCGTCGGTGTCGGTGAAGACCCGGGGGTCGATGGAGCCACCCAAGCTCCGCTGGCAGATGAACGGCCTGCTCTCCGGGGTGAACGGACCGGTGGGTGACGAGGAGACGGAACTGCCGATGCACTCCTCCCCGGTCTTCTTGAGTGACGCGGTGAAATAGAGCACGTAGGTGGACCCGAAGCGATGGATGTCCGGGGCCCAGGTGAACCCGGCTCCGGCCCACGGGGGCAACGTCGGGAGTGCATCGGTGACCTTGGACCAGGTGGCGAAGCTCTTGGTCGAGGCGACCGGGACGTTGACCGCTGGATCGGAAGGGATGCCGCTGGTGTAGAGGTAGTAGCGGCCAGAATCTAGGTACAAGAAGGGATCGGACTCGTTCTGTCCCGAGTTGACGGTCACTCCGGGTGCGGCCGGGTCGGGATTCGCCGGCACCTCCACGCTGGCGCTCGTTATCGTCGCTGCCGGGGCAGGGGAGGGGGCGGTTTGCGGGTTGTGCCTGGCCGCACTGGCATGTGTGCTGAACGCGGTGAGTGAGACGACCGCCGCGGCCACGATCACGACGACGGAAACAGCGATCACGACGAGGCGCTTGGGTCTGCGGTTGGTCTTGTGGTCGATCATCATCGGTCGATCTCCAGTGTCTACGTGCCCGTCGGGGCCGTTTGCCCGGCTGATGTGGTCAGGGCGGGTGGGGGACCGCCGGCGGCGAGATAGGGCCCTTGGGCACCGAAACCGAGACGGGTGATGTAGACGGGTCGCGGCGGATTGCCCCCCTGCGCGTGTGTGGGCGTGTAGAGCATCCACACCCCGGCGCCGTCCTGGAACACCGAGGCCTCCCCCGGGCCCTGCCCCTGCAGATTGCTGGCCAGTAGGGGAGTGTCCGTCGTGTCGACGCACGGTCCCGCCGCCCCGGCGCATTCAGCGGCGCCGATTGCGTAGGTGGGTCTGTTGAACCAGTTCCCCGAGTAGAAGACCCAGTAGGAGCCGTCGATCTCGACCATGTCGGGTGCCTCGACGATGGTGCTCTGCCACGAACTGTCGGGATGCATCAGATCGGCCGGCGACCCGACCAGCCCCAGCCCGTCGGCGGTCAGCCTCTGCGACCAGAGAATCGTCGGAACGGTTCGCCCGCCGTAGTTCTGGTCGCTCTTCCACAGCATCCAGTTGGTGCCGTCGGTGTCGGTGAAGACCCGGGGGTCGATGGAGCCCCCCATGGCCTGCTGGCAGATGAACGGTGTGCTCTCGGGGGTGAACGGCCCGGTCGGCGACGGGGAGACCGCGTCGCCGATGCACTCCTCGCCGGTTCCCTTGAGGATCGCGGTGAAATAGAGCACGTAGGTGGACCCGTACTGATGGACGTCCGGAGCCCAGGTGAATCCGGCCCCAGCCCATGCGGGCAGGACGGGAAGGGCATCGGTGACCGGTCCCCATGTTGTGAAGTTGGTGGTCGAGGAGACCGGCACGTTCACGGTGGGGCTCGAGGGGATGCCGCTGGTGTAGAGGAGGTAGCGCCCGGAATTGAGGTACAAGAAGGGATCTGACTCGTTCTGGCCCGAGTCGACGGCGAGGCCGGGAGAGGCCGCGTCAGGATTCGCCGGCACTGCCACGTTGCCGTTCAGTGAGGACGACACGAGAGCGGGGGCGTGGTGGGTTTCGTGCTTGGGTTCGCTGGCGTGGGCACTGAACGACGTCAGCGAGAGGGCTGCGGCCACGACGGCCACGACGACGGCGACGACGGCGACGACGGCACGGCTGACTGCGCCGGCACGTCCGTTAGCACGGCTCGGGCTAGTGCCGGGAGTGACCCTGGATGGCTGTGTCGTGGTTCCATGGGCGCCGGCAGAAAGGGTCGGGGGTCCTGCTTGGACCCCACCGGACGGTCTACTCGTTGGCGGTGCCGGGTCGGGACTCGGTGCAGAGTCGCGGAAGGCACCCGTCTGTTCGAACATTGGCTCGTCTGCTGACGGGTGTTCCCTGGTGTTCGGGGCCGTGGGGGTGGTTCGGGCGGCCGTTGGCCCGACGTCCACCGCAGCCGCCTCCGTAGCCTCGGCGTCGGACGGAGCAGCAGCGGCGGGAGCAGCCTGCTCCGAAGGGGCCGAAGCGGCAGCGCTCAGAGCTATGGGTTTGACAGCGGCAGGAGCGGCAGGAGCGGCAGGAGCGGCAGGAGCGGCAGGAGCGGCAGGAGCGGCAGGAGCGGCAGGAGCGGCAGGAGCGGCAGGAGCGGCAGGAGCGGCAGGAGCGGCAGGAGAACGGATGGGCCGCACTGCGGGTGTGGCGGGTGTGGCGGGGGCGGTCGCCGGTGCGGACCGTGGCATCGATGGCGACGAGAGCGGACCGATTGTGCGGTTTGTTGGTCGGACGACAGGTCTGACGAGCGCAGTGGGTGATACCGGAATAGCCGGGGTCGGAGGAACGGTAGGGGCAGGAGGGGATTCGGCAGTCGGAGCTGCCGAAGCGGGAGAAGCCGCAGGCGCCATGGGAGTGGCCGGGGGAACAGGAGCGACCGGTCCCACTGGGGCGATAGGGGTAACGGGTGCGGGAGCTGCGGATGCGACAGGGGCGACGGGTGCCGGAGCTGCGGATGCGACAGGGGTGACGGGTGCGGATGATTCGATGGGTGGGGCGGACCAAGGACTCGAAGCGGTCGACGTGGTGGCTTGATCGTTGCGGGGTTCGATCGGAGCGACGGCTGTCGGCGAAGCAGCTGGAGGAAAGGCCGCGGTGCCCGGCGTCGACTCCTGATCGGGAGCGCTCCACGTTGGCGACTGAGGTGATGGAGTGTCGAATCCGCGAAGGGGTTCTTGCCCCTTCTGAGCGGGAGTCGCCGTGCCGGTTATGGCCGAACCCGCAGGTTGTGCTACCGGCGCTGGTGTGACCCGTCTGGCAGTCGGTGCCACCGGGCCGTCCGCCGGAATCTTCCACCATCTCCGTTTTGGTGGCATGGGACGCGGCTTGACGATCGGACGATCGGTTGGGGCCATCGCGGCGCGAGGTGCCCTCTCGATCATCGGCGGTGGCGTGTCAGCAGGGGAGCGATCGGGTGCAGGAGGCACTGAGGCGGGCACCGACGAGTCGGCCTGTGGGGCCGGTCCCGGCTCGGCCATGGGGCGTTCGGGAGCACGGAGTCGTCCACGGGACGGGGACCACTGCTGACTCAATGGGCTGATCGGCCCGTTCGGCGCGGTGACCCCCGGAGGGACCCCACTGCCGGTTGGTGTCGCCCGAGTCCAGGGTGGCTCCGGTGTCAGCCTGTCCGATTCGTCGGGGAGGCTGCCCGGCCTGACCGACCCCTGGACGTTGGCGGTCGCCGTATGAGCGGCGGGTACCTCCCGAGTCTGCGGGGTCTCAGAGGAAGGGCCCGGGGGCGGTGCACCCGGGTCGGTTCCAGGCAGCAGACTTCGGTGTGAGATTCCGTGTCGATTGTCGTGGTGGGGGGCGGCAGCGGAGGCGGCCGAGTCGCCCCTCTTCCCACCTTTCTTCCCATCCTTCTTTTGCTTTTTCTTCCCACCTTTCTTTCCGTCTTTCTTTCCTTTTTGCTTGCCGTCCTTTTTATCGAACTGCCCTGTGATCTTGTTGGCTGTTCCCTCTTGGTCGGGCAAGCCAGGGTCGGGCGACGGTGCCGCCGGCAGGGGAATGGCGGTCGGACTGGGGTCGGGCCCCTTCTGATCCATCGGAGCAGGTCGGGGCGGCGACCAGGAACCGGACACTTGGGCGCCGGAAGGCGCGCTCGGCGCCCGCCGTCCGCCGTCCGCTGAATGGACCTCGACTCCAACGGAGGCCAGCGGAGTCCAGTGATAGCCGCGTGAGGACATCCCTGGCACCGACGGTGGTGCCTCTGCCCCTGGGCCGCCGAGTGAGATAGGGGTACTAGCTCCGCCTTCGGCCGGCCGGTCGCCTGGCACGCCTGCCAGGTCGGGAGACTGGTGCTCCATCACTGGTTCGTCAGGGCCGACCGGATACAGCGGAGTCCATCGAGAGTCCGGAGACGATGGCTGAGGGCGCTGGACGCCTTCCCCTGATCGGGGGTCGCCACCCAGCCCCTCTGTCTCCGTGCTGTTCCCGGGCGCGACGACAGGCTCCAGCAGTTCGAACAGGCTTTTCCCCTGCGGCTTGCCCCGATCCCAACCCCGTCGCATCCCAAGGGGAAGACTAGCGTTTTCGGCGAACTGGGGAAGACCGGTGGACATCTCCGCCGATCCTGGGGATGGAGGGAGAAATCCAGCGGAAAAGGTAGGGATTTCGCGCCAAGCCCTTGACCAGGAACGGGACACCCATCACAGTGTCAATTGTTCGGAAAGCCGAAGCCCCGACGAAGACCGGGGGAGACCTAAAAACAGGGCTGAAAGGCTCGTTTGAAGGTTTCTTCGCAGGGACGAAGGGACCGTAGGTGACCGAAGTGGTAGTCCGGTAACGGGCCGTAGTGTTCGCAAGGGCGCTAGAGCTCGGTACCCGTTGCAGGGTCGTCCGACACGGCCAGGCTCGGGTGAGGTCGGGCTGCTGCGTACGTAGCCCCGAGGAGCTCGGGCGGCTTCGGCCGTTCGGTTACTCGGGGTTGCGTCGCGCCTGGGCTCTGTTCGTCCCAAAGCGCCCACCGCGGTCCGACCGACGGACGTCCTCAGCGGTGATGTGTCGAGCTCTTGACGGGAGCAACCGCCTCCATCCGGCAGGGGTCGTCCTCGTCGTTGCAGCGTTCGCATTCGAGCTCGAGTGTGCTGTGGGAGATTCCGAAGGGTTGGGCGATGGCCTCCTTGACCCGCTCACCCACCACCTGAGCCTCCTCGAGTGTCGGGTGCCCGCTCAGGACCATGTGGGCGGAGAGGATCCTCATCTCGCTGGAGAGGCTCCAGACGTGGAGGTCGTGGACTTCCTCGGCCCCGGGCACGGCCGCCATGGCCTCCATCAGCTGCACGGGGTCGACGTCGGCGGGTGTGGACTCGAGCAACACCACGACTGAGCCCCGGAACACACGCGCCGCCTGTACGACGATAATGGCCGCTACCACCAGGGCCGATACCGGATCGAGCCACGTTGCCGAGGAGTCGAACAGAAGCACGACGCCGGCAATCACCACAGCCAGGGAGGCGAGTGCATCACCGGCCATGTGGATGAGGGCGGAGCGCATATTGAGGTCCCCGCTGCCGTCACGCAGGACAAGGGCCGCCGCCCCGTTGACCACCAGCCCCAACGATGCGACGGCCACCATGACACCGGCGCGTACGGGGCTCGGGTGGGCCAGTCGGTACAGGCTCTCGATGACGATCAAGACGGTCACGACGGCGATGAGCGATGCATTGGCCAGCGCCGCCAGAATGGTGGCCCGGTGATTGCCGAACGAGCGCTGGGCGCTCGGAGGTCGGAGAACGAGCCTGACCGCGACCAACGAGAGCAGCAGAGCGCCGGCATCGGCCAAGTTGTGACCGGCATCGGCCAAGAGGCCCGACGAGTGAGCGACCAGGCCGAAGACGACCTGGATGACTACCAGTCCGAGCGTGAGGCCAAGGCTGATGTCGAGTCTGCGGCTTCGGTCCATGATTTTCCTCGCCACCAGCCTACCAACAGCCTTGGAAACGCCCCTCGGGGCGACTGTTCCACGCGACGGGCCGCCACTAGCCTGCCTGCATGGCCACCCTGCGTTTGCAGGTCTGGCGCTGGGTGCGAGTGACGCTCCGGATAACGGTTCTCCTGATCGTTCCGCTACTCCTCGTGGCCACTGCCCGACTCTTCGTATGGCCGCCTACCGATCAGCCGAGCAGGGCCGACGCCGTCGTCGCACTCGGCGGGGATCCGGGTCAGCTCCGCGCCAAGATGGCCCTGCATCTCGCCCGGTCCGGGTACGCCCCGGTCGCGGTGATCTCCCTCGGCGGGAAGAAGGCCGTTCCCTGCCCGCCGAGGGTGCCCGGGGTGACGACGATCTGCTTTCGAGCCGACCCACTCGACACCCGGGGGGAGGCCGAATACGTGGGCCGGTTGGCGGCCCGCCGGCATTGGCGGCGCATCATCGTCGTGTCGGAGCGCAGCCAGGCGACCAGGGCCCGGCTGCTGTTCAAGCGGTGCATGTCGGCGCAGCTCGAGATGGTTCCGGTCACGGACCCGCGTCCCCGGCTCCTCTTCGATGTCGTCTACGAGTGGGGTGCTCTGGCGAAGGCAGAACTGGTCAACCGCTCATGTTGACACCCGGTCTCGCCCGACGTTCCTCCTGGCCCGATCTCGCGGAGGCCGCCTGTCTCAGGTGAGGAGATCTCTAGTCGACCTGGCCGTTGGCGTCGCCCTCGTCTGAGAGTTCCGTCGGGTCCCCGAGCGGGCTCATGTTGGCGCAGAAATCGCCCGGACGGCCCTGACCGTTGGCGATCGCCACAGCGGCCAGTTGCGATCGCACGCCCATCTTCCGCAGGATGGACCGGATGTGGGAGCGGACGGTGGTGAGTGAAACGACGAGCACGTCGGCGATGTCCTGAGCCGAGCGCCCCTGTGTCAGGAAGAACAGCACCCGGCGTTCGCTGGTGGTCAGACGTACGAGGGTGGCGACGCAGGGATCGTTCCCCGTACTGATCTGGGCGGCTGTCCCCGCCGCCGGTCGACCCCTCGATGACCGCAGGTACAGCAGTGCCGCGGGCAGCTCCTCGGGATCGAGGAAGACCGATGCCCCCGCTTCTGTGCAACCTGCCAGCGCGCCCGCACTGGCGCCACTACCGACGGCGAGCACGTCGATCCCGACGGAGCGATAGGCACTGACGACACGGGCGGGCAGGCACCAGGTGCTGGTCTCCCACGTGGCCTCCGCGGCCGACGCCCCGGCCGGCTGGCCGGACACCACCACGACGACCACATCGACGACGGCACCTCCCAGCTCGAGGACCGGCTGCTCGTCGACGGCGACGGAGCAGACGTCGGCCCTGAGTCCCAGTCGGCTGATCAGGGAGTAAGTCGCCGAGGCGGCCAGGCCCGGCAGGGGCCGCCCGGTGGGACTGGGGTCGACGACGAGGACAGTTCCCGAAGCGGCTGGGCGCCCGCCGGGTCCGTCGGGATCGTTGTGGCGGCTCCCGTAGAGGGCCGAGCGACCGGACGGGAACTCGACGACGGTGCGATGCCGGAGCCGCGGGGCCAAATATCCGCACACCCGTACGTCGCCTCGACGGCCGTGACCGTCTCCCAAGAGATCCTGTGGTCGCAGGGCGGGAGTGGAGAGAGGGCGGTCTACGGTCACAGTCGTCGACGGCGCGTACTGGGCCGTCGACCGGGACCACGGCGATGCTCCCGAGCCGCTGTGGAACAGTCCCCATTCGACGGATCGGGCCAATCGTTCGGCCAGCTGCCTCGAGCTGACGGCTTCGGCGTCACGGCCCAGTGCGATGGCGATTCGCTTGACGGCGTAGGGGCAGATCCAGTCGTTCGAACGGACCATCCCCTCGATGGTGCGCAGAGCTTGATGGGGGATCATCGGGTCCACCTGTGCGTTGGTGGACAAGAGCTCGACCTGCACCACTGTCCGGTTGGCGAAGCCGCCCCATTCGGTTGGTGTCGGTGTGCTGAAGAGAATGTCGACTGCCATGGTCCCCCCGTGCACCGCCGGAGACTCTGGGGCGCCGGACCCCTATGTTCGGCGTAGCCCTGCTCCGTCGGTGCGTCCCCCTAGGCGAACCATTCTACCCCTCCCGAGGTGCCCAACGGCAAGGGCTCTGAGCAGGAATGCCGTGCTCGAGGCCACCCGTGCTTTGCCGCGCTCAGCCTGCCTGCTCGAACCAATCGATCGTGGCCCGGAGGCCGGCTTCGAGGTCCTCGGGCTCGATGGACGGGAAGAGTTCCCTCACCCGGGACTGGTCGGCCTGCGAATCCCGCACGTCTCCCGGGCGGGTCTCGCCGTGCTCCCGGGGCAGCGGTCGGTCCAGCAGGTGTTCCATCACGTCGATGAGCTCAAGCAGAGAGACCCTGGTGCCGAAGGCCAAATTGACCGGATCGACGCTCGTCACCCTTCGCACGACGGACTCGGTGAGGATGGCGGCCACGGTCCCCACGTAGGTGAAGTCCCGCGTCTGGCCACCGTCACCGTGCACCGGCAGAGGTTCGCCGCGCAGCGCCGAAGCCAGGAAGACAGGCACCACGGCTGCGTAGGCATGGTCGGCGGCCTGCAGGGGCCCGAATACGTTGAAGAACCGGAAGGCCAGAACCGGCAGTCCGAAGGAACGCCCGTACGAGAGCACTGCGGCTTCGGCGGCCAACTTGCTGGCTGCATAGGGGCTGACCGGCATCGGGGCCATGTCCTCGCGCTTGGGCAGTGTGGGGTTCGCCCCGTACACCGAAGAGGAGGAGGCGAAAACCACCTGCGACCCTCGACGCCTCGCCTCCTCGAGCACTTCCATGGTCCCGAGTGCATTGGTGAGGAAACTGGCCATCGGGTCGGTCATCGACCTCGGCACCGAGGGTCTGGCGGCAAGGTGGACGGTGGCATCGACGCCGGTGAAGGCTCGCTCGAGCACGGGCCGGTCGAGGATGGAGCCCTCGATGAACTCGACCTCGGGCAGGGAAGCCAGGTTCTCCCGGTGTCCTGAGGACAGGTCGTCGAGCGCCACGACCTCGTCAACGTCCGGTGACGCGGTCAGCGTGCGGCACAAATTGGCCCCGATGAACCCGGCTCCACCGGTGACGAGGACCTTCATGGCCAGGGGTCCGGACCGAAGCTGCCGCCGTTCGGCACCAGCACACGGCCGCCGGCCTGCTCTGGTGAGGTCAGGGTCTGGGGTGGGGACACGGCAGCTACAGCCTTTCCACGTTCGGCCCGGCGATGCGGTTCCGGGTGTCGAGCACATACGAGGCCTGCTCGGCCACCATGTCATAGTCGAACGCGTCGTGATCAGTCACGATCACGACGGCATCGGCGGCTGCCACCTCGTCGGCGGTCAGGTCGACGAGGTGGTACGCGACGGAGTCGTCCGGCAGGTGGGGGTCGACGATGCGCAGGTCGGCACCCAGGGCGTCAAGCGACTGGGCGATGACCGTTCCCGGCGCCTCGCGGGCGTCACCCGTGTTCTTCTTGTAGGCCAGGCCCAGGAGCAGGACCCGCGCCCCGTTGACGGACCGTCCGATCTGGTTGAGCGCCAGGATCAGCCGTCGCACGATGTAGTCCGGCATGTGCTCGTTGACGTCGTTGGCCAACTCGACGAATCGGAACGGTTGCCCGAGGCTCCGCCGGACCTTCCACGAGAGGTAGCTGGGATCGATCGGCAGGCAGTGGCCGCCCACGCCGGGTCCGGGGGTGAATCGCAGATAGCCGAAGGGTTTGCTCGACGCCGCATCGATCGCCTCCCAGACGTCGATGCCCAGCTGGTCGGCGAACATCGCCAGCTCGTTCACGAGCGCGATGTTGACGTGGCGGAAGGTGTTTTCCAGAAGCTTTGTCAACTCGGCTTCTCGTGTTCCGGACACAGCCACGGTCTGTTCGACGATCCGGTCGTAGAAGCCGCGCACCGAGCGCAGCGATGCCTCGTCGATTCCAGAGACGACCTTCGGCGTGTTTTCCAGTCGCCACGTGGAATTTCCCGGGTCGATGCGCTCGGGGCTGTAGCCGAGGTGGAAGTCCGGACCGGCGGCCAGACCCGATCCCTCCTCCAGGATGGGGCCGACCAATTCCTCGGTGGTGCCCGGGTAGCTGGTCGACTCCAGCACCACCGTGCACCCGGGTCTGAGGTGTCGGGCCACCTCGGCGGAAGCCCGTTCAACGTGGGAGAGATTGGGCACGCCGTCGTTCAGGGGTGTCGGCACGTCGATCACGGCCACGTCGAATCCCGCCATGAGCTCGGGGTCGGTCGTCGGCGTGTAGCGCTGGGAGTCGATCGCGGCCATGAGCCGCTCGTCGGGGACGTCCTCGACATGGGAGCTCCCGCTCGCCAGGCTCTTCACCTTCCGGTGGTCGACCTCGAAGCCCACCACGTCGAACCCAGCCTCAGCGGCACGCAGGGCGAGGGGCAGCCCCACGTAGCCCTGCCCGATGACCACCAGCTTGGTACGCCTGTCTGAACCGCTCACCGGCTCGACGGTACCCTCAAGCTGGGACCTGTTCCGATCCGGCAATGGTGGAGCCGTTCGCTCGCTTGGCCTGGCTCTTGATTGCCCCATTGGTCTCCTGGGACCCCTGGACCGGCGAACCCGATCCGCCCGGAGCTGCCGCCGTGCTCGATGCACCATCCAGACTGCTCGCGTTCGGCTGCACGGACCAACCCGCGGAGAACAGGAGCTGGCGCACGGTCTCCGAATCCCGCCGAAGGACTGCGTCGTCAATCTGGTGAAGGAGCGATGCCAGCTCCTCGGTGGGGGCCGAGATCGGCACGAGCTGATTGATGTAAGGGTGCTGAGTGGTGAGCATCTGCTCGTCGGGGGTTCGGAGCTCCTCGTCGAGCTTCTCGCCCGGACGTGCGCCGATGATCTCGATCGGGATGTCGACCCCCACCCGGTAACCGGACAGCCGGATCATTCGCTTGGCCAGGTCGAGGATGCGGACCGGTTCGCCCATCTCGAGCATGAACACCTCGCCGCCACCGTCGGACAGCACCGAGGACTCGAGCACAAGTTGTACCGCCTCTTCCACGCTCATGAAGAATCGTGTCATCCGAGCGTCGGTGACGGTGACCGGCCCTCCTTTGGCGATCTGGCGTGCGAATGTCGGGATGACGCTCCCCCGGCTCCCGAGCACGTTGCCGAATCGGACGGTGCAGTAGGAGCCGTCGTGAGGCGCTCTCGCCAACACGATCTGCTCGGCCAGGCGCTTGGAGGCGCCCATGACGCTCGAGGGTCGGACCGCCTTGTCCGTGGAGATCTGGACGAACCGCTTCACACCCGCCTCGGTGGCGGCGTCGATCACGTTGAGCGTGCCGATGACGTTGGTGTCTGCTGCTTCGACAGGGTGCTCCTCGAGCACGGGCACATGCTTGTGCGCCGCGGCGTGGAAGACCACTTCGGGTCGGTACTGCCTGAATGCGTCGTGGACCGCTGTGCGGTTAGTGATGTCGACGAGCGCCTGGACGCAGGGGACCGGAAGCGTGGCCGCGGTGTCGTGGAGGTGAGTCTCGTCGTGATCGAGGAGGATCAAGGCGGCAGGATCGAGCTCGGCGACCTGGCGACAGATCTCGGACCCGATCGAGCCGCCGGCCCCGGTGACCAGGACCCGGCGCCCCTCGAGTGATCGCCTCACCGTGTCGAGGTCGATCGGGATTGGGGTCCGGCCGAGGAGGTCTTCGATCTGAGGTTCGCGTGCCTGGCGCAGATGCGCCATCGGCTCTGCGCCGTTGACCAGGTTGCCCACGCCGGGAAGGACCTTCATGGTCAGACCGGCCGCCTCGCAGGCCTGTAGGACACGCTCGACGAGCTCCGGCGGAGGATTCGGGATGGCCAGTAGCACCTGCTGGAGCGTGTAGCGATGAGCGGCGTAGGGGATGTCGCTGATGGAGCCCACGACCGGCACGCCGAGGAGGGAGAGGCCGTGGGCACGGGTATCGTCGTCGAAGACCGCCACCGGCACCAACCCTGCTCCGGGGCTGCGCAGCATCTCCCTGATGGCCGCAGCTCCCGCATCCCTGCTTCCCACAACCGCCACCCGCAGCCCGACCCGCCGCGAACCCCGCTGCCAGGCGAACAGCCTCGAGTGGAAGCGGAGGATCCCCATGCCCATGGTCGAGAAGATGCACCCGACCACGATGACAGTGATGGGCACCGTCTCGATGTGGGACATCCGGCCGAGCGGGTAGAGGATGAGAAGGATGCACAGCGTCACGCTGGCCGAAAGGACCAGCTGTCGCGCTTCTTCCGCTCCGGCATGGCGCCACATGCGCCCGTACAGACCGAAGAGGTGGTTGGCCACGAGCGTGATGACGATGGCCAGCAGGAGGAACAGGGCGAAGTGTTGCCAGTAGAGCCCTGGAGCCTTGTCCCGGAAGTATGTGACCTCGGCGAAGCCGTAGCCGCCGATGATGCAGAGGACGTCGAGTACGGCGAACACGAGGCGGGACCGCACCCTACTGGCACGGACGGCGACGTTGGTGCTTTCGCTGCCACTCGATTCGTCGGGCACCGTCGGGCCTGCCTCCTTGCCGAAGTGGTCGTCTGGCTCGGTCATGCCATTTGCCCCCTAATTCGCAATGCCAGCCACTCACCGCCCAAGTGCATGACGTTCTCCACTGCTCCGACATCCCCCCGCCGCGTCCTCATCGGCATCGACGCCGGCACCGGGTGCCGACGTTGCTCCGTACCTCCCACTCGCTCAGGTGCCACAGTACGCCTGATCGACGAGACTCGCTCGTGCGTGGAACCGCCTGCGATCCTCCCTCAGGGTCGTCAGCGGCTGTGTTGGCCCCCCGGACCCGGTCTCTTCGACGAAACCGACACTATAACCACCGGGTGAGCCACGCCATCGTCAAATTTTGGGGAGAGCGCTGGGGCCCGTTTTGGGGTCTCCGGTCGCACCCCGGTCGGGTTTTCCGTGCTCAGGCTGGTGAACGCTGAGCGAGTCCGGGTATTAACGCAGAGTGAGGTCAGGCACGACCGCGGAGAGTGGTGCCTGATGACTGGGGCGCGTGGTCGCGATGTATGATCTTTCGTCTGCGCTGGGCAGGGAGTGGGGGTATTCATGGAGCCGATCGACCTTGTGGGAGCGCTGCGCCGGAGTTGGCGCCTCTTGGTCGCGCTCGCCCTCGTCGGTGGCATCATCGCGGTGCTCCTGCCCGTCCACACGGTTCACAGGAAAAAGCCTCCACTTCCCTTCGGCTCGGTCGCCGTCGTCGGTTCGGCCCCGAACGGTGCCAGTAATGCGGTAGGCGGCGGCGTCACCAGCAGCCAAATCAACTTCTACGCCAATCTGAACAGCACCCAGCAATTGGCGGCGGAAGTCGACGGGCTCCACGTCCATAACTTCATCCTCTTCCAGTACATGCAGTCCCAGATCGGAACGGTCAAGCTCGGCCCAACCGGAGGGGCCACCACCACCTCCATCAAGGGGGGGAGGGCGAACCTCCCGGACTACGTCTCGCTCGTGGCCTACGGGAAGACCGGTCTGGATGCGGTGAATCTCGCCAATGTCTACGCGGGCGTTGTCGGTCACGTCCTGGAACAGGCCGCCAGTGAGCATGCCCAGTCCACGACCAAGGGGTCGTCCTCCGCCAGCTTCTCCTCGACGACCACCTCCTCCTCGACGACCACCTCCTCGGGCTCCTCGGCCGCTACACCGTCCGGTTCGACCACCGGGTACCAGATCCAACAGCCAGCGGTCATGGCCGTGAAGATCCACGCCACCGGAAAGGCCAGCGTGACGTCGAGCCACAAGGTGCGGCTCCTGGCCGGGCTCGTGCTCGGTCTGCTGATCGGCGCCGGCATCGTCCTCTTGCGGGAACTGATGGACAAGCGACTGAGGAACGCGACCCGGACTGCGGCCAACTTCGGGTATCCCGTCATCGTGGAGATCCCGCGGAGGATGCCGACGTCGCGCGGATCGATCGCCGGACCCGCCGACTACGGCGATGTGATTCGCGATCCGAGGTCCCCGAGCGCAGAGGCGTACCGCATGCTGCGAATGTCGATCCTCTTCGAGGGGCTGGCGCCGTCGACGCCGGCACCCGATGCGTTCAACTTCGGCTTCGGCGGCCTGGACGCGAGCGCCTCGCCGGCGATGTCGTCCACCGGAACGGCGGATGGCGGGTTGGGTCGACGACAGATCGTGCTGGTCGTGTCCGCCGGGCTCGAGCCGTCCCGCCCGCATGTGGCGGCCAACCTGGCTGCGGTCTATGCAGAGTCTGGCCAGAAGGTGATCGTGGTCAGCACCGGTGAGCTCGAGACTTCGCCGGCCACCAGGGTGGACGGTTCATCCACCTCCGGGGAGATTCGGACCGAGGATGTGCTGGCCCATCTGGAGCCTTCGAGACTCGAGTACGTGTCCCGTCTCCCTCTGGACCCCTTCGTGGCCAACAGCGGGCAGTTGGTGCACCGAGCCCCGCTCGTGCTGGAGGCGGCCCGCAGTCTGGCGGATGTGATCATCGTCGAGGTCCCCCCCCTCTTGGGGGTACACCATGCCGAAGCGCTGTCCCATGCCGTGGACGTCGTGGTCGTGGTGGCCGAATGCGGTTGGACAACGTTCACCGATGCCCGCAAGGCTGGCGATCTCCTGCGACGAATGGATGCGCCCGTGCTGGGCGTGGTGCTGACCAACGTGCAGGTCGATCAGCGTGACATCCGCCATATCGTGCCCGTCGGTCCCCGCCATGCGGACATCGACCACAACGGTAATGGGCACGGAACCGTCGCCATCGGTCCGGGACAGCCGGTGCCGGAGTCGCCAGCGGCCACGACGCAGGCCTGATCCCGAATCGGATTCCCACTGTGCTCATCGCAGCCCAGCTTCCCTCGAACCCCATTGTCGTACTCGTGGTCGCGGGTGCCCTGTTCGGGCTGGGGCGGATCATTATCCGCCGGGTCGCCTACGCCGAGGCCAATCCCTGGCTTGTTCGCATCCTCACGGCCAGTCTGGTGCTCCACCTCCTGGCCGCGCCCGCTCAGGTCTTCGTGGTGGACCACGTCTACCATGGGATCGCCGACTGGACGCGCTACACCCACGTCGGGGCGTCCGTCTCCTCGAACTTCCGCCACTTCGACTTCAGCCTCGCCGGAACCAACACCCGCCAGATCGTCAATGACGGCTCGGTCAGCATTGGCGCGGGCATCGTCATGGCCATCGTCGGGGTCAACCTGATAGGCACCTTCCTTGTCTTTAGCTGGCTGTCGTGGATCGGATCGATCTTCTTCTTCCGCGCCTTCAGCCTCACCTTCCGCGGCGCCGATCCCCGTCGGTACGCCCTGATGCTCTTCTTCATCCCCTCGTTGATCTTTTGGACCGCGGATGTGAGCAAAGAATCCATCATGATGTTCGCGCTCGGTCTCACGGCCTACGGGGCTGCCAAGATCCTGGCGCGACGACCTGGCGGCTTCGTCCTGGTCATCCCGGGTGTGTCGATCGCCTATTTCATCCGACCAAACGAGCTGCTCCTGATGCTGGCCGGCTTCGCAGTGGCCATGATGGTCCCGACCGCGGCCGCTCGCCAGAATCTCGGCGGGCTGCGACGTTTAGCCGGATTGATCTTCCTGGGTGGGTTGCTGGTCATCTCGGTGGCGCTGACCGAGCGCTACCTCCACGGCGCCAACGGCACGCTCTCGCTCCAACAGACCAATGCCAACAACCAGGGGACGGGCCTAGGGTTCGGCAGCAGCGGCGTACCCTACTCGTCCAGCCCGGCGACCTACCCGCGCGACGTCTACGAGGTCCTGTTCAATCCGCTTCCCTTCAACGCCCACGGATTCGGTGAGTTGATCGCCGCCCTGGAGAACACCATGATCCTGGGGTTGATCCTGGCCTCACTCCGCAACCTGCGGATGGTGCCGAGGGCGGCGTTCGCCCGCCCGTACCTCATGCTTTGCGCCGTGTACTCAATCGCGTTCGTGTACACGTTCGCCGCCCTCGGAAACCTGGGGCTCATCGAACGCGAGCGGACGATGATGCTCCCATTCTTGCTGGCCCTGCTCTGTGTGCCCCGGGGGCCGAAGCGCGCCCCGTGCCGCTACGACTGGGAGCTTCGTCGGAAAGAACGCCTCATGTTGCGTTACGAGGCGGAGCTGAGGAACGCCCGCCGGGTGCACCAGTCGGCGCCGACGCGGGAATGAACTGACCGGGGTCACTCACCTCGTGGGCGCGGCGCCGAGTCCAGAATCGGTTGGAGGAGTGCCATCCAGCTGCGCCCCACGGCTTCGATACTGAAGTGCTCCACACAGTGTTTCCGGGCTGAACGACCCATCGTGCCCCGGACTTCCGGATCCTCCAGTAGGAGTTCGGTCGCTTTGGCCATGGCCCCCAGATCGTCCACTCCCACGACGAAGCCGGTCTGTTCGTCCACGACGATGGCGCGCACACCGGGGACATCGGTGGCGACGACCGGTAGTCCCGAGAGACCGGCCTCGATGAGGACCCCGGGCATGCCCTCTCCCGCCGGTCTGCTGGGGAAGACCATGAGGTCGGCCTCCCGCATGAGCTCGGCGACGTCGGACCGGGACCCGAGCATCTCGACCCCGGCGCTGGTCGCCGCCTCGGCGATCTCGGATCGTTGGGGACCGTCGCCGACGAGCAGGGCGCGACAGAGCGTGCCACCGTCGCGGAGCCTGGTGATCAGCTCGATGAAGGCATGCGGCCGCTTCCCCGACGTCAAGGCGCCGACGAAGAGGACCGTCGGCTCCTCCCGGGAGCGTTCCGTTTCGTCCGGGTGGAACTCGTCCGGGTCGCGTCCATTGGGCGTCACTGCCACCCGGTCCTGTGGCACCCCGAGGAGGTCGATGCACTCCTGGCGCACCTCGTCCCCCTCTGCGGCTATCACGTCCGCTCTCGCCACCAGGAGCTTCCACAGCGCCAGTTGGGCCCGTCGACCCGAGCCGGAGTAGGTGCCGATCGCGTAGTAGGCCAGCGGGAGTCGGCGGCCCGCCATGGCGGGCACCAGGTACTTGAGTGGTTCGCTTCCGTGGGCCACCACCAAGTTGGGTCCGAGACGGCCGAGCTCCCGGCGGAGCCGCACGACGAGTCGCGGGTCGAACCCCACGGCGGGCGAAGTGCCGCCCCGGTGACCCAGGGTGAAGTCGGAGGCCACCTGATCGGTTCCCCCGAACAGGGTGAGTACTCGGTGCGCCCGGACCCCAGGGATGTCGAGATGATCCGCCAGTGCCCGAGCCTCGCGTTGTGCGCCACGGGCCATGGCCGTCGGGATCACGTGCAAGACCAGCGGCACATCGCTGAGAGCCTGTCGCTCGGTTGTCAGCTCGGTCGGCTCGGTCATCGGCGGCCCCCTGCCGCTGCCGGCCTGCCCGGCGGAGACGACTGTACCAGTGCGAACCGCCACGACCCCTCCGCTACCATCTCCGGGTCCCACCTGGGACGGAGGTTCCGCCGGACAGTCGTGGTCCGCCGATCGGAGGGATGGGGATGAGGACACTGGTGGTCGCCGGTGACTACCCGTGGCCGGCCGATATCGGGCCGAGGATGCGCCTGGCCATGGTGCTGCGCGGCCTGAGACGCGCCGGTTCCGTCGAGCTTCTCTCGGTCGTCTCGAAGTTCCGCACCGATTTCGATCCCCCCGATGAGGCGCTGGACCTCGACAAGGTGGATCGGATCGGATTCGACAACCGGCCACCCGCTGGGGCGGCTCTGGTCTCGTCGCTCGTGAGGCCGGCGATGCCGATCGGACTGCCCTGGAGGGACCGGTCGATGGTGCAGCGGGCCCTTTCCCGCTTCGTGTCGGGTCGGTACGACCTCGTGTGGTATTTCGGCGCCCGACCGTGGGTGTTGACGGGGGAGCGACCCTTCGCCCCGACGATCATCGACCTCGACGATCTCGAGGACCAGAAGATCGTGGCCCGGCTGGCCATGCCCCGCTCCCGACCTACGGGGCTGAAGGAACACTTGTGGCGTGCCGGGAGTGACGCGGTCTCGAACGAGGAGATCCGCCGCTGGCGGCGATTGCACCGTCGGGCCTCGGATCGCGCCTCGGCGATCGTTGTGTGTAGTAGGTCCGACGAGGAGCGGGCGATTGCCAGCGGGGTCACCAAGGTGACCGTCGTCCCGAATGGCTATCGCCGGCCGCCCCGTCCGCTCGGGAGGATTGCCGTCGGCGACCCGCCGACCCTGCTCTTCCAGGGCCTGCTCCGCTACCCCCCCAACGCCGATGCCGCACGTCTGCTGGCCGACGACGTCGCCCCCCTGGTCCGGGAGCGCATCCCGAACGCGCAGGTCCGGTTGGTTGGTGGGCACCACCCCGAGCTCATGGCCCTGCATGATCCACCTCGGGTCACCGTGGTCGGGCGTGTACCCGACATGGCGGCGGAGCTCGCCAGGGCCGATGTCGTGGTGGTCCCGATCAGGTACGGGAGCGGGACGAGGATCAAGATCGTCGAGGCCTTCGCCCATCGGATCCCGGTGGTGTCGACCACACTCGGTGCCGAGGGCCTCGAGGCGAGGGACGAAGTGCAATTGCTGCTCGGTGACGACCCTTCGTCGCTGGCCGTGGCCTGCGTCAGGCTGCTCTCCGACCAGGAGCTGCGTGGCTCGATCGTCGATCGGGCGCATCACCTGTTCGTCGAGCGGTTCTCGAGCGAGGTCGTCGAGGAGGAAGTCGTCCGGCTGGCCCGAGAGGTGGGCGAAGCCCGTTGACGGGGCAGGTGGCCGAGCAAGCCTGGCCGGGACCAGCGGCGTCGGTGGACTGGATGGATGGTACGTTCGGGCCGTCGATGCAGACCGAGGCCGCACACCCGTGAAAATCCTGGTGGTAGCCGACCTGTTCCCGTGGCCTCCGTTGAACGGCGGACTCATGCGCATGGCCACCTGTATCGACGCCCTCTCCGATGTTGGAAGCATCGATCTCTTCTCGCTCGTCGACCAGCGCCAGGCGAACGGGGACGTGCCCACGCGTGTGATGCTGGACCGGTCGGGGACCACGCCGTATCCACAGATCGATCGCTCGAACCGGTGGCGCCCAGCCTGGTTGGCCCGGCGCCAGGTCCCCGTAGAGGTGGCCATGCGAAGCGCCGACCGGTCGCCGCTCCAGCAGTTCGAGGCCTGGGTCAAACCACGTTACGACCTCGTGTGGTTCAGGTCACCCGCGGCATACGAGTGGCTCGGACGTCCCCATCTGGGCCCTACGGTCGTCGACTTCGACGGCCTGAATGCCGAACGGGAGCAGCAGCGAGCGGCGGTACTGCGAGGATCCGACCGACGTCGCTTCGACGGTGCCACCCTGCGGGCCTCACTGGCCATTCTGCAGGCACGGCTCAATGCCCAGTGCTGGAAGACGTTCCTGGCGTCAGTCGCCTCCGACGTGGCACGAGTGGTGCTCACCTCGGACGCGGAGGTCGAGCGATCGGGAATCGCCAATGCGGTCCCTGTCGTCAACACCTATGCGAGACCGGCGCGAGCGCTCGGAAGGAGCGTCGTCGGGGAGCCACCGGTCATCATGTTCCAGGGAACGTTCGACTACGGCCCGAACGCGGACGGCGCACGGTGGTTCGTCGACATCGTCACCCCTCTCATCCGGAAGGAGCTTCCCACGACCCGGGTTCGCCTGGTGGGTAAGCCCATCCCCGCTTTCGACCAGCTCCATCACCCCCCCGGTGTCGTGGTCGCGGGTGTCGTGGCGTCCATGGAGACCGAGCTGGCGCGGGCCGACCTGGCCGTGGCCCCGATCCGGTACGGCAGCGGGACGCGACTCAAGATCCTCGAGTCGTTCGCCCACCGCGTCCCTGTCGTGTCCACCACCGTCGGGGCCGAGGGGTTGGACGTCGAGGACGGAGTTCACCTCTTGGTGGCCGACGATCCTCGGCGGTTCGCTGACGCCTGCCTGCAGCTCCTGTCCGATACCGCAACGAGACAACGGCTGGTCGAAGCTGCCGAGCAATTGTTCCTCGAACGGTACGAGAGCTCGGTGGCCCGGGAACAGATCCGAGGGATCGTCGGCAGTCTGGTCCCCTCGCCGCCGACGGCGCGCTGACGACCACGGGCCGTCCCGTTGCCGGTTCGGCACCTTCATGGGGCGCCACCCAAGGGACCTCGGCGCCACCTGGGCCGATAGCATCACGACCCATGGAGGTGCTCGCTCACTATCTCCCCCAATTCCATCCGATACCCGAGAACGACCGATGGTGGGGTAAAGGTTTCACCGAGTGGACGAACGTCGCCAAGGCCCGCCCTCTCTTCCGCGGCCATGTGCAGCCCCACCTCCCCGCCGATCTCGGCTTCTACGACCTCCGGGTGCCGGAGGTACGCGAGGCGCAGGCGGACCTGGCCCGACACCACGGAGTCACCGGCTTTTGCTACTGGCACTACTGGTTCGCAGGCCGGCTGCTTCTCGAGCGACCGCTCGAGGACATGCTCAGGGACCGGGGCGCCGGATTCCCCTTCTGCGTGGCGTGGGCCAACCAGTCATGGTCAGGTGTCTGGCATGGGGCCCCCGGAAAGATCCTGGTCGAACAGACCTATCCGGGTGCCGACGATGACGCCGATCATTTCGCGTATCTGCGACCAGCCCTCGAGGACCGGCGCTACATCACTGTTGCCGGAAAGCCGGTTCTGTTCATCTACAAGCCGGCTGATCTCCCCGATCCGGCCCGGTTCGTCGAGCGCTGGCAGAAGATGGCGATCGACGCGGGATTCCGGGGGCTCTACCTCGTGGCCGCCTTGGGTGAGTCCGAGTATCCGACCCATCTGGAGGACGGGTTCGACGCGGCGGTCTACTACCAGTTCCCCTTCGAGGAGAACGGCGCGACGTGGTTCCGTGATCGGCTCATGTCACGCCGGCTCATGCCAGGTCCGCGTCGCTTCCCCTACCTCCGGACGTTCCCTGAGCCACCGTCGGACCTCCCCGGGGTGGTTTTCCCCTGCGTGTACCCCAACTGGGACAACACACCTCGCTCGGGCCGGGCCGGAAGGGTGGCGACCGAGTCGACTCCGGAGCGGTTCGGTGCCCAGGTGCGTAGGGCCGTCGAACTCGCCACCGCCAACCCGCCGGACGAGCAGTTCCTCATGATCAAGTCGTGGAACGAATGGGCCGAAGGCAATTACCTCGAGCCCGATGCCGAGTACGGGTTGGGGAGGCTCGAGGCTCTCGCCCGCGCGCTGTCCGGCCGTCCGTGACCCGCCGGCCTCACCCTTCACCGATGCCGGTCGACCTCTTCAACTGGTCGACGCACCCTTCGGCCGGCCATTCCGTACCCGGCGATCAGTCTCGGGTCCGAAGGACCCGACGGTAGACCTGCTCGATCTCGCCGCTGGCCCTGGCGGCGTCGAAGGCCGCACTGTCCTGCTTGGCCCTCCGCCCGAGAAGACGGCGGAGGTCCAGGTCCACCGCCACCGACTCGATGGCCCTGGCGAGGGCCCCAGCATCCCCCGGTGGCACGAGCAGGCCGTTCGTCCCGTCGGTGATCACCTGGGGAACGCCTCCAACCGACGTGGCGACAATGGCGAGACCCATGCTCATCGCCTCCATCAGCACGACGGGCAGGCCCTCTTGGTGCGACGGGAGCACGAAGACGTCCGCCGCCGCCAATAGCCGGAGCACGTCCGAGCGATAGCCGAGGAATCGGAATCGCTCGCCGAGTTCGAGCTCGTCACGCCTGGCCACGAGCTCGTCCTCGAGCGACCCCTGGCCGGCGGCGACGAACCGTATGGGCAGCCGGCGATCGGCGACGCGGCGCGCCGCATCGAGCAGGACGTCGTACCCCTTCTCGGCTCTCAGATTGGCCACGGTGACCACCAGGACCTCGTCGTCGGGGATGCCAAGCTCGGCGCGGACCTCCCCCCTCACCTCACCGTCGTATCCGTCCGCGGCGGTGAGGCGGGAGAGGTCGACTCCGTGGACGATGACCTGGGCCCTGGGTTTCAACGCGTGGGGGAGCGCGTCGTAGGCTGCCCCCGAAACGGCGATGAGGGCCTTGTCGCGGTGCACCGTGGCGCGGTTGAGCGTCTTCACCACTGGCGACACCTTGTTCCACATGCTGTGCTCGGTGTAGATGGTGACGGGCCGCGTCCGTGCGGGCACGCAGGCGACCACCAAACGGCCCAGTGCCGCGCTGTAGGGAAGGTGGAAGTGGACGACGTCGTAGTCCCCCTGCTGGAGGAGCGACCGGAACCTCGGCATCCAGCGAACATCGAAATTTCGCGTCGCTCCCAGAGCGTGGACCGGGGTGCCTCCCGCCGCGAGCGTGGGCGCGAACGAACGTTCCGACTCGAAGATGTGCGCAACCTCGTACTCGAAGGCACTGTGGTCCCCGTTGGCCACGGTGTCCACGACCAACTGCTCGGCGCCCCCGTGGCCCAGGCTCTTGATCACGAGCAGGACCCGGACGGGACGGGTCGGAGTGAGGTGGGGATCGACCGGGTCCGGCACGCGCTGATGTTAGCGGCGTCGTAGAGCCCTCCCTGAGAGGAGGGGGAGACCCCGAAAGGACCCTCCCTGAGGCGACGGACCGTACGGTAGACTGTTGCGAGTCTCAACGGGATCTGATGGGGCCAGCTGGGCCGGGGGGGTAGTGTCGGAAGATGACAGCCGTGGACACGACGTTCGGTGACCGGCTGGTCGAACGGGATATCTCCACGATCCCCGCCGAGCCGCCGAAGGAGATCCTCTACCGGCACAAGGTGAAATACCTGGAGGCGCTCAAGAACCTCTGGGCCCACCGCGAGATCGTCTACACGTTGGCCGAGCGGGATTTCCGGGCGCAGTACAAGCAAGCAACGCTGGGCATCCTGTGGGCCGTGATCAGCCCGGTGGCGACGCTGGTAATCTTCGTGGTCGTCTTCTCGCGGATCAAGAGCTTCGGCAGCGAGGGTCTCCCCTATCCGTTGTATGCGTTCGTGGGCATCCTGTGCTGGAGCTTCTTCGCCACCGCGCTCGGTACCGGCGGTCAGTCGCTGCTCAACAACAAGGCGCTGCTGGCGAAGACCCAGTTCCCCGCGAGTGCTTTCCTCTGGAGACACTGGGCGTCAATGCGCTCAACACCATGTTGTCGTGGATCCCCCTCGCCCTGCTCTTCGTGCTCTACGGCCGTGCCCCGGCCCTGGCCACGGTCTGGGTGCCCATGCTCATGCTCATCGAAGTGGTGTTCGCCGCCGGCATCGCCCTGGCCATCGGAAGCATCATCATCCAGATGCGCGACCTGATGCAGGTCCTGCCCCTCATCACCTCGCTCGGATTGTTCGCTACCCCGGTGATCTGGCCGTTCTCGAACATCCCCAGCGAATATCACGTCACGGGTGGCAGGTTCGTCCACAAGTCGGTCGTGGCCGGGCACTTGATCCCATCTCACTGGGTAGGGGGATTCACCATCAACCTGCAGATGGTCTACGGCTTCTTCAATCCCTTGGGTCCCGTCATCGACGGGGCGAGGACCACCATGCTTCTCGGCCATGCGCCGGAGTGGAACATCACCTTGGCGGCCGCGGTGGGGGCCTTCCTCTATCTGGCCTTTGGCTACCGGATCTTCAAGCGGTTGGAGGAGAATTTTGCCGACATTGCCTGACGGGTCGATCCACGTCGATCAGGTGTGGAAGAAGTTCCGTGCCGACAAGACCGTCCCCAAGTTCTACGACCAGATGAAGCGGTTCGGGAAGTCGATCGGAACCGGGGCGCGTCACGACTACCGCTGGGTGCTGAAGGACGTCAGCCTCGAGGTGCCCCCTGGAGGCACCCTGGCCCTTATCGGCATCAACGGGTCCGGCAAGACGACCCTGCTCAAGATCATCAGCCAGGTGACCTACCAGTCGGCGGGGTACTGCGCGGTGGAGGGCCGCATCGGTGCGTTGCTGAGTGTCACGAGCGGCATCCACCCGGAGCTGACCGGCAAGGAGAACATCTACCTGTACGGCGCGGTGATGGGGATGGGCCGTCAGAAGATCAAGAGCCAGTTCGACGAGATCGTGGAGTTCGCCGGGCTGGAAGATGCGGTGAACCGTCAGGTCAAGTTCTATTCGATGGGCATGATGATGCGACTCGGCTTCTCCATTGCCGCATTCCTCGAGCCCGACATCCTCCTGGTCGACGAGGTGCTCTCAGTCGGTGACGCCAATTTCCAGCAGAAGTGCCTCAAGCGGATCGGGGAGATCGTACGGTCCGGCACCACGTTGCTGTACGTCTCCCATGACCTGGCCTCGGTGGAGGCGTCGTGCGAAAAGGCGGTGTGGCTGGCCGACGCCGTTGTCCAGGCATCGGGGCCAACCAGGGACGTGGTGGGGAAGTACCGGGCCGCGGTCGAGCAGAACGCCGCCCTGACCACGTCCAACGAGGGCATCGTCGAGGTGCTGAAGGTGGAGATCGAAGCGTCCGACGGCGGGCAGGTGCGGTCCGAGTGCGACCTCGATGTGCGCATGACGCTCAACTCGCCGGTCCCGCTCCTTGCCAATTTCTTCCTCGGTGTCTCGCAGGGGAGCGCATTCCCGATGTTCCTCGTGCGCATGGGTGACGGGTCGTTCCCCGCCGGTGATTTCGAGGTGAAATGCCGACTCCACCACGTGCCCCTGGCCAAGGGGCGTTACTCCCTGTGGCCGGCCATGTCTGGTCATGCCGGGGGCAATGGGAAGCCGCTCCTCCCCTGGAGACCGGTGATGTCGTTCGACGTGATGGGCCCTGACTCCTACCGTCTTCCCGAGGGCGTCATGGTCATGTCGCCGGTCTTCGTGGGAGCCGACTGGGAGGTCAACTGAGCAGTTCCGTCGGGGCCACACAGGCATGGTGTGGGGATCGATGGTGTGCAGGTGGGTGGTCCGTTCAGGGGAAGAAGGCCCGCTCCTCGACCGAACCGACGAGTCGCCCCAGTCGCATACCGGCGGCCCGGACCCATTCGAGCCGCCCGTTGCCCGGCCTGATGAGGCGAGGCGCAAGGAGCACCAGCCAGAGCCAGGACTTGGCCGCTCCGGTCAGGTTCCGGCGAGCACCGGAACCACGGTGACGGCGGTAGAGGGCCGGCCCGCTGCGACCGTAGGCGGCTGCCTGCCGGAACACCTGGCGGGACTCCGGACGCTCCCGCTTGGCCACGATGGCCCCGAACTCGATGACAAATCGGTAGCCCTCAAGCTGGAGGCGCCAGCACAGATCGATGTCCTCGCCCGTCAACAATTCCTCATTGAAGCCCCCCACGGCCTCGAACGCCTCCCGGCGCACCGCGAGGTTGGCGCCCAGTCCCGCGGGAAGGTAGCCGAGCTGGCGCATGGATGCCGGCTTGGGAGGGAGCGGTTGGAGGCCGTTGAGGGTCCAGAAGTCGAAGACGCCGGCCACGACATCGGCATCACCGAGAGCTGTCTCGCAGCACTCCAACCAGTTCGGCCGGACCACGTCGTCGGCATCGCAGAAGGCGAGCAGGTCCCCGACGGCGGCATTCACGCCGGCGTTGCGGGCCGCCGGCGCCCCGATGGTGCCGGCGGCGTCGACGAGGTGCACCCATGGGTGCTCTTCGCTCCAGCGCTCGGCCACGGACCGACTGTCGTCGGTGGAACCGTTGTCGGCGATGACGATCTCCCAGTCACCGGTGTAGGTCTGGCCGAGCAGAGCCCTGAGCTGGTCCTCCAACCAGGGCATCCCGTTCCGAACGGGGATGATCACGCTGATCATCGCGGCGCTCCGCCTCGGAGCCTGTCGCTCACCCCTGACCTCTCCATCGAGTCGCAGCCCCTCTTACCTCTCCATCGAGAATCAAGCCGAGCAGCCCGGTTACGGACGGACCGCAGCCGGCCCCTAGGGTTAGCCTAGTGGTCGTGAGGGCAGGATGATCTCCGAACAAGAGTCAGATCGGGACGGGAGCGGTGCCGCGGCCCCCCATTCGGAGGGGGTGACGGCTGTTGTACTGACGCACATGCGACCAACCCTGGCCGGTGACGTCACCCGCAGACTGCTCGAGGTGGAGGGTCTCCCGCCCGACCGGGTGGTCATCGTGGTCAACGGGGAGGGCGGCCTCGACGACCCGGCGCTCGAGGCGAAGGTGCGGATGGTGCGACTGCCCTCCAACACCGGGCCGGCGGGCGGGTTCCGGGCCGGCCTGGTCGAGGCGTTCGCCGATCCGTCGACGACTTGGGCCTACCTGTGCGAGGACGACGTCGGCCTCTTCTCGCTACCCGCGCCGCGGCTCGAGGAACTCACCCGTCGGATCGATGCGCTGGGCCACCGACAGCGGCCGGTCGGAGCCGTGGTGGCCTACGGCAGGAGCTTCGTGGGCCGCGGTGCCCACACCGTCAACATCGTTCCTCCGGTGGGCGCCGGTGCCGATCTGGCGCCGGTGGACGTGGCGTGCTGGGGTGCGACGTTGGTGTCTCGTGCCGTGGTTGAGGAAGGCGTGCTCCCCGACGCCGACTGGTTCTTCGGGTTGGAGGACTTCGACTTCTTCTGTCGCGTCCGCGAAGCCGGGTTCGGGGTCCTGGTCGACGGCGAGGCGGCGCGTCGTGTGGCGAGCGAGCAGACCAACGAGGGACGTGAGGCGGCGCTCGGCGATCGTCGACCGACCGACGGCGCCGAAACTTGGCGCGCCTATTACCACGCCCGGAACTCCCTGGCGCTGGTCCGGCGACACGGCCGCCCGACGTGGTACCTGTGGCAGATGGTCTACACCGCTCGGTACCTCCAGAAGGCAGGCTCCAACGCTGAGCGCTCGGCCATCCTCCACGGGGCATGGGACGGTCTCCGCGGTCGCATGGGACAGAACCTCCGCTACCGACGTCAGGTGGGGGAGTTCGGGCCCGGCCCCTCGTCGGGCCCGGGCCCCGACACGGGGCACTGACCCCATGTGTGGCATCGCCGGGCTCTACGATCCGCAACGCACGGTCGACCCCGACGAGCTGGCGCGTCAGGTGGAGGGGATGGCCGCCACCCTCGGCCACCGCGGGCCCGATGCCGACGGCCTGTGGTCCGAACCGGGGAGCGGGGTGGCTCTGGGCCACCGCCGCCTGGCGGTCGTCGAGCTCGGGCCCGAAGGCGCCCAGCCCATGTCCTCACCGGACGGCCGGTGGGTGGTGGTCTACAACGGTGAGCTCTACAACCACCACGCCCTCCGGAGGCGGCTGGCGTCGGAGGGGATGGAGTTCCGCGGCGGCTCGGATACCGAGGTACTGGTGGGCGCCGTCCAGCAGTGGGGCCTCGAGGCCGCGCTCGGGGCCAGCGAGGGGATGTTCGCGCTGGCGCTGTGGGACCGGGGCCAACACCAGCTGCACCTGGTGCGGGACCGCTTCGGCGAGAAGCCGCTCTACTACGGGTGGGTGGGGGCCAGCATGGCGTTCGCCTCCGAGCTGAAGGCCATCGCCCCGCTTCCCGGCTTCCGGAGCGAGATCGACCGTGACGCCGTCGCCCTCTACCTGAGGCACAACTGCGTGCCCGCACCCCGCACGATCTACCGCAGCGTGGCCAAGCTCCTGCCCGGTCACATGGTCACCGTCGACCCCGGAGCCCGGCCGGGGGCCCTGCCTCCCGCCCGGGAGTACTGGTCGGCCCGCAGTGCCGTCGAAGAGGCCCGCTCCCGACCTCTCGAGGGTGATCCCGGGGCACTGGCCGACCGGCTCGAGTCGACGCTCTCCGCCTCTGTGGCGGCGCGAATGGTCGCCGATGTTCCGGTCGGGGCATTCCTCTCGGGAGGGATCGACTCCAGCGTGGTGGTGGCGCTGATGCAGCAGCACAGCGCTCGGCCGGTGCGTACGTTCACGGTGGGGTTCACCGATCGTGCCTTCGACGAGTCGTCGGAGGCCGCGGCGGTGGCCAGCCACCTCGGGACCGAGCATACGCCGCTCCTGGCCACCGAGTCCGATGCCAGGGAGGTGATCCCACGGGTGCCGGACATCTGGGACGAGCCGTTCGGTGATGTCTCCCAGATCCCCATGCATCTCGTCAGTCGACTGGCACGGACTCAGGTGACGGTGGCGCTGTCGGGGGACGGGGGCGACGAGCTGTTCGCCGGCTACAACCGCCACGCCTGGCTGGACCGGCTGTGGCGGCGATCCTCGGTGCTCCCCGCCCCGGTGCGCCGCATGACGGGTGGAGCGCTGGGCCGACTGCCCCCGGGCGCCGTGGAAGGTGCGGCCCGGGCCACCGCCCGCCTGCCCGTCGGCATGCAGGTTCGCAACCCCGCCCTCAAGGTGGCCAAGCTGGCCAAGGTGCTGTCCGCGTCCAGCCCCGAGGACGCCTATCTGTCTCTGGTCTCCTACTGGGACGACGCCGAGTCGATGGTGGTGGGCGCCGGCCCGAGTGCGTCGATGGCGTCGCGGCCGTCGGAGTGGCCGACGCTCGACGGGATCACCGAGCAGATGATGTGGCTCGACCTGGTGGGCTACCTCCCCGATGACATCCTGACCAAACTGGACCGGGCGGCGATGGCCACGTCGCTCGAGACCCGGGTGCCGTTCCTCGACCGGGACGTCTTCGAACTGGCATGGCGGCTCCCGATGTCGGTGAAGATCCGTGAGGGGACCACCAAGTGGCTGCTGCGCCAGGTGCTGTACCGCCACGTCCCCCGTCGGCTGATCGAGCGACCCAAGATGGGGTTCGGTTTCCCCATCGGCGCGCTGCTGCGGGGGCCACTCCGTCCATGGGCCGAGGAGCTGCTCGACGAACGGCGGTTGCGGCTGCAGGGACTGCTCGATCCCGTGCCGGTGCGGGTGGCCTGGAATCGCCACCTCGAGGGCCGGCGGGACCTCGGTCACGAGTTGTGGGCCGTGCTGGCGCTGCAGGCGTGGATCGACCGCTGGGCACCGGAGCTCGGGAGGTAGGCTCTCCGCCCACCGGGGCCGGGGTGCCGACCCGACCGTGTCACCAAAGGCATCCCGTGGGCCTGGTGCCTGGATATAGTTTGGGCCGACCTGGCCGACCGACATGCGAATGGCGGACGTGGGCGGGGCGCGTCAAGTGGGACAGGGGACCGTGAGCGAGGGGGGGTGGCCAGACTGCCGACGCCGAAGGACGAGGGTGACACGCGCCGAACGAGGACGCGTGGGTGCCGGGTGGTCACGACGTCGATGACCGCCCGGCTCCTCCTGGCCAACCAGCTGAGATCGCTGGACGAGGTGAGCTGGACGGTGGTCTCGGGCGACGCGTTCAACGACCCACCCGACGGCGTGGCGGTGGAGGTGATCCCCATCCGGCGGGAGTTCGCCCTGTCAGACTTCGGCTCGTTCGCCCGCCTGTGGCGGTTCCTCCGCCGGCAGCGCTTCGATTTCGTGCAGACCCACACGCCCAAGGCATCGTTCCTCGGGCTCCCCGCCGCCCGACTGGCCGGGAGCAGGGCCATCTACACCATCCACGGTGCCCTCTACTTCGAGGGCAACGGCGCCAAGGCGAATCTTCTCGGCTGGTGTTTCGAGCGCTGGTGTTGCACCTGGGCCCACCAGGTGATGGTCCAGAGCCACGAGGACGAGCGGCGGTTGCCGGCGGTGTGGATCTGTCCGGCGCGCAAGTTGAGCTACGTCGGAAACGGCATCGTCATGGAGCGGTTCTCGAGCCCGGTGGAGCCCCTCCTCGGCTCGGACCTCCCCATCGTGATGATGGTGAGCCGACTCGTGCGCGAGAAGGGGTGCGCCGATTTCTTGGACCTGGCCTCCCGCCTGTCCGGCCGGGCCGAATTCGTCCACGTCGGGCCCGTCGAGCACGACCAGAGCGACGCGCTCACCTCCGAGGAGATAAGCGCTGTCGCCGATGCCGGTATCGTGACCTTCGTGGGCGCTGTGGATGATGTTCGGCCATATCTGGCGTCGGCGTCGATCGTCGTGCTGCCGTCCTACCGCGAGGGGATCCCTCGCGTGGCCATGGAGGCGGCCGCCATGGGCAAGCCGGTCGTCGCCTACGACATCCGAGGAGTGCGCGAGGTGATCGATCCCGAGCTCGGCCTGCTCGCCCCGCGCGGCGACCAGCGGGCGCTGGGTCGGGTGGTCGAGGGCCTGCTGGCCGATGGGGAACGTCGCGCCGAACTCGGTGAGGCCTGCCGGCGGTGGGTGCGGTCCCGCTTCTCGGAGGACCAGGTGGTCGACCGCCTGCGGGCCACCTACGCGGCGATGGCCAAGGACGCAGCGTGATCCGGAACATGTGCCTCACCGTCGACGTCGAGGACTGGTACGACGGCATGGCGGTGCTCGGTGAGGACATCGCCCGCCCGCCCGACGCCCGGAGCGGGCTGGAAGGACTGACCGCCATGCTCGCTTCCGCGTCCAGCGCAGACAAAGTCACCCTGTTCGTGGTGGGCAACTATGCGTCGGGTGTCGCTGGTGAATTGACCGGTCTCGCCGCCGCCGGGCACGAGATCGCCAGCCACGGCGCGGACCACGGGAGACTACCCGACGACCCGGGGCAGCTGGTGCAGTGGCTGCGCCGGGGCCGGTCCATGCTCGAGGACCTGACCCAGCAACCGGTGTCCGGGTTCCGTTCGCCGCGATTTGACGTTCCCGAGTCGATCGAGCTGGCCAGATATCGCGATCTGTTGGCCGAGGCGGGCTTCACCTACGTGTCCGACACCCACGTGCTCGGAAGCCGTTCACCGGTGAGGGAGCTCCCCGTGCTGCGCAAGTTTGGGATCCCGGTCGGGGGTGGGAGCTATCAGCGGCTCCTGCCGACGGCCGCCGTCTCTGCGGCTGTTGCCCCCTCCACTCCACCGGCCGCCACTCCCTCTGTGCTCTACTACCACTCCTACGACTTCGGGGCTACGCTCCCGGGCGCCGGCTCGATCCGTTCGCTGGCCATGGCCAAGCAGCTGGTGGGTCGCCAGCGTGTGGCACGAATTTTCAAACAGATCCTCAGCCAGTACGGCAGTAAGGCGTGTGGCGATGTCGAGCGGTGATTTCGAGACCTACTTCCACCGGAGAGCCCGGCGGTTCGCCAGTTTCTATTCGAGCGAGCCGGTGGCCCGTGTACTCGGGCGCGGACCGTTGTTCGACCGGCTGGAGTATGCGGTGGACACCACCATTTCGCTGTCGGCCGAGCGGGTGCTCGACGTCGGGTGTGGCAGCGGACCCCTGTTCGTACCCCTGGCGAGTCACGGAATCCACGTGACGGGGATCGACCCGGCCGAGGCCATGGTGACACTGGCCCGCGCCCAGGCCGAGACCGTTCCCGGCCTAGTCACGGTCGAGCAGCGAGGATGGGAGCAGATCGACGAGACCGATGCCTACGACGTGGCCGTGGCGCTCGGCGTCTTCGACTACGTGGGGGATCCCGTCGCCCTGCTCAGACGGATGGGTGGCGCTGCCCGGCACGTGATCGGATCGTTCCCCGCACCCGGTCTCAGGCTCCTGCTCCGCAAGGTCCGCTACGGGGCCCGCGGAGTGGGGGTGCACGGGTACCGCGCCGACGACTTCGATCAGCTCGCCGCACGGTCGGGCCTGGTGGTGGTCGAGCGGCAGCCGCTCGGACGTGCCGGCTTCGCCGTCCACTTCCGTCGGGACGACGCAGGGGCCCGCTGAGCAACGGTGGGGGCCGGATGCCATGGCATTGCTCGGGGGCACGGGACCTGGCGTCCGTGATTTCCCCGGACACCCATCGCCACGACGACCCGCTGTCTGGCGCGGGTGGTCGTGGTGCACACTGACGCGATGCGCAGACCCGCCGCGGCGAGACACGTGTTCCGGAGCCTGTCCCCGAGGACCAGGGCGGCTGTACTCCACCGGTTCGGCTACTTCGCGCCCTGGGAGGAGGGGTTCGATTTCACCCCGCCATCGTTGGAGCCGGGTGAGTCGGTGGGTCCTCCCGATTTCGTGGGCATCGGCGTGCAGAAGGGCGGAACCAGCTGGTGGTACCAGTTGATCGTCGACCATCCGGATGTGTCGGCCCGTGACGCCATCCACAAGGAGCGCCACTACCTGTCCCACTTCGGTGCCGAGCCCTTCGGCTCCGGGGAGGTCCGTCGCTACGCCGAATGGTTCCCGCGGCGCCCCGGCACCATCGCCGGCGAGTGGACGCCTGACTATCTGGCCTACCCCTGGGTGGCCCCACTGCTGGCCCGGGCGGCCCCGGGTGCCAAGGTGCTGGTGATGCTGCGTGATCCCGTCGAGCGGTTCCGCTCGGGACTGTCGTTCCGGCTGGGCCAGGGCGCGCCCGACAATGTGGAGACGGTCGTCGACGCCGTCAACCAGGGCTTCTATGCCCGGCATCTGCGACGGTACCTCGACCACTTCCCCGAGGAGCAGATCCTCGTCCTCCAGTACGAGAAGTGCATCATCGATCCGGCAGGCCAGCTGGCGGCCACCTACCGCTTCCTCGGGTTGTCCGAACACGCCCCCGAGCACCTTCTGCGCCCGGTCAACGTGTCCGGGCGGAAGCTGGATCTCGACCCCGGCGCGCACCGGCGCCTGGCCGAGCTCTACGCGCCCGACCTGGCCGATCTGGCGGCGCTCGTCCCAGGGCTCGACCTCTCCCTGTGGCCAACCGGGGGCTCCCGTGGTTGACGGGCCGCGGCCCGGCACGCCCGACGCTGACGGCCGGGGGCCGATCCGACTGCGGGCGCTGATCGGCGAGGGACTCCACCGCTTTCCCTCGCGTGCCCACGCCCTCCTGCCACCGGAGCAGCGGGCTGATCTCCGCCACTGGCTCGGCCGCTACCAGCCCGAGGAGACGGGCTATCCACTGGAGCCACCGCGAACCGGTCCGGGCGAGAGCACGGGCGCGCCCGACTTCGTCGGCATCGGGACCCAGTACAGCGGCGCTCAGTGGTGGTACCGGCTGGTCACGCGCCACCCCGGTGTCTTCGTCCGCCGGGACATCCCCATGGCCAGGAGCTACCTCGGCCACTTCGCCACGACGGCGTTCGGCGGTGCCGAGGTCGCTCGGTACCACGGCTGGTTCCCGCGGCGCTCCGGCACTATCGCCGGCGAGTGGACGCCGGACTACATGGCCTGCCCCTGGGTGGCACCCCTGTTGGCCGAGGCCGCACCCGCCGCGCGCCTTTTGGTTATGGTGCGGGACCCGGTCGAGCGGCTCCTCATCGGCCTCGGGTACCGGACGGATGGCCAGGTGTCCCAGATCGGTGGGCACATCGGTGGCGCGGTCGAATCGCGGCTACTACGCCTCCCAGCTCCGACGGGTGTTCGAGTTCTTCCCCGCGGAACAGGTGCTGGTGTTCCAGACCGAGCGGTGCGCCGCCGATCCGGCCGGCTCGCTCGCCGCCACCTACCGGTTCCTCGGCCTCGACGACGGGCACGTCTCCCGGGGCATCCGTGTTCCCGACCAGGTCACCTCCGCACGACTGCCGACGGTCGACCCGGACACCCTCGGTCGCCTGACCGAGCTCTACGCGGCCGATGTGTCCGAACTCGAGTCCCTGGTCCCGGGATTCGAACGCTCCCTGTGGCCGGCCTTTGCCTGAGTCCCAACGCTGCCGCCGAGTAGTGTGCCCCGGGCAACCAGGGGCGTCTCCCGGGTTGCCCGTGTCCGAAAGGGGGGAACCGGCTTGATCAGGGAGAACATCGTCGAGCGGCTCCGCTGCCCGGACTGTGGGTTGGCGCTGGCACCGGCCGACGAGCGTGACCAACCGGCAGCCTTCACGTGCTCCCGGGGACACCGCTTCCCGATGCGGGACGGGTACCTCGACTGTTCGGACGGCCCGGTGGACGGCGGGACGACGGACCGGACGTTCGCCAGCTTCGGATTCGAGTGGAACACCTTCGACGAGGTCCGCGAGGAGGACGCCGACTTCGCCGAGGTCTACTTCCGCGACCTGGACCTGGCCGGTCTGGCCGGAAGCGTCGGCCTCGACGCGGGGTGCGGTAAGGGCCGCTACACGAGATTCCTCGCCCGACACCTCCAGTCGTTGGTCGCCCTCGACGGATCTTCGGCGGTGGAGGCCGCCGCCCGCAACCTCGGCGATCTTCCGTCGGTGCTCGTGGTGAAGTCCGACCTGCGCCATGCCCCGTTCGCTCGCGACAGTTTCGATTTCATCGCCAGTCTCGGGGTGCTCCACCATCTCGACGATCCCCGGCTGGGGTTCGAGCGGTTGCTCGAGTACCTGGCGCCCGGGGGCCAGATCCTCCTCTACCTCTACAGCCGGCCGTCCGGCGGTGGAGTGCGGGCGGCCGCGCTCCGCTCCGCCGCAGCCCTTCGCACGGTCACCGTCCGGCTGCCCCACCGCGCCCTCAGGGTGGTGAGCGCACCCATCGCCGTGGGCCTCTACGCGGGGGTGGTCCTCCCGGGCCAGTACGGTGATCGCCGCGGCGTGCCCGCCCTCGCCGGGCTGCCGATGGATGCCTACCGGGGCAAACCGCTGCGCAGCCTGGTGCTCGACACGTTCGACCGGCTGAGTGCACCCGTCGAGCACCGGTATGTGTGGGGGGAGTTGGCGCCCTGGTTCGAGGAAGCCGGACTGGTGGTGGACGCCGCCCGGGACGAGACCGGCTGGTTCGTGCTCGCCCACAAGCCGGCCGCCGCTCCGGACGGTGCGGTGGGATGACGACCGACTCGTCGTCCGGGACGGACCGTCGCATCCTGGCCGTCGTCCTCACCCACAATGCCCCCGATTCCCTCGCCCGGTGCCTCGAAGCCATCGCCGCACAGAGCGCTCCGCCCGAGGGCGTCCTCGTGATCGACAATGCCAGTCGGCCACCCGCCTCGCTGGGGTCGCTGCCGGAGGGTATCTCGGGAGAGATCCTCCGCTCCGACGCCAACACCGGGCCGGCCGGCGGCTACGCACTCGGTCTCGGGCGGTTCGCCGCGTCGGACTACCTACACGCGTGGGTGCTCGACGACGACATGCTCCCCGAGCCCGACTGCCTCGAGCGCCTATGGGCGGTGGCCGTCGAAGATCCGGCGTCGGCCTTCGTCTTCCCCACGTCGCGCCAGCCTGACGGGACGCTCGGGAACTGGCCGTCGTGGTGCGGGTTCGTCATGTCCCGCGAGATCGTCGAACGGGTCGGCCTCCCGCTCACCGAGCTGTTCTGGTGGGCCGAGGACACCGAGTACCTCCAGTGGAGGATTCCCGAAGCCGGCTACGTCCGGCGGGTGGTCGACGACGCCATCGTCAATCACGACGCCATCCGCCAAGGGGACGGCGTGCCCCTGTGGAAGTACTATTACGAGTCGCGCAACATGCTCTATGTGCACATGCACGTCAAGCACCGGGTGGGCCGCTATCCCCGGAACGTGAGCAAGTTGTTCGCTCGCGCCGTGCTCCGCGAGCACGACGGCCGTGTCCGGCGCCTCGGGGTCATGATCAGGGGACTGAACGACGGCGCCCGAGGCCGGTTGGGATTGCGCTACCCGGTCGAGCCGATGCGCGAGCGCACGGCCGAGGGGAACCCAACGGGTTAGACGCTCGACACCAGTGGCGCCCGGACGCGCGCCACCGAAGCGAGGGCGGCCTCAACCGTGTCGACCTCGCGGTCGAGGCCCAACCGCCGCACGATCGCCTGGCGGCAACGGTCGCCGAGCGTCGGGTCGCTGCTCCTCCAGCCGGCCAGGCTGAGCAACCGACGCCCCAGATCATCGGGATCGCCCGGCTGCACGAGGAACTCGTCGAGCCAACCGGTGAGGATCTCGGGGTTGCCACCGATCCTGGTGGCGACCACCGGTATGCCGCAGGCCAGCGGCTCGATGACCGATCGGGAGAACGGCTCGCGCCACACGCTCGGCGCGACGGCCACATCGGCGGCCTGGATCAGGGAGAGCACATCGCGGCGGACCTCGAGCCAGAGTACGTCGTCGGTGCCGCTCATCTGGCGCAGGGTGTTTGCATACCGGTCCGCCTCCTCGGGATCGGCCCCCACGGTCGGACCCCCCACCACCACCAGGCGGGCGTCGGCGCGTCCGGCCCGCACGGCGCTCCAGGCCTGCAGGAGCACCTCCAATCCCTTTTCGGGGATGACGCGGCCGGCGAACAGCGCCATGAACGCCTCGGGATCGATCCCGAGGGACCGACGGGTGGCGGCGCGGGCCTCGGCGGGCGCGGGCACGTACTGGTCCATGTCGATGCCGGTGTGCACGACGATGACCCCGTCAGCGGGAAGGCCAGTGTTGCGCCAGATCGACGCCGTGTCGTGGGAGACGGATAGGGTCATGGCCACGCGAGGAAGGCTCGCTCGTACGACGGCCGGGAGGCGCCGGGGTACCGGCAGGCAGAGATGGAAGACGACCGGAGCACCGGTCAGCCGCCCGAACGCCGCGGCTATCGGGACGTCGAGATAGCGGTACACGTAGATGACGTCGGGGCGGAGTGGACGCATCCGTCGGATGGCGTCGAGGACGTCGAGGGAGGAAGCCAGTGGGGCCCGGCTGCGGGGGAGTGTCCGCTCGATCCGGACCATGGATCCGGTGAAGGCCCGCCAGTCCTCGGTGAAGTCGCCTGATTCGACGTAGACGAGATCCACGGTGTGTCCCCGGGCCGCCAAGGAGCGGCACATTGTCAACTGGGTACGTTCGAGACCCCCGCGGGCACCCAGGTGATTGGCGATTGTCAGGATCCGCACGGAGGCCAGTCTGCCCGATCGGCTAGGGCGAGGAGGTGGACACGATGTCGCCGGTCCGAAGACCGAGGTCGGCCGCCATCACGGACACCGGGACATGGGGTCGGGCCGGGCTGGTGGTGCCGTCCTCACCGGCCGTCACCCCGGGAGCGCAGACCGTGGATGGACGCAATCGACGCGCGGACCGGCTTGGTCATCTTCCAGCTGCTCGAGGCGTAGACCTCCTGGAGCTGTCGGTTGGAGGTGGCAAGGGCATCGGACAGGTCGTCGGCCCGCTGCCTCTCCGCCTCGATCCAGCGGTTGGCGTCCTCGATCCGGTTGTGGGCGTCCTCGAGGTTTCGTCTGGTGCTGTCCAGCTCGGCCTGCAGCTGGTCGCGGGCCGACTGCATGCGGTCGTATTCGGCGTCGAATACTCGCTGGCGCGTCACCGTGTCGCGTCGGAGTCGGAGCACCTCGTCGGTCCAGGGCGACTCGTCGAAGCCCACCACGTCGTGGAGGGGATCGTGGTCGCCGTCGAGCTCGCCGAGGAGGTCGACGAGGTGCTGCTGTGAGGGTAGGAGCGGCCCGCCTCCGGACAGCCGGTTGCCGGTCTGATGGCGGAGACCAGAAGCGATGGAGGCGACCGCCATGTCGATATCCAATGCCGCGGCACTCCCGTCCGACTGGAGGTGCGGGGTGAGCCACGTCAGGATCCGGTCGAGGGAAGGACGCGGTTGCTCGACGACCTGTTCGTAGTCGACGACGAAGGTGGCGACCCCGGCGAGCCCCGCGAGCGCGGCGCGGTTGTACCGCTCCCAGAGCGCGACCCCCAAGAGCGGGTCCATGTCGTCACGCTTCCGGAGCGACTCCGCCACGGCCCAAGGGGAGCGCCAGACTAGGACGGCGGCGACGGGCCCGACCATCACCTTGCGCCAGTGGGGGAGCAGGAGGCAAAGGCGCGGGTCCTTCCACACGGCGGGAGCGTCGCCGGGGTAGGCGGCGGCCAGGACGGCCGAGGACGCGCTGAGGTCGGGCGGCGCGGACGTGTCGTCGACCTCCGGAGGGGCGTCCCAGCTGCCACCGTCCTCGGTCAGGAGCCCCTCGTTGTGCAGGCCGAGCGAGAGGCTCTCCCAGTGCTCGGGGTTGCTCTCTGGCCAGTGCATCCGGTCGTCGGGGCGCACCGACTGCAGGCCCGACGCGGTCAGGGCACCGGCGATCGCCGAGGTTCCGCTCCGATGCATTCCCACGACGAGGACCCACGGCCTGGCCCGCAGGTCGGTCACGGCCGGCTCAACGCAACCGCCGATAGACTTTCTGGAACGCCTCCGCGGAGCGGGGCGAGGCGTACGCGGTCTTGAGGGCCGCCCGCTTCCACCGGGGCAGGGTCACCGGCTCGGGTGCGTACTTGACGGCACGGCGGCTGTGCTCGCTGGCGATCAGCCCGACCGACATCAGGTAGGAGCGGACCGAATGGTCGTCGCTCATTTCGTACTCGGTGGCAGCCGTGCCGTCACCGCCGCCCACCGCCTCCAGGTAGGTGGTCGGTAGTTCGGCCACCGGTATCGGGCGCAGCGCCCAGACGAACTGCTGGACGATCGGGTTGGGGTTGTAGGACTCGGACAGGACTCGCAGCGCCCCGATCATCTCGGCGGGGAGTCGGTCGTTCAGCTCGTTGTCGTACTGGTCGGTGTGCAGCGTGCAGTAGTTGTTCCGCTCGACGACCTTCCAGCCGCAGCGCTCGAACATCCGCTCGAGCGTCTCCTGGGTGAAGAACCGGAGGTGCGTGCTGTCCAGCATGCCCGTCTCGGTCGGGACCCACTTTCCGCACAGCAGCCGGAGTGCGAGGTCGAAATGGGCCACGTTGGGCACGGACACCACCAGCGCCGGCTCGCCGTGTTTCAATGACCACGAGGAGAGTGTTCCGAGCAGCTCCTGGGGCTGGGTCAGGTGCTCGATCACGTCGAGCAGCATGAGGGCGCCCACGTCCCCCAGGTCGTCGAGGGCGGACTGCAGGGCGTCCACGTCGGTCAGGTCGCACTGGGTCGCCTCGATCCCGGCCTCGTGCATGAGCTCGACCGCCACCGGATGGATCTCCAGGCCGTGGTAGGAGACGCCCGCGTCCCGAAGCGCATGGCTGACCACCGCCGTCCCGGCCCCCAGGTCGACGACAGTGCTCTGGGGGTCGAGGGCCAGATTGCGCACCAGGCCGGCGGCGTTGCCCACGGCGCTCTCGTGCTGGTAGGGGTAGATGTAGTCGAAGCCGGGCTCCTTCGGCGTGACGGCATCCTCGGCCTCGGCCCGCCCATCGCCAGGCACCACCTCGTTCTGCTCCGCCGGCTCCGCCGTGCCGAGCATCACGGCCCTGGTGGCTTCGAGGAACGCGCGTCCGTACCGCTGGTCGGGCTCGAGGTGGTTTCCCTCCGCCCACTCGTTCCACGCCACGATGAAGACGTAGTTCTCCTCCTCGCGCACATCGGAGACCGAGTTGACCACGTGGCGGAGCCAACGCTCATAGGCCTCTGGGGACGAGCCCTGGAACACGGTCGCCGCCCGCTGACGGCGGGCTGTGTTGTCCCATCCCACCATGACCGACGGGAAGCGCTTCCATGTCGGTGCGGGCAGGGCCAGCTGGGCACCGGCCGCCGACTCGTAGTCGAGGATGCGGTGGCCCCGGGCGCCCTCGAGGGGCGGGTACACCTGTTCGCCGTCCCAGGGCATGAAGCCGACGCTGGCGTCGAGGCCGTAGGCCTCGGGACCTCCCTTCGGCGGCCCCCAGCTCTCGACCCAGCACAGGTACAGGTCGGGGAAGCCCAATTTCTGCACCTCGGCCCGCCAGAGGTCGGCCGTCCTCTTCGTGTCGGGTAGCCGCTGGGCCCGGTAGATCAACATGAGCGGCCGTCCGTCGATCTTGATGTAGCGATCGTCGGCGAAGGCGGTGGCCAACCAGCGGATGTGGGCCAGGTCGTCGGCGTCGCTGAACTTCTGGGGCATCAGCACGCGGCCGGTCTGGGCGTCCCAGTTGCGGGTCCATTCCTCGTTGGCCCAGCACAGGGCGAACGGGAAGTCGGGCGAACCCGAGGCTAGGACCTCGTCGAAGGGGCGCTCGAGGAGGCGCTTCCCGTGGAACCAGTAGTGGTAGTAGACGAACCCGGAGATCCCGTACTCGGCGGCCAGGTCGGCCTGGGCCTGGCGCACCTCGGGGACGCGCAGGTCGTAGTAGCCGAGGTCGGCGGGAACGTGGGGCTGGTAGTGGCCGGGGAACAACGGCTGGGCCTTGGTGACGTTGGTCCACTCGGTGAAGCCCGGACCCCACCATTCGTCGTTCTCGGGTATGGGGTGGAACTGGGGAAGGTAGAACGCAAGCGCCCGCGGCTTCCCCTTACCCCCGCTGACCGCCGCCCCCTGAGCTGTCATGGTCATGATGATACGGCAGTCCCCGGGCACCCGCGCAAGGGCGCGGTCGCAAGAGGGTGTGAAACGGGCAGCGGAAGGAGGGTCACGAGGGGACCGACCGGACGACCTCGACGACGCGGGAGAGGTCCTCGCCGCTGAGGGCCGACCCGCTGGGAAGACAGAGCCCCTGTCCGAATATGGTCGCACACGCCTGGCCGCCGACGGTGGGCGCCCCGGCGAACACCGGTTGAAGGTGGAGGGGCTTCCAGGTGGGCCGCGCCTCGATGTCCTCGGCCTCGAGCGACAGCCTGATCCGCTCGCGATCGGCTCCGAAAGCCCCCGGGTCAACCTGGATACAGGTGAGCCACCAGTTGGGCGTCCCGTACTCGGCGACCGGCATGAAGGTGATGCCGGGCACGGTCTCCAGCGCGTCCCGATAGGCCCGGTTGATAGCGGCCCGGCGGAGGATGCGGCTGTCCAGGCCGCGGAGCTGGGCGCGTCCCAGGGCGGCCAGCAGGTTGCTCAGGCGGTAGTTGAAGCCGATCTCGGAGTGTTCGTAGTGGGGGAGGGGGTCGCGCGCCTGGGTGGCGAGGTACCGGGCCCGATCGACGAGCGCCTCGGAACGGGAGACCAACATGCCCCCGCCACTGGTGGTGATGATCTTGTTGCCGTTGAACGAGAAGACACTGGCCGCGCCGAACGACCCGGCTGGGCGCCCCCGGTAGGTGGCGCCCAGCGCCTCGGCGGCGTCCTCGATCAGGGGGATCCCGTAGTGGTCGCAGAGCGCACCGAGGGCGTCGTAGTCGGCGCACTGTCCATAGAGGTCCACCGTCACGAGGGCGCTCGGGAGTCGCCCTGTCCTCGCCCGTCCGGCCAGCTCCGTCGCCACCAGGTCGGGATCGATCTGCCAGGTGCCCGGATCGCAGTCGACAAAGACCGGGGTCGCCCCGAGGTAGGTCACCGCCGCCGCGGAGGCGATGAAGGTGAAGGAGGGGACGAGCACGTCGTCACCCGGGCCGACCCCGGCCAGGAGCAGCGCGAGGTGGAGGGCGGCGGTCCCGCTGCTCAAGGCGACCGCGTGGCCCATCCCCACCCGTGCGGCCAGTTCCCGCTCGAAGGCGTCGATGTCGGGCCCGACCGGGGCGATCCAGTTCGAGTCGAAGGCCGCAAGCAGCGTGTCCCGTTCGTCCTGTCCCACCTCGGGTGGGGAGAGGTAGATGCGGCTCATGCCGCTCCGTCCGCGTCCGGGGTCAGCGAGCCGGTGGCCGCGGCCAGGACCAGCACGAGGACTGCCGCCCCGACGTCGAGGATCACCGCGCCCGTCGTCGAGGCCAGGTGCACGACGATCAGCGCGCCGCCGACCAGGAGCGCCTCGACGGTCCAATAGGCGGCACCGGCCGCCACGACCGGCCATCCTCGGCGCACCAGCCGGTCATAGGGGTGCCCGCGGTCGCCGGCCATCAGGGACTGCCCGGCCCGGGCCCGCCGGACGATGGCCAGTGCCACTTCGGCTGCCGGCACCGCCACCACGGCGAGTGCCGCGATCCCTACCACCAGCGACGTCCCGGGGAGCCAGGCCTCGGCCAGCAGCACCACCAGGCCCGCCCCGAGCAGATAGGACCCGCCGTCACCGAGGTAGATGTGGGCCGGCGGTCGGTTGTAGACGAGGAACCCGGTCAGCGAGGCGGCGAGGGCGACGGCGAGGGACCGGCCCGGCCCGTGGAGCATGACGGCGAACCCGACAGCGGCCACGGCCGCCACGCCGCCGGCCAACATATCGAGGCCGTCCATCAGGTTGACCCCGTTGATCACGGTCACCGTCGAGGCCACCACGGTCACGACGGCGACGATGCCCGGCAGATGGAGGGGGACCGTGGCCGCGATGGCCAGCCCGACCGCCATCTGTCCGACCAGCCGAACCACCGGTGGGAGGTCCACCCGGTCGTCGGCCACGCCGAGGACGAGAGCCATGGCCAGCGGGACGAGGACGCTCGGCCTCCCGGCGCCGGCGCCGACGGCGACGCCGAGGAAGACAGCTACCCCACCGAGGTAGGGGACGGCATGCTGCTGGGGTTTGAGCGCACCCGGTCGGTCCACGATGGCGAGCCTCGTGGCCACCAGGACGACCAGGGGGGTGGCGGCCAGCACCACGGCCAGGGCGACGATGGCGATGACCGGACCGCTCACCCGCGGCCTCCGTTTCCGGCGGCCGGTGGCGGGGTGCCGGCTTGGCGGTCCCATTGCATGAGTAGGGACTCGGTCCCCGCATGGAGCTCGAAGCGCCCGACGGTGTCAAAGCCCGCCCGTTCGTACAACGCGATGGCGGCCCGGTTGTCGGCCCCGACGACGACGTGGGCCGCGTCGACCCCCCGGGCCGAGACCTCGGCGAGGAACGAGGCGACCAGTTGCCGGCCCGCTCCCGCTCCCTGGTAGTCCCGGTCGACGGCCACAGCGAGGAGCTCGGCGCCTCGGCCGGAGCCAGGGCCGTCCGAGCCGCCGTGTCGGAGGGTCTCGGCGACCCGGCGCCAACCGGTGACGAGGTGGGGCGCGGCGATCACGGCAGCCACGGCCCCGTCCCTCACCAGGAAGGAGCGGTAGAGCGCCTTCACGTCGGTCGACCCGGCGATGAACCCAAATGGGACGTCGTCCTCGGCGATCAACAGGAAGGATTCGGGGGAAAGACAGATCCGCCGGTACAGGCGCTCGAGGAACCGGACTCCAAGCACGGCGAGGAATCCCTGTGAGATCTCGCCGGCATGAAGGGCGGCGGCCAGCGGCGCGTCCCCCACCCTCCCCTTCCGCACGACCGACGCCGTGCCTGGGTCGCGCGGCCGGCGTGGGGGGACCTCCCCCGGCGTGCCGCGTGGTCTTCCGTTCGGCCCCATCATCGTCCCCCCGGCCCGGCGGTGGGGCCCGGATCACGGGTGGCCGGTGGCCACGCCTGGTCGGCAAGTGTACGACCTGTTCCCATCGGTCGGGTGAGCGGCTAGATTTGCAGGTCATGGATCGGGGGAGGGGCATCGCTGGATCGGGCCGATATCAGCTCTCCGAGCTCGAAACCATCGAATCGCAATCCATCCACATCATTCGTGAGGTGGCGGCCGAATTCGAGCGTCCGGTGCTGCTTTTCTCGGGCGGCAAGGACTCTGTGGTCATGCTGCGTCTGGCTCAGAAGGCCTTCTGGCCCGGGCGAATCCCGTTCCCGGTCATGCACATCGACACGGGTCACAACTTCCCCGAGGTCCTCGAGTTCCGCGACCGTTACGTGGAGGAGCTCGGTGCCACATTGGTGGTGGCCTCCGTGCAGGATTCCATCGATGCTGGGCGTTCGACCGAGGAGAACGGGCCCGAGCCGTCGCGTAACCGGCTCCAGACCCGAACCTTGCTCGATGCCATCAACGAGCACCGGTTCGACGCCGTGTTCGGCGGGGCCCGTCGAGACGAGGAGAAGGCCAGGGCCAAAGAGCGCGTCTTCTCGTTCAGGGACGAGTTCGGGCAGTGGGACCCGAAGAACCAGCGTCCCGAGCTGTGGTCCCTCTACAACGGCCGGCACCATGCCAACGAGCACATCCGGGTATTCCCACTGTCCGACTGGACGGAGCTCGACATCTGGCAATTCGTGGCCGCCGAGGGGATCGAGCTGCCGCCCATCTACTACTCCCATCGACGCCAGGTCTTCCGCCGCGACGGCATGCTCTTGTCGACGGGACCCTACGTCACCCCCCGCGACGGCGAAGAGGTGTTCGAGGCCACGGTGCGCTACCGGACGGTCGGGGACATGACCTGCACGGGTGCGGTGGAATCGACGGCCGAGTCGCCCGAGGACATCGTGATCGAGGTGGCCGCGTCCCGGCTGACCGAGCGCGGCGCCACCCGCGCCGACGACAGGGTGAGCGAGGCGGCGATGGAGGATCGTAAGCGCGAGGGCTACTTCTGATGGAGCTCCTTCGCCTCGCCACCGCCGGGTCGGTCGACGACGGGAAGAGCACGCTGATCGGTCGCCTGCTCTACGACTCCAAGGCCATCTTCGAGGACCAGCTCGAGTCCGTCGAGCGCGTCAGCCGCCAGCGCGGTGACGAGTACACCGATCTGGCACTCCTCACCGACGGTCTGCGTGCCGAACGCGAGCAGGGGATCACCATCGATGTCGCCTACCGGTACTTCGCCACACCGGCAAGGAAGTTCATCATCGCCGACACCCCCGGGCACATCCAGTACACGCGGAACATGGTGACGGGGAACTCCACCGCCGATCTGACGATCGTGCTCGTCGATGCCCGGAAGGGCATCGTGGAGCAGACCAGGCGGCACGCCTTTCTCGCCTCGTTGCTCCGGGTTCCCCACCTGCTCCTGTGCGTGAACAAGATGGACCTCGTCGGCTACGACCGGGAGGTGTTCGAGTCGATCCGTGAGGAGTTCGCCGACTTCGCCAGCCGTCTCGATGTCGGTGACCTCAGCTTCATCCCCATCTCGGCCCTGCAGGGTGACAACGTGGTGCAGCGGTCGGCCAACATGCCGTGGTACGAGGGGGCGTCCCTCCTCCACCATCTCGAACAGGTCTACATCTCCTCAGACCGGAACCTCATCGACCCCCGGTTGCCGGTCCAGTGGGTGGTGCGGCCCCAGGCCACCAGTGTGCCCGACTACCGCGGCTACGCCGGCCGGGTGGCCGGCGGCGTGTTCCGGGCGGGTGACGAGGTGATGGTCCTGCCCTCGGGTCTGGTGACCACCGTCGCCGGCATCGACACCTTCGGGGGGCCGGTCGAGGAGGCCTTCCCTCCGATGTCGGTGACCATCAGGCTGGCCGACGACGTCGACGTCTCGCGGGGAGACCTCATCTGCCGACCGATGAACCAGCCCTCGGTCGGCCAGGACCTCGATGCCATGGTGGCGTGGATGAACGAGCGACCCCTGAAGATCGGAGACTTCCTGGCCCTCAAGCACACCACGCGCTGGGTGAGGGCCGTGGTGCGCGACGTCCACTACCGGCTCGACGTCAACACCCTCCACCGCGACGAGTCGGCCACGTCACTCGACCTCAACGACGTGGGGAGGGTGAGTCTCCGTGTGACCCAGCCGTTGTTCTACGACAGCTACAGACGCAACCGGCAGACCGGCTCGTTCATCCTGGCCGCCGAGGACACCAATGTGACCGTCGGGGCCGGCATGCTGCTCGGTCCCGACTGAGCCGCCACCGTGGCGGGATCCAACATCCAGTGGCACCCAGGGCAGGTCAGCCGCGAGCAGCGGGCCCGGGTCCTCGGGGCGCGGGGGGCGACAGTGTGGCTCACCGGACTGTCCGGGTCCGGCAAGTCGACGGTGGCTGCGGCACTCGAGCAGCGCCTCGTGGTGCAGGGTCGGAACGCCTACCGGCTGGACGGTGACAATCTGCGGACCGGCCTCAACGAGGACCTCGGGTTCAGCCGCCAGGACCGTGAGGAGAACGTCCGTCGGGCCGGCGAGGTGGCCTGCCTGCTCGCCGATGCCGGTCTGGTGGCGGTGGTGGCCCTCATCAGCCCGTATGCCGACGCACGGCGCAAGGCCCGGCGGCTCCACGAGCGGGCCGGCCTCCCCTTCGTCGAGGTCTATCTGGCGGCGCCGGCCGATCTGTGCTCGACACGTGACCCCAAGGGCCTCTATGCGAAGGCCGCGGCCGGGGAGATCAGTGCGTTCACCGGTGTCGACGATCCCTACGAGGTCCCAGAGACACCCGAGGCGGTCATCGAACCGGGTACCTCTGTCGAGGATTCGGTCGACGCGGTGCTGACGGCGCTCGACGCCGCCATGGGCTGACCGACCCGAGGCCGTCCCTGCGGAGGGGAGAGCACTGGTGGACCAGAAGGGCGCCGGGTGGCCCCCAGAGCGGGGCGAACTGACCCGGCAGGTCCCCGTCCCGGGCCTTGTGGCACCATCGGTGCCACATTCCCCGATGCGATAGTCTCAGTGGAGTCGGGCTGATCCGGATCCCTGGTGGAGAACGATCTCAGGGCATTCTGAGCCAGGTGCCCGGGTGGAACGGCAACCCGACGGGGGGCGCGACGAGGGGGCAGGTAGAGCAGGGGAAGCACGTGGACCGAGAAGGCAGAGGAAGCGGGCGGCCGTTGGTTGTGGGCACCGCGTTCGTCGCCCTGTCGTGTGTTGCCATGGTGATGGTCACCGCGGTGGTCACGGACGCGGGGGCCGCATCGTCCTCGCTGAAGCCGGCCCCCTACGCCATCATCAAGTTCTGGCCGGCTTCGGACGCCGCCACCCTGACGGTCCCCGTGCCGTCGTGCCCGGGGAGTGGAACGTGTCCTTGGATGTTGGTCGTCGACGAGCCCGACACGCCGGGCCAAACGGTCGTGGGCATGGACATCGGAAGCTCCGGCGTCCTTCGTGTCAACTATCCCGCCGGCGTCTGTGGCACCGAGATCCAGGCTGACGCATTCCGTGGGCCACCGCCCTGGCGGCTGAGGATCGGCTTCAGGACCACCGTCACCACCGCCGCCGACTGCGCGCCGACCCCTCCGGTGAAGCAGCCGACCGTCGTGCCCGACGCAGTGCTGCCGCCGAGCGCTGCGGTGACGACAGACGGCTCAGGAACAGGCTCGACCTCCGCCGCACCTGCGGTCACCGAGGCGGCGGTGGCGGCCCCGGCCGACCAGGGCGGACAACTTCCGTTCACCGGCCTCGACGTCGGGCACTTGCTTTCCCTCGGCATGAGCCTGGTCGGAGTCAGCGTCATCCTCCTCACCACGGTCGAGCAACGGCGCCAGGCACGTCGTCGGTTGGCCCACGCGCTCAAGGGCTGCCCGCCGGGAGTTGCCGTCTCGAGAACGTCGCGGTGGCTGCTGGGCCTGTGAGCCGCTGGACCGGTGAGGAGTTGTCATCCACGAGGGAGATAGCCAGAGAATCCCAGTTGAGAGCGCTGGAGTGGTCCCGGGCCGATACCGAGCATTCGGTCGGGCGTTTCGCTAAAGTCTCACCCCATGAACAAGAAGTGGATTGTCGTCATCATCCTGTTGGTGCTCGCGGGGATCGCGGCGTTCGTCGCCGTGGAGTACTTCACCACCTCGATCCATGCGCTGCCGAGTTACATTCCCGGACAGAAGCCTGGGCGTGGTCACTACCGGAAGAGGGGCGCCGGGGCTGCGCTCGTGGCCTTCATCCTCCTCGTCATCTCCGGCGTCTTGTCCTACCGCATCGTGCGGGACGAAAAGCTGGAGTCGGGCGGTCCGGCAGCCGGTGGCGCGCCGGGCGGCTCGGCCGACCAACTCCTTTCGAGTTCGCCCACACCTCCCGAGTCACCGCCTCAGGCCTGAGGACGCCGGCAGGAACGCCGGCCATCGATCCTGATCGAGAAGCAGTGCCATGTCGTGGGACGGGGCGAGCTGATCGGAGGGGTGGTCATCTCCAGCCGTGCCGGCACCGCCATGCGCCCGTCGTCGTGGTGCCTCGCCAACGACGCCGCGATGCGGCGGCGATTCGATCGGCCCGCCTCTACTAGGATCGAACGGTTGCCAGGGGGGCAACGGCGAGGGACTCGCCAACCAGGGGACAGGCCGCCTCATCCGGCGACCCAGCCGTGTGACCTGCGGGAGGAGGGGCTATGGAGGTGATGAGCAGGACGCCACCGCTCTCTCCTCCCGAGCCCGAGCCCGAGCCGAAGGCCAACAGGTTCGGCCTGCGCCATGCGCTCGACGTCGCCGCCATCTGTATCTTCGTGGCCCTGGTCGGCGCGGTGGTCTGGTTCATCCACCGCTACGCCGTGAACGCCCTCTACGACGACCAGTGGACGGACATCAACGTCATCCGCCAGGCCCATGAAGGTACGTTGTCGTTCGGGTCGCTGTGGGCCCAGCACAACGAGAACCGGATCCTCTTCCCCAATCTCATCGTCCTGGCGCTGGCGTACACCACGCATTTCGACCTCGTGGTCGAGGACTACCTGAGCGGGGTGTTCTGGATCCTCACCGCCGGGTTGCTCATCGCCGCCCACAAGCGCCGATCACCGTCGATCCCCCTGATCCTCTACTGCCCCGTGGCCATCGTGCTGTTGTTGTTCGTCCCCCTCGGCGACGTCCTGTTCAGCTACCAGATGAGTTGGTACCTCGTGCTCCTGGGCCTGGCCGGGGCCATCTTCTTCCTGGACCGTCCCGTTCTCTCGCGACCCGCTCTGGTCACGGCGGTCGGCTTCGCCGTGGTCGGGAGTTACTCCTCCATGGAGGGACTCTTCATCTGGCCGGCCGGGTTCGTGCTCCTCTATCTCCGGCGCCGGTCCCGGGGCCCGGTCATCGCCTGGGTCGCCGCGGCCTGCGTCACGTGGGCCCTCTACTTCGTCGACTTTGACTTCGCATCGGCCGGTGGCCAGAAGAGCTACGTGCTGAACCATCCCGTCGATGCGGTCAGGTACTTCATCTCCTCGGTCGGCAACGTCACCGATGCCTTCTATCCCAACAACTCACCGACCGTCGGTAACAACGCGGTGTTCGTCCTCGGGGTACTGGTCCTGACCATCGCCGTCTGGGCCCTCGTCCGCGGATTCCGTCCGGGACGGGACGGGGGGGGTCCGGTCGGTGTGGCGCTGATCTGCTTCGGGCTCATCTTCCTGGCCTTCATCACCGTCGGCCGTGCCCAACTCGGGTTGCCCGCCGCGGAGCGCTATTCGATCTTCACCCTCCTGATCTGGGTCGGGGCCTATTTCGCCCTCCTCGAGCCGCCGCCCGAAGGATCGACGGTCATGGTGTCGGGTCTCGTTGTCCGGGCCGATCGTTTGGTCCACGTCCGCCGAACAGAGCCGAACAGGGAGGGCGGAGAGCCCCGTCCGGCCCTGCCGTGGCTGGACGTGTTGTCATTGTTGGCCCTGGTGGGACTGGTCTTCCTGTTCGGCGTGCAGGTGCTCATGGGAACCAGTACCGAGCTGAGCGACGCCGCCGCATTCCACAACCAGGAGCTCACCATGATCGACGTGACGGCCAACATCGACCGCGTGCCGGACAGCGTCATCTCCTCCGTCCTCGGGAGCTATCCACCCAGCTTCATCCGTCAGATGGCGTCGGTCGCCCGCTCCGAGCGCCTCAGCCTGTTCGACACCCCCCTCGCCGCCGAGGACAGTCGAGTCGGCCTCTTCCCCTCCTTCGACGTGGCCGTGATCCGGCCCCCGGACGGTTCCGTCGTCTCGGGGAGCGTGCTGCTCGACGCATCGGTCGCCATCTCCAAGAGCCTGACCGCAGTGGAGTTCCGCGTGACAGGTGAGGGCCTGCACGGCGCGCACGTCGGGACGGGCAGGCAGACCCTGATCGGATGGTTGGACTACTGGGACACTCACACGGTGTCCAACGGGATCTACCAGCTGGTGGCGGTGCTCGTCTACCACGACCGGGCGACCGCTACCAGCAACCCCATCGAGCTGGTCGTTCGGAACTCAGCGCGTGTCGCTCAACCGGTGATCTGCCGCGGTGGGGTCGGGATGGTGGCTGCGGCTGACTTTGGAGATGGCGGGGGACAGCGGGCTCAGCGGAGCGCCTTGCTCGCTGGCGCACCGCCCGGCTCGGGCGGTGCGCCAGGCCAGGGCGTTTGACGTGGGCCGCTGCGGTGGGGGCCAGCGCCGCGAACCGGGGCTCCATGATGCGGCCGGCTCGGACGAGCAATCCCGATGGTCACGTTTCCGGCTCGTACCGCATCGCCACTGCCCCCGAGCCGTACTCCAGCCGGCTCACGAGCTTCAGGTCCACATGCTTCGATAGCCCGGCGAACAACGTCGGGCCGTGACCCACCAGCCTCGGATGCACCAAGAACTCGTACTCATCGATCAAACCCAGCTCCGTCAGCGCCAGTGGGAGCTTCACACCGCCCACGAGCAGTCCGTAGCCCGACTCCCGCTTGAGCTGCTGAACGGCCTCGCCCAGATCCCCGCGCACGAGTTCCGCGTTCCAGTCGACCTGCTCCAGGGTGTCCGACACGACGTACTTCTTTGCCGAGTCGATCGTCTCGGCGAAGCGTTCGATCGAGTCAGGCCTCGCTCCTCGTGGGCAACGGTAGCCGCCACGCTGATTCCATCAATTCGTACGTCACCCGGCCAAAGAGGAGGGCATCGGCCCGGTTGAGGGTCTCGACCGCGTGATGATGCAACTCTTCGTCCGCGGGGATGGCACGATGATCGCAGCACCCGTCCAGCGTGACGTTGATGGAGTAGCGAAGGGGCCGCATGTTCCCAAGAGCGTACCGCCTGTGGTTGACGCGCTTACCCGGCGATCTTCGTCGTGCGGGTGTGGTGGTGATGGCGTCGGCCAACACCGCTTTGTCTCTGTCGCCGAATGAGAAATTTTGATCGACTGCTCGGTCTCCCACTGGACCGAGAGCCCCGATCCTTTCGTCCGGATCAACCCGCCGACGAGACCAACGAAGGAGTCGCCGGCTGACAAGCCATCGACCGGATCACCTGATCCGCGACGCACCACCGGCCCGCCGGCGTGGACCGCGGCATCAGGCGTCCGGGGTGAAGGTGACCAGCGTGACCCCCTCACCGGGCAGGGTGAAGTCGATGTCGGCCGTCGGCCCGTTCACGGTCGACGAGCCCACGTTTGCATCGCTCACCTGGCCGTCGATCATGGTCTGGATCTCGCTGTAGGAGCCGGCGGTGAGCCCGGACACGTCGAGGGCCACCTGGTCGTCGTAGGCGGTCGGGTCGGTCGTACCGTAGACGCCGGTGGGGTCGTAGGGTTCGAAGTTGTACACCATGACGTTGATCGTCCCGTCGGCCCCGGCCGAGGCGACCGCACCGATCCTCGCCACCCCGCCGGTGTCGGGCTGGGCGGGCGTCTGGGTCACCGGCAGCAACGAGCCGGTGAGCTGATGCCACATCTCGAACGCGTAGTAGGCGGGCTTGGGGGTGAGGGACGACGTCAGCAGGCCGAAGTTGCTGTATGTAGGATCAGACGGGTCGTCCGCCGCGTCGAAGAAGCTCATGCGCCCGATACCCCCTTGTTGGGCGTTGTCGAGCGATGCGGCGACGAAGGCGGACCCATAGGGCCCACTCAGGCGGGCGTCGTTGCCCGAGTCGACCCCCCACTCGTCGACCCACAGAACGGTGTTCTGCAGCGCCGGATCCTCAGTCGTGTACTGGTCGAGAAGGCTCTCCACCGATTGGGGTCCCCGGAGGAACAGGCTGACGTCGAGGAGCGGGTTGTACCAGCAGGGCTGGCCGCCGAGGGGGGTTCCGGTGGCGCAGACCGGATCGGGGTTGACCGACTGGGGCCCTTCGTCCGGATCGTTCGGGTACTGGTGCCAGTCGATGAAATTGAGGGGCAGCTTGTTCTTCACCACGTAGTTCACCAACGCGGAGATCCACGTGTTGTCGATCTGCCCGAGCTCGTCGAAGCCGGGCCCCCCCACCTCGATGGCCACGCCCAGCTTGGTCGCCGCTTTTTCCAGCTGGTCCGCCGTCAACCTGTAAAGCGTCAGGTACTGCGCCTGGCTCATGTAGGCGTTGGGCTCGTTCCACACTTCAAAGGTCGTGACCCCCTCGGTCCCGATCTCGTGCAGGGCCATCTGGTAGACGAGCGCCTCGTAGGCCTTCTCGCGGGCCCTGACGGTGGCGGTGCTGAGGCCTTGGACCTGGTAGTCGATGCACAGGGGGAAGTAGTCGACGATCAGCTCCACTTGTGCTCCCGCCGCCTTGTCGATGGCCACGTTGCCGTCGAGGTAGGACGGGTTCCACGCCCCGGTGGTGCAGTTGTAGGCCGCGTCGGAGTTGCCCTGGTTGAGCTCGAACGAGACGTCGGTGCGGGCCCACTGGGTGCCAATCGCCTGGAATTCACCCTGGGTACCGGCGGGGATGTGGTTGACGCCGATGAGATTCTGGTTCACTGCGGCACCGGGGCTGGCCGCATCGACACCGATGGTGGCCGGGGCCGGTGGCACCGGGGTGGAGGGGGGCGTGGTGGTCGTCGGCTGGGACACCGAGAGGGTCGACGGCCCGTTGGCGCCGTCGAAGGTGAACCCGCTCAGACCCGACGTGCTGTTGCAGCCTGCCACGAACGTGCTGATCGACTGGTCGGCGATGAAGTTGGCGGCCAGGGGTTCGTAGGCGAAGGAGCCCGTGACGGTCGTCGTGCCGACGGGGGGGTTCGGCCCGGTGCTCGGCAGGTTGACGCCCACGGTGGTGGCGATGCCGAAGTTCCCGTTGGAGAACACGATCGTCGAGGGGTTGAACTTGCCCTTCCAGTTGACCGTCGCCGTGATGACGGGGATGCCCTGGGTCGACAGGGTGGCGCAATTGTTGGTGTCACTGGTGCCAGTGCCGGTGAGGGTGCCGCCCGTCATCCCCGACGTGCCGCCGCAGACGAGCTTGCCGGCGAACGTGAAGGTGGCCGAGTCAGCGGTGCCGGAGAAGCTGAGTCCGGGATCAACCTTCAGCGAGCCCTTGGAGAACGTGCAGTTGATCGTGCCGGATGCATTCACCTTGTTCGACGCAGCCGACCGTTCCGTGGGGCTGGCGGCCGAGGCGCCGGACCAGCCTCCTGTGGCGAGGACGGCCGCCAACAAGGCGACGACGATCACTCTCCGCATCAGCGAACCCCCTGCATCTCGCACGCACCACCCCGCCGGGCCGTGTCACCGGAGGCGACGCTACCAGAGACCGCAAGAAGGCGGCACCGGATGCGAGAGCCTCGAGAAGCTGTGGACCGGAGGGATCGCCACCATCGCCAGCGCCGAGGGCGCCGTCCACACAACGGTCAGCTGGTACCCGTGCTGACCGGACTGATCGAGGCCTTCGGCCCCACGCGGTTTGTACCCAGGACTTCCTCGGTCGTCCGGCGACGGCCACCACCATGGCGCCGGGGGCTACGTCACCGCCGCCGAACGTTTCGGGATCGCCCTTATGAGAAGGTGCAGGCGTTCCTCCTCTATTCCGAAATATGACACCGACGGTTGGACCCCCCGGCGTGCTTCGCTGTTCGCCGCAAGCTACGGCACCTGGTTCGAACGGCAGGACGTCGTAGCGAAGATCCCAGCTGGCTCCGACACCCCGAGATCGGTCGCCACCTGGGCCCGGGGCGGTCGTTTCATCCGGACTCAGCCGGCGGCGCCCCACAACAGGCTCGGCCGGATGCCCCAGGCCACCTGCCGGGCGAGTTCGCCCTTCACCACCGGCAGGTCGGCGGCGTGGGTGACACCCACCGCCTTGGCCTCGGTGGGGATGACCCTCACCGGAAGGCCCAGATTACCGGCGACCATGCCGGCGACCACCTCGGGCAGGAGCACCTCGGACTTGGGGAGCTCGTTCCCCTTCGCCACTTCGGCCGCCAGCGCGTCCTCGTCGAGGCCCGAGGCCTCCATGGCCGACTCGAACGTCGTCCAGATGTTCGGTTGGAAGCCGAACAGGTTGACCGACGCCCGTAGGGTGCCGTCGAGTTCGGCCGGCAGGGCGCCGTCCTCGGAGACGAAGGAATCGCGTCCGTGTTGGCGGGTCACCTTGCGCCGCTCGGTCAGTCCCACGAGCATCCCGTCGGCGTCGACCTCGCAGATTCCGCGGGTCACCGGGTCATCGGTGGCGACCGTGGAGGCCAGGTGGTACCCGACGAGGGCGTGCTCGTCGCCGGTAGCGACCAGGTGCGCGGCGAGCAGCCCCATGGCCTCTTCGCCGTAGACGTCGTCGGCATTGGCCACGGCGAACGGCTGGTCGTTGCCCAGGCACCCCCGGGCGGCCAGCACGGCATGCACCGTCCCGAGCGGGAGTCGCTGTTCGGCGAAGCCGACCCGCACCGACCCCGGCCAGCACTGCTCGACGTGGTACCGGATGGAGGGTCCGGTCTCGGGGTGCAGGACGAGCACGATCTGGCCGAACCCGGCGGCCACCGCGTCGCTCGTCAGCAGGTCGATGACCGCCTCGCCGTTGGGCCCGATCGGTGCCAGCGGCTTGCAACCGCCGTACCGGCGGGCCAGGCCCGCGGCCAGGACCACCAGTGAGGGTGCAGCTGCCTGCTCCACCGGCCCGGTCATCCGCCCCAGCGGAGTACGGCACTGGCCCAGGTCATGCCCCCGCCGAAGCCGGTGAGCAGGACGTGGTGGCCCGCCTCGAGCCGCCCGGTTTCCAGGGCGTCGACCAGGGCCAGGGGGATCGAGGCCGACGAGGTGTTCCCGTAGCGGTCGATGACGACGACCGCCTTCTCGTCGGAGATCCCCAGCCGCTGGCAGGCGGCGTTGATGATGCGGAGGTTGGCCTGGTGCGGGACGATCAGGTCGATGTCGGCGGTGGTCAATCCGGCCTCGGCGATGGCCTGTTCCGCCGAATCGACCACCACTCGCACGGCCTTCCGGAAGATCTCCTTGCCGTCCATGTACAAAAAGCCGCCGTGGTCGCACTTGAGGAGGTGGCGGAGCGAGCCGTCGGCCCCGAGGACGAAAGAGAGCAGTTGGCCCGGGCCGTCGACCGCCTCCAGCACCACGGCGCCGGCGCCGTCACCGACCAGGACGGCAACCGAGCGGTCGTCCCAATCGGTGATCCGGCTCAGGGTCTCGGCGCCGATCACGAGGAGTCGTTCGGCACCGATGGCCAACATGCCGTGGGCCACCGACAGGGCGTAGACGAAGCCCGAGCAGGCGGCGTTGATGTCGAAGGCGCCACCGGTCACGCCGATGCCGTCCTGCACGGTGGCCGAGGTGCCGGGCACGATCTGGTCCGGCGTGGTCGTGGCCAGGATGACGGCGTCGATCTCCTCGGGCCGACGGCCTGCCTTGGCCAGTGCGGCCAGTCCCGCCTCGATGGCCAGCTGGGAGGTGGTGCCACCGATGTGCCGCTCGCGGATACCGGTGCGCTCCTGGATCCATGCGTCGCTGGTGTCCATGGTGACCGACAGGTCGTCGTTGGTCACGACCTTGTCGGGCACGGCGATACCCCAGCCGGTGACGATTCCTCCTCGAGCCGTGATCATCGGTCAGCCCGCCTCGAGCACGTGGATCCCGATGAATCCTGCGTCAGTTGTCCCTGCATGGGTTCCGATCATGCCACCGGTATTGACTGCCACCGCCAATCGGGCCCGGTCCACCTGCCGCGGCCCGGCGTGACCGCGTAGCTGGCTGGCCAGCTCGACCACCTGGGCGATGCCCGTAGCGCCCAGCGGATGGCCCCGGCTCACCAGGCCCCCGCTGGGATTGACCGTGAGGCCCTTGCCCCCGATAGCGGTGTCGCCCGCCAGTGTGGCCGGTCCGGCGTCCCCGGGCTTGAAGAACCCGAGTGACTCGAGGGCGAAGAGCTCTTCGGGACTGGTGGCGTCGTGCAGTTCGACGATGTCCACGTCGCCCGGGTCGATCCCCGAGTCCTCCCACGCGGCGAGGGCGGTCTCCGCCAGTCGCTCGTGGTAGTCGATGTCACCGTTCCCCGAGCGGACGGTGGTGGCCCGGATTCCCGGGGCCCCGGGGGCCGGGGTGGCCGACAGGACCACGGCGGCTGCGCCGTCGGTGAACGACGAGCACATCAACCGGGTCAGCGGGTAGACGATCGGGGTCGAGGAGAGGACCTCGTCCATGGTCACCGCCTGTTGGAATTGGGCGTTGGGGTTGAGGGCACCGTTCCTTCGGGCCTTGACGGCGGCGGCGGCGAACTGCTCCACGGTGGCTCCCCGCTCCTCCATCATGGTGATGGCCCACCCGGCGTTGAGGGCCATGAGCACCGAACCGGACGGGTTCGCCAACTCGTCGTGCAAGAAGGTGCGGTCGATGAGCGGCACCCCGTCCTCGATGCCGGCCAGCGTGCCGGACCGATCGCCGGTCCACATCTTCTCGACGCCTACCGCCAGCACCGTACGGGTGCCCGCCAGCGTGGCCAATGAGCCCAGGTGTAGGGCCGAGGACCCGCCGGCACAGGAGTTGTCCACGTTGACGATGCCGGCGTTGCGCAGTCCGGCCTGGCTGAGGAACGATTGACCCCGCAGGCAGCCCTGGTCGATCAGGCGACCGGCGGTGGCGTTGCCGAAGACGACGAGGTTCACCTCCGCGGGGTCCACCCCGGCATCGGCCAGGGCCCCGCCCACGACCTCGAGGGCCATCTCCTCGGCCGTGCGGTCCCGGCGGTTCATCGGGGTCATGGCGGTGCCGACGATGTGCGCGGTTCGGTCCATGGTCTCCTCGTTATCCTCGTGAGCCGTTGGCTTGGATCGGTACCCCCCGGTGGGACAGGGCAGTGGTCAGTCGTTCGAACTGGTCCAGCGGTTCGTCCGCCGTCACGTAGACGGCGACGTGCTCGGCGCCCGCGTCGCGGTACTCCGAGACCACGGCCGCAACCTCGGCGGCGGTGCCACTGACCAGATGTCGCTCGAACGCCCGTGCCGGAATCCCGTAGAGGGACGACATCCACCCGGTTCCCCGGTCACGGCCGCGCTCCGTGTCGTCGTCGATCGAGACGAACAGCACCATGGCACGGGTCACGTCCTCGGCGCGACGGCCTGCCCGACCGGCCTCCTTGCCGAGGCGCTCCACCGCGCTGCGGTACTCGTCCGGCGTGAGGAACAGGGGCATCCACCCGTCGGCCAGCGACGCGGCGCGCCGCAGCGCGGCCTCGGAACCGCCACCCACCCACACCGGGACGGGAGCTGTTCCGGGCAGCTGCCGGTAGCGCTCGGCGGAGTCCGCCCCCGGCTTGGTGTCACCCCGGTGGGCACCCTCGCCGCTGGCCCACGATCGCCGCAGCTCCTCGATGCCGGCATCGAGGGTGCGGCCGCGCGAGGCGTAGTCCACCCCGGTCTGCTCGTATTCGCCGGCATGGCTGCCCACCCCGACGCCGAGGATGAACCGGCCCTTCGAGAGGGCCTGGATCGTGGCCGCCTGTTTGGCGACTTCGGCCGCCCGGCGCAGGGGGAGCTGCACCACGCAGGTACCGAGGCTCGCCCGGGTGGTGGCAGTGGCGGCAACGGTCAGTGCGACGACGCACTCGAGGGACGGCCCGTGCCAGAACAGGTGGTCGCAGGCCCAGAGCGCGTCCGCTCCCAGCTCTTCGGCCCCGGTGCAGACGGCGGCCAGATCGGCCACGGGGTCGACGTCTGACGCCAATGTCGGGCCGGTCGGGTCGTGAACCGCCGCCCACGGGGGCACCGTGTCCTGTACGAAGGTCGGGAGGATCAGTCCGATCGGCCCGAACGGGGTGGCACGTCGCACCAAGGGCACAAGGCATCGTAACCGCCGCCGGCGGTGGTGGGGTACACCCGAAGCGGCCGTGGCCTCGGTCGCGACCCGTCGGGCGCCGAATGTTCGGCCGTCGCCCCGGACACGGCAGACTGGTGGTGGAAACGGTGTCGGGCGTGCCGAGGTCGCCCCGAGCACACCGCCAGGAGCACGAGACCGGTCAGGGGAGACGTTATGGGTTCCGAGCAGGCTGACGAGCGAGGCGGGGACCATCCGTCCACGGACGGCTCCGCCCCGACAGTGGTGACTGATGCCGAGCGGGCTGAGCGGTTGTCCCAGCTCAACGGCCTGATCGAGCTGATGCGCCCCGCGGTCCAGGCCGACGGCGGGGACCTGGCCCTGGTGGCCGCCGACGTCGCCACCGGGGTGGTCGAGGTCCAGCTCCAGGGGGCGTGCAGCTCTTGCGCCATCAGCTCGTCCACCCTCCAGGGCGGCGTGGAGCGCATCCTCCACGACCGGCTGCCCTGGGTCACCGAGGTGAAGGGCGGCGTTGACGAGTCGGTGGACCCCTTCGAGAGCGAGCAGATGGGTCGCGGAGGCTACGTCCCGAGTTTCTGACCCGGCCGCCGGCGTTCGACCCCGGCCTCCGCGCCTCTTGGTCTGAGCCACCCGCCGGGGCGCACGGGTGCGGGGCCGTACAATCGGCCCTCCATGGGTGGCCAGCCTCCACACGGTCTCGTCGAGGCCGACGACGCCCCCCCGGCGACCCCCACCCCCGGAGGACGCCGACACGCCAAGCACCCGAGGGTGACCGGCCAAGGGTTCCCCCCGTCGCCCTGGGTCACCGTGCTCGCCTTCGCCGTCGTGATCGTCCCCTTCGCCGTGGCCGTGGGCCGGCTACTGGCGGCGCCGGGCGGTCGCGTGTACCTGCCCGACGACCTCGCGCTCATCGATCTCCACACCAGGCGGGCCCTGGCGTGGAAGCAGCAGCTGGGCGTCTTCGACCACAACGGCTGGAACCACCCCGGGCCCACCTACTTCTACCTCCTCTCCCTCGCCTACCGGGCCCTCGGTTCGGGAGCACGGGCTATGTTCGTGGGTGCCACGCTGATCAACGCGCTCTCCGCCGTGGCCGTGCTGGCGGTGGTGCGACGGTGGACCACGCCGACCAGGACGTTGTGGGCCGCCCTGTGGATCTGTCTCCTGGCCTGGGTGCTCGCCGCGGCGGGATCGGCCAGCACCACTTACTCCGAGGGTGCCCTCGGAGGCCTGGTCAGCCCGTGGAATCCGATGGTGGTGATCTTCCCGCTCCTCTTGCTGGTCGTCCTCTGCGCGGCGGCCGTGGACCGATCGGCGTTGGCACTCCTCGGAGCGGTGCTGGTGGCCTCCTTCGTCGTCCAGACCAACATCTCCTCCCTGCCGCCGGTCGTGGCCCTGGTGGCGGTGGCCGGTGTGACCTGGGTGGTCACCGCCGTCGCCGATCGCCGCGGCGGGGTCGGTCGGGGGCAGGTCGCCCGGCGGAGCGGTACCGCCGGCCCGACCGGTCATCGCTGGGGGTCGTGGGTGTGGGGGGCGGCCGGCGGGGTCGCCTTCGTGCTCATGTGGCTCCCGCCGGTGGTCCAGCAGCTGACCAACGACCCGGGGAACCTGACCCTGATCGCACGGTTCTTCACCGCCCCCCACCCGGGCCACTCGGCGGCTGCCGCCCTCTGGTCGGTGGCGGCCGTCTACGGCGTGGTGGTGCACGGTCCGGCCGAGGTGATGAGGTCCTACCTCGGCCGGACCCCGCACCACGCCGTGTCGGTCGTCGTGGCCTCGGTCCTCGTGGTGGTGCTGGCCGTCGTGGTGACCGTGGTCGGTGCCCGCCAGCGCAACCGGTTCGCCGCCGGCCTGGGCGCCCTGGGGCTGGTCGGGACCCTGGCCACGATCCTGGCCGTGACCCGGGTGGTGGGGCCCGTCTTCGGCTACCTCGTCGTGTGGGCCGTCGCCCTCCCCTTCGGGGTCCTGATCGGCGCGGGGATGCTCCGTCTGCCGGCGACCGGCGCCACCCCGGCCCCCGGGGCCTTCGCGGCGTCCGGCTTCCTCCGGCCGGTCCTGTGCGCCGTCGGCCTCGTCGCCGGCGTGCTCTTGGTGGTGCGGGTGGCGGCCATCCCGCCGCTCCAGGCGGCGGGCGACTCCCAGGTGGGGCGCCTGTACGCGCTCGTGACCCCGCGCCTCGACCACGAGGGGAGGGTGTTCGTCGGGGACAACGGCGCGGGCACGGGGGCGGGTCGGCTCCTCGACGTGGAGCGGTTCGTGGGGCTCGTCAACCGGCTCGACCAGTCGGGCTACCACCCCACGGTCAACCACTTCTGGAAGGCCCAGTTCGGTCCGGGCTACCTCACCACCGGAACGGAGGACCGCTCGGTCGAACTGGGAACCTGGAGCCCGTCGTCGGTGGCCGAGCCGGGCTACGTCGGCCGCGTGGGCGACATGGCCGTGACGGTGACCGACGGGTCTGCGGGGCTCACCGGGCGGCCGAGCGTTGGCGCCACCGGGCCAACGGCTTCTCGATGAGGAACCAGCTGGCGATGGCGATGGCGAAGATCACGGCGAGGCGCGCCAGCTGGGTGGGCCAAAAGGACCAGTGGGTCCCGTAGCGGCCCGGGGTGATGGCCAGGTAGACGGGGAAGTGCAGGAGGTAGACCGTGTAAGACAGGTCGCCGATGAACACGAGGATCCCGACGCCCACCAGGCGCGAGGCGATGCTCGTCGGGCGCATCACGAAATAGGTGATGAGGACGGCCGAGGCGACCGTCGTGAGGGGCAGCCACCACACCACCACGTTCTCCCGGAACAGCGGGGCCTCCAGCAGCGTCCAGACCAGCACCGCGGTCGAGGCGACGGCGGCCACGGTGAGTGTCCGGATGGCCCACGGCCTCCAGTGCTGGAGGTATCCGTCGGTGGCCAACAGGCCGAGGAGGCACCCGAGGAAGAGGGCATCGGCCCGGGTGTCGAAGGCGTAGTAGACGCGGGTGAACGCCACGTTCTTCGGCGTGTAGAAGTGGGCGACGCTGTAGACCTGCCACAGCCGGTCGCCGATGCTGGCGGCCATGCCGACGATGGCGAGCAGGTAGGCCAGGCGCCGGCGGTGGATGGCCACCGCGACCACGAGCAGGATCGACCAGATGATGTAGAACTGCTCCTCCACCGACAGCGACCAGGTCTGGGCGAGGTAGCCGAAGAACGGCGCGTGTCCGAAGGCCTGGCGGTAGTCGGCGTAGTAGAACATGGCGGCCGCAGAGTCCCCCCACAGACGCTGGGAGGCGTCGGCCACGTGGACGAACGAGGCGTAGATGGCCAGGCCCACCACGGTGAGCAGCAGCGGCGGCACCAGGCGCACCGCCCTCCTCCCGTAGAACTGCGAGAGGCTGATCCTGCCGTGGCGCATACCCTCGCTGGACAGCATGGCGGTGATGAGGAACCCGCTCAGCACGAAGAAGATCTGGAGCGCCACCCACGCGCCGGGCAGGGTCTTGAAGTTGGAGTGGTAGACGAGGACGGTGGACAGGGCCAGCGCTCGGATGCCCGTCAGCGGAGGCCGGTTGCCCAGGCGGAACGGGGTCGCCGGCCCCTGTCCGGCCCCCGCCGGGGCCGCTGCGGGCCGGGCGGCGGACGCGTCGTCCACCCCGGACGCCTCCGGACCGGTCACACCGGCGACCTCCGCGGGGGACAGCGTCGTCGACGGTTCGACCCCGTCGGGGGGACGTCGGCGCCTTCTCGGCGGGCGACGGAACCGGTCCGGGACTCACGTGACCCAGTACCCGAAGTTGAACAGCACCTGGACGACGAGGGCGACCGCCACCGAGACGCCCAGGGAGACGGCGAGCGGCGTCGCCCGGCGTCGGAACAACAGGGCGAGGCCGACGTAGAGGGGGAAGGCCACGCTGACCATTCTGGCGGCGGACTCCGTCGAGGCGTACCCGCTCTGTCGGATGACGGTGCCGGCGGCGATGAGGGTGACGCCGCCCAGCACCACGATCCAGGCGGGGGGCACCCGTTCCCCGGACGGCCGCCGGTCCCGGTGGTCGGCGAGCGAACGGAAGACCAGCACGACGAGGGCGACGACCGCCGTGAGGAGCACGGCATCGTCGAGCACCCACATCCAGGCGACGTTGGACCACAGTGCGTCCACGGTGAGGTTGGGGAGGACGGAGATGTCCGTCCTGTGGGCGGTGAGGACCCCGAAGACGGCGTCGATGTTCTCGGCCACGCCGACGAACGGGAAGACCACCGTCCGGTGGAAGTCGGTCTGCACCTGGGCGAAGTCCAGCGGTCGCCCGAACCGGGCACCCAGGTAGGCCATGTACCCGGCCGCGCCGAAGCACCCGAGCGCGGCGTAGCCGGCGGTGCGCCAGAGGCCCCGGCGGGCGCCGAGGGCGGCCACCACCAGGGCTGCGGTCAGGACCACCGCCTCCGGTGAGGTGGCCGTGGCGTACCCGGCCACGAGGGCCGCCCACCACCACCGTCCCCGTTCGACCAGGGTGGCCACGGCCAGGATCTCGAGGGCGAAGAGGGCCTCCGAGTACGGGGCCAGGAAGAAGACCGACGTCGGGAACCAGCAGAACAGGGCGGCGGCCACCAGGGAGGCCCTGCCCCCGAGGCGCCCGGCCACCAGCGACTCGAGCAGCCCGGCGCCGAGCACGAAGGCGGCGAAGGACACCAGGCACGCGGTCTGAGCCACGCCGAGCACCCCGCCTGTCACCCCGTGGACGGCCCACACCACGACCGGGTAACCGGGGAAGAACGCCCGGGCATCGGGGAGGTGGGCCGGGTACCCGTGGGCGGCGATGGTCACGTAGTAGGCGGCGTCCCACCGGTCGAACGCGCCCAGCCAGGTGCCGTCGCTCAGCGTTCCGAGTTTCGAGTGCAGGAGGGTTCCCGGAAAGGCCACGAGGACGAGGTGGGCCAGCAGCACGCCCGTCACCACCCGCGACAGGGCCATCGCCATGCCGGCCCGGGACGCCCTCCACCACCGGTGGAACCCGTCCCCCGCCCCGGACGGGTCGGTGGGGCCGACGGGGTGGTCGGGTCCCCCGACCCGCGGGCGGTCCCGCCGGATGCCCCGGTGTCGGTGACCGTGCTCATGACGACGGTGCCGCCAGCCCTGGGGCGTCCTGCACGTCGTACCAGGCGTCGATCCCGCCCTCGCTGACCGGGGGCCGGCCGAGCGCCCGCGTGATCAGACGCTCGACCGTGCCGGCGTGGGCGACGGAGGGATCCACGAGCACCACGCCCACGCCGTAGCGCCGGACGAACCGGCGGACCCCGTCCACGAGACCGGCGTCGTCGGCGATGGGGGGGCTGACGTAGAAGGGGACCCCGCCGTCCTGCTCGAGGAGGAACTGCTCGACGGCCAGAGGCCGGAGCAGGGAGGGGAACAGGGAGGTCCCGCCGTGCCCGTCGGGGACGAGCGTGTAGCCCCCGACGAGTGAGAAGCGCATGCCCGCCACGGCCTGCCACACCATGGGCTCGGCGTGCAGCGGCGCGCCGTAGGGGTAGGTGACCGCCACGGTGCCCGGTGGGATGCGCTCGACGGCGGCCGACGTGAAGTACCCGGGCACGTCCGTCGGCACGGTCGGATTGGGCCAGCGGGGCAGGAGGGAGGCCACGGCCAACACCCCGACGCCCCCGAGCACGGCCCATTGGACCGGTCGTCCCACCCGGTCGTGGTCGGTGGTCGGCGACGCCCGCAGCGCGTCGATGCCGAGGGCCACGACCACGGCCACGAACAGCCAGCACAACAGCGTGATCCTCGACGGCACCGTCTGGTCGACCAGGGGGAGTCGGCCGAGGACGCCCTCGGGCAGGGGGATGCCGGTCGAGTGCCCGTCGACGCTCAGAGGCGAGCCGAGCGACAGGACGAAGGCCACGACCGCCATGGCCGCGGCGAACCGGATCCACGGGAGGTGGCGGAACCGCACGACGAGCCAGGCGAGGATGAGGAGCAACGGCACCCCGAGGTAGGCGCCGTTCTCCGAGGTGACGTGCAACGAGGTCAACGAATTGCCCGCCGCCGCCCAGTTGGCCGGGGCCAGCCGCTCGAACGAGGTGGGCAGCACCGGGCCCAGCAGGTCGGACCGGATGAGGTTCCCGCTGCTCGATCCGACGGCCGACGGGTACCGCTCCGGACCGTGGAGGAAGACGGACACCGGATAGGCCAGCACCACGGCGACGGCCACGACGGACGAGCCGATCCCCGGGGCGGCGTAGGCCAGGCTGGGGAGGATCTCCCTCGGTCGGGCCACGGCCAGGATGACCAGTCCGAGCACGACCACGAGGACGGTGGTCACGAGGACCTCCGAGGAGATCAGGAACTGCGCGGCGACGAGCAGGCCGAGGGCCAGTCCCCACCGCCAGGCGCGTCCGGAGCGGTGGACGAAGAGCTCGAAACTGGCCAGCACGATCAGGGGTGGCAGGGGGACGAAGATGAGGTGGAGGTGCGCGGTGGACTGGCCCACCATGTAGGGGGAGAATCCGTAGAGGAGGCCGCCGACGAAGGCGGCGGGAGTCCACGTCGTCCACCGTCGCAGGACGAGGAACATCGCGGAGGCGGAGGCGGGGAAGGCCAGCCACATCAAGAGGTTGAGGCTCGAGACGGGACCGGCGGTCAGGGTGAGCGGCGTCGCCAGCACCCCGAGGAGCGGCATCTGGGTGTTGTAGGTCAGATTGACACCGTCGGGATAGTTGAGGGCGGTGGTGAAAAAGAGGTTGTGGCCATGGGCCACGGCGTGTGCGGTGGCCGCCAGGAACCAGGTGTTCAGTCCGGCGTCGGCACACGTGCACTGCGGGATGCGCCCCGGATCGCCGGGCCACGTGGGGAAGAAGGCGGCCAGTCCGAGCGCGGCGTAGACGGCCACCGGCACGACGGTCCCCCAGGAGGGCCGTGCCCTCCTGGGGCCTCGGCCGTCCCCGGCGGGTCGCTCGGCCCCCGCGGTCCCGGGCCCGGTGCCGCCCGGCCCCGGGGGATCGTCACCCCGCGGCCCGCGGAGGACCACCGACGGTGGGAGGGCGGTCATGCCGCGACCGCCGGTGGGCCCGGGGCGCCGTCCGCCTCCGCTTCGAGCACGCACCGGGCCACGGCGGCGTGCGCCGGTGCCGCCGAGGCGACCGTGCTGCACGTGGCCACGGTGGACGGGGAGATGGTGATGGGGGCCGATGCCGGTGGACCGCTCCACACCCAGACCCCGTGCCGGTAGGTGGGGGCGCGTCCGTACACGGCGGTGAGGAAGGCCACCGAGTAGAGGGGCTGGCGACCCTCCGCGGTGACGACGGTCACCCCGACGCCCCACCGATCGATGGCCTCGCGCACCTGGGTGGCCTGCTGTGCGGTCGACGGCAGGGGTGTGTCCTGGAGCGACTCGGGGTCCGAGGAGAGGCGGCTGAGGACGGCCACCGCGCCCCCCGGCGGCGAGACGAAGGCCGACGTGCCGTCGGGGTCGGGCACCACGGCGAACCCCCCGGCCAGGTCGAAGTGGAACCCGGTCTGGGCCTGCCACCCCATGGCCCGTTGTCCGGCGAAGGGCAGGACGAGTACCACGGTGCCCTCCGGGAGCCGGGGTGCGTCGACGGTGAACCAGGCCGGCACGGGTGTCGACACCACGGTGAAGGGCACCGAGTTGGTCAGGGCCACCGGGACGAGGACGCCCACCCCCACAGCCGTCATCACCGCGGCCGCCGCCGTCCTGGCCCTTCGACCACCGGTCGCTGCGGTATGCGCCCCCCGCCGGCGGGAGAGGGCGCCGGCGAGCAGCGCGGACCATCGGTCGAGCGAGATGGCCAAGAGCATGGCGGCACCGAAGGTCACGATCACGCCGAAGCGGATGGGCAGGATGTCCGCCACCAGCGGAAGGTGGGCGAACAGGTGCCACGGGAGCCACCACGGGCTGCGCTGCCCGGCGCCGCCACCGGGCCGGTAGCCGAGGGTGGTCCCGAAGGAGAACAGCCAGGCGATCACGCTGCCGATGACCAGCGCCCAGGCCAGCCGCCACCGGTACCAGGTGACCACCGACACCACGAGGAACACGATCAGCGGCACCCCGAAATAGATGAGGCTGGGCAGGTGCACGGGCCCGGCGTTCGGACCGGCCCCCCCGTAGTACCCCCCGGTGATGTTGAAGTACGAACTCTGGTGGACCCGCACTCCGGCGTCGACGAGGGCAGACGGGGTGGTGCCCCAGTGGGAGGCGTCGGGCCAGGGGACCCCGACGATCCGGCGTGGGCCGGCCAGGATGAACCATGCCGGATAGGCGAGCACCACGGCCACGATCCCGGCGGTGGTGGCAAGGGCGGTGAGCAGCCGCCGGCGCTGGTGCCAGGCGTTGCGGGGGGCCATCAGCGCCGCGGCGACCAGGGTCAGAGCGATGACCAGCGCTCCCATGGCCAGCATCTCGGTGCTGGTGAAGAACTCGGCGACGACGAGGACGGCCGACCAGACCCCGATCCACACCGGGCCGTGGCGGTGGGCGATGGTCAGGTCGTGGAGGAGGAGGAAGGCGAGGGGCAGGAAGAACAAGAGCGTGAAGTTGATGTGCCCGAAGGGGTCGTTCCAGAGGACGAACGGGGAGAAGCCGAACAGGAGTGCTCCGAGGATCTGGGCGGGGACCAGGGTGGTGACCCGGCGGGCGGCGACGAAGAAGCACCAACCGGAGAGGGCGGGCCCGAGGGTGGCGGCCACGTTGAACGAGGCGATCGGACCGAACAGCCAGGTCACCGGGGCCAGCACCGTGGCGGGGAGCATCCACGAGGTGTTGACCATCATGTTGGCCCCGCCCTGGCCGGTGTACATGGCGTTGGTGAGGAAGGGGGAGTGACCGTGGACGAGGGCCCACGGGGTCCAGGTCAGGAACCAGAGTTCCTGGCTCGGGTCGCCGCACTGGCAGGTGATGGTGGAGGTCGGGCTCCCGGTGATCCACACGTGCCACCACAGCACCACGCCGAGCAGCACGAACCCGCCGAGCACCGACAGGTGGAGGGCGACGGCCCTGCGTCGAGCCGACCGGTCCCCGGACGGGGCGCCACCCGGGCCCACCCCGGTGGCCCCCTCCTCACCGGCACCCCCTTCACCGTGGGGCACCGTTCGCACCTCCGACCCGATCACAACGGTGCATCCTCTCACGGCCGTTGCCGCGTGGCGTGGTGTGCGGGGGCCGGCGGGGGGTCCCCATGCTCAGGGTGCGGCCGGGCCCTGCTGGTAGTCTCGGCGGCCGTGAGCAGGCACGGAGCGCCCGTTCGGGGCCCAGGGGCCGGTCGCCCTCCCTCCGTGGTGGTCGTGGCCATCGGGGCCGTCGTGGCCGTCGTGGCCGTCGTGGCACTCACCGGTCAGGCGGTCCGGGGCGACCGCACCGTCGGCGTCCAGCTGCAGAACCACACCGTCCACGACGCCGAGCTCGACGACGCCTTCTACCGGTGTCTCGACGTCCAGGCCCGCAGCCTGGTGTCCCCCGGAGAGCCGGTCGAGCTCGTCGACGACCTCGCCGACATGATCACGCTGCTGAAGGGGGTCGGCAGCTGGGTGACCATCGCCGACCCGGCCTCGGCCGCCAAGGCGCAGCTGTCGCTGCGGGACGGTGTCTCGGGGCCCGGCGCCTGCCTCGGCACGGTCGTGGTGGCCCAGTACACCGGTCCCGAAGGGAGGACGCACGTACGGGTCGGGACCGGGGCCTCCGTTCCCGGTCATGGCCCACCGCCGGCGCCTCCGCTGTGACCGTCATCGGGGGATGAGCCGACCATGACCACGGTCCCCGCGGCCACTGTCACCCTCGTCGTGCTTTCCATCGCCGGGCTCCTCCCGGCGATCGCCCTGGTCGGGCTGCGCTGGATCACCGTGCCCCTTCTCCCGCTGACCGGCGCCGTCGTGGCCGCCGTGGCGGCGACCTGTTACCTGGCCACCGGCGGTGCGTTCATGGCCTGGTTCGTGGGCCTGTCGGTCCTGGCCGCGGGAGTCGTGGTGGCGGTCTGGTCGACGTCGCCCGGGCTTCGGCCCCGATCGAACCCCTCTCCGGGCGCGTCCCATCGGGTCGCGGGCGTCATCGGAGCCGTGGCGGTCCTCGCCGCCTGCGTCTTTTGTCTCCGTGGGCTGGGCACGCCCACCGTCGGGTTCGACGCGCGCGCCGTGTGGCTGCTCCGGGCCGGCTGGTTCCTCCAGTCCCACCACCAGCTCCTCGTCAAGATGCGAGTCAACGACGTCACGCTCATCCAGAGCGTCTACCCGCCCCTCATCAGCGCGTCCGCCGCGGTGGGAGCGAGCGTCACCGGGGACCAGTCGGTGCGGTTGGGCGTGGTGGTGGTGGCGCTCCTCAACACGTGTGCCCTGGCCACCGCGGCCTTCGCCCTGGTCGAGGCGGGGCGGACCTGCGCGGCCCGCCTCTCGGCCGGTCGGGGACAAGGGCCGGCCGAGGCACCGGCGGTCACCGCTGCAGGGGAGCGACGGCTGGCCCTCGGGCCGCTGGTCGTCGGCGTGGGTGCCGCGGTGGCGCTCGTCTTCGTCGCCTTCGGGATCACCGAGCCGTTCATGACCAACGGGTACGCCGACCCGCTCTGGTCGATAGCGGCGGTCGGAGTCATGGCCTACGGGCTGCAACTCGGTGGGCGTCGGTCCGAACAGGGGGCGGCGGTGATCCTCGTCCTGGTCGTGGGCATGACGAAGAACGAGGGACTGGCCACGGGTGCGGCGCTCGTCGTGCTCATCGCCCTCCGGTCGCTCCTGGCCATCCCGGTGGGGGAGCGGCGACGACGATGGTGGCGACCGGTGGTGGTGGGGGTGGCGGAGCTGGCCGCCATCGGCGCCTGGCCCGTCCTGATGCGGGTCATCCATGCCCGCGGGGTTTCCTCGTCCTCCCACTCTCCGCTCGGGACCTGGCCGGGCCGGGCGCGGGCCACGGCCGACGGAATGGCCCCGTACCTCCACGTGCTGGTCCTGGCCGCCCCCATTGCCGTGGTGGGAGGCCTGGTGCTGTCCCGCGTCCGGCGGGCGGGAGGGCTGGGCAACGACTGGTGGTCTTGGATCGCGCTGGCCTGTGGACTGGTCGCCATCGGGGGAGCCCTGGTGACGGGCGTCGGCGCCATCGAGCCCTGGCTCCAGACCACGGTGCACCGCGTCACCGAGTTCTCGGCGCTCGCCGGGTGGTGGATCCTGGCCATGTGGGCGGTCGTGGCCGCCGGCGCCCCCGCCTGGGAGTGGCGACAGCGGGGAAGTGGCTCCGGTTCCTCGGTGGCCTCTCAGGGGGAGGAGCCCCCCGGGCGCACGCCCCTGACCACCGCAGCCGGCCCCCCCGGCAGTGGGGCGCGGATGGACCCGAGCCCCACCGCCACCTAGAATTTCCCTTTCAGCGGCACACGGGAGGGCCCGGTGCGGCCCGCTACGGGGGAGTGAAGGTTCCGAGGTGATCGACTCATCGGCCAGTGGCGGTCCTCGTCGACGCCGCGCCGTGGCGACGCCACCGGAGCCACGGTGACCGCCACCGACCGCGCCCCGGCGGGGCACACGCCGGTGGGGGTCGGCCCCGACCCCGGACCCGCTCCCGAGGAGGGCGGAGTGGTCCCGCCACCGGCCCGCCACCACCCGGCCCGGGCCTACGCGCTGGCCATCGCCGGTTACCTGGTCCTGTCGCTGGTGGTGTGGTGGAACGTCTGGACCCACCACCCCACCTCCACCACCACCTGCGGCTGTGGGGACACCTCACTGTTCACCTGGTTCCTCGCCTGGCCGGCCTACGCCATGGCCCACGGCCTCGACCCGCTCTACTCCACCGCCATGTTCCATCCCAACGGTGTGAACCTGTTGTCCAACACGGCCGTGGTGGGTGCGGGCGTGGTCCTGGCCCCGGTCACCTGGCTGTTCGGTCCCATCGCCTCGCTCAACGTCGCCCTCACCCTGAGCCCGGTGCTGTCGGCGCTGGCCATGTTCGCCCTCGTGCGCCGCTTCGTGGCCTGGTCGCCCGCCGCCTTCGCCGCCGGCCTCCTCTACGGCTTCTCGCCCTTCGTCCTCATCAGCCTCACCGACGCCCACCTGATGCTCGGCCTGGCGCCCGTCCCTCCCCTGATGGTGGCCTGCCTCGACGAACTGCTCGTCCGCCAGCGCCACCGGGCCCTGGTGACGGGCGTGGTGCTGGGCGTGCTGGTCACCGTCCAGTTCTTCATCGGGTCCGAGGCCCTGGTGATCACCCTGATCGCCGCCGGCATCGGCGTGGTGCTCCTGGTGGTCTGGGCTCTCGTCCGCGGGCGCCGGCTCCTGTCGGAGCGGCTGGGCCACGCCGCCACCGGCCTCGGGGCGGCGGCGGCCACCGCCGCGTTGCTGTTGGTCTACCCGGTGTGGTTCGCCCTGGCCGGTCCCGCCCACCTGGCCGGGCCCATCTGGGGGCCGGGATCGCTCATCAGCTACGGCGGGACCGACCTCGGGTACTTCCTCCGACCCGCACCGGTCTCACCCAACACGCTGGCGCACCGGTTGTTCGGGGGCTACCAGGGGCCGTCGCTGTCCGCCCAGTACTTCGGGATCGGGCTGGTGGCCGTGGTGGTCGTCGGGTTGGTGGTGTGGCGACGGGACCTCCGACTGTGGCTGTTCGCCGTGGTCGGTGCCGTCTCGGTACCCCTCTCCCTCGGTCTGCAGTTCCACCATTGGACGCCGTGGCGGCTGTTCGTCCGCCTCCCGCTGATGGAGAACGTGATCCCGAGCCGGTTCCTGGTGGTGACCTACCTGTGCGCCGCCGTCCTGCTCGGGCTGGTCGTCGACCACACCCGGGCGGCCATCGACCGCCGGGGCGCGGAGGCCCCCCGGACTCGGACGGCCGAGAGCCGATGGCCGTGGCGCCGCTGGGCCGGTGCATCGGCCGGCGTGGTGGTGGCGGCCATCGCCCTGGTTCCGTTGGGTTCGTACTTCGCTGACGGCCTCCCGCTCACCACCCAGGCCGTCGTGCTCCCCCAGTGGTTCAAGACGGTCGCTCCTCGTCTGCCCGGGCGCCAGGTGCTGCTCGTCTTTCCCGTGCCCTTCGCCCTCCTCCAGAGCGCCATGACCTGGCAGGCGGTGGACGGCATGCACTACGACATGGCCGGAGGCGGCGGACCCGGCTCCCTCCTCGCCCGGGCGGGTCCCGAACGCGAGGGTCAGCGTTTTCTCGGCAACCTCTCGATCTCCCAATCCCCCCAGAGCATCACCGAAGGTGAGATCAGCGCCGTCCGCAACGCCCTCGACGGCTGGGGGGTGACGACGGTGGTGATCCCCGACCCGGCAACCCTCCCGTCCTACGAGCGCCTCCATCTCGTCCGCACCACGGCCCTGGTCATCACGGCCGCCACCGGCCGGCGCCCGGCCCGCCAGGCCGATGCCTGGGTGTGGACCGGGGTCGACCACGCCGCTGCCCCGCTCACGCCGTCGGCGGCCACCCTGGCCCGGTGCGGGGCGGGTCCCACCGCCGGCACCACGCTCTCCATCGATCAGGCGATCTCGTGTGTCGTGGCCGGCACCTCCGACCCGTGATGAACCGGTCCCGTCCCCGGGAGGTGACGCGGCACCGATCGCCGCGGTCGTCGCTCAGTCCGTGGCACCGGGCGCACCGGCCCCGCCACCAGCACGCCAGGCGGTCGTGGGATAGTGGTTGTCCCCTGTGACCAGCGTTGCGCCCCAACAGGGCGACACCTCGCTGCCGCCCCGCCCTGACACCCCCGGCCCCGGAGTCGTCGTGCCCGGGGTATCAGGGGACGGGACGCTCCGGCGCTTCTCCGCCCTCGACGGGATCCGTGCCCTCGCCGTGCTGGCGGTGCTCTGCTACCACGCGGGCATCTCGTGGACCGGGGGAGGGCTGCTCGGGGTCGACGTGTTCTTCGTCCTGTCGGGATTCCTCATCACCACGCTGCTCTGCCGGGAGCTGGCCGCGACCGGGACCGTCCGCCTCGGGCGGTTCTGGGCCCAGCGGGCGCGCCGTCTCCTCCCCGCCCTGGTGGTGCTGATGTTCGGGGTGGCCGCGTACGCCTACGTCTTCCGGACGTCGCTCGACCTGGCGTCTCTCCGGGCCGATGCCCTGTCCACCATGTTCTACGTGGCCAACTGGCACTTCATCTTCTCCGACCAGGGGTACTTCGCCCAGGCCGCGGCACCTTCGCCGTTCCTGCACACCTGGTCGTTGGCCGTCGAGGAGCAGTACTACCTGGTGTGGCCGTTGGTCGCCCTCTTCGTGGTGCGCCGGTGGGGGATCCCCCGGCTGGCGGTGGTGGCCGCCGCCGGCGCCCTGGCCTCGTCCACCCTGATGCTCGCCCTGTACGAGGCCGGGTTCTCGATCGACCGGCTGTACTACGGAACCGACACCCGGGCCCAGTCCCTCCTGGTGGGTTCGTTCCTCGGTGCCGTGGGTGCCCACGCCGGTGACCGGTTCTCGATCCTTCCCACCGGGTGGTCCTCGACACCGCGGCGGCGGATGCTTTGGGCCCTCCCGGGGACAGTGGGACTGGTCTTTCTGTGCTGGGCCTGGCACGCGCTCCCCGGCGTCAGCGCCGTGCTGTACCGCGGCGGCTTCTTGCTGGTGGCGGTGGCCGCCGGGGCGGTGATCCTCACCTGTGTCACCGTTCCCTCGTCCGTCCTGGCCCGGGCCCTGTCCCTCCGGGCCCTGGTCTTCGTCGGTCGCATCTCCTACGGGCTCTACCTCTACCACTGGCCCCTGTTCCTCTGGATCGACCACGCCCACACCGGGTTGAGCGGCGCCACGCTGCTCGTCGTTCGGCTCCTCGTCACCTTCGCCGTGGCCACCGTGTCGTTCTTCGTCCTCGAGGAGCCGGTCCGCACCGGTCGGCTGTTCCGGGGGTGGAGGGGGGCGACGGTCACCGCCGCGGCCGCCGTCGGCGCCGCGGTGGCGGTCCTGGCCGCCACGGTGACCCCGGCCGCCGCCGTGGTGGCGATCCCCGGAGGGGCGAGCCGTCGGATCCCACCGGCCGAGCACGCGTCCCTGGTGTCCGCCGACGCGTTCACGACCCGGCCGATCCGATTCCTCATCGTCGGGGACTCGGTGGCGCTGACCCTCGGGGTCGGCCTGTACGTCGACTCGGTCCGGCAATTCGGCGTACGCATCCTCGACGGGGGCCAGCTGGGCTGCGATCTCGACGGTGTCGACGTCGACCTCGAGGGAGTGGTCGTGCCCCCGACCGCGGGATGCCTCGACTGGCGCTCGAGCTGGAAGGCCGGGGTGGACCGTCTCCACCCGGACGTGGTCGGTCTGGAGATCGGGCGCTGGGAGGTGAGCGACCACCTCTACGACGGGCACTGGGTGCACATCGGCCAGCCGGTCTGGGACGACCATCTGACCGCCGAGCTCAACCAGGCGATCGACATCCTGTCGTCCGACGGGGCCAAAGTGGTCCTGTTCACCATGCCCTATGTCGACCCCCCCAACGAGGCGGCGGACGGCACCCCGTTCCCGGAGAACGACCCGGCCCGGGCCACCGCCTTCAACCACCTGCTCGAGGTGATCGCCCGCCAGCGGGCCGGCGTGGTGACCCTGGTCGACCTCAACAGGCTCCTCGACCCGGACGGCCACTACCAGGCGGTGGTCGACGGCATCACCGTCCGGTGGAGCGACGGGGTGCACATCACCAAGTCGGGGGGGAATGGCTCCAGCCCGCCATCCTCCCGACGGTGGCCCGGCTCGGCCTGGCCGCCCGACAGTCGGTGGCAGCGGCGCCATGACCGTCCCCGAGGCTGACCGTGCGGCCCCCGCTCCGCCCGGTGTGTCCCACGCCCGCCCGTCGGCCACCGGCCGGGAGCGCATCTCGGCCCTCGACGGGATCAGGGCCCTGGCCCTGGTCATCATCATGGGCTACCACTTCGGCGTCGGGTGGCTGTCCGGTGGATTCTTCAGCCTCGACATCTTCTACGTCCTGTCGGGCTATCTGATCACGGGACTCCTGCTCGGCGAGTACCGCCGAAGGGGCCGGATCAAGCTTTCGGCCTTCTGGCTCCGCCGGGCCCGGCGGCTGCTGCCCGCCCTCCTCATCGTGCTGGTGGCGGTGACCCTGATGGTCCGGTTCGCCGAGCCGGCCGGGCTCTACCCCGACTTCCGGATGAGCGCCCTGTCCGCGCTCTTCTACTTCTCCAACTGGTGGCAGATCGCCGCCAGCGGCAACTACTTCATGGTCACCGGGGTGACCTACCCACTCACCCACACCTGGTCGCTGGCCGTCGAGGAGCAGTTCTACCTGGTGTGGCCGCTCGTGGTCCTGGCCGTGATGCACTTCTCCCGCACCTTCAGCCGGGGTGTCCGGGGCCTGTTGGCCCTGTCGGTGGTGGGGGCGGTGGCCTCGGCCGTCGAGATGGCCCTCCTCTACCGCCCGCACACCAACACCACCCGGCTCTACTTCGGGACCGACACCCACGCCCAGTCCATCATGGTCGGCGGCACCCTGGCCTGTGCCATGACCATCATCCAGATGAATCGTGGGGAGGAGGGGATGGCCCCGCGGGCCAGCGGGCACCGGTGGCGGATCCTGCTCACCGCGCTCGGCCTGGCCGGCCTGGCCGGCACCCTCGCCCTCACCTACACCCAGGACGGCACGTCGGGTTCGGCCTTCGAGTACCGCGGCGGGTTCCTCCTCTCTGCCCTCTCGGCCGCCGCCCTGATCATCGGCGCGGTGTGCGTCGCCGGTGGCCCGATCGCCCTGGTGCTGTCGCTGCGCCCGATGGTGTGGATCGGCACCGTCTCCTACGGCGCCTATCTGTGGCACTACCCCGTCTTCATCTACCTCGACCCCGACCGGACCGGACTCAGCGGCCCCGGGCTGCTGGCCGTCCGGTTCGCCTCCACCTTCGCCCTGGCCGCCGTCAGCTACTACCTGGTGGAGCGCCCGGTGATGGAAGGGACGTTCTGGCGGTCCCTCAGGGCCATCGGCCCCGCCGTCGCCGTCATGGGGGCGACCGTGGCGGTGATCATCGTCGGCACGGTGGTGCCGGCCACCGCGGCGGTGAGTGTGGGTCGGTTCCGGGCGACGGCGTCGGGACCGAACCCGCCCGAGGTGGTGGTGCTGGGCGACAGCACGGCACTCACCCTCGGCTACGCGCTGGCCGCCACCGCTCCGCCGGGCACGACCGTGTCGAACGGCGGTCTCTTCGGGTGCGGGTTCGCCATCGCCACCAACGCGTCGAACAACCCGCCACAGCTGCAACTGAACATGTTCCCGGCGTGCAACTCGGCGACGCCGGCGGACGAGCAGTGGCCGGCCAAGGACGCCGAGAAGGTGGTGGGCACGCGTCGCGGCGACGTGGTGCTGTTCGTGGCGGGATCGTGGGAGACCCAGGACCTGTTGAGGAACGGCCGGTGGTCCAACATCACCCAGCCCTCGTTCCAGCGCTACGAACTGGCCCAGATGCGAAGGGCGGTGGAGATCGGCACGGCGCACGGCGCCCACTTCGACTTCACCACGATGCCCGCCCTGGCTGTCGGGGCCTCGTTCGGTGAGCGGCCCTTCCCCGAGGACTCGCCGCAGCGTCGTCTCCTCTACGACTCCCTCATCGAGAAGGTGGCCCGCGAGTTCCCCGGCAGGGCGGGTGTGATCGACTACGGCGCGATCCTGTCACCGCACGGCGTGTTCACCGAGTACCTGGACGGGGTGCAGGTCCGGACGCCCGACGGGCTGCACACCCCGTCGTTCGCCCCGGGGAACACATTCGTGCAGAACTCGTCCGAAGCGGTGGCCCACGCGTTCTACAACTGGCTCTCCCCGCGGATCTGGCCGCTCATCGTGGCGTCTGCCCACGCGGGAACGGCGAGCAACCGGTGACCGGCGCACCATGACCGTGCCCACGACCACCGGGCCCGGGGCTGCTCTGGGGACACCGGACGCCGGGTCGACGACCCCCCTGCGTGCACCCCACACCCGCCCGTCGGCCACCGGCAAGGGTCGGGTGATCGGTCTCGACGGGCTCCGGGCCGTGGCCGTCGTGTTGGTCATGGCGTTCCACTTCGGGGTGGGGTGGCTCCAGGGGGGCTTCTTCGGGGTGGACATCTTCTATGTCCTGTCCGGCTACCTGATCACCGGACTGCTGCTCGGCGAGTACCGCCGAGCAGGCCGGATCAAACTGTCGGCCTTCTGGCTCCGCCGGGCCCGGCGGCTGCTGCCCGCCCTCCTCATCGTGCTGGTGGCGGTGACCCTGATGGTCCGGTTCGCCGAGCCGGCCGGGCTCTACCCCGACTTCCGGATGAGCGCCCTGTCCGCGCTCTTCTACTTCTCCAACTGGTGGCAGATCGCCGTCAGCGGCAACTACTTCGTTCTGAACGGGCCGGCCTCCCCCCTCACCCACACCTGGTCCCTGGCCGTCGAGGAGCAGTTCTACCTGGTGTGGCCCTTCGTGGTGCTGGCCGTCATGCACCTGGCCCGCACCTTCAGCCGGGGTGTCCGGGCCCTGTTGGCCCTGTCGGTGGTGGGGGCGGTGGCCTCCGCCGTCGAGATGGCCCTCCTCTTCCACCCGGGGGCCAACACCACCCGCGTCTACTTCGGGACCGACACCCACGCCCAGTCCATCCTGGTCGGCTCGGCCCTGGCCTGTGCCATGACCATCGTCCAGATGCGACGGGGCGAGGAGGGGATGGACCCGGCTGCCCGTTCGCTCCCGCTCAGGGTCGTGCTGGTGCTCCTCGGGGCGGCCGGCCTGGCCGCCGTCGTCTCGCTGTCGTCGTTCCTCTCCGGGTCGTCGTCGCTGACCTACGAGGGCGGGTTCGCCCTGTGCGCGCTGTCGACGGCGGCCGTCATCACCGCCGTGGTGTGCGTCCCCGGCGGTGCGATGGCCCGGTTGCTGGGGCTGGCGCCCCTGGTGTGGCTGGGCACCATCTCCTACGGGGTCTACCTCTGGCACTACCCGGTGTTCGTGTACCTCGACAACAGCCGGACCGGGCTGTCGGGTCTCCCGTTGCTGGTCGTCCGCTTCGCCGCCACCGTCGCCCTGGCCACCGCCAGCTACTACCTGGTCGAGCGGCCGGTCATCGAAGGCACCTTCTGGCGGTCCCTCAGGGCCATCGGCCCCGCCGCCGCCGTCATGGCGGCGACCGTGGCGGTGATCATCGCCGGCACGGTGGCACCGGCGGCTGCCGCGGTGCGGGTGCAGCGCTACCCGGTGCTGCCGACCGGGTTCGAGCCGCCGGTGGTGGTGGTCCTCGGCGACAGCACGGCCCTGGCCCTCGGGTACACGCTGGCGGCCACCGCACCATCCGGGGTGAGGGTGGTGAACGGGAGCCTGTTCGGTTGCGGTCTGGCCATCGCCACCGAAGCGTCGAACGATCCCTCCCGTCCGGGGTTGGCCATGTTCCCGGCCTGCAACTCGGCGACACCGGCGACCGGCCAGTGGCCGGCGCTCGATGCCCGTTCCGTGGCCGTCACCGCCCGCGGCGACCTCGTGGTGTTCGTGGCCGGGCTGTGGGAGACCCAGGACCTGTTGAGGAACGGCCGGTGGACCGACATCACCCAGCCCTCGTTCCAGCGCTACGAACTGGCCCAGATGCGAAGGGCGGTGGAGATCGGCACGGCCCACGGCGCCCACTTCGACTTCACCACCATGCCGGTGATGGAGGAGGGCACCACGGCGTCGGGCGCAGCGGCACCGGGAGGCTCGCCGCAGCGTCGTCTCCTTTACGACAAGCTCGTGAGGGAGGTGGCCGCCGAGTTCCCCGGCCGGGTCAGCGTGATCGACTACGGCGGGCTGCTGTCCCCCGGGGGCGTGTTCACGACCCACCGGGACGGGGTGCAGGTGCGGGCGGCGGACGGCATCCACACACCGGTCTACGATCCGGGCGACGTCTTCGCCGACAACGCCAGTGCCGCCGTGGCCCACGCCTTCGACAACTGGTTGTCCCCGAGGTTGTGGCCCCTGTTGACGGCGTCGGTGACCGAACGGTGAACGAAACCGGCCAGAAGACCCACACCCGCCCGTCGGCCACCGGCAAGGGTCGGGTGATCGGTCTCGACGGGCTCCGGGCCGTGGCCGTCGTGTTGGTCATGGCGTTCCACTTCGGGGTGGGGTGGCTCCAGGGGGGCTTCTTCGGGGTGGACATCTTCTATGTTCTGTCCGGCTACCTGATCACCGGACTGCTGCTCGGCGAGTACCGCCGAGCAGGCCGGATCAAACTGTCGGCCTTCTGGCTCCGCCGGGCCCGGCGGCTGCTGCCCGCCCTCCTCATCGTGCTGGTGGCGGTGACCCTGATGGTCCGGTTCGCCGAGCCGGCCGGGCTCTACCCCGACTTCCGGATGAGCGCCCTGTCCGCGCTCTTCTACTTCTCCAACTGGTGGCAGATCGCCGTCAGCGGCAACTACTTCGTTCTGAACGGGCCGGCCTCCCCCCTCACCCACACCTGGTCCCTGGCCGTCGAGGAGCAGTTCTACCTGGTGTGGCCCTTCGTGGTGCTGGCCGTCATGCACCTGGCCCGCACCTTCAGCCGGGGTGTCCGGGCCCTGTTGGCCCTGTCGGTGGTGGGGGCGGTGGCCTCCGCCGTCGAGATGGCCCTCCTCTTCCACCCGGGGGCCAACACCACCCGCGTCTACTTCGGGACCGACACCCACGCCCAGTCCATCCTGGTCGGCTCGGCCCTGGCCTGTGCCATGACCATCGTCCAGATGCGACGGGGCGAGGAGGGGATGGACCCGGCTGCCCGTTCGCTCCCGCTCAGGGTCGTGCTGGTGCTCCTCGGGGCGGCCGGCCTGGCCGCCGTCGTCTCGCTGTCGTCGTTCCTCTCCGGGTCGTCGTCGCTGACCTACGAGGGCGGGTTCGCCCTGTCCGCGCTGTCGACGGCGGCCGTCATCACCGCCGTGGTGTGCGTCCCCGGCGGTGCGATGGCCCGGTTGCTGGGGCTGGCGCCCCTGGTGTGGCTGGGCACCATCTCCTACGGGGTCTACCTCTGGCACTACCCGGTGTTCGTGTACCTCGACAACAGCCGGACCGGGCTGTCGGGTCTCCCGTTGCTGGTCGTCCGCTTCGCCGCCACCGTCGCCCTGGCCACCGCCAGCTACTACCTGGTCGAGCGGCCGGTCATCGAAGGCACCTTCTGGCGGTCCCTCAGGGCCATCGGCCCCGCCGCCGCCGTCATGGCGGCGACCGTGGCGGTGATCATCGCCGGCACGGTGGCACCGGCGGCTGCCGCGGTGCGGGTGCAGAACTCCTTGACCCCGGCGCAGCGCCAGGCGCTGACCGAGGCCGGTGCGTTCACCGACCATCCGGTGAAGTTCATGATGGTGGGGGACTCCATCGCCCTGACCCTGGCCCTCGGCCTGGACGTCGACAGCGTGCACCGCTACGGCGTGAAGTTCGTCAACGACGAGACCCTGGGTTGCGATCTCGACGATCTGCCGGCCATCATCGCCGACCACGTCGACCAACCGGTGTCCAACTGCAGGTACTGGCGGACCCTGTGGGCCAGAGAGGTCGACCGGTCCCGCCCGGACGTGGTGGGGGTGCTGGTCGGTCGTTGGGACCTGTCCGACAACATCGACGACGGCAAGGTGGTGGCCATCGGACAGCCGGCCTGGGACGCCCACCTCTACGACGAGCTCAACGGGGTGGTCGACGTCCTCTCCTCCAGGGGGGCCAAAGTCGTGCTGTTCACCATGCCGGACATCGATGCCGCCGACGAGGCGCCCGGCAGTGCCGCCTACCCGGAGAACAGCCAGGTCCGGGTCAACGAGTGGAATGCCATCGTGGCGAGTGTGGCCGCCCACCGCCGCAAGGTGGTGACCCTGTTCGACCTCAACAAGAAGCTCGATCCCCACGGCGCCTTCCAGATGGTGGTCGACGGTGTGACCGTCCGTTGGCCCGACGGGGTCCACGTGGCCAAGACCGGTGGTGAGTGGCTCCAGCCCTGGGTGCTCCCGACCGTCGGCCAGTTGGGCCTCGAGGCCCGCTCGGCCGGAGCCGGTCGTTGAACGGGAGGACGCGGACGGATCAGCGCGACGCCCGTCGCGCCCACAGGGCCCGGACCACCGAGGTGACGACCACGGTGGCCAGGATCAACGGGACCGGACCCAGCTCGAACCGGAACCGCTCGTTCTCACCGATCTCGAGCAGTGAGCTGGCGGCGAAGGCGTAGAGGGTGGTCCACCACAGCACGGCGATCGCCGCGGCCGTCGCCGGGTCGCCCCGGCGCCGGCGCCAGGCCAGGACCGGCGACCCCGACAGTGCCAGGATGTAGACGACGACGGCCTGGAGGGACAGCCACGACAGCGGACTGGGCGCGTGGCGGAACAGGACGTAGGCGGGGGCCGGGTCGATGGCCGGCTGCCACTCGACCAGGCGGTCGTAGACCTCGGCGTAGGTACGCAGGTGCGGCCAGTCGACCGAGTTGGTGAAGTTCTGGTCGGAGGAGACCAGCCAGACCTGGATCGAGTCCCCGACATCGGAGGCGTACTCCGACGGGTGGGCCCGGATGAAGGCGATGTCGTCGTGCAGGTACTGGGAGGAGACCGAGATGTAGATCGGGTTGTTGAAGTTGGTCGCCCCGTCGGCCTTGGTCAGCGCGCCGAGAGCGGCGACGGAACTGGGTCGGGCCCGGACGAACTTCCCCACGTAGGCGTCGGGTGCGCCGAAGGCCGGCACCGAGGCCAGAGGGGAGAGCCTTCCGTTCTGCTGCATGGCGGCGATCTCGGACGGAGGTGCCTTGTACAAGACGTCACGGGCCAGGTTCATCCCCACCCAGCTGCTGGTCGTCGACGTGCCGAACAGCACGGCGTCCTTGACGTACCACGTGAGCACCAGCACCATCGGCACCGCGGCCACGGCCAGCACCTGTTTCCACCGGCGTCGCAGCACCACGAGCACGACGGCCCCGGCGAGGAGGAGCCATTCGATCTGGTACGTGCTGTTCAACAGCACGATGGCCCCGTAGGCGGAGAAGAACCCGAGACCGAACCGGGCCCGCTCCGTTCGCAGGTACCGGATGAGGCACCACGCGGCGAACACGGTGCAGGCCGCCGTCGGGTAGGCGTAGTTCAGCCAGTTCTCGAAGAGGAGGTACGACGGGGACGCCACGATGCCCACCAGGGTCACGGCCACCGCTACGAGCTCGGGCACACCGAGCTCGACCATCAACCGGTACGCGCAGAGCACGATCACCAGTCCGAGGACGAGGGCGGAGACGACCTCGGCGGGTCGCTGCAGCCCGGTGGGCAGCTTGAGGAGCAGACCGCAGTAGAGGTTGAACAGCGGCGGTTGGCTGTTGAGATGCCAGACGCTCTCGATCAGCTGGTTCTTCAACAGACCGACGTCGAGCAGCTGCCACATGTCGGTGCCGACCGTGCCGTCGAGGACATTGGCGTCGAACCTCACCCCGGCGGCCGCGGCCAGGAGGCGCGACGCGGCGAAGGCCGAGGCCAGGATAACGACGGGGGCGCTCGGGTGCCACCGCACCGGGCCCGGGCCACGACGTGCGCGGCCGGTGGGGGACGCGGCACGGCCACCGTCGCCCGTCCCGTCACCCGCGGACCGCGGGTCGGGCTCTGTCGCTGTCAGCCCACCCGCCGGCGTCGCTCCACTGGCGGTGCCGGCGGACATGGGGGCACTGTAAACGATCGTCCGGGCCTGGGCCTTCCGTCGTCCGGCCGGGGGGTGCTCAGGCGGAGGCCTGTGCCCTCATCACGCAGGAGGCGGCGGCCGCGGGGTCCTCCGAGGCGTGCGCCACCCCTGCACAGGTGGTGACCGTCCCGGGGTCCAGCCGACGCGGCATGCCGAGGTGCGCTGGGACCGACCACACCAACGCACCGGCCTGCTCGGACGGCGACCGGCCGAGTGCGGCGGTGAAGGTGGCGACGGCCAGGGGGATCGACCGGGCGCGGATGGACGGCGGCGTGCTGGTCTCGGCCGGGACCACGATGGTCGTGACCCCCCAGTCGGAGAGGGCCCGGCGCAGCCCCTCCAGCTGGGCCGGAGAACCGGTGGGCAGGGGCAGCCAGCCGTAGGAGAGGGCGTCGAGGTCGGTTGCGGCGCCGAGGTCGCTCCGTTGGGCGGGCGTGGGGTGGTCCGGCGGCACCGGGGCGATGCCGCCCCCGCCCACCAGCGAGAACCGCAGTCCCGCCGAAGCCTGCCCGACCATCGCCGCCGGCAGCCCCGAGGAGGGGAACGGGTAGGCCAGCACGACGGCGGTGGGCGGCAGTCTTGTGCCGAACGTGGTGTACCAGGGTGGTACGTCGACGGGCCGCGTGGTGAAGGGCAGTTCGTACTGCCAGGCGATCGGGACCAACGCCACCCCGGCGAGCACCGCGGCCACCAGGGTGCCCACCCGCGGCCGCCACCGGTGCGGGTTGGCCCCGCCGGCACCCGCCGGGCCGGGGGGAGATGCATCCCCGCGCCGGTGCCCCCACGGGTCGGACCGGTGGGCCCGGTCGACGATGATGCCGAGCATGGCCGCGGCGAACAGGTCGGCGACGGCAGCGATCCGGTTGGGTACCACGTTCTCGATGACGGGCACGCTCTGGAAGATCCGCCACGGCCAGTAGCGCGCGCCCAACGAGAATGCCTCGAGGATCACGAGCATGGCGGCGCAGAACCACAGCACCCGCTCGCCCCGGAAGAGCGCCAACCCGGCGACGAGGACGAGGACCATCCCGATGCCGAGATAGCCGAGCAGCAGCGGATGGCTCCCGAAGTAACCGTACGACTCGAGGATGGCGTTCGGTCCCCGGTCGGCGGGCCCCGCCGGCAGGACCAGCGTGCGCCAGGGGCTGCCGTAGTAGCTGACGTAGGGCCACACCGGTTGGGGGAGCGGGCGCGGTCCGGCGATCGCGTACCAGGCCGGGTAGGCCAGCAGGACCGCGGCGCTCACCGCCGCGGTCCCGAGCCCCTCGACGGCGTGGCGGGCCCTCGATGAGACGGCCCGGGGATGGCGCACGGCGACACCGACCACCACGATGGCGATCCCGATGGCGGAGGCCAGGACGCACGTGACGAGCACCTCGGAGCTGATGAAGAACTGGACGGTGACCAGTCCGCCCAGGACGAGCCCCCACGCCCACGCCCGTCCCCGTTGCCGCACCACCAGCTCGTCGAGACACACGACGACGAGCGGGGGAACCACCAGCGTGGCCAGATTGACGTGCTCGAGGGCGAGGCTCTCGATGACGAACGGCGAGAATCCGTAGAACAGCCCGGCCACGAACGCTGCCGGCTCCCAGGTCGTCCACCGCCCGACCATGGCCCGGGCGGCCAGCGCACTCCCGACCGGGGCCAGGGTGGCCGCCACGTTCAGGGACGCCACCGGGCCGAACAGCCAGGTCACCGGGGCCAGGGGCACGCTGATGGCCAGCACGCTGGGGCTGGCCGGAAGATTGACCCCGTACGGGTGGAACAGCTTGGTGGTGAAGAACAGGTTCCCACCGTGGGCGACCGCATGCGCCCCCCAGGCCATGGACCAGATGAACAGTGCGGGGTCCCCGCACCCGCAGGTGGCCGTGGAGGTGGGATGCCCGAACCACACACCCGACCACACGGCCACGGCGACGACCAGATAGACCAGGGCGGCACACCCGGTGGCGGCCCACGGCCGCCGCCTCGGGTCGCCCTGCATGCAGGGAATCTATCGGGAGATTTGGCGCCGGACGCGACCGGGGGGAGGGGGCGTGGCTACGGTAGGGAGGTGGAAATGCCGAGGCCGGGGGGTCCTGGGACGTGAGTGCGCGAGGGGGCAGGGGTGGCACTGGGGCCACGGACGATCCTCGTCGCCCGACGTGATCCCCGCCGTGGGGTGGGCGGTCCACCGGTGATCGGGGCGCGCCGGCGATGACGCACGACCCCGCGCCCGGCTCGCGTCCCTCGGCCACCGGCACCGAGCGCATCGCCGCGCTCGACGGCGTACGCGCCGTGGCCCTGCTCATCATCATGGGCTACCACTTCGGCGTCGGGTGGCTGTCCGGTGGCTTCTTCAGCCTCGACATCTTCTACGTCCTGTCGGGCTACCTGATCACGGGACTCCTGCTCGGCGAGTACCGCCGGCGGGGCCGGATCAAGCTGTCGGCCTTCTGGCTCCGCCGGGCCCGGCGGCTGCTGCCCGCCCTCGCCATCGTGCTGGTGGTGGTGAGCCTCGTGGTGAGGTTCGCCGAACCGGCCGGGATGTACCCGGACTTCCGGATGAGCGCCCTGTCCGCGCTGTTCTACTTCTCCAACTGGTGGCAGATCGCCGCCAGCAGCAACTACTTCAACGCCACCGGGCCGATCTATCCGCTGACCCACACCTGGTCGCTGGCCGTCGAGGAGCAGTTCTACCTGGTGTGGCCCCTGGTGGTGCTGGCCGTCATGCATCTGGCCCGCACCGTCGCCCGGGGGATCCGGGTGCTGCTCACCCTGTCGGTGGTGGGTGCTCTGGCCTCGGCACTCGAGATGGCCCTCCTGTACCACCCCGACACCAACACCACCCGGTTGTACTTCGGGACCGACACCCACGCCCAGTCCATCCTGGTGGGCTCGGTGCTGGCCTGCGGGCTCACACTGTTCCAGATGCGGAGGGGGGAAGAGGGGATGGCTCCCCGTGCCAGCCGACGGGCGTGGCGGGTGGCACTCACCGTGGTCGGCCTGGCCGGGCTGGGCGGCACCCTCGTGCTCACCGTCACCGAGGAGGGGACGTCGGGGTCGGCGTTCCCGTATCGGGGAGGGTTCCTCCTGTCCGCACTGTCGGCTGCCGCGCTCATCGTGGGAGCGGTGTGCGTGCGTGACGGTCCGATCGCGGCAGGGCTGTCGTGGCGGCCCGTGGTGTGGATCGGCACCGTGTCCTACGGGGCCTACCTGTGGCACTACCCGGTCTTCTTGTTCCTGGACGGCGCCCGGACGGGCCGGCAGGGCCTGGCGCTGCTGGCCATCCGGTTCGCGACGACCTTCGCATTGGCGGCCGCGAGCTACTACCTGGTCGAGCGACCGGTCATGGAGGGAACGTTCTGGAGGTCGGTCCGGGCCGTCGTCCCGGCGGTCGGCTTCATCGCCGCCACCGTGGTCGTGGTGGTGGCGGCGACAGCGGTCTCGAGCGCGTCGGCGGCGCCGTTCGCCCCCACACCGGCCCAGGCCAACCGGGCGGAGTGGCAGGCGTACCAGGTGCACAGCTTCGACCGTGCCACCGGCCGGGTCACCGTGTTGATGGTGGGGGACTCGCTGTCGTTGACCGTGGCCATCGGGATGGCCCCGTACGCGCAGGAGTACGGAGTCGACCTGGGCGGCCGGTCCCACACCGGGTGCGGGGTGGCCATCGCGCTGCCGCTCGACGACCACGGCGTGATCGGTGACCCGTTCCCCAACTGCCCGGACTGGCCCACCTGGTGGTCGGACGATGTCCGTCAGCTGCACCCCGAGGTCGTGGGCCTGGTGATCGGGTTCTGGGAGGTCCAGGACCGCTGGTTGGACGGTCGGTGGCAACACATCGGGGAGCCTGGCTACGACGCCTACGAGACCGCCCAGCTCGAGCGGGCGGTGGCCATCCTCAGTTCGCAGGGAGCCCGGGTGGCGCTGTTCACGTCGCCGTTCTTCGACACCGGCGAGCAGCCCGACGGCCAGCCGTGGCCGCAGGATGCTCCGGCCCGGGTGCTGCGCCTCAACCAGCTCATCGAAGCGGTCGCGCACCGTCATCCCGGGGTCGTCTCGGTGATCCCCCTCAACACCTACCTCGATCCCGACGGCCACTTCACGAGGACCATCGACGGCCAGGTGGTGCGCCAGCCGGACGGCGTCCACACCACGTTGGCCGGTGGGACCTACCTCGCGCCAAAGATCCTCCCCCAACTCGCCGCGCTCGGCCGGGGTGCCTGACCCGTCCCTCCGGGCGCGTCCGGCCGTGGTCAGCCGGCCGGGGACGCCGGCTTCGGCTCCTTCGGCAGCCCGAGGACCCGCTCGCCGACGATGTTGCGTTGGATCTCCGCCGTCCCGCCCCAGATGGTCTCCGAGCGCGAAAAGAAGAACGAGGCCTGCAGGTCGCTGACCGGATAGTCGTCGCGCCCCCGCTTGAGCCGCGGGTCGACGATGTCGGTGGGATCGCCGGTGAGGATCTGGCCGTCCAGCCCGAGGATGTCGAGGGCCAGTTCCATCGTCTCTTGGTGGTGCTCGGACCAGAACATCTTGTTGCCCGCGCTGAGGGCGGCGGTGTGGTGGGTGCCGTTCAGCGAATCGGTGAGGGACCGGTAGCCGTTGATCTCCATGATCTTGACGTTGGTCCATGCCCGGGCGAGCCGCTGGCGGATCAGCGGGTCGGAGGCCCTCCCGTTCTTCTTGGCCACGGCGATGATCTGGTCGAGTTCGCGCAGGAAGCGCCGGTAGCCGGTGGTGGCCGAGGACCCCCGTTCGAAGCCCAGCGTGGTCATGGCCACCTTCCACCCGTTGTTCACGCCCCCGACCACGTTCTCTCTGGGGCAGCGCGCGTTGGTGAAGAAGATCTCGTTGAAGTCAGCACTGCCGTCCACCTGGGCAATCGGCCGAACCTCGACCCCGTCCTGTTTCATGGGCACGAGGAGGTAGGAGATGCCGGCGTGCTTGGGGGCGTCGGGATCGGTGCGGGCCAGGAGGAAGATGTAGTCGGCGAACTGGGCCTGGGTGGTCCACACCTTCTGGCCGTTGACCACCCACTCGTCGCCGTCGAGCTCGGCGCGTGTCTTGAGCGAGGCCAGGTCGCTGCCGGCATCGGGCTCGGAGAACCCCTGGCACCAGGCGATGGTGCCCTTCAGGATGCCGGGGATGAACTGGCGCTTCTGCTCCTCTGTCGCCCACTGCAGGATGGTCGGGCCCACCAGCGTGTCACCGAAGAAGTCGGCCCGGAGGGGGGCCTCGACCCGGGCGAACTCCTCGTTGAGCACCACCGACTCCATGAGGGAGAGTCCCTTCCCGCCGTACTCCTCGGGCCACGAGGCACAGATCCATCCGCCGTCGTAGAGCTTCTTCACCCAGTCGCGGTTGAAGGCCTTCTTCTCGTCCTTGGACATGGTGAACCCGGGTGTGCCCCACCCCTCGGGCAGGTTGTCGACCAGCCACTGGCGGATCTCGGCCCGGAACGGCTCGGTCTCGGCGGGATAGCTCAGGTCCATGGCGCGAGGTTATCCGGCCGCCGGCGGAGTGCGGAAGGCGCCGATCGTGCACCCGAAGGGTCGGGGAGTACACTCTGCGCCCGGCACGTGCGACCGGGCGCGTGCGCTCCGACTGGCGAGGGAGGTGGTGCCTGTGAAACGGGGAGAACCCCCCAGTACGGCGGGAGTGCCACGCCCTCCTGCCCGCACCAGCTGAACCGGGACCACGCCCGCTCGGCGTCCGTGCGAGCGGTGATGGCCCACGGGCCACTGCACCGGGCTGCGAGGGCGCCCACCGTCTGCTCCCCTCAGCGCTCCCGTCGTCCGCGCCCGTTCTGATCGGCGACCGACGGCCGGTCAGTTCCGCTGGTCGGCGTCGGGGGCTCCGCTCCACCGGGTTCCGTCCAGATCCGAGATGCCCCATGCCCACACCCCACCGGCTGCCTCCCGCACCGGCGGCCCGCATGCACACCATTCCCTCCGACCGGTACCGCCACGACGGGCCGGAAGTCATCCGTCGCGCCCCTCGAGGGGTGGGAGCAGGGGCACCTCGGGGGTGCCCACGGCGGCCGACCGGACCACCCCACCGGTTGGCCTGGGGCCGCCACGGATCCAGTGCCGGAGCGAGCGTCCCCGTCTACGCTTGGGTCGCCATGAGCACACCGACCACTGACAGCGCCCCGGACCTCGAGATTCTCCATCTGTCGAGCGTGATCAAGCGCCCCTTGGTCGACGCCAGCGGTGACCGGTTGGGTCGGGTGCAGGACCTCATCGTGCGCGCCGGTGAGTCACCCCACCCCCCGGTGGTCGGTCTGGTGGTCAACATCGGCGGGCGCGACCTGTTCGTCCCGATCCGCAAGGTCGCCGCCTTCGAACCGGGCCGGGTCAGGTTCGAGGGCCGGAGGGTCGACCTGCGTCGGTTCGAGCGCCGGCCCGGTGAGCTCCTGTTGGCCCGCGACCTGCTCGCCCACCATCTGATCAACTTCGTCGGGGGCCGCCTGATCAAGGCCAACGAGATCGAGCTGGCCAACGTCAACGGCGCCTGGGAGGTGGTGGCCGTCGACCCGTCGAGCCGTCCCGTCCTTCGCAGACTGATCCCGGGTTGGAAGCGACGCATGACCAAGCCGGGGGCCATCGTGGACTGGGCCAGCATCGAACCGTTCGTCGCCCACGTCCCCACTTCGCGGCTCAGGATCCCCTACCGGAAGCTGGCCAAGCTCCACCCGGCCCAGATCGCCGACCTGGTGGAGGCCGCCTCCCACGACGAGGGCGAGGAGATCATCGAGGCCGTCGGGGCCGACCGCGAGCTGGAGGCGGACGTGTTCGAGGAGCTGGACACCGAGCACCAGCTGGAGTTCATCCGCAGCCGTTCCGACGCCGAGGCGGCCCGGCTGCTGGCGTCCATGGCCCCTGACGACGCCGCCGACCTCATCACCGAGGTCGACCAGGAGCGCCGCCTGCCGATCCTCGACCTCCTGCCCGAGCCCCAGCAGCGCAAGATCCGCTCGCTGCTCAGCTACAACCCCGAGACCGCCGGTGGCCTGATGAGCCCCGACTTCCTCACCATGCCGGCGAGCGCCACGGTCGCCGAAGTCCTCGACGCCGTCCACCGCAGCACCGCGCCGCCCGAGGCCCTGAACGTGGTCTTCGCCGTCGACGGTGACGGGCGCATGGTCGGATCGGCCTCGACCGTCCGCCTGGTCAAAGCCGATCCCACCGACCCACTGGAATCGTTGGTGGAAGGCGACCCGGTCCACGTCCATCCGGACTGGGACCTGGGTGCCATCGTCCGTACCATGTCCGACTTCAACCTGACGGTGGCGCCCGTCCTCGACACCGAACACGGCCAGATCGTCGGCGTGGTCACGGTCGACGACGTCCTGGAGCTCCTGCTGCCCACGGGCTTCCGGCGCGACTTCGGCAGAACGGCGGTCGAGGAGTAGCCATGGATGAGCGAAAACCCGACACGGCATCCGGGTGCTGCCGACTCGCCACTGTGTGCCCGGGGCGACGCCGCTCGTCGCCCACCGGCTGACACGAGCAGCCGACCCACCCACCAGTCCCACCCACCGGACCAGGGAACGCGGCGGATCCGGAGTCCACGTCCGACGGGGGCGTCGGGCGTCCCCGCCCGAACACCCGCCCCGCCGAAACACCTGTTCCGACCCGATTCCGACTGTGCCGGCAGATCGCCGCGGCAGGGAGACGTCGCCGTGTGCGATGGGATTCGGCCAGCGCAGGACCGACCGCCCCGAAGGAGGTGAACCATGGCTGACAGTGAAACGACGACGGGGCCCGACGAGTCCGCAGCGGTGCTCGACGACGCCCACCTCGGCGATATCCAGGGTGCCTTCGGGACCATCCGCCAGCACGACCTCGACACCCGCCGTACCTGGGGTGCCCGGATACTCACGCTGTTGGCCATCATGGGCCCCGGGCTCATCGTCATGGTCGGCGACAACGATGCCGGGGGTGTCGCCACCTACGCCCAGGCCGGGCAGAACTACGGGCTGACCCTGCTGTGGACGCTGCCCCTGTTGATCCCGGTCCTGGTGGTCAACCAGGAGATGGTGGTCCGCCTGGGGGCGGTAACCGGCGTCGGGCACGCCCGCCTGATCAACGAACGGTTCGGCCGGTTCTGGGGAGCCTTCTCCGTCGGTGACCTGTTCATCCTCAATTTCTTGACCATCGCCACGGAGTTCATCGGTGTCAGCCTGGCGCTCCAGTACTTCGGGATCAGCGAGTACATCTCGGTGCCGATCGCCGCCGTGGCCCTCGTCGCCATGACCGCCTCGGGGAGCTTCCGCCGGTGGGAGCGTTTCATGTTCGTCTTCATCGCGCTCAACTTCCTCGTCATCCCTCTCGCCGTCTTCAGCCACCCGGCGGCCGGCCCCTTCTTCAAGGGATTCGTGACGCCCGGAGTGGAGGGAGGGTTCAACTCGACGTCGGTCCTGTTGATCATCGCCATCGTCGGCACCACCGTCGCTCCCTGGCAGCTGTTCTTCCAGCAGTCCAACATCGTGGACAAGCGGATCACGCCCCGCTGGATCAACTACGAACGGGCCGACACCGTCCTCGGGTCGCTCGTCACCGTGTTCGCCGCCTCGTTGCTCATGGCCGTGACGGCCTCCGCCTTCACCGGCACGCCGTTGTTCGGCCACTTCACCGACGCCGGCGGGGTGGCCCAGGGTCTCAACCACTACGTGGGCCACGCCACCGGGGCCATCTTCGCCGTCATCCTCCTCAATGCCTCGATCATCGGGGCCGCCTCGGTCACCCTGGCCACCTCGTACGCCTTCGGCGACGTGTTCGGCGCCCGCCACTCCCTGCACCGGAGCTGGAAGGACGCCAAGTTCTTCTACGGCACATTCACCGCCGTGGTGGCGTTGGCGGCCGCCATCGTGATCATCCCCGGCGCCCCCTTGGGTGTCATCACCACCAGCGTCCAGGCCCTGGCCGGGGTGCTCCTGCCCAGCGCCACCATCTTCTTGCTGATGCTGTGCAACGACAAAGAGGTGCTGGGTCCCTGGGTCAACCGGCCCTGGCTCAACGTGGTCGCCACGGTGATCGTCTCCATCTTGTTGATGATGTCCCTCGTCCTCATGGCCACCACCGTGTTCACCACCATCAACGTCGACCAGCTGGCCTTGGTCCTGGGCGGGGTCCTGGTGGTCTCCTATCTGGTCGGAGGCGTGCTCTACGCCCGCTTCCTCCGGCGCCGGCCCCCCGAGCCGGTCACCCCGATGGCCAAGCGGGCCACCTGGCGGATGCCGGCCCTCAATCTGCTCCAGCGCCCGACCTGGTCGCGCGGCCGGCTGCTCGCCATGTACCTTCTGCGCGGCTACTTGGTGCTCGCCGTCCTGCTCTTGTTGGTCAAGGCCATCCAGCTCAGTTGAACCGGCCAGGTGGGCCGGTGGGGCGGGGAGGAGTCGGCCGGGCGACGGAGATGGTCCAGGTCGGATGCCGTTACCGGCGGGTCAGTTTGCACAGAAGTGCCTGTTCGCGGCAGTATTTGCCTTCCATGTGCCCGTTCCTGGTCGTCCATGCCTAGCTTCGGGCTGAAACGCAACAAGGTCAAAGGTCCCGCCACTCCGCCCCCTACCCCCGAGCGGATCCCCGCCCGCGATCCGGCTCCGGGTGGTCTTCGGATCGCCTTCCTCGTCTACCGGGGCAATCCACGCTGCGGCGGCCAGGGTGTCTACACGCGTCACCTGACCCGCGAGCTCGTGGAACTGGGTCACTCGGTCGAGGTCTTCGCCGGCCAGCCGTGGCCCGAGGTGGACGAGGGTGTGGGCTTCACGCCCGTGCCGAGCCTCGACCTCTACCGCGAGCCCGATCCGTTCCGGATCCCCCGACCGGCGGAGTTCATCAACTCCTACACCACCCCCATCGCCGCTCTCGAGTTCGGCGTGATGTGCACGGCCGGGTTTCCCGAGCCCTGGACGTTCTCCCTGCGGGCCCGTCGGCTGTTGGCCGCCCGCCGGGACGAGTTCGACCTGGTGCACGACAACCAGTGTCTGGGTAACGGCATCCTCGGCATGATGGACGACGGCTGGCCGCTGTTGACCACGCTGCACCACCCGATCACCGTCGACCGCCAGCTCGCCCTCAGCCATGCCACCAACCCGTGGCAGCAGTTCACGCAGCGACGGTGGTTCGGCTTCCTGCGGATGCAGGTGAAGGTGGCAAGGGCTCTGCCCCGCGTGGTGACGGTGTCCGAGTCCTCCAAGCGCGACATCGCCGCCCAGATGGGCGTGGAGGTCGACCGGATGACCGTGGTGCCGGTGGGGGTCGACCACACCGTGTTCCGGCCGCAGGACGACGTGACGCCGGTACCCGGCCGCATCATGGTCACCTCCTCCTCGGACGTGCCGATGAAGGGCCTCGTGCCGTTGCTGGAGGCGGTGGCCAAGCTCCGCACCGAGCGCAACATCGAGCTGGTGGTCATCGGCAATCCCCGCCCCGACGGCCGCGTGGCCAAGGCCATCGACCGCCTCGACCTCGCTCCCGTCGTCCGCTGCGTGTCGGGCATCAGTGACGAGGAGCTGGCCCGTAACTACGCCCGGGCCGAGGTGGCCGTGGTGCCGTCGCTCTACGAGGGGTTCTCGCTCCCGGCCATCGAGGCCATGGCCTGCGGGGTGGCCCTGGTCGCCACGACCGGCGGAGCGCTGCCCGAAGTGGTGGGTACCGACGGCGTGACCGGGTTGCTGGTCGCCCCCGACGACCCCGGCGCCCTGGCGGCGGCCATCGGCCGGCTCCTCGACGACGAGCAGCTGCGGCGTCGGCTCGGTGCCGCCGGCCGCGAGCGGGTGCTCGGCCGCTTCACCTGGCAGGTCACCGCGGCCGGCACGGCCGAGCAGTACCGCGCCCTGATGGCCGAGTCGGCACCGGCCCACCCGGCACCGGGCGACCCCTTGCCCGACCGCCCGGGTCGCCGACCCGACCGGGGCCCACCGGAATCCGCTGAACGGGAGTGCCGACCATGTCCCAACCTGAACCGCCGAGGCCGCCGTGCTGACCGTCGACTACGCCAAGCTCGGGGTGAAACAAGGGGACCGGCTGCTCGACCTCGGGTGCGGCTTCGGCCGCCACGCCTTCCAGGCGGCCCGACTCGGTGCCGAGGTGGTGGCCTTCGATGCCGGTGCCGACGAGGTCAGGAAGGTCCAGGACACCTTCGGCGCCATGGCCGTGGCCGGTGAGCTCGATGCCCATGACGCCAGGGTGGGGGCGGTCCAGGGTGATGCGCTCCGGCTCCCGTTCGCCGATGGGGCCTTCGACCGGGTCATCGCCTCGGAGGTCCTGGAGCACATCCCCGACGACGAGACGGCCATGGCCGAGCTGACCCGGGTCCTCCGGCCGGGAGGCTCGATGGCGGTCACCGTCCCGCGCTGCGGACCCGAGTTCGTGAACTGGGCCCTCTCCGACGAGTACCACAACGTGCCCGGTGGCCACGTGCGGATCTACCGCCAGCGGCAACTGGTCGGGCGGCTGGAGGGGACCGGCCTCCGGGCTGTCGGCCGCCACCATGCCCACGGCCTCCACGCCCCGTACTGGTGGCTCCGTTGCCTGGTCGGGACGACGAACGACACCCATCCCGCAGTGGCCACCTACCACCGGCTGCTCGTGTGGGACATCGAAAAGGCCCCCCGGGTGACCCGGTACGCCGACCGCGTGCTCAATCCCCTGGTGGGCAAGAGCCTGGTGGTCTACCTGCGCAAGCCGCTGACGCCGCCCAGCCGGGCCGCCACCGGGCGCACCCCCGAGCGCCGGGGCGTGCGGACAGCCGCGGCGGGCACACCGACAGTTCGCGAGGGGAGCCCATCTCGAGAGGAAGCACTGGCATGAGATCGATCCCCGAGGTTCCCGGCGTGATGTCCGCCGGTCAGGTGCTCGACACGGCACGGTCGATCGTGGCCCTGCAGCGCCCCGACGGCATGATCGAGTGGTACCCGGGAGGCCACTGCGACCCCTGGAACCACGTGGAGGCGGCCATGGCCCTCACCGCGGCCGGCCTCGACGAGGAGGCCGACCGGGCGTACCAGTGGCTGGTCGACACCCAGCTGCCCGACGGCAGTTGGTTCAACTACTACCTGTCCACCGGCATCGAGGACTCTCGGCTCGACACCAACGTCTGTGCCTACCTGGCCACCGGGGCCTGGCACCGGTATGTCTCCACCCAGGACCTCGACGGTCTCGAACGGCTGTGGCCAGCGCTCGAGGCCGGGGTCGATTTCGTCCTTCGTTGGCAGCGCCTCGACGGGGCGATCCACTGGTCCCTCGACCCTTCCGGCTTCCTCGAGGAGTACGCCCTCCTCACCGGTTCGTCGTCGATCTACCACAGCCTCCGGTGTGCCATCGCCTGCGCCGAGCGACTGGGTCACGAGCGGCCGGACTGGGAGCTCGCCGCCGGCCGGCTGGCCCACGCCCTGGCCCACACCCCCCACGCGTTCGCCCCCAAGGTCGAGTTCGCCATGGACTGGTACTACCCGGTGCTGTCGGGTGCTCTCACCGGCGAGGCGGCCCGTCGTCGCATGGACGAATCGTGGGACACCTTCGTGATGGAGGGCCGGGGTGTGCGCTGCGTGTCGACCGGCGAATGGGTGACGGCGGCCGAGACGGCCGAGTGTGTACTGGCCCTCGACGTCCTGGGCATGGACGCCGAGGCCGTCCGCCTGCTCGAGTGGGCTCAGGGGTTGCGGAACGAGGACGGCTCGTACTGGACGGGCATGGTGTACCCCGAGGAGGCCACCTACCCGCCGCTCGAACGCTCGTCCTACACCGCGGGGGCCATGGTGCTGGCCGCCGATGCCCTCAGTCGGACCACCCCGGCGTCGGGGATCTTCCGCGGCGAGGGGCTGCCCAGCCATCTCGACCTCACCGAGCCCGCTCCAGAGACCCCGGTGGAGCCGGCGGTCCGGGCGCCGGGCCGGCCGGGCCCGATCTGATCCCCGTCCGGCCCGCATTCCCAGCGGGCTCTACGGCCGCTCCCGGCCCGGTCTACCGCAGCCCCCGTACCGTGCAGGAAGAAGGAGGTGGGCAGCGTCCCCCGACCCCGCTGCCCGTCGTACCATGCACCTGGTCCTGGCCGCCGTCCTGGTCACGCTCGCGCTGACCGCAGCCATCGTCCCCGTCCTCGTCCTCTCGCTCGCCGAGCCGGGCTGGAGGAAGCACAGGCACACCACCCACCATCGTCCCGACCCGACCACCGATCCGGTCCCCACGCCGATCTGGCAGGCCTGGGTCGACACCGACACGCTCCGTCGACACGAGGAGGACACCCGCCAGCTGGTGGACAATCCGCGCTAGCCGTGTCGGCGGTCGGTCCGACCCATGACAGGGCCGCCCGACCCGGAGACCGGCGCGCCCGGCGGGCCGATCAGACCCGGCGCAGGATCCGCAGGGATCCGCACTCCCCGTCCTCCACGAACTCCCCGGAGTCGACGGCGGCGCGCCAGATGTCATAGGGCGGCCGACCACCGTCGGCGGGGTCCGCGAACACGTCGTGGATGGCGAGCCATCCGTCCTCGAGGACGTTGGGCGTCCACCCCCGGAAGTCGGCCCATGCCGGATCGTCACCGTGACCGCCGTCGATGAAGCAGAAGGCGAGGGGCGTGGTCCACCGGGAGGACACCGTCGGCGAGTCGCCGACCAGGCCGACCACCGAGGACTCGAGCCCGGCCCCTTCCACGGTGCGGCGCCAGTGGGGGAGCGTGTCGATCCGCCCGGAGTCGGGATCCACGAGGGAGGTGTCGTGGTGCTCCCATCCGGCCTGGTTCTCCTCGGAGCCGCGATGGTGGTCGAGACTGAACAGGACCGCACCCGTCTCCTCGGCGGCCGCACCCAGATAGACGGTCGACTTGCCGCACCAGGCCCCGATCTCCACGAACGTGGCGTCGTCGAAGCAGGCACCGGCACGCAACGCGGCCAGGTAGAGGGCCTCTCCCTCCTCGTCGGGCATGAACCCGTTGGTGGTGCGGGCGAGGGAGAAGAGTTCGCTCCGGCGCTCGACCCGTTCGGGGCGGTCGGCCAAGGTCTCAGGGCTCTGCACGTCATCCATGGGCTCAGCCTGCCACGGTGTGCTCCACACCTCGGACATCCGGGGAGCCCCCGGGACCGAAACCCTACTGAGCTGGTCTTTCGTCATGCGGAGCTGCCATCCGTCTTTCGCTCGTCGAAATTGCGGCATAGCATGGTGGGGTCGGGGCGGCGAGGGAAGGGGGGGACGTGGGTTCCATCGAGACGAAGAGAATCGGAATCCTTGTCGTCGCCTACAACGCAGCGTCGACGCTGGCCCGTGTCCTCGATCGCATCCCCGAGGAGATCAGGCCCGAGATCGAGGAAGTGATCGTGAGTGACGATCACAGCGACGACTCCACCTACCTGGTCGGACTGGGCTACCAGCAGATCTCCGACCTGCCCATCACACTGATCAGGCACCCCGCCAACCTCGGCTACGGCGGGAACCAGAAGGCTGGCTACAACCTGGCCATCGAGCACGGGCTCGACATCGTGGTCATGCTCCACGGCGACGGCCAGTACGCCCCCGAGTCGCTGCCCGAGATCGTGGCACCGCTGCTGGCCGGTGAGGCCGACGCCGTGTTCGGCTCCCGCATCATGATCAAAGGGGCGGCCCGCAAGGGCGGCATGCCGCTCTACAAGTACGTGGGCAACCGGATCCTGTCTCGGTTGGAGAACGCCACTCTCGGCACCGACCTCTCCGAGTTCCATTCGGGCTACCGGGCCTACTCGGTGGCCGCCCTGAAGCAGATCCCGTTCGAGCGGAACTCCGACGGATTCAACTTCGACACGCAGATCATCATCCAGCTGCATGACGCGGGGATGCGCATCGCCGAGGTGCCGATCCCCACCTACTACGGGGACGAGATCTGTTACGTCGACGGGCTGGGCTACGCGGCCGACGTCACCAAGGATGTCGTCGCCTACCGGCTGCAAAAGGCCGGCTTCGGCGACGGGAGCCGCATCGCCCTCAGCGAGGAGTACCAGCTCAAGCCCAGTGAGGACAGCTCCCACGGCCGGATCTCCACGCTGCTGAAGCCGCGGCCGCCGAGCAGGATCCTCGACCTCGGCTGCTCGAGCGGTCTGTTGTCCGATCGCCTGCGCCAGATGGGCCACGAGGTCACCGGCGTCGATGTGGTCGAGATCGCCGGCGTCGCCGACCGGACCGACGCGTTCTACAAGTACGACCTCAACGAGGGGATCCCGACCGAGGTCGGCACCGGATTCGACATCGTGCTGGCCGCCGACGTGCTGGAGCACCTCATGAACCCCGGCGCCCTCATGAACCAGGTCCGGGAGGTTATCGCCGACGACGGCGTGGCCCTGTTCTGTGTGCCGAACATCGCCCACTGGTACCCGCGGCTGCGCTCGACCCTCGGCATGTTCGACTACGACCAGCGGGGAATCCTCGACTCCACCCACCTCCGCTTCTTCACCCGCCGGAGCATCAGGAAGCTGATCGAGCGCCAGGGATTCTCCATCCGGCGCATCGAGCCGGTGGGACTGCCGCTCGACGCGCTGGGCATGGAGGGGACCAAGGCCAAGATCCTCCGACTGGTGGACCGCCTGTTGTTGGACCTCTGGCCCACCATGTTCGGCTACCAGTTCATCGTCGAGGCCACACCCAACCGCACCTGAGGCGGCTCACCACCCCCGACCGGATGCGACACTGACCTCCCCCTTGGTCCGCGTCAGCCCCTGACCAGGGTGACCAGGGTGTAGACGGCGAACCCGGCGAGGAGCGCGCCTCCGACCTTGCGGATGATGGCCAGCGGCAGGAACCGCAGCAGGGCCCGGCCTCCGAAGGCGCCGACGGCGGCCACGGTGGCCAGGGCGGCGAATGCGCCGATGAACACCGCCGCCGGCTCGTGGTACTTGGCCGCGAGATTGGCCGTGAGGATCTGGGTCAGGTCTCCGAACTCCCCGACCAGGATGACCACGAACGCCGTCCCGACGGTCCTCGCCCCCCTGCGGGCGGTCTCGGCCTCCGCCTCGCCTTCTTCTTCCTCCTGCTTCTCGGGAACGACCAGCAGGTAGACGGCCCCGCCGGCGAACAGGACCGCGGTCACCGCCTCGATCCACCGGTGGGGCAGTAGCTGGAGCAGCTGCCCCACGGCAACGGCGAGGGCTGCGTGGACGGCGAAGGCCATGGTGGCACCGATCCAGACCAGCACGGGCCGGTAGCGGCTGCCCATGATCAGGGTGGCGATCATGGTCTTGTCGGGAAGTTCGGCCACGACGATCAGGGCAAACACGGTTGCCACGATGCCGACCTGCACCCGGCCATGTTAGGGGCGACCGTGGCCGTCGCCCAGGTTGATCAGCCCGCGGGCGCCCCCGGTGACCGGTCCAACGTCGCGGCCAGGCCCGCACCCTCGCGCTCGCCGAAGGTCACATTGACGTCGAGACGCTCGAGGATCTGGTCGACGGTCCTGCCGCCGGCGGGGAGGGGGTGGTCCACCACGAAGGCGGTCACCTGGTCGGCGAACGCCCTCGAATGGCACAGGCCCCTGATGCCGTCGAGCATGCGGGGGAGGATGTTGGACGGGAACTTGGTCACCAGGGTGTCCCACGACTCGGTGATCTTCTGCCAGGCCGCCGGACCGTTGAGCCGGTTGGCCACCAGGGACTGGAGGAGGAACGGGGCGTTCTGGGTCCGCACCTCGGTGAGGGCCAGGTCGAACGTGCGCGAGACGAGTGCAGGATCGGTGAACGCGGCGAGTGCGTAGAGGTAGCGGTTCTCCTCCTGGGGTGTGCTGGGCGCGCGGTACCGGGCGAGGAAGGCGTCGTACTCCGCCGCCCCTCCCGAGGAGGCGACGACGTCCAGGATGGCCGACTCGGTGTCGGCGTGGAGCGCCGTCTCCCCGGACGCGGCGAACCGCCGGCCGGCCTCGGCACGTGTGGCCGGATCGTCACCGATGGTGCCGAGCGTGCGGATGACCGAGGAACGGAGCGACGGTGTCCGTTCGGTGTCGTCGGGACGCGGGTCCCACCCCAGGTCGTCGGCCAGCGGTCCGAGCAGGTCGCGCACGGCCCTGGCGAGGACGGGCCGGTCGTCGTCGGCGATCACGCGGTCGAACAGGCCGAGGGCCCCGAGGACCACCGACCACACGCTGGGGTCACCTTCGGCCGAATCGGCGAGGGACCGGGCCAGGCGCAGGAAGTCGGACAGCGGGGCCTGCCCGGACAGGGAGGCCGCCCAGGTGTCCGAGACCAGGTTGTAGCGCTCGAGCGGTGTGAGGTCGCCCAGCCGGAGGGCGAGGCGGTCGACGGTGGCCGTCGGATAGGACACCCGGTAGTAGCCCGAGCCACCGGCATTGACCAGGCGGGTTCCGGGGTCGCCGTCGCCGGGTCCGACACCGGTGCCGGTGAGCAGCACCGGGCGGGGCTCGCTGGCCGGCTCGTCGAGGGAGCGGGTCAGCACCGGCACCAGCCAATCGGACCCGATGGCGCCCCCGGCCTCACCCCGGTACGAGAAGGGGAGCTGGGTCAGGCCACCGTCGTCCCCGACCCGCACCAGTGGATAGCCCCCCTGGTTGATCCAGGTGTCCATGAGCGGTCGGACCGGCCTCCCGCTGGCCCGCTCCAGTGCGTTCCACAGGTCGACGGTCTCCGTGTTGCCGTAGCTGTGGGTGGTCAGGTAGTCGTTGATGCCCTCGCGGAAGACGTCGGGGCCGAGGAACTGCTCCAGCATCCGCAGGACACTGCCGCCCTTCTGGTAGGTGAGCACGTCGAACATGCCCTGGGCATCCTCGGGGCGGCCGACGTGGAACTCGACCGGCCGCGTGGCGTGGAGGCCGTCGACGGCCATCGCCGCCTCGCGCTCGACGCCGAAGCTGACCCACCGCTGCCATTCGGGCCGGAAGGCGTCGACGGCGAGGACTTCCATGAAGGTGGCGAACGCCTCGTTGAGCCAGATCCCGTTCCACCACTTCATGGTCACGAGGTCCCCGAACCACATGTGGGCGATCTCGTGGCAGACGACGTCGGCGACCCGCTCGAGTTCCACCCGCGCCGACTGGGACGGGTCGACGAGGAGCGCCGACTCGCGGAAGGTCACGCACCCGAGGTTCTCCATGGCACCGAAGGCGAAGTCGGGGATGGCCACCAGGTCGAGCTTGTCGGCCGGATACGCGATGCCGAAGTAGTCGGTGAAGAAATTGAGGGCGTGGGATCCGACGGCCAGGGCGAACGATGTCAGATGGGCCTTACCGGGGGGATGGACGATGCGGAGGGGCACACCGTTCACGACCAGTGGGTCGGTGGCCTCGAGGGGCCCGACGATGAAGGCCACCAGGTAGGTCGACATCACCATGGTGGGTGCGAACCGGACCCGGCGCAGCCCACCGGGCGCAGCCGTCTCTTCGACCACCGCCCCGTTGGAGTACGCGGCCAGGGCCTCGTCGACCACCAGGGTGACCTCGAAGGTGGCCTTCAGCTCGGGCTCGTCCCAACACGGGAAGGCCCGTCGGGCGTCGGTCGACTCCATCTGCGTGGTGGCGATGATGTGCTCGGTGCCGGAGTCGTCGGTGAAGGTCGACCGGTAGAAGCCGTGCAGCTTGTCGTTGAGGACGCCGGTGAACGCCAGATGGAGGGTGGCCGGGCCCGGGACGAGGGGCTCGGGGAAGCGGAACGTGGCCCGCTCCTCGTCGGGATCGAGGTCGATGGCCGTGGGGGCGAGGGCGTAGCCGCGGTCGGGGTCGGCGTCGTTGAGCTCGACGAAGGTGATGTCGAGCTCGGCCGCGTTGAGGGTGATCGAGTCGGTGGGTCGTTGGATGACGATGTCGATCTCCACGTCGCCGGAGAAGGTGGCGGCCGGCAGGTCGGGCGTCAGGACCAGCCGGTAAGCGACGGGTCGGACCGTGGTCGGCAGCCGGTAGGCCGGGGTCTCGTCGGGCTCGGTCTCGTCGGTGGTCGAAGCGCTCATGTCCGGCAGGCTACCGTCGCGCCGTGCAGACAGACCCCGAATCGAGCGAATCTCCCGAAGTTTCCGACGGCACCGGGCCGGATCCGCAGGGCGCGGCCCCGACGGCGGGCGGAGCACCGACACTCGACGTGGTGGCCGTCGGGAACGCCCTGGTCGACGTGCTCGCCTCGGCCACCGACGAAGACCTGGCGGCACTGGACCTGGTGAAGGGCACCATGGCCCTGGTCGACCACGACCGCTCGCAGGCCATCTACGCAGCGATGGGTCCCACCACCGAGGCATCGGGCGGCTCGGCCGCCAACACGGCGGCCGGCGTGGCCGCGCTCGGCGGTCGCGCCGCCTTCCTCGGTCGGGTCGCCGACGACCCCCTGGGCCAGGCCTTCACCCACGACATCCGCTCAATCGGCGTGGCCTTCGATCCGGTTCCCACCAAAGCGGTTCCCGGCCAGGCGGTGACCGGCCACTGCCTGGTGTTGGTGACCGAGGACGCCGAGCGCACGATGGCCACCCATCTGGGCGTGGCCTCCGACTTTGCGTCGTCCGACCTGCACGACGGCCACCTTTCCGCGTCGCAGGTCGTCTACCTGGAGGGCTACCTGTGGGAGCAACCCCCGGCCAAGGCCGCCATCCGGGAGGCCATCGAGATGGCCCACGCCAACGATGCCTCGGTGGCCCTGTCGGTGTCCGACCCGTTCTGCGTCGAGCACCATCGCCGCGAGTTCCGGGAGCTCCTCGACAGCGAGCTCGAGATGCTGTTCGCCAACGAGGACGAGATCAAGATGTTGTTCGACGTGGCCGACTTCGACGCCGCCGCCGAGGCGGTGGCCGAGACCGGCGTCCTCGCCGTGTTGACCAGGGGATCCAAGGGCAGCGTCGTGGTCACCGCCTCGGGGCCGGTGGCCGTCCCCCCGGTGCCCGTCGACCGGGTGGTGGACACCACCGGTGCCGGCGACCTCTTTGCCGCCGGGTTCCTCTACGGGATCACCAACGGCCTGTCGCCCGAGGAGTCGGCCCGTCTCGGGAGCGTGTGTGCCGCCGAGATCATCTCCCACGTCGGGGCGAGACCTCTGGCCGACCTGCGGGCGCTGGCCATCGACGCCGGGCTCTTCGCCTGAGCGCGCGGTACGAGACCAGCCTCACGGGCTCCATGCCGCGCCCACCGCGAGCAGGTAACTTGCACTGGATGAGCGCAAGGGTCCCCCGGTCGGCCGTCCTCGTTCTCGGCGGTGTCGCCCTCCTCGTCGCCGGTTTCGCCCCCGGAGCCACCCCCGCCGGGTCGGCCACCCCCACCGGTTCGTCGGGCGCCCCGTCCCAGCTGGACAAGGCGATCCGCGCCCTCGTCGCCCGTCCGGACGGTCCGCCCGGGATCATCGTGGTGGTGGACCGCTATGGGCGTGTCGCCGTCCACAGCGCCGGGACGGCGGTACCCGGATCGTCGGTCCCGATCGCTCCGAGCGACCACCTGAGACTGGCCAGCGTGTCGAAGGCCTACAGCGCCGCCGCCGCCCTCTCACTGGTGAAATCGAGGGTCCTCTCCCTCCGCGACACCGTCGGACGGTGGCTGCCGACGCTTCCCGCCCAGTGGCACGACGTCGACCTCACCCAGCTGCTCCAGCACACGAGCGGCATCCCCGACTTCAGCCAGACCGCGGAGTTCGCCGCCGCGCTGCGTAAGTCCCCGCTCACGGCGCCGCCCCCCCAGACGTTGCTGACCTATATCACCGATCCGAAGCTGTTGTTCACCCCGGGGTCGGAGTACCACTACTCGAACTCCGACAACATCATCGTGGCCCTCATGATCCAGGCCGCCACCGGCGAGACCTACGAACAGGAGCTGGAGGACCTCGTCTTTGGACCCTTGTCCCTCGGCAGCACCAGTCTGCCCAACGGCGCGGCGATGCCCGCACCGTTCGCGGCCGGGTACGACCTCGACCCGCCCGAGCCGCCGACCGACGTCACCAACCTGTTCGCCGCCGGATGGAGCTGGGCGTCCGGCGGGTTGGTTTCGACCCCGCTCGACGCCACGGCGTTCATCCGGGCCTACGCCCGGGGGGCCACGACCAACGCGGCCACCCGGGCGGCCCAGTTCCGGTTCAGGCCCGGCTCCTCCGAGCCACCCGGGCCCGGGGTCAACTCGGCGGGGCTCGGGATCTTCCGCTACCGCACGGCCTGTGGGACCGTCTACGGCCACACGGGCAACACGCCCGGCTACACCCAGTTCGTCGCCGCCACCGGCGATGGCACCCGCTCGGTCACCGTGTCGATCAACGCCCAGATCACCCCGAAAGCCAACGCACCGGCCTTCAAGGTCCTGCGCAACGTGTTCGAGCTCGGCGTCTGCGCCGCCCTCGGCCGCTGACCGGGACGGTCCCGGTCAGCCGGGCGGGCTCTCGGTGGGTCGGAAGCTGAACGGGAGATCGGCCATGCGCACCAGGACCGAGGCCACCTCCCGGCCGAGTGGGGCGAGCGCGGCGTCGAGGGTCGTCGGATCCTCGAGAATCGACTCGTCGAGCTGGCAGGAACCCTCGTAGGACACCTCGATGGCCGTCTCGGCCACCTCGTTCACGTTGGTCATCAGCTGCTCGATGGTGGCCGACAGCCGGGCCAGTCGCTCGTCCCCGATGGCGTCGAGGTGGTCGGGCAGGATCTCGAGCAACGGTTGGACGTCGGGGACCTTGTCGAGCCGCTGGACGCGGAAGGCCACTTCGACCAGCACCTCGGGCAGCTCTTCGGGCTCCTCGCCGATGGCCCAACTGCGGTAGGCGGTCTGGCTCCACGTGGGCCAGTCGAGGCTCGTGTCGACCCGGATACGGGCGGGACGCTCCTCCCCGGGGAGGCTGTAGGACGTCTCGAAACTGACGTCGCCCAGGAAGACGTCCACCTGGAAGCGCTCCTCGACGGCCTGACGCTGGAGCAGCGCGCTCTCGAAGGCGTGGCGGTGGGAAGCAACAAGTTGGGTGAAGACGTGGTCCAACATCGCGGGGCAGAGGCTACCGTTCTTCCATGGGCGCCCCTTCCGAGCCAGGCCGGACGACCGAATGGCTGGATCGCCGTGTCATCGCCTACGCCCACCAGGGCGGCGCCTGGGAGGCCCCCTCGTCGACGCTCCACGCCATCGACCGCGCCATTTCGGTCGGAGCCACCGGGATCGAGCTCGACGTTCACGCCACCGTCGACCGCCATCTCGTGGTGTGCCACGACTCCTCGGTGGATCGGACGACCGACGGCACCGGCCAGATCTCCGAGCTGACACTCGAGGAGCTCCGTGCGCTCGACAACGCCTATTGGTGGGCCCCCGGGGCCGACGTGTCCCCCGGGCTCGACGCCGGCCAGTACCCGTTCCGGGGGCGGGGTCCGAAGGACCGCCGGTTCCGCATCGCCCTGTTGGAGGAGGTCCTCGAGGAGTTCCCCGGGGTGGTGCTGAACCTCGACATCAAACAGACCGCCCCGGTGGTCGAGCCCTACGAGGAGGCGCTGGCCCGGCTCCTGGCCAGGTTCGGACGTGGTGACGACGTGATCGTCGCCTCGTTCCTCGACACGGCGACCGATGCGTTCTCCGCGGTGGCTCCCGAGATCCCGACCTCGGCCGGGACGGTGGCGGTCGCCGCCTTCTACCAGGCGGTGCAGGCGGGGGACCGGCCGGCACCCTTGCGCCATGTGGCCCTGCAGGTCCCGGCCCGCTACGGCGAGCTGGCCCTGGTGGATCAGCGGTTCGTCGACGTGGCCCACGAGGAGTGCCTGGCCGTCCACGTGTGGACGATCGAGGAAGAAGACGAGATGGAGCGGCTGTGCGCGCTCGGTGTCGACGGGATCATCACCGACCGGCCCACAGCCCTGGTGGAGGTACTGGACCGGCTCGATTGCGCATGGCGCCCCGCGGGGTGAGCGGCGTGGGTGCCGCTCAACCGGGGCTCAGCCCCGACCGCAGTTCGGCTTCTTGCCGTGGTTGGCCTTCTTCTTGGCCCGGAGCTTGCGCTTGTTGGTTCGTTTGGACACAGTTCGACGAGTGTAGTCCGGTTGACCCCGGGGGAGACACCGGCTGGCGTCGGGGTCGGTCCGGTGCCGTGGCCGGGCCATGGGGCGGTGGGCGGTGAGCTGGCTGCTGCGCGACGGTGACGTACTGGCCACCGCCGAGGTCGCCGAGGGGTTCAAACAGCGGAGCAAGGGGCTGCTCGGACGGGACGGCTACGAGGGGGCCATGGTCCTGCCCCGCACCCGTTCCGTGCACACCATGGGGATGAAGTTCCCCATCGACGTCGCCTTCTGCGACAAGGACATGGTGGTGGTCGGCACCACCAGGCTGCGGCCCTGGCGCATGTCGCTGCCCCGCAGGCGGGGGCGCTCGGTCGTCGAAGCCGAGGCGGGGGCCTTCGAGCGCTGGGGCCTGCGGACCGGGGATGCCCTGGAGCTCCGCGGATGACCGGTCCCCGGGACGGACCTGCGGCGGCCGGACCCGACCCGGACATCCTCGAAGAGCTCGAGTCCTGGGGAGGCCACGACGGGTCCCCGGGTGGGCGACCCGAGACGGACGGTCCGACGGGCCAGCCCGGAGCGCTGGTGGTCGTGGGGACCCCGATCGGTAACCTCGGCGACCTGTCCCCCCGCGCCGTCCGGGCGCTCGGCGCCGCCGACGTCATCTACTGCGAGGACACCCGGCACTCGCGCAAGCTGTTGACCCATGCGGGGATCGTCGGCACCTCGCTGCGGTCGCTCCACGAGCACAACGAGCACGACCGGGTCGAGGAGGTGCTCGGGGCGGTGCGGGAAGGGCGCACGGTCGCCATCGTCTCCGATGCCGGCATGCCGGTGATCTCGGATCCGGGGTGGCTCGTGGTTGCCGCCGCCGCCCGGGACGGCCTCACCGTGACGGTGGTGCCCGGGCCGTCCGCCGCCCTCACCGCGCTGGTGGCCAGTGGGCTCCCCACCGACCGGTTCGTGTTCGAGGGCTTCCTCCCCCGAGCGGGCAAGCAACGCCGGCAACGGCTCGCCGCCATCGCCGGCGAGGTTCGGACCACCGTCCTGTTCGAGGCGCCCGGGCGGACAGCGGCCACACTGCGTGACCTCGCCGAGGTGTGCGGGGGGGAGCGCCCGGTGGCCGTGGCCCGTGAGTTGACCAAGCTCCACGAGGAGATCTGGAGGGGATCGCTCGCCGACGGCGCCATGTGGGCATCGTCCGGGCAGGTCCGCGGGGAGGTGGTCCTGGTGCTCGGGGGTGCCGAGGACCCGGTGGCGGCGGCCGTCTCCGACGAGGTGCTGACCGCGGCACTCTCGGAACGCCTGGCATCCGGTGAGAGGACCCGGGGGGTCGTCGACGAGGTGGCGAAGCAGTTCGGTGTTGCCCGCCGCCGGGTCTACGAGCTGGCCCTGGGGGCGCGGGACCGCGCCGGCGCCGAGGTGCCGCGGCCGGAATGACGGCACCCGTCCCGGGGTTGTAGGGGTGATTGGGGGGCATGAGATCGGAAGGAGCCGGCATGTTCGGACGGACCCAGATGGACAAGACCCAGGCACCGGGCATCGCTCCGGACGACATTCCCGAGGGGCTGGACCGGGCGGCGTTCGCGGCCGGCTGCTTCTGGGGGGTGGAGGAGTTCTTCCGGGCCATTCCCGGGGTGGTCGACGCCATCTCCGGCTACGAGGGCGGGGATGTCGACCAGCCCACTTACGAGCAGGTGTGCAGCGGGCGCACCGGGCACGCCGAGGCCGTGCTGGTGACCTTCGACCCAGCCCGGGTCTCCTTCGACACGCTCCTCGGGGAGTTCTGGCGGCACCACGACCCGACGACGCCCAACCGGCAGGGTCCCGACCACGGCACCCAGTACCGGTCGGCCGTGTTCACCCACAACGAGACCCAGGCCAAGGCGGCCCGTGCGTCACTGGATGAGTACCAGGTCCGGTTCAAGCGTCCGATCGTGACCGAGGTCACCCCGGCCATGACGTTCTGGCCGGCCGAGGAGTACCACCAGCGCTTCACCGAGAAGACCGGTCGCGGCGGGTGCCACGTGGCCAACTGGTGATCGGGTCCGTCGCCGGCGGGTGATGGTTCAGCGCAGCTCGGTCAGGGCCCGGCGGACATAGGGCACGAGCGGCAGGTCGAAGGCCCGGTCGAGCTCCACCCAGCGGGCCAGGTCGGACGATCCGCCCGTCTCGTGGCGGAGTTCGCCGGTGAACCCGTCGACGGCGTAGACGATGCGGACGGTGTGGAGCCTCGTCCCGTCGGGCAGGGTGGTCAGGTCGGAGAGCACGCCCCGGATGGCGCCGACCTCGACCTCGAGGCCGGTCTCCTCGAGGCACTCGCGGCGCAGGGCCTCGACCGGGTCCTCCCCGTGGTCGATGCCTCCGCCGGGGAGGAACCACTTCCCGGCCACGGTCAGGTAGGTCGCCGCCCGGACCAGCAGCACGCGGGTCCCCTCGGGAGCGTCCTGCTCGACGATGCCGTAGACGGCCACCCGTTGCCGATCGGCCGGAGGGGTCGCCGCCGACCGTTGCCGGCCGCCCGGCCGGGGCGCCGAGGGCGGTGGCTGAGTCATGGCAGTGCTCCCTCCGGCCCGCCGACCGTGGTCACGGGGGCCTATACGTCGGCGGGGATCGCCCCGGTCGGTACGCTACCGGGCAGTGTCCCGCTACTACATCACCACCCCGATCTACTACGTCAACGACGCGCCCCACGTGGGGCACGCCTACTCGACGGTCAACGCCGACGCCCTGGCCCGCTGGCACCGGCTGATCGGTGACGAGGTCTTCTTCCTCACCGGGACCGACGAGCACGGCCAGAAGGTGGCCCGGGCCGCCGAGCAGCACGGTGTCACCCCCAAGGAGTGGACCGACCGGCTCGCCCCCCGCTTCGCCTCGGCCTGGGCCGACCTCGACATCGCCAACGACGACTTCATCCGGACCAGCGAGCCGCGCCACGAGCGCGCCGTCCAGCAGTTCCTCACCCGGATCTACGACAACGGATGGATCGCCAAGGACACCTACCGGGGCCTCTACTGCGTGTCGTGCGAGCAGTACTACAGCGAGGACGAGCTCATCGAAGGGACGTTGTGTCCCGTCCACCGAACGCCGGTCGACCTCCTCGAGGAGGAGAACTACTTCTTCCGCCTGAGCGCCTTCGAGGACCGGCTCATCGAGTGGTACGAGGGCAACCCGACCGCGGTGGTCCCCGAGTCCAAGCGCAACGAGGCACTCAGTTTCATCCGGGGCGGGCTGCGTGACATCTCGATCACCCGGACGTCGATCGACTGGGGCGTGACCGTCCCCTGGGACGAGACCCACGTCTTCTACGTCTGGTACGACGCACTGATCAACTACCTGACGGCCATCGGCTACGGCGAGGACGAGGCCCGGTTCGAGGCGTGGTGGCCGGCCGTCCACCACCTCATCGGCAAGGAGATCATCCGTTTCCACTGTGTGTGGTGGCCGGCCATGTGCATGGCCGCCGACATCGACCCCCCCGCCCACGTGCAGGTCCACGGCTGGCTCCTGGTCGGCGGGGAGAAGATGTCCAAGTCGAGCCTCAACCAGATCACGCCGGGCGAGCTCACCGCCGACTACGGGGTGGACCCGGTCCGGTACCACCTCCTGCGGGACACCCCGCTCGGCTCGGACGGCGACTTCTCGGCCGAGGGCATCACCAGCCGCTACAACGCCGACCTGGCCAACAACCTCGGAAACCTGCTGTCACGGGTGACCACGGTGGTGTCCTCCAAGTGCGCAGGGACCGGCCCGGCGCCGGACGCGTCGAGCCGCCTGGCCGGTGTGGCCGCCGCCACCCTGGCCGAGGCCTCCGAGGCGTGGAACAGCGGGCTGCCCCACCTGGGCCTGGAGGCGACGTGGAGGCTGATCCGCGAGACCAACGCCGAACTGGAGACGGCCGAGCCGTGGAAGGCCGATCCCGGTCCCGAGGTGGATGCCGTCCTGGGCAGTGCCCTCGAGGTCCTGCGCATCGTGGCCATCCTCATCGTGCCGGCCATGCCGAGGACGGCCGAGGAGATCTGGCGTCGGATCGGCCTCGACGGCGCGCCCGCAGCCTGCCGGTTGCCCGAGGACGGTGCCTGGGGCGGGTATCCCGGTGGGCGGCCTGTGGCCAAGGGCGCACCGCTCTTCCCGCGGCGCAAGGCGTAGGGGTAGGAGATGGGCGATGCCGTGGTCGAGTGGTTCGACTCCCACTGCCACCTCCAAGAGGAGTTCGCCGAGTCCGGCGCCCCGTCCGGCGGGGGGACCGACCCGGGGTCGGGCGGGACGGGCCCGCACGCCACCCGGTTGGCGGCCACGATGGCCCGGGCCTCAGAAGCTGGCGTGACCAGGATGGTCTGTGTGGGGACCCGCGCCGACAGCTCGGCCGAGGCCGTCGGCCTGGCCCGGGCCATGCGGGAACCGGGATCGTCGGCGGCGGCCGAGGGCATCGAGGTGTGGGCCACCATCGGCCTTCACCCCCACGACGCCGTGGACGGCGTCGATTCGCTCGAGCCGCTGCTGGCGGCCGAGCTGTCCCCGCGGGCGCCCGCCGCAGCCGAAGCCCCCTCGGGGGCCGACCGTCTGGTGGTGGGCATCGGGGAGTGCGGCCTCGACTACCACTACGACCACTCGCCCCGGCCCGAGCAGCGAGAGGCGTTCGCCCGCCAGATCGAGCTGGCCGGCCGGTTCGGGCTCGCTCTCGTGATCCACACCCGGGAGGCCTGGGACGACACCTTCGACATCCTCTCGGCGGTGGGCGTGCCCGACCGGACGATCGTCCACTGCTTCACCGGCGGTCCCGACGAGGCCCGTCGGTGCCTCGACCTCGGGACCTCCCTCTCGTTCAGCGGCGTGGTCACCTTCAAGAACGCCGGACCGGTGCGGGAGGCGGCCGAACTCTGCCCGCTCGATCGTCTCCTGGTCGAGACGGACACCCCGTTCCTGGCCCCCGTACCCCACCGTGGAAGTCTCAACGAGCCGTCGAGGGTTCCCCTCGTCGGCACGGCAATTGCCCGGGTCAAAGGGGTTGAGAGTTTGGAGGTCGCCGTGGCGTCCACCGACAACGCCCGCCGCCTGTTCGACGTCTGAGTCCGCTCCGGCCGCCCACCGTGCGGGTGCCGCCCGGTGCGGACGCCGCCCCCGCCGGCCACCGCCCGGTTTGATTGTCCCCGGACGGTCGGCCTAGCCTCGTTCCAGCGGCCGCTGCACAGCGGTCGTTTTTGTTTGGTAGGTCGTTGCAGGTTCACAGGGGAGTGCGACTGTCGGACGCATTCCAGGACCGGCTTGGAGGAGCCGGTCCCGGCCGCCCCACGGGGGGCGGTCGACCTCTCTCGGGTCCGACCCGGAGGGGTGACAGTCGCACAAGGAGCGTGGAGTCCTGAGGACGTCATTTCGAACGAACCACCGGCATGTCGCCGCCCTGTTCCTCTGTGGCGCGGTGCTGGTCGTGCCCTTCCTGCTGCAGAACCAGCCCGACGCCTCTGCTTCGCCCGGCGCCGGCACCCCCAGCCAGCCCGCCACCGGATCGGCCCGCCCGGAGGCCTCGACCACCGGCCACGCCCCGGCGGCCCAGGGACCCGTCCCGACCGACGCGGCAACCGTGAGCGCGGTCCGTCAGGTGGCTCCGACCACGACCACCGCCCCGGTGCCCACCACGGAGCCGGTCGAGACCACCCTCCCGGCCCAGGTGGTCGTCAGCCACGCCGTGGTGGCCACCACGACGCCGACCACCGTGCCGCCCACGACCACCACCGCTCCGCCGGTGGCGGCGGCTGCGGTCGCGCCCGGCTCGGGTTCCGGGGGAACCGGACAGGTCACCTACTACGACCACCCGGCGGGCACCTGCGCCAGCCCCTTCCTGCCCTTCGGGACCGTGGTGGAGATCACCAATCCGGCCAACGACGAGTCAGTGAGCTGCGTGGTCAACGACCGCGAGGCGGACACCGCCCGGTCGATCGACCTCGCCACCAGCACCTTCGCCGAGATCGCCCCCCTGTCCCAAGGGGTGATCGACGCCCAGCTCTCCTGGTGAGGCGGGCGGGTGCCGGCCCGTCCAGGTCGGGACCCGCACCGGATGGTGAGACACTTACCGGGTGACCCATGGTCGAGCCGAGGTCCATGAGTTGCTGGTGGCCAACGACCTCCGGCCCAGCCGGGCCCTCGGCCAGAACTTCGTCGCCGACGGGAACACGGTGCGGCGCATCACCCGCCTGGCCGGGGTCACCGAGGGCTCCCGCGTGGTGGAGATCGGTGCCGGGCTCGGCTCGCTGACCCTGGCGCTGGTCGAGGCCGGTGCGTCGGTCACCGCCGTCGAGATCGACCATCGGATCCTTCCGGTGCTGCGGGCCCAGGTGGAGCCCCTCGGGGTGCGCGTGGTGGAGGCCGACGCGCTCGGCCTCGACTGGACCGAGCTCCTGGGCGACGAGACCTGGGTGCTCGTCGCCAACCTCCCCTACAACGTGGCCGTCCCCCTGGTGCTCAAGGTCCTCGAGGAAGCCCCCCAGGTGACCTCCCTCCTGGTGATGGTCCAACGGGAGGTCGGTGAGCGGCTGGCCGCCGGGGCCGGTGACGAGGCCTACGGGGCGGTGTCGGTGAAGGTCGCCTACTGGGCGACGGCCGCGCTGGTCGGCCGGGTGTCCTCCTCGGTGTTCATCCCCCGGCCGAGGGTGGAGTCCGTCCTGGTGCGCATGGACCGGCGCACGGAGCGAGCGAGGCCGGGTCCCGGTTCGCCGGGCTATGAACGCCTCTTCTCCGTGGTCCGTGGCGGCTTCGCCCACCGCCGCAAGATGCTGCGCCGCTCCCTGGAGGGCCTGGTCCGGCCCGAGGCGTTCGAGGCGGTGGGCATCCGCTCCACCGCCCGGGCCGAGGAGCTCGGACTCGAGCAGTGGGAGCGACTGGCCGCCTGGGAACCCGGCCCGTCCGCACCCGGTGCCCGTCCCGGCCCACCCGGACGTGACGACCCCCCACCGGGGGTCGACCGGTGAGCCGCACCCGCCCGGGCGTGGTGGAGCTGTCGGCCCCGGCCAAGTTGACGCTCTCCCTCCGGGTCGCCGGCGTTCGTCCGGACGGCTACCACCTGCTGGAGTCCGAGATGGTGACGCTCGACCTGGCTGACACCCTGGACGTGGGGGAGGGGGACGGCCTGACCGTCGGCACGGATCCGCGGCTCGTCGCCGATGCCGAGTCGCAGGGCTGGGTCCCCCGACCAGTCGACACCGGCCCGGCCAACCTGGTGAACAGGGCCCTGGCCGCGGTGGGACGGACCGCGCGGGTCCATCTGGTCAAACGTGTGCCACCCGGTGCCGGCCTCGGTGGCGGGTCCGCCGATGCCGCCGCCATCCTCCGGTGGGCCCGTCGTCCCGAGCCGGCACTGGCCGTCGGTCTGGGCGCCGACGTCCCCTTCTGCGTGACGGGGGGCCGGGCCATGGTCCGCGGCATCGGCGACGACGTGGAGCCGCTCCCGTTCGAGGACCGCTCCTTCGTCCTGGTACTCCCGCCGTTCGGTGTGGACACCGGGGCCGTCTACCGGGCCTACGACCGGCTGGTCAGCTCGGGGGGGCCGGCGCCGTCCGCAGGCGGGGGTGGCAACGACCTCGAAGCATCCGCACTCGTGGTCGAGCCGCGGCTCGAGCGGTGGCGCCACGAGCTGCACCACCTGACCGGACAGCAGCCGCGGTTGGCCGGGAGCGGCTCGACCTGGTTCGTGGAGGGCACGCCCGAGGATCTCGGACTCGGGGCCATGGGCACACCCCGGGTCCTGGTCATGGGGGACGAGCGGGGCCTCCTCGTGCCGGTCCGCACCGTGCCGGCGCCCGGGTAGCGGGCCCGGAGACCGGCGCGACCGACCGGTCTCATGGAGCTGGTGCGATGGAACTCCGGAGCCGGTCGGACCTCCCGGGTCCCCGGCGTCGGAACTACTTGCCCGCGGCCCGCCTCTGCCAACGGGTGGCCTTCAGCATCTTCTTGTGCTTCTTCTTGCGCATGCGCTTGCGGCGCTTCTTGATGAGGGATCCCATGTCGCTCGGCACCCTAGTCGACCAGGGGGTTTTTCGCCATGTGCCCTGGGGAGGGGCCTCGTCCTAGCCGGGTGGAGGTTCCCCCTGCCCGTCCCCACCGGCACCGACGGGCGCCGGCACCGTGGGCAGGCTGAACCGGAACAGGGCGCCTCCTCCCTCGGCGTGGTGCACGTCGACGGTGCCGCCCTCGTCCCTGGCCACCTGGGCCACGATGGCCAGTCCGAGCCCGGAGCCCGGGCGGCTGCGGGCGCCCGGGGCACGATAGAAGCGGTCGAAGATGAAGTCGACGTCGCTGTCGTCCACTCCCGGACCGTGGTCGCGGACGAACAGGACGCCGTCGGCGCACGACACCTCGACGACGCCGCCGTCGGGACTCCACTTGACCGCGTTGTCGAGCAGGTTGTCCACGGCCCGTTCGATCCGCGACGACGACCCCGAGACCCAGCACGGGGCGACGCGGGCATCGAAAGTGACCCCGCGGCTCCGCCCGTGGGTGGTGGCGGCCTCGACCGCCTCCAGCACCCTGAGGTCGAGACGCACCGGTTCGCGGGTGAGATCGGGCTGCGCGCCCCGGGCCAGTTCGGAGAGGTCCCCGACGAGCGACGTCAGCTCGTCCATCTGGGTGACGACGTCGTTGATGAGGACCTGGCGCTCCTCGGGGTCCAGGTCCTCGAGCCGGGCGGCGACCTCCATGTTCGTGCGCAGGCTGGTGAGGGGCGTGCGGAGCTCGTGGGCGGCGTCGATCACCAACTGCCGTTGGCTCTCACGCGACGTGTCGAGCGCCACGAGGAGCCGGTTGAACGCCCGACGGAGGCGTCCGAGCTCGTCGGGGCCCCCGGGATCCAGTCGGCGGGACACGTCGGTCGTGTCAGCCAACTCCTCGATGGTCCTGGTGAGGCTGTTGAGTGGTCCGAGCACGGTCCGCCCCACGCCGAGACCCAGCAGGATGGCCACGGTGATCCCGACCAGCACGATCAGCCACAGGGCGACGGCGAGGTGACGGAGCTCCTGGTTGACGCCGGTGAGCGAGGTGGTCAGCTGGAGCGCCCCGCCGGAGGGGAGCGTCACCTGCCCACCGACGTAGGCGTACACGAAATCGGGCGCCAGTGAGGCGACGACCTCGCGGGCATCGGTGCCGTTCACCGTGGTCGAGAAGAACACCTCGGAGGCCTTGCCCTGGCTGGACGCCACCGACTTGACCGTGGCGTCGACGGGCAACGGCTGATTCAACGCGGCCGCCCCGGTGTTGTCCACGATCTGGATGCACTCGCCGGGGGTGCTCGAGCAGTAGTTGTTGATGGTGGGCGGGCCGTTGTCGTTGGCGAGCTCGGCGGCGACGGCGTTGCTCAGGTTCACGTCAACCGAGCCGACCAGGGAGTTGTAGGCGACGAGGTAGGTGGCGAGCGAGCCGAGGACGACCACCACCAGCACGGCTGCCGTCGCCGCCAGCACCAGCCGGCCTCGGAACGTCACGGTCGGCCGTCCGGTGACCCGGTCATCGGTTAGGGCTCTCGCAGGACGTAGCCGACACCCCTGGCCGTGTGGATGAGGCGGGGCTCGCCGCCCGCTTCGGTCTTGCGCCGGAGGTAGCCCACGTAGACGGCCAGGGAGTTGGTGCCCGAGTCGAAGGTGTACCCCCAGACCCGGTCGAGGATCAGCTCGCGGGTGAGCACCTGGCGGGGATGGCGCAACAACAGCTCGAGCAGGTCGAACTCGATGCGGGTGAGCGGGAACGGCCGGTCGGCCCGCTTCGCTTCCCGGGTGATCGGGTCGAGACTGAGATCGGCGAACTGGAGGGTCTCGCCCGGGTCGTCGGGCCGTCGCCGCAGGAGAGCGCGCAACCGGGCGAGCAGCTCGGCGAGGGCGAAGGGCTTGACCAGGTAGTCGTCGGCCCCGGCGTCGAGGCCCTGGACCCGGTCGTTGATGGCGTCCCGTGCGGTCAGCATCAGGACCGGGGTGTCGTCCTCGGCCGCCCGGAGCCGCCGGCAGACGTCGAGCCCGTCGATGGTGGGGAGTCCGATGTCGAGCACGACGGCGTCCGGCGGACGGATGGCGATCTCCTCGAGCGCCTGGGGGCCGTCGCCGGCCAGTGTGACCTCGTAGCCCTCGAGGCGGAGCGCCCGGTTGAGGGCGCCGCTGACCGCGGGATCGTCGTCGACGACGAGTACTCTCATCGGGCCGGGAGCCTATCGGGGCGGTGGCGTCCCGCCGTGGCAGCGGCGTACCCCGCTCCGCCCGCGAGGCCCGATGTCGTCGTCGACGGGGTCGGGGACGGCGTTCACCTCGGGCCCCAGGGGTAGCCTGTGGCCGTCGCCGAGCGAGGCGGAGCGACCCGTTCCGAGGTAGTTCAATTGGCAGAACGCTGGCCTTTGGAGCCAGATGTTGGAGGTTCGAGCCCTCCCCTCGGAGCTCCGGTCCGGCGGCCCGTGTCCCGGTACCGGTCGGTCGGTGGCCGCAGGTGGTGCGGGTCTCAGCCGGCGGCCTTGCGGGCCCGGCTCCGCTGGCGCCCCCGGGTGGCCTGGTCCAAGACGACCTTCCTCAGGCGGACCGCGTCGGGGGTCACCTCCACGCACTCGTCGTCGGAGATGAACTCCAGCGCCTGCTCCAAGGAGAGCAGCAGCGGCGGGGTGAGCCGGATCGCCTCGTCGGCCGCGGCCGAACGGATGTTGGTCTGCTTCTTCTCCTTGGTGGGGTTGACGTCCATCTCCTCGTCGCGAGCGTTCTCGCCGACCACCATCCCCTCGTAGACCTCGGTGCCCGGGCCGACCAGGAGGACCCCGCGCTCCTGGAGGCTCATGAGGGTGTAGCCGGTGGTCACCCCCCGCCGGTCGGCCACCATCGACCCGTTGCGCTTGGTCTTCAGGTCGCCGTGCCAGGGCTCCCATCCGTCGAACACGTGGTGGAGCATCCCCGTCCCGCGGGTCTCGGTCATGAACTCGGTGCGGAACCCCACCAGTCCCCGGGCCGGCACGCGGTAGTCCATGCGGACCCAGCCGGTGCCGTGGTTGACCATCTCGATGAGCATCCCCTTGCGCAGGGCCATGAGCTGGGTGACGACACCGAGGTAGTCGTCGGGGACGTCGATGGCCACCCGCTCCATCGGTTCGTGGAGCTTCCCGTCGATCTCGCGGGTCACCACCTGGGGTTTGCCCACGGTGAGCTCGAACCCCTCGCGTCGCATGGTCTCGACCAGCACGGCGAGCTGCAGCTCGCCGCGGCCCTGGACCTCCCAGGTGTCGGGTCGCTCGGTCGTGGCCACCCGCAGGGAGACGTTGCCCACGAGCTCCGCCTCCAGCCGGCTGATGACCTGGCGGGCGGTCAGCTTGTTGCCGTCGGATCCGGCCAGGGGCGAGGTGTTGATCCCGATGGTCATGGCCAGACTGGGCTCGTCCACGGTGATGACGGGCAGTGGCCTCGGGTCGTCGGCGTCGGCCAGGGTCTCACCGATGGTGATCTCGGCCATGCCGGCCACAGCGGCGATCTCGCCGGGTCCGGCCTCGGTGGCGTCGACCCGGTCGAGGGCGTCGGTGACGTACAGCTCGGTGATCTTCGACCGTTCGATGGAGCCGTCCAGGCGGCACCACGCCACCGTCTCGCCCTTGCGCAGCGTGCCGTTGTGGACCCGGCAGATGGCCAGACGTCCGAGGTAGGGGGAGGCGTCGAGGTTGGAGACGATGGCCTGCAACGGGGCCTCGGGGTCGTAGTGGGGCGGGGGGATCCGCTCGACGATCGCCTTGAACAGCGGCTCGAGGTCGGTCCCCTCCACGCCCTGCTCGGTCGAGGCCCAGCCGGCCCGGGCGTTGGAGAACAGGATCGGGAAGTCGATCTGGTGCTCGTCAGCGTCGAGATCGAGGAAGAGCTCCTCGACCTCGTGGACCACCTCGTCGATGCGGGCGTCGGCCCGGTCGACCTTGTTGACCACGAGGACCACCGGCAGCCGCGCCTGGAGGGCCTTGCGCAGCACGAAGCGGGTCTGGGGGAGCGGCCCCTCCGAGGCGTCGACGAGGAGCAGCACCCCGTCCACCATGGTGAGGCCCCGCTCCACCTCGCCCCCGAAGTCGGCGTGCCCGGGCGTGTCGATGATGTTGATCTTCACCCCGCCGTGGAGGACGGCGGTGTTCTTGGCCAGGATGGTGATGCCCTTCTCGCGCTCGAGATCACCGGAGTCCATGACCCGCTCGTTGACCGATTCGTTGGCCCGGAATGCCCCCGACTGCCAGAGCATGGCGTCGACCAGCGTCGTCTTGCCGTGGTCGACGTGGGCCACGATGGCCACGTTGCGGATGTCGTCTCGGGTCTGGATGGGCATGGGCCTAGCAGGCTACCGGCCGCAGGTGACGCCCCGGACCGCGGGCCCGTCCCCGCCGGCCGAGCCACATCGGACCGACCTCTCCTCGGGCGGCCCGCTCCCGGGGTTGCCGGCCCTATGGCGTGGTGCAGGCGGTCGACCCGCTGATGGGGAAGCTGAGGTCGCTCCCGACGGCGAGAGCGGTCGGTGTGGACTGGGGCGGTGGCATCGCCGGGCACAGCCCCGTGTAGCTCTCGGCCGACGAGTCGAGGGACCAGGAAGGCGTCCCCGGGGTCAGGTAGTAGGGGGGCCCGTACAGGGGGAGCCGGGCGTCCCAGTAGTAGTTCTTGGCGTAGCCGTTGTTCCCACCGACCAGGCCCACTGGTCCACGGGCGTCCTGTTGGATGGAGCCGTAGACGTACAGCGTCCCGAGACCCGGGGAGTTGCTGTAGTTGTCGACGACGAAGGACTGGTTGAGGGCGAGGATGGTGGCGTCCACGGTCAGACCCTGCGAATGGCCGGTGGGGTCACCCGTGGAGGTCGACGGGTCGCAGAGGGGTTGGACCCAGGTGGTGCCGTTGCAGCTGGGCAGATCCGTGCCTCGCAGCGAGTTGCTGGCGTTCTGGTTGTACACGGGCCGGTTGATCTCCACGAAGTTGTTGGCGATGAGACCGAGGACGTCGTTGGGGGTGCTGCCCGTGGCGCTGTTGTAGTCGCACATGCTCTCCGACGCCGTGCCCGCCCAGGTGCAGTCCTTGTAGATGATGGGGCCCTGGATGATGACGTTGTTGTTCGCCCCGACGGTCAGGTCACCGGAGAAGCCCCCGCCGGAGCCCCAGGTGTCGCTCACGAACGCGTCGCCCTCGTCACCGGGGTTCGAAGTCTGCCCGTAGTAGCAGTTCGAACAGTTGGTCAGCTGGGAGAGCCCGGTGGTCGTCGAGTAGAAGGGGTTGTTGGAGTCGGCCCCGGACGGCGCCGCGTCGACGTAGACCACGCCGTTGAGGGGGAAGGCACCGGTCCCACTGGTCGCGGAGACACTCGAGTCGGTACTTGGCTGTGACTGGGTGAGATTCCCCGGATAGCCCGGGCTGAGCGGGCTGCTCACTGTCATGGTTCCGGCGGTGTTGAAGGTGATGGTGGTCGGGCCCTCGTAGTCGCACCCGCCCTGGATGGCTGTCGCCTTGAGCTCGGTGTTGTCGACCGGCGGGTTCTCGAGGGCGTGGCCGTAGGTGGGTGGCGTGTCGGTCGTGCACGTATAGCCCGACCCGTTGTCGACCTCGTAGGCACACGACGGGTCGGCGGTGGTGGTGGCCGAGTTGAAGACCTGGGACGGGGTCCCGTCAACGAACAGGGAGTCGTTCGAGTACACGGGCCCGGTGATGTTGTCGAGGTCCTGCCACTCGACCGGGTTGCAGGGATCGTTGCCGAGGTTCCGGTTCACCGCCGTCGACCAGAAGTGCTCACAATCGGCCGCATTGGCGTTGGGGAAGTTCGATTCTTCGTAGTTCGACCACCACACGTTGTTCAAGAAGTCGTTCTGCGGGGTGAAGTGGGCGACGGTCGAGTAGTAGACGTAGTTCCCCGGGAATCCGGCCGCACCGACGATCTGGACCTCGAGGTAGGTGATGGCCCCGGTGGTCGTGCTGGTGACTTCCTGCGGGTTCTCGAACATGTAGAGCTCGGGAATCACCCCGTTGCCGACATTGGTGCCGGTGACCTGGGTCCACGACTGGTAGGTGATGCCATCGCACTGCGGGTTGCTCCCGCTGTCGGTGTTGCAGGAAGCGAGATACGGGTTGGCGTTGATCGCTGACTGGTAGGCATTGAGGCCCGAGGCCAGGGCCCGATAGGCGTAGCGCCGGAGGGACGCCTGGGTGAGGATCGGGGCGTTGTTCACGTACGAGTTGACCATCACGCCACCGAAGATGGTCAGCAGGAGGGTGAACGCGATGACCATCACCAGGGCCGCCTGACCGGTGTCGGCCAGGCTGTGGCGCTCGGCGAGTCGCTTGGCTGTCGATGTGTTCCTGTTCATGGCGACCTATCCGAGGTTGGCGCGGTAGAGGTACGAGGCGGACGAGAGCCGGTAGACGGTGAAGGAGTTCTCCTGGTACGTCTCGTTCTGGGACCCGGCCTGCAGGACCTGAAGGTCGACCCCGACGCTCTGGATGTTGTCGGCCGGGCAGTTGGAGGCGGTGTCCGTCGGGATCCCGTTGACATCGGTGACCGTTGGGGGTTGGCACTGGGTGGTGGCGAAGTTGGTGTTCCCCGGTACATAGGCGGCCGAGTACGGATCCAGGGTGTTGTACGTGAAGATCGGGGTGCTGGGATTGAGCAGATTGGCCTGGCCGTTGACGACGCCACTCAGATCCACGAGCTCGACCAGCGGGGCGGTGGTGTAGGTGCAGTGGAGCGTGGACGAGGTGGAGAATGGACACGAGTTCAGGTCCGGCGCCTGCTCGGTCACGGTGAACTGCGACGTGTAGAACTTGCAGCTGGAGCATTTGGTCGGTGTGGTCTCCGACATCACGATCTGGGCCGGTCCCGGCCGGGCGACCCCGCCGACGGTGAGGGTTCCGACGTTGGCGTAGAACTTGGTCGAGGTCGTGCCCACGCTGCCGAGCACGAAGGCGGGGCACGGGGCGTTGAGCACGGGACACATGGGGGAGACCACCTGGCCGGCCGCGGTCGGGGTGGGTGCCGGCTCCACTTCGCTCCGGATAAGTCGCTGGATAACGATCGAGGTGGGGAGGATCTGGTCGTTGGTGGTGTACGACGCGATCACGTTGTTGCTCACCGACATGTAGGCGGTGATGGCCGTGGCCACGATACCGAACAGGATGAGGAGGGCGGAGAAGGCGACGAGGAGCTCGACCAGGGTGAACCCGTGATCCCCCGCGGAACCCGACGCGGATCGTGAACGACGCCGCGCCATGGCCCGCTGCCAGGACCGGTACGTGAGGGAGGTCCGCAGCGCCATCACGCCACCTTCTCGGGGACCGGTGTCGGCAGGACGTAGGTCGAGGCGCCGACGGTCACCGAGCTGCCGGCCACGGTCACGCTGGAAACGGTGGTGGTCCCGCCCGCCGTGGTGATATTCAGGGTGTAGGTGCCATAGGGGACCTCGGTCCGACTGAGCCCGTCGACGCCGGCACTCTGGAGTGGATAGGTGTCGGCGCCGCAACCGGACCCCGACTCCGTCGACTGCAGGGACAGCGTTGCTGCGTAGGGCAGGCCGACCGAGGTGCCCGTCGAATGGAGCACCTGGACGGAGAACAGGCCGAGGGGCACGGTGGCCGACGACGTGCCGCCGGGGACGGTGGTCGCCTGGACGACGTTCAGCCCGGGCACGGATTCACTCTGGCAGTCGCCGGCGTACATCGAGTACCCGTTGATGAACGGGAAGAGGGGTGGTAGCGGAGTCGCTGGCGTGGTCGTCCATCCCGGGGTGATGAAGGTCTGGTAGGTGTTCGGTTGAAGGTTGGCGTTGTTGATCTCGACCGGGATACCGGACGCATTGAGGCCGGACAGACCGGTGGCCGTTTCGTCACCCCAAGTACCGGTGGGCCCGGAGCTCGTCACCAGCTCGACCGCTCCTGAGGCGCCGGCACCCACCGCGCTGCAGTAGGTGGTGCCCGACTGGAGACAGCCCACACCGTTCAGGTACAACGCCGGGTTACCTGTGGGGAGGCTGGCCGAGGACCACGTGGTGGTGGTGCCCGAGCTGGCCAGCAGGAAGGCGACCGGCTGGGCGCTGGCGTTGGTGCCCACCGCGGTGATGGCGCAGGAGGGGTTCGTCCAACAGCTCACCTGTGACAACTGGGTCAGCGAGTAGCCGGCGGTGACCGACGGGATGGAGTCGCTCGTCCAGGTGTCTGGGGTGGTGGGCCCGGTGATCGCCCCCGAGACGATGGCCGGGCCGGTGGCGGTGGCGCCGATGAGCACACAGGCCGACGAGGACGGGCAGGCCATCTGGCTGAGGGAGGTCACGGCAGACGGCAGGGTGTCGGCGGCGAAGGTCACGCTGGTGCTCGGGGTGGTGGCACCGTAGAGCACCAGCGGCGCCGAGGCAGTGCGGCCGGTCAGGAGGCACTCAGAGGTCTGAGGGCAGTACAGCCCGTTGAGTGAGACCACCGTCGTCCCACCGGGGAAGGCGTCGGCCTTCCAGGTCCAGGCCGGCGCGGCCACGCCCAGCCCGGCGGTGGCCGTACCCGAGACGACCTCCGGCCCGGTCGAGGTGGTGCCGGTGATCAGGCAGGTGGTCGAGACCGCCGTGGTGGGACAGGCGAGTGCGGTGATCGACGTGAGGGTCACCCCGGACGGGTTGGGGGAGCTCGCCGTCCAGCCGAGCCCGTACCCGCCGGCGACGATGACCGGCGTGCCGTTGGAGGGCGAGGTGCTGGTCGCGGTGGCGATGCAGCCACCCGACGACGCCGGGCAGACGAGATTGCTCAGGCCGGCGATGGTGCCGGTGCCGGTGATGGCGTCGGTCGTCCAGGTGTCCGTCGTGGCGGTGATGGCACCGGACAGGACGGTGGCGCCGCTCGCCGTTGTCCCAATGGCCACGCACTGGGTGGAGGAGGGGCACACCACCTGAGACAGGGAGGTCACGCCGGCCGGGAAGGAGTCCGCGGTGAACGACGCGCTCGTGGTCGGGGATGACAGGATGACCGCTCCCGAGGTGCCGTAGCCCACGGCGATGCAACGGTTGGTGGTGGCACAGGCGACCGAGGCGATGCGGGTTACCCCGGCCGGGAGACTCGTGGTCGACCACACATTGGAGGACTGGTTGAACACCGTCATCACTGCGGTTCCGGTGACGCCGGTGCCGGTGCCGCTCTCACCCGTCGAGATGCAGCTGAGCACGCCCGCTCCGGGACAGACCACACCGTCCTCGGTGGAACTGGACGATGGGTACGAGAGGTTGACGACGCTCCCCTGATCGAAGGTGGTGGTCAATCGCGACACCGCACCCACGGCGACGGTGGCGGAGGCCGAGTACGACTGGGGTTGGGTGAGCTCGTTTCCGGCCACCGTCCCCAGGGCGTTCTCCACGAATGGTGGTGAGCCGTAGGTGTCGTTGGAGAAGGGGTAGCCACTCGACGCGTTGTTGATGGTGACCGTGTACGTGCCCGGTTCGACCTGGGCGAAGGCACAGCCGTTCTGGTCGGGGTAGATCGTCATGGTCTGCGGGCCGCTGATGGAGACCGGGGGCGCCTGGACCCTCGTGCTCCACGGATTCTCCTGCGAGTCGAGCGCGGTGGAGTCGCCGTTCACCTGGAGCGCGATGAATCCGAGCGTCTGGATGCCGGCCGGCGGGTAGTCGAGCACGACGCTGTCCTGCACGTTGTTGGAGTCGACGATGGGCCCCCAGGCAACGGTGACGCGAAGTCGTAGCAGCTGTGGAGTTCCCGCTTTGCACAGATTGGGCTGGGAACCGCTGCCGGAGCCTTCGACGCTCGTCCACTCGTACTCGGCGAGCAGTTTGTACGTCGTTCCGCCCTTGGTCTCGGAGGGTACGACCGCAGCAGCCTGGGTGACGGCCGCGTTCGACGCCACCGAGACCGTGGTACCGGTCCAGCCGGTCACACCGGTGAACGTCGTCGCTGTCGACCCGGTGTAGGTGACCGTCTGCGCCCCAGTTGTTGTGGTGACCGACAAGGTCTGCGGGTTCCCCGACGAGGCGGTGGCGAATGAGGAGGTGGACGACACGGTGAGGGTGGTGAGTGTCGACGCGGTGACATTGTTGAAGGCAGTCGGGATGGTGGTGGAGCCAGCTGCGGGCCCGACCGGCGACGCGTCCTTGTCCACGATCACCTCACCGTTGGTGTTCACCGGCGGGGTCACGTTCGAGAGGGTCTCGACCCACTGTTCGGCGATCGACAGGGCGGTCTGCTCGTTGGTCGACTGTCCGGCCTGGATGGCCGAGGACGTGAACAGGTAGGAGAGGGGAACCAGGGCGATCATCAGCACGGTGAAGGCCACGACCACCTCTATCAGCGTGACCCCCTCGTCAGTGGCCCTGCCGTTGGCCCGGGCCGCAGTGCGGACCCGCGCTCCAGCCAGGCCTGGGACCCGTCTCCTCGATGGCTGGGACTTCGGATTCGAAAACATAACGCAGAGTGGCAGAATAAGGGCCATGAACAGGGAGTTCATAGACGTAATTCCACCTGTACCTGCGACAACGACCCGGGTACGGTCGAACTTGAGGGCCGGATCTACGTAATTTCACCCACGGAGGGTGGTGAAATCGGACCTATGGGCCGTCTGGACAGCCCGGGAAGTGGCCGCTACCCCCGTGAGGACTGGTCCTCGGACCCGTGTCCCGAACGCTCGGAGACGATCAGGACGTCCGACTCAGGACGACCGACTCAGTACGACTTGTGCAACCCGAGGGAGTGCTGGGCCACGAAGTTGAGGATCATCTCGCGGCTCACCGGGGCGATCCGGAGCAGCCGGGCCATACCCCACAGGTCGGCGAGACCGTACTCGGACGACATGCCGTTGCCCCCGTGGGTCTGGATGGCCTGGTCTAGGGCGGCCAGCGTGGCCTCGGCCGCCGCGTACTTGGCCATGTTGGCCGCCTCGCCCGCCTCGGGGGTGTCTCCCCGGTGGTCACAGAGCCAGGCGGCTTTGTCGGTCATCAGGCGGGCCAGTTCCACCTCGATCTTGGCCTTGGCCAGCGGGTGGGAGATCCCTTGGTGCCGGCCGATGGGGGTGCCCCACACCTCACGGGTCTTGGCGTACTCGGCCGCCTTCCCCAGTGCGTACCGGGCGATGCCGTTGGCGGTGGAGGCGGACAGGATGCGCTCGGGGTTGAGGCCGAAGAACACCTGGCGTAGTCCCTCGCCCTCGGCACCGATCAGCCGGTCGGCCTCGACCTGCACGTTGTCGAAGAACAGGGTGAACTGCTTCTCCGGCGCGGTGATCTCGACGGGGAGCACCTGTCTGTCGAGACCGGGCGTGTCGGTGTCCACCACGAAGAGGGAGAGCCGGCCGCGTCCGGTGTCGGGGTCGACGCCGGACCGGGTGACTACGAGGATGGCCTGGCACTCGTCCACCCCCGAGATGTAGTACTTCGAGCCGTTCAGGCGGTAGACGTCACCGTCCTTGGTGGCGGTGAGCGACAGGTTGTGGGAGTTCGAACCGGCGTCGGGCTCGGTGATGGCGAAGGCCATCTTGAGCTCGCCGGTGGCGAAGCCGGGAAGCCAGCGCTGCTTCTGCGCATCGGTCCCGAACTTGGCGATGATGGTGGCGCAGATGGCCGGGGACACCACGATGACCAGCAGGGGGCAGCCGGCGGCGGCGAGCTCCTCACCCACGGCGGCCAGCTCGGTGATCCCACCGCCGCCGCCCCCGTACTCCTCGGGCACGTTGACCCCGAGGAAGCCCGCCTCGGCCACGGCGTGCCACAACTCGTCGGTGCGCTGGTCGGCGTGGGCCTTCTCGACGTAGTACTCGTGCCCGAACTTGGAGGCGATGGCGCCGACCGCCTCGCGCAGCATCTGCAGCTCGTCGGATTCGATGAAGTCCATGTCCTACTCCTCAGCTCGGGGAGGAACGAGGCCGACCGGGAGGTCGACCACCCTGCTCCGAAGGTACTCGCCCAGGCCCTTGGCCTGTGGATCCGGTCGTGTGGAGGACGCCACACCCTCGCCCAACAGTCCCACCACGACGAAGTTGAGGGCACGGAGGTTGGGGAAGGCGTACCGCCTCACCTTCAGGTCGTCGGCCTCGGGGAGGAGCCGCCGGAACGCGTCGAGCGAGAGGAAGGAGTCCAGCCAGTCCCATGCCTCGTCCGAGCGCGCCCAGAGCCCGACGTTGGCGTTGCCTCCCTTGTCCCCCGAGCGGGCACCGATGATGGTGCCGAGCGGGAGCGGCACGGTGGCGTCCCGCCCGGACCCGGCCTCGCCGGACCGGTCCTCGGGCCGCGTCGGGACATCGGTGGCGTCGACCGCGTCGGGGGCCAGGGCCAGGTCCGGCGAGGCATCGACGATCGGAGCGTGTTCGTCCCCCGGCGAGGCTCGATCATGGGGTGGTTCCGCCGCCAGATGGGCGGTGTGGGGCACGTCGGTCCGGTGACCGTCGGCGTGGACCACGGTGGGCACGACCAGATCCGCCGGGACGAGGGCCGGCCAGTAGACGCCGTACACGGTGCCCGAGGCGGGGGGCGCCGTGAGGTGGAGGCCGGGGTAGCCGGCGAGGGCCAGTTCGGTGGCCGCGCCCGAGAAGTGGCGACCCACTTTCTCGGGGTCGGCGTCCTTCACCGTGATGCGCAGCTGTGCGGTCGCCTCGACGTTGACCGCGGCGTCGGGCTTGTCCGACCGGACCAGTCGTGCGTCGAACTCGGCGAACTGGTCGGCACCGCCGAGCGAGGCCTCCAACGACCGCAGGGTGAGTGCCGCCTTCTCCTCGATGTCGAGCCCGGTCAACACGAAGGTCATCGAGTTGCGCCAACCGCCCAGCAGGTTGAGGCACACCTTGACCTCGTCGGGCGCCGGACGGCCGCGGGTGCCGGAGATGCGGACGCGGTCCGGGCCCTCCTGGTCCACCTCGACGGTGTCGAACCGGGCGACCACGTCGGTGTTCGGGTAGGCAGGGCCGGCGATCTCGTACAGGAGCTGTGCCGTCACCGTGCCGACCGACACCTCGCCCCCACTGCCGGGATGCTTGGTGATCACCGACGAACCGTCACCGGCCACCTCGGCGATGGGGAACCCCGGGTGCTCCATCCCGCCCACCTCGGTGAAGAACGCGTAGTTGCCCCCGGTGGCCTGGGGCCCGCACTCGATGACGTGGCCGGCCACGACGGCACCGGCCAGCGCGTCCCAGTCGGTGGGTCCCCAACCGTGGTGCCAGGCGGCCGGCCCCACCACCAACGATGCGTCGGTGATCCGGGGGCAGATGACCACGTCGGCCCCGGTGGACAGGGCCTCGACGATGGGCCATGCCCCCAGGTAGGCATTGGCCGAGACCACCTCGCCCGACGCCTGGGCCAGGGGCCGGCCGGTGTCGAGGTGGGCGAGTGGATGGCCGGCCTTCTCCAGCTCGTCCAGCCTCGGGAGGAGGTCGTCGCCTTCGACGTGGGCCACCGAGACCCCGACACCGAGGCGGTCGGCCAGGGCCCGTACCTGGTCGGCGAGCCCGGACGGATTGAGTCCGCCGGCGTTGGTGACCACCTTGATGCCTCTGTCGACGCAGGTGCCCAGCACCTCTTCCATCTGGGTGAGGAAGGTGTGGGCCCACCCTCGGGTCCGGTCGCGCTGGTAGCCCTTCCAGAGGATGAGCATGGTGAGCTCGGCCAGCCAGTCGCCGGTGAGGACGTCGATGGGGCCCCCGTCCACCATCTCGCGGGCGGCCGACAACCGGTCGCCGTAGAAGCCTGAGCAGTTGGCGATGCGCAGCGGCGCGGTCATGTCCGGTCCGTCGGCCGGTCATGTGCCGGTTCCCGTTCCGGGCCATCGAGGCCGTCGGCACCGCCTCGGTCCTCTCCGTTGTCCGCGTCGGGTACCCCGTCCGTGCCGGAAGCCCCGTCCTCGACTCCCTCGGGCTCCTGCTCCGCGGCTTCGCCCGGGCGGGGATCCTCTCCACCGGAGCCGTCGGCCTCGACGACCACCAGGATCCGGCCGGTCTCGACCTGGTCGCCCTCGGCCACCTCCACGGCGGTGACGGTGCCGGCCGCCGCGGCATGGACGGCGTGCTCCATCTTCATGGCCTCGAGCACCACCAAGAGCTGCCCTTGGTCCACCCTGTCGCCCTCGGCGACCACGACACGGACCACACCGCCGGGCATCGGGGCCAACGCCGATCCCGCGGACACCTGGTCGGCGGCCGCCGGGAACCGGGCCCGCTCGTGGAGGACCGAGCTCCCGTCGGGACCGTCGACGAAGATCGTCGGCCCGTGCTGATCGACCAGGTACCGACGCCGCACACCGTCGGCGTAGAAGGCGACGGTCCCGGGGTCCGCCTCTGCGTTTTCCGCGTCGAACTCGGCCCCGTCGACCTCGACACGGACCAGGGACCGGCCGCGGGGGTCGAACCGGTAGCCGACCGAGACCGTGTCCTCGCCGGCCTCGTAGGAGGTCTGCTGGAGGGAAGACGGGTTGTTGCGATAGCCGGAGGGGATGGTCGGCTGCACACGGTCCTCGGCGCGGCGTCGGGCCTGTGCAGCCAGGGCGGCGGCGACCGCGTGCCGGCGGACGGCATCGTGATCGGCGAGCGGCGCAGCGAGACGTTGGAGCCCGTGGCGCTCGAGGAACCCGGTGTCGGTGCCGCCGGCAACGAAGGCCGGGTGACGGAGGATGCGGACCAGGAGGTCCCGGTTGGTGGTCACCCCGTGGATGCGTGCCCGGGCCAGGGTGGTGGCCAGCGTGGTGCCGGCTTCGGCCCGGGTGGGGGCGTGCACCACGACCTTGGCCAGCATCGGGTCGTAGTGGGGGCTGACGTCGTTCCCGGATTCGAACCCGCTGTCCACCCGGACCGTCACGCCGGTGGCCGGCCCGTCGACCGCGTCGTCCCCGCCCACCTCGAAGCGGTGGAGCCTCCCTGTCGACGGCAGCCACCCGCGTGCGGGGTCCTCGGCGTACAGCCGGGCTTCGATGGCGTGCCCCTGTGGCCCGGCCGCAACCGCGGTGTGGACCTCGGGCGGCAGCGCAGCGCCGCCGGCGATCAGCAGCTGGAGCCGGACCAGGTCGAGGCCGGTGATCGCCTCGGTCACCGGGTGTTCCACCTGCAACCTGGTGTTCATCTCGAGGAAGTACGGCTCCCCGACCTCGTCCACCACGAACTCGACCGTCCCGGCGTTGACGTAGCCCACTTCGTCGGCGGCGGTCACCGCCGCTTCGACGAGGCGGGCCCGGAGTTCGGGGGTGACGAACGGCGACGGTGCCTCCTCCACGATCTTCTGATGCCGGCGCTGGATGCTGCACTCGCGCTCGAAGAGGGCGACCGTATTCCCGTAGGCGTCGGCCAGCACCTGCACCTCGATGTGCCGGGGCTCGCGAAGGTAGCGCTCGAGGAAGACGGTGCCGTCCCCGAAGGCCGACTGGGCCTCCCGCCGGGCGCCGGCCACCGCCTCGGCCAGCTCGCTCGGCCCCCACACGATCCGCATGCCGCGGCCACCTCCGCCGGCGGACGCCTTCACCAGCAGCGGCCACCCCAGGTCCTCAGCGGCCAGGATGTCCGGCAGCCGGTCGCCGGCCACGGTGATCGAGGGGAGGGTGGGCACCCCCGCCTCCCGCATCATCTCCTTGCTGCCGATCTTCGAGCCCATGGCATCGATGGCGGCGGGCGGTGGGCCCACCCAGACGTAGCCCGCACCCGTCACCACCCGGGCGAAGTCCCCCGACTCGGACAGGAATCCGTAGCCGGGGTGGATGGCGTCGGCCCCGCTCCGGGATGCGGCGTCGAGGATCAGGGCCGAGCGGAGGTAGGTGTCGGCCGGCGAGTCGCCGGGCAGCCGGACGGCGAGGTCGGCTTCGGCCACGTGCGGGCTCGCCCGGTCGGCATCGGAGTGGACGGCAACCGTGGTGATGCCCATGGCCCGTGCGGTCCTCATGATGCGCCGGGCGATCTCCCCGCGGTTGGCCACGAGCAGGGTCCTGATGGGTGCGTAGGTGCTCATCGGACCGGCCTCACATCCGGAAGACGCCGTAGCCGCGGGTGCCGGCGATGGGCTGGTTGTCGATGGCCGAGAGGCAGATCCCGAGGACGGTCCGGGTGTCCCGGGGATCGATGATGCCGTCGTCGTAGAGGCGGCCCGAGAGGAAGAGCGGCAGTGACTCCGCCTCGATCTGGGCCTCCACCAGCTCCCGCATGGCCCGGTCGGCCTCCTCGTCGAACGGGACGCCCTTGGAGGCGGCCGACTGGCGGCCAACGATGGACAGCACACCGGCGAGCTGGGCCGGTCCCATCACCGCGGACCGGGCATTGGGCCAGGCGAACAGGAACCTGGGGTCGTAGGCCCGACCGCACATCCCGTAGTTGCCCGCACCGTAGGAGGCGCCGATGTTGACGGTGAGGTGCGGGACCGAGGAGTTGGACACGGCGTTGATCATCATCGCCCCGTGTTTGATGATCCCGCCCTGCTCGTATTCCTTGCCCACCATGTACCCCGTCGTGTTCTGGAGGAAGAGCAGCGGCACGTCGATCTGGTTGGCCAGTTGGATGAACTGGGTGGCCTTGTGGGCCTCCTCGGAGAACAGGACGCCCCGGTGGTTGGCCAGCACGCCGATCGGGTAGCCGTGGATCGACGCCCATCCGGTCACCAGGCTGCTGCCGTAGAGCGGTTTGAACTCGTCGAACCTCGACCCGTCGACCACCCGGGCCAGCACCTCACGGGGGTCGAAGGGGACCTTGGGGTCGGCCGACGCGATGCCGAGCAGCTCCGCCGGGTCGTACTCCGGCTCATCGGCCGGCTCGGTGGGTCCCGGGCCCAGCTTGCGGTGGTTGAGGCGGCTCACGATCTGGCGGCCCAACCGGATGGCGTCCCACTCGTCGACGGCCAGGTAGTCGGCCAGGCCGGACACCCGGGCGTGCATCGAGGCACCACCCAGCTCCTCGTCGGTCGATTCCTCGCCGGTGGCCATCTTGACCAACGGCGGGCCGCCGAGGAAGACCTTCGAGCGCTGCTCGATCATCACGATGTAGTCGCTCATCCCCGGCACGTAGGCCCCGCCGGCCGTCGAGTTGCCGAACACCAGGGCCACGGTGGGCACGGCCGCGGCCGAGCTGCGGGTGAGGTCGCGAAAGGCGCGTCCGCCGGGTATGAACAGCTCCGCCTGGGCCGGCAGGTCGGCACCGCCCGACTCGACCAGATTGATGACGGGCAGCCGGTTCTGCAGGGCGATGTCCGAGGCCCGGGCCCCCTTGCGGAAGGAGTAGGGGTTCATGGCACCGCCCCGAACCGTGGGGTCGTGGGCGCAGATGAGGCATTCCGTGCCCTCGATCACCCCGATCCCGACGATGGAGGACGCGCCCACCTGGTACTCGGTGCCCCAGGCGGCGAGGGCGGCCAACTCGAGGAAGGCGGAGTCCCGGTCGACCAGGAGCTCGATCCGCTCCCGGGCCGGGAGCTTGCCCCGTGACCGGTGGCGCTCCACGTAACGCTCCCCGCCTCCGGCCCTGGTGGCGGCCAGTTGTTCGTCGACGCCGTCCAAGGCGTCGACGAGGGCGCGGTGGTTGGCCCGGAAGGCCTCCGAGTTCGTGTCGACGTTGGTGGTGAGGACGGGCATGGTGGGGTGCTGAGCTGCTCGGTTCGAAGTCGGGTCGCATTGGCCACCCCGACGTGGGAAGAATAGGCCCCATGACGTTCGCACCGCGTGACGTGGCCGGTCCAACCCGGGAGCAGATGGCGGGCTCCGGCCTCCCATGGTGATCCGCACCTACCCCCAGGGACCCGGTGACGAGTGGCCGCCGGCCGGCAGGGGGAGGGCCCACCTGGACGGCGACTCTCGGGCCGGCAGCTGTCCGCGGTGGTGCTGGCCGCGGGGGAGGGCACCCGCATGCGCTCGTCGCGTCCGAAGCCCCTCCACCGCCTGTGCGGCCGCCCGATGGTGCTCCATGTGCTCGACGCCCTGGCCGGGCTCTCGGTCTCCCAGGTGGTGGTGGTGGTGGGCCACCGGGCCGACTGGGTGACCAAGACACTCGTCGAACACGCTCCGCCGGGTATGAAGATCGAGTTCGTAGAGCAAGAGGAACAGCGGGGGACGGGCGACGCGATGGCCGTGGCGCTCACCGGGCTCCCCGACGACGTGGGTGACGACGACGGGGACGTGGTGGTGCTTCCCGGCGACACACCGCTCCTGCGGCCGGCCAGCCTGGCGGCGCTGGTCCACCATCACCGGGCCACCGACGCGGCCGCCACCTTGTTGACCGCCGTGCTCGATGAGCCGTTCGGCTACGGGCGTGTGGTGAGGGGTCGGGACGATTCGGTGGCGCGGGTGGTCGAACAGTCGGACGCCGACGAAGAGGAACGTGCGGTACACGAGGTCAACACGTCGATCTACTGCTTCCGAAGGAGTGTGCTCGCCCCGTCGTTGCGGCGATTGAGCCCGTCGAACTCCCAGGGGGAGTACTACCTGACCGACGTGGTGGGCGTGCTCTACGAGGCCGGCCACAAGGTGGGCTCGGTCGTGGTCGAGGACACCATGGAGGTGGCGGGGGTCAATGACCGCGCCCAGTTGGCCGTGGCCGAGGCCGAGCTGCGGGACCGTATCAACGAGCGTTGGATGCGCCGTGGGGTCACCATGTGGGACCCCGAACGCACCTACATCGACGTCGAGGTCGTGTTGGAGCCGGACGTGGTCCTGCTTCCCGGCGTGATCCTCCAGGGATCCTGTGTGATCGGCTCCCACGCCGAACTAGGGCCCGAGGCCCATCTGGTGGACACGGTGGTCGGCGAGGGGGCCGTCGTCGCCTCTAGCGTGTGCCGGCGAGCGGTGATCGGGCCGGAGGCCCGGGTCGGGCCCTTTGCGGTGCTCGAGGAGGGGAGCGAGGTGCCGGCCGGCACGGTCGTGGGCCGTAACGGTCCCACCGGCCCAGGAGGGGCGTAACCGTGGGTCCGGCCGTGGGCGGCCCACCGATCAGGGAGCGGTAGCGTCATGGGTATGGAATTCACACCGCGCCGCCGGTTGGAGCTGGTCTCGGGCCGATCCCACCCCGAGTTGGCACGGGATGTGGCCAGCCAGTTGGGGGTGCAACTCGGCGAGGCCAATCTCCGCGAGTTCGCCAACGGGGAGATCCACTGTCGCTTCGACACGTCGATCCGCGGCAGCGACGTCTTCATCATCCAGACCCACTGCGGACCGGTCAACGATTCGCTGATGGAGCACCTGATCATGATCGACGCCGCCAAGCGGGCGTCGGCCAAGCGCATCACCGCCGTCTGCCCCTACTACGGCTACTCGCGCCAGGACCGCAAGGCCTCGGGGCGTGAACCGATCACCGCCAAGCTCGTGGCCGACATGCTCTCGGTGGCCGGCGCGGACCGTGTGGTCAGTGTCGACCTCCACTCCGGGCAGATCCAGGGGTTCTTCGACGTGCCCTTCGATCACCTGACGGCAGCACCTGTGCTCGTCGACTACCTCCGGACCCAACGCAGCGACGACCTCGTCGTCGTCGCCCCCGATGCCGGCCGGGTGAAGGTGGCCGAGCGCTTCAGCCAGCACCTGACCGCCGACCTCGCCGTGGTGCACAAGCGTCGACTGAAGGGCGAGGTCAACAAGGTCGAGGCGCTGCATGTCGTCGGTGACGTCGACGGCCGCCAGTGTGTGCTCATCGACGACATGATCGACACCGCCGGCACCATCGTGGCCGCCGCCGACCTCCTGGCCGACCGCGGTGCCGCCGAGGTGTGGTGCATGGCCACCCACGCCGTGCTGTCCGATCCCGCCGTGGACCGACTGAAGAACTCGGCGCTCAGCAAGGTGGTGGTCACGAACACCCTGCCCATCCCCCAGGACCGCCGCTTCGACAAGCTCGAGGTGTTGTCCGTCGCCCGGCTCATCTCCGATGCCATCGACGCGGTCTTCGAGGACACCTCGGTGTCGGAGATCTTCGGGGGCGAGAACCTCGCCTGACGGGTCCGGGGACCGGGCCTCCGACGTCGGTGGTCAGGGATCGATGACCGCGGCGGCACTCCCGGTGAAGACCTCCAGCCCGTCCTGATTGGTGGTCGAGACGGCCAGCTCGATGATCGGGGTGTCGCCCCCGACCCCGGTGACTTCGGCCCGGGCGGTGAGGGTGTCTCCCGGCCAGACCTGGGCCCGGAACCTCCCCCCGAACCGGACCAGTCTCCCGTCACCGACCGTGTCGGTCAGCATCCGACCGGTCAGGCCCATGGTCAGCATCCCGTGGGCGAACACCGAGGGGAACCCGGCCACCTTGGTCACGAAGATCTCGTCGGTGTGGAGGGGGTTGAAGTCCCCCGAGGCACCGGCATACTGCACGATCTGGGTGCGAGTGAGATTGTCCACCACCACCTGTTCGAACACGGTGCCCACGGGGGCGTCCGCGCCCGAGAGGGCCATGTCAGTGGGACCTCTCGGGACGGCTGATCCGGACGGCGACGGTCCTCGAGGTCAGCACCAGTTCGCCCCCGGCATCGTGGTACTCGGTCACGAATTCGGTGAAGTGCATCGTCCCACCCCGTCGCCCCTCCTTCTGCCAGGTCCGACCGTCGTGCGCGGTGGCCGTCAGGACGTCGCCCGCACGCAGCGTCCGGTGGTACTCGAAGTGCTGCTCGGCATGGAGGGCGGTCTCCCCCGACGTGGTCCCGACGGCCGGGGCGGAGCCCGCACCCGGTGGGCCGTCCCGGCCGGATGCCATCCCGGTCGGCTCGCGCCCCGAGCCGAACCACGGCTCGCCGATGGTGGGCCGGAGCGGGTAGTCCGGGTCGAAGTGGGCCCCGGCCACGACGAAGGTGGGCGGGGCGATGATGCCATCGAGCCCGGCAGCCGCTGCCGCCGCCTCGTCCCGGTAGACGGGATTGTCGTCTCCGAGGGCGTTGGCGAAGGCGAGGATGTGCCCGGCTTCGACCGGGAACTGCTCGAGGGTCACTGCCGGCTCCACGTTCGTGTCGGGGGAATCGGACGGCACGATGCTAGTTCCGGGACGCTCCCTGGACCCTTCGGACGGGCGAGATGAAGAGGTCCCTCCCTTTGGGTCCGGGTCGCCCCGCTGTGGCCCATCGACCTCGGGCTCGTCTATCATGGAGGCCCGTCAGCAGAGGTCGCCCGCCCGCAGCCCTCCCGGGCCCGGTCCGGCCGGAGCGTCCCTGCCCCCGTGTCAGCATCCCCTGAGGAGTTCTCGCATGCCCGAAGTCACCCTTGCCGCCGAAGCCGGTCGCGAGATCGGATCGAGGTCGACCCGTCGTCTGCGTGCTGCGGGAAAGATCCCCGGCGTCGTCTACGGCCACGGAGCCGATCCCATCCCGGTGGCCGTCGGCGCCCGCGACTTCCAGATCGCCCTGTCCGGCGAGGCCGGGTTGAACACGCTCCTCTCCCTCGAGGTCGACGGGAAGAACTTCCTCACCCTGGCCCGCGACATCCAGCACCACCCGTACAGGAACGTGGTGACTCACGTGGACTTCCAGATCGTCCGCCGGGACGAACTGATCTCCGCCGAGGTGACCATCAACCTCGTCGGCGAGCCCATCGAGGTGCACCACGGTGACGGGGTCGTCGACCAGCAGTTGTTCACCCTGGCCATCAAGGCCAGGCCGGCCGACATCCCACCCTCGGTCGACATCGACATCTCGGAGCTGACCATCGGTGCCTCGTTGCACGTCTCGGACATCACCATTCCGGCGGGTGTCGAGCTCGAGACCGACCCCGAGGCCACCGTGGTCGCCGGTCAGCCGCCCAGGGTGCAGGCCACCGCCGAGGAGGAGGCCGAGACCGCAGCCGCTGCGGCGGCCGCCGAGGCCGGCGAAGCTCCGTCCGCCGAGACTGCGGGCGACGCCGAGTCCTCGGAAGGCTAAGTCCTGCTGCGAAACCGGCGCGCGCCGGCCGGCGCTCGCACAGGGACGCCGGCGGACTTCGTGGTGGCCGGGCTGGGGAACCCCGGCATCGAGTTCGTCAACACGCGCCACAACGTCGGTGCCGAGGCCGTCGCCGAGCTGGCCGTCCGCCACCACGGCCGTCTCAAGTCGGAAAAGGGCTTGTTCGCCCAAGCCTGTGAGGTTCGGATCGGCGATCGCCGGGTGCTCCTCGCTGTCCCCTTGACCTTCATGAACGATTCGGGTCGGGCGGTCGCCCCTCTCGTCCGCCGGGGCGGGGAGGATGCCACCCTGATCGTGATCCATGACGAGCTCGACCTGCCCTCGGGCCGGGTCAAGGTCAAGTCCGGCGGTGGGAATGCCGGACACAACGGGCTCAAGTCGATCGACAGCCATCTGCACACGAACGACTACCTTCGGGTCCGGGTCGGGATCGGCAAACCTCCCGGACGCCAGACCGGGGCCGACTACGTCCTCAAACGACCAGGGGCCGCCGAGCGAGCACTCCTGGTGGAGGCCATCGGCGAGGCCGCCGATGCCGTCGAACTGATCGTCTCCGACGGCGCCGAAGCAGCCATGAACCGCTTCAACGCCGGCTGAACGCTCCACCTCCCCGGTCGGTCCGGCATCGGTGCCCCGCTCGACGCCGACCCGCCGGCCCGGGCGGTGGCGCCCGGTACCCTGAGCGGGTGAGCCTCCGCTCGCTGCCCCCCCTGCTACGCAACGAGCCCGCCATGACGCGGGTCATCGGCGCGTCCAACGCCACGCTGGCGGTGGCCACGCCGGCCCAGGCTTTCGTCCTCGCCGGACTGGTCGGCCTGGGGAGCCGGCGACCGGTGCTGGTGGTGACCCCGACAGGTGCGGCGGCCGAGCAGCTGGCCCATGACCTCAGCGCCTTCACCGGCCCGGAGGACGACGGTGGTGGCGGCACGGGGGACGGCGCGGAGACCGAGAACGGCCCTCGAAGCGTCGAGGTGTTCCCGGCCTGGGAGACGCTCCCGTTCGAACGGGTGAGCCCCGACGTCTCGACGATGGGCCACCGGCTCCGCCTGCTCTGGCGACTGGCGGGGCAGGCCGGAACGGAGCCCGCGGTTGGACCGGACATCGTGGTGGCCCCGATCAAGGCCCTGCTCCAGAGGCTGGGCCCGTGGAGGACGGCCGCCCGTCCCGTCGTCGTGGCCCGGGGTGACCGCGTCGACGTCGGACAGCTGACCGGGCAGCTGGTGGCCATGGGCTACCGGCGCGAGTCCCTCGTGGAGCACCGGGGGGAGCTCGCCGTGCGCGGGGGCATCGTCGACGTGTTCCCGTCCACGGCGGACCACCCGGTCCGGATCGACCTGTGGGGCGACGAGGTGGACCGGCTAACCCGGTTCGACGTGTCCGATCAGCGGTCGGTCGCCGACCTCGACCATGTCGAGCTGTTCGGCTGTCGGGAGCTGGTGGCCGACGAGACGATGCAGAAGCGGGCCGCCCAGCTGGTGGGGACCGCCCCCTGGGGGAGGCACCAGTGGGAACAGCTGGCCGACGGCGAGCAGTTCGACGGAATGGAGTCGTGGCTCCCGTGGCTGGCCGACGGTGAGGAGCTGGTGACCGACCTGCTGGACGACGGGGCGGTGGTCGTGCTGGTCGAGCCGCGCCGGGTACGGGACCGGGCCGGTGAACTGCTGGACGAGGAGGCTGCCCTCGCCGACGCCCTGGCCTCGACCTGGGGGCTCGAGGCCGGCGAGGGGGCACCGCGGCTGCACGTACCGTTCGACCGGCTGCTGACCGAGACGTCGGCGGGCGTGGTCTCGCTGGTCCCGACGGCCGAGGGCCCGGACATCCCGCTCGTCGAGAGCAGGGGTTGGGAGCCGATCCTCGGGGTGGGGGAGAAGTTGGCCTCGCAGGTGTCGGTGCTGGTCGACGACGGCTACGCGGTCGTCCTGTGCTCGTCGACGTCCGGTGGAGCGGAGCGCCTGTCCGGCATCCTCGCCGAAGAGGGGGTCACCGTGCCGGTGGCTGCGGCCGGGGCCACGGACCTGGCGGCACCGGGCGCCCGCATCGTGGTGGCCGCCATCGACCGCGGCTTCGTGCTGCCCGGCGCCCGGGTCGCCCTGCTCGCCGAGTCGGACGTCACCGGACGGCGCCGACCCCACCGGCAGGCGCGGACGAGGGCCCGCCCGGTCGACGGCTTCTTCGACGACCTGGCGCTCGGCAGCTACGTGGTCCACCGACAGCATGGTGTGGCCACCTACGGCGGCATGGTGACCCGGACGATGGGGGGAGCCACGCGTGACTATCTCCTCCTCGAGTACCGGGGCGGTGACCGGTTGTACCTGCCCACGGACCAGATCGAGGCGCTGACACCCTACGCGGGCGGCGATTCGCCGACGGTCAGCCGGCTGGGTGGTTCCGAGTGGCAGCGGGCGCGGTCCAAGGCCCGGGCCGCGGTCCACGAGATCGCCGAGGAACTGGTTGCCCTCTACCGGCGGCGGCTCCAGGTCACGGGTCACGCCTTCGGGCCTGACACCCCGTGGCAGGCCGAGCTCGAGTCGTCGTTCCCCTTCGTGGAGACCGCCGACCAGCTCCGGGCGATCGAGGAGGTCAAGGCGGACATGGAGCGGCCCCAGCCCATGGACCGGCTGGTCTGCGGGGATGTGGGCTTCGGGAAGACCGAGGTGGCCATCCGGGCGGTGTTCAAGGCCGTCCAGGACGGCTACCAGGCCGCGGTCCTGGTCCCGACCACCCTGCTGGCCAGTCAGCACGCCCAGACCTTCGCCGACCGGTATGCGCCCTTCCCGGTGAAGGTGGAGCTGCTGAGCCGGTTCCTGACGAACGCCCAGGCGAAAGAGGTGCTGGCCGGTCTGGCCGACGGGTCGGTGGATGTGGTGGTCGGGACCCACCGCCTGCTGGGTGGCGACGTCACGTTCAAGAAGCTCGGCCTGCTGGTGGTCGATGAGGAGCAGCGCTTCGGTGTCTCCCACAAGGAGTCGATCAAGGCACTGGCCGAAGGGGTCGACGTCCTCACCCTCACCGCCAGCCCGATCCCCCGCACCCTCGAGATGGCGCTGACCGGCATCCGCGACCTGTCGATGGTGAACACCCCGCCGGCCGCCCGGCGCCCCATCCTCACCCATGTCGGTGAGTTCGACGAAGGGGCCGCCTCCGAGGCCATCCGCCGCGAGCTCCTGCGGGAGGGTCAGGTGTTCTACGTCCACAACCGGGTCCAGGACATCGACGCCGTGGCCGAGCGCGTGCACCGTATGGCCCCCGAGGCCCGGGTGGCCGTTGCCCACGGCCAGATGGACGAGGGATCGCTGGAGAAGGTCGTGCTCGACTTCTGGGAGGGGGGCTACGACGTGCTGGTGTGCACCACCATCATCGAGTCGGGGATCGACATGCCGACGGTCAACACCCTGGTGGTCGACCGGGCGGACCTGCTCGGCCTGGGCCAGCTCCACCAGCTGCGGGGTCGCGTGGGCCGGGCCGGCCAGCGGGCCTACGCCTACCTCTTCCACCCGGTTGACCGGGTGCTGTCCGAGCAGGCCTACGAGCGGCTGCGCACCATCGGGGACCACACCGAGCTCGGGTCCGGATTCAAGATCGCCCTCCGGGACCTCCAGATCCGGGGGGCCGGAAATCTGCTCGGTCGCGACCAGTCCGGCCACATCGCCGCCATCGGCTACGACCTCTACGTGCAGATGGTCTCCGAGGCGGTGTCCGAGCTGAAGGGTGAGGCCCGGCCCAAGCCGGTCGACCTCTCCCTCGACCTGCCCGACGCCGCCCACCTGCCCGCCTCGTACGTGGCGGCCGAGGACGTCCGGCTCGAGGCCTACCGCCGGCTCAGCGGCGTCCGGTCCGAGGAGCAGGTCGACGACGTCCGGACCGAGTGGGAGGACCGGTTCGGCCCCCTCCCCGCCCCGGCAGCCGCACTCTTGGACGTGGCCCGGTTGCGGGTCGAGTGCCTGCGCCTCGGCGTCACCGACCTCGCGGTGACCCCACCCCGCACCGGCATGGGCCGCGGGCCCAACGAGCGCGCCAGTGTCAAGCTGTCGCCCATCACACTGCCGGCGTCGGCCGAGATCCGGCTCCGGCGGTTGGCTCCGGGGGCCACCTACCAGACCGAGCAGCACCGGCTGCTGGTGCCCGTGGTCCCACCGGCCAAGGGCTCGGGGTACGCCGCCGCGCTGGTCGGTCTCCTGAAGGAGCTGGTGCCGGCACCGGTCCCCACCTGATGGCCTCCTGGGCCGCAGCAGGGGCGCTTCCGCCAGCCGATAGCATCGCCGCCGTGAAGCGCCATCTCCACGGGGCCGCCGCCGCCCTCGCCGTGATCGCCACCGGTGCCGTGCTGTCGGCCTGCCAGGTCACGCCCACCGCGGCCTCGGCCGACGGGGCCAGCATCTCGGTGTCCAGCCTCAACACCCAGCTGCACGCCCTCCAGACCACCGTGGCCGGTGGCTGCCTGCTCCAGCTGGAGAACGCCAACCTGACGACGTTCGACGGGGAGGGGACGGGTGGTGCGGGCACCTATTCGATGTCCTTCGTCAACGCCGTGCTCAACAACCAGGTGGGGGATCTGTTGGCCCAGCAGTACGCCACCTCCAAAGGCATCGCCGTCGGGTCCTCCGAGTTGGCCACGGCCAAGTCCGACTTCGAGTCCACCCTCGACGGCGAGATCAGCCAGCAGGTGGAGAGCTCCCAGTCCGAGGGGACCGTTTCCTACTGCCAGCTCTCCAACGGGCAGGACATCACCGGCCAGGAGCTGCTCAACGCGCTCCCCTCATCGGTGGCGGCCAGCCAGATCCTCAACCAGGCCGTGGACGAGAAGCTCCTCGCCAGCGGGGCCGACCTCTCGCCCGCGGCGGTCCAGAGCTTCTACAACGCCAACCTGCCGTTGTTCACCACGGTCTGCGTCAGCAGGATCGTGACCGCCACGCAGGCCGATGCCAACCAGCTGGTGGCCCAGATCAACGCCGGAGCCTCCTTCGCCTCCGTGGCGGAGGCCAGCTCGCTCGACACCCAGACCAAGGCGGCCGGCGGCGCCCTCGGGTGCGACTACACGCTGTCCCAGGTGGAACAGGACCTCGGTGTGCAGTCCATCACCGCCGGTGTGCCCATCACGCCCGTTCAGGTCTCGGACCAGTGGTACATCTACGAGGTGACCAGCGAGCAGGTCGCGCCGCTGTCGTCGGCCACCTCGGTCGTGCGAAGGGAACTGCTCCAAACCACGACCAACGTCGACAGGGTGAGCAAGGAGATCGTGGCCTTCGCCCGCACCGCCGACGTCTCGGTCAACCCTCAGTACGGCACCTGGAGGGGTTTGGTCGTCGTCCCGCCGGTCGGGCCGCCGCCCCGCTTCCTCCTGCCCGCGGTGGGGGGATCGACCTCCTCGCGCAGCCTCTCGGGCCTGGGAACCGACACCTCGGGCTCGGGCAGCTCCGACGGCGGTTGACGCGAGTCCGGGTGGGGCCGGAATGACGCCGGACAGCGACGGCCCGGCCTGGATCCACGTGATCGGCCTCGGTCCGGCCGGTCCCGACCTGATCACCTCCGGGGCGCTGGCGCTGATGGAGAGGGCCGACGTCGTCTTCCTGCGGACCAGACGCCATCCGTCGGCGGCCGCCATCGACGGGGCCCTGGCGTTCGACCACCACTACGAGCACGGCGAGACCTTCGACGAGGTCTACCGGGCCATCGTCTCTGACCTCATCGAGGCCGCCCTGGCCGGTGCCGGCGGCCCGGTGGTCTACGCCGTTCCGGGCTCTCCCATGGTGGCGGAGCGGACGGTCGCCCTGTTGCGCGAGGACCCGGCCGTCCTCGACGGTCGTGTCCGGGTCGCCGTCCATCCGGCCGTCTCCTTCCTCGACCTCGCCTACGACCGTCTGGGAGTGGATCCGGTCTCTGCGGGGGTGCGGGTTGTGGACGGCGAGTCCTTCGCCGTCGATGCCGCCGGGGAGCGCGGCCCCCTGCTCGTGGCGCAGTGCTGGAACAGAGAGGTGATGTCAGGCATCAAACTGTCGGTAGACCGGGCCCCCGCACGACCGGTTACGGTGCTGCACCATCTCGGCCTCGACGACGAGGCAGTCTGGGAGGTGGACTGGCACGACCTCGACCGGTCGTTCACGCCGGACCATCTCACCGCTCTGTGGATCCCCGAGCTGGCCGATCCCGTCGGCACCGAACTGGTCCGGCTCGACGAGCTGGTCCACACCCTCCGGGCCCGCTGCCCCTGGGACCGTGCCCAGACCCACGGCTCGCTGGCCCGTCACCTCCTCGAGGAGTCCTACGAGGTGCTCGAGGCCATCGACGCGGTGGCCGAGGTCGACGGCACCGGTCCGCCGGGCCGATCGGCGGCCGCCGAGGACGAGGCCGTCGCCCATCTCGAAGAGGAGCTGGGCGATCTGCTCTTCCAGGTGTACTTCCACGCCACCCTGGCGGCCGAGGGGGGCCGGTTCACCCTGGCCGACGTGGCCCGTGGGGTGCACGACAAGCTGGTCTCGCGTCATCCCCACGTCTTCGGGGACGTGACCGCCGAGTCCGCCGAGGAGGTGGCCACCAGCTGGGAGGCGCGCAAGCTGGTGGAGAAGAACCGCACCAGTGTGACCGAGGGAATCCCCGCCGCGCTGCCGGCACTGGCGCTGACGGCCAAGCTGCAGCGCAAGGCGCTCGCCGTCGGCATGGTGCTCCCGGACGTGGCCGACGAGGCGGCCCGGGTGGCCGAAGGGGTCTCCGCACTGGGACGTGGGGACGGGCCGGTCAACGTGGGGTCTGACGGGGAGGGGGGCCTTCCCGGGGATGCCGCGGCGGTCGGGGAGCTTCTCTTCGCGCTGGTCAGCGTGGCGCGGAGCCTCGGGATCGATCCGGAGACGGCATTGCGGACGCGTGCCGCCCGGTTCCGCGAGACCGTCGAGAAGCGGGGCTGACGAGCGGTCCGTCGGTCCGTGCCGTCGGGTCCGCCACCACCCTTCGCGTCCGAACCGGTCGGAGCGAAGGAGTGAATTCCCAGGTGGCGGAGGTCCCGGGTGGTAACTTTTGGTCGACAGCGACAGGAGTGACTACGTACCGTGAGCATCATCGAGCAGGTCATCGGCCGGGAGGTTCTCGACTCCCGTGGCAACCCCACCGTCGAGGTCGAGGTGGTCCTCGACTCCGGATCGGTCGGACGGGCCATCGTCCCGTCGGGGGCCTCCACGGGCACCTTCGAGGCCGTTGAACTCCGCGACGGCGGTGACCGTTACCTGGGCAAGGGCGTCCTCGGCGCCGTGGCCAACGTGAACGGCGAGATCGACGGCCTCCTCGAGGGGCTCGACGCCCTCGACCAGCGCGGGATCGACCTCGCCCTCATCGATGCCGACGGGACCCCGAACAAGGCCCGGCTGGGCGCCAATGCCATCCTCGGGGTCTCGCTGGCCACGGCCAAGGCCGCCGCCGACGAGCTCGGGCTGCCGCTGTTCCGCTACCTCGGCGGCACCGACGCCCACGTCCTGCCCGTCCCGATGATGAACGTGATCAACGGGGGCGTGCACGCCGACAACTCGATCGACCTGCAGGAGTTCATGATCATGCCGGTGGGGGCGGCGTCGTTCTCCGAGGCCCTCCGGTGGGGGGCGGAGACCTACCACGCCCTGGCCGGCGTCCTGCGGAAGCGGGGCCTGTCCACGACGGTGGGCGACGAGGGTGGCTTCGCCCCGAACCTGTCCTCCAACGAGGAGGCGGTGAAGATACTGGTGGACGCCATCGAGGCTGCCGGGCGGGTGCCCGGAACCGACATCGCCATCGCCGTGGACCCGGCGAGCAGCGAGTTCTACAAGGACGGGAATTACGTACTGACCGGTGAGGGCAGGTCCCTCGGGCCGTCGGAGATGGTCGGCTACTGGGTCGACCTGGTCGGCCGCTATCCCATCGTGTCCCTGGAGGACGCCATGGCCGAGGACGACTGGGACGGGTGGGCCGAGCTGACAACTGCGCTGGGGGACCGCCTTCAGCTGGTCGGTGACGACCTCTTCGTGACCAACGAGGTGCGGTTGCGCCGGGGCATCGAGACCGGAACGGCGAACGCCATCCTGATCAAGGTCAATCAGATCGGCACCCTCACCGAGACGTTCGGGACCATGGAGTTGGCCACCCGTTCGTCCTACGCCTGTGTGATGTCCCACCGTTCGGGAGAAACCGAGGACACCACCATCGCCGACCTGGCCGTCGCCACCAACTGCGGACAGATCAAGACCGGGGCCCCCGCCCGCTCGGACCGGGTGTCGAAGTACAACCAGCTGTTGCGCATCGAGGAGCTGCTGGGTGAGAGCGCCGCGTTCCGGGGCGCCGAGGCGTTGTCGTCACGGGGTGCACCAGGGTGAGCCGCCGGGTCCACGCCCATTCGAAGCGCAAGCCGACCGAGCGCGCCCAGGATGTGTCGCCCAAGCCGTTTCGGGCCGCCAAGGAGTCACCGGCAACCGCCTCGACCAGGGTCGCGCCGCCGTCCAAGGGATCGCGCCGCAAAAAGGTCGCAGACGAGGGCGACCGAAAAGCGGCCAAGACGAAGACGAAGGCGTCCGAGCGGTCCAGGCAGCCGAAGACGACGAAACCACCCAAAGCCAGGAAGGCGGCCGGCTCCACGCCGGTGAAGGCGGGTGCCGGCAACGACAGGATCCCGAAGGACGAACCGTCCGACAAGTCCGGCAAGGCGGGCACGAGCGCCGCGTCGTCGAAGGGGTCGGTCCCGTCGAAAGCAGCGAGGGCCGTGAAGTCGGCCGCGTCGGTGCCGGGGAGGATCCCCCGCCCGTCCAGGGGGCCGGGCCGATCGCGGGCACCGAGGTCCACCAAGGCCACCACGGCCCCGAAGGGCCAGGCGAAGGGACCGTCGTCCCCGAAGGCACCGGGGCGCACCGGCGCGCTGCTCCACGCGCTGCGGCCATCGTCGGCCCGGAGGCGCTCGGCCTCCTCAGCCGGGAAGGACTCCGGTCCGCGGAAGAAGGAGCCCACCTCGGCGGATGTCCGCCGGAACCGGGTCCCACTGGCGTTGGCCGCGTTCTGCGCGCTGGTCGTTCTGGCCGTGGGCTTCCCGGCCGCCGGCCTCCTCGCGCAGCACCAGCAGCTCTCCGCCGCTTCGGCCCAGCTCCACCAGGTCGTCCAGGACAACAAACGACTCGCCGACCAGGAGCACGCGCTCAACTCGAAGACGGAGATCAACCGGCTGGCCCGCCAGGACTACCAACTGGTCTCGCCGGGTCAGACGCTCTACGACGTCCTGCCGTCGTCGGGCAGTCATGGGCCGACGCCGACGGTGCCGGCGGGCTCCGAGTCGGGCGACCCCGGCGACCAGCCGTTGGTGGCCCCGTCCGACGCACCCGACATGTCGCCGGATCCCGGGCTGCCCGAGGCGCCTCCGTCAGGGGCCGACTCGTCATCCTCTACGGCCACACGGTCGGGCGGTACGGCCGCCTCCCCGGGATCCGCGGCTCCCCGGGGTCCGTCCTCGTTCTGGGGGCGCGTGGCCAATACGCTCGAATTCTGGCAGTGACCGATCGGGTCCCACCCGGATCCGATGCGCCCGGTGCCGATGGCGTGACGGACGCCGACATCGCGGCCGTGTCCGAACTGTTGGGACGCCGACCCGGCGGTGCGTTCGTCGTGGTGGTGCGCGACGAGGCCGGCCGGCCGGCGGTGATCGCCAACGAACCGTTCCTCTTCGACGGGACGCCCATGCCCACCCGGTACTGGCTCGTCGACCCCACGCTTCGCGAGGTGGTCAGCACGCTCGAGTCGACCGGCGGGGTCCGCCGGGCGGAAGCGGCTGTCCCCATGGATGCGATCTCCGCCGCCCACGTCCGCTACGCCGAGGAGCGTGACAGTCTCATCGCACCGGACCACGAAGGGCCGGTGCCCTCGGGGGGCGTGGGTGGCACCAGACGGGGGGTCAAATGTCTGCACGCCCATCTGGCCTGGTGGCTGACCGGAGCCGACGATCCGGTGGGGGAGTGGACGGCACGCCAGATCGGCCTCCATCCCTCCTGAACACCCCGGAACGGGCCGCACCCGACCCATCGTCCCCCTCGCTGGATGCCCACCCTGGATGCCGTCACGGCGGAGGCCATCGCCACCCGAGGGTGGTGATGCTGGCGAGAGCCGTGCTAGCAAGGGAGGATGCTCCCAATCGGCCCGGTGGCGGCCATCGATTGCGGCACCAACTCCACACGGCTGTTTGTGGCCGACTGGACGGGTCGGTCGCTGGAGCGGGCCATGCGCATCACCCGTCTCGGCGAGGGTGTCGACGCCACCGGTGAGCTCTCCTCCGACGCCATCGGCCGCTGCCTGGCGGTGCTGCGCGACTTCCGCTCGGTCATGGACAGGCTCGGTGTCGTCCGTGGCCGGCTGGTGGCCACCTCCGCCGCTCGGGATGCCGCCAACGGGGACGACTTCCTGAAGGCGGCCAGTGAGGTCGCCGGGTTCGGCGCCGAGCTGCTCGACGGGGACGAGGAGGGCAGACTCTCGATGGCCGGGGCCGTCTCCGAGCTCGGTGACGTTCCGGGCCCATTCCTCGTCCTCGACATCGGGGGAGGGTCCACCGAGCTCGTGACCGGGACCGGTCCCGACGACTCCGAACTTTCGGCCGTCTCCCTGCAGGTGGGCTGCGTCCGTGTCACCGAGCGCTTCTTGAAGAGCGATCCGCCGACGGCGACCGAGCGTGAGGAGGCGGAGGCGTTCGTCGGGGGACTCCTCGACGCGGTTGTGGCCGATCATCCGCGGTTCAGTGACGCGCGCACCCTGGTGGGACTGGCCGGCACCGTCTCCACGCTCTCCTCCCTCAACCTCGGACTCGACGAGTACGACCGCGACCGGATCCACCACTCGGTCCTGACCGCCGACGAGGTCCACGACTGGTACCAGACCTTGGCCGGCGAGGTCAGCGAGGCCCGGCTGGACCGCGCCGGCATGGTGGCCGGGCGCGAGGACGTCATCGTGGGCGGAGCACTGATCCTCTCCGTGGCGATGTCGAGGTTCGGTTTCGACCGGTGCCTCGTGTCCGAGGCCGACATCCTCGACGGGATGGTGGCCGAGCTGCTGGCCCAGTAGGGACGCCCGGTCAGGTGGCGACGGCGCCTCCGGCACGGACCGGAGCCGACCTGTCGGTGGCCAGACCGCAGGCGCTGGTAACCCGCTCGATGAACCGATCGGTCGAGCCGTACTCCTCTTCGGCGTAGGAGAGACCCTGGGTACTGAACGCAGCCCTTGTCTTCTGATCGAGGAGGGCCTCGACGCTCCAGACGAGCTCCGCGGCGTTTGCGAACCACAGACCGCCCTTGCCCCGCTCGGCGTGCTCCCGGGCCCGGCTGGCCTCGGGGACCACGATGGGGGTCCCGAAGAGCAGGGAGGTCACGCACCTCCGGGCGAAGAACCGCCCCGGATGGAGGTCGACGGTGACACGCGCCCAGGCCATCAGCCGGTCGAGGTCGCTCGAGCGCTCGATGGGCCAACCTCTCGTGACCTGGCCGTGCCGCCAGGCGCAGAAGGCGTCGTTGTGGGAGACGCCGACCGGGTTCTCTGGGAACCGCGTCCGGAGGAGTCGTGCCAGCTCGTTCTCCTCGGTGTCGGCCTCCTCGTCCACCCCGGTCAGGACCAGGACGTAGTCGGTCTCGCCGACCCAGGTGTTCGGCTCACTGAGGGCGCTCGGGTTGGCGCCCAGGGGGGCGCCGACCCTGTGCACCGCCTCGGGCCTCCCGTGGTGGTCGACGACGGCCGTCCGTTCGGCCTCGGTGACGGTGATTACCGAGTCGGACCGGTCGAACATCTTGTCGAAGTGGGGAAAGGCCAAGCTCGCCGGATCCGTTCCGAGGGCGAGCAGGGTCACCGGGACCTCGGGATCGTGACGGTCCAGCGCCGCCAGTGCCCCGACCTCGCGGTGACCAGCGATCAACACCCTCGACGGACCGAGCTCGTCCAGGACGGCTGTGGCACCCTGCCACGGCCCGACGAGGCCCTGATCGAGCAGAGCCTCCACGTCGGGGGATCGAGAGAGCTGGTCGCCGGGCAACTGGGCCAAACTTTCGATGAGGAGTTCGAGGCGGATCTCGGCTGTCTCGGTAATGGGTGAAGCAAGGCGGTGCACCTGGAAGATCCCATCCGCTGCCACACGAGGAGTCGTTCCTTCAGGTGTGATGATATGCACGTCAGTCAATCCAGCTACTGATGCTGCCGCTTGACGCGCGAGCCAACCTTCCTCAGTTCTTGTCTCCCAGTGAGGTGCTAGGACTGCCGACACTGGGCGGTCACTCATCGAGACGGCGCGGTGTCCTTGAGGGGTTCAATCTCGGTGGGGTCAGCCGACGGCGGTGAGTCGAGATGGAGCCAGAGTGCCAGCTTGGCCAGGTTCTCCGCCTCGGCCGCTTGGCGATCAACCATGTCCTGGTTGAGCTGCTCGAGGCGGAGGGTGAGCTCATCACAACGTTGCTCTAGTGCTTCATTCACGCGCACCATGTGCGAAAGGAGGGCTCGTTCCTCCCTCAGATAGGAGCCGAGCACGCGAAACGTCAGGCGGCCAAAGCGTGAGATGAACTTTCCGCGGAGATCTCCGCTCGCGTCACCGGGATCGTAGCTGTCCGGAAGAGCCCAGTTGTGGTGGAGGTACTCAAGGGACGTCCGGCTCCGAGCCTGATTCGTCTCTCTTGCTCGCCTCACCTGCTCGGGAGGGAGGGGAGCCCAGTAAAGGACCTGATGTTCGGCCCTCAGTTTGTCAAGTAGTTCTGCCGGGTCGAGTTCAGGCGGCTCCATGTGATTCTCCTTCTTTCGGGCTCGGCCCAGGGGCCCAAGTCACTGTACCTGTGGCGCCCACATAGCCGAGGAACCTGGCATGTGCCCGAGTCTTGCGTTCCTAGAACTACCCAACGACTGGTCAGGCCGGATGTTGATTGAGCCTCCGTGAGCTGTAGTGGCATCGTACTCCTGCTCCTTGGGAATCTTGGAGGATGGCTCGGTCCGGTGGATCCCTTGGCGCAGTTCCCTGATTAATAGGGGAATGACACGACTTCGCGCGTAATGAAGCGGTCCAAAATGTACAAGGAGGGCCATGGTAGGGTGCGCGCAGTCGTGTTGAGTTCGAGTAAATGACGCCTTCACCATCTATGGAAGATCCGAAGCCGACCAGAATGACAGAATCGGGGTCGACCCAAGGAATAGCCCCCGCTCTTGATTGGATGGCCGATCGCCTGGCTGAGCTCCTTGTGCCACCGGGTCAACCGACGTTGGAGCAGCTCGAGCGGTCGGAGGAGGAACTGAACAGGCTCAAGAGCCAGATGAACTGGGGTCCTGACGCGGCCGAGTTGATGACACAATATTGGCACTGGAAGCATCTCTGTCACCTGGCCCGGATCGAGGCTGATGAGCCTATCCCTGACCTACCCACGCACGGTCCCCTTTTGAGCATTGTCGTTCCCGTCTACAAGCCTTCGCTGTGGTACTTCGAGGCATGCGTGCAATCAGTACTCGATCAGACCTACGGAAGCTGGGAGCTGCTCCTTTGCGATGACGGTTCCGGTATGCCGGAGCTCACTGAGGCGATGGAAGCCTTAGCCGATCGCGATGCGCGTATTAAGCCCCTAGCACTCGAACAGAACGGCGGCATCTCGGCGGCGACCAACCGCGCCCTTGCTGAAGCTAAAGGTGAGTTCATCGTCCTCCTAGATCACGACGATGTGTTGGACGCGGAAGCTTTGGCGGAGATCGCACATGTTGTGCTCACGATGGATGATGCTGATGTCATCTATAGCGACGAGGACAAGCTCGACGAGATCGACCGCACCTACCAACCACAGTTCAAACCTGACTGGGACCCTGAACTCCTGCTCAGTTATCCCTACCTGGGTCATGCGACGGCTATCCGTCACGACCTGGTTCAGCGTGTTGGTGGTTTCCGATCCGAATTCGACGGGAGCCAAGATTTCGACATTATGCTCAGGGCAACAGAGCAAGCCCGGCGTGTCGTGCACATCCCCAGGGTTCTTTACCACTGGAGGGTCGTGGCGGGTTCAGCGGCTGGTGACCCAGATGCCAAACCGTGGGCGTACGACGCAAGCCGCAGGGTCCTCGAGGACGCCGTAGTCAGGCGCGGGATCGATGGCGTCGTGGAGAAGGGGGGCTTCCTCGGTAGCTACAACCTCCGTCGAGCTATCCATGGATCCCCGACGGTGAGCATCATCATCCCTTATCGGGATCAAGCGGCTCTGACGGTAGCTTGTCTCGCCTCGCTTGACCGGTCATCCGGATACCCGATCCGTGAGTGTGTGCTTGTCGACAATGGGAGCATTGAGCCGGAGAGCCGGGTACTGCGACGCGACCTTGAGGCCAGATCGGCAACAAGGGTCCTGGACTATCCGGGCTCCTTCAATTGGGCGGCAATCAACAACATTGCTGCTGCCACCTGCGACTCCGACATGCTCCTGTTCATGAACAACGACATCGAGGCAACTTCAGCCGGCTGGCTCCATGCCCTTGTCGAACTCGCACAGCGTCAAGAGATCGGCGCCGTGGGAGCGCGCCTGCTCTATCCGGACGGCAAGCTGCAGCACGCTGGCGTAGTCCTGGGAGTCGGGGGTATCGCCGCACACATCTTCAACGGAATGCCTGCCGGCCGCCACGGCTATTTTGGCATGGACCAAGTCGTTCGCTCCTACAGCGCAGTCACAGCAGCATGTATGCTGGTCCGTAGGTCGGTCTTTGAGGAGATGGGCGGATTTGACGAGGTATTCCCCGTTGCCTTCAACGACATCGACTTCTGCATCCGACTTGGCCAGGCCGGCTACCGGGTGCTCTACACACCCCATGCTGAGCTCACCCATTACGAGTCGGTCAGTCGTGGCCTTTCTGGATATTCGGCCGATTTTGGTGAGTTCCTGCATCGTTGGTGGGGCCTCCTTCAGGATGAAGATCCGTATTACAACCCCAACCTGACTCGGGTCTTCCCCTGGTGTTCATTCCGCGAACCCGGGGAAGATCAGGAATGGTTTGAGAAAATCGGAGCCCTCGTCCCGGCGGAGAAAACGGCGGTGCTCGAATGTTCCAAGGAGCCCAGCCGAGCAGATTAAATCTCTGCGATTGGTTCGGAGCGTGGCCTAACATGGTCGATGGTTGTCTGCCGTCCACGGCTTGGCTACCGTGTACCGGTGGACCTAGAGTGGGGCTCGGACATCACCGTCCTCGGGGGCTGTGGGCACGTTGGGCTGCCGCTCGGTCTGGCGTTTGCCGGTGTGGGCATGCGGGTGACCCTCTTCGACACCAATCTGGAAGCCGTAGACCGGGTGCGGTCCGGCAAGATGCCGCATCTCGAGCCCGGGGCTCCCGAAGTTCTGGCTCATGCGCTGGCGAAAGGAATGCTGACGGCATCGACCGAGCCGTCAACCATCAGCGACAGCGAAGTCTTGGTGGTCGTCATCGGCACTCCTGTCGATGAGCACCTCAATCCCGATCCTCACGCAGTCGTCGCAGCGATCGAAGCAATCTCGGACCGCCTGACCGATGGGCAACTCCTCGTCCTGCGCAGCACGGTCTTTCCCGGCGTCACCCGCCTCGTCGAGCGGCTGATCGATCGTCTGGGCAAATCGATCGATGTGGCATTCTGCCCGGAGCGTATTGCAGAGGGCCACGCGATGGAGGAGTTGCACTCCCTTCCCCAGATCGTTTCGGCCCGATCCGACAGAGCATATGAACGGGCTGCCACCCTCTTTCGGCGGCTCACGGACACCATCGTTCGGGTCGAACCGGAGGAGGCCGAGTTGGCCAAGCTGTTCACCAACTCCTATCGGTACATCAAGTTCGCAGCCGCAAATCAGCTCTACATGATGGCCAACGATTTTGGCCTTGACTATGAGCGGATCCGGCAAGCGGTCATCGAGGACTACCCACGTGCGGCCGACCTCCCGGGCCCCGGTTTTGCTGCTGGCCCCTGCCTGCTAAAGGACACGATGCAGCTCGCTGCGTTCAACAACAATAGCTTTGCCCTCGGACACGCCAGCATGCAGATCAACGAAGGGTTGCCTCTTTACTTGGTTGCAAGGCTTGATGCCCGATTCGATTTGAACTCGATGACGGTCGGGATCCTGGGTATGGCCTTTAAGGGTGAGTCTGACGACAACCGTTCAAGCTTGTCCTACAAGCTGAAGCGGGTGCTCAAAGTCCGGGCTGCGCATGTGCTTACGACCGATCCGTTCGTCACAGTTGATACCGACCTCGTGCAGCTCGAGCAGGTGTTGGACCACGCGGATCTCATCGTGATAGGTGCTCCCCACCGCGCCTACGCGGATATAGCTATCTCTCAGCCAGTCGTAGACATCTGGAATTTGCGGGGTAAAGGGGTGGTGGTGTGAAGCCCCGAGTCTCCATTGTGATTCCCGCGTTCAACGAGGGGTCTCAAATCGAAAACGTTCTCGGAAGATTGACAGAGGCCGTCCAGTTGCCTTCTGAGATCGTGGTTGTCGTCGACTCGGCCGACGACACAACGCTGCCCTACGTGGAGAAGTACAGCTCGAGAGACCCCTCAGTTAGAGCGTTGGTCAATGACGTGGAGCCTGGGCCCGCCCAAGCAATTCGATACGGCATCGACAGAGCGGTTGCGGATGTTGTCGTGGTAACAATGGCCGACGGTTGCGACGATCCTCAGCAGATCGATCAGATGGTGCGATTGGTGGAGAGAGGCGTCGTGATTGCCGCAGCCTCAAGATACTCACGGGGTGGCCAACAGGTTGGTGGACCGGTCCTCAAGGGAATGTTGTCGAGGATGGCCGGTCTTTCGCTGTGGGCACTGGCACGAGTGGGAACGCGCGATGCCACCAACTCGTTTAAGGCCTATGATGTCGAGTTCGTCCGCAAGGTCGGCATTTCCTCGGGTGCAGGGTTTGAGATCGGCATCGAGCTGGTGGCGAAGGCGAGGCGGGCACGGCTTCCAGTCGCCGAAGTGCCAACCATCTGGCTGGAGAGAAACCAAGGCGTCTCAAACTTCAAGATCGTAAGCTGGCTGCCGCACTACCTTCGTTGGTGGCGGTTTGCCTTCGGGCCTAGCCTCCCTATCGAGGAAATCCGTATAACTGCCGACGAGAGAGGACCTCAATGAGCACCGTACTTGTCACAGGATCGGCGGGATTTATCGGTGGGTACGTTGTAAAAGAGCTCCTCGACCGAGGGCACAGCGTCGTCGGGATCGATAACTATTCGAAATATGGACCAGTGAGGCGGTCGTATGACGATCATCCCCGTTATCGCTTTCTCGAGGCGGATGCACGTGATGTGGACCTGATGACCGAGCAACTGATGGACTGCGATCACTTCATTGCTGGAGCGGCATTGATCGGTGGTATTTCCTATTTTCATACCTACGCCTACGATCTTCTCGCTTCCAACGAGCGAATTACCGCATCCTCTTGCGACGCTGCCATCGAGGCGCACCAGAGCGGCCGCCTCCAGAAGGTCACCTACCTCAGTTCTTCGATGGTGTTCGAGTCCGCCGACGCCTGGCCGTCACACGAAGGGCAGCAACTGGAGGTGCCACCTCCCATCTCCTCATACGGTTTTCAGAAACTTGCCGTTGAGTATTTTGCCAAGGCTGCCTTCGATCAATACGGCCTGCCGTACACCATCGTGCGTCCTTTCAATTGCGTGGGGATTGGCGAGCGCCGCGCCTTGGGCGATGTCGAAATTCTCAGTGGAAACGTAAGCTTGGCGATGAGCCACGTAGTGCCAGACCTTGTGCAGAAGGTCTTGAAGGGTCAGGATCCATTGCACATCCTGGGAGACGGAACGCAGGTACGCCACTACACCTATGGTGCCGATCTAGCTGAGGGTATCGTGACCGCCATGGAGCACCCTGATGCTCTCAATGAGGACTTCAATCTGTCGACGAACGAATCGACCACGGTGCTCGAACTTGCTCGAGCCATCTGGCTTGCGATCAAAGGTCCGAACGTTCCGTTTGATTATGTCTCGGACCCGCCTTTTTCCCACGATGTCAAGCGCCGCATCCCCTCAACGGACAAAGCGAAGCGGGTCCTCGGCTTCGAGGCGACCACTGGGCTGCATAAGATACTGGAGGATGTTGTGCCTTGGATCGAGAAGGCGGTCGCCGACGGGACGATCTGACATCTTCGATTGGATCAGTCGTCAGGTTGTCAGGCGATGATCCGTGAGTCAGAGTGATGCTTGTCCATCCCGCAGGCCTTCAGCACCCTACTGATGAAGGCGTCAGTCGAACCGTATTCGCGTTCTGCGTAGGAATGACCCTGTGCACTGAGAGCGGCTCGGATCGACGGATCGAGCAGGGCCTCAACATCCCAGGCGAGTTCGGCCGGCTCGGTAAACCAGAGTCCACCGCAGCCCCGCTCGGCGTGCTCGCGGGCGAGGCTGCGACTTGGCACGACGATCGGTGTCCGGTAGAGGAGTGACATCACACACCGGCGGGCGAAGAACCGCCCCGGGTGAAGATCGACGGCGATGTAGGCCCAAGCCATCAACCTGTCGAGGTCGCTTGAGCGCTCGACCGGCAGGCCCCTGCTGAGACGGCCCTCATGCCAGACAAAGAGGCCGTCGGAGTGGGAGATCGCGATCGGTCTTTCGGGGAAGCGAAGACTGACAAGGCGGCTCAACTGGGTCTCCTCCTCAGGATCAGCGCTTCCTGTGTCTGTGAGGATGAGGATGTAGTCCGAGGATCCAACCCATGGGTTTGGTTCACTGAGTGCACTTTCGTTTGCGGCTAGAGGCGCACCGATACGGTGCACCCGCTCGGTTCCATGGAGTTCGGCGACGCACGCACGCTCTGTCTCTGTGACAGCCATTACGGAGTCGGCACGTTCGAAGAGATCATCGAATTGGGAAGACCAACACTGGCAGCGTTAGTGCTCAGAGCCAATAGTGAGACCGGGAGGGACGGATCGTAATGGTCGATTGCAGCGAGAGCCCCGACATGTTGGTGGCCCGCGATAACGGCCAGGTCGGGACCGAGCCGTTCCAGAAGCGGCGTGACGCCCCACCACGGTTCGATCAAGCCATGGTTGAGCAGGGATGACAACTGCGGCGAACTCGGGTGATCGCGGGTCGAACCCGATGCAGCAAGGGCCTCGATGAGGAGATCTCTGCGGAGCTCAAGGGAGCGGCTTATGGGAGTGCCAAGGTGGTGGACGGTAAACACGCTGTCGGCGGATTCACCAGCTTTACCGTCAGGAGTGATGATGTGAACGTCAGCGACATTGGCCAACGCACCGGCCACTTGACGCGTCGCCCACCCCTCTTCAGACCTGGCCTCCCACCGGGCGACAAGTACCGCCACCACTGGCATTTGTGCTCTGGTAGCGCTCATTCGTGGTGGCATCACGCCCGCGTTGGCGAATTCTGAAGAGATTGTCCGATTCCCTTTGGGCCAACCTCCTGATTGCCACGCAATGGTGCGTGACGGTTTCTGTGCAGCCAAAGAGCCAACTCTGCCTGGTTTCGGGCCTCAGCAACCTGCCGATTAACCATATCCTGGCTGAGCTGATAGCAGCTCAATGCTATCTCATCACACCGCTGTTCCAAGGTCTGGTTTAGCTGAACGGTAGGAGCGAGCAGGTCTCTCTCTTTCTGCATGTTGCGGACGAGCACCCGGTAGGTGAGTTGGCGGAACAGCGCCAGCACTTTCGCCCGAACGCCGATGCTGGCATCAGACACATCGAAGGAGCCAGGAAGCCTCCAATGTCGATGAAGGTAGTCGAAAGAACGGCGATCAAGGTCTTCGAGACTGTCGGAACCCCATCGCGCGCTCTTGGGAGGAAGTGGGACCCAAGGTGAGGGTTCACGGGACGGCGCAGGGCCGCCCAGTTTCTCCTTTGGATCTAGCGCAGTACGGGCCACGTCTTGATTCTCCTCGCATCGATCAGGTCCTCTTCGGCCCGGTGGGTCGTGCACCCTATGCGACTGTATCCGTGCTGGGTGATTCCCCAAGAACGCTCAGCCATTCACGCTCCCGCCATTGACTCCTCTGTCATCCACTGTCGTCCTCAGTGGCTCATGATATCCTCTCGGCTGTTGCAGAAGAGTTACCGGTGAACGTCGCGTTACAGCAGCTCAGGGTGCCGATTTGGCCATTTGGGACGATCCGGCAGGTCGACGGCCTTGTTCGAAGGGCATCTCATGGCTGAGGGTGACAAAGGGTCGGACACGGGCACCTCAAGAGCCTCCATCGAAGGCGAATTCGAATCGACTGACGCCTCATTGATCGGTGCCGTCGGCTGGCTGGTCGATCGCTTAGTTGAGACCGAGGGGATCCCCGAGCGGCCGGTGCCCGAGGAGCAGGATTGGAGCGTCGGAGGAGGTTGGTTCGCTCCGGCCTATTGGCACTGGCTTCACCTTTGGGACATGCATTGTGCCGACTCGAACGACGGAAACGCCCCGTTGGCATCGAACGGACCCCTGCTCAGCGTCGTAGTCCCCGTCTACAGACCGCTTCTGTGGTACTTGAGGGACTGCATTCTGTCCGTGGTCGGACAGTCTTACGAGAATTGGGAACTTTGTCTGTGTGACGACGGATCGTCGGATGCAGAGCTGACCGCGCTGCTCGGGGAGTTCGTCGTGTCAGACGCGCGGATAAAGGTGATGACCCTCGAGAAGAACGGTGGCATCTCGCAGGCCACGAACCGGGCACTTGATGCAGCGACCGGAGAGTTCATAGTCCTCCTCGATCACGATGACGTCCTCGAGACGGATGCGCTTGCTGAAGTGGCAGAAGTTATCGCCACGGTGGACGACGTCGATGTGATCTATTCGGACGAGGACAAGCTCGATGGTGACGGACGGCGATTCCTGCCCATGTTCAAGCCGGACTGGGATCCCGACCTTTTGCTCGTGTATCCTTACCTCGGGCACCTCCTGGTCGTCCGCCGGGACCTTTTGGAGCACATCGGCGGCTTCAGATCAGATTTCGATGGCAGCCAAGACTACGACGTGATGCTTCGAGCCACCGAGTTGGCCCGGCGGGTGGTGCACATTCCGAACGTCCTCTACCACTGGAGGGCGATCTCCGGCTCTGCGGCTCTGGATCCAGATGCGAAGCCATGGGCTCATCTCGCGAGTCGCCGCGCGCTCGAAGATGCTGTGAAGCGCCGCGGCATGGATGCAACGGTGGAAAATGGTCCATCGGTGGGCATGTACCACGTGCGGCGCAAAGTTCGGGGCTCGCCGAGTGTGAGCCTTCTAATTCCATTTCGCGACCAAGCAACCCTGACTGTGGCGTGCCTTGATTCGCTGCAGCGCGATCCTGGTTATGACATCGGCGAAATCGTCCTCATCGACAACGGGAGCACGGACCCAGAGACCCGTGCTCTCTGCCGGACACTGGCCACGCGTTCAAGGACCCGGCTCCTCGAGTATCCCGGAGCGTTCAACTGGTCCAGCATCAACAATGTTGCGGCAGCAACTTGTGAGTCGGACATGCTCGTATTTATGAACAATGACATAGAGGCAACGACCCCGGGTTGGCTGCACGCGTTAGTCGAACATGGTCAGCGTCTAGAGGTGGGAGCGGTCGGGGCCCGGCTGGTCTATCCAGATGGAAAGCTTCAGCACGCAGGAGTGGTACTTGGGTTTGGGGGACCCGCTGGTCACATCTTCACCGGGATGCCGCCAGGTCGCTTCGCCTACATTGGATGGGACCAGATGGTGCGTCAATATAGTGCTGTTACTGCAGCATGCATGTTGGTTAGACGTGAGGTCTTCGAGGAGGTGGGAGGGTTCGATGAGGAATTTGCAGTCGGCTACAACGACGTCGACTTCTGTATTCGCCTGGGACTCGCGGGTTACCGGATCATCTACACCCCCCATGCCGAACTTACCCACCACGAATCCGTGAGCCGAGGCTACTCCGGCTACAACAGTGACACCCAGAAGTTTCTGTCCAGGTGGCTCGATCTGCTCATACAAGGTGACCCGTTCTACAATCTGAATCTCAGTCGACTCGATGCCCGATGTCCGCTCCGCCCCCCGGGGGAGGATGACCGATGGCTCTCGCTTGTGAGCACCCTGATGAAGGTGACTGGATCGCTCGGTTCCAGAGTGGAGGCGGCGCCCGCCGACCTAGACGCTCTGTCGACAAGCAACTGAGATTTCAGTCGTAGGCTCGTCCAGCCGTAGCAATGTGCCCATTCGATAGCGTCAGTCGCCCAATTGGCACTGGTACAGTGCTCGTTGTGCACGAGCCCGTCGCACTGTCTTGGACAACGAAGTGACCTGGTCAATGGTTGAATCACCTGACGCCATTCTCGTAGTAGGAATGTACGAGAGTGGACTCGAGGTCGTAGCCGACCAATTGCGGTACCTCGGACTCGGTACGTCGCCTCAGTCCGACTCGATGGCAGGATTGGCGCTTTTCAACGATCTGCTGCTTGCCGAGCTTGGAGCTTCATGGGACCGACCCCCCCTTCTCCCACATCGCGAGTTGTGGGATCGATTGAAGCATCGCGTGGAGGACGCTAGAAGCGCATTCAATTCAACATTCGGTGGAGGGCCAGACGCGCGACCTGACCAGGCGAAGGTGGTCTGGGCTGATCCACGCAATTCGGTACTCGCACCCTTTTGGCTGCGCGCGGTGGATATGTCCGCTTCTGTGGTCCTGGTTCATCGTCACCCAGCCGGTGTTGCACAGGCTGTAGCTGACACCACGTCGCTCTCGTTCGACCGGGCACTCGATCTTTGGGATCAATACAACCGTGCAGCACTCAGTTTATGGGAAGAGCTGAAAGGGTCTTATCGTAGGCATCGAAGCATATGAACGGGACCCAGAATCCGCAGTGCGATCACTTGCGGAATTTCTGACAGACCGTTGGAATCGACGTGAGTGAGGAGCAGATCAGCCAGGCGCGACAATCGTTCGATGGATTCGGCGGACCTACTGGTGAGCAGATGCCGACGGAGGTCGCAAACAGGTTTGCAGTCCTTGATCGGGCATTAGATCTGGCGGATCTAAACGTCGCAGTGGACAGCAGCGCCATGGTGAGCGAGTTTGCCAACTACTACGACGAGGACTACTACCTCCACTACGGAAACGAAGGGGATGCACCGTATCGACCAGGTGAGCCTCAATGGACAAAGTTCTTTTCTCAAGTGGCAGGCAGGATCGCCGAAGACATCCGACCGACAAAGGTATTGGACGCTGGATGTGCCCTCGGGTTCCTGGTCGAAGCACTTAGGGATCGGGGAATCGAAGCCTGGGGTGTTGACGTGTCCCCTTGGGCGATCTCTCAGGTACCAGAGGCGATTGAGCCTTACTGCTCTGTCTCGTCGCTTTCCGACGAGATCACTGGTCACTTTGACCTCATCACTCTTATAGAAGTGATCGAGCACATGCCGGCATCGTCGGCCGGCTCGGTTATCTCCAACATCTCGCGGCACTGCGATGCCGTTCTGTTCTCTTCGACACCGGACGGGTTTGAAGAGCCGACGCACATCAATGTCAGAACGCCGGACTACTGGGCATCCCTCTTTGCGGCCAATGGGTTCATCAGGGACTTCGCCTACGACGCTTCGTATCTATCCCCGAGCGCAGCGCTCTTCCGAAGGGGTTCGGCAACCACCCATCAGCTCATCGAAGGGTACGAGCAATATTTGTGGCGGGAGCGGGAGAAGTTGCAACGTACGTTCGACGACATCATGCTTGACCGCGAAGATCTCGTTTCGAAGATCGAGGAGTATGCGGGGTTGTCGCGGGATCTCGAAGTCGTCAACCGCTCTCAGGCTGCTCAGATTGAGCGGTTTGAAGAATCGATGGAGGAGTTAGAACGTCGACACCGAGCGGAGCGGCTTGCCGTCGAGTCGGATCTTCTTCGACAGGAACGCGAGATAGCGAAGTTGCAGCACGAATCGGATCAGATGATCATGGATGTAGAGTTGTTGGTCAAGGAAAATACAGCAATCAAAGCAACATGGGCTTACCGATGCAGTGCGGTATTTCGGCGTTTATCTTGCCTATTGCGAAAGTTCCCAAGTTCACCCAAATGAAATATCTAAACTGATGATTGTGCGCTTGGAATTGAGTCAATAACAATGTGACACATTTCGCCTGCCCAATCCACCGATGCACTCATTGTGGAAGGAGTGGATAGGGGATTGACGTGCGTAAGGGTCGCCGGCCGGAATGTCGGCGATGATGTCGGGTGGATCTCATCGGTTACGGGAGGTGTGTTGCCAATTGAAGTTCAGTTTCGACGATTGCTATTCGTCGAACCAGCGCAAACAATAAAGAAGGACGGCGCGGCGTCAGTGATCGGGTACTCCCTTTGACTGATCGCGATATTGGTAAACCTTCTACTGGCAGCATGGCCAGTCCCGTTCACGGCGACTCTATTGAAGCAACTCCAGAGTCAAACAGTCTTGGTCCCAAGGATCGCCGAACTCGGCGCTTGCAGCGTGCGAAAGAGCTCGGACCCTCGGATCTTCTGACGATTCCTTTCGTATTGATCGCGGGCTGCATCGTGGCCTGGGCACGTGCTCCTTGGGTCTTTTCGCATCCACAACTTTGGGCAGAGGACGGAATCGTCTTCTTCGAGAGTGCATATGAGAAAGGATGGCGTGCTCCATTGTTTGAGCCGCAGGCGGGCTACCTGCAAACGTTCTCCCGCCTAGTGGCGGACATAGGCCTGTACGTTCCTCTGAAGGAGGTGCCTCTGCTCTTTGCTGTTGTTGCTCTGGTGATTCAGGTGTTGCCGGCTGTCTTAATCGCAAGCAGACGCTTCGCTCATGCAATCCCAGACTTCCGGGTGAGGCTACTCATTGCCGCGATGTACTTGGTCGTTCCGAACTCGACAGAAGTGAACGTAGATCTAACGAATTCGCAGTGGCACTTGGCGATTCTGGCCGTTCTGGTCGTACTTGCTACTCCGGCTGGGACGATTTGGAGAATATTCGACGTCGGAGCTGTGGTTTTGTCGTGCTTAACCGGCCCCTACGTGCTCGCCCTGATCGTAGTTACCGTTATTGTTCTTTATCATCGTCGCCAACGGTGGACTATGTGGTTGGGTGTGATCGCCCTCATCGCCGGTGCGTTGCAGATGAGTGAATTGTTTACCTCAGTCCGTCAGAAGGTGGGGCCACTGGGCGCCACTGTGACACGACTTGCAGAGATACTTGGCGGTCGTCTGATTGGGAACACTGTGTTCGGCACGGCGACAACCACATCCGTCGGCTTTTACTCTAAATTGCTCGCATACTCCGTATTGATGCTGATTGTGGCGGCTGCAGTTATTATTTTAGCAGTTTGGCACGGACCCTTTGAGTTGAAGATGTTTAACTTGTGGGCCTGGCTTGTTCTTGCCGGATCACTGGCCAGCCCATTGGCTGTGATACACGGGTCACAGTGGAATGCACTCGTTTATGCCCCGGGCGATCGCTATTGGCTGTTCCCAGAGTTGGCCTTTATTGTTGATGTGATCTGGCTCGCTGGCCAGGCTTGGCAACCACTTCGAGCGAGGCAATGGGCTGGTCGAGTCGGCATCGTCATCTTTGTGCTCATCGTAGCGTTCGGTGTCAGGGAAGATTTCTCTTACCCGATGATCAGTGCACCCGCTTGGTCAGCCCAGGTGAACCAGTTTTTGAGATTGGCTCCTGGGACTTCCTACACATTCAAAACGCGCCCGCCGGGTTGGACGATGACTCTGACAAAGAAGCCGGTTGCTCGGAAATGAGCGGTCAAACTGGGCGGACCGGCGGGCGCCGAGTGGGGTTTACCAATCGTTGGAAGTTCGAAGACAGAAGATGAAGAACCCTCTTGGGGGTTGGACCTACGCGTCGGTGTGAATGATCGATTTCCCGACATGCGGGCCCTCGGCGTCGAGGAGGGACTTGGCGGCGTGGCGAAGATCGACCTCGAGACAGTTGGTTTAACCGTTGACTGCACGCCGCGCGGCTAGCACCCAACCGGGACCGGACCCCTCGGGGTCCGCCCACCAGACCAAGCGATGATTGCTTGCCCGCGTGTTGCCCGGGCCCCCGGCACCGGAGAACCGGCACCAGTCGCGCAAGGCGTTGGCCGTCAGCTCGGGCCCGTTGTCCATGCGCAGGAACTGAGGGGTGCGGCCGGTCCCGTCCACGATGCGTTCGAGGACGCTGACGGTGTGATCGGAATCGATGGAGCGGTCGACCTCGATGGCCAGGGCCTCCCGGGTGAACTCGTCGGTGATGTTCAACAGCTTCAGTGTGCGCAGGTCGGTGGTCTGGTCGAAGGAGAAGTCGAGGGCCCAGACATGGTCGGGCCGGACGGCTCGGAGCCTGGTCGCCGGCACGGTCGACGTGCCGATGCGCTGGCGCTTCCTCGCCTTCTTCGTCACCCGAAGTCCCTCGTCACGGCAGAGGCGCTGGATCCTCTTGTGGTTGACGCAGAACCCCTCCTCCCGAAGGAGGGCGGTCATGCGGCGATAGCCGAAGCGGGGACGCTGGCGGGCCAGTTCACGCAGGCGCCGGCGGATGACCACCTCCTCGTCGGCCGGCACGGGAAACCGATTCATCAACGGGCTCGATCCGGGCTGCAACAGCGACCCGGCGCCGATGGTTGAAGCTAACTTCGGAGCACGGCAGCTGACTGTCCGAAACTTCCCAACCCGTCGAATCTGGCGCCGTTCAACTCGATCGGCTTTGAGAGCGGAATATACGGTTCGTCGCCAGCCCACACATTCTCCACCTCAAATCCCAGATGATCGGCCCACGCTTCGATGCCGTCACGACTAATGAATTGATTCAATGGGTGTGGTTCGCCCCTCGCAAGGAGATCGGCCTCGAACACGCTCCAATGTGATTTCACAAGGAATTCCAAGAAGGAGAACACGACCCGACCTCCCGGCCGCAAGACTCGATGGGCTTCCTGCAAGTATTGGTACGTGTCCTCGTGGGGAAGGTGGGTGAATACTGAGAAGAAGCAAACTATGTCGGCAGTGCCACTCTTCGCTGGGATTACGAGATCCGAACAGAGTTCGAAGCGCCATTCAGGTCGTTGGACAAGTGCACGTGCGTAGTTGAGCAGCTCCGGAACCACGTCGGTTCCAAGGTAGTCACCTTGCATGTAGGTGGCCAGGGGAGCGGCAAGGCGTCCGGAGCCGCACCCCACATCGATAAGAAAGCCATCGACAGGAAGTCCGACCGAGATGAGGAGATCGAGTTCCATCTGGCCAATGGCATCGAACTCTCCACCCACCGCCTGCTGCATGGCCACTGCGTGGCTGTCGTACCGTCCCACGAGCTTTTTCACGTGGTCCCTGTATTTTCGCTCTTGGTCGAGTCGCTGATCACCCATACGGTAACGCAGCATATCGGCATGCCAATGTTCGGACCACGATCCAAGGTGGAAGGTTGCGGCACCTGACCGCAGTGTCGTCCCTCAGTGGATCGGCGGGCCACCACCAACGAAGCGTGCTTACTGACGCTGAGCGTCGGACCTCGCTCATTTCCGATGTGCCAAGAAATTGTGAATCGACCGCTCCGTAGGCGGTTGATTGGCCGAACCAGTGGCTCACTCCGAAGGTGGAGTCGATCGGGGCTGTCTCCTGTAAACCCAACCAATGAAGCCAAAGGCGATCAGAAACAGGAGCGCACACGCGGCGATTCCGCCAGCTAGGAGCTCGTGAGGCGGAAGATACGAGAAGCGGATAACGGTCGTACCCGATGGAACGTCCACTTTTTGGAATATTCCATCAGGCCCGACTCCATCTTGCTTGATCGGTGTTGACTTACCATTGCTGCTGGCTGTCCAACCGGAAATGTATTCGACTCGTCGAACAAGAACGGACGGATGACGACAGCGGACAGTGGCTTGGTTCCAGCCTGATCCAACCACAGAGCATGAAGCGATAGAGGTCGGGCCGCTGTCGGATTGGGAAGGTAGTGATTCGAGCGTAAATGCGGGTGCTGGGGCTGGAAGCTGCCAAATCTCGGCCAAATGATCGTGATACACAAGCCTGGGGCCAGAAGGCCACCGCGTGGCGTCCGTGGCCGGGAACGAAGTGACGCCCCCGTTGCTGCCAGCTGCTGACTCCAGGACGAAACGAACGCCGATCGATCTATAGCTCGCAAGATGCTCGTTCAACTCTCCGGAGGGAGTTGGTCCAGGCAAGTTAAGCGACCCAGTGAAAATGAGGGGATTTACATTAGTATCTAGATGCTTCTCTACGTAGCTTGTCCAGAGCTTGGGTAGCGGAAGGTCATCAGTGTTTATTTCCCCAATTCCGAAATAGGACCCGTAGTTTGGCTGCAGTGGGCCCAATGTGGCGAACCGATAAGAGCCCAGATGTTTTTGAAGCCACGCGACAAGGGCTGAATCGATTGTACTCGGCTTTGGCGCAGACATATAGATGAATCCGAACATAAGGACGGATTCCGCGCTGACAACTGCCGTCATGAGGATGCGTCCCATTCTCCTTTTTCGTTCGGCGTAATCAGGATGCTGAGCCCTAGCTGTGTGGCTGAACCGGGAACGATACGCTGCATACATACCTCCGACGGCCAGAAGACCGAGCAGAATGCACGCGGCCCCAAAGCTTCCCAGGGCATAAATCCGCGCACCGCCGCCGTTGGTTCCTGAGGAATCGACTGCGTTTGTGAGCGCGGGCCAGTCTGCAGAAACAGCGCACGCTGCGAAGGAAGCTGTCAGAACGCACGCTGTAACCAGTGCCCATCGGCTCGTCAGATTGCGGGCGATGTCATTGAGGCCCAATGCTGCTAATACGATGCATGCTAGTTCCCAGGACGGGTCCGAATACCGAAAAAAAGCGGTGAGTCGGATAGCGGGTATTGCTGCCAAGATGTTCACGACAGGAGAGAATCCAAACGTGCGCAATAGGCACACTAGAACCCATACGCCAAGCCCGATTCTTAAGGTTCTTTGGGACTTCCCGATCGTCCCAACGAGACCCGCCGCGATGATTGTTGCCGTCAGAAAGCCCCCGACGCCGCCCCATACTGCTGAGATGGAATCGGTTCCGGTCGGCGTGTGAAATCCGAAAATGGGGCCAAGAGAGTACGGTAGAACGATCTGAGTGAGCCCGGTGGCGGGAAGAGAGATGTGGGCAATCCCACTGTTGTGCGGTCCCAGGTTGGCGAAGGGGAGGTAGTCCGCGAAAGCGATGATCAGGGGAGCTGACAATCCGAATTCCGAGAATAAATCCACCTGCCAATTTGGCAACCAGCGCGCGCCGGTGGAACCGACCAGGGCCGGCTAGCCGCAGGATGGACCACAAGGCGACAAAGAGACCGTCGATGATGGCGGTCTCGGGGAACCCGGCGAGTACTGATAAGGCGATAGCAACAGACAGGACAGCCCATCCACCTCGAACCCGCGTAATCGAAGCCTCCAGCGCCAACTCGACGCCGAGAAGACACAGCGGCAAGAGGGCCGCAGGACGAATCGGTGCGTGGGCTAGCCATGCATAGGTTCCACAAAGTCCGAAGGCGATACCTCCAGCAGTGGCGAACGATCGGCCAATCGCAAGACGTCGAAGGAGGAAGTAGGTGGACAGTCCGCTGGCAGCTTCAATTGTGAGCTGTACGATCAGAGTCCCTTGCCTTAGAGCAAGAAGGATCGTCGTGGGAAAAAAGGCGCCACTCTGCATCTCGCCAGCCAGCGGAGTTCCAACTCCCTCATAGGGATTCCACCAGGGGATGTGTCCGTGGAGCCAGTCAAGAGCCGCAAGGTGACCTAGGGCCTGTGAGGTATATCCCACGTTGGGATCAATGTACGGAAGGCCCGGCAGCCAACCGGATGTGTTCTGGGAGAGGCCGGCGTCGATGACGAGTGGATTGGTGGTGACGAGGTGTACTAAGGCGGGGCCGTTGGCGATGAATATGGCTACCAATATCATTGCCATGGGGATCAGGTTTGATGCCCGGGTTGCCGCTCCCGACTCCGGAAGCTGTGAGCGATCGCACTGAATGAATGTGCTCCCATGTGAAACGCCGCGGTCAGGCATCGGCACCTATTTTCGCCGTTCGTCCTTCCCGTCTTCTTCGAGCAGCGCTCTCTATCCCGGACCCGATAACGACCAGACCGGCAACGAGGGCCACGGCAATGGCCAGTTCCCCGTGGGGGGGCAGATAGGTGAAGTCCACGGTGGTGGTGCCGGCGGGCACGGCCACCTCCTGGAAGAGCCGCCCCGGGCTGCTGTCGTCCTGACGGACCGTCGTGGGCACCCCGTTGCCGGTCGCCTTCCAGCCCGGGAAGTACTCCACGTTGCGGACGAGCGTGGTGGCGTGATCGCAGCGGACGGTTGCCTGGTTCCAGCTTCGGGACACCACACTGCACGAGTGTGCGGCTCCGGTGGGGGAGGACGTGCCGGACAGCGAGAATGCCGGTGATGCCGCCGGGAGTTGCCAGATCTCGGCGAACCCGTCGTCGTAGACCCGACGCGGACCGGCCGGCCACGGTGGGGTGCCCGGATCCGGGAAGGGCTGATTCTTGAGGTCGCGACCGGAGGAATTCTCGACGACGTAGCGCACGCCGACCGCCTCGTATTCGGGGAGGTACTCGGTCAGGGCCTCGGCCGGCGTGAGCCCGTCCGGGTTGACGGCGTTGCCACCGCTGAAATTGTGGGAGGGCGCGTTGGGGTCGAGGGAGCTGGCGATGTAGGCGTCCCATGCCTTCGGCGACGGGAGGTCGTCCACGTTGACCTGGGCGATCTGATAGTAGGAGCCGTAGTTGGGCTGGATCGGCCCGAGCGTGGCGAACCGGTAGGTGCCGAGGTGGGCCGCGAGCCAGTCGACCGACCCGGTCTGGAGCGGGGTGGGCGGGGGAGCGGAGAGGTGGGTGAACCCGACCATGAGCACCGACTCGAGGCTCACCGCGCCGGCCATCAGGAGCCGCCCCCGCCTCGGTCCCTCCCCGGTGCGTCCCACCCGGGCCTGGTGGAGGTGGATCCCGGAGCGGGCCGGACGGCCCGCCCACCAGCCGCCGACGGCCAGGAGCACCAGCAGGACGAGGGCCACGACCAGGCTGCCCACCGCGTACGAGTGGCGATGCGCCCCCTGGCCGGGGCTGGACGCCAGCGCATGGGTGAGCAGGGGCCAGGCCGTCACGGCGGCCCAGGCACCGAGCACGCCGGTCACCACCGTGCCGATCACCAACGTGCGGCGCGGGGTGAGCGCGCGGGCGATGTCGTCGAGCCCCAGGGCGGCGAGCACCACGACGGCCAGCTCCCAGGTCGGCGGCGCGTACCGGTAGAAGGCAGTGTCCTTGATGCCGGGGACGATCGCCATCAGGCGGACGACCGGCGGGAAGCCGTAGGTACGGAGCAGGGAGACGAGGATCCACGCGCCCAGGCCGATCCGCAGGATCCTCTGACGCCGGCCGATCAACCCCACGAGTCCGGCGGCGATGATCGTCGCGGTGAGGAAGCCCCCGACGTTTTGCCACTGATAGGAGATGGGATCGGCACCGCGGGCGGCGTGGAACCCGAAGATGGGCCCGAGCGAGTAGGGCAGGACCAGTTGGGTGAGCCCCACGGGGGCCAGGGACACCTTGGAGAACCCGGCGAGCGTCCCGTTCTCGGACCGTGGGAGGTAGTCGGCGATGGCCACCACCAGTGGTGCGGCGAGGGCCAGGCCGACGGCCCCGCCACCGAGCACCTTGAGCGACATCCGCCGCCACTCGGTCCGGCCGGGGCCGATGGCCCGCAGGAGCGCCCACCAGACCACGAAGAAGCCGTCGATGAGCGTCGTCTCGGGGAACCCGGCCAGGATGGACAGCGCCAGCGCCACGGCCAGCAACTGCCACCCGCCCCGACGGTGCGCCCGGGCGGACTCCATCGCCTGTTCGACCCCGAGGAGGCTGAGCGGGAGGAGGGCCACCGGCCGGATCGGGGCGTGGGCCAGCCAGGCGTAGGTGCCGCACAACCCGAAGGCGACCCCTGCCGCCGTGGAGAGGGTCCGTCCCACCCCGAGGCGGCGGACCAGGACATAGGCGGTCCATCCGGTGAACGCCTCCAGGACCACCTGCATGACGAGCATCCCCTGGTGCAGGGCGAGGACGAGGGTGAGGGGGAAGAACGCGCCGCTCTGCATCTCTCCCGCCAAGGGGGTGCCGACCCCCTCGTAGGGGTTCCACCACGGGATGTGGCCGTGGAGCCAGTCGAGGGCGGCCAGGTGACCGAGCGCCTGGGTGGTGTAGCCGGCGTTGGGATCGATGTAGGGAACGCCGGGCAACCAAGCCGTCTTGGCCGGTGCCAGATAGGCATCGAGGACGAGCGGGTTGGCGGTGACCAGGTGGAGGACGGCCGGTCCGTTGGCGATGAGGACCGCGACGCCGATACAGGCCAACGGCACGAGGTCGGACCGGCGCGCCACCAGTCGATCCCGGATGGTCTCGGAGCTTCCCGTCACGTCCCGCCGCAGTATACGAGGGCCCACCCTGTTCCCCTGGGCACCCGCGGTCCCTCCCGGCCCCGATGGAGGGTGGGGACCAGGCCCGGTAAAATGCAGAAGTGGTGCAGGGGCACAGGATGGGGAATGATTGTCCTCTCAGCCCGGTTCGACCGACCGAGCCGGCGGGAACTCGGGGGACAGAGCGGTGCCAGGACCAGAATCGGGAATAGCTGAAGGATCATGACTCCTAGCCTGCGTGCACCCGTCGTCCGATCCCTCGAGCTGCCCGGCTGGCGGATCCGCCTGGCCACCCTGGTGGAGAGCGACTACGAGGCCTGGCTGGCCGTGCGTACGCGTTGTCGGTCGTGGCTCGTCCCCTGGGAGCCGCGCTCGAAGGGCGCCCCCCTCGCCCCCGAGGACGCGGTCAGCTTCTCCGCACGATGCGGCATGCGCGAACGCGAACGCCAACTGGGGAGCGGCTTCGGATTCGGCATCTTCGTCGAGGGGCGCTTCGCCGGCGAGATCACGCTCTCGTCCATCCAGCGCGGACCCTTCCAGAACGGTGCCATCGGGTACTGGATCGACCAGGAACTGGCGGGCTCGGGGTTCGTCCCCGAGGCTGTCGTGGTCGTCCTCCAGTTCGCCTTCGAGACGTTGCGGCTCCACCGGATCGAAGTGGCGATCATCCCGCGCAACGTGGCCAGCCGCCGGGTGGTGGAGAAGCTGGCCCTGCGCAACGAGGGGGTGGCGCTGGGCTTCCTCGAGATCAACGGTGAGTGGGAGGACCACGTCCGTTACGCCATGACATCCGAGGAGTGGGCGGTGAGGGGTCCCGAGCTGCGCGCCGCCTGGCTGAAGCGGCCCTGAACCTGCGGACCGTGCCCGTTCGGGTTCACCGGAAGGCGAACGGTCCGGTGTAGCTGATGAAGAAGTAGCCCCAGATGAACAGAACGGCCACCGTGGACCCCGCGGTCACGAGGACCGGGAGGAAACGGGCCCTGATGGAATCGGTGGACAGGGCGACGAGCGTGAGCAGGATGGGCACGGTGGCGTAGGTGTAGCGCGGGTCGACCTGCCACTGCTGCCCGTAGCGGATGTACCAGAGCTCCGCCATGTTGAGGACCCACGGGAGGCCGAGGATGGCGGAGCGGACCGACCACAGGCGCCGGCCGAGGCTGGCGATCATCACCAGCGAGGCCGGGACCACCAAGAAGGTGAGCAGCTGGTTGAGGTAGGACAACCCCACCTGGTCGGTCAGGCCCAACGCCCACTCGGAAGGCAAGGTCACCTGGACCAGTTCGACGGTGTCGTTGGGGAGCTGGTTGAGCGAGTAGTGCAGGTGGTGGGGGTTGACGATGGGGGTCTGTTCCTGGATGGCGATGGGCCCGGCCGTGGTCATGTGGTAGGTGGCCTCGTTGAACGCGAACCACGGTGCCATCACCACCAGGGGCACGGCCACGGCGACCAGCAGACCCTTCCAGGTCCGGGCGGCCCACCGGCGCCGTCCCTCGGCCACGACCACCAGGGCGAACAGCGGGATGAACAAGATGAGCTCGAGCTCGGTCAGGACGCAGAGGCCGAGCACGAGGCCGGCGACGCCCAACCTCCGGACCGAGTGGCGGTCCCACGCTATCCAGAGCTCGGTGGTGAACAGGATGGCCATGGGGACGGCCAGAGCGAGATTAGAGATGCAGACGAAGCGGACGACCACGCCCGGGAGGGTGAAGGACACCAGCACCACCGACCATCCGATGATCCAGCGCTGACGCAGCACCACCCGGCAGAGCCGGCCCGCCAGAGCCACTGCCGCCAGGAGCAGCAGGACGTCGAACAGCCTGACCGCATAGATCTTGTCCACGTAGTTGGCGGTCAGGAGGAATGCGGGCACCGCGGTCAGGTAGTAGAGCGGCGGCTGGAACGCCTCGTAGCTCAGCTTGTCCAAGCCGAGCACCTTGGAGACGTCGGCCATCCGGGGGTAGATGCCCTGCTGGATGGCGACGACCTGGGGCGTGTTCTCCGTCTTGCCCAGGACGGGAAGGGAACCGTGCTGGGCGAGCTGCTGGATGTAGGCGAAGTGGGCACTCTCGTCGATCGGTGAGAAGTAGGGGAGCTTGAACGCCCCGAAGACACCCGAGAAGGCGATCACCCCCAGCTGGACGACCACCACGACGGCCAACACCCACCGCCAGGTGGGGCTGAGCTCGTCGGGCAACGACCACAGAGGCCCGCCGCGCTCGGCCCGGCGCCGCTTTCGGTGGAGGGGTCGCCCGGCCCGGACGTTGGCCGGGGGCACCCCCGGTGTCGGAACTGTCGTCGACGGGACAGGGGAGGCCGTGGGCGGGAGGGAATCGAGGTCCGGAGTGCTCTGTACTTGACTGGTCACGTCGGATTGGGCTCCCGGGTGGCGCGGCGTCTCAGGTGCGCCTTTCGCCCGGAGCAGCCGTTGTCAGGTGACTCGGGGGAGTCGCCGCCCGAATCGTAGCGGTCTCAGCCGTCGATTCCCCGGACCACGGCCGGGGAGTGCCGGAAGAACTGCTCGACATCCTGTTCGTAGCGGTAGGTCTCCGCTCCCGAGCCGGTGGACCGGCGCAGATTGTTGGCCCGGGCGAAGCTCTCGACCGCCCCGGCGCTCGTGTAGCGGTACTCGAAGCCGGCCTCGATGAGCCGACTGGTGTCCACGCCGCGGCCGAAGCGGATCAGGCCCTCCATCTCCGGCGGGAACTGCACGACCCCGAGCCGCTGGAGCCCGGCCGAGAACGCCCGTGGCCTGAAGGGGGGGAAGGGGAGGAGGAACGCTCCGCAGATGGAGGCCACCTCGCTCCAGGGCAGCTTGCCCGCCCCGGCCACGTTGAACACGCCGGGGATCCGACGGCTGGTGACGTACTCGAGGGCGCGAACCACGTCGTCCTCTTCGATGAACTGGACGAGGGGGTCGAACCCGGCGATGCACGGGAGCAGTCTGCGCCGGAGGTCGTAACTGATGGGTGTGATGATGTCGGTGCCCAGCACGTGGGCGAAGCGCAGCACGGAGACCACGAGATGAGGGTTGTCCTCGGCGAAGTCACGGACCAGCGCTTCCACCTCGATGAGCGACCGTTCCAGCCGGGTGCGGACCGGGCTCTTCCTCCGGTCGTCCTCGCGGAACCACACGGGGTCGGTCTCCGAGGCGCCGTAGACGTGGGTGGAGGACTTGACCACCACCTGGCGCACCGAGGTCCCCGATGTGCCGGCGGCGGCCAGCAGGTTGAGCGTGCCGATCACGTTGATCTCGTGGAGAGCCCGGCCCGACACGTTGATCGAGTTGGTCTCGAGGAAGGTGTGGACGATGGTGTCGACCTGGGTGGCCCGCACGATCCGGTTGAGGATCGAGTACTTCTGGTCCGACCGGACGAACTCGGTGCGCTCCAGTGGAACCCTGGGTTCGTTGGCACCGAGTCCGAGGATCATCTCCACCTCAGGTTCGGACTCCAGCGCCTGGGCCATGCGGCCACCCCAGAAGGTGTCGAGCCCGGTGATCAGGACGCGCCTTCCCACGGTCAGCCGAACCAGATGCTGCGCCGCTCGCGCAGCATGTCGTGCAGAGCGTCTTGGAGCGTGCCCCGGATGCTCTCCGCCTCGTCCATCACCCGACTCCTCGAGTAGCGGTCCAGACCGGGCTCCACGTCGAAGGTGACCGGGTCGAGGACGCGCAGTTTGATCTTGACCGGGAAGTAGGTGACGTAGCCGACCGGCCCCATCAGGAGGGCGTTGGCGGTGACCGGGAAGTAGGGGAGTCCGAGCATCCGGGCCAGGGTCGGCAGTCTGAAGAGGATGGGCATCGACTCCTCGGCGCCGACGACGGCGATCGGGACGACGGGCACCCCGGCCCGCATGGCGATCTCGACGAACCCGCCGCGACCGAAGCGCCGGAGCCGGTACCGGTCGGTGTACGTCTTCGACGTCGCCTTGGTCCCCTCGGGGAACACCAGGGCCAGCTGCTGCTGGTCGTGGAGGAGGCGGTAGGCATTGTCGGGATGGGCAGGTACGCCGCCGGTCCTCGACCACAGTGTGCCCACCACCGGGATGGTGCGGAAGAAGTAGTCGGCCAGGCCGTAGACGGGCCGACCGAGTTCTTCTTCGATGCCGTGCATGATGGCCGGCACGTCGGACGGGATGGCCCCGGCATGGTTGGCGATGAGGAGGGCCCCGCCGTGGAGGGGGATCTTCTCCAAGCCCTCCCACTCCACCCGGAACCAGTACTTGTACATCGGGTCGTAGAGCCGTCTGACGATGGTCCGCACGTGTTCGGAGCGGCCCCATTCGTCGACGTCGGAAAGCCGCGGGTCGTGCGGCTGATCCTGCTCGGGCTGGTTGCTGGCGACCGGCAGGTACGACACCTCGGCCACCTGGTCCGGCCGGACGATGTCGACCGCTCCGCCGGCCGGGTCGCTCGGCACGACCTCATCGACGACCTCGTCGACCGGATCGGCCGTCTTCGGCTCGGTCGGTCTGTCGGCACGGTGCGCTGTCCTGGAAGTGTCCGATGGCTCCGCGCTCACCCGTCCCATCGTAGTGGAGTGGCTCCGGTCGGAATCCTGCCCGCGCCTTCCCCTCCGCGGGTGCCGGATGGGCTCTGGTGGGACGGGTGCCGGTCGATCAGCGCGGTTGCATTCCACTGGTATGTAACTCGCCGCTCCCGCGACCCGGCCGCTGATCGCTCAGGAGGAGGGAACCAGCCGGCCGGCGAGCGGCCCGAGCTCCGAGAGCGTGGCGAAGGTCGACACCCTCCGGCGCACGCCGAGCTCACCGAACTCGGCCTGCAGCGCCGAGAGCACCTGGGCCGCGAGGTTGGGCTCCACGAGCGGCAGCAGGACGGTCACCGCCGTGGGCCCCGCCACCAACGGTACGGGCGTTCCGCCGAGCGTGTCGGCGACGACGGAACCGATCTCGGCCGCCAGTCGGTCGGTGCCGGCTGTACCGGTGCGCTGCCCGACCAGGACGGCCGTGAACGGTGGGGCGGGCAACAGCCCCAGTCTCGAGCGGTAGACGTCGGCCAGCATGGAAAAGGAGTCGTGCAGAGGATGGATGGTGCTGCCCGGCACGTGCCGCCACTGCACCGGTACCTCGGCGATCCGCAGCCCGAGCCGCTGGGCCCGGGAGAGGATCTCGACGTCGAAGGAGAACCGGTCGATGCGCACCAGATGGAACAGGAGCCTCGCCACCGGCGTCCGGAACGCCTTGAATCCGCACTGCGTGTCGTGGAGACCGAGGCCGGTTCCCAGGGTGACCAGCCGATTGAACAGGCTCCCCATCACCGATCTGAGGGCGTAGGTGCTCTCCACCATCGAGTCGGGGAGGGCCCGCGAGCCGATGACGACGTCGCTGGTGCGCAGACCCTCCACCAACAGGGGGACCGACCGCGGGTCAATGGCGAAGTCGGCGTCCATGAAGGCGCTACTGGCTCCCCGGGCCATGGAGACGCCGGTACGGATGGCGGCCCCCTTGCCCTGGTTGGCCCCGTGGCTCACCACGCGGTGATGGGGCACGTCGGCCAGGAGCGAGCGGGCCGTCTGCGCCGTGGCATCGGTACTTCCGTCGTCCACCACCACCAACTCGGTGTGCTCGAGGTCGATCGCCCCCTCGTCGACGGCTGCGTGGAAGCGCTTCAACCCGTCCCCCAGCCGTTCCACTTCGTTGTGGGCGGGGACGATGATGGTGAGTTCGAGGTCCATAGGGGTCGGCCAGTGACCTTATGCCGGGACCCCGCCCCCGAGGGGTCGGGTTCTGTCGTCTGTCACCCGCGCCTTCTACGGTCGACTGGCGCCGACGAGACCGGAGGTCCACACGGGGTCGAAGCTCACCACGGTGCCGGTGTGGGCCGCCTGGATGATCGTGCTGCGCCCGTACGGCGTGGGCTGTCCGTCGAGGACCGGGCCCACGTACATGACCACGTGGTCGATGCCGGTGCCGTCGAGATCGTAGAAGAGGAGGTCACCGGGCTCCAGTGCGTCCAGGCTCACGTGAGGGGTGTCGGCGTACTGGTCGGCGGCCGAGTGGACCAGCTGCACGCCGGCCTGCTGCCATGCCACCATGGTCAGCCCCGAGCAGTCGAAGCCCGACGGGCCCGCCCCTCCCCACACGTAGGGGACTCCCAGGTACTTCATGGCCCCGTGCACCGCGGCCAGTCCGGCCGCGTCGGGCTGCCCGCCGCCGCTGACCGTCGTCTGCGCCGCGCCGCTGACCGTGGCTGATGCGTTGGCGGCCTGGTTGGCATCCGCCACGGCGGTGGCCGCCGCCTCGCTCCCCCCGCTCACGGTGCTGGCCACCTGCGAGGCCTGTGACGCCTCGGCGACGGCCGCCTCGGCCGCCGCCGGCGTGGTGGCCTTGGCGGCAGCGGTCGCCGCCGCAGCAGCCTCGGCCGCCGCCTGTTGGGCGATCTCCTGGGCCAGGGTTCCCTGGACCTGGGCCAGCGTCGCTTCCGACTGGCTGGCGGCGGTCGTGGCGCTCAGACGGGCCTGGTTCTGGGCCGTCAGCTGGATGTTCTCCGACCGCTGCTCGGCGACCAACTTGGCCTGGGTGGCGGTGAGCGAACGGGTGGTGGCCTGCACCCGGTCCAGGTCGGCGGCCACGTTGCCCACCCCGATCTGCTCGTAGAGGTCCCGCGTCTGGTCTTCGGAGCTGGCGGCCGAGAAGAGCGAGGCCACCGCCGTCGAGGAGGTGTCACTGACGTAGGAGTCGATGGCGTCGGCCTTGAGCCTCGCCTTCTCGGTCACCAGCTCGGTCCGGGCCTGGGCGATGGAGGTGGACGAGGTCTGGAGCGCCGTTTCGGTGCTGTCGAGGTTGACCACGGCCTGGTTGTACTGCTCGTCGGCCTGGTCCAGCGTGGCCTGTTCCTTGCCGATCTGGGTCTCGAGGGTCGCCGCCTGGGCCTCGGCGGCACTGATCTCGGACTGTGCCGGCGTGCTGGGATCAGTGGACGCGGGTGCCGTGGCGGGCGGTGTCGCCGAGGGGGCGGTAGCGACGGCTCCGGCCGTTCCGGTGGCGCCGGGGGCGACGACCAGGGCGAGGGTGCCGAGGAGGCATGCGGCGACGGAGGCCAACGTGGCGCGTAGCGGGTTCGACCGAACGCGGCGCCGTTCCGCCCTTCCGATTCTCGGTTCCGGCACTTGGTTCACGATAGTCCCTCTGCCCCTCGTCAAAAAAAGGGGAACATCGCTGATGAACACGGGTTTTGTCGCTCGTGGTCCCGGCCAGCTCCCGATGGTGTCGCCGGAGCCGGGAGCGACCCGTCGGCCCGGTGACCCTGTCCTTTCGTGTCGATGCATGGACAACTGGCGCATTTCAGTCAGTAGGTTGCTTGTTGCATCGGCAAGTAGGATCCGTAACTGGAGGTCGCAATCATGGACGGAGTGGTGGAGGTCCAAGGCGGCCGCCTCCGGGGGGTGCGCCGCAGCGGGTTGTGGTCGTTCTCCGGCGTTCCCTACGCCGGGTCCCCCGACGGGGACCGACGATGGCGACCGCCGTCCGCACCGGAGCCGTGGTCGGGCGTCAAGGAGTGCGACCGGTTCACGCCCATCGCCCCCCAGTCGCCGGGCATGGTCGAGATGTCGCTCGGCGGCGAGCCCGAGGAGCAGTCCGAGGACTGCCTGAGCCTCAACATCTGGACCCCGGGGATCGACGGGAGTCGTCGGCCGGTCATGGTGTGGATCCACGGCGGGTCGTTCGTCAGCGGTTCGGGGGCGGGCAGCCTCTACCGCGGCGGCATGCTGGCGCGTGAGGGGGACGTGGTGGTCGTCACCCTCAACTACCGGCTCGGGCTGCTCGGATTCCTCTCCCACCCGGTGCTCGCCGAAGAGGGCCAGTCCTGGCTCGACGGCAAGTCCTGGGAGGGTTTCGGCAACTGGGGCCTCGCCGACCAGGTGGCCGCTCTCAAGTGGGTGCACGATCACATCGCCTCGTTCGGGGGAGACCCGGGCAACGTCACCCTGTTCGGTGAGTCGGCTGGGGGGATGAGCGTGTCGGCCCTGCTGGCGGTGCCCGCGGCCCGGGGACTGTTCCACCGGGCCATCGTGGAGAGCGGTCCCCCGTACTCGTACTCCGGCGACGAGGCGGCGGCGCGGGCCGAGGCGGTGGCCGCCCATCTGGGCGTCCCCCTGACGCGCCGGGGACTGGAACAGGTGCCCGCCGACGCCCTGGTCCGCGCCGCGGGCGAACTGGGCCAGGTCGGCTCGAACAACGACGACTCGGGGCTGCTGCTCATGCCGGTCGTCGACGGCGGCCTGCTGTCGGCTCCGCCCGACGTGGCCGTGGCCACCGGGTCGGTGTCCGAGGTCCCGCTGCTCATCGGCACGACGCGTGACGAATCGGCCTTCTTCACAGTCGGGAACCCCGCGCTGGCCCAACTGGACGAGGAGGGCCTCCGTCGGTGGACGAGGCGGTTGACCTCAGATCCCGAGGAGTCCGAACGCCTGGTCGCCGACATCACTCGGGTGCGCCGGGCCCGGGGCGAGTCGGTGACCCCTCGTGACCTCTGGGTGGCCATCGCCACCGAGTTCGTGTTCCGGCTGCCCTCGGTCCGATTCGCCGATGCCCACGCCGCCGCGGCGGCACCCGGGGTCGGCACCTACTGCTACCTGTTCACCTGGGAGTCACCGGCGTTCGGCGGATACCTGGGCTCGTGTCACGCCCTGGAGATCCCCTTCGTGTTCGGCACCGTGCACAATCCGGCGATCCAGGGGTTCTGCGGCGGGGATGCGGACGCCTTCTCGCTGTCCGAGGCCATCCGCCAAGGGTGGACCACCTTCGCCCGCACCGGGTTTCCGGAGGCGTGGCCCCGCTGGGACCCGGCCCGGCGTCCGACCACGGTGCTCGGTCCATGGCCGGGGAGCGAAGGCCTCTGCCACACGGTCGAACGCCCGCGGGACGAGGAGCTCGAGATCATCGGCTCCGTGGTCGTCCCCCGAGTGGCCGGGTGACCCTCGGGGTGGCGACCGGTCCATCCACCGGAGCCGGGGTGTCGCCGGTAGCCCTTCCCGCCGGATCCATCTCCGGTCGCCGTGAGGGACTGGTTACCATGGCAGGGCCGCAGGCCGCGCTGGTCGTCAACCGGTCGTCGGCAAAACGGGGAACCGTACCCGGGGACGTAGCCCAATCGGCAGAGGCAGGGCGCTTAAACCGCCTCCAGTGAGGGTTCGACTCCCTCCGTCCCCACCGTGTGGGGTTGACCCCATTCAGTGGGCCGCTGAGCTCGTTTCGGGAGTTGCCCGACGGTCGTTTCGAGTGCCCAGGGGAGCGGTCCCCCGCTATCCGAACGCCACGCTGTCGTCGGTTGCGTTTCCGGAGGGAACTCCGTCGGCGACCGGATGTGACTCGGTGGTGGACGCGGATCCGAGGCGTGAGATCCACACCAGGTCGTCGGGCGCAAGGTCGAGGCTGGCGGCCGTGCCCCGGGACAGCTGCACCCAGGTGGAGTCCCAATCCTCCATGCGGATGTCCACCCGCACTTCGAAGCCCAGATGGGTGATCCGCTCCACCACCCCGGCGTGGGCGCCGTCTCCGGGGTGGCGGCGCAGCACGAGGTCGTGGGGTCGGACCCAGCCGCCGTCGAGCTCGGTCGTCGGTCCGAGGAATTTCATCACGAACTCGTTGCGGGGCTGGTCGTAGATCTCCGAGGGCACACCGCTCTGTTCCAGCCGCCCACCGTTGATGATGGCGAGGTGGTCGGCGACCTCCATGGCCTCTTCCTGGTCGTGGGTGACCAGCACCGTGGTGACCGAGATCTTCTCGTGCAGGTCACGGAGCCATACCCGCAGCTCCTGGCGCACCTGGGCGTCGAGGGCCCCGAACGGTTCGTCGAGGAGGAGGAGCCTGGGCTCGATGGCCAACGCCCGGGCCAGGGCCATGCGCTGACGCTGGCCGCCCGACAGCTGGGAGGGATAGCGGTCGGCCAGGTGGTCGATCCGCACCAGGTGCAGCAGCTCGTCGACCTTGGCCCGCACCTCGGCTCTGGGCCGGCGCCTGACCTCGAGTCCGAAGGCGACGTTGCGGCGCACCGTGAGGTGGCGGAAAGGGGCGTAGTGCTGGAAGCAGAAGCCGATGCCCCGGTTGCGCGCCGGCACCGCGGTCACGTCCCGACCGTCGATCTCAACGGTGCCGGAGTCCGGTTGTTCGAGCCCGGCCACTACGCGCAGCAGCGTCGACTTGCCGCCCCCACTCGGTCCGAGCAGTGCGGTCAGTGAGCCGTCGGGAACATCGAGGGTCACGTCGTCGAGAGCGACGGCATCGCCGTATCGCTTGGAGACGGATCGGATGGTGATCGCCATAGGTGCCTCCTTCCTTCTCTCCGGTCGGCGCCCAGGAGGGCCAGAACCACCAGGGCGATGACGGCCAGGATCACGGCGCCGGCATAGGCGCCGACGGCGTTGAGGTTCTCCACGCTGTTCTCGATGAACAGGGTCAGGGTCTGCGTCCGGCCGGCGATGGCGCCGCTCACGACGACCACGGCGCCGAACTCGCCGAGCACCCGGGCTGTGGTCAGGGTGATGCCGTAGGCGAGGCTGCGCCTGATCGATGGAAGGGTGATCCGCCGGAAAACGGTGAAGGGCTTGGCTCCCAGGGTGATCGCCGCCTGCTCCTGATCGGTGCCTATCTCTTGGAGGACGGGCAGGACCTCACGGACCACGTAGGGGAGGGCGACGGTGGCCGAGGCCATGATGATGCCGGGCACTGAGAAGATCACCTCGATGCCGCGGGCGGCCAGCCAGTTCCCGAACCACCCGGTCTTTCCGTAGACAAGGACCAGTGCCAGCCCGACGATCACCGGCGACACGGCCAGAGGCACGTCGACCAGCACGTCGAGCAACCCGGCCCCGGGGAACCGGTGCCGGGAGAGGATGAGGGCGACGCCCACCCCGAAGACGGTGTCGAGGGGGACGGCGATCAGGGCGACGATGAAAGTGAGCCAGATGGCGTGGAGGGCATCGGGGGTGGTGACCGCGTCCCAAGCGGCCCCGAGACCGTGCTGGAACGCCCGGTAGAAGATGGACGCCACCGGGACGACCACCAACAACGCCAGGTAGCCGAAGGCGCCGATGCGCAGGGGCCACCGCCAGCGTGAGCTCATACGGCTTCGCTCACTGAGTACCGGCGGCGGAGGAAGCCGATGCCGGTGAGCACGGCCAGGGCGATGAGGACCAGCACCACCGAGATGGCAGCCGCGCCGGATAGATCGTCGCTCTGGGAGAGGCTGAAGATCCACGACGAGGCCACCTCGGTGTGGAACGGGAGGTTGCCGGAGATCAGCACGACCGAGCCGAACTCGCCGAGGGCCCGGGCGAAGGACAGGCCGGCGCCCGCCAGCATGGCCGGGGCCACGCTCGGGAGGATCACCCGCCGGAGCACACCGCCGGGTGAGGCGCCGAGGGAGGCGGCGGCCTCCTCTGTCTCACGGTCGAGCTCGGCGAGCACCGGTTGGACCGAGCGAACCGAAAAGGGGAGTGTCACGAACGCCAGGGCCAGAAGGATGCCCACCGGGGTGTTGGCCACGTCCACGTGAAGCGGGCTGTTCGGGCCGTACAGCGTGAGCAGGGTGAGGCCGGCCACCACGGTGGGTAGGGCGAAGGGCAGGTCGATGACGGCGTTCACCGCCGATTTGCCCGGGAATTCGTCTCGCACGAGCACCCAGGCGATGACCAGCCCGGCCACCGCGTTGAAGGCGGCCACCGCCAGCGAGCACCACACGGTGAGCTTGAGGGCGGCCAACCCCTCGGGTTGGGTGACCGCCTGCCAGAAGGCTCCGAACCCGCCGGAGAAGGCGTTCGACAACAGAGCGGCCAGCGGGAGGATGACCAGCAAGCTGAGGTAGGTGATAGCCAGCGCGGGCCCCGCCACCCGGCCGACGGACCGGCCGACCGGGTGCTTCGGGGCCGCCGGGACTGGTGGGGCCTCTTGGCGGACGCCCAGGTCAACCACTGGCGGTGGAGACTCCGAGGCTCTGCTCGATCTTCGCCACCGTGCCGGTGGCCGGGGTGAAGAAGGTCTTGTCGACCTTCGTCCACCCACCGAGGCTGTCGATGGTGAACAGCTTCTTCGGGGCGGGGAACTTGAACTGTTCGGCCACGCTGGGCACCACCGGTCGGTAGCCCTGCTCCCCCCAGACCTTCTGGCCGGCCGTCGAGAGCAGGTAGGACACGAACGCCTTGGCCGCGCTCGGGTCCGCCGCATGTTCGGTGACGGCGATCGGGTTCTGGATCAGGATGGTCTGGGGCGGGGTGACGATGCTGATCGGCTCCCCTTTGCGCTGGGCGTACAGGGCGTCGTCCTCGTAGTCGAGGAGCACGTCGCCCTCACCGGAGAGGAAGCTCTGCAGGGCATTGCTCGCGCTGGATGGCTGGGACACCGTGTGTCGGAGCAGCTTGGTCAGGTAGGCCTCGGCCTCGGCCTTGGTCTTGCCCTGGCTCGTTTCGGCTCCGTAGGCCGCCATGATGTTCCATTTGGCGCTCCCCGAGCTGAACGGGTTGGGCGTGATCACCTTGACGCCGCTGTCGACCAGACTGGCCCAGCTGGTGATGTGCTTGGGATTCCCCTTGCGGACGACGAAGGACACGATGGAGTCGGTCACGATCCCCTTGGTCGGCCCGTTGTCCCAGGTGCTCGAGACGATTCCCGCCTTGACCAGCTTTTGCATGTCGGGGTCCAGGGAGAAGTTGACGACGTCGGCCGGCAGTCCGTCCACCACCGCGGTGGCCTGTGAGCCGGAGGCGCCGTAGGACTGGGAGAGGGTCGTCCCCTTCCCGGCCGAGGTGGCGTCGTACGCCTTGATGAGCGCCGCATAGGCCGGCTTCGGGGTCGAGTAGGCCACGAGGGCCACCGATCCCCCCGAAGAGGCCCCGGCCGTCGCCGGTACGGCCACCCCCGCGGCCAGTGCGACACCCGTCAGCACGGCGACCGCCAGGAGGCGCCGCCCCTTCCCCATCCTCTCCCCATCACGTCGGTGCACGGATCTGCCTCCTCATCGGTGTGGCCGGGTAATGACCGGGGTGCTCTACCGACCCCGATACCCATTAAATCCCCAGATTTACTAGGAACATGGGAGATTGTACAGGTTAGTCACCATTCGTTCACGTTGCCAGCGCCTGAGGGAACGCCGGTGCCGACCGCGCCGACCCCTCCCGGCGATCGGACCTTCGATCTCGCACCGGGCGTTCGGAGTCGCTTGGCTAGCATCGGATCCGACCTCGAGAAGGGATCCCGACCAGATGCCCCATGACCCGGTGGTGACCGAAGCGGTTCGAACGCGGGACAGCATCGAACCCCGCTTCGTGCTCGACCAGCAAGAGCAGCGGGCCGCGGCCGTCCTCGACGCCTACCGGGGGCCCGGGGGCCGGCGGCCGAACATCCTGGTCATCCTGTTCGACGACGTCGGATGGGGCGATTTCGGCTGCTACGGCGGGGGAGTGGCCGTAGGTGCGGCCACTCCCAACATCGACCGGCTGGCCCGGCAGGGCAAGCTGCTCACGTCGTGCTACTCCGAGCCGTCGTGCACCCCGTCGCGCGCCTCGCTCATGACGGGCCGGCTGCCCATGCGCCACGGCCTGCTGCGGCCGCCCATGTACGGCCAGCCCGGTGGTCTCGACGACGAGGTCACCCTCGCCCACCTGCTGTCCGATGCGGGGTACGTCACCCAGGCGGTTGGGAAATGGCACATCGGTGAGAACGTCGAGAGCCAGCCCCAGAACGTCGGGTTCGACGACTTCTACGGGTTCCTCTCGGTGTCGGACATGTACACCGAGTGGCGCGACCCGAACTTCTTCCCTGAGATCGTCTACAGCGAGGAGCGCACCAGGTGGGTGGAGAACCTGCCGTTCAACAAATGCTTCGTGCACGCCACCAAAGGGGGCGAGACCGAGAACGTCGAGGAGGTCACCGTCCCGGTCCTCTCGTTGCTCGACGACAGGTGGGCCACCTACTCCCTCGACTTCATCCGGCGGATGGCCGGCCCCGACCGAGGCGAGCGCAAGCCCTGGTTCCTCTACCACTGCACCCGGGGTGCCCACTTCGACAACTACCCCCACGAGCGGTTCCTCGGCTCCTCCCCGGCCAAGCACCCCTACAAGGACACCATCATCGAGCTCGACGACATCGTGGGGAGGTTGGTGGCGGAGCTGGAGGCGACCGGCCAGCTCGAGGACACCCTCGTGTTCCTCTCCTCGGACAACGGCCCCGAGATGGAGACCTGGCCCGATGCCGCCTACTCGCCGTTCCGGAGCGCCAAGGGGTCGACGTGGGAGGGGGGTCAGCGGGTGCCGGGCATCGTCGCCTGGCCCGGGGTCATCGCCCCCGACGTCGCCACCGACGGTCTGTTCTCGCAGATGGACCTGTTCAACACCGTGCTGACCCTGGCCGGCGCCGAGGGCTCGGTGCCCGCCGACCGCTACATCGACGGGGTCGACCAGTCCTCGTTCCTACTCGACCCCGACGGTGAGTCCAACCGCAAGTACCTCTACTACTGGTTGACCAACGTGTTCTCCGCCCTGCGGGTCGGAGAGTGGAAGTTCATGGTGGCCTCCACCTCGGACGACGACCGGGACTGCCTCAACCTGGGTGGGTTCACCGGGGTGACCCAGAAGTACTCCCACGGCCGGCTGTACAACCTCTACCTCGACCCCAAAGAGAGCCACAGCTACATGATCCGCAAGCTGGCCTACATCGACAGCTTCACCAGCGGGATCCGCGACCACTTCGTCACCTTCGGCAAGTACCCGCCGCGCCAGCCCATCGCCGCCATGAGCTGAGCCCGCATCCCGACCCATCCGGGCGTCGGGCCCCGGTGCCGGGCCGGGTGTTCAGGACCGTGGGCGGACCACCGACCCGAGATCGGGGATCCATCTCCTCATGAATGCGTCGAACATGGGCACGGTGAAGTCGATCTCCCCCCACCGGGGCGAGTAGCAGAGCGCCTTTTTCAACAGCCCGTCCCGGGTGGGTCCGAGGGCGGTGGCCTTCTTGCCCAGCACGGCGGCCACCTCCACCGACCGCACGGGTCCGGGCCCGAGCTCGGCCATGGCCCGGAGGTACGCCCGTTCGGGATCGCTGGTGCGGCCGGTCCGGACGCGGAAGAACCCGTCGTCCAGTTCGGCGGTGGCGACGGGGATGCTCCGCTCCACGTCGCCGACGGTGATGAGGGCCGGACCCTCGGCCGCGTCCCAGGCCTGCTTGCCGAACTCCTGGAGGAAATAGGGGTAGCCCCGGGTCGTCTCGACCAACCGGACGAGGGCGTCCGTCGTCCACCGGACACCCTCGTCGGCCGCGGGGACCTCGAGTGCTTCAACGGCCTGGTCGCCGTCGAGCGAGTCGATGACCGGGAAGGTGAACACGCGCTCGGCGTATGACTTGGCCTCCCCGGTCAGCGAGGCGAGCGAGGGGAGGCCGGCCCCGGCCACGGTGACCGGGAGGGAGAGTTGGGTGGCCCGGTGCACGCCCATGACCAGGGCCTCGAGGATGGGGCGCCTGACGTAGTGGAGCTCATCGATGGTGATGAGCACGCCGGTGTCGTGGTCACGGGCCACCTCGCCCAACTCGACGAACAGGCCGGCCAGGTCCGTCGCCAGGTCGCCCGAGTCGGCCGGACCGTGCACGGCGTCGACGTCGATGCTGAGCTCCGGGCCGTCGGGCAGGCGGATGCTGAACGCCTTCAGGATGCCGAGGGCCCGGCGCACCCGCGCACCGATGCGGCGCCTGGCGTCCATGGACAGCAGCACCCTCCGGAAGGCGGCGGCCAGCCGTGGTGGGAGGTCGCCGTCCTCGCTCACCTCGATGTGCTCGTGGAAGTAGCCACGGGCGTCGGCCAGCAGCTCGAACTCGTTCAGCAGGACGGTCTTGCCCACCCCTCGGAGGCCGGTGAGCATCTCGGAGCGCCCGTCACGCCCGAGACGCAGGCGCTGCAGGGCGATGTCCATGGCCTCGATCTCGCGCTCCCGCCCGACCAGGGCCGGCGGCCGGGTGCCGGCCCCTGGGCTGAACGGGTTCCGGACCGGGTCCACGGCCGGATCCTAGTCATTTTTGTAGGGTATAAAAAATAATCTATAAATTCTCATGCCCCAAGGCCGGCGGTCGATACGGAGTCCATCTGCGGCGGCACCGGTGAAGCCGCGGTACGCCGAACAGGTCGTACGCTGCACCGATGACCGTCGAGGTGCTGCGCGCGTTGCCGACGGCGCCCCGTGGCCGGTACCGGCACACCAGGGCCAGACGACGCCTGCCCCTGTGGCTCACCTTGGTCCTCTGGGTCGTCGTCGGGGCGATGGGCTTGGTGCTGGCCATGCGCCTGTTCGCATGGGACCGGTTCCAGCCCTTCGCTGTGCTGAACGACATCACCCTGGTCATCTACCTGCCGGCCTGGATCGTGGTGGTCGTGGCCGCGGTCGGTCGGCGGTTCGTGCTCGCCGCCGGCGCCCTCGTCGTCGTCGTCCTCCAGATCGTCCTCCTGGCGCCCGAGTTCGCCGCCGCCGAGCCGGTGCCGGCCTGGACGTCCCGGGCGCCCTCCCTCTCGCTCCTCGACGCCAATGTCTACAACGAGAACCCGTCGATGGCCGGCTATGCCGCCCAGATCAAAGAGGCCCGTCCCGAGCTGGTGACCATGGAGGAGGCCAGCCCGGTCGACGCGCAACAGCTGAGGACAGACGGCGCTCTCTCGGGCCTGCCCCATCAGGCGGAGATAGACAGCTTCTCCCCGTTCGCCTTCTTCGTGGCCTCGCGGTACCCGATCAAGGACACCCGAATCGTCTACGGTTCGTTGGGCCTGCCCCTCATCTTCCAGATGACCCTCGAGCTGCCGTCCGGCCCCCAGCCACTGTGGGTGGTGCACACCATCGCCCCGATGCCCGTGTCCTTCGGCGCCTGGAAGGGCGATCTCGCCATCGTCGACCGCGCGCTCGAAGCACGTGGGACAAAGGGGCTGCTCGTGGTGGGTGACTTCAACGCCACCTGGCAGAGCCAGGGCTTCCGCGCCATCCTGACCACGGGTCTGATCGACGGTGCCGCGGCCCGGGGGAAGGACCTCGACATGACCTGGTCGCAGATGGAGCACCCGTTCCCCCCCTTCGTACGCATCGACCACGTGCTGACCGGGGAAGGATTGGCCGTCACCCAGATCCGGACGGGCCCCGGACCGGGCAGCGACCACCGGGACCTGCACGTCGTGGTCGCCTTCGACCGGTAGCGACGGTCGGGACAGTACGTAAGGGACATCCTTTTGAAAGGACCGTCCGGACGGCAAGATAACTACGGAGCAAGAATCGGGCGGCACACGAGAGTACGCACGCGATGACCAAGGGGAGGTCTGAAGTGGGACGAGGCGCAGCGAGCAAGCGACCATTGCTCCTTCTGACGATGACAGGGGTCATCTCCCTGGTGCTGTCGGCCTGTGGCGGGTCGTCAGCGGGACCCACCACCACACAGTCCACGACGTCGGCCCCGTCGACCTCCGCCACCGCACCCACGGCGACGACGCGGGTCACGACCACGCCGCCGGCCAGCCCGGGGTGCGGGCTGCAGCACGCTCCCGGGACGACGACGGAGACGCCCACCTTCGCCGGCCGGCAACGGACCGTCATCGTCCACGTGCCGACCGGGTACCACGCGTCGTCGTCGGTCCCCCTGGTCGTCAACATGCACGGCAGTCAGTCGACCGCGTCCGAACAGGAGGGGCTGACCGGCATGGATGCCACCGCCGATCTGGACACCTTCATCGTCGTGTACCCCCAGGGCGACATTCCCGCGGGGAGCGGCTACGAGTGGAACGTCCCCGGTCAGCCCCTGTTCGGCGGGGCGCCCGTACCGGCCGACGCCCCCGACGACGTCGGATTCATCACCCAGCTGGTGTCCTCTCTGGAGAAGCAGTACTGCATCAACCAGCAACGGGTGTACGCCACCGGATTCTCCGGAGGCGCCCGGATGGCCAGCCAGCTGGGCTGTGACGCCTCCTCGATCTTCGCCGCCGTGGCGCCGGTGAGCGGGCTCCGGCTGCCCACGCCGTGCCCCACGACGCGGCCGGTTCCCGTGGTGTCGTTCCACGGCACAGCCGACCCGGTGGACCCCTACCTGGGCCACGGGCAGAAGTACTGGACCTACAGCGTGCCCGTGGCCGCCCGCCGTTGGGCGGTCCACAACGGCTGCCGGGCCAGGGCCCAGTCGTCCGAGCCCGACCCCGGCGTGCTGCTCACCACCTACGCGCCGGTGCGCGGGCGGATCCGAGGTGCAGCTCTACTCAATCTTCGGTGAGGGGCACGAGTGGCCGGGGGGTCCGAAGCTGCCCAAGGCGCTGACCGGGGTCCTCGGTCCCCAGACCACCGCCATCAGCGCCAACGACGTCATGTGGTCGTTCTTCGAGGCCCACCCCTTGCCCTGACGCGGCCACGACAGCCGGCGGAGGAGCGGCCCGAGGAGGTCCTCCGATGGTCAGCCCCCCCGCCGGCGGAGGCGTAGAGTCTGGGGCGTGTTCAAGTTCACGACAGGCCAATGGGTCCTGTTGTTGGTCCTGTCGGTCGTGTGGGCGGTCATCGGCTACCAGTTGTCCGAGAAGGACCGCCGTTCGCTCGGTCGAACGCCCTGGGGTCTGCCCTCTGCCGTCTGGGCCCTGTTCTGGTTCCTCTCTCTGGTCCTCGGCCTCGTCCTGTACCTGATCGCCCACTCGGTGGGGGTGCGCAGGGCACAGCAACATCCCCAGGGCATGGTCCCCGGGGGCTTGGCGCCACCCCCGGCGATGGAGGTGAGGGGCCACGCCTCCCGCCCGCTGACCGCGGCCGAGCAGTTCCCCGCCTACCCGTGGCCGGCCAATTCCCGGCCCAACGAGACCGACGAACGGGACCGCGCCGAGGTGCGGGCCGACGACGTGGTTCCGCCGGCCGGGGACGGGGTCCCACCTGGCGGCGCGGTTTCGCCACCGGCCTGGCATCCGGACCCGAGCGGACGATTCCACTACCGGTGGTGGGATGGAAGCGAATGGACGTCGCAGGTCGCGATCGACGGGCACCACCTCATCGACACCAATCCGGACCAGCGCATCGGGCCGTACTGAGCGCCGGCCGCGTGCTCTCGAGGTAGCCCGGTGTTCGTGACCAACCACGTCCTCTCGGGGGTGTTGATCGGCCGGTCCCTGGAGGGCCGCCCCGTCACCGCATTCCTGGTCGGCGTCGGTTCCCATCTGGCCCTCGACGCGGTACCCCACTGGGGGTGCGACAAGAGGGCACCCGGCGGGCAGGATCGGTTCTTGAGGGCGGCCAAGCGGGACGGTGTCCTCGGGCTCGCCACCATGGCCGTCGCCACGCTCGCCGTCGACCGACGGTCACGCGGCGCGACCGTTGCCGCCATGGCCGGCGCGGTGCTGCTCGATCTGGACAAGCCCTGCCTGTATTTCGTTCGTGTCAACCCGTTCCCGAGGGTGGTGAGGAGGATCCACAGCCTGGCGCAGAACGAGTCGCCGGAGGGGATGCCCAACGAGGTCGGATTCGGCGTGGCGGTGACGGTGGTCGGGTCGATCGTGACGTGGGCGTCCCGACGAGGGTCCGGGCCAGCCGGGTCCGGAGGCCGGCTGGACGCGTCATCCACGCCCGTGGCGACGACCTGAGTACCACGGAGAGGCTGCCCCCGACAGCGTCGGATGGGCGATGGCCGCCCGGTGCCGGTCGAAGCCTGGCGTGGGCCGCGGATTGCGGGCACACTGGCTGTCGATGGGCGCCACCCCGAGGAACCCGGTGCCGGCGCCGGTGGCCGAGGCCGTCACCTTCACCCGCACCGAGCGACTCGACGGGGAGACGCTGAGTCTGTGGGTGCTCGATGGTGCGGGTGTCGATCCCACCCAGCTCGACCTTTCGGTGCTCGACACCCGGGAGTCACGACAGGCCGACCTGTTGGTGGACCCCCGTGACCGGTTGCGCTACGTCCTCGCCCACGTCTCGCTCCGCCACCTCCTCGGTGAGCAGCTCGCTCTTCGGCCTGAGCAAATCGTCGACTTGCGCGAGCCGTGCCCAGCGTGCGGAGCACCGCGGGGGCGTCCCGCCGTTGCTTCACCCCCACTTCCTGTCCACTTCTCGCTGTCGGTCAGTGGCGATGTCATCGTGGTGGGGATTGCCTCCACACCGGTGGGTGTCGACGTGGAGGCCGTGGCCGGTGAGCAGGTGCCCGGCGAGGTGATCGGGCTCCTCCATCCCGAGGAACAGGCCGAGCTCAACGCCACCCCCCGTCCGGACCGGGCCGCGGCGTTCACCCGCCTTTGGACACGGAAGGAGGCCTACCTGAAGGGTCTCGGCGTCGGCGTGGCCCACGGCCTGGCCGACGATTACCTGGGGACGGAGGCGCGCTCCGAGACCCCCGCCGGCTGGTCGCTGCTCGACGTGCCCGTCCCGGCCGCGTTCCTGGCGGTCGCCGCCCTACGCACCGGACCGGTGCCAGGGGACCGCGCCGAGCGGGCGCCCATCGGCCTGAGCCGAACCACCCTCCCGGTTCAGGAGTCGGACGATCCCGTATCGCGGCCGGGGAGGTCGAGGCGCATGGCGATGGCGTCCGTGCGCGACGGTCGGTAGTAGCCGGGGAGGGTCTCCGTCTCGGTGAAGCCGGCCCGACGGTAGAGACTGCGGGCACCATCGTTGTCGGCGCGCACGACGAGACCGACGCCGGCGCAGCCGGCGCCTGTGGCCGTGGCCACCAGGTGGTCGAGGAGCGATTCCCCGATTCCCTGCCTCTGGCGATCCTGCCGCACGGCGATGATCTGGACGTCGCCCTCCCCGTCTTTAGGCGTTTCGATGCATGCGAATCCGACGACCGCGGATTCCTCCTCGGCCACGATGTAGCGGAGGCCGGCCGGCCGCCCGAGGCCCACCAGCGCCAGCAGTCGGATCAGGAAGACGGCCTGGTCGCCGCGGGCGGCGAGGAAGAACCGTTCCAGCCAGCCGGCGTACCGGGGATGGTTGCCGATTGCTGACCGGGCCAGCCGTCCCTTTGCCGTCGTCGTCGTCCACGGGTCGTCGGGGAAGGCCTCCCGCTTGATGCTGACGACCTCCCGCAGATCCCGAGCGCGGATCGGGCGCACCCGGAACGAGCGCTTTTCGCCCAGGGGCCGCTGGTCGGGCTGCTCGACGGCGCGTGATTCCTCCTCCACCCGCCGCAGGGATTCGCTCATGGTCGAGGCCAGTCCGCTGATCCCGTAGGTGATGCAGGACATGTGCGAACCGGCCACCACGTGCTCCTCGACGTCCGTCGGGTACTTGTGCCCGACGACCGGCCGCCAGAATCCGGCGATCTCCGGCTCCTCCCTCGGCCAGTAGTAGGTGACCTTGCCGTGGAAGATGCCCGTCCTGTATTGGACCGCCGCCCAGCTGAACACGCCCACATAGTCCTTGTAGAGCGCCTCTTTGGGTGGGAACGGACCTTCGAGCGCCGGCTCGATCGCCACCAGCTTCCCGAAGTCCTCCACCCGGCTGCTGTCAGGGCGGAGCCGCCGGTAGACGTGGCGGAGGGCGTGCCGGGTCCGGAGATAGAAGTCGGGCCGTCTCGGTTCTCCGGCGCCCCGTCTTCTGCCCAGCCTCCCGATGTCCCCCACTGCGTCACAGACCACCCGCAACAGACTGGACTGGAACGGGTTCGAGGGGGTGATCAGTCCGAGGAACTCGACCTGCTCACCCTCGGCCTCGAGCTGGCGGGCCATCTCGTAGGCCAGCAGCCCTCCGTTGCAGAATCCCCCCAATCGGTAGGGACCGGTGGCCTGGACCCCCCGCATCGCATCGACGTGCGAGCGGGCCAACTCCTCCAGGGTGGCCGCCCCCTCCTCCCGGTCGAACGAGTAGGGCTCCAGCACGTAGAACGGCTGCTCCGGGCCGAACGAACGAGCCAGCGCGAAGCAGTAGAAGGCGCCCTTCGTCCAGTCACCGTGCAGGAAGAAGAACGGCGTCCTGCTCCCCTCCGCCTGGACGGATTGGACGCGCGCCCTTCCCGTGCTTCCCTCTTGTCGCTCCTGGAGGACCTCCGCCAGTTGTTCGATCGTCGGATTGGCGAACAGCGTGGACAGGGCCACCTTCTGGCCGAACGTCTCCTCGATCCGGTAGACGAGCTGCGCAGCCAGCAGCGAGTGTCCACCGAGGTGGAAGAAATTGTCCCGGATCCCGATCGGCCTGGGTTCGAGCAGCTCCTCCCAGATCAGCATGAGCTGCTCTTGGGCCAGCTGCTGGGGCGCCAGGTACTCCGAGGACGGCTGCCGCCTCTTCCTCCCGAGCTCCGGCAGGCTCCGCCGGTCGGGTTTTCCGGTGGCCAGGCGCGGCATCTCCTCCAACGTCACGATCGCCGAGGGTTGCATGTAGTCCGGCAGCCGCTCCGCCAGATGACGCCGCAGTGTCTCCTCCAAATGGGGATCCTCCGCCGCAACCACATAGGCCGCCAGCCGGACGTCACCGTCGACGGTCCGGACCACCACCACCGCCTCTTCGACCGCGGGGTGCTGGGCGAGCGCCTCTTCCACCTCTCCCAGCTCGACCCGCTGGCCGCGCACCTGTACCTGCTGATCCTCCCGGCCTATGTAGAGGATGCGCCCGTCTTTGAGATAACGCACCAGGTCACCGCTACGGTAGAGCCGTCCGGTCGGCTCCCCTCCGTAGGGGTCGGGCACGAATCGCTCTTCGGTCAGCTCCGGCCGGTTCAGGTATCCCCTGGCCAGCAGGCCGCCACCAATGTGCAGCTCACCGACCACCCCCACCGGTACGGGTCGTCCGCCCCGATCGAGGACGTAGACGCTCCTGCCCGGCAACGGCCGACCGATGGTGACCGGGTCCGTCTCGTCGCCGACCTCGCCGAGAGTCGACGTGATCGTGGCCTCCGTCGGCCCGTAGGCGTTGATCAGCCCCACGTCCGTAAGTCCCAACTCCCGCCAGTGCTGCACTGTCTGCGTTCCCAGACGGTCGCCACCGACGACCACGAGCCGCAGTGCGAGCCCGGCGAGCCTCTCCGGGCGTCGTGTCCACTCGCGCAACGCCTGCTGCAGATAGGCCGGAGACAGGCTCATGACCGTCACGTCACGCGTCTCGAGCACCTCCAGGAGCTGCGAGGGGGTCCAGAGCTCCGGGCCCCGCATGACCATCCGACCGCCCACCGCCAGCGGGAGCAGGATCTGCTCGAGTGAGGCGTCGAAGCTGTACGGGCTGAACTGGAGGACCGCGTCCTCCGGGCCCAATCCGAACGCCGGGATCATCGTCCGGCAGTGGGCCGACAGCGCTCCACGATCCACCATCACGCCTTTCGGCTGTCCCGTCGAGCCCGACGTGTAGATCACGTACGCCAACTGGTCGGCGCGGGGCGACCCGTCCACCTCCCCCTCGCCGAGCTGGCTGAGCAGCTCTGACGTCAGATCGAGGCAGACCACTTCGGCGTCGGTGCCGCTCACCTTCCCGCTCACCGGCTCGGTGGTCAGAATGAGCGGCATGCCCGCGTCCTCGATGACGTACCGGGCCCGCTCCGCCGGCCCGTCGGGGTCCAGCGGCACGTAGGCACCGCCCGCCTTGAGGATCCCCAGGAGCGCCACCACTTGCTCAACGGACCGGGCCAGGCACACTCCGACCGGCACCTCGGGCCTCACCCCCTGGGCCTGCAGGTACCGCGCCAGCTGGTTGGTCCGTTCATTGAGTTCCCGATAGGTGAGGGACTGACCCTCGCATTCCATGGCCACTGAATCCGGCCGTGCGTTGGCCTGTTCGACGATCATCGTCGTGATGTCCGGTCCGGCGGCTATCTCCCCGCCCGCGCTCCATTCCTCCAGCAATTGCTGGCGCTCCTCGGGCGCCAAGAGCCGCAGCTCGCCCACCGGGCTCCAGGGTTCGGCGACCATTCCCTCGAGGATCATCTCGAGATGCTCGACCATCCGCAGGATCGTCTTCCGTTCGAACAGCGTGCTGTCGTAGACGAGGCGCCCGGCCACCTCGGAGGTTCCATCGTCGAGTTCGACCTGGAGGTCGAAGCCGGGAGCCGGACTCGGGTCATCGGTCGGGGCCGAGTCCGATCTCTCCGCTGAGGCCGGATCGGTGGGCCCGAATAACAACGTCACCTGGACCAGAGGGTGGTAGCTGGCGCCCGCCTGCGGACCCGACGTGTTGACGACTGCGTCGAAGGGGATGCCCTGTCGCCCACGGGTGGCGTCGCTCGCCGACCGCACCCTCTTCAGGAGCTCGAGCACCGTGGGTTGGCCTGCCAGATCCACCCGCAGGACTGCCGTGCGGCCACCACGAGCGACCCGGCCCTTGCGGGGCACCGGCGAGCCGATCAGTACGTCTTCCTGGCCGGTGTACCGGTGCAGCAGTGCCACGACGCCCGCGGTCAGTGCCGTGCGCAGCGTCACCTGCTCCTGCTCACTCAGCGTTCGCAGGCCCGTGGTCAGCGTCTGGCTGAGCACGAGCGGCTCGGACGCTGCCCGGTACTCCGGAGGTTCGGGGCGCCGGTGGTCCCGGGGTAGCTCCAGGACCGCCGGGGCGCCGGCCAGGTACTTCTTCCAGAATCTCATGTCGGCATCATGCCCGTCCTCGAGGGGATCAACCTGTTGATGACTTCTTCCTTTGCCCATGGCCCCTCTCAATTCCAGACGATCCGACATTCTCATGACAGCACCACGAAGCGCAGGATCACGTCGGCGAACAACACGACGAGCAGCGGCATCGAGGCGAGCCACAGCAGTTTGATGGTGCGGGCGGACGGCCGCCGAAGGCGCACGATCTCCGCTGCCGCCAACAGGGCCAATAGTAGCCAGAACACGATCAGTCCGGCCCGGGTCCACCCGTACCGACTTCTGGCCGGTGCGGCCGGCTTGGCCGCCCGTGGTGGCGCCGCCGACAGTGCGGACCAGTCGAGCGTGTAGACGACGGCGCCGTCCGCTTGGTAGGCGATCCGAACAAAGGGTGCCGCGGCCATGGCGCTCTCGAACCGGTCGCCCCAGCCGGCCGGGTAGCTCGAGGTCTGCTGCAAGGAGGCGATCTGGGTCTTCGTGGCGATCAGATAGGAGCCCGGTCCGTCGTAGAAGAGCGACGTGACGAGCCCGTTGACGTTCTCCGGATTCCGCGGTGCCAGGCTGGGGACGTAGTGGACCTTGGCCAGGTCCTGGTAGGACCAGGGCATCTCCGGCGTGTCATCGACCGGCGGGTTCTCGCTGAGCCAGAGCAGTCGGACCCCGTGGGAGTCGTGGGCGTAGACCCAATTGGCGGCAGCCAGCTCTCCGGGCGGTGTCTGCTCGAAGGCCTCGTTGCCATAGCGCGCCAGGTAGAAGGAAGCCGGGAGGACGATTGCGCATGCCGCCAGGACCGCAAGGGCCCGCCAGTTCGGACGAGGCGCGTTCGGTGTGGGGAAGAAGAGAAGGGCGGCGAATACGCTGGCCGCCGGCAGGGCGAACAGGTAGGTGCGGAGCGCGATCTCCCCGCCGTAGCTGACGAGGCCGATCACCACGACAGGCATGACCAAGAGGGCGAGCAGGACCCGGTCGTCCAGCCCCCGTCTGCGTCGGCGCAGCAGCCCGAGCCCGGCCAGTCCGAGGATCACTGCGGCGAACACCAATTTGGCGTGCAGGGCGATCAGGTGGCTCGGTGTGCTCCCCGTCAGCCGGCCGCCCACGCTGGTGCTCACGTTGGCGCCCAGGCTGCCGAACCCGCCGAACACGTTCGACAGGTGACCTGACCAGTAGCCGACGCCGGCGAAGCTGAAGTAGCCGACGAGGATCACCCCGCACAGGATCGGCAGTCCCGGCACGATGAAGCGCCTGGTCAGGATGAGCCCCGCCCCGGCCCCGAGCATGAAGAAGGGGGTCAGCTGGTGGCTGACCGTCGTCACGGTGAAGATGCCGACCAGTAAGACGAAGAGGAAGGCCTTCTGCGAGGTGGTGGTCGGGGTGAACTCACGCTCACCCGGACGGACGGGCCCGAAGATACGCCGGTGAAGACGGGCCAGCCGGGACTTCTGGAAGAGGCGAAGCGGCCGTCCGCGATCCGGGTCGATGAACCAGGTGACGAGTATGGCCACGAAGACCAGGTACAGGAGATACCCGAAGGACTGGGGGGAGAAGTAGTCCTGGCCGACCCAGTTCCCCACGGTGAAGAAGAACGCCGCCAGCCACTGGGCCCGCCAGGAGATCCGCAAGTTGCGCATGATCAGGAAGAACGGCGCCAGGCACAGAAGGTCGATCGCCGTCGGCCACACCCGCAACAGGGTCAGGATGCTGTGGGTGCCCGACGCCCCGGTCACGAACGAGATCAACGCGAAGAATCCCGGCCAGCTGAAATAGGCGGCCAGGCCAGGCGCCGTGTGCCCGGTGGTGCTGATGTAGTTGACGAATCCGGCGATCTGGAACGCAGTCGGGAACCGGGCCACGGGCTCGGCGAAGACGGTGATTCCGTCCAGACAGATGACCAGGCAGGCCAGGAGCGCCCCGAGAGCGACCCGATGGGCCCTGGGCAGGGCGAGGCCGACCATGAACGCGACGGCGATGAGGGCCACACCGGCTAGGGCGCCGGCTGGGAGTACGGAGATCAGGCCCAGCCCATTCATCCGGCCGAGATCGATGCCGCGCAGCGACACGAAGAACACCGCCATGCCCACAGCCCCCGCGGCCAGGAGGGTCACCGTGGCTCTCCGGCCCCGTCGTCGACGGGCCTCCGGACTCCCTGCCCGGACCGCAGGCGTGTCGCTCGCCAGCCGGTCGGCGGCCGGAATTTCCTTCAGGTCGGTATCGGACCCCGAGACCCCTTCCTCCAGTGTCGGTATCGGGTTCCTCCAGGTCGGTATCGGGCCCCGAGACCCTTTCCTCCAGGTCGGTATCGGGCCCCGAGACCCTTTCCTCCAGATCGGTATCGGACCTCGAGACCACCTCCTTCACATCGGCGTCGGAATCCGAGGCCTCTACCCCCGCGTCCGAGTCAGGACCCGAGGCCTCTTCCACATCCGTGTCGGAATCCCCGATCTCCATCCCCGTCTCCGAACCCGAGACCTCTTCCCCCACGTCCGTGTCGGAGCCCGAGGCAGCCATCCCCAGAGCTGATCTCGAAGCCGCCGTCACGGTAGTGGACTTGGCGACCACCATCGCCTTGGTGGAGCCCGAGACCACCATCGCCGTGGCGGGCCCAGAGACCGCCTCGGGAGTGATCGGGTCCCCGTGGGCCACCTCCTGGGTACCCGACCCGGTGGGCGCCCCGGTGAGCTGCTCCTTTGGATGCCGGCGCCCAGTCAGCACCCGAAGGAGGCCGACACTTATCAGCACTGCGATGACCGCCTGACTGATGGCGACGGCTAACCCCGCACCCACCGTGCCCAGCATCCCGGTCAGAACGAGGGTCAGGCCCAACATCAGGACGGCCCGGGTCGCCTGGATGGCCGCCACCAGCGTGGTCCTGCTCTGGGCACGCAATGCGCCGAGGTAGAGCTCGGTCGGCGCTCTGAACACCGTGGCCAGGGCGAGGAGCTCGAGCACCGAGGTGGCGTTCGCTGCATATTCCGGCCCGAAAAGTCCCAACCAGAACGGCGCGAAGAGGGCAAGCAGCGCAGCACTGGGCAGCACGATCGAGAAGATCTTGCCGAGCGCTTTCCGGCAGTTGGACGCCAGGGACGACGCGTCGAACGCCCCCTCCACGGTGACCGACATCCCCATGTTGATGCCGACCATGTCGACGATGCCCGCGATGACCCACGCGATGTAGAAATAGGCCGTCTGCCGGGCGTCGACGCGGGCTGCGACCACGACGGGGATGAGGCTGCCGGTGGCCAGCATGCACATCGCCCCGGCGTAGTCGCCGGCGATGAAGCGGCCGATCTGACGGTTGCTCGCCGGCTGCAGGTCCCGGGTCTGATGGGTGTGGCGCGGCACGAGGTGGCCGAAGATGAGCGTATTGACGAGTGGTATGGCGATCAGAGCCGGGACCATCCACGACACGTAGATCCCGATGTGGTGGGGGAAGGATGACACCAGTAGGACGAGCAGCACGAGCTTGACGATGCCGAAGATCCCGTTCTCCACCAGCACCCAGATCGCGCTGCGGAGACCGACCAGGACGCTGTCCTGCATGGTGAAGATGGCCCAGATCACCACGCAGAGGACGAAGACCCCCCCGGCGAAGAGGCCGTCGAGCTCGGAATAGGACTCTCCCCACAGTCCGATCGTCAACAGGAACAGGACGGAGACGAAGACGGATGCGACCGCACTCACTGTGTAGGCACGGGTGACGAATGACCTGGTCTGCAGGCCGGCCTGCGGAATGAAGCGGTTCAGGGCGCCGTTGAGGTTCTGGGCGGTGAAGCCTGCGAGCAGGTTCATGGCGGCATACAGCGCCGACGCCCTGCCGACGGCAGCGGTCGGGTAGAGGCGTGCCATAACCAGCCAGTAGACGAGACCGAGCCCTCCGGTCACCGCGCTGTTGGCGATCAGGGCATAGCCATTCGAGGTGAGCGGGTCCGCGAGCTGCTGGCGCACCAACGTCACGTGCCGCTGCACAAAGCCTGGACGAGGTGGGGGACTCTCAGCGACGACCGGTGGCGACGCCTCCGTTGGTGGGCACGCCTCCGTGGGGCGAGCGGCCTTCTTGTCCTGCCGCGGAATGACCTTCAGCGTCGAGGACGACCGCGCGGTCTCTTCGGCGCTGACCGAGTCATCGCTGGAGGCCGCCCTGGTTGTCACGCGACACGCGGCAGAGCTGCCATCGATCGGCGGACCACGGCCCATCCTTTGGTAAGGGCACGGTCCTTGAGGAAGATTCTTCCGATATTGGTGCCCCGCACGAGTTCGGAGAAGGTCCGCATGCTGGTTGACTGCCGGACGGTCAGCCGGGGAAGGGCCATGGGATCCGACGCTTCGTTCAACAGCTCGTTGCGTACGGCGCAGGCGTAGGTGTACCCGACGCCGCGGGCCGCTTCCCTGACCTTGGCGTTGGAGTAGCCGAAGGGGTAGGCGAGTCCGGGCACGGGGGATCCGAGCTTGTCCTCCAGCTGTGCCCTGCTCACTGTGAGTTCCTCGCGGAGCTGATCCGGCGGGATCTGGTCGAGTTTGGGATGCTGGTGGCTGTGGGCCGCGACCTCGATGCCCGAGTCTGCCACTTCCACGACCTGGCTCCAGCTCAGCATGCGACCCGGGCGCGGCACGGTGGGAGGCCGTCCGGCGTCCTGAATCCACCCGGTGGTCGTGAACACGGTCGCCGTGAATCCGAACCGGGTCAGGACCGGCAAGGCCTGACTGTGGAAGTCCTCGTACCCGTCATCGAAGGTGAGCACGACGGGATTGTCGGGGAGCTCGTGGTCTGGCGAGGAGAGGGCCTGCCACAGATCGGCCGCGGTCAGCGTCCGGTAGCCCTCGTCGTGAAGGAATGTCAACTGTTCGGCGAAGGTACTCGGCGCTACGGCGAGGCGGCTGGTGGTGTTTGTCCGGGCGGCGATCTCGTGGTACATGAGGATCGGCACCTGATGCGGCTGAATCGCCGTCAACGGAGCCATCGGCCGTTTTGCCCCGCAACCGCAGGGCCTGCCGAGCGTGGGCTCCGTCGCGATTTGCGCGCCATCGATCCGGCCACGTAGCCGGCCACGGTGGCACCCAGGCCGGCGGTGATGGCTCCAGCTCGTCCCAGCCCGGACAGATCGCCCCTCCCCGCGTCGGCCAAACCCCTCACGACACCGCGTGGCAGCGTCCTCGTGGTGTACGTCCGTTCGGCCGAGAGGCCATCACGGCTTCCGACGCTGGCGGTGACCAGCGCCTTCGAGAGCCCCTCGGCGTAGCAGCGAGACCGGAAGTAGGAGAATCGGCAGCGCTCGGCGGGGACGAGGTGTCTGATCATGGCCCGCTCGTCGAAGATCATCACCGCCTCGGGTGACTGCTGACTGAGCCGGATGCAGAGTTCGGTCTCCTCGCATCCGAGTGGTCGGCTGCTTGCGGAACGCCCGATTCCGTTCTGGAACCCCCCAACAGACACCAAGGCCGTCCGTCGGAATGACGAATTGCCACCGAGCAGGTTGCGGACAGGCGCATGCGATTCCGGCATCCCCCGGTAGGTGCAGCCCACTACCCAGTCGAATTCCTGGGGGAACCATGTTGGCCGAGGCGCCTTCCACTCCGGCAGCGTCAGGCCCCCGACACCGACGACGGCTGGATCGGAGAAGCTGTCGGCGAAGAACTTCAACCAATCAGGATCGGCGACTGCGTCGTCGTCGAGGAACGCCACGACGTCACCCCCGGCGATGGCGATACCGGTGTTCCGGCCTCCCGAGAGCCCCTGCTCCTCTCGGTTCTCGACCACGGTCACCTCGGGGAGGGCGGCGGTCAGCGACTCGAGGAGGGTCGGGTTGTGGTCGACGACGACAATGATCTCCTTGTTGGGGAAGCTCTGGTCCTGAACGGACCGCACGGCTGCGCAGGTCTCGTTGAAGCGCCGTTCTGTGTGGGCGCAGATGACCACCGAGATCTTCTTCGGGTTGGCGGAAACGGCTGACTTGTTCGTTAGGCCGTCATCCGAGTCCGCTGAGAGAGTCGAAGCGACCAGCACATCCGACTGCGCTCGGGCAACCGGTTGAAGGATCCGAGGGCCGGAAAGGGCTTCCGCCGTGATGGCCTTCAGGATCCTCCATCCGTCGTACACCACGTGGAGGTTGCTCTCCCCGTGCACCCGGAGCCGCTCGTGACTTGGGATCTCCTGCACCCTCAGATCAGCCTTGGCGGCCCGGATATTCATCACGGTCTCGACTTCGAACCCGCCGCAGTCGAGATTGAGAGCGGGTATGCAGTCAGACCACATCGCGTTGTAGCCGTAGCAGAGGTCGGTGTAGCGGGTGCCAAAGGTGAGATTCACGAGTCCACTGAGGACCCGATTCCCCAACCGGCGCGCTGCGGGTGATGTCGTCACTATCGCCACTGTTGGCGAAGCGCGACCCTTTGGCGTAATCAGCCCCAGCGACCAGCGCGCTCACGAACCGGCCGATCTCGTTCCCCTCCGTGGAACCGTCCCCGTCCATCATCACGACGATGTCGCTGGTGCATGCCGCGAAACCGGCAACCAGGGCATCACCCTTTCCCCTCTTCGGTTGGGTGATCACTTTGATGTCCGGGCGGCACTGTCGGGCCACGGCGATGGTGTCGTCCGATGAATGGCCATCCACGAGGACGACCTCATCGATCCAGGTTGGAAGAGATCCGAGGACGATCGGAAGGTTCCGCGCCTCGTTCTTCACCGGTATCACAACGCCCACAGTGGGCGCGATGGCTAAGGCATCGGAGACCGGCCGATACCGGGTCACCTCACCCGCGTCTGATGTCGAATCGGCGTCTGCTGTTGATGCATGCCCCATGTGCCGCCTCTCCCTTGATCACTCCACCAATCCGATCGGCTGTTGGCGACAGTACCTAGGGGAGGCATTGCCTTCCACTTGAAAGGCAATTAAATAGGCGTAGTTTCACGGACTGTGTCCCGCCATTCACGTAGCGTCGGATTGCCGTCGGTGCTGGCCAGCGGGGTGTCTCGAGCGACCCGGTCAGGATGCCCAGCGCCACCCGCCTCCCCGGATGGGCCGGCTTCGCTTGCTCGGGGTCCGCCCATTTCGGTCATTCAGCTCCGCCGGCTGCGCACATTTACCAGTTCGCAGGGCTCGCCTTTTCACGACGCAATCCGTACTCCGAGGGGCATTGATGGAGATTGTGACCGATCAATCGTGGGCTGAGCGATAACCATGAACTCTTCCGCCTGGGCTGATCAGATCCAATTGCGATCGAGATGTTCGGGTTCCCTGTCGTCGAGCGGCTCTACTCTTCGGCCGACGTGGCAACGGCAAGTGTCGCCTCTGCTTCAGGTGCTTCAGCATCGGCTGTTTCGGTCTGCTTCGACTCAGCCGGTGCTACCCGGGTCAAGCGGCGTTCTGCGACTCGGTGCCATGAGGTCAACGTCGCGACGACGCCGGTCCTGATATGAGACAGGGTCGTCCGGACGGGAGCCAACCCCGCCACGAGACACAGCGTGCTGATGATGGCCACGGCAAGTAGGCCCCTCGTCGGTGACCAGAGCCCCTCGACCAGCATCAGGATCGCCGTGGACGCGAGCACGACGACATTAACTGTGAAGGCGATGAGCAGCCGGGCGAACCTGTCGAACGATCGGAGCAGCCCGGCGTAGGCAATCGTCGGAACGACGGCCAGGAACACCAGCACTAATGCGGACCTGGTGGCCGAATGGATGCCGGCCAAGGCCATGCCGACGCCCAGCGCTCCGGCCAACCCTGCGATTCCCAGTGCCCACTTCGTCCACACGGTGGTTTCCGCGCCCATTACTCGACAGTACATCCGCATAGGGTGAACGTGACGAGAGTCGCTGCTAACGAGCTGGTCCGAATCGCAGGCGACGGGCCTTCTCGGCGGCGAGCATCCGACACGGGACGTCACCGGGGATCAGCCACAGGGCGTCCCGTGTCTGGCTGGATAAACGCTCCCACATGAGGTGTTCACGAAGAGATAAGCGCCTGTTGGGGGATCTGCCACATCGAACGTGTTAAGACGGGCAAAGAAGATGCGGGATCAAGACCTGGTGCGAGCGAAGACTCGTTTGTGCCCTAAGGTCGTCACGCAGCGCGCAAAAACGATCACGCATGGTGAGACCGCCTGCGGATTGGGCCCCCAGGAAGGAAGGAAGACGGCCCGGAGTTCGGTAAGCATTCTGGCGGTGGCCTGGGTGGCGAAGGAGCGGACGTGAAGGTTCCCCGAATAGCGGTTCTGATCGCCGCCACGGTGGTCGTTGTGCTCATAGTTGCTGCAGGGACGTCGGCTCCTGCCAGTGCCTCCACGCCGTCGGATCCGTCGGGGGAGGCCATGCCCGGCCAGATCCCGGGCTGGACCCAGGCATTCGCCGACGACTTCACCAGTCCATCGACCCTTTCGAATTACCAGGTCTACGGTGACTTTGGCGACTCGCCCGACGGGTCAGGCTCCTGCTTCTCGGCGAACCACGTTGAGGTTACGGGTGGTGAGCTGGTCATCCGGGCGTATAGTGATCCTGCCGCGGTTGCAGCCAACGGCTGCACCGGTGACAGCAATCAGATCGCGACCGGTGGGGTCAAGCTCACAGCCAACTCCCAGACCTACGGGAAGTACGAAGTCCGGATGCGCGGGACAACGGCGAAGGCGTGTCGTTGGTCGCTCTGCTGTGGCCCACCAGCGACACTTGGCCCCCCGAGATCGACTTCACCGAGGACAATGGCGCATCGCCACGGGCGGTAGACACGGCCACCGAGCACTGGGGCGCCGCGAGCGACCCACAGCAAATCCATGACACACTCAACGTTGACCTTAGCCAGTGGCACACCGTCGGGGTGGAATGGACCCCGGGCAAGATCGTTTACACCATGGACGGCGTCCCCTGGGCCACAGAGACCAATGTGAACGTCCCAGACGTCCCGATGCAGCTGGCCCTCCAGACTGAGGCCTGGCAGTGCGGAACCTCCAACTGGGAACAGTGCGCCGATAGTTCAACGCCCGCAGAGATCGATATGGAAGTCGACTGGATCGCCGTCTACGCTCCTGGGAGCGCTTCCACTGCGGTCGATCAAATCGGCGCCTTGCCGGCCGCCACACCCGAGGCATCCTCTGTTCCACTGCTTGCTTTCGCCTCACTGGTCAGCATTGGCGCTGGATTATTCATTTCCTCCGAACGAAGACGGAGGCGAGAGCGGCGGGCTCAGGGATACGTCCGGTAAGGAACGGGTCAAAGCCAGCTTCAGGCCACGTGGCGGCTTCTGCCCGATTTGAGTTTGCCGTGTTTCGGCGGCCCGAATACCGACGCACCATGAGGCATCAGAAGATCATCGACGCAGTCGTCGCAGAGGCGGCCGAACGTCCTTCCGGTCCCCAATTGCTTGCGATCCTGTCGGTCCACCTTTGAGACGGACCCCTTCCATCCGCAGCGATGGCAAGTTCCGTACCTCTGCTTGCGCATATCGTCATTCCCGTGTTTGGGGTCTAGCACCGGTGCCCTCCCGTGGCCGACGTGCTAACACTGTTTGTATCGGCCAGGCACGTTAAGAACTGTATTCAGTCTGTGCACCAAATAGTGGGACACTCATTAAATGATGGGACTCGAGACCGCTGCGGCATTCGTGCCGTGCCCCGGCGAGCAAACCGATCACCTCGGCGAGGATCGTATTTCGACTGGCCTGGCGGAACGCGACCTCAACATGGACCATTGTGTTAGTTCGATCGTCACACACATCGTGAAAAGGCGATTCGACCTTCGCCAATCTTTGCCTCGGTAGATTTCGGTTCGCCGCTGACCGACCGACATAGAGATGTGTCGAATGTCTTCATCGAGGCCATCTCCATCAACCGGATCAACGGAGACAACGCGGCGGTCGTCCGTGTGCCGTTAGAGCCAAGGCGGCGCCAATGGGATCTTCGTGTCGTCGGTTCAAATTGAAGCCCAAAAATCTCACTCAGAGAGAGCGCGTCACCACTGTTGGGGCGCTTGATCAGGGACAACATCGATCGTAGGGTTTGGTGGAACTTGAAGGGCTCTGTGGTTGCCCGTGATTGAACGAGGATCTCGAAGACGGGTCACAGGAGCTGCGGAGGCATGCCCGAAACGGTGGGCCGTTGAGATCTTTTTTGAGTAGACAAAAACTGTCATCGTCGGAGATCCTGACGAGACGAAGAGGAGTTTGGTATGGCGCTTGGCGAGGCGGAACGCACAGAGCGGAAACTGAGGCCTATCCAGTCCGAACCGACGGTCAGTGTCGTAATCCCCGCAAAGAACGAAGCCCTTAACATCCCCCACGTACTCGCCGGGCTTCCGGCGAGCCTCTATGAGGTCATCCTCGTGGACGGCGATTCGGCGGACGATACGGTCAAGGTGGCGCGGCGCGTTCGTCCCGACATCATTGTTGTGGGTCAGACGCGAAGAGGGAAGGGCAATGCACTCGCATGCGGGTTCGCCGCTGCCACCGGGGACTTCATCGTGATGCTCGATGCCGATGGGTCGAACAACCCCGAAGAGATTCCGCGTTTCGTTGACGCTTTGAAGCAGGGTGCCGATTTTGCCAAGGGGTCTCGTTTCATGCCCGGAGCAGGAAGTAGTGATATCAGCCGCATAAGGCAGATTGGCAACTACTGGCTGAACAAGATTGTCAACTATCTCTATGGCACCCGCTACACGGACCTTTGCTATGGGTACAACGCTTTTCGCCGAGAATGCCTTTCAGTGATGCAACTTGTGGCTGGGGAGGTGGACATCACGGAAGACGGGATGGCCTGGGGTGACGGGTTCGAGGTGGAGACCCTGATCAACGTACGGATTGCTAAGGCCCACCTACGGGTTGCTGAGGTACCCAGCTTTGAACTGAAGCGGCGATTTGGTGCCAGCAATCTCAACGCATTCTCGGACGGCTTTCGAGTACTCCGCACGATCCATGCCGAGCGCAAGCAGGGCTCTCGGTTGGCGGCATCTCGCGAGGGGGAGCCGAGCCGGGAAGTCGGGGCATCTTGGTCGGTCATCTCTACGTTGACTGAAGAGGCCAGTTGAGAGGTTTCCGATCCCGGCCCCACAGTTGTGAAATTCACACGTTGAGGGGTCGGAATGCAATCCCGAGTTTGGACAGTTCGGTGGTGGCCGGTACCGCAGGTGCGGGCCTGACAAGTCCGAGCAGTGAATCAGCCCTGAGGGGCATTACTGCAGGGCTCAATTCGACTGCGCGAAGCGCCCAGTAAATCGGTTGCCAGGGAAGAGGAAGCAGCCGAATCCCAGCTCTTCCGTTGGCTCGTGCAATAGTCCGCAAAAGAAGGTCAAAATTTACGGGTTCGGGGTTTGCCAGACCTAAAGGATGCCTCGGCACGGCATCGGCCAACGCGAGCGCGACTACTGCATCACGAAGATCGTCCTCATGAACCGTGAACTGATGTGCGTTGCGACCCACGACTGGAACTAGGGGGAGTGAGGTGAGGCTTTTTAGAGTCCCGGCCATGCCACCCCAAGTTGGCCCGTAGATGAGCCCGGGACGAACCACACACATGTGGCTAGCGAGGGCATCAGATTCAGACGCAAGCTTTGCTCGACCGTAGATCTGGCGCGTTCCCGCATACGCGGACATTGAAGAGATGAAAATCGTGCGCCGTATGGCATTGGACTCGGCCAAGGCTAGGAGTGAGCGAGTTCCAAAGACATTGGACTGCCAGATTGCGGCGGGTGATGTTACCGAGAAGTCATATGCGCAATGGACCAATACGTCGACGCCCTGAAGCGCTGACGGCGAGCAACCCTCGCTCAGATCAAACCGGTGATCATCGGAATCAGGTTCAGGCGTGCGCACCAGCCGTCGGATTTCGAATCCGGCCTCAGCCAAACCGCAACTGACTAATGAGCCGACGTAACCGGTGGCTCCAGTTATTGCGGCGATCGGCCTCGAGGACCCACCCGACGGCTGAGATCTCATCGCACCATCACGACGATCATCCGCCGGCAAACAGGAGACTAAAGTCGCAAGGGTGGAGCGCCATCATGTCGATACATCGACATCGCGGTAGGGCGTCATCGTTTGCGTAGTGTCTCGGATGCGATGCGATGGGCGTTGGCCATAATCGTCAGACTAAACGTAGTCGCTGGTACGTTTGGAAAAACTGAGGCGTCAATGACGTATATGTGCTCCCAATTCTCCAATCTGCCGAGCCGGTCTGTCGTCAGCCCTCTCCTTGCATCGCCGTGAGGAAATGACCCTCCAAAGTGGTAACTCTTGGCTGCAGGCGAAACCGTCGTCTTGGGAAGAACCGGCCAAAGGTCCAATGTTGGCGCGGCGCGAACGAGTGAGGAGACAAAGCGGCGTAACATCACCGGCCAACCAGGTGTCTGCGCCCGATCAATCTCAACGTCGGGAAGTAATCCTGCGGCCCTGGAGTGTGCGGTTATCGTGACTCTCGGTGACGCCCATGATGGCAGGTACCCGAGTCCAACCGACAGCCGGCGCAGCAGTGCTGCTGTCAATGGCTGAGTTGCAGGTCGCTGAAGAAGTTCGGGAAGTGAAGTAAGAAAGACTGGATTGTAAGGATACATGTGGATCTGACAAAGATCGAATCCATCGCCGCTGGCGTCGAATAACACATTGAATTGATTTAGCGTAAAGGTTTTCTCGTTTCTTGGATCCACTGTGGAGCGCATGGAGACGAATGGCATCACAAATTGCATCGCTTCGTCGAGATGAACAGGCTGGTTGAACAGCCCCAAAGAACTGAGAACCAGGCGAGTCGTGCCGATCGCGCCGCAGGCCACGTAGATTCGGTCTGCCGAGAGGTGTTCAATTCGTCCGGTCGACAGATTGCGGACTGTCACTTGTGGCACCGAATCAGATTCAGTAAGTTCGATTGCTAAGAGATTCCCCAGGTAAGTAATGCGACCATCAGCGCGAAGCCTGTCAAAAGAGTGCGAAGCCGAATAGATGAGGCCGTATGGGCACCCGGTCATGCAGAGCGAGCAGCGGGTGCAGCCCCCTGAGCGCAGCGCCAGTCTGGCACGACCCACCGTAATGCCGAGTGCTTGTAAGCGTGCGCGCTGCGCTTCGTAACGATCGAGGACCCGCTTGGTGCGGTCGGCGAGGCACGGCAGCGGACGGGGCGTCGCGAGAAGTGGAAAGAGTACGGAGAGGTCATCTTCCGCACCAGAGAATGTCATCTCTTCCAGAGCAAATCGGTAGTGGGGCGCCATCTCGTCTGCAGATATTGGCCATCTGTCGAACGTTGCCGCGCTGAACGGCATGATTTGTGCCCCCCACGCATTGGAGAATCCGCCGTAGGCTCCTGATACGACGTTCTCGTTTGCATCCCCAACGGCGTGGACGCCATCGAGCTGACCGATATCTCGGAATGGATAGTCGGATCCGTACGTACGTTTCTCCGGGAGGAAGCTGCCACTGCCCCTTACCGGCGGGTGGCTGATCATTCGAAATTCATCCTCCGGCCACTCTGATTCGTCGACCGAAGCCAAGAGCTCTCGCGCTTTCACGCGATCGGGTTCCAGGAGGCCTCCTATGTCCAGGACCGTGATTTGCTCCTCGGGATCGACAGCGAGAGCTAAAGCCGCACCCGCCGCAGCTGGACCGGTACCAATGATCAGAGACGTCGGCATGGATTGGCTGAACTCCCGATTCGTGATCTGGGGCGGTAGTTGAGGGAACAAACTAATGTCCACTCACTTCGTTCGATTCCTTGGTTCGGCATCAAGGGCGGCAGAACTTGGGACTTCGATCGTCAGTCCCGACTTCCTGGTCTCGATTCAGTGCTGCCGACCTGATGGCCGCCACGACTCGGAGATTCTGGTGCAGCCGGGGCTGTAGCGCCAGACCAAACATGGGGTGTCGGGACTGCGCCTGAGTCCGTGAGCGATCAACGTCTGCGTCAAGCCGTGAGTAAGCGACCACTTATATGGCCCACTCGACCGCTGTATGTGGCAGAAAATCCCCGCCATTGAGGGCGGTTGCACCCTCGGCTACCATCCACGAGGCTGGCATGTTCGGGGTTCGTCTTGTTGATGTCAGGTTTGAAGGTGAAGGTTCCCCCCGAGGCTGCTTGCTGCATGGCAAATGCGGTGGAGAACACGCTCCTGCTGGGGGTGAGCGGAGGACAATGACAATCACTTCCAGAGCACCTGTCAGCCTTGGTCGTGGCGCGTCCGGCCACCGCTTCAACGGACATCGCCCGCTTCACCGGCGCCAAGTCACTGCAACTGACCGATTCGTCGCCTTCGTCGGCTCTTTCCTTGGTGTCGCCACGCATCCATTCTTCCGGTGGAGGAAAGCTCTCGGCACCCGCGACTATCGAGCATGGGGGATCCTCGTAGCCGCGCTTGCGTGGACCTGTTTTTCTGCCGGCCATTTGGTGGGGTTGGGGGCGGCGGTCGCGGTATTGGCGGCGATTGATGCCCTCACTTGGGGTCAAGCCGCGTCAACATTCGTTACGACGGACAGTTGCCTGGAATTCTGCATCATTTCCATCTCGATAAGCGCCGCGTGCCTCATTCTCATGGGGATGGTATTGGTCGAATTCCAGATCACCTGGGCCTCCCTCTGGGTCTTCGTTGGCATCGGAGTTCTGAGCCTGGCGCTCCAAATACTCGGATTCCGGAGGCATCTCGCCATTGAACGGAAGTCGCATCCATTCTATGGCATCGGCCGACAGACGGACCCTTCGTGACGACAACGATTCTGGACGTCACCGCGCCGCTACCGGTTCCGGACCTCTACGAGAAGAATCCTCTTCCCGTTCCGGAACTTGACGCGACACTGCGGGAGTCGATTTCGGTCCGTGAGGACTCTCTCCCGCCGCCTACGTTGGTCGCCAAGCGAGCTCTCCAGTGGTCAATCCCACTTTCATTGGTGGGTTTGGCAATTGTCCTTCTCACGGCGGCATCCGACCAGCACCTTGACCCGGGGCTGTGGGGACTACCGGGCTCCATCCATTTCACCTGGTACTTCGGCCTTGCGTTCATAATTGCGGGGGCTGCTAAGGCGCGTCGCTCGGATGGTTTCGAGATCGGAATAGCGGCAGTGTGCCTCATCTTTGCGTTGACCGCAACACCGGTCATCGTCTACGACGTGGCCCGCCTGCCATGGGCGGAAAAGCATGTCGGTGTTGTCAACTACATCCTGCAATATGGTCAAGTTCATCCCAACATCGACATCTACCAAGCCTGGCCGGGGCTGTTTTCAGCCATCGCCTGGATCTCTCGCGTGGGGTGGAATACACAATCCATTAGATGTAGCACGGCTTTGGCCTCCGCTGATTGACCTGCTCGAGCTCTTCACTGTTCGATACTTTGCAGGAAGACTGCTTGGAAATAACTATCGGGCATGGTTGGCCGCCACCTTGTTCATGTTATCGGCCGCATTTAACCTTGATTATTTCTCGCCCCAGGCGATCTCATTGTTTCTCGCCCTTGCGTTATATTCGGTGGTAGTTCCGGTCGTTAATTCGGACGGCGTGGTGATGGTTCCATATAAGCTTCCAGTGTGGCGAATCATTGTGGTTGGACTCCTCAGTGTGGCGATCTCAGTCACCCACCAAATCACTCCATATTTCGTGGTAGCAAGTCTCGCCGTTCTCGTAATCTTCCGGCTTCTCCGACCTCGGTGGGTTGCATTCGTTCCACTCGCGCCTGCAGCAGCGTGGGCGATCTACAATTACCCAGCCTGGAAGGGATATTTCTCCTTCAGCGGAATCGGAAATGTGCTCGCCAACATTGCCACGCCGGGAGCGAGGATCTCGGGCCAGCACCCGGACATTGTGCTCAAGATAAGTACGGTCGCACTGGCTGCGGGACCGTTTGTCGTTGGCGTCCTTGCCGTGATTACCGTGTTGCGAAATCGAACTCGCCTCAACATAGCGCTTATTACATGCGCTGCCAGTGCTGGCACAATTGTTCTAGCTACGGATTATGGGCAAGAGGGCCTTTATCGGACCACTTTATTTGCCCTTCCATGGTTGGCCGTTGTTGCGGTTGGAAAAGGCAGACAGTCCATCTCGCGCCACACCTACGTTGTGGTAGCGCTATTGGCACTGCTGGTCACGACGTTCGTCTTCGCCAATTTCGCTCTTGACGGGTGGAACGTCGTAAGGCCCTCGGAGATACAGGCGGAGCAGGATTTCGAACTCTCGGCGCCGAGTGGATCGGTTTTGATCTCGCTCGGTGCCGCGAGTTCTCCGAATAGTCTGACCCACCGCTACTCGGTGCTTCAGTTCGAGAATTTTGACATCGACAGCAGTAGCAAAACTGGGTCAGTAGTAGCTAGTTTGCTAAAGCAAGAGAAGGACTATCCAAGCGTCTACGTGTTCACTTCGGAGTCGAGCAAGTATGGAGGCGAACTACTTGGCCTTTATGGAGCCAAACAGTATCAGGGCATCGTCGCTGCGCTTCACAACTCGCCACACTTCCGAACCGTGCTGTACACGAAGGCGACCCAGTTATTTGAGGCGGAGCCGTCAACGCATCCGTGAACGTACGGACTCGGGGATTTTCGAAACTGGGCCTAGGCCGTAAGGGTGCCGTGTCTGTCAGACTTTCGACAATCCTCGTAGCTGTTGCCAGATCAGAGCTGGCAGTCGGGGCCGCGCGGCGTTTACGGCTCTTCCTTGAGATGAGGGCCAGTAGCGATAAGTGACGCGGTCTACGAAACCCATTCTGACCCCGGCGATTCGCATCCGACTCCACATATTCCAGTCTCCAGGTTCAGCAAGCTTCCAGCAGCTCTCGCTGTAACGGAAGAATCGAAGACCCCCAGCGTAGAGGACTGAGCCGTGGGTTATCCCCCCAATTTTCAGATGAGGATCACCGACTTGTTCCCACTTTCCGATCGTGGTCTCCATGTCTGCCTTGCTCCACACAAATTCGAGGCGGCGCCTGCGGGCCTCACCGAGTAGGACCTCGACATGATCGGCAGTCATTTCATCGTCATCATCGCAAGGGGCAATCCATTTTCCCTGCGCAATTGCGAGTGCCGCGTTGGCTGGAGCGTACCCGGCAGCCATCCAACGGTGCGCAGGTTCGGTGGGATACGGGCCCCGCTGAGCAAGATTGATAAATCGGAGGCGAGGGTCTTTGACCAGCCTGATGGCTCGTTCCGTTGACTCGTCACAGTGATCGCCGACGACAAGAATCTCCAGTCGCTCATAGGTTTGGCGAATTGCGGAAGCGATGGCTCGCTCAGCCACCACGGCACCTCGGTTGAAGGTGGATATCCGGATGGTTACCAGGGGCTCAGGTTCGTCAGTTGCCTCCCAACACGTGTCATGGCTCTGACGGACGTAAGAGAGCAATCTGCGTTCATCAAGAGTAGCGATGTGTGTCCGAGCGACTTCGGAGAGATATTCCGTTGGATATCTTGCGATGTGACCGAGGGGAACCGGAAAGCGTTTGCTGTTGCGCAACATCGGCCTCGCTCGGGACCACGTGGCTTCTCGCTGTCGTTCGGATGTGTTTGTGCCCTCCTCGATCTTCACGTCACTAGCATGCCAGACGATTCGGCTACTCCAGGCCTGGGACTGGCGCGCACCCGGGAAAGTTGGACACCGAATAGAGAGGAGCCAAGATGGCTCTCATGACGGTGAACGACGAGGGAACGGCTGACGCCCGGTCGAACAATCGGTGGTCAGCGAGCAAGAAGCTGGATGTGGTCCTCCGCCTGCTGCGAGGGGAGAAGCTCGAGGAGGTCAGCCGGGAGGTCGGGGTGGAGGCCCACCGGCTGGCTGCCTGGCGAGATGAGTTCCTCGACGCCGGCAAGGAGGGTCTGAAGGGCAAGCGGGCCACCACCGAGGAGGATCGAAGACTCCGAGACGCCGAGCGCAAAATCGGCGAGCTGACCATGGAGAACGAGATCTGGAAGAAGGTGGCCGAAAAAAGGGGGCTCCAGATGCCGCCGCAGAAGCGACCGAGGTGAGTGGGGAGATGGCGATTCCCCTGGCCACCGTCTGTCGGGTTACCGGGGCTCCCCGGTCGACGATCTATCACCGCCGGTCCCGAGGGGATGCCCTCGGATGGCGGCCAGGTCCGAAGACCGAGGTGAGCGACGCGGTCCTCACCGAGAGGATCCGACAGGTGATCACCACCAGCTCGTTCTCCGGCGAGGGTCACCGCAAGGTCCGGGCCCACCTGCGTCGTGAACACCAGCTCCATGTGGGCAAGAACCGGGTGCTGCGGCTGATGCGGAAGGCCGGCCTGCTCGCCCCCCAGCGGGTGGCCAGACGGCGGCGGCCTCGGGTTCATGACGGCCGGATCATCACCGATGCCCCCAATGTCCGCTGGGGGACGGATGCCACCATGGCCTGGACCAGGAACGACGGTTGGGTCTGGGTCTTCGCCCTCCTCGACCACTACACCAACGAAGCCTGGGCCCACGTGGCCAAGGTGGGGAATCGCTTCGCCGCTCTCCAGCCCGTCTACGACGCCGTGATCGATCGCTTCGGCCAGCTCAGACCCGATGTGGCCCGGGGCATCAAGCTGCGCCACGACTGGGGCAGCCAATACCGCGCCCACCACTTCCAGGGCTCGCTCAACTGGCTGGGCATCGAGGACGATGCTGCCTTCGTCGGCGAGCCCCAGGGCAACGGCGTGGCCGAACGCTTCATGCGGACCATCAAGGAGCAGTGCCTCTGGTCTCGGCTCTTCGAGGACACGGACGACCTCCGCCAAGGAGTCGCCACCTTCATCCAGACCTACAACGACGAGTGGCTCATCGAACGCCTGGGCCACCGGACACCACGAGAGGCGTTCAACGAAGCGACAGCTCAGGTTGCCGCGTGATAGTCAGGGAATCTGTCCAACGAACCGGGGCCTCAACAGGACGGCCCACAATCGTCATGCCGCGCGCGGGGCGACGGAGCATCAGGTATAGCGACGAGCGTCCGCTGCGCCGCAAGAGTGCAAGCCCAGCTGCACAACTGAAGCCGCCTCCGAGAACAAGACCGACCGAGAGCTGGACCCAGCCCGGCGGAAACCAAAGTACTGGGATCGTGGCAATCGCGGCAGTGGCACCGCCTGCGGCAATGGCGGCGAGACCCTCGAGGACGGTATTTCGGACCATCCCCTTCGAGAACTCGTCGCGAATCAAGATCGGCAGGAGGACCAGATCCGAGAGAACGATCGTGAACAAGGTCGCGTACGCTGCACCTATGGGTCCGATCTCGATTGCAAGGACAATTGTCAACGCGATGTTGGCTGTCGCCTCGGCAACCATGAGCCAAACAAAGATGTTTTGGCGCCCTCGGGCTATCAGTAAGAGACTGAGTCCGTGGATAGGGACATTCGCCAGCCAGATGCAGCAGAACACCACTAGGACTGATTCGGCGAGAGCTGAGGAGTGGCCAGTAACGGCAGTGACGACATCAAGTCGAAGGACGATCAGTGCGGAGAAGAGGGCTCCTGCCACGTATGAGGCAATGCGCGTAAGAAATGTGGTCGCGCTCTCTTGACCGTCTAGGTCTGAAGTACCAGCCAGATGAGGGAATATGGAGTCGTATCCCGTGAAGAGCAAGATGATTGCCTGAGAAGGCACTATCGAGCCTGCGCGATACAACCCGACCGCTGCGGCAGATGCAACAGCACCGACGACGATCAAATCGGTAGCGGAGATGACCTGTCCTGCGACCGACAGGACAAGTAACGGTACCGCGAAGGATGCCACCCGCCTAATGTCCGCCCAGGCGACTCTACGGGGCAGAAGGTGAAACCATCGTTCGTGGACCCGTACCCACCAAGCGCAGTATCCCTGTGCTACAAGGACATTTGCCAGAACGCCTGCACCGAGGGAAACCAGCTGCAGGTGGCCAATGGTGGCGACAGTAATAGCGATTCCGACGGCGGTTCCTGCAATTCCGCCAATCGCAGGAACCTGAAACTGGCGACGTCCGGCTGGTATGCCGGCAAATACCGAGGTGGCGAGATTTAGCGCTATCGATAAACCCACCAGTAAGACCATGACTGGTACGTTTTTGCCAGCTTCGGCAGGATCACGGCGTGTCGCGATGAGGACCACCGCTGCCCCGGTCACAACGAGAACGGCAAGACCCCACACTGCATAACTCGAATGCGCTGCTTGGACATCGCCGCGGGCTTGACGGCGGGCGTCCTCAGAGAATGAAGCAGAGTCGCGAGCCGTAGCCCGCATTACAAGAAGCTTCAGGCCGAAGTCGATTGTTGTGAATATCCCGAGAACCGTGGCAGCCAAGGCGTAAAGACCGTAGGTGAAGGCGCCAAGGTGCCGGAATGAGAAGCCGATTAGGAAGAGTCCGCCAACAGCAGCAACAGCTGCATTCAAATAGAGCCAGGAGGCGTTGGAACCGAGGCCGGTGATCTGAAGTGCTTGAGGGCCGTCCTCGGCGCCGGAGGGCGACGGCAGTGTCGTCATGCGCGGACGAATGACATCACAGGACAGTGCCTCCATCTACAAACTGGCGTCAAGGTCATCTCGGTAGAACTTGCTCTGAGGACGGAGGGTCTAGAGTGCATCAACGGCAGTGTATGGCGCAAAACCTCATCACATTGCGCTCTCGGGCGCGGCCTGGTTGGCTGGAATCTAGCGAAATCGATCGCTCATGTTCACGTTGGATTACACGCCGAAACCGTCGGACGACGTTTTGTGATCCCTGGACACAAGGTATGTCTTAAATATGGATTGATATCGTATTTGGTGATGGAAGGGTAGGTGACATGCAGGAGAATCGGTCCAACGGGGGTAGAGAGGTGACCGTCGTTGTGCCTACTCGCAATCGCGCACACATAATTGGGCAAACGCTTGAATCAATTTCAAGGCAAGAGAATGTATTGGTGTCGATTGTTGTGGTTGATGACGCCTCCACGGACAATACCACCGAGATGGTAGCCAAGATGTCGGGCGTAGAGGTCGTTCGTCACGAACAATTGAGGGAACAAGGGGCCGCTCGAAACACTGGAGCAGGTGTCGCATCGACACCGTGGTTGGCGTTCTGCGATGACGATGATCTCTGGGCGCCTACGAAGCTTCGTCGCCAACTTGATGCCGTCGAGACCGCGGGCGCAGATTGGTGTACGTCGAGTGCGATTTACGTCGATGGAAATCTGTGGCCAATCGGAGGCGCAAGACTAAGGGACCCAGGAAAAATTGCCAGCCAAATCTACTACCGGAACATGATCCCGAGCGCTAGCTCGGGGCTTCTCGTCCGGCGGAGTTTGTTTGAGGTGATTGGTGGGTTTGATGAAGCTGCGCGATTTGTTGAAGATTGGGAGTTCTGTATTCGGATGTCTGCTGAGGGAGTAGGCGCATGTGTCGATGAATTATTGGTAGCGGTAAGACAGTGGTCGCGTTCTTTTAGCCACAGGTCATTTGAGACTCAGTACGCTGCATTCAGAGAATTGACAGAAGGCTATGGACGGAGGAGAGGAGTCAAAGGCGCGAAACCGCGAAGATCTTCTGCTTTTGAAGTGAAGCACCGACTGCGCAACGAATCGAGAATGGAGATAGTCAGAGACCTGCCTCGACTCCTGGCACGAAATCCGGCCGACGTTGTTCCGATCATGCTGATGCTGTCTCTTCCTGAAAGCTGGTTGCGAGAACTCCGCCTGCGTAGACTCGGCCTTGAGGATGTCAAAGGGGCAGAGTCCTGGATCGCCCCTTATCGCTTGACGAGTGATCCACGGATTGGTCCTAATGGATGACCCCAGCGTTCTTCCCGGAGGGGGAACCAGCGGAAGGCGCTGATCGGGTCGCACTATGATTTCTCGATAAGAGGGGAGCAAGGTCGGCCGATTTGGTTACGCGCTGTGGGACAAGGGAGCAGCACAACACGGTTAACGTCGAAGGCGTGCCGGTTTGATCAATGCCGGATCGAATGGAGATCTCTGGAAAATGGATGTTCTGGGACTGCGTTTTTCCCGTTCCGAAAGTTCGATCCAACCTGTGAGCGTGCAGTACCGGAGATTCGCTGGGAGCGATCTAGCTTCGAATTCGATACTGGGGTTGTCAAAAGTGAATTGTGGAAGGTCGTGGCAGCATCAGTGATAAACCCAAGGCTACTGACGGTGGCACAAATGTCAGCCCCGTGCCTGTGTATTGATGTCGAAATTTCTGATGAGGCACCTAGTATTCCGCCCCAATCCGGACCAAATAGGGCTCGGTGCGCGTGGCTGCTGGTTTGGGTACACACAGAGGCCATTGGCTCCATTATTCTCGAGGTGCCTGCCGAAGGTCTGACGAGCGACAAAGTGGCGGCAGCAATAGAAGGAAAATTTGGGGAGGTGATCGCTCTTCGCTCGGAAGGTTGTGCCCAGGGCTTGGGGCCGACGTTCGTGGCGTCTCGTCGTGACTTACTCCGTAGACCCCCTCACATGACCGTCGTTGTTTGCACTCGAGAACGTCCCGAGATGCTGCAACGGTGTCTGCAGAGCCTTCTCACCCTGGACTACCCGGACTATGCGATCCTCGTTGTCGATAACGATCCCCTCACCGATAGAACAAGGGAAGTTGTTGAGGGGTTCGCATCTCCAATGATCGAATATATCGTCGAACCGAGGAAGGGTCTCAGCAGGGCCCGGAATACCGCCGTGACAAGCGTTGGTGACGGCATTGTCGCATTCATTGATGACGACGAAGTAGCGAGCCGCAACTGGCTCGCAGAGATTGCTCGTGGATTCCACGACCACCCCGAGGCCGATGCAGTCGCTGGGGCGATGGTTCCCGCGGAGCTCGAGACATCAGCTCAGGTTTACTTTGAGCAATACTGCGGCTTCACGAAATTGCGCGGATTTGAATCTTCCGTATTTTCACCATCTACCGTGAATATCCAAAGTCCACTTTACCCTCTCCCCCCATTTGGGAGCGGGGGCAATTTGGCATTGCGAACAAGGGCCCTTAACCGTATAGGCGGGTTTGACGTCGCGCTGGGCCCAGGAACTCCGAGCATGGCTTCTGAAGACACCCGAGTTCTTACGGATCTCCTGCGTGCAGGAGGTACCGTGGTGTACCAGCCCACAGCTGTGACGCGTCATTTCCACCGTCGCTCGATGGACGACCTTCGCGTCCAGATGATGGCTTACGGAGTGGGCCTCACTGCCTTCTATATGAGTCTACTATTTTGTCGCCCTCAGAGCCTGGTTGATTTGGTGGGGTTGTTGCCGGAGATTGCTCGAGACTTACTCAGTAAGGAGAGCCAGCGCAATACCGATCTGCCGACCGATTTCCCTTCGGAGTTGCGCAGAGCGAAACGAACAGGAGCGCTTGTGGGACCAATTGCGTACCTTCGAGCCCGATGGGAGTTAAAGGGGGCCTGACGAGTTGTTCTGACTGCAGATCGAGTGAGCAGCGGGCTGGAAGCTCGCCACCTGATCAGCACTTTGTACTTTTGCTCCGGTTGACAACCTTGACTACTGGAATCTGGCGCGCACCCGGGAAAGTTGGACACCGAATAGAGAGGAGCCAAGATGGCTCTCATGACGGTGAACGACGAGGGAACGGCTGACGCCCGGTCGAACAATCGGTGGTCAGCGAGCAAGAAGCTGGATGTGGTCCTCCGCCTGCTGCGAGGGGAGAAGCTCGAGGAGGTCAGCCGGGAGGTCGGGGTGGAGGCCCACCGGCTGGCTGCCTGGCGAGATGAGTTCCTCGACGCCGGCAAGGAGGGTCTGAAGGGCAAGCGGGCCACCACCGAGGAGGATCGAAGACTCCGAGACGCCGAGCGCAAAATCGGCGAGCTGACCATGGAGAACGAGATCTGGAAGAAGGTGGCCGAAAAAAGGGGGCTCCAGATGCCGCCGCAGAAGCGACCGAGGTGAGTGGGGAGATGGCGATTCCCCTGGCCACCGTCTGTCGGGTTACCGGGGCTCCCCGGTCGACGATCTATCACCGCCGGTCCCGAGGGGATGCCCTCGGATGGCGGCCAGGTCCGAAGACCGAGGTGAGCGACGCGGTCCTCACCGAGAGGATCCGACAGGTGATCACCACCAGCTCGTTCTCCGGCGAGGGTCACCGCAAGGTCCGGGCCCACCTGCGTCGTGAACACCAGCTCCATGTGGGCAAGAACCGGGTGCTGCGGCTGATGCGCAAGGCCGCCCTGCTCGCCCCCCAGCGGGTGGCCAGACGGCGGCGGCCTCGGGTTCATGACGGCCGGATCATCACCGATGCCCCCAATGTCCGCTGGGGGACGGATGCCACCATGGCCTGGACCAGGAACGACGGTTGGGTCTGGGTCTTCGCCCTCCTCGACCACTACACCAACGAAGCCTGGGCCCACGTGGCCAAGGTGGGGAATCGCTTCGCCGCTCTCCAGCCCGTCTACGACGCCGTGATCGATCGCTTCGGCCAGCTCACACCCGATGTGGCCCGGGGCATCAAGCTGCGCCACGACTGGGGCAGCCAATACCGCGCCCACCACTTCCAGGGCTCCCTCAACTGGCTGGGCATCGAGGACGATGCTGCCTTCGTCGGCGAGCCCCAGGGCAACGGCGTGGCCGAACGCTTCATGCGGACCATCAAGGAGCAGTGCCTCTGGTCTCGGCTCTTCGAGGACACGGACGACCTCCGCCAAGGAGTCGCCACCTTCATCCAGACCTACAACGACGAGTGGCTCATCGAACGCCTGGGCCACCGGACACCACGAGAGGCGTTCAACGAAGCGACAGCTCAGGTTGCCGCGTGATAGTCAGGGAATCTGTCCAACGAACCGGGGCCTCAACAAATCCTTACTCCGATGGACCGGACCCCATTGATCGGTCCACCTGACTTGGGCCCCATAAATTGATCCAACCATGTGAGAGTCTGGCCATGATCCACCGGAGGTGGGCATGGCATTCACGTATCCGACAGCCTTTCGGGAATCGGCGTGCAAGCGCATGCTCGCCGGTGAGCACCCCGAGGACCTCGTCGAGGAGCTGGGAGTTTCGACAGCGACGCTCTATCGGTGGAAGAGGCAGGCACTGATCGACGTCGGTCAGAAGCCTGGTGCCAAGAGCTACGAGCCCGACGAACTGGCCCGGGCCAGACGACGAATCAAGGATCTCGAAGCCGAGCTCGAACTGGTCAAGGCGGCCAGTGCCCTGTTCAACGGCGACGAGGTGGTGCGCCCAAAAGGCTCGGCCCGGTCGTTCGAGGACTGACCGACTTGGGCTACTCGGAGCGGACCGCCTGCCGGGTGGTCGGGATGAACCGCTCCACCTACAGGTACCAGCGGACCCGCCACCCATCGAATACCGAGGTGCGGCGCATGCTCTTGGCCGACACCATCACCGAGCTCCACCTCGCCTCCCGCTCCACCTATGGGACCCGTCGGATGCGCGCCGCCCTGTTCCACGAGCGAGGTCTGGTCGTCAACCGAAAACTGATCCGGCGGATCAGGGCCTCTCCGGCCTGCCCGCACGGAAGAAGGGCCGGCGGAACCTCTCGAACGTGGCCACCAGCGAGGATCTCGTGAACCGCAACTTCACCGCCCCCGCCACCAACGCGCTGTGGCTAACCGACATCACCGAACACAAGACACGGGAGGGAACCCTCTACTGCTGCGTGGTCCTCGACCAGTTCTCCAGACGGGTCGTCGGCTGGGCCATCGACAGGCGCAACGAGGCGACGCTGGTGAACGACGCCCTCACCATGGCAGCCAATTCGCGGGCGACGTCGCCCAGCACGATCTTGCACAGCGATCATGGCTCGCAATTCACATCGTGGTCCTTCACCCAGAACTTGAAGCACCACGAACTGCTTGGCTCGATGGGGACGATCGGCGACTGTTTTGACAATGCTCCGATCGAGTCCTTCTGGGGTTCGATGCAGATCGAGCTACTGAACCGACGGAAGTGGATGACTTACGTCGAACTGGCCTCCGCCATGGCCGGCTACATCGTCAACTTCTACAACCCGCTTCGACGACATAGCTCTCTCGAATACCTCACGCCCGAAGAATTCGAAGCGCTACCATCAAGAGACATCCAGGCCAGAACTCTTATTACCGTGGGCCAATAAACGGGGCCCAGGTCAGGTGGACCAATCTCAGGGGGTCACGCCAGGATCGTTGAACGGTGTGGGCAGCGCATAAGGGCCTGAGTCAAGGCTCAGCTTGGTCGTGCGACCAACACGGGCCAGATTGCCATGTCCACCAATAGCCCAGCCCACTTTGCAACTGCCAAATGCTCTGCAGTTCCGAGCTGCGTAATCTCTGCGCCATGCGCGTCTTTTCTGGTCGGGTGGGATAGTCGGTAGCCGGCTTCCTCCAGTGAACCATGCAGCAACGGTCGATGATTCCAATTCGATACCGACCCTCTTTGATCTGATACCAAAACGCCTCGATGCCCCACCCCATGCTGTCATCCTCTGGGAAGGGAAGAATATCCTTTGCCATGGCAGGGTCAACGACAAATATCGGGCCTTGTTCGACGTAATTGGTTTCTCTAGCAACTAGAAGGGGTCTGGCGATGTTGAAAACATAACTCCACCATCCCAGTACGCTCTGCCCGGGCTGAGCGAGTGAGAATCCGGCGCGCTGCATCAGGGAAACCATGCTGGCAAGATCTCCTCGGGTGAAGAACGTATCGTCATCGGCCACCATGACCCATGCTTGGGGATCAACCGGCCTATAGTTGTATAGCTGGTTCAGGTTTGCGAAGCGTGTGCCGACGCCACAGCCAAGTGTGTTACCGGCTAATTTGGGGCGCGACATCGTCAAGAGCCCAGAGCCGAACATCGGCGTTCGATCCGACCTGGTTCAAGAGCGCTTGGACCAGGTGCGCGTTACGGGCCCTATAGACGATCATTACGACCGTAGGTAGGGCGCTGCTCTCTGCTGGTTTAGGAGTTGGAGGAACAGCCCGCTCAAAGGCTTTCTCTCGTAGTCTCGACCGAATCGGATCAGATAAGTCGGCGACCCTTACGAGGACCTCACGCGTGATCAGGCGGATGAGGTCGAAAGCGGGCGAATGTCGCGGTGGTGTCACAGGTACGAGTCTGCTGAACCGATTGAGGAAATGTCAAAGTGCAGCACCGCAAACAGGCGGCGCATCACCAGATTGGAGCTGGTGGCGATTGTCTGATTATTAGTAGGAGCGCAGGAGTCCAAACCACGAAGAGCGTTCGTAAAAGCGCCATACGAAGAGTTGGTGGCGGAAATCGATTTTATGTTTCATCTGTATTGTCCACCGCCACATCCCCGAGACTTCTGTTTCGTCTGGACGGGTTAGGTCAAGCGAACAAGGATGGCCAGATGTGATGTGACCCATACCAGGATCATCCCAGCGTGTAATCAGTTCCGCAAAAGCACGCCGACCACAGCATCAGTCACTACGGGAGAGAGATACTCGCTATAGGCGATTGTCGCGTGATCCTGGTCGGCGAAAACCAGATACTTCGAAACGATTGGTGGACAAACTCCATTGTGACAGAACCAGGGATAAGTAGGTATCAGAGTGGCGCCAGCTGCAGAGGCAATTGATGGGTCTCTTGCCAAGAATGTTGAATAGTTCGAGCCTGAATGGCCCGAGTCGTGCAAGGCGCACTGCTGCGGATCGGAAGTTGCCGCGACACAGTTGGGCGTGGGCCCAGGGAAAGGGCTAGTGCCCAGGAGAATCCGAATAGCCGTTGGAGAACTCGCGGTACTCCGGTTGAAGAGCCTCGTGAAGCCTTCGATCCATTCTCGGTTTGATATGCCAGACGTGTCGGCCTCTCCGGATGCAGCTATCACCGCGACAGGTCGCAATGCACTGATGGCCTCAGGGGCCGTCGTATGCCACTCGTTGCACTCGGCGAGCAATGAACTCGTCAACTGGTCGTATGACCGGTATTGGAGATCGGGAGTCGGGCAGCCCGCAAACCCAAAGACGGCGAGTCGATATCCTGCACTTTGCAGTCCGATGTCTAGCGCTGGTGCCCAATTCCCAACGTTTGAGTCACCTACCAGGGCGATTGTCTTGTTCGACTGGAGATCACCAAACAGACAGGGCGTTGGTGACGCTGCCTGGACTGGGCTGCCATAGGCGTCGCACTGCCAGAAATATGCTGGGCCAGCCACGGAGTTTGCCTGATTGGGGTCTGCGAAAGCTTGGAGTGGAGGATCGAGGTCGGGGGGCACGGCATGAATCTCCGGAGCCCTCGCGATTGACTCCAGGACCGACGAAACTGCAGCCGGCTGGGGGCCAGTCGTGGCCGCAGCGACAGCTGTGGTTGATGTGGTTGAAGTGGTAGGGCCTGTGGAAGGGGTGCCCGAGTGGCCAACTATCTCTAGAGTTGCCACAGCTAGCGACAAACAGATGAGCAGTATACCCAACGTTATGCTTCGACTGCTATGTCGAAATAAGAATGACCAATGCCTGATCGGGTTCTCGATCATCAAGTACGACAAAATAGAGATCATCGTCGCGAGGAGTAATAACATGAGATTGTCTTCGAACGATAGTGGACGCCCAACATGTTGAGCAGCGATAATTAGAATGGGCCAGTGCCACAAATAAAGAGAATAAGACAGTCTACCCAACCATTGAAACGGGGGAAATCGAAGTACAGTTTCCGCTCCGAATCTTGGACGTGCCATTCCGCCCGCGATAACAAGAGCGGTGGCGACGACGGGCAATGTTACGGCTGAGCCTGGATACCGCGTGCTACCCGAGAAGACGAATGCAGCGATCACTATGCAGCCCAATCCGGTCCAGGTCATTAGGGATGCAACAGATCGAGGAAGCTTGGCCAACTGAAGACTGCCCACGGCCACTAGGGCTCCCAGGGCAAGCTCCCAAGCGCGGGTAAATGGCGAAAAATAGGCGGCGACATCGTTGGCTGAGGACTGGTGGAGTGACCACAGGTATGACACGAAAACTCCTGATCCAAGAAGGATCGTGAGCTTCAGTCGCATACTGACATGTCGCCACGTTACGGCGGCGAAGAGAAATAGCGTCGGGTAGACGAGATAAAATTGCTCCTCCACAGAAAGTGACCAGTAGTTTTGAAGTGCTGAGGGAGGTTGCTGGGAAGCCAAGTAGTTTGTCCCTGTAGAGATGAAGTGAAAATTGGCGTAGAAGAGCGAGGCATCTCGGGCAACCGACGCTGTTGCATTTCCCGTGATAAATCCGAGCCACCGGTAAGATGCAAGTACGGTGACGATGATCACCAGAGTCGCGGCGGGTAAAATACGGCGGCTCCGTCGACCGTAAAAAGTGGCTAATCGAGTTCTACCTGCGGCCGCCTGCTCCCTTAGGAGGAGGCCGGTAATCACAAAGCCTGAAATGACAAAGAACACATCCACACCGACGTATCCACCGGTTAATCCGGGAAAGCCGGCGTGGTAAAGAACAACAAGCAGAATCGCAATCGCTCGCAAACCTTCCACATCGGGTCGGAATTTCCGATCGCTTGGGGCGGTGCCGGCCTCGTCACCAGAATCGAGAAAACGACTGTCGTCGACAGAAGGCAACTCGGGAACCTGGCGAGGCGGCACCTGTCGCCCGAGAAACGCGAGCTCGTGAACAGAACTTTGCTCCATGTCCGCCACCTAAGCTTGAGGCTGCATGTGTGTGCGAGCGCCCCTAAAGTTGTCCAAGAGCATTTGACCGTAATGTTCGGATTTGGAGGCGTCAAGTGATCGCACCGGGGCGATAACGTATCTGAGCGAGTGGGCAAGGCTCGTTCGGCTCTGCGCCTTTTTGCCACCGCGTGCTGGTTATTCAGAGAAGCGGTACTTCGGGAAGTGATCGAAAATGTCGCCAACTCGCCCGTCAGAGTAGTTAGGCCGCCATGACATGGCACCGAGAAAATGCTGCGAAGCCAAGATGATAACTCCGTTGGCTGGTTGTGGGTCCTCTGACTGGCTTACTATCTGGGCGTGTGGGCAGGCGCTAGAAGTAAGCCACGGCTGGGCGAGGTCCTTGTACTTAGGCGCGGGGCAAACAGTCTAAATCTCCTTCGGCTCGTATTTGCGTGCGCCGTCATCGTGTCTCACTCAATCCCACTGGGGGGCTTTGGCAATGAGGAGATTCTTGGGAACGACAGCATCGGCGATCTGGCCGTTGATGGATTTTTTGGCATATCGGGGTATTTGATCTGCGCGTCCGCCTTGCGGCACATGAATCGAAATGGTCGATGGCGTGGGCTGTGCCTCTATTTACGAGATCGAGCTCTCCGAATCTTCCCCGCGTTCTGGTTGTGTTTGCTCGTGACGGCGGGCGGTTTTGGAGTCCTCGGCTGGCTAAGCGCGCATCCTTCTCTGTCTGGCTATTGGAGCCATACCCTAGGACCTGGGAATTACCTTGTGCACAACTTTCTCTTGCGGATGGGTACGTATCAGATCTCCGGCACGCCGGCGAACGTTCCCTATCCTCTGGCGTGGGATGGATCACTATGGACTCTAGAATGGGAGTTTCTCTGTTACTTGGCGATTGCAGGATTGGCTGCCCTCGGTTTCTTGGCTCGCCGCACCGCCCTTCTTTCGATCGCTCTCTTCGTATGGATGGTCGAAATTGTTGCGTTCTTTCATCCGTTGCCGACGCATCTGAGCAGTGAGATAACTCTTCGGTTCGCTCCGATCTTTCTAGCGGGCTCGCTTTTTTACCTTTTTCGAGATCATGTGCCCGACTCTGGGATCCTGGCACTATCCCTTACAGCTCTAGCTGCCATCGGTGTCGCGGTCGGTAATCCAAATTCACCCGATCACGATTGGCTTACGGGACCTGCGATTGTCTACCCAGTGTTGTGGCTCGGGGCCCATCTGCCATTCCGCAACGTCGGTGCGACGAATGACATTAGCTATGGCGTCTATATATATGGATTCATTGTTGGGCAGGTCTTGGCGATTGAAGGAATCCAACACTATGGATACGTGCCCTTCATGCTGTCAACACTAGTCCTCACACTTCCATTGGCGTGCGGAAGTTGGTGGGGAATTGAAAAACGAGCACTCGGATTGCGTTCGTGGCGCCCCAGCGGATGGTTGTGAAGCCCTGCTGTAGTAACGGAAATCTCGAGACATCATTTATCTCATGAGAGAGGCTGGATCGACCGTTGTATTCGGCCGAAGATATGGCCGGCTGCGGCCATCGATATCCCAATGAGCATCGCTCCCATGCGGTAGAGAGCCACCGAGTCCCCGCGGAGTAAAGCCCGAGATTCGGATGACAACTGTTCAGTTATCGCTCTGCGGACAAATTGGCTCTCGGCTCGAAGATTTGCAGCGGCGCCCATTTCCGCAAAGGCTTCAATTTTTTCAAAATTTGTGAAGAAGGACCTGCGCCAAAAATAACGCCATGTGACCCGTTCCGTAGGAACGAAATGAAAAACGACCGCTCGCGGCTCGTAAAGGATGGCGTCGCTAGAGAAATGGTCACCTAGTCGCATGCACAAGTCGAGATCATCAAAGTCAATCGAATGAAATCCTTGTACCTGATTAAATGCATCCCGTCGGATCGACATGTTGGCTCCAATCAACCTAGGGGTGGGTGCCAACTCTGTCGGCAGCCCCCGATAAGCGCATCCGAATATCCAGTCAAAATTTGCCGGAAACCATTTGGGTCGCTCCGTTTCATAACGTGGTAGCGGCGCTCCACCAACGGCGACGGTGCGGTAATCGTCAAATGGAGCGAGAAGGTATTCGAGCCAGTCTGGTTCAGCCGAGGCATCGTCGTCGAGAAAGACCAGTATGTCGCCGCGTGCCAGCTCGGCCGCCGTATTTCGGGACCAACCCGCCCCAAAACGGCGCTTCGAGCCGTGGGCCTTCTGATATGCAGCGGTTCCCTGATCATGCTGCTCAAACCTGTTTGCGACGATCAGGACAGGGAAGTCGCTATCGGAACGATTGGTGTTCCACTGTTCCTCGCACTGCCGTTTGAGCTCCGGATTGTGGTCCACGCAAATAATCAGTTCGATGGGAGGGCGTGATTGGGCCTGCACGGAGGCCACTGAATCGCACAAGAGCCCCCATCGAGCGAAGTCAAAGGTCGGGATGATTACCGTTGCGGTAATGGGAGGCGTGGGTGGTGGCATATGGGGGCAGAGTACGAAATCTACGAAGTTACGTGTGTGGAGCAGTTCCAACTGGGATCGTACTTTAGGGTCCTCGTGGTGCCCAGTCCTACCATCAGGCCCCAGGGGGGTGGGAAATCTGAACGAGCAGGCGGGGGGGGGGCTGGCCGGATGGGGATCGTGATTTGGACAGGTATCCTGGCGCTTCGCGAATGAGCGGGGTCCAACGCCGGTGAGGGGGTCCACGAAGAAGTAGCGGGGGTCCACCAGTCTGAGGTTTCTCTACGACTCCAGACGGAGGACCCCCGTGATCACTGACCCTACGCGCGCGCTGGACTGGATGGTCGGCTTGGACGACGTCACCTTCCTAGGACTGGATCCCGGCCAGGTGACGACGGTGCACGTGGAATCGATCCGTGGGCCGGTGGGGTGCGGCCGGTGCGGTTCGATCGCCCAGGTGAAGGATCGGGTCACCGTCGTCCTCGTCGACCTCCCCGTGTACGGACGCCCGACACGCCTTGCCTGGCACAAGCGCCGGATGTGCTGCCCCGACGCGGACTGCGCACAGGGCAGCTGGACCGAGGAGGACGACGCCATCGCCTCCTCCCGCCAGCTTTTGACCACCCGGGCGGCCCGGTGGGTGACGTTCCAGGTCGGCCGGCACGCCCGGAGCGTCAGTGAGGTGGCCTCCGAGCTCGGCTGTGCGTGGCACACCGTGAACGACACCGTCGTCGCCTACGGCGACGCTCTGCTCGCAGCCGACACGGACCGCTTCGGATCCGTGACCGCCCTCGGGCTCGACGAGGTGCTGATGGTGCGGCTCGGGACCTATCGGACCCAGCAGTTCTCGACCCAACTGGTCGATGTCCGACGCGGGCAGCTGCTCGACGTCGTCCCTGGTCGCAGCTCTGCCGGCCCCATGGCCTGGCTGGCCAAGCAGGGTGCAGCGTTCCGGAACGCCGTCGAGTACGGAACGCTCGACCTGTCCGGCCCCTACCGGCGGGTCTTCGAGCTCATGACGCCTCGGGCCACACTCGTCGCCGACCCGTTCCACGTGCTGCGACATGCCAACACGAAGCTCGACGAGTGCCGGAGGCGGGTCCAGAACGAGACCCTCGGCCATCGCGGGAGGAAGTCCGATCCCCTCTATCGGGGCCGACGCCTGCTCACCAAGGCCAAGGAGCGCCTCGGCGAGAAGGGAGAGGAGAAGCTGGCGGGCCTGCTCCGCGCCGGCGACCCGAACGGCGACGTGGCGACGGTCTGGGAAGCGAAGGAGGCGGTCCGCGAGCTCTACGCCCACGCCGACACCGACCTCGCCCTCGAGTGGGTGACCCAGCTCGGCCGTGATCTCCAGGACGCCGACTACCCGGTCGAGGCCCGCTCCCTCGGTCGCACCCTCATCCGTTGGCGGCGTCAGATCGCCGCCTGGCACGAGGCCCACGTCACCAACGGACCCACCGAGGCGGTCAACAACTTGATCAAACGAGTGAAGCGTGCCGCCTTCGGCTTCACGTCGTTCCGGAACTACCGGATCCGCTCACTGCTCTACGCCGGCAAGCCCAACTGGGACCTGCTGGCGACCATCACACCCCGCTGAAACGCGAAGAGCCGGTATCCTGATGTGTCGTCGTTGCAGATCGCATCCTCGTCGTCAAGGACCACCAGTGAGTATCCTCGTGGTGCAGATGACCTTGAACGTCTTCCGGCGCAGAAACATTGCAGGGATCGGTCGAGTGCGGGAGCCGGGAACCACTGAGTAAGGTGGCCTATAGCTGGCTGGAAGTGCTCGACTGGGGCTCGAAAGTGCGAACTGTGATCAGGATTGTGAATTGAATGGTGAAGCACCCCAAGGCTCTGATTCTTTGCTACCACCGCGTTGCAGAAGGTGTGAACGATCCGTACCATATTTGTGTCGGGCCTGGGAATTTTTCTAAACACCTTGAAGAGATCAGTCGTAAGTGGGAGCCATCAACCCTTGACAACGTATTTGCTCCTTCGCGCTTACCAAGGGTGGTGGTCACGTTCGATGATGGGTACAGTGACAATCTGCTCAGCGCTCTTCCCATCGCCGAGGCGAGAGGTGTGCCCATCACAATCTTCATTACCAGTGGCATCGTGGGGCATCAGGGTGGATTTTGGTGGGATCGCCTCGCTTCCCTGCTTCGGTCACGTCCACGGGATGAGAACGCGATCGACCTGACCATCGGTGGGAAGACGGTCCAGATTGAACTGGGTTCTTCCCGTCCTGGAGCTGATCTTGAGGCGGTGCGGCGTCACCTATTGCCGCTATCTGCTGCAGAGATAGACGATGCTCTGGATTCTGTGTCACAGCGATGGTCTGCAGAATCAGTGCCTTCTCGTGATGCTCGTCCCCTTACTGATGACGAACTCCGACAGCTATCAGTTGCACAACTGGTCACGATTGGGGCACACACCGTCGATCACGTCCGATTGCGGAGTCGCCCTGAGCAGGAACAAATCGACACAATAGTTGACTCGAAAGTTGGGCTTGAGCGGTTTCTCGGCCAATCTGTGTCTCATTTCGCGTATCCTTTTGGAAGCAGTGAGGACTTCGACGACCGAACAGTCAAAGCGGTGCGCTCAGCAGGCTTCGAGACTGCCTGCACTACGCTTCCCGGTAGGGTTTCTCCATCGACCGATCCTCATCTACTCCCTAGGCGCTTGGTTATGGACTGGGGTCGGCTTCGCTTCCGGGCACAAATGCAGCGGTGGCAAGCCTGGTGACGCCGGGGGGCCTTACTGCAACGCCCTCGATTCGGCTACTGGCGCCTTAACCCCGGCGGCCGATCTCGATCGGTTGGAGAAGTGGTCGGACGATCGATGCTCAACGTCAAGCAGGAGAGTAAGCGGTGATCCAGGCCACATCCATGTCGACCTCTGCCGGAGTGGAAGTGTTGGCGCACTCCTCCCAATTGGAGGTTCCGCACTGCCACGCTTCAGTCTGAAGCGCAAGCTGCATCGGGACGTTGGGGACATTTGCATTCGTCTGAGTCGCCCATGACGATCCGTCCATCGTGTAAACGATCTTCCCTGGGCTCCACTCGACACCCACGGTGTGCCATTGGCTTAGATTCACAGAGAGAGTATTGCTTACGTCAAAGACGTTGGGGTAAACGCCCCAGTGCTCGGTGGCCGTGTCTACCGCCCGTGGCGATGTGCCATTGTCCTCGGTGAAGTCGATCTCGGGGGGCCAAGTGTCGCTGGTGGGCCACAGCAGAGCGACCAACGACACGCCCTGGCCGTTGTCCACGCGCATCCGGACTTCGTACTTCCCGTAGGTCTGGGAGTTGGCTGTGAGCTTGACCCCACCGGTCACGATCTGATTGCTGTCACCGGTGCAGCCGTTGGCTGCAACCGCGGCAGGATCCTTGTAGCCCTTGAGGATCAGTTCACCCCCAGTGACCACCACGTGGCTGGAGGCCCAACATGAGTCGGATCCGTCCCCGGGCGTTCCGCTGTAGATCTGATAGTCACTGAGTGACGCCGGGCTAGTGAAATCGTCGGCAAAGGTCTGCGTCCAGCCAGCGACAGCACCTGGCATCGCCACGCCCGAGGGACCGGAACTGGAAGCGGCTGAGACCGGAGCCGTCGTTGGCGGAGTTGTAATTGTGGGAGTTGGTGGCGTAGCGGTAGGGCTGGGATCAGTAGTAGGAGTCGCAGCCTTAGTCGGTGGTGCCGTAACTTCAGTTGTAGTGGTGACGTTGGTCGCCCCAGCTGACCGAATCGCACCCCAGCGGAGTGTTCTCGTCGCAACCCTGTCAGACTTGAACTGCCTCAGGCTTGAGAAGTCGCTATCTGCATGTGCAGCTTGCTCATTGGCAACCGTTGATGTTCCAACGATGCTCACGATGACTACGACTGCAATTCCAACTGCCCAGCGTCTGCCCATACGCATAACTCTGGTATCGGCCTAGGACACAAACATCTTGAGCCCGTTTGTGTATGAACGCTGCCGGGATCGTCAGATTGACTGCCTGTGTTACGGCTATTCGATGTGCACCTAGATGCAGTGAAACCCAGATGCAGGGAGTTGCAGTGGCTGTCACCGGACGCCTAACTGCGCAGGTGATAGCAAGGCGGCACCGATCCGGATTCGGCTAGCCGATACCGGATCGGTGGTCATTCGAGGCCCTGCCATATGGGCTCGACTCACAATGATTAGGCCCGGATGGATTTTGGCTTGAGCGCAGATATCCTCCCCTTCGAGCGTTGGGTTGATTGGTGAACGGTGCTATGTCATTATTCGCAAATTGGGCTGATCACAAGTCTGGCGGGATGGAGGGGATAGTGGGCGGGGAGAAGCTGAACTACCAGGTCAGTCGGAGAGCGGTAGCGGGAAAGCGCATCGCCGGGAACTGGCTTCGAACTAGTCGATGGTCAAGACGCCAACTGCAAGAGGCGAGGCAGCAGCTCCTAGCAGATCCAACGATTTCATCCAGGGAAAAGGAGTGGCTGAATCAGGTCTCGCTGGAGATGGGTCCTGACCTTATGTTCATTCCGTGGCGTGCTAGGCACTACCTGTCTGTGGGGCTATCGGCGTTGAGGTGCATCGATGCTTGCCTGGAAGATTCGGGGATTGTTCTAAAGCCCGATCCAGCGATTCTCGATCTGCCCTGCGGTTTTGGACGAGTCCTTCGGTTCCTGCAGGTTCGCTACCCCTCGGCAACGTTTTGCGCATCCGAAATCGATCCCGAGGCAATAGCGTTCTGCCAGGAGGTGTTTGGATGCTCGGGGGTGCAATCAAGCTATGACTTCGACAAGCTATACCTCAATGGACCATTTGATCTGGTTTGGTGCGGGTCGCTTCTCACTCATCTGTCTCAAGACGATGCCAAAGGATTGCTCGGTCTTATCTTTCGACACCTCTCGCCGCTAGGAACGTGTGTCGTTTCAACTCACGGTCAACTGTCTGCTGATCGAATGTCAGCCGGAAACGACGATTACAACCTGTCGGAGGCTTCGCGACTCGAGATCCTGTCGCAGCTTAAGGAGACAGGCTACGGATATTCAGGGTACGTTCCTGGAAGTCGTTACGGAATATCAATCGTATCGCGGGAACAAATGCTAAATCTGGTTTCAGAAACCGGCGATTGGCAAGTGACATCCTTTATTGGTCACGGTTGGGATGCACATCAAGACGTCTACGCCATCTCTCGGATTCGCAATTTAGGTCACGCGCCTTCCGGGCCGTCTTGAAGGCCAACAACCTCACCGGCTCGATGGGAAGGGTAGCCTCCGCCGGTGACAACGCCGCCATGGAGAGCTTCTTCTCGCTCCTTCAGGGCAATGTCCTCGACCAGCGTCGGTGGCGGAGCCGCAGCGAGCTGAGCTTCGAGATCGTCACCTGGATCGAACGGACCTACAACCGCCGCCGGCGTCAGCGCGGACTCGGCAAGCTCACACCCGTCGAGTTCGAACTCGCTTTCGCTGAGCGCGTCGACCTGGCAGCCTGATCAGTCAAAACCGGTGTCAACCGATCTCTGAGCAACCCCTTCCGCTTCTACAAAGCCTTGACCGGAACGCCTAAGCCTCAATCCACCGAATCGCAGGGCTGAATCGGCGAGTTCGTGATTTCGGCCCGGTGGTTGGTGCCGGTCGTTGCGTTGCGTGACGTCTCCGGCAATCGGGGCGTGGTCGACCAGATGTTGAGTGACTGCGGTCGAGCTGGGAGTGGCGGGACCGTGGTGGGCCACCCCATTGGTGATCGGTCAGGTCCGAAACGAGAGTGACCGCAGGCGGTCGAAGCACTCGGTCCACTCCGTGGCCCACGGCCAGCGCGTCGGCAGGTGGAGCTGGGCCCGTCGCGACCGGTGGGTGAGTCTCCCTGGCATGGCGATGTACTTGCGCCTGATGGTCTTGGCCACCACGGTGCCGGTGTGCTCGGGCCCGAGGGCGGCCATCCAACGGATCAGGTTGTGGGCCAGGGTGCGAGCACGACCCAGGCGGCGTTGGCGGTGAAGGTCCCCGCCGGGCAGTGGGCCACGCCCGCTCCGTCCTTCAGGTCCCGGATGGCCAACTCGACGACGGCGTGATGGCGATGGTCGGCATCGAGGAAGACGGCGGTGGCCTCCCGATCGGTGATGAAGGCGTGGTGTCGCCACGAAGGAAAGAGCTGGCCTGCTTGCCGACGAGCCTGGTGCGCCGGATGACGAGACGGTGCCCGTCGCCATAGGCACACTCAGCCACCTGGGCCTTGCCGCCGACCGTGTAGTCGAGGCCCGTCCAGCTCTCCTCGGGGATGGCCTCGATGGCCCTGACCACCGCTATGTTCAGGGTGGCGGTGATGGAGTCGCGGATATCGTGGTCCCGGCATGCTTTCACCACGTACTTGGAGTGGAACCCCGAGCCGGCCCACAGGGTGAGTTGCCCAGTGGCACCGGCCCGGCGAGACCGGCCGATGGTCTCCCGCACGAACCGCCGGGCTCCCCGGCCAGAGCCGGCCGAGCCCTTCCGTTGGCGGATGTGGAGGACCTCGCCCGTGTCGGCCCGGGTAGCCACCAGAGGGTGCTCACCGAGCACGCCGGTGTAACCAAAGGCCGCGCCCTGCTTCTGCTTCCCATAGACCGGCTGAATGGTGGAGTCGATGTCGATGGTCATCGGGGCATCGCCCGGACCGGCACCGAAGTCCCATGCGTTGGCCAGCATCTGCTCAGCCAAGGAGTCGAGCTGGCGGACGTGACCGAAGGTGAAGGACCGGAGAAACGTGCCGAGGGTGGACGGAGCCATCACGCCGTGCCCGAGGACGCTGCCGGTCGATCCCGAACGGAACACGTCGCAGTCGTCGATGCACTCCGCCCCGGCCACCATGGCGTGAACCAGGGTGGCCACTTTGCGGCCGGGACGAGCGTGCCCGGGACGGTCACCGAGGTCGACCAGCTCGTCGGCCCAGGCCACCAGCTCCAGCCGATCGGAGCAGGCCGGCCAGCGCCAGGCCCGCTCCGGCCACCGCCCGGTCGTCGTCAAAGGTCACGGCAAGACGCGCCGGATTGTGCGATTCTGTGTGCACCGGAAAGATGCTTTTCTGCTTTGGGGATGATGTTGCTGTCGCAACTCACATCTTCCCAAGACAGGGGGCATTTTCCGCGTATGGTCAGACCTCAGGAGAGCTGCTCAGGGCTCGGAATTCGGTGGATCAAGGTTAAGTAGGCGATCACGCGGGAACTAGGAAGCGCAGTCCGCGTAGACTGTCCGGATCCCAGGGACAGGGAATGGCGCCCATAGATTGGGTCCGGCAGACTTACCGGCGGAGGTCCACAAACCCACTTCCGGGGACCTTCCGTGGTGGGCAAGCATAATGCCGGCATTCGGATCTGGAAGGAGCAGCGATGACGACCGTGGATGTCGATGATGTGGTGCGCCACGCGGGCGATGAGGATCTCCCCTGGGTGGATGCCACCGGAGGCATCTGGCTGAAGGTGCTCAGGGTCGATGCCGCCGAGGGGATCTGGGTGGTGCGCAACCGATTCGATCCCGGGGCGAGGCTCCAGATCCACCGGCACACGGGGCCGGTCGAGGGATACACCGTCTCCGGCCGTTGGCACTACCTCGAGTACGACTTCTTCAGCACGGCCGGTTCCTATATCCACGAGCCGGCCGGCTCGGTCCACACGCTCGACGTCCCCGCTGACAACGACGGGCCCACAGAGATCCTCTTCATCATTGAAGGGGTCCTGCTGAACCTGGCGCCGGACGGATCGGTGGAGAGTGTCTCCGACGGGGTCGGTACCCTGGCCGCCTACGAGGCGCTCGCCGTCGCCCAAGGATTCGACAGGCCCACCGGCGTGATCGTCGGCTGAGCCGCCCCGGCGATCATCCACGGCCATGGTGAGTAATCCGGTGCCCGACGAGGGCGAACTGACCACGCCCCTGGTCGATCCCGGGTTCTACGCCGCCGATCCCTTCCCGCTCTACGCCCGGTTGCGGGCCGAGGCTCCGGTGGCGCGCAACCACGAGCTCGGCTTCTGGGCGGTCAGCCGGCATGCCGATGTGATCACCGTGTCACGGGATCCCGAGACGTTCTGCTCGGGCCGAGGCATCCTGACCATGGAGATCGGGGCGGAGTACGCCACCCCGCCGACCATGATGCACACCGATCCTCCGGACCACACCCGCTACCGCGCCCTGGTCCAGCCGGGTTTCCGGCCGTCGTTCATGCGGGCCCTCGAGGACGGGATCCGGGCCCGCACTGTCGCGCTCGTCGACGCTGTCGAGCCGGGGACGCCGGTCGACATCGTCTCCGAGCTGGCTGTTCCCCTTCCCCTGCAGGTCATCAGCGACCTGCTGGGGGTGCCCGAGGAGGAGTGGCCCCGGTTCTTCCGGTGGTCCGAGGCGGTCATCCCCGGGGCCACCGACTGGCCCGAGGAGGAACGCCAGGCCCTGAGTGGCGAGATGGTCACCTACCTGCTGGAGGCAGCGGCCGACCGTCGGGCCAACCCACGTGACGACATCATCTCCGAGCTGGGTGCCGCCGTCGTCGACGGCGACCGGCTCACCGACGCGGAACTGGGCATGTTCCTCGTCCAGCTGCTGGTGGCCGGCAACGAGACCACCCGCAACATGATGTCCGGCGGGCTGCTCGGATTCGCCGGGACACCGGGGGAGTGGGAGGCCCTGCGGCGACGGTCCCGCTCGGGGACACCCCGGGCGGTGGGCCTGGCCGTCGAGGAGATGCTGCGCTGGACCACACCGGTCGTGGCGTTCATGCGGACCACCACCAAGGAGGTGGAGCTGGGGGGTGTCGACCTCGGGGCGGGGGACCCCGTCCTGATGCTCTACGCCTCGGCCAACCGCGACGAGACGGTGTTCGGCCCGACGGCCGACCGCTTCGACGCCGGGCGCGACCCGAATCCACATGTGGCCTTCGGGTTCGGCCCCCATTTCTGCATCGGGGCGGTCCTGGCCCGCCTGGAGGGCCGGATCCTTTTGGAGGAGCTGCTGGCCCGCTTCGGCTCGGTCGAGCCGGCCGGCCCCGTGGTGCGGACGGCCTCGCCGGTCATCGCCGGCGTTCGCTCGGCCCCCCTGGTGTTCGGTCCGGCCTGACGCGCCCTCAGGCGACGGCCGCGTCGAGGGAGGCCATCTGGTCGTCGCTCAGCTCGAGGGTCGCCGCCCGGCAGTTCTCCTCGACGTGGTCCACCGACTTGGTCCCGGGGATGGGCAGCATGGCGGGCGACCGGTGGAGCAACCAGGCCAGGGCCACCTGCGAGGGAGTGGCCCGGGTCTCCTGGACGATGGCGTCGACCGGCCCACCGGGATTGGCCAACCTGCCGGAGGCCACCGGGAACCACGGGATGAACCCGAGGCCTTCCGCCGTGCAGAAATCGAGGACGTCCCCGGACGACTGGTCGGTCAGGTTGTAGAGGTTCTGCACGCTGACGACCGGCACCACGGCCCTGGCCGCCTCGATCTCGGCCACGCTCACCTGGCTCAGCCCCACCGAGGCGACCTTGCCCTCGTCGACCAGATCCGCCAGCAGTCCGAACTGCTCGTCGGCCGGCACCTTGGCATCGATCCGGTGGAGCTGGAACAGGTCGATCCGATCCACACCCAGCCGGCGCATGCTCATCTCGCACTGCTGGCGCAGGTATTCGGGCCGTCCGACCGGCAGCCACTGGCCCGGCCCCTGGCGGGTGAGGCCGGCCTTGGTGGCGATGACCAGGGTGTCCGGGTAGGGGTGGAGTGCTTCGAAGATCAGGTTCTCGCTGACCTCGGGGCCGTAGGAGTCGGCCGTGTCGATCAGATCCACGCCCAGTTCGACCGCACGCTGGAGAACCCGGATGCACTGGTCCCGGTTGGCGGGCTCACCCCAGACGCCCTTCCCGGTGATCTGCATGGCCCCGTAGCCGAGACGGTGCACCTCTCGTCCGCCGAGAAGAAAGGTCCCACCGGCGTCGATCGGATGGGCGGTTGATTCGGTCGTGGTCATGGTTCCTCCTGTACGGGCGCGGGCGTGACTCCAGCTTTCCCCCTATGTCCAGTTCTACCCGGGGCGAGCTTGTTCCCGACCGGCGGTGGTCGCAGGTCGGATTCCGCGGTACCCATCTTCGGCCGGCACAATCGAGAACCGGCGGACGCTGTCACGCCAGTGGGCCGCCGGTCGCAACGGGGACCGGTTCAGGCGAGGCCGCCCCCGGCGTTGGGCTCAGTGTGCCCCGGCCACGCCTTGTCCACGCTCGCCCGCCTCGAGCAGGCGGCCGATCTCGGCCACCTCGGCCTCGACCGAGCGGGCGAACCACTGTCCGGCGACGAGATCGTGCAGCCATCCGAGGGGTCCGTGACCGAGGTCGAGTTCCTCCACGTGTCGGACCCGGGTCCCACCCTCGACGGCGTCGATCTCGAACCAGGCGTGGAGCCCCCGGGGCACGCCGTGCTCCAGGGTGACGTCGATGGTGGTCGGAGCGTCCCACCGGTAGCGGGTGATCACCGATCCCCGGAAACGACCGAGGAACTTCCCGTCCTCGCGGGCAACCATGCCATCAGGTGTGTCTGCCAGCTTGGTGACCCAGACCATCTTGGTGTCGGCCTTGGTGTACTGGGCCGGGTCGAGCACGAAGTCGAAGACCTCCTGGGGCGTGACCCCTCTGACGATGGTGGTGCCCTCGCCCCTAACCACCGAGGTCCTCCTCCACGCCGACCGCGGTCTCCTCGCCCTGGCTGGAAGCCAGCGCCGGGGTTGAGCAGCACCGGCACTCCGGGGCAATGATTCGCCGAGCGGTCATCAATCGAGAGGCTATCCGGCTCGCGGCAGTCCGGCCGGCAGAGCCCTATCCGGTCGTGGCCATCCTGCGCATGGCCCGCTGGTAGGCGACGGGGAAGAGGGTGCGGGCCATGGGCGCCAGAAGGGGCAGCGCGGCGGCGTTGATGTCCATCCTCTGGCCGCCCATCCGGTCGGCGAGCAGTGCGGCCACGCCGTTCGCGGTGCGACGCACCAGTTTGGGTGGCATCGAACCGCCGTCCTCGTTGCCCGACAGCCCCATGGCCGTGGGGACCCAGCCCGGGTAGAGGACGTGGACGTGGACGCCGTAGGGGGCGACCTCGTGGGCGGCGGACTCGCTGAACGCCGAGACGGCCGCCTTCGACGCGGCGTAGGCGCCCTGCCCGGGCTCGGGGGCACGGGCCGAGTCCGAAGAGACGTTCACCACGACGCCGGACCGTCGGCGGACCATGCCGGGCAGCACGGCGAGCGTGCCGGCCACCGTGCTGAAGAAGTTGACGTCGAAGACCTCCCGCACCGTGTCGTCATCACCGCCGGGGACCTGCAGGATCAGGTCCACCCCGGCGTTGTTCACCAGGACGTCGACGTGCCCGTGATCGCGCTCGATGTCGGCCAGCGTGTCGCGGTAGGTGCCCGCATCCGAAACGTCGCAGACCCGGGTACTGCTGTCTCGTGACCGCCGTGACAGCTCGTCGGCAAGCTCGTCGAGCAGGGTCTGACGCCGGGCCAGCCCGACGACCAAAGCACCCCGATCGGCGAGGGTGAGTGCCACGGCGCGCCCGATGCCCGACGAGGCGCCGGTGACCACGGCCACCTGCCCGTCGTAGCGGCGCGGAGAGCGACGGTGTCGGACCACGGCTGAAACTCTACGGTCAGCGCGCCCGGCATGCTCGGCCTCCGCCCCGCCCCCGACATCACGGCGGCGGGTCTTCTACTATGTCGGCGAGATCAGGGGGGCTCCGGGCGGAAGGGGGAACCGGTGCGGTCGAGACGGCTGTTGGTGGGAGCGGTGGTCACGCTGGGCTGCGGGGGCTTGCTCGCGGCCTGCTCTTCCAGTTCCTCGTCGACACCGACGACGGCGGCGTCGACCACGCCGACCAGCGTCGCGTTGGTGCACGGCGGGTCGCCCGGCAAGGCGTCCTACCTCGTGTACTGGGACCAGAACGAGGAGGAGGACTTCCTGTCTATGCCGTCTGGCAGCCAGGGCCAGCTCGTGCCGGCCTGGGATCCGAACGGCCAGATGTGCCTGCTACCCGACGGACGTTTCGTGGTTGGCTACGACCCGACCCTGCCGGCGCAGGACAATCTGGGCAGCGCCAAGCCGTACAAGGAACCAGCGGACGGCGAGGAACTCGACGAGCCCAACGGTTCTTTCAGCGGGCAGACCCTGTACGTGCCCGGACCGTACCGGATGCCAGGCCAGAGCATCGGGAGTGACTCGCCACCGACAGCCAACGGCGTGTTCAACAACAACCAGACCTACACCGGCTGCGTCGTCGACAAGGCCGGCAACGTGTTCGCCAACGACATCGCCACCGCCCAGGGCCAGTACCCGCCACCCAGCAGCGGGAGGCTGGTGGAGTGGTTCGCGCCCAGCTACACGTCCTACTGCATCGTCTACGGCCCGACCGCCGGGGGAGTGGGGCCCCACCATACGGATGGGACGGGCGGCCTGGCCCAGCCCGGGATGATGGCCCTCGACGACAACGGCGACCTGCTCGTGCCCAACGTCGGCACTTCGAGCGTGCTCCGCTTCGCCGCGTCATCGATGCCCACCGAGCGCGGCGGAATGCCCGGGTGGGGTGTACCCCCGCAGCGAGGTCCGGGTAACCCCGTTCGTGAGCGGTCTGTCCTTTCCTTCGGGGATCGCCAAGGACCCGACGTGCGGCTGCTTCGCCATCAGCAGCTACATCGGAGACCCGGCCATCCGCTGGGTGACCCCCGAGGGTCAGCCCGAGCCCGGACGGGGCACGGTACCCGGGACGACCATTGCCGAGCTCGGCCAGAATCCCGACCAGTACAACCCGTTCGGCATGGCCTTCGCTCCGGACGGGACGCTGTACTTCATCGACATCCACGTCCAGTGTTCTGGTGGGCTGAGCGGTTGCGGACCTGCCAACTACGGGGGAAGGGTGATGAAGGTGACCTTCACCGACGGCCAACCGTCCACGCCGGTGGCCGTCGCCACCGGATTCGATTTCCCGACGAGCGTGACCGTGTGCGTGCCGTCCACGTCCGTCTGCCCGTACCCGACGGGGCGGATCGTGGCCCCGCTGTCGGGCCCGGCGGAGAATCCCGCCCCGGACAAGGGGCCGGCATCGGACGCCCCGGCCAAGGCCGGCTTCGGCTGATCGGGAGGGATGCGGAGGGGTGACAACGATGCCCAGGGTTAAATGTCGGTGGCGACGCCACCTCACCGGTGTGGTTCTCGCCGCAGTCCTGCTGGCCGGGTTCAGCACGTCCGGCGCGGCGAGCACCGCAGGGGCGCAGCCCGTTCACACCAACCCTGGCCTCTACGACTGGCCGACCTACGGCCACGACGCCCAGCACAGCTTCCACGGACGGACGACCCTGACAGCGGTGAGTGTCAAGCGGCTCAAGGTGGCCTGGTTCTTCCCCACCGGTGACGCCGTCACCGCGACCCCGACAGTGGTGGACGGCACGGTCTACGTGGGCTCGTGGGACGACTACTTCTACGCCTTGGACCTCGAGACCGGGACCGTGCGGTGGCGGTACAAGTTGAGCGCCCAGGATGCCGTGACCCCGTACCCGGGACAGAATCCACGGGACGACACCTCCGACGGTGGCCTGGTGACCTCCTCGGCCTGGTACCAGCCGGGCAACGGGACCCGTCCCGCCCTCGTGATCTTCGGTGGCGGCTACACGCTCTACGCGCTCGACGCTGTCACCGGCGCCCTGTACTGGCGGCACAACTACCCGGGGCGACCGGGCCGACCCGATCCCGACGTGGACGGCACCCGCATCTTCTCCTCCCCGGTGGTGGTGGGGGACAAGGTGCTCTTCGGTGTGGACGTCGACGGGCAGAACGGGTACACCGGCTCCGTGGTCGCCGCGAACCTCGATACCGGGGACCCCGACTGGACGTTCCACACCGACACCGACTCCGCCCGTCACGTGGTGTACAACGGGTGCGGCAGTGTGTGGTCGTCGGGGACGGTGCTGCCCAAGCTCGGGTATGTCGTATTCGACACGTCCGACTGTGACTTCTCCAACGTCGGCTCCCTCTCCGAGTCGATCATCGCCCTGCAGATCAGCAACGGGAAGCTGGCGTGGGTCTACCGCCCAAGGCTGGCGGACCTCGACTGCGACTGGGACTTCGGGGCCACCCCCAACGCCGGGATCACGGCCAGCGGGTCGGCCACGTTCCTCGGTGCCGGGGGCAAGGACGGAACCTACTACTCGCTCGACCCGGCCACCGGGGCGCTCCGGTGGTCGACCAATGTCGTCTTCGGCGGGTTCGCCGGCGGCTTCATCGCCACCACCGCTTACGACGGCCACCGCGTCTACGGATCCACCGCCCTCGGCGACTTCGGAAAATTCGAAAAGGACACCCAGGTCCTTTGCGACCCCAGCAACCCGCGCGATACCTCACTCCAGGAGCCGACCGTGCACTCCTTCGACGCCGCCACCGGCACGGTCGCCTGGCAGGCCGATGGTGCTGCCTCCTTCGCTCCGACCACCGTGGCCGGTGGGATGACCTTCAACGGTCCGGCCATCGAAGGCGACATCCTCCAGGTCCGCAGCGCCGGATCGGGGTCGCTTCTCACCACAGTGCCGGTCCCGGGGCCCATCTGGTCGGGGATCGCCACCGTGGGGGACGCGTTGGTGACCGGGATCGGGTCGTCGTACGACGCCCAGCCGGCGGGTGTGGCTGTCGTCACCCCTGGAGGAGGTCCCCCGATCGTGCCCTGACTCAGCGCTTGCGGTAGATGGGCGGGCGTCCCTCGGCCCGAGCCGACTTCATTTCGGCATAGTCGTCGGAGGCGAACACCATCGACTGGGCCACCGCCTCCTCGGCGATGGAGCGCTGGACCTCGGCGACGCCCAGGCTGTAGAGGGTTCGCCGGGCCATCTTGACGGTGAAGGCAGGCGCGGCGGCAATGGTCTCGGCCATGGCCATGGTCACCGAATCCAGTTCCTCCTCGTCGGCCACCAGCCGGCTGATGATGCCGTGGGTGAGGGCCTCCTCGGCGGACATCACCCGGCCGGTGAGGGCCAGGTCGGCGGCGACGCCGTGCCCCACCATCTGGAACAGCCGGGCCATTCCGCCGGTGTCGGGGATGACCCCGTGGACCACCTCGGGAAGCACCATCCTGGTCCCGGCGGCCGCCACCCGGATGTCGCACAACAGCGACCGCTCGAACGCCCCGCCGATCACCCAACCTTTCAGGGCACAGATGATCGGGCACGGCATGGTGAAGAACATCTGGGAGGGCCGGTGACCCCGCTCGATGAACTCGAGGTCGGAGATGTCCTCGGTGCGGAGACCGAGCTGGTCGGTGTCGCGGCCCGACGAGAACGACTTGCCCTCTCCCCGCCACACGATGGCCCGGAGGTCCGGCATCTCGTGCACCTCGGCGAGCACCTCGAAGAGCCGACGGTCCATCTCGTCGCTCATGGCGTTGTGCTTCCCGGGGCGGTTGTTGGTGATCACCGCGATGGGACCGGCCACCTCCAGACGCACCAGGTTGTGTTCCTCGTCGGTCAGCTCGCGCATCAGCCGGCACCTTTCGCCTTCTCGGGGGTGGCACCGAACGGCGGCCGGCCCAGCTGCTCACGGATGGGGGTGAAGGGCGGCTGAACGGTGTGGCGCCGTTGCCAGTTGGCCCCGTCCACCACCAGTGAGTGACCGCTGATGTAGCTGGCGTACGGCGAACAGAGGTAGGTGGCAGCCCAGGCCAGCTCCCTCGGGAACCCGACCCGGCCGGCCGGGACCCGCGAGTCCTGCCCCTCGTACTTGCCGGGCACGGCAGCGATGGCGGCCACCTCGTCCTCGTGGGGCATGAGCCCCGGCACGAGACCGTTCACCCGGATGCCGTAGGGGGCCCACTCGACGGCCAGGGTCTCGGTGAGGTTCTTCACCCCGGCCTTGGCCGCCGCCGAGTGGGCGAACCCGGGCCCACCGGTCCAGGCGTAGGAGGCCCCCACATTGACGATGGCGCCGTCCCGCCCGGCGGGGATGAGGCGTCGGGCCAGGTCTCGGGAGCACAGGTAGGTGCCGTTCAACACGATGTCGACCACCGTGCGCCATGCGTTGGGGCTCATGTCCTCGGCCGGCACCGGAAAATTGCCCGCCGCGTTGTTGACCAGGACGTCGATGGGGCCGAGGTGTTCCTCCACCGAATCGAACGCCGACGCGATGGACTCGGCGTCACGGATGTCACAGACGGCCGCCCATGCCCGGCCGCCGGCCTCTTCCACCGCGGCCGCGCCGGCCGTCCGGTGCTCCTCGGCCCGGCTCAGGATGCCCACCGAGGCCCCCAGCCGGGCGAACTCGGTGGCGATCGCCTTGCCCAGCCCGGTGCCACCCCCGGTGACGATGACCACGCTGTCCTGGTAGGTCCCCGGGGCCATCGCCGACGAACCGAGCGGTGGGGGTGGCTTGAGGCCGGGCGGGGTCATGGGGACGGAGCCTACCGACGCAGCGTCGACTCGGCTGGAGCGGGCCCGACGGGTACCCGAGGTCCTGGGTAGGGAGGCCGTCGGTCCCTGGGCCGTCAGGCTGGTCCGATCGCCGGGAGTTCGACTACACGGCCACGGCTCCCTGCCGGCGACGACGGCTGCGCTGGACGTAGAAGGCCCCGCCGCCGATGGCGACCGCCACCAATGGGAGCAGGAGGGCGGCGGGAACTTCCGGGGTGGCCACGGGAGGGACGGTGGCCGGGGTGAAGGAGACGCCGCGGATGACCTGGCCGTAGGTGGCCGGCATCACCGTCGAGAAGTTCTCGTTGCCCGGCAGCGTGGTGCTGGCCAGGTTGTCGGTGATGGAAACCAGTTGATTGGGGTCCGACCCCTGGTCGCCACTGCCGCTCACCGTGGAGGTCGAGGCCCAGATGCTGACTGTGCCGTTGCCGTTGACCTGGCCGACGAGGTTGCGCAGCCCGTCGGTGGCCGGCGCCCAGGGGAGGCCCGTCCCTCCGTCGGTGCTGTTCAGCCCGGTCGGGAAGCTGTTGGAACCCGAGTTGGCCACGGCGTAGGGAGTACCCAGGTCGAGCCCGCTCTGGAGGGTGTAGTCGAGGCCCCAGGTGTTGGTGCTGGTGTTCAGCGTCCACTTCTCGAGACCGGCCGTGGTCGAGGCGGCCGCCGCCGTGTAGGTGTTGGTGCCGGCCGAGTAGGTGTTGGCACCGTTGCCCTCGTCGGCGACGTACAGGGTGGTGGGGTTGGCGAACCAGATCCCGAACGGATAGTAGGTGGGGGTGCCGCTGGCCAGCGTCGTCGGGAAGCCGTTCAGGATGCAGCTGTTGGTCGGGCTGAGCCCCGGGTTGCTCGACGAGAGACCGAGGGCACCGTTAGTGGTCGAATACGTCGGCGAGGTGAAGGTCGACGCGGTCGGCAGGCTGGCGGAGGAGGACGGGATCCCCGTGCCGGTAGGGCAGGTGCCGCCGGCGGTGTCGAGGTAGTAGACGGTGTCCACACCGTTGCTTCCACTCCCCTTGGTGAAATACACGACGTTGTTGTCGATGGTCAGGCCCCGGTAGTTGTTGTCCTTGGTCGCCTTGTCGGCCGCGTCACCCAGCTGGGTGAGGTTGAAGTTCCCGAGCGGGCTCGGCGTTCCCGGTGACTGGGAGGATTCGGGTGCGTCGGCCGGGGAGAGGATCTGGGTACCCGTCCCGACGACGACGCCCTTGTACGTCGGCTTCCCGCCGTTCCCGCCGTTCCCGGCGGTGAGGATGGTATTGGTGGCCGGGTCGAGGATGGCGGCCCGACCGTTGTTGCCGCTGTAGGCATTGGTCTCGGTGAACTGGAAGTTGCTGTTGCCGTCGAGCTGGGCGACGGCCCGGTAGTAGGAGTCGGGGCCGGCCGTGTTGGTCGGGTCGACCTCGCCGGGGGTGTTCGAGTTCGAGACATCCAGCGCGCCCACCGGCGCGTTGTAGCCCATGAAGGTGACGTACTGGCCGTCCGTCGACTGGTTGAGGGCGAGCTCGGACTTCGACGAGAAGCTGGTGACGAGCTGGTCGGAGGTCGAGGTGATGCCGGCCTGTGTGCTGTTGGGCACGGTGACAGAGGCGATCTGGCTGTCATTGCTCGGATTCAGTTCGTCGAGCACGATGGGTTGGGTCACACCGAAGCTGCCGTCGACGCCATCGTTGTTGAACACCAGCGGATAGGTGCCGGGAGCGACGGCGGTGACACACGGAGCGGACGCCGAACCGCAGTTGGGAGGTAGCTCCGTGGTCCCGGGGGTGATGGCGGCGTCCTGGGTCCAGACGCTCGTGGAGACGAGCAGGTTGCCGGGTGTGAGGACACCGGAGGCGCCGGCGGTGCCCGCTCCGGCCACGATGGCGACCGAACTGGCCAGGGTGGCCACCGAGGCCACCAGCGTCACGGCGCGACGGCGGGGTCGTAGTCGTGACCAGCGTAGGCGGTTGCTCCTCATGGATTGACTCCTTCTCCTTCTGCTCTGTTGGGTGTGCGGAATCCGTCGGGTATTCGTCGGCAGTCGGGGCCATTGGGCTCTCGGCCTGGTGGAGTGGGGTGGGTCGGGTCAGCCGATGACCCGATGCCGCCGCCGGTAGACCACGTAGCCGGCCAACCCGAGCACGGCCAGGCAGGGCAAGAGGATCACGATGGGTGTTTCCGGTGTCACCGACGCGGGGCCGGGCGGTGCAAACACCAGACCCTTGAAGGCGTCACCGGTCGGCGCATTGGCCAGCACCGTGGCCGTTCCGCTCAGGGACCCCCCGAAGCCGGAGGAATCGGTGATGCCATAGAGCACCGTGTTGGCGGCCTCCGACGTGGAGGTGGCGCCGGTCACGAAGAGATGGGCGGACCCGCCGTAGACGGCGACGGCGATACCGGCGACCAGCGGCACCGTCACGGACCCGGTGAGCGTCCAGACCCCGGACTCGAGCGAGTACTTCTCCACCTGGTTGGGGTCGCCCGCGGTTGCGCCGTTGGATCCGTCGGCCACGTACACCGTGTCGGGTTGGGTTGCGCCTGAGCCCAGGGTGGCAAAGGCGAACTGGTCGGGACCGAAGGCGGCCGGTGCTCCGGCCGACCCGGCCGTGACCAGCGGCGTGTCCGTCTGGGTGCCGCCGGTCGGTAGGCCGGTGCCGACCTCGTCGATGCCGGTGCTCGTCGATTCGTAGAGGTTGCCGTCGTAGATCTGCACCTCGTGGACCTTGTCCGCATTGAGGTAGGCGGCGGACGTGCCCCCATCCGCGGTGATGCCCGCTCCAGCGCCCCCGCCGGTGTAGATGTTCCCGCCGCTGGTCGGTGTCGTGGCCGAGCGGAAGTTCTGGCCCTCGGTGGTCGAGTCGCTGAGAGCGGTCGACGAGTCCACGGTCCCCCCGGCGGACACCACGTCCACCGTGCGGGGCGTGCCGGTGGCCGAGGTGATCTTGGCGACCCCCGGAGCAGCGTCGTAACCCGTGGCGACTACCGATTGTCCGTCCGCCGAGAGGGTCAGTTCTCCGTCGTTGAGTGCCGAACCGCTCTCGGTCAGGGCGTGGGTCGACCCGCTGTTCGCGCTGGGCAGGTTCACCGATACTCCGCTCGGTGTACCCGACTCGCTGTAGTCGACCAGGCTCACGGCCGCTGAGGTACTCGTGTTCCCCTGGACCTCGTAGACGATCAGGTCCCCAGGGATGAACCCTCCGGCGGCGAAGGCAGGCCCGACGAATCCGAGCACCGACCCCCCGACGGCGAGTGCGGCCGTGGCCAGGGTGATGTGGGTGCGGGCTCGGGAGGTGCGGCGCACGGGGCTCCAATCGACGGCCTTGGTCGTGGGACGGGCGTTTCTGTTTGGTGGAAACTTAAGAACCGCCGGTGAACCGCTGGATACGGTTGCTTGAACACGGCGTAATCTTCGTGGGGCGGTTCGGTGGCGGAATCGCGACGCGTCGGCGAACTCCCACGGACTGGGGCGGAGGAGTCACCGTGGGCGCACAAGCGACGCTCCCCGGTGTCCGTTTCGGCGCCCCGATGACCGGAGGGCGCCCTCGGGTAGCCTCGTTCTCCGTGGACTTCGACCTCAGCCCCGAACTCGCCGAGCTGCAGCAGAGCGTGCGACGCCTGGCCCAGGACAAGGTCAGGCCCCGTGCCCGCGAGATCGACACCACCGGCGACTACCCGAACGACCTCTTCGAGGCGTTCCGTGACGCCGACCTCCTCGGGCTGTGCCTCCCCGTCGAGCTCGGTGGTTCGGGAGCTGGCATCCTCGGCCTCAGCATCGCCATCGAGGAGGTGGCCAAGTACTCCAACGCCGCCGCTCTCATGCTGTTGTTGACCCGGCTGCCCGTCGGACCTGTGCTCATCGCCGGCGACGACGACCAGAAAAAGCGCTACCTGCCGGGTATCGCACGAGGAGAGCTGCGGGCCGGGTTCGGGCTGTCCGAGGCGGTGGCCGGCAGCGATGTCGCCGGGATGAGGACGAAGGCGGTCCCCGACGCCGCGCCGGGCAACGACGGCGGTTGGGTCCTGACCGGCACCAAGTGCTGGATGTCAGGGGTGGTCGAGGCCGACTGGTACACAGTGTTCGCCAAGACGGGCGACCCGGCGTCGCGGGCGCACGACTCGATCACCGCCTTCATCGTGGAACGGGGGTGGGAAGGCGTGTCGGTGGGGCGGACGGACGCCAAGATGGGCGTGCGCGGTGTCCATACCGGCGAGCTGGTGCTCGACGACGTCCACGTGCCCGCCGAGAACGTCATCGGCGAGGTGGGCGGATTCCGACTGGCCATGCTGGGCCTCAACGCCATGAGGCCCGTGGTGGCTGCACGGGGCATCGGCCTGGCCGAGGGCGCCCTGATGTACGCCACCGAGTACGTGAAGGAGCGCAAGGCATTCGGCGGCACCATCTCCGACTTCCAGGGCATCCAGTGGGAGATCGCCAAGGTGGCCGTCGACATCGAGGCGGCCCGCTTGCTCACGTACCGGGCCGCCTGGCTCGCCGACCAGGGCAAGTTCACCAAGGAGTACGTCCCGTTCCTGTCGATGGCCAAGTACTACGCCACCGAGCTGGCCGTGCGCGCCTCGGGACTGGCCGTGCAGCTGCTCGGGGCCGCGGGCTACATGGAGGACCATCCGACCGAGCTCTGGTACCGCGACGCCAAACAGCTCACCATCGTCGAGGGCACCTCGCAGGTGCAGCTCGGCCTCATCGCCCGCGGCGTGCTCGGGCACGATCTGTGGTGGGACTGACCGTGGCCGGGCTGCCCACGTTCGAATCGCTGGGGTCGTGGCCGGGGGTGCTGTCCATGTTGTTGGAAGGCAACTCGCTGACCGCCGACCAGGCCGAGGTGGTGCTGGGCCAGGTGTGGTCGGGGGAGGCGACCCCCGCCCAGACGGCGGCGCTCCTCGTGGCCCTTCGGGCCAAGGGTGAGTCGGTGGAGGAGATGACCGGCTTCGTCCGGACGATGGTGTCGCACGCCCTTCCCCTCGGCCTGGCGGCGGGCACGGACGTGATCGACACCTGTGGCACCGGTGGCGACCGGTTGCGGAGCATCAACGTGTCCACCATCTCCGCACTGGTGGTGGCGGCCACCGGGGCCAAGGTGTGCAAGCACGGCGGTCGGGCCGCCTCGTCCGCAGTCGGCGCCGCCGACGTGCTGGAGGCCCTCGGGGTGGTCGCCGATCTCGGGCCCGCGGGTGTCGTCCGGTGCATCGACGAGGTCGGCATGGGTTTCTGCTTCGCCCCCCGTTTCCATCCGGCGATGCGGTTCGCCGGCCCGGTCCGCAGGGAACTGGGGATTCCCACGGTGTTCAACTACCTCGGACCGTTGGCCAACCCGGGACGTGCCCGGTATCAGGTGGTCGGGGTGAGCAATCCGGCCATGGCCGACAAGATGCTCGGCGTACTGGCGGCCAACGGGGCCCGCAGGGCTATGGTCGTCTACGGCGACGACGGCCTCGACGAGCTCAGCACGACCGGTCCCTCGACCATTCACGAGCTCGTCGACACGGGCGGGGGCCACCATGAACGGTCGCGCTACCGGATCGACCCCGCCGACCTGGGGTTCGCCCCGGCGGCGATCGAGGACCTACGGGGGGGCGACGCCGCCTTCAACGCAGAGGCCATCCGCCAGGTGGTCGGCGGCCGGCAGTCACCCCACCGGGACATCGCCGTCCTGAACGCCGCAGCATCGTTGGTGGTGATCGGACAGGTCGAGGATCTGGCCGCCGGGGTGTCCCTGGCCTGCCGGGTCATCGACGACGGACGTGCCGATGCGGTGCTCGATGCACTGATCAGGGTGTCGCAGCAGGCGGCGGCCGACGAGGCGGCGACCCAGCCGTCGACGCAACCGTAGGGTCGCACAGCTCCCTGAGGTGGGGGATCCGGTCGGCGGACATGGCCAACCCGTGGGGTGACTCGACCGACACGACCCGGACCCGGTGGGCGTTGGCCGCCAGCCACTGGGCCACGATGGTCCGCTCGTGGGCGCGGTCGTCGGCCTCGACCGACGCATCCGGGTCCGACGGCGTCGGCCCGCCACCGTTGCGGAACGACCGGTCGGTCACCAACAGCCCCCCGCGCAGCTCGACGGTGCCCTCGCCGTCGATCGACAGGACGGTCCGGCCGGCATCCTGCAACGACTCCACCCGCCGCTGCCGGACCAGGAGCCGTCGCAGCCGCTCGGCCTCGTCACGCACCGAGGCGGCCTCCTCGTAGCGCTGATCGGCCGACAGCTCGGTGAGCGTGCGGGCCAGGGGACCGAGCAGCGCGACCGGGTCACCCGTCAGGTCGGCGGCACCCCGCCGCCCCGGCCGCCTCCGTCGGCGCGGCCTGGGGTCGGGTTGCCGACCCGCGGTGCTCGTGCGGCGGACCTTCCCCTGTTGGTTGAACGGGGGTGACCAGGAGCGGATCAGCCGACCCTCCACCACCGCCGCGGTCAGGGTGCCGGGGCACACCTGGTGGTGCACGGCGTGCAACTGGCGGAGCAACCGGCCCACCTTCCGTCGCTTGTCGGCGCTGAAGTAGGAGCGCACCCGGGCCTGCAAGTCGGTGGCCTTGCCCACGTAGAGCACGGTGCCGGCCGCATCGGTGAACCAGTAGACGCCGGGGCGGTGGGGGAGCCGAGTGGTGAGCCGCAGCTTCGCCCCTTGGGGATGGCCGACGAGTCTCGGCAGGTCGAGCAGCTCCTCCAGTCCCACGATGCCGAACGACCCGGCGCGTTCCAAGAGGGCGTGGAGGAGATCGCCGGTGGCCAGCACGTCGGTCAGGGCCCGGTGGGACGGTTGGTGGGCGAGCCGGAGGGTCGAGGCCAGAGTGCCGAGTTTGCAGTCGGGGACCATGTCACGGACGAGTCGACGGGCCAGCGCCAGCGTGTCGACGGTGGCATTGGCTAGGCGCTCCCTTCCCGTGCACACCAGGGCATGGTCGAGAAAGGAGAGGTCGAAGCGCAGATTGTGCCCCACCAGCACCGCTCCACCGACGAACTCGAGGAACGACGGGAGCATCTCGCCCGTCGTCGGGGCATCGGCGACCATGGCGTCGCTGATGCCCGTGAGCGCGGTGATGGTCGGCGGGATCCGCTGGTCGGGTCGAACGAAGGTCTGGTAGGTGCCGAGGAGCTCGCCCCCCCGGTAACGGGCGGCGGCGACCTCGGTGAGCGACGCCTGGGCCGGCGAGCCCCCGGTGGTCTCCACGTCGACGACCACGAACGTGACCTGGCTGAGCGGGGTGCCGAGGTCGTCGAACGAGCGCTGGACGGCCACCACCATGGCGACACTGTATCGAACATACGTTCGGAACCGGGGGAGACGGCATCAAGCGGGAGGTCGGCCCTGGTGGGGGGCGGCTACCGTGGTGCGGTGACCACCGACTCCGCCCCCACGTCCGCACCGGACCTATCCGCCGGCGAACCGACGAGCGGGGCGCACGGCACCGGGCCGGCGACGGGCGGGATGACCAGATACCGGTGCGGGGCCTGCGGCAACCTGACCCGGTTCGACGTGGTGACCAGTCGGCGGACCAAGGCCTTCCACCACTACTCGGTCGGTGGTGACCTGACGGTCGAGGATGTCGAGGTGCTCGACGAGTCGGTCGACGAGGTGGCCTGCCGGTGGTGCGGCAACGGCAGGTCGATCGAGGTCATCGAGGACGGCCACCACCCCGAGGGGTGAAACGGAGGCGCCAGGCTTCGCCCCTGTCCGACCCGGCGTTCAGGGCCGGGCTCAGGCCGATACCTTCGGGCCCTGTGGCCGGCGACCGCCCGGTGCCGGCTCTGGACATCGTTGGGGTGGGGCCGAAGGGGAGCCGCGTCGAGATACCGGTCGGGTCCCTCGGAACGCTGACATTGCTCTGTTTCCTGCACGTCCGTTGTGACGGGTGCGAGGAGTTCTGGCGGGGGCTGCGGGACGACACCCCGTCCGAGTTGCCCCCGGGCGTGTCGGCGGTCGTGATTACCAAGGGCCCAGGGTCGGTCGACCCGGACGAAGTGGCGGGGGCGGCTGCTGGCGTGACGCTCGTCCCTGTGGTGATGAGCGACGACGCGTGGGCCGATTACCGGGTGACGGGGTACCCCTTCTTCGTCCTCGTCGATCCCGCTGGCGGCACCGTCATCGGGGAGACGGTCGGGTTCGGTTGGTCCGACGTGGTGTCGATGCTCGAGGCGTCACGGGACTGAGGCCGAGCTCCTCCGATCCGACCACCCTCCGGCGTGTCCGGCCGGTGCTGCAACACTCTCAGCCTGCGCCATGACCAACCACAGCCTGGGCCCAGGCCGGTTGCCCATGCTTCGTCTCGACAGCAGTCGACCAGAGAAGGAGTGGGACATGAGCGACACCGAAGCAGCACAGACAGAAGGTTCCGACCGGGACCCGATCACCTCGTTCAGCCAGCGACGGAGAAAGGGGGTCAAGGTGACCACGGCGGCCGCAGTGGCGCTGGGCCTGGCGCTCGGCGGCGGGGCGGTGGCGGGCGCAGCCACACAGTCCGCCCCCTCGCCTGCTTCCGCATCCACGGCACCGTCGGGGCGGCCTCCCTTCGGAGGATCTCCTCCGGTCGCCGTGGGTACCGTGAAATCGGTCGGGACCGGGTCCTTCACCATCACCACCCATGACGGAACGCGGGTAACCGTCAACGTCGGGAGTTCGACGACCTATCACGATCGAGGGATGACGCGTGCGACCTTGGCCGATGTAACCGTCGGCGGACAGGTGGCCGTCTTCGGAACGGAGACCTCGGACACGGTCACGGCGACCAGCGTGGGTATCGGGGCTCCACCGAGCGGTGGGCCGGGTGCACCGGGTGGACCCCGTGGGGCGGTTCGACCGAGCGGCAATCCCCCGAGCGGCAGTCCCCCGAGCGGTAGTCCTCCCAGCGGGGAGAGCTCCTGGTCGCCCACCGCGAGCTCCTAGTGGTCGATTCCCATTAGGCCCCTCGGCCGGGCCCGGTGCGGTTCCGCCTGCACCGGGCCGGTCGACGCGAAGTCTCCCCCCGGTCCATTGTGGAGTGATGATGCATGCCGGCACGCTCACGATGGACCTCCGTATCCGCGGGAGCGGCTCGTTAAAGGCCAAGCGGACGGTCGTCAAACATCTCGTCGAGTCCTGCAGGGCCCGTTTCGACGTCGCGGCCGCCGAGGTGGGCCATGAGGACCGCTGGCAGCGATCCGAGGTCGGGTTCGCCGCAGTGGCGAACTCTGCGGCCCACGTCGAGGAGGTTCTCGACGCCGTGGAACGTTACGTCTGGTCCCATCCCGAGCTCGAGGTCCTCGGCGAGGACCGGGGTTGGGTGGAACCGGATACCTGACCCCTCATGTCTGGGGCAACGCCTGGGCGCCGCCACCGTTTGAGCTGTCGGAACTAACCTTTTTCCCGTTCCATGGCAGCCTCCGACTGGTCGTCGGGAGCGCCTAGCCTCGACCCATGACCACATTGCCCGAATTGCTCGGTGACCTGGAGGACGAGTACGACGATCTCCACGGCTTGGTCGGCTCCCTCGGGCCCCGCGCGCCCGAGTGGGACCGCTCCACTCCGGCGGTGGGCTGGGCGGTCCGTGACCAGATCAGCCATCTCGCCTTCTTCGACGAAGCCGGCCGGATGGCCATGGTCGAACCCGAGCGGTTCACGAGGACGGCCGAGGAGATGATGACTGCCGGCGGGGATCCCATGGACGTGCACCTGGTTCGGGGCCGGGGCATCGACGGGAGCGAACTCCTGGCCTGGTGGGAGGATGCCCACCGGGGGATGATGGACGGCGTTCGCCGGAGCTGATCCCTCGGCGCGCGTTCCCTGGTTCGGTCCGCCCATGGGCGTGCTGTCGTTCATCTCGGCCCGGCTGATGGAGACGTGGGCCCACGGCCAGGACGTCGCCGATGCCCTCGGCCGTACCCGCCAACCCACGGACCGGGTGCGTCACGTGGCGCATCTCGGGGTACGGGCCAGGTCCTTCTCGTACCTGGTCCGCGAGCGACCCGTCCCACCCGGTCGCATCGACGTCCTCCTGATCGCCCCCTCCGGTGAGCAGTGGCGGTGGGAGGTGGGGGAGCGGGTGGACGACGAGCCGGTCGCCACGGTCGAAGGGCCCGCGCTCGACTTCTGTCTCGTGGTCACCCAGCGACGCAACCTGGCCGACACCGCACTCATCGTCTCCGGTGACCTCGCTGTCGACTGGATGTCCGTGGCGCAGGCCTTCGCCGGACCTCCCGGCCCGGGCCGCGAACCCCTCACCGCGTAGTCCGAAACGTCGGGTGGCCGGTCCGGCGGCTGCCGACGGCGGGGCGCCGCCTACAGGTCGGTCATCACCCTGGCCACGGCGCCCACCAGCTCGTCGACGTCGTCCTCGGTGGTGTCGAAGGACGCCATCCACCGCACCACCCCGGTGTCGTCGTCCCAGACGTAGAACGGATGCTCCCGCTGCAGCGTGGCGGTGGCCTCCGGCGGCAGGGCGGCGAACACGCCGTTCGCCTCCACCGGGTAGGCGAGGCCCACCCCGGGCACCTTGGTCACCCCCTCGGCCAATCGACACGCCATGAGGTTGGCGTGCACGGCGTTCCTCCGCCACAGGTCGTCCGTCAAGAGGGCGGTGAACTGCGCGGCCGCGAACCGCATCTTCGAGGCCAGCTGCATCGACTGCTTGCGGAGGAACCGCAGCGACGAGGCGTCACCGGCCCCGAAGCTGACCACCGCCTCGGCCGCCATGGCCCCGTTCTTCGTCCCGCCGAAGGACAGCACGTCGACACCGGCCGCCGGACCGAAGGCACCCAGCCCCACCGACAGTGACGCGGCGGCGTTGGCCAGACGGGCCCCGTCGAGGTGCAGGAACATCCCGTGGTCGTGCGCCAAGGACCCGAGGGCGGCGATCTCCTCGACCCGGTAGCACGTGCCCACCTCGGTCGACTGGGTGATCGACACCACCCGCGCCTGCACGTGGTGCTCGTCCCCGATGCCCCGGACGGCCCGGTCCACCAGCTCCGGAGTGAGTTTCCCGTCGGGGGTCGGTACGGCGACCAGCTTGCTCCCGAGGAACCGCTCGGGGGCACCGCACTCGTCGACGTTGATGTGGGCGCTGTCGGCGCAGACGACGGCCTCGAAGGGGCGGAGCAGCGACTGGAGGCCCACGACGTTGGCGCCGGTTCCGTTGAACACGAAGAACACCTCGGCGTCCTCCCCGAAGTGGTGCCGGAACAGTCGGACCGCCTCCTCGGTGATCGGGTCGGCGCCATAGGCGGGGGCGTGGTCGACGTTGGCCGCGAGGAGAGCGGTCATGACGTCGGGATGGACGCCCGCCCAGTTGTCGCTGGCGAAGCCCCTGGCCCTCACCCGGGTTTCCCCGGCTCTCGGGACGCATCAGTCGCGCACCAGCGGCTTGTAGCGCAAGCGGTGGGGCTGGTCCGCGTCGACGCCGAGCCGTCTCTTCCGATCGACCTCGTAGTCGCTGAAGTTCCCCTCCCACCATCTGACCTCGGAATCTCCCTCGAATGCCAGGACGTGGGTGGCGATCCGGTCGAGGAACCAGCGGTCGTGGCTGATCACCACCACGCAGCCCGGGAATCCGAGCAGAGCGTCCTCCAGGGCACGAAGGGTGTCGACATCGAGGTCGTTGGTGGGTTCGTCGAGCAGCAGCACGTTGCCCCCCTCCTTCAGCACCTTGGCCAGCTGCACCCGGTTGCGCTCACCTCCCGAGAGCTGACCGACCTTCTTCTGCTGGTCGCTGCCGGTGAAACCGAAACTGGCCACGTACGCCCTCCCGTTCAGCTCGCGGTGGCCCACCGCCAACAGGTCGTGTCCGCCGGTGATCTCGTCGAACACGGTGGCGTCACCGGCCAGCTGGTCCCGTGACTGGTCCACGTAGGCCAAGGCGACGGTGGATCCGACCTCGAGGGTGCCCGCATCAGGTGACTCCTCGCCGACGATCATCCGGAACAGGGTGGTCTTGCCCGCACCGTTCGGACCGATGACCCCCACGATCCCACCCGGGGGCAGGAGGAACGACAGGCCGTCGATGAGCAGATGGTCGCCGAACCCCTTGACCAACCCCTCGGCGTCCACCACCCGGTCGCCGAGCCGGGGCCCGGGTGGGATGGTGATCTCGAGCTTGTCGGCCCGCCGATCGGCTGCTTCGGCCTCGGCCACGAGATCGTTGTAGGCGTTGATCCGGGCCTTGCCCTTGCTCTGGCGGGCTCGGGGTGACATCCGGATCCACTCGAGCTCCCGCTGGAGTGCCTCCTGCCTGGACTTGTCCGCCTTCTGCTCCCCGGCCAGGCGGGCCTGCTTCTGCTCCAACCACGACGAATAGTTGCCCTCCCAGGGGATGCCCGCCCCCCGGTCGAGCTCGAGGATCCACTGGGCCACGTTGTCGAGGAAGTAGCGGTCGTGGGTCACGGCCACCACGGTGCCGGGATACTCCTGGAGGGTCCGCTCCAACCAGGCGACCGATTCGGCGTCGAGGTGGTTGGTGGGCTCGTCGAGAAGCAGGAGGTCCGGCTTGGACAGGAGCAGTCGGCACAGGGCCACCCGTCGCCGTTCACCCCCGGACAGCGTGGTCACGTCGGCGTCGCCGGGCGGGAGTCGGAGTGCGTCCATGGCGATGTCGAAGGTGCGCTCCAGGTCCCAGGCGCCGGCGGCGTCGATCTTGTCCTGGAGCTCGGCCTGCTCGCCGAGCAGTTTTTCGAAGTCGGCGTCGGGCTCTCCCATGGCTGCACACACGTCGTTGAACCGGTCGACGAGTGCCTTGGTCTCGGCCACGCCGTCGGCCACGTTTCCGAGGACGTCCTTGTCCGGGTCGAGCTGCGGTTCCTGGGAGAGGTGGCCCACGGTGAAGCCCGCCGTCAGCCTCGCCTCACCGCTGAACCCGTCGTCCTCGCCCGCCATGATCCTGAGCAGGGAGGACTTGCCCGAGCCGTTCCCCCCGATGACCCCGATCTTGGCCCCCGGGTAGAAGGAGAGGTTGATCCCCTTCAGGACCTCCCGGTCCGGTGGGTAGAACCTCCGCAGATCGCGCATGGTGTAGATGTACTGGGCTGGCATACCGAACAGTGTGCCGCAGGAGGGGTGGCCCCCGAACCGGGGCTGCTGCTTCGGGCCGCCGGTCGGTACGGACTGGCTCCGGGGACGACAGCCGGGAAAGTAGCCTTGGCCCATGAGCGAAGGGGTGGTCGAGGGTGGGGGGGTGGTCGGCCCCACCCCGATGGCCGAGGCCACCGGACCGCCCGAATCCTCGGACCGTGCCGGACCACGCACCCGGCGGGCGACGGTCGCCCTCCTGGTCAAGCGCCTGATCGACGCCATTCGGGACGGCGATGAATCCACGGTCGAGAAGGCGATCGTCGGACTGAGCCAGCGCAGCCGATGGCTGGCGCCTCTGGCTCTGGTGGTGGGGGCGTTCGCCATGCTCTTCCAGGGGGTGAAGCTGCTGGTCACCAACTGGAGGCTCACCCTGGTCCAGATCCTTCCGGCCATGTGGATCTGGGCCGCCATGCTCGACATCAAGGTGCACGTCTTCCACGGCAAGCAGTTCCACATCATCCGGGGTCCGCTGCTCCTGCCCGCGCTGTTGGGCGTCGCCGCCATCACCGCGGCGAGTTTCTTTCTGAATGCCGTGTTCGCCTTCGCCATCTCCAAGCCGGGCAAGCCGGAGATCCGTCCGGCGTTCGCCAAGGCCCGGGGTCATCTGGGGACCATCATCTCCTACGGGTTCGTCATCGGCATCGCCCTCGGGTTCGCCGCGCTCGTGGTGCAACGCTGGGGCCTGTTCTGGTACGCCCTCGCCCTCAGCGCGGTCGTGGCCGTGATGATGGTCGCCTACGTCTCCGTCCCCGCCCGCCTCGTGGGCATGAAGTCAGACCGTTCCCGGAGGGACAAACTGACCGCGGCGGCCGTCGGCGGCGCCATCGGCGCGACGGTGTGCTCGCCTCCCTACGCCATGGGCCGGCTCGCCATTCTCATGCTCGGGATCCACTACCTCCGGATCCCCGCCGTCATCCTGTTGGCCGTCGCCATCGTGCTCCAGACCGGCGCCACCACGGCCACGAAGGCCGTCAAATTCAGCGCGAAACTGATTGCCGGCCCCGGGAACGGTGCCACGGTGTCGGACGCCACGGCATCGTCAACCAGCGGGGTGCCGGGTACCGGATCGCCCCGGGGGACAGCTCCGGACCTACGGTCGTCCGGGAAGGAATCGCCGGCCGGGGCCACGACCGACCCGCCGTCTGCTGCCCCCGTCGCCACCGTCGAGTAGTGCCGACCAGCCGCCGGCCCACCGAGCGCCAGCCCGGTCGGGTGGAGGTCGAGTCGCCAACCACACCGGTTGGAACGACCGGAAAGGAGAACGCCGATGAGTCAGAGCATCGCGGACGATGAGGCCCATGACATCGGGGTCAGTGCCTATCTCTATCTCTACCCCCTGGTGATCATGGAGATCACCCGCCGACAGGCGGTCGGTGTGGCCCCGGGTGCCAAGCCGGGGACCGGCCCGATGAACCGGTTCTCCCACCTGCGGAGCTTCCCCGCCGCCGACTTCAAGGCGGTGGTGCGACCGAATTTCGACACCCTGTACTCCTCGGCCTGGGTCGACCTGTCGGGCGGCCCGGTCGTCGTCGCCGCCGGCCCGGTACCCGCCGACCGCTTCTACCAGTTGCCCATGTACGACATGTGGACGGACGCATTCGCATCGCCGGGCCAGCGCACGACCGGTTCCGAACCGGGGCACTGGGCGCTGGTGCCGGCCGGCTGGACCGGAGTGCTCCCCGAGGGGGTCGAACGGATCGACGCGCCCACCCCGTACGTCTGGATCATCGGACGGACCCAGACCAACGGGCCGTCTGACTATGCGTCAGTCCACCGCATCCAGGACGAGTACGCCCTGACCCCGCTGGCGGCCTGGGGCGGAGATCGGGACCAGGTTCCGCTCACCGACCCGGCGATCCCCGATGACGGTGTGGACACGGAGACCCCACCGCTGGACCAACTGAACGCCATGTCGGCCGAGACCTTCTTCGACCGGGCCTTGGCCATCCTTGCCGTGCACCCGCCCCATGCGACCGACTGGTCACTCGTTGCCCTGATGGCCCGGATCGGGCTCGTCGCCGGGGCCACCTTCGGCGACCTCCGACCGGAGATCCGCTCGGCCCTGGAGGACGCACCCGCCGCGGCCCGGGCCGTCGTGGCCAGGACACTTCCCGGTCTGGCCAACGTGGTGAACGGCTGGCAGCTCAACATCGACACGATGGGGGTCTACGGCAACTCCTACGTGAAACGGGCGATCGTCGCCATGGTGGGCCTCGGTGCCAACTCTGCCGAGGACGCCATCTACCCCCTGCTCCAGAGCGACGCGGAAGGCAGGCCGGTGACGGGTGATTCCGACTACGTCGTCCACTTCGACGCCGATCGGCTGCCTCCCGTCAAGGCCTTCTGGTCGATCACCATGTACGACGGCCAGGGGTTCCAGGTGGCGAACCCGCTCGACCGGTATGCAATCGGTGACCGCGACAGCCTGGTGTTCAACGCCGACGGTTCGCTCGACCTCTACCTCCAACACCGATCTCCCGGCGGTGCTCGCGAGCCCAACTGGCTGCCTGCGCCCGAGGGCCCGATCGGGGTGACGATGCGGCTCTACGCGCCGGAGACGGCCGCGCTCGACGGCACCTGGGCGCCTCCTCCGGTCACGCGCTGTCGACACGGTTGCCCGCAGCTAGGGAACGAACCTGAACGACGTCGGGGCCATGGAGCGCCCCGACGGGTCCGGCGGCCCGTGGACAACTGAACGCACGACGCGTTGGCGGCGGCACACTGAGTAACGGTCGGGCCGGGGGGCGCACGGCCGGCCCGTGGCGGGTCTTCGCATGGCCAGGCGTGCCTCCGTCTGTCCCCAACTGTTCGACGACCCGTAGCCCGTCGTTCCCCGGTCCTCGGAGCCATCGGCTTGTCGGGCCGTGGATGCGGACGGCGGGAAACCATTGGTACCGGCGGCAAATTGCCTGCGAGACCGGTCCGAGTTGCTCGCGCCGCGGGACGGTCCGTCGATCCGGCAAGGAAACGGCCAAGGGATCCGGCAAGGTGGTCCCGCCAGGCTGTGGTCATGTCGGAACAGCGTCGCCCTCTGCTCCTCCAGTGCACGGCACGCCGCCGGCCACCCCCCACCGCCGTCATGAGATGGTTGCAGTGCTGCTGCAACATTCTTTGCGGGCGAAGGGGGCAACTCTTATCGTCCGCAGCCGATGCCTACGCCGCTGAACAGGGACACCGGTGCCTCGAACCTCGGTGGACGGCCGACGGCCGTTGCCGCACGGTGGCTGAGAGCAGCCGGATGAGGCCATCGGTGAAGGTGCTGGTGCCGATCATCGCCGTCGGTTGGGGCATGGCGATGGCCCCGGGGGTCGCCCACGCCACGGTGACCGGCACGGACACCGGCGGCGGAACGATCTCGGCCGGGGCAACCTCTGGGAGTTCGACCGCTGGGACGTCAGGCGGTCCGGGAGGCGTTGCCGGAGACGGATCCGCCGGAGCCCAGCCATTCTGCACCTCGGTCCTGCTGGTCCTGAACGACGAAGGCGGGATCGCCCCCGGCGGACCGACTCCGGGCAGCTGGTACTCGGTCAGTTGCTACTTCCCCGACGGTGCCTCCGACACACAGACCGAATGGATCGCCGACCCCACGGTGGCTCCGGCACCGACGGTTGCCCCCTACGAGGTGGCGCTCCAGGCCGAGCGCTCCCTTCAGCTGCCCGAGCCGATCATCTCCACCGATCCGTCGTCGACCGCCTTGGTGAATCTGCCCACCTGGCTGTGGGTCGACGGAGCGGACTGGCATCCGTACTCCGTCAGCGCGTCGGCGGGCCCGGTGAGTGCCACCGTCGTGGCCGCGCCGCTGTCGGTCACGTGGTCCATGGGCGACGGCCACGCCCTCGCATGTCCGGGTCCGGGCGAGCCGTTCGTGTCCGGTCCGACGTCGACCCTATCCACGACCGATTGCTCGTACGACTATCCGGAGTCCTCGGCCGGTGAGCCGTCTCCCGATGGTGATCCGAACGACGGATCGTTTCCCGTCACCGCCACGGTGACGTGGTCCGTGACGTGGTCGTCGACCGGCGCGGCCGGTGGGGGGACACTGCCCACCCTGTACACGTCGACTACCTCCCGATTGCGGGTGGCTCAGGTGGAGAGCATCAACGTGTCTCCGGGCACTGCCGACGCGGCATCGGGGATTCTGGACCCCGGGCCATGACCACAGTGCTCAAGGAGGGTCCACAGGCGATGAACGGAGCGACCTCAGGGGGCTCACCGCAGCTCCGGTCGGGGCTCCGCCCGAAGAGGCCTCTCATGGCGGCGGTATCGGCGGCCGTGGTCTTCGTGAGTATCGCGGCGTTCGTGGCCGTCTACTCGTCGGAGGACCGTCGGACCTCAGCGGTCGTCTCCACCTCGACCATCGAACAAGGAGCAGTGATCACTGCCGGCGACCTGGGCCAGACCGACGTCTCGGTCTCGAACGGAATTGCCCCTCTGGCGGCCGGATCCGTCGGCGATCTGATCGGGAAACGGGCAGCCGTCACCATCCCCGATGGATCGCTGCTCGTCGCCGGGGACGTGACGGGGTCTCCGGTGATACCCGACGGTGACGCCGTGGTCGGCCTGGCCCTGAAGGCAGGCCAGCTCCCCGCCACTGGGGTGGAGCCCGGTGACCACGTGATGATCGTCCAGACGGCGAGCCCGGGCACCCCGGTGGCGGCGCTGACCGGATCCGGTCAATCGGGCAGTGAGGTCGGCACGGCGGTGACCGGTGTCCTGGTGCCCGGGGCGGGAGTCACCGCCACCGCCGTCCCGGCGACCGGTGCATCCACGGATGCCACCTTGCTCGTATCCGTCGAGGTCACCACCGCACTGGCCGCCGCAGTGTCCACCGCTGCCGCCGCCGACCAGGTGAGCCTGGTACTGCTCCCGCAAGATTCGGCCAGTACCGCCTCGACCTCGTCCGGGGGGTCGAACTCGTGATCGTGGCCTTCGCTTCGGTCAAAGGTGCCCCCGGCGTGACCACCACCGCCAGCCTCGTCGGTGCCATGTGGCCGACGGATCGAGCCGTCGTTCTGGCCGAGTGTGATCCGTGGGGCGGCGACCTCGCCGCTCGGTTCGCGCTCTCGTCCACCTGTGGGTGGACCTCCTTCGGTGCCGCCGACCGGAGGTCGGAAGCAACGGTGCCCCTCGGGCCGCACCTCCAACAGCTACTGCCGGGAGGGCTCGACGTACTGGTGGGTGACCGGAACCGGGTCGAGACCGCTGCCCTCCCGATCGCGGCCCTCGTGGCCAGCGCGTCCTCCTCGCCCGACGGCCCCCTCGACATCCTGGTCGACCTCGGTCGACTGCCCCTTGGCCCTCCCGGTACGGATGGGTGGTCCGAACACGCGGGAGCACTGGTGATCGTCGTTCGTGGCGATGCCGCGACAGCCCTCCAGGTCAAGGCCGTCGCCCCCGGGATCCTGTCCCGGTGGGGAATTCGCGCCCTTCTGGCCGTCATCGATACCGGACCGCACCGACCGGAGGAGATCGAGAGCTTCACCGGGATCCCCGTCATCGGCACGCTGGCGTTCGACCCGATCGCCGCCGCCACCGCCGCTGGCCAACCGGGGGGTCGACGGCGCCTCTCGCGTTCCCTTCTGTTGTCTTCGGCCGGGCGACTGGCCGGCAGTCTCACCGTGCTCGACCCGTCCCTACCCGGAAGTGAGGCGGAGCCGCACCGAGGGCAGCACGCGACCGCGGGGCCGAGCAGGAAGTTGCTCAACCGCGGCTTCTCGCGGGGGAAAGATGCGGTGGCCCCGGCAGAGCCGGATGGGGCACTCCGATGAGCGGTTCGCTCGCCGCGACACTCCGCGAGCTGGTTGCCGAGGATCTGGCGACCCAGGACGACGCTGTGCTGTCAGACGACGATCGACGCGAGTTCGCAAGGCAGAGAGTCTTCGCCCACCTCGACGGTCTGGCCGGCAGTGCAGCCGGATCGCTGAACGCGCTGGACGGTGTCGACGGCGAACAACGGCTCGCCCAGTCGGTGCTCGACGCCCTGTTCGGCATGGGCCGGCTCCAGGTGCTGGTGGACGATCCCGACATCGAGAACATCGACGTAAACGGGTGTGATGAGGTCTGGGTCACGAGGGCAGACGGTTCCAAACAGCTCACGGCCCCCGTGGCCGACTCCGACGACGAACTCATCGACCTGGTGCGGTCGGCCGCCGGTCGATTCGGCCTCTCGGAACGCAGGTTCGACCTGGCCCGACCGGAGCTCGACCTGCGCCTCCCCGACGGCAGCCGATTGTCGGCATTGATGGCGGTGAGCTCGCGTCCCGCCGTCTCCATCCGGCGGCACCGGTACGCCGACCTGTCCCTCACCGACCTGACCACCATGGGCTCCCTCGACGACCACCTGGCGTCGCTTCTCGCCGCCGCTGTGCGGGCGCGCAAGAACATCGTGGTCTCCGGTGCGATGAACTCCGGCAAGACCACGCTGTTGCGGGCCCTGGCCGCGGAGATCCCGCCACGCGAGCGGGTCGTCACCATCGAGCAGGCCTTCGAGCTCGGCCTCGACAGGGACGCCGTCAGGCACCCCGACATCGTCGCTTTGGAGGCCCGCCCGGCCAATGTCGAGGGTCAAGGCCAAATCTCCGTTGCCGATCTCGTGCGTCGCACCCTGCGGATGAACGCCGACCGGGTCATCGTCGGGGAGGTGCTCGGCGACGAGATCCTTCCCATGCTCAATGCCATGAGTCAGGGGCGCTCCGGATCGATGTGCACCATTCATGCCGACTCATCATCAGGTGTATTCCGCCGGATCGCCTCCTATGCCGTGCAGGCTCCCGAGCGGCTTCCGCTGGAGGCCAGCAATCTGCTGATCGCCGGAGCCGTCCATTTCGTCGTCCATCTGGACACCGAGATGCACGACGACCCGGAGCCGGGGGTTGAAGAGCCGTTCCGGGTCCGACAACCGGGCGGGTCGCCAGTCCCTACTCGGGACGTGGAATGGCGGTTCCCTCCCCGGTCCTCGAGGAGGCGATTCGTAACCTCCGTCCGCGAGGTCGTCGACGCGGAGGGCTCGCTGGTGGTCTCGAACGAGGTGTTCCAACCGGGCCCGGGTCGTCGGGCCAGGGCCGCCACTCCTCTTCGTCCGACAACCCTGAGTGAGTTGAGCCAGTTCGGCTACGAACCGGCCCGGAACCTGCCGCGCAGGGGTGTTCGAATGAACGGTGCTCCGGTCGTCTGCGGGCTGGCGTTCGGTCTGGGTGTACTCGGGTTGGTCATGTCGAGACGGACCGAGGGACACATCGGTGGAACCCGTGCCCGGATCACCGGCTCGGGCATCGACCACCGTCATGTGGCCTTGGTCGCACTGGCCACCGGGGTCGGGGCGGCTGCGGTTGCCGTCACCGGATGGCCGGTGGCGCTGCCCATCACCGCTCTCGCCGTGGTCGGCGTGCCGAATCTGATCGGTCGGACGTCAGGGTCGGTGTCGATCGCCAAGGTGGAAGCCATCGCCGCCTGGACCGAGATGCTGCAGGGCACGATGGCCGCGTCGGCGGGTCTCGGCCAGGCGATCATGAGTACCGCTCCGCTCAGCCCGACTCCGATCCACGTTGCCACCACCAGGCTCTCTGCCCGACTAGGTGCCGGGATGCATCCCCGAGAGGCGCTGGTGCTGTTTGCCGACGAGGTGCAGGATCCGTGCTCCGATCGAGTCGTATGTGCGTTGCTGCTAGCGACGTCGGCCCGCGCCCAGCGGCTGGGCGATCTGCTTGCCGACCTTGCCGACTCGACCCGGGAAGAGGTCGCCCTCCGGCTCCGGATCGAGACCAGCCGTGCGTCGGTCAGGAGCGGCGTCCGGACTGTGGTGGTGTTCTCGATCGCATTTGCGGTGACCTTGACGCTCCTAGCCAGGAGCTACCTCCAGCCGTTCAGCTCCTTGCGAGGCCAGGTCGTGCTGCTCGCCGTCGGTGCACTGTATGCGATCGGGCTGACCTCGATGGTGGCGCTGGCCCGACCACCCGCACCCCTTCGACTCCTCGGTCGCCAGGTCGTCGGACGGTGATGGCCGTCATCCTCGCGGGAACCGGTGCCGGCATCGGGATCCTCGGCGTCTTCTTCGGGCTGAGGCGCACGACCACCAGTTTGGAGACGTTGGCTCGATCGGTGGCCCGACCCGTGACGGTCGGCAGCCTGCTTGCGACCCCTGGGAGGATCGACGAGTCACTGGGTCGGCGCCTCGTTCTCTGGGTGGGGCCCGACAGTCTGCACTCCAACCCGCGGTGGGCGTCTCTCCGGTCCTGTCTGAGCGTCACCGGTGGGACGTGGGAGGAGCTGGCCACGAAGATGGTGATGGGTGGGGGTGCCGGTTTGTTGCTGCCGCCCCTCCTGTGGGCCGGTGGCCATCTGGTCGGTATCTCGCTTCCTCTTGCCGCGCCGATCGTGCTGGCGTTGGTGGCGATCCCAGCGGGGATGGGCATCCCGGTCGCGGAGCTGAGGAGCGCGGCAGCCGATCGACGCCGCCATGTGCGGCTCGTCGTCGGAACCTTCGTCGACCTCGTGGTCCTCGGTCTCGCTGGGGGCGTCGGCACCGAGGGAGCCCTGTTCGCGGCGGTAGAGGTGAGCCCGGACTGGGCGTTCAGGCGGATGGCCAGAGCACTCTCGAAATCCCGGGACAGCGGTGTGTCGCCCTGGGCGGCCCTGGGTCAGCTCGGAGAGGAGATGGGTGTCGGGGAGCTGGTTGAGCTGTCGGCCACCTTGCAACTGGCCGGCACCGAGGGGGCTCGGATCCGCCAGTCGCTCACGGCGCGGTCGGCGACTCTGCGTCGTCATGAACAGGCCGATGCCGAATCCGGGGCCAATGCCGCCACCCAGCGGATGTTTCTGCCGGGTGCGCTGCTCCTGATCGGATTCCTCCTGTTCATCGGCTACCCGGCCTTCAGCCGCATACTCGGGGGCTTCTGACTCCTGTGCGTGATCTCGTCAGCCCGACCAGAACCATCAGACCGCCACTCCATCGACGCAACGCAAGGAGCAACGACCATGCCTGATCACCTCATCATCCTCTGGACCTATCTGAGAGCACGCGTGCACGCTTCGGGGGGATGGAACGAAGCCGGGACCGTGGTCGAGAAGGTCATCCTGACCGCGGTGTTCGCCGCCCTGGCCATCGCCGTCGGGGCGATCATTGTGGCCAAGGTCACCGACAAGGCGAACTCGATCAACCTCAACTGATGGGACGGACGTACAGCGGAGCCGGCCGCAGGACGCAGGGGCCCGCGCCGGGACACGGTCGGCCCGGTGCGCGTCGGATCCACGACGGTCGCGACGACGGATCCACGGTGGTCGAGGCCGTCCTGGTCGTGCCGATCTTGATGGTCATCCTGCTGGTGGTGGTCCAGTTCGCACTCTGGGCCCAGGCAGCCCAGGTGGTGCAACTTGCCGCCTCCGAGGGGGACAGGGCGGCATGTTCGTTGGGGGGCGGTGCCGCCGCCGGCGCCGCCGAGGCCGAGTCGGTGACCCGGAGAGACGGCTCCTCCCTCCGGGACTCGACCGTGGCCGTCACACAGGCACCCGGCGATACGGAGAGCGTCGCTGTCACCGGTTCGGCAGTCTCGATCGTCCCCGGACTGGTTCTCCGCGTGTCCTCGACCGAGGTCGGGCCGATCCAGGAATTTCGGGCGTCGGAGTGAGCGACCGGCGGAGATGCGATGACCAGGGCAGCCTGACCGTCGAATTGGCCGTCCTGACCCCGGTCTTGTTCGTCCTGGTCGCGTTGGCGGTGGTGTTCGGAAGGGTCACCGAGGCGCGTCTGCAGGTTGTCGAGTCCTCCCGGGCGGGAGCCCAGATGGCCGCGGTTGAGCCCGACGCCGCCCAAGCGGCCGCTGGAGCGGTACGTGCCGCGCTCGTCGGTGAACTCGGCCTCTCGCACATCTGCCCGAGTCCCCGGGTGAGCACCGACACAGGCCATTTCTACCCGGGCGGGTACGTAACGGTCTCGGTGGCCTGTCGGGTCACCCTGTCCGACCTCTCCGTGCCCGGCATTCCGGGCAGTACCGTCGTGAGGGCGTCGTCCACCGCGCCCATCGATCCCTACCGGTCCGTGCGGTGAACGACGGGGCGCGTGCTGTGGGCAGGGGACCGCAAGCCGACGGTGGCTCCATCAGTGCGTTCGTCATCCTGTTGGTGCCCGCCCTGATGGCATTGTCGGGCCTCGTCGTCGACGGTGGCACGGCTCTGGCCGCGCAGCAGGCGGCAGTCGACGAAGCCGGCCAGGCGGCACGGGCGGGTGCCGGGGCACTCTCGGTCGATGCGCTCAGATCGGGTGTCGTGGAGGTGGATCCACAAGCCGCTGTCGCCGCGGCCGAGGCGTTCACCGTTGCCGCCGGCCACCCGGGGACGGCGTCGGTCTCGGCGGGTGTCGTGACGGTGTCCATCCGCTATCGGATCCCGACTGCGTTGTTGGGTATCGTGGGCGTCAGGTCGCTGCCGGTGGCCGGCACCGCCTCGGCCATCGACGTCGAGGGCGTGACCGAGGGATCCCCGTGAGGGGGGATCCCTCATGAGGAGGGCCAGGTGGCGGTGGGGATGGCCGCTGGTGTGTTCCCTCGCCCTGGTGGTCATCGTCACGACGATCCCCGTCCTGCTGTTCGAGGTCGGCGGCTGGCCGCTCGCCCATCTGGGTTACCGACAGCTCGCCGGCGGCCTCTCGTCCCGGCAACCGTTCGATGCCGCGATCGCCGTCCATTGGCTGGCGCGTGGTGCCCTGCTCGTGGCCTGGCTCTCGTGGGCGTGGATGACGTCGTGTGTGGTCCTCGAGCTCCGGGCCTGGTCCACGGGACGGTCGCCGGTCCGGCTTCCGGCCAGCCGGGCATTGCAGTCGGCCGCCGCCTGCTTGGTCGGGACGGCGCTGGCCGTCTCGGTCGCTGGCCGGGCGGGGTCGGCCGTTCCGGCCGTCATGAATCCGAGCGCGGTGGCGGCCGGTGGACACCCGCCAGCGCTTCTGCGGGTGATCGACGACCTCGACACCGCGGAGGACGACTGGCCGACTACCACGCCTGTCCTCGTCGGGGCGAGCGTCAACGGCCCGGTCATCAGGCTGACGGACCCACCCGTCGAACCGGAGACGGACCGCGTGGGAGCGTTCCCAGCCGCAGACGGGTTGCGCACGGGCTCGACACCGGTGGCGGTCGTCCACCAGGTCGTCCATCGTGAGACGTTGTGGTCGATCGCCACCGAGCGGCTCGGGTCGTCGCGTCGGTGGAGGGAGATCGCCGACCTCAACTACGGGATCCCTCAGGCCGATGGGGGCGCGCTCGGCTCGGACCACTGGATCCGCCCCGGATGGCGGCTCCGCTTGCCGCGGGGAGAAGCGGACGAACCGCAACCGGCCGATGAGGACCGGTGGAGCCCCCCGGAGGCGGCGACCGGACCCAGCGGAGGTGCTGACCACCCGATCAGGGGTGAGCCGCTCCTCCCGGTGGGTGGAAGTGTCGTCGGTGCCGGGGTCACCGGCCTCCTCGACCGCATGAGGCGTGCCCAGCAGCGCCACCGGGGGACCGGGCGCCTCATCAGCCTGCCCGATCCGCGGCGTCGACTCGTCGAGCAGCGGCTGCGGATGGGAGACGGTGCAGTGGTCACCTCCATGATCGACACGGCGCTTCGCTCGATGGGCAGGCACTGGAGGGATTGTCCGGGCGAGGTCCCGGTCGTGAGGGGCATCCGGGTCCAAGGGGATGCCGTCGAGTTGGTGGTGGACCGATTGGACCCCACCGCCGGCCTTCCCCAACACTTCGCACTGCAAGACGATGCTGCCTCGGTCATCGTCGACCGCTCTGCGCTCACCCGCCGCAGCTGGGCCGCGCATGCCCCGGACGAGGGGAAATCGCCCGCGCCTCTGCTCGTCACTGCGGGGAGCGACGAAGACGGCACCGTCATGGTCAATCTTGAGGCGCTGGGCTCGCTCGTCGTGGATGGTGATGCCGATGGATGCGACCGAGTCGTGAGGGCGCTGGCCCTCGAGCTCGCCACTTCGCGCTGGGGAGGGCAGTTCGAGCTCGTCCTGGTCGGCTTCGGTGCCGAGCTCGAGCGGTTCACCAGCGTGCGGTCGACGACCGATGTGGCGGCACTGGTCCGCGACCTCTGCTGCCGGCGCATCGAGGCCCACCGGCTCCTCGGGACCGCCGACTACCGGAGCTTTGCCGAAGGTCGTGTGGTCGACGGCTCCGACCGGTGGGACCCGACGGTGGTGATCTGTGGATCGACGGTCGACGAAGCGCAGGCGAGCGAGCTCCTCGAGGCGGCGTCGGACCCCGATGCCGGTATGGCGGTCGTGATGGTCGGCCCGCGGACCGGCGCGACCCACTCGGTCAGGCTCACCGGTGGTCGGGCGCCGTCGCCGCTCGACCTTTTGGGATCAGTCGTGTTCCCCCAGATGGTGGGGGTCGAGGAGCTCTCCGACGTCTCCGGCCTTCTCGAGCTGGCGGCCCATCGTGAGTCCGTGCTCTCCTCTGATGAGCCCTACGTGCACCTCGCCGTGCCGATCCCCGTAATCACCGGGGACTCGCCCGAGGACTCGCCCCGGGGTCGGTCGGCCGCAGGGGTCACCGATTCGCATCGCCCGCCCGTCGGACCGTCGCCGATGGCGGCGGTCGGTGACGAGCCACCGGAGGGGGTGGTCGTGGTGAACGTGCTCGGTCCGGTCGAGGTCCGCGGTGCGACTCGGGAGTTCACGAGGGCATGGGCCAAAGAACTCGTCGTCTATCTGGCCATGCACCCGGACGGCGCGTCGAACGAAGCGTGGGCGACCGCCCTGTGGCCGGATCGCCTGATGGCGCCCTCGAGTCTCCACTCGACGGCATCGGTCGCCCGTCGGGCGCTGGGCCAGGGCCCTGGCGGGATCGACCACCTTCCGCGTTCCCACGGCCGGCTGGCATTGTCCCCGACGGTCGTCACCGATTGGGCTCGGTTCTCCTCCCTGGCCGAGTCGGTCGATGCCGGGGACTGGAGAGCGGCCCTGCACCTGGTGCGGGGCCGACCCTTCGACGGAATCCGCTCCGACGACTGGCCGATCCTCGAGGGCATCGGACCGGCCATCGAGGCATCGGTCGTCGACCTGAGCGGGAAGCTGGCCGGAGCATGTCTCGCCGGTGGTGATCCACGGGGTGCCGAATGGTCGGCCCGAAAAGGATTGCTGGTCAGTCCCTATGACGAGCGGCTCTACCGCATGCTCATGCGGGCGGCCGACCTCGGTGGCAATCCCGCCGGGGTGGAGTCGGTGATGGCCGAACTGGTGAAGCTCGTCGCCGACGACGTCGAACCGTTCGACTCGGTCCATCCGAGCACCATCGACCTCTACCGGTCGCTCACGCGCCGGGGAGCCGGGAAACGGGCCGGCAGCAGCCCTGCCTCCAGGCTATGAACTCCGGCTCTCCCGGGTCCGTTTCGAACTCCGGTCGTCCGAGTTCCTCCAGCGAGGTCCCCGAGAGGACTGAGGGCCGGTGCCGTCAGAGCACCAACTCGGCCATGGTCTGCAGCGTGTCGGGACTCCCAGCGACGAGCAGTGTCGTGGCGATCGACTCCCGCCAGCCCTCGAGATCGTCTCTAATCTTCTCTTTGGGACCGATGAGGGCGGTGTCCTCGATCAGCGAGGTGGGCACCGCAGCCGCGGCCTCGTCCTTGCGACCCTCGAGATAGAGCTCCTGGATCTTGCTGGCCTCGGCTTCGTAGCCCATGCGGGCGAACACGTCGAAGTGGAAGTTCATCGACTTGGCCCCCATGCCCCCGATGTAGAGGGCGATGAACGGGCGGAAGCTGTCGGCGGCCCGCTCGATGTCGTCGTCGATCAGGGTGGGGGCAAAGGCGATGACCTCGAAGTCTTTAGCCGAGTGCCGGGCTCCGGGTCGGGCGAATCCCTCGGCCAGTGCCGGTTCGAAGGCCTTCACGGCATTGGGTGAGAAGAAGATGGGGAACCACCCGTCGCCGATCTCGGCGGCCAGCGCCACGTTCTTTGGTCCTTCTGCCCCCAGGATGATGGGGATTTCCGGGCGCAGTGGATGGACGATGGGCTTGAGGGCCTTGCCCAGTCCGGTCCCACCCGGATAAGGGAGGGGATAGTGGGGTCCCTCACTGACCACCGGCGCCCGGCGGGCGACGACCTGGCGCACGATGTCGACGTACTCGCGGGTCCGGGCCAGCGGCTTCTCGAACGACTGCCCGTACCAACCCTCGACCACCTGGGGGCCCGAGACGCCCAGTCCGAGCACGAAGCGCCCGTTGGAGAGATGGTCCAGGGTGATGGCGGCCATGCCCATGGCTGTGGGGGTGCGGGCCGACAGCTGGCAGAGCGCCGTGCCGAGGCGGACGCGTCGGGTCTGGGACCCCCACCAGCTGAGGGGGGTGAGCGCGTCGGAGCCGTAGGCCTCCGCCGTCCACACCGAGTCGAAGCCGAGGCGCTCCGCCTCCGAGACCAGCTCGACGGCGTTGGCCGGGGGACCCGAACCCCAGTAGCCGAGCTGGAGACCGAGCTTCATGTTCTTCATGGGTTCCTCCCTGGAACGTGCTGTAAAGACCCTAATGTCCGCCGGCCGGACCGGGCGTGGTCTCTCGTCCCTCAGTCCATGGCGGCGATGAAGTGCCCGGCGAACTGCTCGCTCACGTCGAGCCGGGCCTGACGGATGGATTCGGGTGTGTCACCCTCCTTGGCCTTGACGGCCATCCAGGGTGCGCACAGCAGGTCGGTGACGCCCGCATCCTCGAGCCGACGGTAGAGGTCGAGGTCGGGGTAGGCGCGTACGGCGACGTAGATGGAGAAGGGCTCATGCTCGCGTCCGGCCCGCTTCAGTGCGTCCTTGATCCGGGCCACCTGGGCGAAGGCCTCGTCCGGGGTGGCCGCACCGGTGTTGACCCAGCCGTCACAGAGGGTCGTGGCCCGGACGATGGCGGCCTCGGAGTCACCACCTCCGACGAACGGCACCGGGAGCGTCGGGGAGGGGTTCATCTGGCAGGCGGGGACGTCGTAGTACTTCCCGTGGTACTCGACCCAGTCCCCCTGCCACAGGGCGCGCAGCGCGGGGATCATCTCGTTCAGGCGCTTGCCCCGTGTCTTGAAGTCCTGTCCGGTCTGGACGTACTCCTCTTCGCACCAGCCCACGCCGACTCCCAGGGTGACCCGGTTGTTGGACAGCACGGCGGCGGTGCCCACCGACTTGGCGACGGTGATGAGGTCGCGTACCGGGGCGATGTAGACGCCGGTGGTGAACCTCAGATTGGTGGTGACCGCGGCCAACGCGGAGATGAGGCACATCGGATCGGGCCATGCCGTCTCCTTCTCCCAGAACGGCGACCCGTCCGGTGCCTTCGAATACGTGTAGCGAGAGGCCAGGTCGCGGGGATTGAAGAGATGGTCGGAGAGGTAGATGCCCGAGTAGCCCAGGCGATCGGCCGCGGTGGCCAGATGCATGGTGTCCTCGAGGGGGAGGAAGGTGACCGCCTGGTGGAATCGCATCGGTCGGTCAGCGACCGACGGGCGCCGACGGCGTGAATGCCACCGGGATGTGCTTGACGCCGTTGATGAAGTTGGAGCGGAGCCGCTGCACGTCACCGGCGAGCCGGATGTCGGGCACCCGGTCGAGCAGCCGGTCGAACATCACCCTGATCTCCATGCGGGCCAGGTTGGCACCCAGGCAGAAGTGGGGTCCGCCACCGCCGAACGCCATGTGGTTGTTGGGGGTCCGGCCGATGTCGAACCGGTCCGGGTCGGTGAAGACCGACTCGTCCCGGTTGGCCGAGATGTGCCAGAACAGCACCTTGTCGCCCTCACTGATCTTCTGGTTACCGATGACCACATCGGCGCTGGCCTGGCGCCGGAAGTGCATCACGGGCGACACGTAGCGGAGCATCTCCTCGATGGCCAAGGGCAGCAGCGACCGATCGGCCCGGAGACGCTCCCACTGATCGGGGTTGTCGAAGAACGCCACCATGGCCCCCGAGATGAGGTTGCGGGTGGTCTCGTTCCCGGCCACGGCCAGGAGGAGGAAGAACAGGTCGAGCTCGAGCTGGGACAGCTGGTCACCTTCGATCTCCGCCTGGGTCAGGACGCTGAAGAGATCCTGGTGGGGGTCGATCCGCTTTTTCTCGCACAACTCGTCGGCATAGGCGAAGAGCTCCATGGAGGCCTGGACGCCGGCCTCGGCCGACACCTGGTATTCGGGGTCGTCCGATCCGACCATCCGGTTTGACCAGTCGAAGACGAGGTGGCGGTCCTCCTGGGGGACCCCCATGAGGTCGGCGATCACCTGCAGGGGCAACTCGGCGGAGATCTGCTCCACGAAGTCGGCGGAGCCCTGCTCGCAGACGGCGTCGAGGATCGAGTCGGTGGAGGCCACCACCTTGGCCTCGAGGTCACGGATCATGCGTGGCGTGAACCCCTTGTTGACCAGCCGACGGTAGCGGGTGTGCATCGGGGGGTCCATGTTCAGCATCATCATCCGCTGCTGCCCGAGAACCTCCTCGTCGAAGTCGTGGAAGAGGGTGGCCGCCCGGTGGGAGGAGAAGTGCTCGTAGTCACGGTTGACCGCCACCGCGTCGTCATAGCGGGTAACCGACCAGAAGCCGTCGGCGAATCCCTCGGGGTCCGGGTGCCACTGCACCGGATTCTCCCGACGGAGATAGGCGAACCACCCGTGGGGCACCGACTCCACGAAATTGCCGGGGTCGCACAGGTCGATGTCGGTAGCTTCCATGATGTCTCCCCCATACCTGCCCGCCCGGCCGTGACGAGTGGGGACGGGCCTGTCCCCTCGTCAGCCAGGATGACGTTTCTAGAACGTGTATCAGTTATCATAGGCAGACCCGACCTGCCCCCCACAAGGCACGGCGGGTGGTACCGGTGGCGACGCCGGTGACGGTTCGGCAAGGATGCCGCTGGAGAACGGTGTAGTGCTGGGGTGGGACGTGTGTGTGGGGCGAGTGGTGGGCGGCATCTGCTGCCTGGGGCTCGGCCGCCATCCGCCGACCATCGGTGCGGCCCCGGAGTTCTGGCTTCCCCGCACCACGGAAAGGGATGCAGTAGCCGGAATGCAGTAGCCGGCATGAAGTAGTCACCAACGATGTCAGTCGTCACGAGCGGAGGATCACACGCCATGTACCTCGAGGAGACTTCCGAGCAGCGGGCCCTTCGAGGGGAGCTGCGTGCCTACTTCGCCGACCTGCTGACGAAGGACGTCCGCCACGCACTGGATTTCGAGCCTGAAGGAGGGAAGACCTTCCGTTCCGTCGTACGCCGGATGGGCCAGGACGGCTGGCTGGGCATCGGCTGGCCCAAGGAGTACGGCGGCCAGGGCAGGCCGACCAGCGACCAGTTCATCTTCTTCAACGAGGTGCAACGGGCCCGGGCGCCGTTCCCCTTCGTGACGCTGAACACGGTGGGACCGATGCTCATCGAGCACGGGTCCGAGCAACAGAAGAAGTTCTTCCTCTCGGGGATCCTGGCGGGTGAGATCAACTGTGCCATCGGCTACACCGAACCCGGGGCCGGCACCGATCTGGCGTCGCTGCGCACCCGCGCCGAACTGGACGGGGACGAGTGGGTGATCAACGGGAACAAGATCTTCACGAGCGGCGCCGACCAGGCCGACTACATCTGGCTGGCCGCCCGCACCGATCCCGACGCCCCCAAGCACAAGGGGATCTCCATCATCATGGTGCCGACATCGACGCCCGGGTTCTCGTGCACCCCGATCGTGACGGTGGGCGGTGTGGCCACGACGGCCTCCTACTACGACGACGTGCGGGTGCCCCGTTCGTCCCTGGTGGGCGGCCTGAACGAGGGGTGGAGACTGATCACCGGGCAGCTCAACCACGAGCGGGTCGGCCTGGCTGCGGTGAGCGCCCTCGCCTTCCGGCTGTGGGACGAGGTGGCCCAGTGGGTCGGCGAGCAGGGCCTTTCCGGCGTGGGTTGGATCCAACAGGACCTGGCCCGCACCTACGCGCTGCTCGAGGCCCAGAAGCTGCTCAACTGGCGCATGACCGCGGCGGTGGCGGACGGCACCCTCGGCCCGGCGGACTCGTCGTCGGTGAAGGTCTTCGGGACCGAGTCGACCGTCGAGATCTACCGCCGGCTGCTCGGGATCGTGGGGGCCGCCGGCTATCTGAGCCCGGGCTCACCGGGGGAGGTGCTGCACGGCGAGCTGGAGCGCGCCGGCCGTCAGGCGCAGATCAACACGTTCGGCGGTGGGGTCAACGAGATCCAGCGCGAGATCCTGGCCATGGCCGGTCTCGGCATGAAGCGGTCGGCCAGGTGACGTCGGCGGGGACCGCGGCACCGACCAGCTCGGGCGTGTCGCTGGACGAGCAGCTGCAGTCGTTCGTCGGCCTGTCGACCGGTCCGGTGCAGCGGGCGCCGGACGCGGTGAACCTTCCCATGATCCGACACTGGGTTGAGGCGATGGGCGACCACAACCCCGTCTACGTGGACGACGAGGCGGCCCGCGCGGTCGGGTTCCCTGGGATCATCGCGCCACCGACCATGCTCCAGGCCTGGATCATGCGGGGGCTACGTGCCTCCCAGGCGTCCGATGCCGCCCGAGCCCAGCGCGACACGGGGGGCGAAACGGGCGGGCACCCGAAGGACGACTCGCCCAGCGACCGCCTGATGGCCCTGCTCGACGAGCACGGCTTCACCTCGGTGGTGGCCACCAATTGCGACCAGCACTACGACCGGCCCCTGGTGCCCGGCGACCACCTCGAGGTCACGTCGACCATCGACGCGGTGTCGGGGCAGAAGGCGACCGGCCTCGGCGTGGGCCACTTCATCACCACCAAACTCGAGTACGCCGACCAAGACGGCCGGGTGGTGGCGACGATGCTCTTCCGGATCCTCGAAATTCCGGCCGAAGCCGAAGCCGGAATCGGTGTCCGCCACCCCGGAGGCCAGTGCCGACCCCGGCCGACCCCGACGCCCCCGGCCCGCACTCACCCAGGACAACCGGTTCTTCTTTGAGGGGGCCAAGGAGCACAAGCTCCTGGTCCAGCGCTGCACCGCCTGCGGCACGCTCCGCCACCCGCCGCGCCCGGCGTGTGCCAACTGTCAGTCGTTCGAGTGGGACACAGAGGTCGCCTCGGGCCGGGGCACCATCTACAGCTTCGTCGTCAACCACTACCCGCAGGTCCCGGCGTTCGACTATCCGTTGGTGGTGGCCCTCGTCGAGCTCGAAGAGGGCACCCGGCTGGTGGCCAACGTGGCCGACATCACGCCGGAGTCCATCTTCATCGGCATGCCGGTCGTCGCCACGTTCGAGGCGTTCGACGACGACCTGACCCTGCCGGTCTTTCGTCCGGCGCCGGTGGCGTCCGCCACCACTGAACCAAGGAAGAGCTGATGGATTTCACCCTCAACGAGGAGCAACTGGCCGTCCGCCAGGCGGTGGAGGGCATCTTCGCCGGACTGGTCACACCCGACCGGGTCCAAGAGGTGGAGGCCACCGAGGACCGCTTCGACCGCGAGCTGTGGGCCGAGCTGGCGAAAGCTGACCTGTTGGGCCTGGCCGTCCCGACGTCGTTCGGCGGTGGCGGCTACGGCATGGTCGAGTTGGCCCTGGTCCTCGAGGAGCAGGGCAAGGTGGTGGCTCCTCTGCCGCTGTGGGCCACCCTCGTGCTCGGGGCGCTCCCCATCGCCGAGTTCGGCTCGGAACCTCTGAAGGCGGACGTCCTGGCCGGCGTCGTCCGGGGGGAGTCCGTCCTCAGCGCCGCGCTGACCGACGTGGCCGGCGATCTGGCCGTCGGCGGCACCGGACAGCCGTCGATCGAAGGGGAACGGGGTGCCGACGGCGTCGTCCTGTCAGGCACGGCGTTCGCCGTCCCCTACGCCCATGTGGCCGACCGGGTCCTCGTCCCGGCCTCACTCGACGGCGGGGTGGTCGTCGCCGTGGTGGACACGGGTTCGACCGGGGTGACGATTGAGCGGGCCGTCACCACCAACCGCGAGATCCACCCCCACCTCCATCTCGACCATGTGGTCATCGCCTCCGATCGGCTCCTGGCCGACGGGGACCCCGGAGGGGGGCGGGACATCGTGGCCTGGATGCTCAATCGTGCCTGGACCGGCCTGTGTGCGCTGCAGGTCGGCGTGACCGAGGCGGCTGTCGCCCAGACCGCCTCGTACCTGAACGCCCGTGAGCAGTTCGGCCGTCCGCTGTCGACGTTCCAGGGCACGATGCTCCGGGCCGCCGACGCCGCCATCGACACCGAGGCCATCCGCGTCACCATGTGGCAGGCCGCATGGCGCCTCGACAACGGCCTCGACGCCGATCTCGCCGTGAGTGTGGCGTCGTGGTTCGCGTCCGATGCCGGCCAGCGCGCCGTGTTCGCCACCCAACACCTGCACGGTGGCATGGGCGCCGACATCTCCTACCCGATCCACCGATACTTCCTGTGGGGCAAGCAGATCGAGCTCTTGCTCGGCTCTCCGAGCGGGCAGCTGGCCCGCTTGGGCGGACAGCTGGCGGGCGAGCTGCAGGCCGGGCGGACGGTGTCGGCATGACCACCGACCACGAGACGATACGGGTGGACACCCACACCCTCCGCTTCGAGGAGGTGGCCGTCGGCGATCTCCTCCCCGTGCTCTCCATCCCACTGACCCGGACCCTGATCATCTCCACCGCCATCGCGTCACGCGACTACCAGGACGTCCACCACGACCCGGTGCTCGCCGAAGAGCGCGGCTCCAAGGACATCTTCATGAACATCCTGTCCACCAACGGGATCGTCGGCCGCTACGTGACCGACTGGGCGGGGCCCGGCGCCGTGCTCACCGACGTCAACATCCGCCTCGGCGCCCCCAACTATCCCGACGACACCATGACCCTCACCGGGTCGGTGACCGCCAGGGACGAACAGGCCGGCACCGACGGCCGGGGTGGCGTGGTGGTGACGGTGGTGGGGGCCAACAGCCTGGGCGACCATGTCACCGGGACGGTGCGGCTGACCCTCCCCGCCGGTGGCGGTCCCCTCCAGTGAGCGGCGAGGCCCACGCATTCACCGGCAACACGGCCGTCGTCGGCATCGGTGCCACCGAGTTCTCGAAGGAGTCCGGCCGGAGCGAGCTCCGCCTGGCCTGCGAGGCCGTCGATCTGGCGCTCCGTGACGCCGGTCTCCAGCCGGCCGACGTGGACGGCATGGTCACGTTCAGCTCGGACACCAATCCGGAGATCGAGATCGCCCGCAGCCTGGGCATGGGGGAGCTCACGTTCTTCAGCCGGATCCACTACGGCGGGGGAGCGGGATGCGCCACGATCCAGCAGGCGGCCATGGCGGTGCAGGCCGGCGTGGCCGACGTGGTGGTCTGTTACCGGGCGTTCAACGAGCGCTCGGGGAACCGGTTCGGGACCGGCGTGCAGGACCGAGCGCCCGTGCCCAACGCGGAGACCGCCAATTTCGCCTGGTACGCGCCCGTCGGACTGCTCACCCCCGCCCAGTGGGTGGCCATGGCCGCCCAGCGCTATCTGCACGTGACCGGGGCCACGTCCGAGGACCTGGGGCGGGTGGCCGTCGCCGACCGGAAGCACGCGGCGACCAATCCGAAGGCCTGGTTCTACGAGAAGCCGATCACCCTCGAGGACCACCAGGCGTCCCGGTGGATCGTGGAGCCGCTCCACCTCCTCGACTGCTGCCAGGAGACCGACGGCGGCCAGGCCCTGGTGGTCACCTCCCTCGAGCGGGCGCGGGACCTGGCGAGCACGCCGGTGGTCATCGAGGCGGCGGCCCAGGGATCAGGGCCCGGCCAGGAGATGATGACCTCCTACTACTACGACGATCTGTGCGGACTGGGGGAGATGGCGTCGGTGGCCCGCCAGCTGTGGCGCACCTCGGGACTGTCGCCCGACGACATCCAGACGGCGGTCCTCTACGACCACTTCACGCCCTACGTGCTCTACCAGCTCGAGGAGCTGGGCTTCTGCGCCAAGGGCGAGGCCAAGGACTTCGTCCGGGACGGCAACATCGAGCTCGGTGGCGGCCTGCCCGTCAACACCCACGGGGGCCAGCTCGGCGAGGCGTACCTGCACGGCATGAACGGGATCGCCGAGGGGGTCCGTCAGGTGCGGGGCACCTCGGTGAACCAGGTACCCGACGTCAGCCATGCGCTGGTCACCGCCGGCACCGGGGTGCCGACCAGTGGGCTCATCCTCGGCGTCGACCGCTGACCGTGCCTAGGCGTCGTCCTCGCGCCACCGTCGGTAGAGGGCGGTGAACTCCCGGCGGGCCTCGGGGGACAGGTCCTCGGGCTCCAGGGTCCCCGCCACCTCGATGGTCTGGCGAATCTGGGCGAGATAGGTCGTGCAGTTGGGGCAGTGGCGGAGGTGGCGCTCGAACCGACGACGGTCCGAGCGGGACAGAGCGCCCTCGAGGTAGTCCGTCACCAGTTCCACCACCTGACGGCACACCAGGTCCTCCCTGCGTCGAAGGACGTTCATCACCGCCCCCTCACCGCGAGCTCGGCCTCGAGGATCGTGCGCAGTCGGCTCCGTCCGCGGTGCAAGAGGACCCGCTGGTTGCCTTCGGTGATGCCGAGGACGTCGCAGACGTCCTCGGTGGCCATCCCCTCGACGTCCCTCAGCACGACGATCTCCCTCTGGCGCGCCGGCAGGTCGCCGAGTGCGTTCCCCAGGGTCTGGGACCACGTGGCCGCCACCAGCCGGTCGTCGGCGTCGGACTCCCACGGGGGGAGCGGCTCCGCCCACGCCCCCTGCCGCGTTGAAGCGCGACGGGTCGACCGTGGGCTCCCCCGCGGTCAGGGTCACCGTCCTCGGTTCGCGCACTCCGGCGGACCGCGCCCGGTTGACCAGGATGCGGAAGAGCCAGGTCTTGAACGACGACCGTCCCTCGAACCGGTCCACACCCCGGACCACACCCATCCACGTCTCCTGGACCGCCTCCTCGGCGACCGAGTCGCTCGGGACATAGGAGCGGGCCACCCGGAGCAGCGATCCGTTGTAGCGGCGGACCAGGGTCACGAACGCCTCTTCGTCCCCGGACCGGAGTCGAGCGAGCAGATCGACATCCGACTCCATGAACCGCAGCGTAGGTCCACCCGGGCCCCGGTGGTGACGATCAGGCGAGTCGGGTTCGAGCGGCATGGGCGCAGCATGGGCTTCCTGTTCGTGGACACCGAAACACCGCTGTAGTCCCGTTGCCGCCCCACTCCGTTACACGGGGACGGTGACTGCCACCTCTCCGCCGAAGAACTCCGTCTGTCGCTGTAACGCCACCGTGAGCCGGAGGACCGAGAGGTGACAACCCTGTCACCACTGAAGGAGAATTCCGATGAGACGAACCCTCAAGCTGGCCACGCTCCTGGGAGCCGGAGCAGCCGTCGCCGCCCTCTGTTTGCCCGGTGCCGCCGGAGCCGACCAGTTCCAGGGACCCTCGGGTGGCGGCGCCCCGGTCTTCGTGCAGACCAATGACCCCACCGGCAACCAGATCGTGAGTTATCAGCGGACCTGGGGCGGTGGACTCCGCCAGGTGGGCCGGACGGATACCGGCGGCCTCGGCATCGCCCTCGGGGGTGCCGCCGTGGACGATCTCGCCTCCCAGGGCGGTCTGGTGTACAACGCCGCCGATCAGCTTCTGGTGGGAGTCAACGGCGGCTCCAACACGATCACCGAATTCCACACGTTCGGCCCCTTCCTCGGGTTCCAACGCGTCGTTCCCTCCGGTGGCACGATCCCGGTGAGTGTGGCGGTGAGCGGTGACCTCATCTACGTGCTCAACGCCGGAGGGGAGGGCGAGGTCCAGGGCTACTACGCCAACTCCCTCCAACCCATCCCCGGCAGTGCCAGATCGCTCGGTCTCACCCCCGGGTTGACGCCCCAGTTCCTGAACACCCCCGGCCAGATCGGCTTCACGCCCGACGGACGGCAGTTGGTCGTCACCACCAAGGCCAATGGCAGCGACATCGACGTCTTTGCCGTCTCGCCCTCCGGCGCGCTGTCCTCGCCGGTGGTGAACAAGTCGGCGACCCCGGTCCCCTTCGGGTTCACGTTCGATCAGTTCGGGCGCCTAGTGGTAACCGAGGCCGGCACCAGCGCGGTGACGACCTACGCCATCTCTCCCACCGGCACGACATCGGAGCTGGGTTCGGTGACCGACGGTCTGACCGCGCTCTGTTGGGTGGCCAACGCCGGCAACCGCTTCTTCTTCGGCTCCAACGCCGGCAGTGCCACGGTGACCTCCTACACGGTCGGTGCCCACGGGCAGCCGGTGCTGGTCGGCTCGACCGCCACCAGTGCCGGACCGATCGACCTGGCGGCGAGCTCTGACGGCACGGCCCTGTTCGTGGAGACCGGTGGCAGCGACCTGGTCGACTCGTTCGCCGTCACGCCCACCGGAGCGCTGGTCCCGACCGGGACGGCGGCACCCGAGCTCCCCGGACACAGCGGACTGGAGGGCATCGCCGCCGGGTGACCCTCGGCCCCGACCGGAGCGGGTCGCGAGCCCGGGCCCACACGTCCGGAGGGTCGGCTGAGGTCGGGGTTGTGGCAAAGGAGATGCGCACAGGTGGGAGGTCGGAGCTGTCCGGCCTCCCACCCGGCGGGCGCAGGCTCGGTGTTCGTGCGGCTCGGACCCGGTGGCTCAATAGAGCGCGCGCTCGGCCACCGCCTTGTCGAGCTCCTCGGCGTCCTCGTCGAGCAGCAGCCGGTAGGGGGCGTCCCGATCGGGCTGCCACCACACCTCCTCGGCGCACCGCCAGCCTTCGTTCCGCAGTACCCGCTTCAGCACCTTGGTCGTGGCGGTGACCGGTAGCTCGTCGGTGATTCGGACATACCGGGGCGCCCATTTGGTCCCGAGGTCGGACTGTCCGGCCAGGAACTCGGCGAAGTCCGCGGCGTCGAAGGTGGCGCCGGGGCGGAGGAGCAGGGTGGCCATCACCTGGTCACCCACCGCTGTGTCGGGAACCGCGTAGACCGAGGCCAACACCACGTCCGGATGGCGCTGGAGGATCCCCTCGACCGGCGCGGCGGCGAAGTTCTCGCCGTCGACTCGCAGCCAGTCGAAGTCGCGTCCCCCGAAGTAGAAGAAATCGTCCTCGTCCCGGTAGGCGAGGTCACCGGTCCAGTACCAGCCGTTGCGGATCCGAGCCGCCTCCGCGTCGGCGTTGCGCCAGTAGCCCTCGAAGCCGGCACCGCCGGTCTGGCTGACCAGTTCGCCGATGGCCTCCTCGGCGTTGAGCAGCCGCCCGTGCTCGTCGAAGACGGCGCGGGGACACTCCTGCCCGGTATCGGTGTTGATGACCATGGTGCCGGGGAGTGCCCGACCGAGCGCCCCTCGCGGCGTGTCCGGGGTCCGCTGCACGGTCGCCCCTCCCTCGGTCGATCCGTAGGCGTCCTGCACCTGGCAACCGAACCGCTCGGCGAAGCGGGCCACGTCGGCCTCGGCCGCCTCGTTCCCGAAGGCACGCCGCAGGGTGTTGTCGGCATCATCGGGTCGTTCCGGGGTGGCCAGGATGTAGGAGAGCGGCTTGCCCACGTAGTTGAAGTAGGTCACCTCGTGCTTCCTCACGTCGTCGATGAACCCCGAGGCGCTGAACCGTTCGCGCAGCACGGCTGTCGCCCCGGCAGCCAGGGCCGGCGCCCACCCGGCCATCAGGGCGTTGGAGTGGAAGAGCGGCATGGCCAGGTAGCAGACGTCGTTCTCGGTGAGCTCGAACATCTGGGCCACGATGCCGCCGATGCGGGCCAGGCGTCCCTGGCTGCACAGGCAGGCCTTCGGGGCCCCCGAGGTCCCCGAGGTGAACAGGAGCAGCCCGAGGGTCTCCTCGGTCACCTGGGTGTCGGCCGGGTCCGGCAACGGGGACCCGGCCACCGAGGCGAGTAGCCCGCCGTAGTCGGTGGGTGGGCCGTCCCCCCCCGGGTCGCCGGTCGGATCGTCGATGACGAGGACCCGGTCGGGCGGAAGGGAGGGTCCGAGGTCGTGGCCCTCCACGAGGCCCGCGTAGTGGGGACTGGTCACCAGCAGCTGACATTCGGTGTGGGTGAGGTCGCGTGCCAACTCGTCACCCCGGTGGGTCGGATTGCCACCCACCAGGACGGCGCCGGCCAGCGCCGCCCCGCCCATCCAGAACACGTACTCGGGGACGTTGTCGAGCAGGAGCGCGACGTGGAAGGGGCCCGGCGTCCTGAGGGACGCCAACAGGGCGGCCCGATCGGCCTGGGCGCGGACGACCTCGTCATGGCTCCACGACCGGTCCTCGAACGCCAGTCCCACACGATGGTCCCCGGCCCGTCGGCGAATGAGCTGGTCGATGGTCTGCATGGTCTCCCCCAGCTTCCCCGATCCGGCCACGGTCAACGCCCTCCGGTGTTCGACCGTGGGTCCACGACGGCCCTGGACAGGGCAATCAGGCACAAATATGGAACACGTTGCAATTTATCAAATCACCGTGTTACCTTGAAAACGCGCCTATCCGGAGCGAGAGGAGCCCACCACCATGGAGTTCGGAGTCTTCATCAATGGGTACTTGCCGGGTCAGGCGGCCCATGATCCCTCATGCGAGCACGAGATGCTCAAGCGTGAGATCCAGTACGTGGTTGAGGCGGACAAGTACAACTGGAAATACGCCTGGGTGGGGGAGCACCACTCGCTCACCGAGTACAGCCACATGTCGGCCCCCGAGGTCGTCATGGGCTATCTGGCCCACGCCACCGAGCGGATCCACGTGGGGACCGGCATCATGAACCTCTCGCCCCGGGTCAACCACCCGGTTCGGTCGGCAGAGCGGGTGGCCATGCTCGACCACCTCCTGGAAGGTCGGTTCGAGTGGGGGACCGGCCGTGGCGCTGGGAGCCACGAGATTGCCTCGTTCAACATCCTCGACAAGAACTCCACCAAGGCCGAGTGGAACGAGGTCATCCGCGAGATCCCCCGCATGTGGGAGGAGCAGGACTACCAGTTCGAGGGTGAGCACTTCACCGTCCCCTATCCCCACAACATCCTCCCCAAGCCCTATCAGCGGAAGGGGCATCCGCCGATCTGGGTGGGCTGCGGCAACCCGGCGACGTTCACCCAGGCCGGGGAGCTGGGCATCGGCGCCATCGCCTTCAACTTCGAGCCGGTCTACAACCTGAGGGGCCGGATCGAGGCCTACAAGGAGGGCGTGGCCAACTGCACCGCGCCGCTCGGTCAGTTCAAGAACGACAACGTGATGATGACCAACGCCGTCATCTGCCTGAGCGACCGGAAGAAGGCCCGTCAGGTCGCCCTGCGCCGCGGGCGCGGGTACCTGTACTCGCTCGTGTGCAACTACCACGACACCATCCCGCACCAAGAGGGTGTGCCGGTCTGGCCGGAGCGGCCCCACACCATCTCCGACGAGGGCATGCTCGACTACCTGATCGAGAACGGCTGGCTGCTGTGCGGTGAGCCCGACGAGGTCGCCGAGCAGGCGGCCAAGTACCAGCAGGTCGGGTGTGACCAGCTGGTGTTCGGCCTGCCGTCGGACTCGTTCGAGCACGACGAGGTCCTCGAGATGCTCGAGGTGTTCGGCACCAAGGTCATCCCCCAGTTCGACACCGACCCGGTGCACTCGACGACCCGTTACCGCGAGACGGCCGTACCGAAGTACAAGCCGTTCAACTTCCCGGTCCCCGACATCACGGTCGAGGAGCTGCCGACCAACGCCATGATCCAGCTGGACGGCACCCGGAACCTGTAGCCGACCTGCCGCAGCGCCCGACGGAGCGCAGTCAGGGCGTGGCCCGCTCCCAGGCGTCGAGCAGGTCGTCCACCGTGGTCAGCGTGGTAATGAGCGGGAAGGTGTTGTCGAGCACGGCATCGGCGTACTCGGCCGGGATGCCGGCCACCGCGTCACGGGGCACCACCACCGTGTAGCCCAGGTTGACGGCCTCGACGGCCAGCCCGAGGACGCCCAGATTGACCGAGACGCCGGTGGCGACCACGGTGCGTACCTCGAGGCTGCGGAGCCACGTGTCGAGCGAGGTGCCGGTGAACGGGGACACACCGTGGAAGCGCGGGGACACCAGGTCCGAGGGCTCGGGCCCCAGTTCGGCGATCAGTTCGGTGGCCGGGGTTCCGGCCAAGAGGTGGTCGGGATTGCGGACCATGGCGGCGATCAGTTGGCAGTTCACCGTGGAACCCGCCCGATCGGCCCTGAACTCGGCCGTGCAGTGGACCACGGGCACGGAGCGGGACCGGGCGGCGGCGAGCAGCCGGGCGGTGTTCGGCACCACGCCGACCTGGTGGGCCGCCTCGGCCAGCAGGGGGAACGAGGAGAGGTCGCCCACGACGCCCCGCTGGATCTCCATGGTGAGCACCGCGCACCGACCGGGGGCGGCGAGATCGCTCAGCTCGACCGGCACCAGGGACGCCCGCTCACCGAGCCGACAGTCGGGTCAATGGCCCGTGGAGGTGCGGAGGCCCCCGCTGTCGGTCTCCTCTGGGGCCTCGGCGACGACGTCCGCCGCCCACCGGTAGTCGGGCTTGCCACTCGGGGACCGCACGATGGTGTCCACGACGTGGAGCTGCCTCGGCACCTTGTAGCCGGCGATCGCCTCACGGCAGTGGGCCTGGATGTCCTCGAGGCTGGGATGGCGGTCGGCCCGCGGCTGGATGATGGCGGCCACCCGTTGGCCCCACCGGTCGTCCGGCGCACCGACGACGATGGCGTCGAATACATCGGGATGGGAACGGACGGCGGACTCGACCTCCTCGGGGAAGATCTTCTCGCCGCCGGAGTTGATCGACACCGAGCCCCGACCGAGGAGGGTGATGGTCCCGTCCACCTCGAGCGTGGCGAAGTCGCCGGGCATCACGTAGCGGACACCGTCGACCGTGATGAAGACCTCGGCGGTCTTGACCGGATCGTTGTAGTAGCCGACCGGGATGTCCCCGTGCCTGGCGATCTTGCCGATCACCCCCGATCCGGGCTCGACCCGCTGCAGGTTCTCGTCGAAGACGACCGTGTTGCCGAGCACCGAGACGGTCGGCCCGCTCTTCATGGCCGTGTTGCCCTTGCCCATGGTGACCATGCCGTTGTTGCCCGACTCCGACGATCCGATGGCGTCGACGATGATGATGTCGGGCAGGTGCCGGAAGAACTCGTCCTTGACCGGCGCCGAGAAGAGGGCGGCGGACGAGGTGATGGCGAGCAACGAAGAGAGGTCGTAGGAGGCGCCCGGGTCGTCGAGGGCCTCGACCAGGGGCTTGCCCATGGCGTCGCCGGTGATCATGACCGAGTTGACCTTCTCCGACTCCACCAGGCGCCAGACCTCGTGGGGGTCGAACTTGGGCACGAGCACGGTCCGGTTGCCGACGAAGCTCTGTCCGAGGATCGACCACTGGGTGGCCCCGTGCATCAGCGGAGCGATGGGCAACAAGGTCACCTGGCCGGCCCGGCCCTTCTCCACCATCTCCTCGGGCCGCTCGATCCGCGTGTTGGAGTGCGGATCCACCCCTCCGCCCAGGGCGTAGAAGACGTCCTCGTGCCGCCACACCACGCCCTTGGGCAGGCCGGTGGTCCCCCCGGTGTAGAGGATGTAGTGGTCGTCGTTCGAGCGCGGGGCGAAGTCCCGTTCTGGGCCCCCGGCGGCCATGGCGTCCTCGAAGGCCACCGCGCCCTCGGGTGCCGGCTGCCCCGAGCCGTCCTCGATGGTCACGACCAGGCGGAGGTCGGGGAGCTCGGGCAGCAGCTCGCTCACCCGCGGACCGAATTCGGCCTGGTGGACGAGGGCGACGAGGTCGGCGTTGGTGAACAGGTACCTGAGCTCGTCCTTCACGTAGCGGTAGTTGATGTTGATCCACACGGCCCGCAGCTTGAAGACGGCCCAGGCCGTCTCCACCCATTCGACACTGTTGTAGGAGTAGATGCCGACATGGTCCCCGGGGCCGATGCCCTGGTCGGCGAGGAAGTGGGCGAGCCGGTTGGCCCGTGCTTCCATTTCGGCGAAGGTGCGACGTTGACCACCGGCGACCAGGTACTCGCGGTCGCCGAAGGCGTCAACGGCTGCTTCGAACAGATCAGCGAGGTTGAACGTCATCGGCCGTTCAGTAGAACACGTTTCCATTCCGCCGGCAACCAGCCCATCGGTACCCGTCGAGGGCTCAGTCCCGCGTCTCCTCAGTGGTCGTGGAGGGCAACGGGATGGTGGGGCCGGGTGCATTGGGGAGGCGCTCGTGGACCGGGTCGACCGCGCCGCGCACGATCTCGAGGACCGAGGTGGCCAGCCCCTCCGCGTCCAGTCCGAGCTGCGCCAGGATCTGGTCGGGTTTGCCTTGGGCCAGGTACGCACGGGGGATTCCGAGGCTGACAACCGGGGGCGCGGCACCCAACGGGCAGCTCTGGCGGATGGCGTCGGCCAGGAACATGCCGGCACCCCCCTGGCGGATGCCGTCCTCGGCCGTCAGGACCACGTCGTGCCGGATGGCGTCGGCCACCATGTCGGGGTCGGGATGGGAGATCACCCGCGGGTCCCAGAGGGTCAACTCGATGCCCTCGGCGGCCAGCAGACCGGCCGCCTCCTCGGCTGCGGTGACCATCTTGCCGACGGCGAGCATGCAGATCGACCCGTCACCGGCGAGCACCTTGCGGGCCCGGAGCCCGGAGCCCACGGTGCCGGGCTCCACCCACGGTGCCGGCGTCTTCGGGAATCTGATGACCGACGGGCCGTCGAGTGTGAGCGCTTCGGCCAGCATGACCTCGACCTCCGGGGCCGACGAGGGGGCGAAGACGGTCATACCGGGAATGGAGAGGGCCAGCGCCATGTCCAGCACGCCATGATGGCTGGGGCCGTCGTCGCCGGTGATGCCGGCCCTGTCGAGCACCATCACTACCGGAAGGCGGTGCAGGCCGACATCGAGGTTCGCCTGGTCGAAGGCCCTGGTGAAGAACGTCGAGTACACCGCCACCACCGGTCGGAGTCCGGCCATGGCCATGCCCGCCGCCGCCGTCACCGCGTGCTGCTCGGCGATGCCCACGTCGACGAAGCGCTCGGGGAATCTCGCCTCGAAGGGCAGGAGCCCGGTGGGCCCGGGCATCGCCGCGGTGATGGCGACGATGCGGGTATCGGAATCGGCCAGACGGAGCAGCGACCGGGTGAACCCGTCTGTGAAGGTGGTGACCGGCAGTTCGGCCGGAACCGGGGCGGCCGGGTCGGGGGAGGGAGCGGTGAGAATTGTCGATGCGCCCGAGGCGGGCCCGGTCTGGCCTTCCTCGGGGACCGCCGTGTCCTCGACGGGGAGGACCTTGACCTTGACGTCGTGCAGCCGTTGCACGTCGTCCTCCTCGGCCGGGGCGTAGCCCCGACCCTTCTGGGTCACGACGTGGACCACGATGGGCCCCGGCCATTCGGCCGCGTTGGCGAGGGCCTGTTCGACGCCACCGATGTCATGTCCGTCGATGGGGCCGGCGTAGCGGATGCCCAGGGCCTCGAAGAAGGTGTGGGGGGTGACTACCTCGCGCAGCGCGCTGGTGAGGCCGTGCACCCCCGAGTAGGCCAGCTCGCCGACGGCCGGGATGTCGCGGATCAGGTGGCGCAGGCGTTGGCGGGCCTGGACGTAGGACGGGTTGAGGCGCAGATGGGTGAGGCTGAGGGAGAGCCGGGACACCGTCGGGGCGTAGGAGCGCCCGTTGTCGTTGAGCACGATGAGCACGGGTTTGCCCGAGTGGCCGAGATTGTTCAGCGCCTCGTAGGCCATGCCGCCGGTCAGGGCCCCGTCACCGACCACGGCGACGACTCGCCGGTCGACGCCTTGCAGCTCGAAGGCACTGGCCAGTCCGTGGGCGTAGCTGAGGATCGTCGAGGCGTGGCTGTTCTCGACCCAGTCGTGCTCGGACTCGGTGCGGTTGGGGTAGCCGGAGAGGCCACCGGCTTGGCGGAGTTCGCCGAACGCCTTGCGCCTTCCGGTCACCAACTTGTGGACGTAGGCCTGGTGTCCGGTGTCCCACAGCAGGACGTCGCGGGGGGAGTCGAAGGTCCGGTGGAGCGCCAGGGTGAGTTCGACCACACCGAGGTTTGACCCGAGGTGGCCGCCGGTGGCGGTCACCGCGTCGACGATGAACCCGCGGATCTCCTCCGAGAGCGTGTCCAACTCTTCGGGAGTCAGCGATCTGAGGTCAGCGGGGCTGTTTATGTGTTCGAGGATCATGGGCGCAAGGGGAACGTTACGTTCAGGCTACCAGCGTGTCAGTGGCGTGACCTCGGCACGCGGGGCCCACGGGGTGCACGGCGGCGTCGACCCACGCCCCCCGTTCCGGGTGGACGTGCTCCATCCGGGCACGCCGGCTCCGTTCCGGGCAGAATGCCTGGAAGGCGGCCCACCGGTCACGCCCGGGCCCTTGGAGACGAGGAGGATGCGGCATGCAGGCCGAGGTGAAGGGCACGACGCTGCCACTGCTCGAAGTGATACTCGATTCGGGTGAATCGGTGATCTCCACGCACGGTGAACTGTCCTGGATGACGGCGAACATCCAGCTGACCCAGTCAACGGCGACCGGCGGCCAGAAAGGGCTCATGAGCGGGCTGAAGCGGGCCGTCGGAGGGGGAGGGTTGTTCCTCACCAAATACGAGGCCCAGGGCGGCCAGGGCATGGTGGCCTTCGGCACCAGGCTGCCCGGCCGGATCTTCGAGATCGCCATCGAGCCCGGCCAGGGGTACCTGGCCCACCGGCACGGTTGGCTGTGCGGCACCGACGGCATCGTCCCGAGCGTCGGGCTGCAGCAGACCATCCGGGGAGGACTCGACGGCGGGGACGGCTTCCTCCTCCAGCGGCTCGAGGGCCAGGGCCGCGCGTGGATCGAGCTGTCCGGCGAAGTCACCAACTACGAGCTGGCGGCCGGCCAGACCATGATGGTCCACCCCGGCCACGTCGGGTTGTTCGAGGACAAGGTGAGCTTCACCATCACCCGGCTGTCGGGCATCAAGAACATCGCATTCGGGGGCGACGGCTACCACCTGGTGACCCTGACCGGTCCGGGCAACATCTGGTTGCAGACCATGCCGGTGCCGATGCTCGCCCAGGCCATCGACCCTTATCTGTCCCGGGGTGACGACCATCCGGCCGCCGATGCCGGCGTGGGGGGAGTGCTGGGCGGCATCATCGGCAAGAACCTCTGACGCAACCAAACGCCGGTCGAACCGCCGGCGCCCCGCAGAAGTAGGTGGGCCAGCCGAGCGGGCGCGCTCAACGGACGTTCGAGAGGAAGGTGTCCCGGTCGACGATCACGCGGATCAGTTTCCCGGCCGCCACCAGGCCGGCGCTCTCGGACACCGAGAGGGTGAACACCAGCCGGCGGCCCTCGATACGGTCCAGCGTGGCTTCCGCCCACACGGTCCCTCCCACACCCACCGGCACCAGGTGGTCGAACTGCAGCCGTTTGGCCACCGAGGTGGACGACTTGGGGAGATGGCCCTCGATCGCCTTGCACGACGCCTCTTCGCAGAGCGATAGCAACCGGGGTGTGGCCAGCACGGGAACGGTGCCCGTCCGGAGGGCCTCGGCGGTGTCGGCCTCGGTCACCAGCAATTCGATTCGAGCCGAAAGACCGGTGCGTGGGGCCACGCCGGTACGATAGGTGACAGATGGAGACGTCGGCCAACGAGCGCCGAGCAGTCCAGCGAGGAGGCTGACGTGATCGATTCCCCAGTGCTCGAACGAGTGCTGTCCGAGGCGCTGCGCCACGGCGGTGACTTCGCCGAGGTGTTCGCCGAGGACCGTTCGACGTCGTCCGCCCTCCTCGACGACGGGCGGGTGGAGGAGTTGTCCTCCGGCAGGGAACGCGGGGCTGGTATCCGGGTGGTCTCGGGTGAGACGACCGGGTTCGCCCACACCGCCGACCTCTCAGAGTCAGGCCTCCTCCGGGCGGCGGAAGCCGCCTCGGCCGTGGCCCGCAGCGGTGGCGGGGGGACCAGCACGGTGGCGGTCCCGACCCTGCGGACCGGAACCGGGAACGAGGGCGATCGGACGCTTCCGCCCATCGGGTCGAAGGGGGACACCCTCGAGCTCCTCACCCGCGCCGACGAGGCGGCCCGGGCCACCGGGGACGCCATCTCCCAGGTCCAGGCCGGTTGCGGCGGCTCGCGGCGACAGGTCCTGATCGCCAACTCCGAAGGGCTGCTGGCCCGAGACGAACAAGCACGGACGAGGTTCTCGGTCTCGTGTGTTGCCACGGGAGACACCGGTCTGCAGACCGGGTTCGAGTCGGCGGCACGCACGTTGGGGTTCGAGTTGTTCGACGAGATCTCGGTCGAGGAGCTGGCCCAGTTGGCCGCCGGCCGGGCCCTGTCCAAGCTGTCGGCACGCCCCGCTCCGTCGGGCGAGCTGCCGGTGGTGCTGGCCGGGGGCAGTGGCGGCATCCTGTTCCATGAGGCGTGCGGCCACGGGCTCGAAGCCGACCACATCGTCAAGGACGCGTCGGTCTACACCGGCATGGTCGGCCAGCAGGTGGCGAGCCCCCTCGTGACACTCGTCGACGACGGCACCGTCGGGTCGGAGTGGGGGACGTTCGCCGTCGACGACGAGGGCCGTCCGGCCCAGCGGAACGTGCTCATCGACCAGGGCATCCTCACCGACTACCTGTGGGACTACCTGAGGGCCCGCAAGGAGGGGCGCGTCTCGTCGGGGAACGGGCGGCGCCAGACCTACCAGCACCTGCCCATGGTGAGGATGACCAACACCTTTCTCCTGCCCGGGAACGAGAATCCGGACGAGATCGTGGCGCAGACCCCGCGGGGCGTCTACGTGGCCAAGCTCGGCGGGGGCCAGGTCAACACCACCACCGGCGACTTCGTGTTCGGGACCACGGAGGCCTACCTCATCGAAGGGGGCAAGATCACCGAACCGCTGCGGGACGCCAACCTGATCGGCAACGGACCGGAGATCCTGAAGCGGATCGACGCGGTGGCCACCGACTTCTCGATGACGCCGGGAACCTGCGGCAAGGACGGACAGAGCGTCCCGGTCGGGTGCGGCCAGGCCACCATGCGGCTGACTGGCGTCACTATCGGGGGGACGGCCGAGTGAGCGCCACCCTCGATCAGCCGAGCGCCACCCCGTCCGACGACACAGAAGACCTGTTGGACGTGGCCGACCGGGTGGCAGGATGGGCCCGAACCGGCGAGGACGTCGAGGTCTACGTGGCCCGGGGCGACGAGACGGAAATCCGGGCCTACGGCGGAGAGGTCGAGTCATTGACGTCCGCCACCTCGGCCGGCATCGGCATCCGGGTCGTGGTCGACCACCGGCTCGGGTTCGCCTGGGCCGGCTCTCTCGACGCCTCGGTCCTGGAGGAGACCCTGGCCGAGGCCCGCGACAACGCCACCTTCGCCACCCCGGACGAGCACGTCCAGCTGGCGGTGCCCGACGGGGTGGCCGCCCAGCCCGTCGACCTGTGGGACGAGGGCCTCGCCTCGGTGCAGACCACAAGAAAGGTCGAGCTGGCCCTGGCTCTCGAGGCTCAGGCCCGTGGCGCCGATCCCCGCATCCGCCAGGTCGACCACGCCGACTACGGGGACGGTTCCGTGGAGGTTGCCCTGGTGTCGACCACCGGGATCCGTGCCGCCAGCCGAAAGACCTCGGGGTTCATCTCCGTCGGGGTGATCGCCGGTGAAGGGGAGGCCAGCCAGACGGGCAGTGGGTTCAGTGTGGGTCGCGGCTTCGAGGGCCTCGATCCGTCCAAGGCGACCGACGATGCCGTGCTCCGGGCCGTGCGGCTCCTCGGCGCGTCCAAGGGCCCGTCGGGTCGCCACACGGTCGTCTTCGACCGACGGGTCGCCACCACCCTCTTGTCCGTGGTGTCCTCGGCCCTTTCGGGGGAGGCGGTGGCCAAGGGCCGCTCGTTCTTCGGCGGCCGTATCGGAGAGCTGGTCGGGGGGAGCGCGCTGACCCTGGTCGACGATCCGACCGATGCGCGTGCCTACGGTGCCGCCACGTACGACGCCGAGGGCCTGGCCTGCCGGCGCAACGTCCTGATCGACGCGGGGGTGTTGCGCGCCTTCCTCTATGACACCGTCTCGGCCTCACGCGCCGGTGTGTCGTCGACCGGGTCGGCGGTTCGTGGCGGATTCTCGGGCACGCCCGGTCCGGGATGCCGGGCTCTCACGCTGGCGCCCGGGCCGGAGGGTTATGACGAGGACGGGGTGCTGGCGGCGGTGGGCGACGGTCTGTTCGTCCAGTCGATGACCGGGGTCCACTCGGGGGTGAACCCGATCAGCGGGGACTTCTCCGTGGGGGCCGAGGGCCTGATGGTCCGCGGGGGCAAGCTCGCCGAGCCGGTGCGGGAGATCACCGTCGCGTCCACCCTGCAGCGCATGCTGCAGTCTCTGGTCGCCGTCGGCGCCGACGTCGAATGGCTACCCGGCATCGCCGCCGGCCAGACGCTGGCCGTGGGGGACATGCAGGTCAGCGGCGTCTAGTTCGCCGGGTCAGGTGGTTAGGTCGGTCAGAGCCCGTCGGCCGAACGGTGGTGTGAATTGCCTTGTGCCCGCATTCAGGGGTTCGGCGTGGGGCAGATCGGAAGGTTTGCGTGCCCGAAGGCTTACTTCACCGCCGCTGCCGCCCTGGTGCAGGCATCCAGGGCATTCGGGGTCGAGGTGTAGTAGATCGAGCCATTGATGGCCAGACTGTAAGGGCCGGCGGATGCGGCCGTCGGTGTGCCACCGACCCACAAGGGGCTCGCACCGGCCGACTCTGTCGACGAGCCCGAGGAGCCCGACGATGACGAGCTGCTGGGGGCGTTCAAGGCGGCATTCGCACCGAATGCCAGCACGAAGTTCTGGATCACGAACAAGCGGGGGAATCGGTCGAGACCGTTGACGAATGCCGTCATCTGGCCATAGTTGCCGGTGACCGCCAAAGTGGTCGGCACCGGAACGACCCCGTTAGTGGAGCTCGCGGGTGTTCCTGCCGTCCCTGTGGTTGTGGAGGTCGTGCTCGAGGCGGGACTAAACCCGCTGAACTCGGTGAGGGTGACGCCCGAGCTCGACGTGAGTGCATTGAACTGGCTCTCGAACGACGATTCTTCAGCATCGATATCGGTCGGGCTTTGAACACTTGGGATCTGCGTCGCGATCTTCTGCAGATCGGCGCAGCTGCTGGACAGCTTCTGCTGCTCGGTCTTCAATGAGGCGAGCTTGATCTGTAATCCGGTGGCCTGGGTCTGGAGGGTAGTTTCTTTGGCCTGGAGGCTGGACAACTTAGAGTTCTGGGGAGAAACCAACAGTGCCCAGATGAGGAGGGCCAGCACCAAACCTCCGGCGCCGATCATCAACGGTATGCGGTACTCCTTCACGGTGTCGCTCATTTGATGCTCGCATTCTTGTCGAGGCTGGCGTTGGGGGTGATCGAGATGTTGAATGGGAACGAGATCGTGGTGTCAGGATTGACCTTGGTGGCTCCCTGGACCGGGTTGGCGAAATACTGCGATCCCGCAATGGCGTTGATCCACGCCTCGGAGATCGAGAGGCTCGGCCCCGGCCCCGTCACGTTGAGGTCAACGGTCCCGATGGCGGCCGACGTGGTAGGGCTGGAGGCGCTTGCCGTGCCGGCCGACGTCGCGGTGGCAGCCGACGTCGGCGAAGTGGGAGCAGCTGACGAACTCGAAGTAGGCGCCGCCTGGGTCGTGCCTTGGAACGTCTCGACCTGGGCTCCCGCCGGCGTGATCGAGATGAGGTTGCCCAACACAAGAGGCCAGTCGATGGCCGAATTGAGTACGGAGGCACGACGGTTTACGCCGGCGGTGTAGGCCTCATTGGCCGCCACCACCAGATCGAAATTTGGGGACCTGGGCGTTCAGCGAAGCGATGTTGGCCTGGAGAGAATTGACGTTGTTCTGCGTCTGGTGGACGTTGTAGAACTTCCATCCTCCGAACCCCACGAGCAGGATGAGGACAGCGGCGGCCGCCATGAGGGTCCGCTCCTGGATGCGCTTCATCCTGATCCGACCGGCCACTTCAGGTGGCAGAAGGTTGAACTTCTTGACTGCCTTGTCGGGTTCGGGGAGGGCCAGGCCGATGGGTGTGGCCAGGACCGGGCTCACCTGACGGGCCTGCTCCTCACTCAGGTCCAACCCGGAAGTGTCCACTCTGGCCAGTGGGCTGACGCTCACCACGGGCAGCCTGATCTGGGTCTCGAGCAGTGGGATCAACCCGTAGAGGTCGGAGCCGCCTCCGGTGACCAGAATCCGGGAGACAGGAAGCCTGCCCGGAAGCGAGGCGAAGTATTGGATGGAGTTCCGGATTTCCCCCACAAGTTCGTTCATGCTGGCTTGGCTGGCTCGTTCCGCCGTCTGCAACTGCACGATCTGGTCGCCAATACGGCGCTTGACTGCCTCGGCGTCGGAGATGGGAATATCCAGTGCCGCAGACACCGCGGTGGTGGTGGCGTTGCCCCCCGAACCGATGGTGCGCACGAACTGCGGTCGTCCCTGTTGGTGAACGACGACGACTGTGAGGCCGGCGCCGATGGAAACGATTGCCTCCGGCTGCTCGGACGTGTCCTGGCCGCCGATCGCCCGGACCAGGGCCGAGGAGATGAGGTCGACCCCCTCGACGACGAGACCGGCCTTTTCCACGACATCGATGACCCCGTTGACCAGGTCGACATGGGCAGCTGCCACAAGTACCCGCCGCATTTTGTCCCCTTCGGGGGACGTGTAGTCGGCCAGGACCTGCGAGGACAGGATGGTCTGCTCCGGCGGGAATGGGATGATTTCCTCAGACTGGAAACGCACCGCGCTGTCTATTTCGTTGTCGGGGACGAAGGGGAGATCAATTTCTCGGGTGATGGCCCGCAGCCCGGCTATTCCTACGATCACCGACGAGCTGGAGAACTGCCCATTCTTCCAGAGCCTTGTGATCGCCTCGGTTACCGATGAACTGTCCCGGATTTCACCGTCAACCAGTGAGCCCGGAGGGAGCCCGACCTGACCGTAGGTGTGAAGCACGGGCTTCGAGTGACTGACGTCCAACTCGGCGGCGCGCACCGCACTGGTACCAATGTCGAGCCCGACGACGAACTTCGAGCGAAGGTTCAGGTTCAATTCCATGACGACACCCCTCTGCGGGTCGCGCTGTCCGGTGGAAAGTGACGTCGGAGCGGAAAGGTTCGCCTCGGGGCCTGCTTCTGCAGTCCGAGCGTCGGGAGTGTGGTCACGTCCCTTCGTCACGATGCTCAAGTCGGCTCTCCGTCCCTAGGTGATCGCAGTCAACGATCAACGTTCCTACCGGGCTGTCGTAAGACCGCACCGGACCGTACGCAGATCTATCGGACGGATCTGTCACCACCTTGAGGCGCTCTGCGCGTAGCTCGGCAACCGGGGGTGCCACCGGGCGCGAGGACGGCGGCCAGTATGAGTTGCCGGTCAGACACGGGTGTCCGACGCCAGGGAGCCAGGAGGGTCAGGGAGCGCCGGCGGCGGCGAACTGCCCGGTGCCGAGAATGCCCCGGCGCTCCAGCATCACCTTCAGATCATGAGGGTTGCTGGCGGTAGCCATGGCCTCGCTGAGCTCGATTGTCCCGTCGGCGATGAGATTCACCAGCGACTGGTCGAAGGTCAGCATTCCGTAGTACTCGCCGTCAGCGATGATTGCATCGATGTCGCCAGTGAGGAGTGGGTCGAGGATTGCTTGTTGAATCCGTCCGTTCACCACCAGCAGTTCGAGGGCGGGTACCCGACTCTTCCCATCGGCTGTCGGAATCAGACGTTGACAGATGATTCCCTTCAGCGCACCAGCGAGACTCACCCGGATCTGCGACTGCTGGAAGGGGGGGAAGAAGTCGACGATCCGGTTGATGGTTTCGGTGGCGTTGATCGTGTGGAGCGTCGACATCACCAGGTGGCCTGTCTCTGCGGCAGTGAGTGCGGCGGAGACGGTCTCGGTGTCCCGCATCTCTCCCACCAGGATCACGTCGGGGTCCTGGCGCAACACGACTCGCATGGCCGAGCCGAACGAGTCGGTGTCGAAGCCGACCTCCCGCTGGTCGATTGCGGCAAGGTCGTCCTGGTGGAGATACTCAACTGGATCCTCGATCGTTACCACATGGCACGATCGGGTGTGATTGATGTGGTCGACCATGGCTGCCAACGTGGTCGTCTTCCCTGAACCCGTGGGGCCTGTAACGAGGACCAGGCCGCGCATCTCGTTGGCCAGGCGCGTAACGACCTCGGGCAGTCCCAGTTCGGCCACGGTCGAGGCGTTGGGGCGCACGCGGCGCATGGCTAACGCCACCGATCCCCGCTGGTAATAGGCGTTGACTCTGAAGCGGCCGATGTCATGAAGGCTGTAGGCAAAGTCAGCTTCGTGCTTGGCGCGGAATACGTCGAGGACCGAATCAGGCATGATGTCCTCGGCGATGTCGAGAGTCTCCTCAGTGGTAAACGAAGGCTCGTCGTCTAGCGTGCGCAATGAGCCGGCCACCCGCATTCGCGGCGGCGCACCGGCCTTGATGTGCAGGTCGGAGCCATCGAGTTCGGCAAGCATCGTCAGGATTCGATCCAGGTCACCCCTGTCCATGAGGTCATTGTACGAGGGGCACGCGCGTTTTAGCGACGGGTATTTTCACCTAGGAGCTGAGCGGCTCGAGCGACGGGCCCGACCGCAATGACTCGATCACCCTATGCAGGAGCCTTGTCCGACTTCGGGGCCTTACCGCTCCCACCGTCGCTCGACGGTTTCGATGTAGCGGCAGGTGCTGTCGGGGTCGTCGCAGGCGTCGTAGAATTCCCGTCGGTGCCGGAGGATGAGGCGTTGGAGTCGGAGACGGACTTCACTCCGGAGTCCGAACCCTTTTCCTCGGCGCCGGCCGCCGGTGCAGCCGCACCGTCCGACTGTTTGGCTGTCCCTGAACGGCTGTCCGTCTTGTAGAAGCCACTCCCCTTGAAGACGATCCCCACGTTGCCGAACACCTTCCGCACCGGTGAACCACAGGTCGGGCAGGCCGTGAGGGCATCGTCATGGAAGGACTGCACGACGTCGAAATTCCGGTCGCAGCTGTCGCAGTGGTATTCGTAGGTGGGCAAGCGTTATTCCTCTCGATCCCTGACGGCCTCGGATTGGCAGTCTACTTGAGAGAGTGCCAATACCGTCCTGATGCCCTTCGGTCCCGTAGACTCTCGTCTGTATGAGCGATAGAAGCCTGAGTCACCTCGATCCCTTCGGCGGAACCCGGATGGTGGACGTCTCGCCCAAGGAGGCGACCCATCGACGAGCATTGGCCCGCTGTCAGGTGGCGATGAAGCCTGAAACCACGGCGAAAGTGGCCAACAACGCCATTACCAAGGGTGACGTGCTGGCCGCAGCCCGGGTGGCGGGTATCCAGGCGGCCAAGCGGACGGCCGACCTCGTGCCCATGTGCCATCCCCTGCTGGTTGGGGCGGTCCATGTCGATTTCACCATCGGGGACGATTACGTCGAGGTGGAGGCGAAGGTCGAAGCGATCGATCGAACAGGGGTCGAGATGGAGGCGATGACTGCATGTGCCATCGCTGCGCTGACCGTCTACGACATGTGTAAGACGACCGATCGGAGTATGAGCATCGGGCAGTTGATGCTGTGGGAGAAGACAGGAGGCACGTCGGGCATGTGGAAGAGGGATCCACTGGCCTGACCCGTTGGGCCGCCCGCGGCAGGACGCTGGCTAGCGTCCCCGCCAGGTCCTCTTTCTCGGCTTCGACGAGGTGAAGAAGTCGGGCGACAGAGGTTCCGGAGGTGGAGGTGGCGGAAGTGGCGCCTCCGGCACCGGGCGGGGCCCTACAGCCTCCTCAGGGTTGGCGGCAGGCCGAGGGTCCGGACGAACCGCCGGTTGGGACGCCGGCGGAAGGTCTTCGGAACCGAGCGACAGGATGTCGTTCGCCATCTGGGCCGTGGCGAGATAGTCGCCTCGCGTCGAACTGCTCGACGCGCTTGCACCGGTCAGCGTCGCTGGCGGTGGTGGTCCCGCCAGTAAATAAGCCGAGCTTTCGGCGGGCTGGTTTGACCCCATTGTCATGATGCGGGATTTATCCGACTAAAGGGGAACGACAACGGATGGCCCGATGCGACTCTCAGCCGATTTTCATGCGCAGACACGCCCACATCCTACCGGCGGACGCGCGCCTTTTGAAAGGGCGCCGAGCGAATTCCTGCGAGCAGGGACTCAAGAACAGGGACTCAGCTGCGGACGGCGGAACGGAGGTCACGCAGTGACAACTCTGAGGTTGCCTCACCACCACACTGTGAGCAGTGCTCGACGTGGCGCCAACTCCGAAGGAGGCGAGTGCCCTCCGGATTGAGCAACACGACGAACGATTCCGAGAGGGGATCGATCTCGACTCCGTAGCAGGGCTGCCACTCTGTCGAGGCCGGGCCGGAGTGGAGGTTGCCACCCTTGACCAGTCGACGGAACCGCGAATGCTCCATGTCGATGATCCAAGTGCTGTGGCAGGACTCGATGACTATTTCATCCACGGAACCAGTATCCCATGAATTGACGAGATCGAAATGGAGATTTCATGTCGGTTGAGTGACAGTTGCTCACTGCCAGTGGTGACGCTGCGGCGGTCAGTAGCACTGACTGTATGGCTGAACAAGGGCATTTTCAGCGTTTTCCGTGGGCGGAGGCTCACGCGGGATCGATAATGGTGGAGGGAACCCAGACGTCGACGGTTGTGCCAGTCCCGGTGCCAGAATGGATCATCAGGCGGGATCCGATCAGATTGGCCCGCTCGGCCATGCCCGGTAGGCCTAGAGACTCACTTCCCGTGGTGGCGGGACGGTCGGCGGCCTGAAAGCCGATGCCGTCGTCGGTGACCAACAGCCGCATTCCGCCGGCCTCGAAGCCCATCCCCACGGAGAGGCGCTTAGCTTCTGCATGGCGCTCGACGTTGGTGATCGCTTCCTGGGCGATCCGGAACAGCGCCGACTCGACCGGCGCCGGCAGGCGACGCTCAGTTCCGGTGACCCCGAAGGAGACCGTAAACTTCTGCCGTTCTCCCGCCTCGGCGACGAGTTGATTGATCGAGGCGACCAGCCCGAGGTCATCGAGGATGGACGGCCTGAGTCCTCGGGCGATCGATCGCAACTCTGCCACCGTTCCTTCGGCGATCACCCGGAGATCGGCGAGGATCCCGGCGCTGGCGGCCGGTAGTTCGGTGCTCTTCTCGACGGAGTCGAGCTGTCGGCAAAGATGGATCAACGTCTGGACCGGTCCGTCGTGGAGCTCCTGGGCGAGGTGGCGGCGCTCCTCTTCCTGGCCGAGCACCACCCGCGAGGCGTATGCCTCCATCTCGTCGTGGCGCCGGGTCTCTGCGGTGACGTCTTCGAAGACGACCTGCATGCGCGTGTCGCCACCCGTCCTTCGCAACATGGTTGCCGTGGGTCGAAAGAGGACCGGATGTCCCTCGACCTCGAAGGCGACCGGCTCGACCCGTTCACCTGGAGACGAATTCCCGGACTGCGGGTTGGAATCCGGGACCTGCTCGGCGATGAGACGGGTGAGAATCTGGGCGGCCGCTCCTGGTCCGATCATGTCCACCAGGCGGACCGGCAGGGCCGGCACCGAAGCCAGTCCGGTTCTCGGGTCCGCAGCACGGCCGGCGGCAGCGAAGGCGGACTGGGCGGAAGCGTTGGCTTCGACCACTGAACCACTCCCGTCCACGATAAGGATAGGCGCCTGGTTCGAATCGAAGAGGTCCCGGTAGAGGGCTTCGGCGCTCAGATGGGCCTGTCGGGACTCATCGGCCCGTCTGCGCACCTCTCGCTCGCCCGAGACGTGCTGACCGATGAGGAGCGCGAGCGCATCGAGGACCAGTACCTGGGTCACTTCAGCCCAAGCCGCCTGAAATTGGTGATTGTCCACCGCGACGAAGAACCGCGGCATCGCCAGGAGTGTGACCCAGCCCGAGGTCAGCATGGCGCCTCTGAATCCGTACTGGAGGGCGGCGTAAACGACCGGCACCACGAATAGGACAAACGTTGAGAGCTCGTCCGCCAGCGAGGTGGCACCGAGGTGGAAGTCGATCGTTGCCGCCAGCCGGATGAGGTAGAGGGCCAGGACGATGAGCTGGATGATCCAGAACTGGGAGCTGACCCAGGGCCGGTCGTCCTGCTCGGCTTGGGCAGGCTGTTCGGGGTGGGGGCCGCTACCGGGGGTCACCAGCGCCAGGATCTCGTTAATGTCCGGCACTGTCTCGGGTCGGGATCCGGGGGCGACATCGGGGGCCGCCGGCACGTCTACGGGCCGCCGCTTGGTGGCACCTGAGTGCTTGTCCGACGGTGGCGCCGTTCTGTTCACCGATGCTGGTCCGCATCGGGAAGGTCCCGGGCGAACAGGCTGTTGGCCAGGGCCACATGCACCAACTCGGTCCGGGACGTCGTGCCGAGCTTGTCGAAAACGTGGTTGAGATGGCCCTCCACGGTCCGGGGGCTGATGCCGAGCTGCCGGGCGATGGCTTTGTTGGACATGCCTCGTGCGACGAGTCGGACAACCTCCTGCTCGCGGGAGGTGAGGCGGGGCACGTACTGCTCCGGAGCACCCTCTGCCTTTTCCCCCTGTCCGGTCAGCCCGGCTTCCAGGAGGTTGAATCCTTCACACGCCGCCCTGATCGACCGGACCAGTTCATCGCTCGGGGTGGTCTTGAGGAGATAGCCGGCGACTCCTGCAGCCAGCGCCGCTCGCACGTAGTGCTCGTCGTCGTAGGCGCTCAAGATCAGCACCGTGGTGTCGGGAAAGTCGGTCGTGATCTGGCGGGCCAGGTCGATTCCGTTGGTGGTGGGAAGGCGGATGTCGACGAGAACCGCGTCCGGCCGGAGCTCGGCCACGGCATGCAATGCTGTGTCACCGTCGGCCGCCTCCCCGACGACGGTGAACCCCGCGGCGTCCTCGAGGATCTGTCGTGTACCGGCCCGCAGGAGTTCGTGGTCGTCCACTACCACCACCCGAAGCGGGTGGCTCGCTCCCTCGGACCTGTTGGCAGCCGGATCGGTTTGAGGACCGCGTGGTTCGACGATGCTCATGGCCCCATCGTAGGGTCGTCAGGCCCCTGCAATGAGGGACGCCGCCATCGCGACACCCAGAGCCGACACCAGGGGGACGGCCAGGAGCGGCGGGAGGGCAGGTGCCGGATGCGGTCCGGGTGCGGGTCCCGCGGGCTGGCGGGTCACTGCCCACGCGCCGGCCATGCATAGCAAGAAGGTGAGTATCCAGCCTGCTGCCCCCACGGCCGTGGCGACCAGTCCCAATCCGCCCACCCAGCAGCCGGTCATGAGCAGGGCGCTTCGTCCGCGTCCTCTCGGGTCCCCACACTCAGGGTCTGCGGTACGCAGCAAACTGAAGGCCACCAGGGCAACAACGGTCCCCACCAGTGAGCCACCGACAATTCGCCAGTGGTGTTGCCACCCGGCTCCGACCACAATGACCAGCTGTGCCCCCACCGTGGAGATCGCAGCCACGGACAGCGGCGCACGCTGCCCGCCGTACTCGATGAGGCCCACGGCCATCATTCCGGCGGCGAGAAGACAGTAAGCGGCGGCCACGATCGTGCCGTGCCATGCCCAGGTGATCAGAGTGAAGAGGACGCCGGTCGACAGCTCGACGAGCGGATAGCGGACCGAGATGGCCTGGTGGCAGGTATGGCACCGCCCCCGTAACGCCAACCACGACACCACCGGGACGTTCTCCCACCAGTGCAGCTGCCTCTGGCAGGTGGGGCAGAACGACCGGGGCGTGGAGACGGAGAGGCCGAGTGGGGTTCGGTAGACGACCACGTTCAGGAACGAGCCGATGAACAGACCCACGGTCCCGGCGAGCGGAACAGTCACCGCCAAGAGCGGGATGTGGTCGGAGTTCATGTCTTGTATTCAACCGCCTCAGGCCGACGAACTGGTGCTTGCCCAAGGACAGTCCGGGTCACCTGATCGGATCCGACCCATCTCCGGCGGACCCTGTCGGGCAGAAAACTGCAGGTCATAGGGCAATGAATCGATGTGCCGGCAACGGAGTGACTCGCAGGAGGCTTGCGGCCGATGAAGGCTGGCGTTCCGGGCTGTCACACCGGTCGGCCACTCAGGAGGATATGGGTTCAGGCGGTCGTTTTGGTGCCCGCGACTGGGTGCCGAGCGGGCAGCGGTGGAACATTTGGATTGCCGGTCAATCTCACACCTCAGTCTGCCGATGGGGGAGGGATGACTGATGTCGATGCCATCAGGTGGATGGCTAGCGAACACGATCTTGAATTCGTCGATCTCGAAAACTACGGGATCGATCCTGCCGCGGGCGAGATCCTCCCGGTGGAGCTGGCCCGCCGGCACCATATGGTGGCGATCAAACGGAAATTCGGCACCCCGGTCATCGCGACGGCTGATCCGGACGACCTCAGCGCTCAGGATGCCGTCCGGGCCTCGATCGGTCGTGACTTCATTTCCGTCGTGGCGGCACCTGAGCAGATCGAGGCGTACATCGACCGGGTGTTCGGACCCGAGGCGCCCGAGCCAGAAGTTCCAGATATCGTCGATCTCGGCGCGGTGACAGACGCGGCAGAGTCCCTCGGGGCCGAGGACACCGGTACAGCCACCGAGTCACAGGGTCCTGAGCTCGACGCCCTTTCCCTGGCTCCGCTGCCCGAGGCGGCCGTCTACGAGGTTGGTGTCACCGACGAGCCCGCTCCGGAATTCGAGCCTGTCGAGGAGGGCACGCCCGTCGAACAGGTGGAGTCCGTCGATGAGGTCGTTCGGGCTGACGCCGTTCTGCCCGTCGACGAGGCGCCAGCGTCGGCCGAGCCGGTCGATGTCGACGGGTCCCCGCCGTCGGACATCCACAGCAATGATGCGGCGTTGGCCGATTCGGTGACGGTGGTGTCCTCGACGACAGTCGACGCCGAGATGGGCAGTGCGGTAGCCGAGCGGTTCGTGCCGGAGGATGTCGCACCGGTCACCAACAGTAAGGGGCGACGCGGGAAGGAAGACCGGAAGCGAAGGAAGTCGGCGGCTGCCGAAGTCGATGTGTCCGAGCCGACGGAGGACGCCACGGTGGTGTCGCCGCACTACGTGGACGATTCATCGGTTAACGGGTGGATTGAACATGACCCGGCAGGAGTTGACGAGTCTCTGGTCGTGGATACTGCCGAGCTCGGAGGGACGACCGCTGACCAGACGGCGACGACATCTGGCCATGCGGTCGACCAACCGGCACCGACGGTCGATGACCTGATGGCTGAGGTCCGGCCCGACACTCTTTACGAGACCAGGCCGGACCTCGAGTTCGAGACCCTCGAACCGGCCACAAGCGTTCTTCCCTCTTTCGGGTCGGATTGGACCGATCCAGGAGCAATCAGCGTTGCGAACCCACTGGACGCCAGCGTGGACCAACTCGCCGAACTCGCGCTGTCACTGCAGACTGAAGGCGAAACCCCGAGTGGCGACGAGGCGGTGATCGCCGCCGATCTGGTCGACGAGGCGGTCGCCACCTACCAGGAGCAGTTCGCCGAAGAACACCGGTTCGAGCCAGCCGACGCACTCGACGCGCCGACCGGAACTGCAATGTTCCCCCCTCTGGCCAAGGCCCTGGTGGAGGGCGAACGGGTCTCACTTGAGCAGATGGAGCAGGTCCTCGAAGAGCATTATCAGACGGGCCAGAGCATCGCCCGAATCCTCACCGCCCAAAAGCTGGTAACCGAGGCCGATCTGATGTGGGGAATGGCCCAGGAGATGGGGCTCGAATTCGTCGATCTCGACACAATCGGAATCGACCTGGCCGAGGCGGGAACGATTCCGGAGGCAACGGCGCGACACCACAACGTAATGGTCATCGCCAACGACAACGGGACGCCGGTCGTGGCTGCTTCGAATCCGACCGACGTGTTCGCCATGGACGACCTCCGTACCATCATGGGACGCAACTTCATCGTGGTGGTCGCCACCCGCTCCCAGATCAGCGCCTATATCGGGAGGGCCTTCAACAGCGGGGGCGATGCGGCCGACATGGCCATGGAGGCATCGCTCGGGATCGAGGGGTCTAACAGCTCCAACAACGGGGTCGACGATATCCAGGCGGTCACCGAAGAGGCGCCCATCGTCCGCTACGTGAACCTGCTGATCCTGCAGGCCTTGAACGAGAGGGCCTCCGATGTACATATCGAGCCGACCGCCACCGAGCTACGGATCCGATATCGGATCGATGGAGTCCTCCACGACGTTTCGACGGCGCCGCGGACGATCGCCCCGGCAGTGACCACGCGTCTCAAGGTCATGGCCGATATGAACATTGCTGAGCACCGAATCCCCCAAGACGGCCGTATCTCCCTCAACGTCGGTAGCAAGGGTATCGACCTCAGAATGGCGACCCTACCCACCATCTACGGCGAGAAGATCGTGATGCGGGTGCTCGACAAGTCGAGTGTGGTGCTGGGCTTCGCAGACCTGGGCTTCGACGACGACCTGCTGCGTACCTATGAGGGCCTCTATACGAAGCCCTACGGAACAATCCTCGTCACTGGACCAACGGGTTCTGGCAAGTCGACCACGCTTTACACCACCCTGACGGCACTCAATTCGCCAGAGAAGAACATCATCACGGTCGAGGATCCTGTCGAGCTTCCCCTGAAGGGCGTCAACCAGGTCCAGCTCAATCTGAAGGCCGGATTGAATTTCGCTTCGGCGCTGCGCGCCATACTGCGCTCCGATCCCGACATCGTGCTGGTCGGAGAGGTCCGCGACAAAGAGACGGCGGTTATCGCCATCGAGGCCGCCCTCACCGGTCACATGGTACTAGCCACGTTGCACACCAACAGTGCGGCGTCGACCCCAATGCGCCTCATCGAGATGGGTCTCGAACCGTTCCTGGTCACGTCGGCGGTGTCGGGAGTCCTGGCCCAGCGGCTGGCCCGGCGGCTGTGCATGCACTGCAAGGAGGCATTCGAGCCGACCGAGGCCGATATCACATCGGCTGGCTGGAAAATGGAAGAGGTGGAGGCATTGGGAGGCATGCCCAAGGTCTACAAAGCCGTCGGATGTTCAGCCTGTTCGAACACCGGCTATCGGGGACGTAAAGCTTTGGCAGAACTTCTGCCGATGACTGAAGAGATCGAACGTGTGATCATTGAAGGAGGATCGGTGGACGAAATCCATAGAGTCGCAGTGGGCCAGGGCATGTGTACCCTGCGTCAGAGTGGGCTCCGCAAGGCCATAGAGGGCGAGACGACCCTTGAAGAAGTGCTCCGGGTGGTCGCATGACACCGGTCACGGCTGAGTCCCGAAACGAGTGGTCGAGCCGGCTGGCCCAAGCCCTGGTCCAGAGTGGCTACGAGACCGAGGCGAACCTGGTGCCGCTGCTGGCGGAGGCGCGAGCCACCGGACAGTCGCTGGCATACCTGCTCATCAGCAGGAACTTGGCGCTGCCCGGGGTCGTCGTGGGTGCACTGGCCCACCTGTCCGAGCTCCCGGCCATCGACATCGGGGCCATGACCCCGAGCCCCGATGCGACCGCGTGCATGCCCGAAGCGGTGGCCCAGGAGTACGAGGCGGTCGCTCTGCAGTTCGATGGGCGGGTGCTCTCAGTGGCGTTCGCCGAGCCTCCGTCTCCTGCGGACGTCGACGCCCTGGCCTCCAAACTGGGATGTCGGATCAATCCGGTCCTGGCCGATCCCGTGCTGATCAGCCAGGTTCTTCGGCCGCTGCCCCCCTCGGGTCCCGAGTCTGGGACGGTGCCGGGCCCGACCCCTCGTTCGCCACTGATCGACGAAAGCAGTGGTTCTGACGGAGTGAAACCGGCTGCGAACGTGCAGCAGCTGCTGGAGTCGGGAATCGGAGACGCAGTTGTCAATGGCGCCATGCCGCTCCACATCGATGACTTGCTCCGGTACGCGGTCGCCGTCGGTGCCTCCGACCTGCACCTGACCGCCAACATGCCGGGATCGATCCGTCTGCACGGGGCCATCAGGTCTATCGAGGGATGCCCGATTCTCGACAACGAGAAAATCCGGGAGATGGTGTTCGGAATCCTGCCGGCCTCCCGAGCGCGAGCGGTTCGAGGAGGAGAGCGAGTTGGACACCTCCCACTCGATCGCCGGTGTCGGACGATTCAGAGTGAACGTCTCCCTACAGCGGGGAACGGTTGCCGCCGCGCTCCGTCCGATCCCTCACGACATGCCGGAGTTCGAGTCCCTAGGGATTCCCGACGCCGTCAAGTCGTTCACCGACCTCCGTCGGGGACTTGTGCTCGTGACGGGGCCCACCGGTTCGGGGAAGTCGACCACATTGGCATCGTTGATCGACATCATCAACCGGACGAAGCCCCTGCACATCGTGACAGTAGAGGATCCGATCGAGTTCCTTCACGACCACAAGCGCTCGATCATTACCCAGCGGGAGATTGGCGAAGACACGAGGTCGTTTTCCGAGGCTCTTCGGCGTGTGCTGCGCCAGGACCCAGATGTGATCCTGGTGGGCGAGCTCCGCGACCTCGAGACCATCTCCATGGCGTTGACCGCAGCGGAAACCGGCCACCTTGTCTTCGGGACACTCCACACCCAGGATTGTCCTCAGACCATCGATCGCATGATCGACGTGTTCCCGACCAATCAGCAGGAACAGATCCGGGTCATGTTGGCCGCCACGCTCGAAGGCGTGGTTACCCAACAGCTCATCGTCAATGCCGATGGGACAGGCCGCGTGCCTTGCGCAGAGGTGCTGATGTGCACGTCGGCAATCCGAAACTTGATCCGCCAATCCAAGACCCACCAGATCTATTCACTCATGCAAGTCGGTGGCTCCTTTGGCATGCAGACCATGGATCAGGGACTCGCCAAACTGGTGAAGGAGGGGCGCATTTCGGAGGGCATCGCTTACGACCGATCTTCAAACGAGGAAGACCTCCGGAACCACCTCAACACCTGATACTTGCACCCATCGACTGAACAACGAAACGGGGAATCGTGGCACTGACATTTGACTACAAGGTCCGGGACCGGGCGGGGAGTCTGGTCGAAGGACAGCTCGACGGCGACAGCATGGCACTCGTCGTGCGGCGCCTTCGAGAGATGGGCTATATGCCCATCTCGGTCACGCCCAAGTCGACGGTGAACCTCAAGACCGAGATCAAGATTCCCGGAATATCCGATCGGGTGAAGCTTCGCGAAGTCGCGGTGATGACGCGCCAGCTGTCGACCATGGTCGACTCGGGCCTGTCGGTCGTCCGGTCGCTCGGCATCCTGGCGGCCCAGTCGGAGAATCAGGAGCTGGCCCGTGTACTCAATGAGGTGCGCCTCGACCTTGAGCACGGATCTTCGCTGTCCGCCTCGTGCGCCAAGTATCCGAAAGTGTTCTCGCACCTGTTCTGCACCCTGGTTCAGGCTGGCGAGATCGGGGGAAATCTCGACGAAGTGCTCAGTGGCCTGGCCACAACCATCGAAAAGCAAGCACAGCTCAACCGAACTATCCGGTCAGCGATGACATACCCGGCAGTGGTCTTCAGTGTCATGCTCGTCATCTTCACGGCGATGATCGTGTTCATTGTGCCCGTCTTCAAGAACCTCTTCGCATCACTGGGCGGCAAGCTCCCGTTCCCCACCCTCGTCCTCATCAAAATCTCGCAGATCATGACGAGCGCCTGGGTTCTGCTGGTCATCGCGGTGGTCATTGGGGCCATCATCGGACTGCGCAAATGGATCGCCACCGATGAGGGACGGCGCAAGTGGGACAGGCTTCTACTCAAGCCCCCAGTTTTTGGACCGCTCTTCCACAAGGTCGCACTTGCTCGGATGACAGGGAGCCTGGCCTCCCTGATCAGCTCCGGAGTGCCTATCCTCGAGTCCCTGGACATCTGCGCGGATGTGTCGGGCAATCGGACGGTGGGGGACGTGCTGCTGCAGGCGAAGAACGGCGTGCGGGAAGGACGGCCACTTGCCGATCCACTGCGGGAGCACGAAGACGTCATCCCGCCGTTGGTCGTGCAGATGATCGAGGTCGGCGAACAGACCGGTGCCCTGGACCAGATGCTTCGGAAGGTGGGTGAGTTCTACGACCAGGAGGTCGAGGTGACGGTCAACAACCTGACTGCGCTCCTCGAACCACTGCTGACCGTCTTCATGGGTGCCATGGTGGGAGCCATGGTCATCTGCCTCTATCTCCCGATGTTCGACTACATCAAGTTGGTTCCCAACGCCCAGTGATCCCCCCGCACGGGGATCGAACCTATCGGCATCCCGCTGGGCGGTGGGATCGCTCGGCGGCTCTGTCTCGGCGTGCAATCCAGTCGTCCACGAGTGGTCGAGCAGGACAACGGTAAGACCGAAGGATTCCAAGCAGAATCCAAGCCGCTGACCAGGAAGTATTTCTAAAGCTCGTCGTCGGGTCTGTCGATGGATCTCTCATGATCGCAGCGAACATGCCGTCGAAGCTCTGGACCCGCCGAGGTCCGAATCAGCACCCGTTCGCAACGTCCGACGGGCGTATGCCCAACGGTGCAGATGCCGGGTTCACCCTCGTCGAGCTCATGGTCGTCTTGCTCATCCTGGCCATCCTGCTCGCTATCGCCATCCCGACGTTCCTCGGCGTGACGAAGTCAGCCAATGACCGGGCGGCACAGTCCAACCTGAACACTGCGTTCGTGAACGCAAAGGCGTCGTTCCAGCAGAACAGCCAGTCGTACATGACGTCGACCTTGCTGACCTCGACGCTGGCCGCCGCCGAGCCGAGCCTGACGTTCACGACCGGCGCCTCCACGTCCCAGAGCCAGATCAGCGTGGCTACGTCGGCTGATGGAAACGCCGTGATCCTGGCCGCGCAGGCGAAGGGCACCCTGAACTGCTGGTACCTCGTGGACAACACGAAATCCGAGACGGCCAGTGCTCCGTGGAGCACCACTGGTGCCACATGGACGGGTACTGGGACCTGGTACGGCGAGTACAAGAACACCGGTACTGCGCCGACCTGCCAGGCTTCGTCCACGCCTGCTGGTACCGCCACCGGTCAGCTGTTCCAGACCTCGGGCGGATTCCCGGCGCTGTAGCTGGGCCCGCTCGAGGAAACGGCCCGGGATCTCTAAAAAACTCGAAAAGTTCTCTCAAGTCGCTGAGCCTCCCGGTCGATAGCAACCTCGGAGATCAGACCTGGTCCCCTTCCATTGATGCATCAATAACCACGAGGAGGCAGTAAATGTTTTCATCCGCATTCGAGCGCCTGAACGCAAGGCGTGACGCTACGGGGGATGCCGGTGCAGATTCCGGTTTCACCCTCATCGAGCTCATGGTCGTCTTGCTCATCCTGGCCATCCTGCTCGCTATCGCCATCCCGACGTTCCTCGGCGTGACGAAGTCAGCCAATGACCGGGCGGCACAGTCCAACCTGAACACTGCGTTCGTGAACGCGAAGGCGTCGTTCCAGCAGAACAGCCAGTCGTACATGACGTCGACCTTGCTGACCTCGACGCTGGCCGCCGCCGAGCCGAGCCTGACGTTCACGACCGGCGCCTCCACGTCCCAGAGCCAGATCAGCGTGGCTACGTCGGCTGATGGATACTCCGTGATCCTGGCCGCGCAGGCGAAGGGCACCCTGAACTGCTGGTACCTCGTGGACAACACTCAGGCTGAGACAGCCAGTGCTCCGTGGAGCACCACTGGTGCCACATGGACGGGTGCTGGTACCTGGTACGGCGAGTACAAGAACACCGGTACTGCGCCGACCTGCCAGGCTTCGTCCACGCCTGCTGGTACCGCCACCGGTCAGCTGTTCCAGACCTCGGGCGGATTCCCGGCGCTGTAGTCGTCAGGAAGACGATCGACTGCTGCTCGGGTATCGCCTGGCCAGCAGGGTTGTGGTCATGACAGTGCCCCCTTCCTCGGAAGGGGGCACTGTCGCGCTTGGTGTTCAACGGCATACACCGGAGGGACTCAAGGCGAAGCTCGATCTGCACGATGGAATGGAGGTGATGAGCGTCTTGACCTCGTTTGCGACCGCCGACTCCGACCTGGAACCCGAACCACAACACGGGGCGGGCTGGGGCGGGCTGTGGTGCCGCGTGGCCCGAAGGAAGTGGCCGCTCATCATGACGGCCGTGGTCCTTGCGACCGGTATGGGCTTCATGCTCGGATGGGCGCCGATCGTGCAGCACAGGAGTGGATGGACCACTGGGGGCGACCTTTGGGGTATCTGGCGAGCTGCTCACTATATCGGGTGGGGTTTCTTGGGCGGAGTTTACGATCCTTCTACCGGTGTCAATTCTCTCCCCGGGCTCGAGATCATCCTGGCTCCGTTCGCCATGCTGAGCGATCACCTGGCGCTCACCGAGTCGTTCGCTCCATACTTCCTCCCTCATCCGACTGCCGCACTCATCCTCGAGCCCGTCGAGCTACTCCTCGCTTCGACGGTCCTCTTTGCCAGTGATGCATTGGCACAGCGGCTCGGAGTCTCTCGCGGCCGTCGGATCCCACTGTGCCTCCTCGTGGCGATCCTCACCTGGCCGACCGTGGCCGTCTGGGGCCATGCCGAGGACTGCCTGGCTTTGGCGTTTGCCATCTATGCACTCATCGGTGCCTTTGATGATCGGTGGGCTCGGTCCGGATGGCTTTTCGGCTTTGCCATCGCCACTCAGCCCCTGGTGGTGATGGCCCTCCCGTTGATCATCGCCTCGTCTCCGAGAGGCCAGCGCTTAGCGTTGGCTATTCGGTCGTTCGCCCTATCGGCGGTGCTGGCGTGCGTGGCCTTCGCCAGTGATGCGGCGGACACCTTTCGGTCGCTGGTAGAGCAACCCACACCGCCCTCGGTCAATCATGCGACACCGTGGGCGTCCCTTTCGCCGCGTGTGGCGGGTTCCGCCACCAGCCGTCCGAACGACGCGTCGGTGACCCTTCACGACGGGCATTGGATTCAGCACGTTGTCCATCCCAAGGCCCAGGAACTCATCGTCGTCTCTGGAGGTGCTGGCCGTTCCATTGAAGTCGTCATCGCCATTCTTGTGGGATTCTACGTCTGGAGGCGCCCCCAGTCGCCCGAACGGTTCGCCTGGCTGTTTGCTGCGATGCTCGGTATGCGCTGCATGTTCGAGGCGGTCATGACTCCGTACTACCTGGCCCCGCCCCTTATCCTGGCTCTGGTTGTCGCTTCCCTTTGGGGAAGTTGGCGCTTCTGTTCAGCTGCAGCCATCTCGTTGGAGATGTCCATCTTCGCCTACCATCACCTGAGTCCGTGGGCTTGGTGGTTGCCCGTTGTCGTGGGAATGGCTGCGGTGCTCGCGCTCGGCTATCCCAATCTTGATCGTTCCGGAGCTGCAGCGACGATTGAGTCTGAGTCAGGAGACAACGAGGAAGCGGTGGGACAAAAGCTCTCGCTGCGAAGGCTGACGCCGAGGTCGGCGAATAAGCAGCGCGCTCCCGAACTCGTTGGCTGACCGTTCGCCTTCTACAGCGGTCCGACCGTGTGCTTGCGACCGGGAAGTGACTCCTTCGAGGTCTCGAGCACGCGGAGCGCCTCGGCCACCGCGGCCCGGGTGTCAGCCGGGTCGATGACGGCATCGACGAACCCGCGTTCGGCCGCCTGCCACGGGGTGAGGAACCGCTGGGCGTACTCGTCCTGCAGCTCCATGCGCTCGTCAGGCGGGGCCTTCCGGTGGAGGATCTGCACCGCGCCCTCCGCGCCCATCACGGCGATCTCCGCGCCGGGCCAGGCGAAACAGAGGTCGTTGCCGAGACCCTTCGAGTCCATGACGATGTAGGCCCCACCGAACGCCTTGCGCAGGATCACGCACACTCTCGGGACGGTGGCCTCTGCATAGGCGAAGGCCAGCTCGGCACCGTGGCGGATCATCCCCCTCCACTCGAGGTCCTTGCCGGGCAGGAAGCCGGGGGTGTCGACCAGGGTCACCAAGGGCAGGTTGAAGGCGTCGCAGAACCGGACGAACCGGGCGCCCTTCTGTGATGCGGCGATGTCGATGGTCCCCGCCAGGGCCTGGGGTTGGTTGGCCACGAACCCGACCGATCGGCCGCCCACCCTGCCGATGGCGGTCACCAGTTGGGGGGACCACCGGTTCCACAGCTCGGTGACCTCGTGGTCGTCGGCCAGGGCCGCGGCCACCTGGCGCACGTCGTAGGAGCTGGTCGCCCGGGTAGGGATGATGTTCCGCAGCTCGTCGGCCGAGCGATGGTCCGGAGCCTGGCCCTGATCGAGGGGTGGAAGCTCGTCCGTGTTGGAGGGCAGCAGCCCGAGCAGATGGTCGACGTGGGCCAGCGCGTCCTTCTCCGTGGCGGCCTCTATGGTGCACAGACCGCTCGATCGGGCGTGCATGGCGGTACCGCCCAGCTGGTGGATACCGATGCGCACCCCGGTGAACTCCTCCACCCGCGCCGGCCCGGACACGAAGGCGAAGGCGTCACTGGTCATGATGACAACGTCGGCGATACCGAGGAGGAGGGCGGGCCCGGACAACGCGGGGCCGGTTACGACGGCCACCACGGGCACGGATCCCGAGCAGAGGGCCAGCGCCCGGGCCGCCTGGCCCCATCCGTGCAGCGAGGCCACGCCGTGGGAGACATCGGCACCGCTCGAGGCCAGCACCAACACGATGGGGATGCGAAGGGAGAGGGCGTGGTCCGCCGCCGACCTGATGGTCTCTCCGTCCTCGACCGACAGTGCGCCCCTCCGCAGGGAGGACATGGACCGGACCACCATGGCCGGGCGACCACCCAGCTGTTCGATCCCCGACTGCACGCTTCCGGTGACCAGGTGCCGGAAGATGGGTGCGGCAGGGGCCTCGATGGTCACGAGCCCATGCTAGGGACCACCCGGCAGCGGTGGGGCGGATGCCGCGGGTGGGGTCTCCTCAGGGTCGACCCGGTGGGGGAGGGCCGCCGGGCTCGTCGCCTCGTTGTCCCGGTGGCTCTGAGGGATCGGGGGTCAGACCCGACGTGCGACTGGGAGCACACAGCGAACCGGTTCCCGGTGGCGCTCCGGGAGGAGGCGGATCCACAGCGGGCGCCGGCCGTTGTGCCGTGAGCGGTCCGTCCTCGGCCAGCTCGGGTTCGATCCTGGTGCCCTGCCGATCGGCCCGCTCGAACTGCCGCTCCACGTCGGCCCACACCAGGGGGTCGTCGATCACGAACTCACCTTCGTCGACGGGCGCCCTCGCCAGCACCACACCCCCCACCGAAAGGAGCACGAGCAGCATGGACAGCTTCGAGGCGAAGCCGGCGATCTGCTGGTCGAACAGCGGGCGCAGTCCGATGGCCTGACGGGACCGCGCGAACTCGTGGTAGAGGGGGTGGACGGAGAAGATGTAGATGAACGAGAGGAAGGCCGGGATCACGGCCTGGGCCACGAGGTACCCGAAGCGCACCACCGGCTTCAGCCTGGGGATCCCCGGGATCCTCCCGATCACCGGGATCCACAGGATCAGCCCGGCTACGACGATCAGACCGGCGATGGCCCCCCTGGCCAGGAACGAGGCCGACTCGGCATGTACCAAGAGCGGCGTCATCGAGCCGACCACGAGCAGCGTCACCGTGCCGATGGCCACCGCCGGGCGTTGGAGCCGCAGCAGCACCGTGTCCACCGCCACCGGCCGGGTGGCCCACTGGACCACGTCGTAGGGCATCCCGAGCAGCAGTAGCGGGGAGACGACCAGCAACAGGATGAGGCGCTGCACGACGAGGGCCGTCAGCGACCAGTGGGCGGCGAGGTCGGCCAGCGGCCAGGTCAGCGCCAGGGCCAAGGCCGCGGCGGCGCCGGCGAACTGGAGGACCTGCTTGCGGGGCCAGGGGATGGGGTGGGCGCTGGCGGCCTCCAGCCGCCGGTGCCCGACCAGGGCGGCCACGACCGCCGCACCCAGCACGACCCAGGTCAGGAGATGGGGCTCCCAGGCCAGCGGCGCCACGGCGGTGGCCCCGTTCAGCACGGTGCCGCGCCCGCCCTAGATTGACGGCGATGCCGCGCCTCGATCGACTCGAACGGGTCACCGACCTGTTGTTGGTGCTGCTGGACACCCCGCGTCCCCTGAGCCTTCGGGAGATCGCCGACCGAGTGCCCGGCTACCCGACCAGCCACGGCGCCCGTCGCCAGGCATTCGAGCGGGACAAGCGACTCCTGCGCGACGAGGGCATCCCCGTGCTGGTGGTGCCCATTGGGGGCGAGGACCAGCTCGGGTACCGCGTCGATCCCGACGCCTATTTCCTCCCCGACCTCGGCCTCGAGCCGGAGGAGCAAGCTGCCCTGAACCTGGCCGTCGCCGGAGTCCACCTTGGTGAGCCTATCGGGCACGACGCGCTGCTGAAGTTGGGCGCCGGGGGCGAATCACCGCTCGGCTCCGGCACCGCTCCGCTCGTTGATCTTCGCTCCGCCGACGGCCTCTCCGCATTGCCCGTCCTGTTCGATGCCGTCCGCACCGGCAGTGGGGTCGAGTTCGACTACCGGGGCGAGTGGCGCCATCTCGACCCGGCCGGTCTGCGGTTCCGGCACGGCTTCTGGTATGTGGTCGGCCTCGATCGCGACCGGGGCGAGGCCCGGACCTTCCGGGTCGACCGGATCGGTGGTGTCCCCGAGGTCGGCCCGCCGGGTTCGACCCGGCTGCCCGAGGGATTCGACGTGGATCTGGCCTTCTCCCGCGACCCCTGGCAGTTCGGCGACGGGGAGGAGATGGAGGTCGATGTCCTGGTCGACCGGGCCGTCTCGGGTCGGGTCGTCTCCGAGCTCGGGCCCGGTGCGGTGGTCGAACACCGGGATGACGGGTCCCTGGTGGTGCGGCTGACGGTCACTGACCAGGACGCGCTGTTCCTCTGGGTCCTGGACCTGCTCGACCACGCCGAGGTGCTCGGACCCGCCCCCGTCCGTGCCGCGGTGGTCGAGCATCTGAGCGCATTCGTGTCACCCGGCGGCGGGCCGTCGTGACCGGCTCCCTCGACACCGCCGGCCGCCTGCGACGACTGCTGGCCGTGCTCACCTGGCTGGCCCAGGTGGGGGAGGCCCCCATCGACGAGGTGGCCGACCGGTTCGACCTGACGCCCCAGGCCCTGGTCACCGAGCTCGAGATGGCCGCCTGCTGCGGCGTCCCGCCCTACACGCCGGACCAGCTGATGGAGATCGTGGTCACCGAGTCGACGGTGTCGGCCCGGGTCGGCATCGCCCTCACCCGGCCCCGACGCCTGAGCCCGCCGGAAGGCTTCGCTCTGGCCGCGTCGGCCCGTGCGTTGCTGGCCGTCCCCGGGAGCGACGTCAGTGGGGCACTCTCCCGGGCCCTCGAAAAGCTCGACCGTGCGCTCGGCGGCGAGCTCATCGGGGTGGAGCTCGACGCTCCGGCCCAGTTGGGGGTGGTGGGTGACGCCGTCGCGTCAGGTGGCCGGTTGGCCATCTCCTACTACTCCGCCTCGTCCGACCGCCTCACCGAACGCCAGATCTCCCCGATCCGACTGTTCGCATCGGAAGGCCACTGGTACGTCGATGCCTGGTGTGAGCTGGCCGGCGGCCTCCGCCGTTTCCGGGTCGATCGGATCAACGCCGCCGAGCCGCTCGAGGCGGGGGCGGACCCCCAAGAGGGCAGGGAGCCGGATGGTGGGCGCCCGCGCCCCGAGGGCGGTGCCGGTGGTGAAGACCTCGGGGGGTTCGACACGTTCGTTCCCGGCCCCGACAGCCAGCGGGTCCGGCTGTCACTCGACGCCTCGAGTGCGTGGCTCGTCGAGTCCATCCCCTCGGCCGGGCCGCCCGAGCCGGTCGACGGCCGGGTCGAGCTCGAAGTCTTCGTGGGCGGCGAGGCCTGGCTGGAGCGCCTATTGCTGCGGCTCGGTCCCGATGCCCGGATCGTGCACCCCGAGGACCACCGGTCGACGGCCGCTCAGGCGGCCGCTCGCATCCTCGACCGCTACCGGTCGGCGTCCCCCTCCACCCAGGCGGTCACGCGCTGACAGGTCACGCCGTCTGGCGGTGGGACGGCGGCCGCGGTGGGCAGCGACGCCGGACGCAGGGAATACAGGAGTCCGGTCAGGGAGTGGGCAAGGTGACCGGCTAGGGGCCTGCCAGGCTGCGGTGCCATCTGTGGGGAGTGGGCCATTCCATACCTGCGTGCGCATCAGGCGACCCCGGACCGGCGCCGCCGACGGTCCGGTGCTGAAGGTGCACGTGGTCCGGGGTGACGGCCACCGGTACTACGTCGACGACCTCGCGCCGGGCCGGGCCGAGTCCAGCCCGGTCGTGGGGGAGTCCCCCGGCATCTGGACAGGCGGCGGCGCAGCGGTGCTGGGCCTCGAAGGCGTCGTTGAGGCGCCGGCCTTCGCCTCGGTCCTCGAGGGGCGACACCCGCAGTCGGGGACGGACCTCGGCCGGCTACGCGGTCGCCGTAACGTCTCCGGCTACGACCTGACCTTCGGCGCACCCAAGTCCGTGAGCATCCTGGCGATGCTGGCTCCCGCCGAGATCGCCCAGGCCGTGGGGGAGGGGCACGGCGTGGCGGTGGCGGAGGCGGTCGGCTACCTCGGGCGCTCGGCGGTGGGGGTGCGGAGGGTCCATCGCGGCGTGGTGGCGTATCTGCCCTCGACGGGCATGGTGGCCGGGTCGTTTGTCCACCGGACCAGTCGTGCCCTCGATCCCCATCTCCACACCCACCTGGTGGTGGCCAACGTGGGCGAGGGGGTCGACGGGCGTTGGTCGGCTGTCGACAGCCGGCGGATCTTCGTCCACGCCCCGGCAGCCCAGGGGATCTACCACGCCCGACTCCGGCTCGAGTTGAGCGAACGGCTCGGGGCGGCGTGGGAGGTAGACCCCTCGGGGCTGGGCGACGTGGTGGGGGTCGACCGAGGGCTGCGTCGACTGTTCTCGACCCGTACGTCGTCCATCGACGAGTACATCCACGACCACCAACGCACCGCACGGAGCTCCGGGCGCACGAACGGGGCGTTCCACGCCACCCGACCCGACAAGGACCGCAGCCGCTCCGTCAGCTCCCTCCAGGCCGAGTGGCGTGCGCGGGCGGTCGACTTCGGGCACGACCTCGGCGACCTGACCCGTCCAGTGGGTCTCGGTGTCCGGGCGGGCACCGGTCCGTCCACCGGCACGTTCGATCCGGACCGCATCCGATCACACCTCGAAGCGCTGGGTATGGCCGGACGGGCCGTGTACCCCCGGGATCTGGTCGCCGCGGTTGCCTCCTCGACCACCAGGGGAGCGGGCGCCGCCGACATCGAGTCGGCAGTCGGTCGGATCGCCGACGCCTGCCGGACCGGTCCCGCCGAGGGTGGGTCCGGCGGGAGGCCGATCGTGTCCCGACGGTGGCCGGCGGCCGAGGTCCTCCGGGTGGTCGACCGGGATGCGGGCTGGCTGTGGGACCGGGCTCCCGACGATCGGAGCGGGCCGACGCGCACCCCCGGCCCGTCCGAGCGGGTGGGCGGCATCGAAGGCCCGGGTCACGAGGTCGCCGGCGCGGTGCGCTCGGGGCGGCGTGCCGTGGCCCAGCTCGGCCGATGAACCCCTGGGTGGCGGCCCGGCCCGCCCCCGGGCACCGGCTCAGCGCTCACTGCCCCAACCGGGCCCGGCGGGGATGACGGCGGCGCGATCCGCCCCCCGGGCCAGTCCGGTCCCGTGGCGTTCCCGTTCGACCGCCCGGTCGAGCCCCCTGAGTGTGCACCAGGGCTCGTCGGTATGCGACGGCGTCAACGTGATCCACGTCGGTTCGTTGCGCTGATCGAAGGAGAGCGCGTGCCCCACCCTCCCGCGGGTGATGGCGTCGACCGGCAGTCGCGGACGCCATTGGGTGGAGACGCTCTCTCCGAACTGGGGTCGGCCGCCGGTGAGGAGGTCGGTGAACGGATGGCCGGTCATCGATCGACCGGCCGACAGCGTCCGGGTGGGGATCTCCTCCTCGCCGGCCAGTGCGGAGAGGGCGCGGAGGGTGCCCACGTCACCGATCCCGCCCAGCACCACGGTCGTGCCGAAGAGGGACGGAAACCCGTCGGCATGGCCGGGCCAACGATGCCGGGCCTGGGAGAGATCCTGCAGGCAGGCGATGGTGACGAGTCCCTGACCACCTCCTTCGCTGATCATCGACGGGAGGTCGGGCAACGGCGCGACGTTGGCCACCTCGTCCAGCGCCAACAGGACCGGTGGTGCGATCCCTGCACCGGTGCCGCGCTCGGCGGCGTGGGCGTAGGTGGCCTGGCGGATGTCCTCGATCAGTCCGACCACCATCGGCGCCACCTGAGCCTGGAGGTGGGCCGGGGCGGCGATGTAGACGGTATCCGCAGACCGGACGAACCGTTCGGCATCGAAGTTCGGCTCCGTCGTGGCTGCGAGCGCCCGTTCGGAGCGGAACCCGGCGAGGGCTCCCGATGCTGTGGACCAGATGCCGCTCAACTCCCTCGGATCGGTGGCCACGATGCCGTCCAGCAGGTTGCGGGCGAGAACCGCACCGGGCTCCGTCCCGCCGGAGAGGATCTGCTGGGCGGGCAGGGCCTGATGACGATCAACCCAGGTCAGGAGGGTGCGCATGTCGTTTTCGTCGACAGCGGCAGCAAAGAGCAGTGGGGCCAGCAACGCCTGGGCGCGCTCGGTCCAGTGGCTGCCGCCACTGCTCGGCGCCCCGCCGGTCGAGATCGCGCCCACCATGACCAGCGAGCGGGCCATCGACAGGGCGCCGGTCCACGTGGCACACGACTGGATCGGTGACCATCGAAGCTCGGCTCGGAGCCGTCCGCGGTCGATCGATCCGGTCGGATCGAAGAGCCACGTTCGTCCGATGGCGGAGCGAGCGGCGGCCGTGGCGTCGAGCACATCGGGTTTGGTCGACGTGGAGACCACCGCGCCGTTGGCGGCGAGCACGTTGGGGATGATCAACGATGTCGTCTTCCCCGAACGCGGAGGCCCGAGAACCATCACCGAATGCTCCGGATGGACGAAGCGCCAACCGTGGTGATCGCCACCGAGATAGGTGCCGTGCTGCGCGGCGCGTGACGTGTCGAGTGCGACGCGATGCAGCATTACGGCGCGATGTGTGGACTTTGAGAGAATTTTTTTCGTCACCTGATTTCGCCTCGTCATCGTGCGGATTCTTCAATGGGAACGACGGCGGACGTTGCATCCAGCGACAGGGACGTCTCCGAGTGACGTCGAATAATCCTTGCAAACAAAAGGTTTTTTGTCCACACCAGTTGGCGGTTGCTTTGGTCGGGGCCTCAGCTTGTTCCGCGTGTGCGTTGAATCGGCGGTCGCTCGACGGTGTCGTCTGCGCCCTCGCGCGTGGAAAGGTGCTTGACCTGGGCGTGAATTGCCATTTTGCTGGTAGGAGTTATGTATCGCTGAGGAGGTGGTCTTGAACAAATCGCAACTCGTCAAAACGATCAGCGCGTCGACGATGTCGTCGCGCCGGATCGTTGAAGATGTCGTTGACGAAGTGTTCGGAACGATCGTCACCGAAGTCCGGTCCGGACGAAAGGTCACAGTGATCGGATTCGGGGCGTTCACCCCCATCACCCGTGGTCCTCGCGTAGGTCGGAATCCGAGGACGGGTGCAGTGGTACCGATCCCCGCGTCGAAAGGTGTCCGGTTCGCCACCGGTTCGGCGTTCAAACAGGCGTTGAACCCTAAGGAGGGAGACACAATGGCAGTAAAGAAAGCAGCAGCCAAAAAGGCGACTCGGAAGGCTCCGGCCAAGAAGACAGCCGCCCGGAAGTCGACCGCGAAGAAGGCGGTGAAGAAGGCTCCTGCACGCAAGACCGCAGCTCGGAAGACCACCGCCAAGAAGGCGACTCGGAAGGCTCCGGCCCGCAAGACCGCAGCCCGGAAGACCACCGCCAAGAAGGCGACTCGGAAGGCTCCGGCCCGCAAGACCGCAGCCCGGAAGACCGCAGCCCGGAAGACCACAGCCAAGAAGGCGACCCGCAAGGCTCCGGCCCGCAAGACCGCAGCCCGGAAGACCACCGCCCGGAAGGCGACCCGCAAGGCTCCGGCCCGCAAGACCGCAGCCCGGAAGACCACCGCCCGGAAGGCGACCCGCAAGGCTCCGGCCCGCAAGGCGACGAGGCGGACCGCGAAGCGGTGAGCTGCACCCGCTAGGAACGGGCGGGGCACCTCACGTGCCACGCCCGAGCAGTGGACAGCAGGGGCCTTCGGGCCCCTGCTGTGCTGTCCGGCCCCCGTGACGGGGGACGACTTGCCGTCCATGGCCCGCGTGCGACGACGTTCACGGCTGGGCGTCGATCAGAGGTCGTCGATCAGGTGGAACGCCTCTCCGGCGGGGATCTCGCCCAGTGCACCGTGCTCGGCGAGCTGGCGTTGCACCTTCGAAGCGAAGCGGGACCTGGCCTCATCGGCACTCGCACCTGCCTGCGCTGCCCCTCCGATGCCCATGGTCGACTCGAACTGGCTGTGATGACACAGCAGGGCCTCGACTTTGGTGGCACCGAACCCTCGGGCGCTCTCGACGTGGTCGGGTTGGTCGGCCTCCCACAGCAGGAGTGATCGGGGCCGGTGGGGCTCCAGGTCGAGCTCGGGAAAGAAGTGGGGGTCGCGCGCCGCCACCAACGCATCGGTGGTCAGCCATCCCGCGGCGCGATGGTCGGGGTGGAGCCGGTACCGGCGCCAGGGGTCGTGTCCGAGCACGACGTCGGGTCGGACACGGCGGATGACACGCACCACCTCTCGGCGTTCGTCGGCCCGATTCTCGAGCTCCCCGTCGATCCGCCCGAGGAAGACCACGCGGTCGGTGGGGAGTGTCGCTCCGGGCGGGAGTCCGTCGACGACCCGTGCCGCAGCGCGGCACTCCTCGATTCGTTCGGCCACCAACCGGTCGAGATCGGCATGCGGGTCCCAGCTCCCCTTCGAGCCGTCGGTGAGCACCAGGTGGTGGATGGTGCAGCCGGAGCCCGCCCACCTGGCCAGGGTGGCGCCGCACCCGAACTCGATGTCGTCGGGATGGGCCCCGATGGCCAGCGCGCGGCGGGGTACGTCCAGGTCGCTGGTCACCGGGCCGGAGCCCGGGAGGTCGCCGACGGGCATGCCCGAGGCGGGGCGGGTGTCCCGAGGACCGTCGCTCATACCGGGGTCGGGCGGGTGTGCGCCGCCGTCACCGTGGTGTGGCCCACCGGCACGATGTCGCCGGGCTCGTCGACGTCGTGGGCCAGGTCCGGGCGGTCGAGTACACGGAGGGGCAACCCGAGGCGACGGGCCTCGGCCAGATGGCGGGCGAAGGAGCCGGGACCGTAGGAGAACGCGAAGTGTGCCGCGGTGGGCAGTGCGATGACATTGGTCCCGTTCCCGTGCCGGTCGGGCACGATGGTGATCCCGGCCGACTCGCCGACCTCGGCGAGGTCGGTCGCCCGCGGCAGGTCGGCATGGGCGACGGTCACCTGGTCGACGCCCGCTTCCCGGAGATGGGCCACACCGGCCTCCACGGCCCCGTTCAGGCCGCGACCCGGTTCCCAGACCACCAGGGCTCCCTGGTCACGTGCCCACTCGGCCACGGCGACGTCATCGCACACCACGGCGACGGGGAGCGGATGGGCGGCAACCACCACCTGGTCGGCCATGGCCCGGGCCAGCTCGGCGCGGGCCGGGGCACTCATGGCCAGGTGCAGGCGCCGCTTCGCGTGACCGAACGCCTTGACGGGGATCAGCACCGCACGCGGGCCGACGGTGAGGTTTCGCCCGGACGCCGGTGAACCAAGGTCGGCAGCTGGCACAGGATCAGTGTAGGTGCGTGCCCGGAAGGACCACCGCGGCGATGGGCCTCACCTAGGGTGGAAGGGTGGCGAACCGAGCACCGGAGCAAGGCCAACGGCGGATCGAGGCGCTGGCCCGGGTCCGTGCCGTCCTGGCCGAGCTCGGTTGCACCGAGGAGGAGATCGACCGGGCGGTGGCCGACGACGTGGTCGACCTGCTGATGGTCGACCGCCTACTGGTGCCGGCGGGCAAACGACTGACCCAGGCCCAGGTGGCCGAACAGACGGACATCCCCATCGAGCTCGCCCGGCGGTTCTGGCGCGCCCTCGGTTTCCTCGACGTGGGTGACGACGAGGCCGTCTTCACCGACATGGACATCGAGGCGGTCCGACTGTTCCAGACGATGGTGGCCATGGACCTGGTCGACCTCGACACCGCCGTCCAGATGGCCCGGGTCATCGGTTCCTCCATGGCCCGCATCGCCGAGGCCGAGGCCGCTCCGGGGACTGCGCCCATTCTCGTGCCCTCGGGTGACAGTGTTCTCGACGCCGACCAGTTCGCCCGCCAGGCGGACATCTCGCTGGCCGCCATGGCCCGCCTTCTCGAGTACGTCTGGCGCCGCCATCTCCAGGCGGCCACCCGCCGTTCCATGATGCTCCGCTCCCGGGGCTCCGTGGCGGGAACCAGCCCGGTTACCGCGGTCGGGTTCGCCGACATGGTCGGCTACACGATGCTCAGTCAACACCTCAGCGACGACGAGCTGGCCGCGGTGGTCTCCCGGTTCGAGGAGCTCGCCCACGACACCGTGGTCGCCCTCGGCGGCCGGGTGGTCAAGATGATCGGTGACGAGGTCATGTTCGTGGTGCAGTCGGCGACCAGTGCAGCCGAGATCGGGCTGAGCCTGGCCGAGGCCTACGCCGGCGACGAGCTGCTGTCCGACGTGCGGGTCGCGCTGGCCATCGGCCCGGTCCTCATCCAGGACGGGGACTTCTACGGGCAGGTGGTCAATCTGGCCAGTCGGCTGGTGGGCGTGGCCAACCCCGGCACCGTGCTGGTGTCCAGCGATTTCCGTGCCGCCCTCGTCGCCGAGGGCGCCGAGGGGTTCGAGATGCGGGCCCTCAGGGCCCGCACGCTGAAGGACATCGGCCGCGTGCAGGCGTGGAAGCTGAGGCGCACCGGCAGTGACCCGAATGTGGACCGGCGGCGGAACATGCGGTGGGACCGGCTCAACGACGTCCTGCGCGAACTGGACGAGCTCCGCGACCTCGGAGAGAGCGTGACGCGGGGCACACTGCCCCTCGACGGCAGGTCACCCGAGACCGACGTCAGCGCAGCCGACGGACACCACGTCGCGCTCGCGCCCGACGCCGCCGGGGGGTCACCCCTCGTCGAGCCGGGCGGTGGCGATCCCCTGGGCCCGGAGGTCGAACCCTCCCTCGAAGGGGGCAAGGGGGCGGCCCCGTAGGTCGATCAGCCATCCGGAACGCCCGGGAATCTCGATCCGCGTGCTCGTCCCGTGGGGATTGAAGACGCGGACTTCGAGCCGACCGGCCTCCCTGCGCACCGCCGAGACCTCGCCGCCCCTGATCGAGAGCGCCGAGCCACGGTCCGGTCGATCGCCGCCCCCGAACGACGCCCTGGTGGCCAGGGGGACGAGCACATCCTCGGCCATGGCATACGGATCGACGTCACCGAGTGCCAGCGCGTAGCGGACGCTGACCGGGCCGATCAGCTGCGGCCCCTCGAGCGGGGTCATCGGACCGGCCGTCATGGGCCGTGTGGCCATCCCGAGGCGCGACAGCATCCCGGTCGACCGCAGGAGGGTCAGCGCCAGCGTACGTGCCTCCCCGGCCGGTGCCCTCGCACCGGGATCCTCTCCGGTGTCCCCGCCGCCGTCCGTCGCCGTCCCGATGTCGACCAACTCGTACTCCACGAGGCCGTCGTGGACCACGGTGAGGCCGCCCGCCGACACGAAGCGTCGCGACGGGAAGGTCGGGGTCGGGAACTCCAGGGCACGACCCTCGGCGGTCAGTCCCCGCTCGACGACGGTGAAGGCACTCTCGGCCCGAGAGCCCGGGGACGGCACCGGGAGGGGCAGGTGCACCCGCAGGCGATGGTCCCGTGACGGATTGACGAACGAGGTGTGCACACGGACGGTCGGCTCGTCGGCGCGGACCTCGAGGACGGTCGACACCTCGACCACGTGCCGGCCGACCCGCTTTTTCGATTCGCCGTCGACACGGTCCGGCCACGCGAAGGTGGAGGTCACCGTGACGGTCCCCCGGACCGGACCCCGATCGCCCACCAGGATCGCCACCGCGTCCGGGGTGTCGATCACGGTGTCGTGGGCCGGGGGCGAATAGTTGTAGGTGTCCCCGTGGTCGCCGTCGTCCACCAGCCGCCCGTAGCCGGCGATCCCGTCGACCGAGAACGTGCCGGTCCTGCCGTCGACGACGACGGTCACGAGGCCGTTGGTCACCGTGACGCCGGTGTCCCCCGGCGCGGGCGGACCTCCTTCCGGGCTCGCGTCGAGCACCTGCACGGGATGGGCCAACGGGGCCGGAGCGTAGTGGGCCCAGCCGAACCCGGGTACGTCCTGCAGTCGGGCCAGCACCCGACGCACCGGTGGCTGGTCGAGGGTAAGGCGGACCCGGGTGTCCGGTCTCGCCATGAGCCGGGTGAACAGCTCGCGCTTGGTCTCCTCGACGGGCACGCCTTCTCGCTCCTCGGTACCGATCACCACGGTGACCTCGATCCCCTCCTCGTCCTCGGCGAGCGAGACGTCGGTGATGTAGCTGTCGGCGTCGATGCGTGACCCCTGGATGAGTCCGAGCATGGTGCGGACGGTCTCGGCGTCGAGGGTGATCGACCCCGGAAGTCCGAGGCGTTCGGAGAGGACCTGCACGTCCGGCCCGGGGTCGCCAGCTGCGGTCACCACCACCTCGACCATGCCGCCCCGGTGGCGCGCCGAGGGGTTGACCACCACCGGCCCGGAGCTGGCCATGGACCGGGCGATCGTGTCGAGCGCCTCGTCGGCGAGGCCATCGCCGATGTGGCGTGCCTCGGCGTACCGGTGGAGGACCGCGTCCACCACGTCGTCAGTGGAGCAGGCGCAGATCGAGTCGTGGGCCGAGTTGCGGATCATCAGTGTCCAGGCCAGGTTCAAGAACGACTCCGGCCAGTGCGCGGCCGGCAGGAACAGCGCCGACAGCGGCTCGGCCATCTGCTCGAGGGAGCGCTCGGCGTGCGCCGCGGCCTGTTTCACGTCGACGCGGTTGGAGGCGACCCCCATGAGCAGGTCGGCACGGGCGCCCGACCGCAGCTCGCCGGACCATTCGGTGAGGCCGTCGTCGGAGGTGGCGGCCAGGTACTGCGACAGTGAGGTGACGACCAGCTCGAAGTCGCCCTGGATCTGGTTGGCCTCGGCCACCACCCGACCGAGCCAGGGTTGGGGGTGGTGGTGGTCGGTCCCGTTCATCAACAACAGGGCGTCGTCCGCCCGCAGGAACGAGGCCACCTCCTCGGCCGTGGAGCCGAGGCGGCGCACCAGGGCCTTGGCGTCGTCGGGGAGGGCTGCCCCGTTGCCGTAGCCGGCCACCAGGTACTCGGCCCGCACGACCGAGCCGTCCGGTGCCCGCCAGTGGAAGGCGGTGCCGTCCACCGCGGAGGGGACCCCGCGCCACACCACGGCGTGGTCGAACCCCGCCTCGCGGAGGATCTGGGGCATCTGGGCCACGTGGCCGAACATGTCGGGGAGGTAGCCCACCTCCATGACGCCGCCGAACGAGGCGCCCCGCCGGATACCGGCCTGGAGGTTCCGGACGATGGTCTCCCCGGACACGAGGAACTCGTCCATGAGGATGTACCACGGGCCGAGATCCAGCCGCCCGCTGGCGGCCAGGGCGCGCAGCCGACCCTCGTTCTCCGGGCGGATCTCGAGGTAGTCGTCGACCACCGCCAGCTGGCCGTCGAGGAGGAAGTGGGAGTACGAGTCGTCGCGCTCCAGCTGGTCCAACAGTCCGTCGACCATGCGGACCAGCTTGAGCCGGAACGTCTGGAACGGCTCGTACCATTCGCGGTCCCAGTGGGTGTGGGGGACGATGTCGACCCGGCGGGGCCGGCCGGCCGGGATGCCGGACTCGCGCCTCTCGGAACTGGCGGTGCTCATGAGGGGAGGGGCCCGAACTCCGCCTCGTAGGCCTGCAGCTCGGCGACGATCCGCACGGCCTCCTTGGTGGTCTGATCGGTCGCCCTGCCCTGGGAGTCGGCGTAGGCCGCCCGGCCGAGGTCCTGGAGGAGGAGGTCCGCCTTGCGCTTGGCCTGGGCGGCGTCGAGCTTGGCCTGGCCGGCCTTGCCCGCTTCGGTGGCCTTGGCCAGCCCCACCTCGGCGGACGCCTTCACCTTGTCCATCAACCCCATCGCCGACTCCCTTCCCGCACGTTCCACCACGGCCTGTGCCCGACGCAAAGAGTACGCCGAGCCATCGCACCCCGTTGCCGCCGACCCACCCCGGGATGCCGGCGGGTGCCGGTTCCGCTAAGACAGGGGCCGAGGCCGGCCGATCGGGCCGGAATTTCGGCCGAACACCGAGGAGGACCCCCTGCGGCCCTGGCGTGACCACCTACCACCGGGGCTCGACCTCGCGGCGACCGACCTGGTCAGCGGTGGGTCGTTGCCGCAAGTCTGGTCGCGCCGCTGGGCGGCCGCCCCGGATGCCCCGCTGTGGCTGGATGCCCGTACCCCTCCGCCGGGGCCGGGCCCGGCCGGGGGTCCGCGGGACGGCCGGTGGTGGACGGCGGGGGAGTTCGCCGAGGCGACCGCCCGGGTGGCGGTCCGGCTGCAGCGTGGCGGCCTGGCGCCGGGGGACAGGGTGGTCTGGTCCACCACGTCGACGGTCACCTCGCTCGTGGCCCATGTCGGGGCGCTCCGGGCCGGACTGGTCGTGGTCCCGGTGAACACCGCGTACTCGGAGCGGGAGATGGCCCACATCGTCCGCGACGTGCGACCGGCCGCGGCCATCGTGGAGCGGTCGGACCAGGAGGCCTGGATCCGGGACGCGGCAGCGGGACCCGTCGTGGTCGCGGGTCCGGACGTGGATCTGCCCGAACCCGACCCGGTCGCACCCGGGATCCTCGACGCCGCCGTGCCCGGTGATGCGGCCCTCGTCATGTACACCTCGGGTACCACCGGTGCACCCAAGGGCGCGGTGCTGAGTCACGGCAACCTCCTGGCCGGCACCGAGGCGGTGCGGATCGCCTGGCGGTGGGGCGCCGACGACCGACTCGTCCACTGCCTGCCCGTCTTCCACGCCCACGGACTCTGTGTCGGTGTGTACGGAACCCTGTCGTCGGGAGCATCGGCCGTGCTGCTCCCCGGCTTCGACGTCGACGAGGCGGCGGACGCCGTCGAGCGGCACCGCGCGTCGTTGTTCTTCGGCGTGCCCACCATGTACCACCGCATCGTCGCTTCGGATCGGGCTTCGGCGTTCGCCCGCTTGCGACTGTGCGTGTCCGGATCTGCACCCCTGCCCGCCGACCTCCACGCCCGGGTGAGCCGGGCGGTGGGGCAGCCGGTCCTCGAACGTTACGGGATGACCGAGACGCTGATGAACACGTCCAACCCCTATGAAGGGGAGCGGAGGGCTGGGACGGTCGGCTTCCCGTTGCCGGGGGTGGAGGTGATGCTGGCCGACGACGGGGAGATCCTGGTGCGCGGGCCCAACGTCTTCGGTGGCTACTGGGAGCGCCCTGGGGCCGACCGGCAGGCGTTCTCCACCTCCGCCGACGGAGGGCCGGACTGGTTCCACACCGGCGACGTCGGCGCCGACGAGGACGGCTACCTCTCGATCAGGGGTCGCGCCAAGGAGCTGGTCATCTCGGGCGGCTTCAACGTCTACCCGAACGAGGTGGAGGACGTGCTCACCACCCACCCGAGGGTGGCCGAGGCGGCGGTGGGCGGCACGCCGTCGGAGGAGTGGGGCGAGGTGGTCACGGCCTGGATCGTGGCCGACGGCGAGCCACCCACCCTCGACGAGCTGGTCGAGTTCACCTCCGGGACGCTGGCCGCCTTCAAGCGACCCCGGGTGCTCCACGTGGTCGACGAACTGCCCCGCAACGCCATGGGCAAGCTCGTGCGCAGCCGGCTCCACGAGGAGCCCCCGAGGCATCCCGGGTAGGGTTCCGATATGTACCTTCGGCGGGTGCCGGTGTTCGGCCTGGCGGCTGTCGTGGCCGTCGCCCTGGCGGTCGTCGGCGCCGGGTCGACGGCGGGAGCGGCCGGCCGCGCCAAACCCGGCACCGTCGTCAGGATCGGCCGCCCGACGGCGCACTCGGTCTCGAGCCACTTCGTCGGGCTGACCTTCGAGGCCACGACGCTGGCCAGCCCCTACCTCGACCCGACCCAGTCGAACCTCACCTCCTTCCTGGCCGAGCTCGGCCAGGGGAACCTCCGATTCGGCGGCCAGACCTCCGAGCTGGACGCGGTGTGGCAACCGGAGCCGGCCCCATTGCCGTCGTGGGCGACCTTCGCCGTCACCCCGGGCGACCTCGCCACGGTGGGGGAGCTGGCGCAGGCCTCCGGTTGGTCGGTCGACCTCGGCGTCAACCTGTTGCGCTACGACCCGGCGGCCGCCGCCGACGAGGTCCAGACGGCCCAATCGGCGCTGGGCCCGTCGTTGCGCCAGGTGGAGATCGGGAACGAGCCGGACCTCTACTCCTACTTCCTGTCCTTCGTCACCGTGCCGATCGTGGGTGTCCCGACGACCTATCCGGCGTATCTGACCAACTGGGACGCCTACCGCTCCGCCATCGAGGGCGCCGACCCCGGTGTGTCGATCGCCGGGCCCGACTTCTTCACGACGGAGTGGCTCCCCTCGGTCACGGCGAGGACCGAGAAGGGAATCTCCTCGTTCACCCAGCACTACTACCCCTACATCGACTGCAGCAGCACCCCGGTGAGCGCCGACCAGCTGCTGTCGCCGCAGACGTGGTCATCCGAGCACTACTTCGTCGACGATGCCGCCTCGGCGGCCAAGAGGGCCCGTGCGCCACTGGTCCTCGACGAGATGAACTCCATCGCCTGTGAGAGCTCGTCTCCGGCCGCCTATGAGTTCGCGTCGTCGCTGTGGGCGGTGCACGCCCTCTTGGAGGCGGCAACCGACGGCGTGTCCTCCGTCAACATCCAGATGAACCCGGCCAACTGCAACAGCTACACGCCGCTGTGCGTGCCCGATCCCTCGGCACCGGCCACCCTGGAGGCCCGGCCGCTCTTCTACGGCCTGCAGCTGGTGAGCTCGCTGGAGGGCGGCCAGCTGCTCAGGACCAGGGTGGTCGGCACCGCCCCCCTCCCCGTCGGGGTCAGCGAGTACGCGGTGCGCGTCCCGGACGGCGACGTCGCCGTGGTGGTGGACAACACGACCGGGTCGGACCTGGACCAGCTGTCGCTGAACCTCGACCCGACCGCACAGGTGGTCTCGACCCAGCAGCTGGACGCACCGTCGCTCGATTCGTCGGACGGCGTGACCTTCACCCCGTCGACCCCGGCCGCCGGCTCGCCGGACGACCTCAGCGTCCCTGCCGACAGTGCGGAGGTCTTCACCCTGGCCCCGTAGGGGGACCGACGGCCGGCTCACCGGCACGACTCGGCGCCGCACCGGGCCCGGGGCGGGCCCACCGCCCGTGGGGGGTGCCCAGGCGATAGGTTCGTCACCGTGGGTCGCGCGACGGTCACAGCTCCGGGTGCGCCGCCCGGACGGAGGCGGAAGGCGCCGGGAGCGGCACGGGCCGACCGAAGACGCCGCGGCGCGCCCCCGCCGCCGGACGGTGTGCAGGAGCGGTCGCTGACCGAATTCGGGTTCGAGGTGGTCGCCGGCCTGGACGAGGTCGGGCGGGGCGCCTGGGCCGGACCGGTGTCGGTGGGGGTGGTGGTCTTCGAGCCCGACCGCGAGCCCCCTCCCGGGGTCCGGGACTCGAAGGAGCTCACCGAGGAGGTCCGCGAGGCCCTGTTCCCGCTGATCACGGGCTGGTGCAGCGACTGGTCGGTCGGCCACGCCGAGGCGGCCGAGTGCGACCGACTGGGCATGACCGCGGCCCTGAGGTTGGCGGCCTGGCGGGCTCTCGGGGGGCTCCGGCTCACCCCCCAAGCCGTCCTGATGGACGGGAGCTATGACTACGTGAGCGCACCGGAGGGGGAAGAGGTCCCCGGATCGCTCGTTCCCCACGTGCGCACCGTGGTCCGGGGCGACTCGGCGTGCGTCTCGATCGCCGCCGCCTCGATTCTGGCCAAGGTCACCCACGACCGCCACATGCGGAGCCTGTCGCCGAGCTTCCCGGCGTTCGACTTCCATCGGAACAAGGGATACCCGTCACCGGTGCACCGCCGGGCGCTGGACGGCAACGGGCTCACCTCGCTCCACCGGCGCTCGTGGTCGTATGTGGAGGAGATGGCCTTCCGTTGACCCGGGTCGCCCCGGTCCTCCTAGTGGGGTGAGGGTTCCTTCGGCAGCCCGAGCACCCGCTCGCCGATGATGTTGTGCAGCACCTCGTCGGTGCCACCGGCCACCCGCATCCCGGGCACGCCCAACAGGAACTCGGACCATGCGTAGGTCCCCCAGGCCCCAGTGTCGGTGACGAGCGCCGGGCCGAGGAGGGAGGATACGAGGTCGCACGTGCGGACCATGTTGGCGGTGAGTGACAACTTGGCCAGGGACATCTCCGGGCCCGGCAGTTGACCGACGGCGAGCTTGGCCATCGCCCGAAGGTTGGTGTATCGGGCCACCCGGTCGTTGATGACCACGGCGGCCAGCTGCTGGCGGATCAGCGGGTCGTCGGAGCGCCCGGCGGCCCGGGCCAGCTCCACGAGGCGGACCGGGGTGGGGAGGCCGACGCCACCACCCCCGCCGCCACCGATGGCCGCCCGCTCGTTCATCAGTGTGGTGAGGGCCACCGTCCAGCCGCCGTTGACGTCACCCAGACGATGGGAGTCGGGCACCCGCACCTCGGTGAAGAACACCTCGTTGAAGGACGCGCCGCCGGTCATCTGGCGCAGGGGGCGCACCTCGACGCCCGGCGCGTGCATGTCGACCACGAACCCGGTGAGGCCGCGGTGTTTGGGGAGATCGGGATCGGTGCGGCAGATGATCTCGCCGATGTCGGAGACCTGGGCCCCGGACGTCCACACCTTCTGGCCGGTGATGATCCACTCGTCGCCGTCCCTCACCGCCTTGGTTTGGAGGGAGGCGAGGTCCGAGCCGGATGACGGCTCGCTGAACAGCTGACAGGCCACGATGTCGCCCCGGTGCATGGCTCGCAGGTAGGCCTGCTTCACCTCCTCGGTGCCGTGGTCGAGGATGGTCGGGGCCACCATGCCCAACCCGATGCCGTAGACGGCGAGGGACGGTGTGGCGTAGTCGGCGGCCAAGCGGGCGTAGATCCTCTGGAAGTCGCGGGGGAGGCCGCGCCCGCCGTAGGCCACCGGTCCGCTGATCCAGCCGAACCCGGCGTCGAACACCTTCTGGGACCAGGCCCGGGCCGCAGCCAGGTCGGCCGCCTGCTGTTCGGGTGTGCGTTCGGGGAAGAGACTGACGTTGTCCGACCCCTGGCCCCACACGAAGCTCTCCTGGGTGCGCCGGGGGGCATTGGCGTCGAGGAAGGACCGGGCGTCCTGCTCGAACTGCTCCGGGGTGATCCCGGTAGGACCGGCGGCCCCTCCCCGGTCTTCGTGGCTCACCACTGCTGCTTCGGTCACGGTCGGACCCCACCTCCTGATCTGGTGTCGACGCTGATCTGGTGTCGACGTCCCGGGGCCGTCCCCGGCCGGTGCTTCGGACGTCGACAGCGTAACCGTGGGGCTCGGCGGCCACGAGACGGACCGGGCTCCAATGGCGGAGGAGGCTCCCACGGGAGTACCGGGCCGGTGTGCCGGTCCAGCTCGGCCGGATGGCTTTAGCCGGAGGTGAGCACCGAGCGCACCGCCTCGTCGAGGTCGGTGTGGGCGAACTCGTGGCCGTTCGCCAACAGCACGGCGGGCAGGACCCGCTGACCGCCGAGGACCAGTTCGTCGGCCATCTCGGTCCCGAGCGCCAGGTGGAGTGCCGTGGCCGGGACGGCGAGGAACGCCGGTCGGTGCAGGGCGTCGCCCAGTGCCTTGGCCAACGCACCGTCGGTCGCCGGTTCGGGGGCCGTGGCGTTGACGGGTCCGGCGAGCCCGGGATCCTCGAGGCAACGCAGGAGGACCCCGATCTCGTCGTCGAGGGTGATCCAGCTCCGGAACTGGACACCGGACCCCATCCGGCCTCCCAGGCCGAGACGGAACAAGGGGAGCTGCTTGCCGAGCGCCCCGCCCCGCCGGCTGAGCACGATGCCGGTCCTCACGAGCACGGTCCGGATGCCCCCGTCGGCCGCCGGCGCCGTCGCCCCCTCCCAGGCGCGACAGACCTCGGCCAGGTAGTCGGTCCCCGATGACGACTCCTCGGTCAGCTCCTCGCTGCCGCGGACGCCGTAGTAGCCGACGGCCGACGCGCTCACGAGCACGGGCGGCCGGGACGACAGGGACAGGAGCGTCTCGACCAACAACGCCGTCGACGCGGTCCGGCTCTCGAGGATCAGCCTCTTGCGCTCCGGTGACCATCGCCGGTCGCCGATGCCCGCCCCGGCCAGGTGCACCACCGCGTCGAAGGGGCCCGAGCGTTCGAGGCCCTCACGGTCGAAGGTCCCCCCCGCCGGGTCCCAGGCGACCGTGCCGGCCTCCGACGTCGTAGCGTCGCCGCGCACGAGCCGTACGACGGTTGCCCCCTCCTTCGTCAGCCGCCCGGTGAGTGCGGTGCCGATCAGACCGGAGGATCCGGTGACGAGGACGTTCATGGGGCGGTCGGCGCCGTTCGGGCCGCCCGGGCCACGGCGGTGCGGACGAAGTCGGCGAAGGCGTCGGGATGCGTGAGGTGGGCGCCGTGCCGGGCGCCACCGATCTCGACGAGCTCGGCGCCCGGTGTGTGCTCGACGAGCCAGCCCACCGTGTCTCGGTGGCGCCCGACAGAATCGCCGCCCCGCCCGAAGACCGCCGGGACGGTGAGCCGGGCAACGTCGAAGGGCGCCTCCTCGCTCCGGATGGACCGCATCTCGGCGGCCAGGGCGGGCCCGTCGGCCCGGCGCGCCCGCTTCCCGTCCTCGGGGAGCCGTTCCCAGGCGGCGTCACCCACCATGCGCCGGAAGAAGCGCTCGGCGGCCGCTCCATCGGTGTCAGGTGACCCGGCGTCGCTCCCCCCGGCGATGGGCCCGGCGGCGACCCTGGCGCTGGTCGGCCACACGTCGAGCCACGGCATCGGCGGCTCGTAGGCGGCGACGGACAGGATGGGGGTGTTCCCGTCCCCGAGCGCGGCGCCGAGGGCGATGTCGCCCCCGTAGCTGTGGCCGACGACAACGGATGGACGATCGTCGATGACGGCCAACAGGTCATCCACGTGCCCGTCGAGCGTGGTGTTGAGCGGCAGCGCCCCTCGTGACCGGTGGTAGCCGCGACGGTCGTAGACCACCGTGTGGAGATCGCCGAGACGCCTCAGCACCCTGGCGAAACTGGCCGACCGGTCGAGCGATCCGTGGACGAGCACCACCACCGGCCCCGTCGCGACCGGGTCCGAGGGGAGATGTTCGGCGATCGAGAGGTTGGACGGCGTCGACATCGTCCTAGAGCCTGGCAGCTGGGGCAGGGGGTCGCCATACTGGCTCGTGACATGGGTGAACGTGACGGCGGCCGTCCCCGATGCGGGGGTGCGGCCGGGTGTTTCCGGCGTCGTTCGGGGCCTTCTCGGCGCAAAATGCACACATGGGTCCTCCGGATCGTGCATTGTTGTGGCTTCCGAAGACGAAGGAGAGACAGTGTCCCTTACCAAAACCGATCTCATCTCGGCCGTAGCCGCCCACACCGGTTCGACCTCCAAGGACGTGGCCGCCGTGCTGGCCGGGTTCGAGGACGTCGTGGTCGCCAACGTGGCCAAGGGCGAGAAGGTCGTCCTCACCGGCTTCCTGACGTTCGATCGTGCCCAGCGTGCCGCGCGTACCGGTCGCAACCCCCAAACGGGCGAGGCCATCAAGATCAAGGCGTCGAAGAGCCCCAAGGTCTCAGCCGGCGCGTCGTTCAAGAAGGTCGTGAACGGCCAGGCCCCGGCTCCGAAGCTGACCAAGGCCAAGTAGCCGACGGTCGTCTCGAAATGAGCTGATCGACTTCCTCGGACAGCTCGAGTCAACGCGCGACGGTGGTCGGGGTGCTTCCCGGCCGCCGTCGTGTGCTGTCCACCCCCGGCGCGCCCGGTTAGAGCTGTCCGATCGCCTTGTGGGTCTGGGGGACGACCCTGACCCGTGGATAGCGCCGGAGGGCCCGCTCGTGCAGTGCGAGGACCTGTTCCGGCGTGGGTGGGTGCTCGACTGCTCCGAACGGTGTCACCGGCTGCAGGAAGACGTCCGGAGCTGGGCTCTGATCCCCGGCGACGGAGGCCACCATGTCGATGGCCTCGTCCAGCTCCGAGGGGTCGGTCGACGGGCCGATCACGATCTTCACCCATGTGACCACGCCGGACCCGACGGCGGTGGCGAGGAACCGGCGCTGGGTGTCCGGCCGCACGTGCTCGGCGTCGACACTGGGCAACTTGAGGTCCATGCTGACGTAGGTCAGCCACGGGAGGCTCCGTTCGAGCCCGGCGACCAGTGTCCCGTTGGTCTCGAGCATGACGGCGTGTCGGCCGGCGGCCAGGCGGCGGATCAGCTCGGTCGCCCGGATGGTCTGCATCAGCGGCTCGCCTCCGGTGAGGCTGATCGAATGGTGGGGGAGCAGTCCCCAGAGCCGCTCGACGGCGTCGACGACCGTGCCGATGGGCAGGGGGCTCGGGACGGTCCGCCAGTCGCGCCGGCCCGGGGTCTGTTCGATGCGGCACGGGCCCGGTCTGCGCTCGAGGGCCTCGGGCTGGTCGCAGTAGGCACACCGGATGTTGCAACCGGTCAGCCTGACGAAGACCTGACGTTCCCCGACCAGGGCCGCCTCGCCCTGGATGGCCGAGAAGACCTCGGTGGCCAGGAGGCCGTCGCCCCCGGTGGCACCCGAGTCGTGGTCCATCAGGTCAACTCGACCTTCGTCACGGGAGAGCCGGGTCGGCGGTCCCGGCGTCGGCGAAACCCCTGGCACGGAGTCGGCACGCATCACACACCCCGCACGGGACGTCACCGCCCTGGTAACAGGACCAGGTCAGCCGCAGCGGGGCGTCGAGGTCGAGTCCCATCCGGACGATCTCCGCCTTGGTCGACCCGATCAGTGGCGTGCGGATGTCGACCGGGTTCCCCTCCACCCCTCGCTTCTGCCCGACGGCGGCCACCCTGCGGAACGCGTCGATGAACTCGGGACGGCAGTCGGGGTAGCCCGAATAGTCGACGGCGTTGACCCCGATCCAGACGGTGTCGAGCTCCCGCGCCTCGGCGACACCGAGGGCCACCGAGAGGAAGATGCTGTTACGGGCGGGCACGTAGGTCACAGGGATCTCGCCGCCACCTCCGGCGGAACCGCCGTCGGTCGGGACGTCGAGTGAGGGGTCGGTGAGGGCCGACCCGCCCCACGCGGAGGTCTCGAGCGACACGACCAGGTGCTCTGAGCGGTAGTGGCCGGCCACGCCGGCGGCGCGGTCGAGCTCGGTCCGATGGCGCTGCCCGTAGTCGAAGGTGAGGGCGAGCGGCGGTCGATCGCCCTCGCGGTCGGCCAGGGCCATGCAGACGGTGGAGTCGAGCCCCCCGGACAGGACGACCAGGTGCCCGGGCACGATCAGGCGGGCGTGCCGGCGGTCAGCTCGGCCGACGAGTTGTCGGTCTCCCACAGCCGGAGCGCCGAGAGGTCGAGGCCGGCCGCGGTGAGCAGCGCCCACGCCCGGTGGGCCAGGAGCTCCGCGGTCGGGTTGTCGATGACCTGGTTCAGGTCACAGTGGTCCCAGGGAACCACGATCTCCCGATCGACGACGGACCTCAGCTCGTCGAAGTCGATCACCACCCCGTTGGCGTCGAGGGGGCCGGCGACGGTCACGTCCAGTCGGTAGGAGTGGCCGTGGAGGTTGCGGCACTTCCCCGGATGCCACGCGAGACGGTGGGCCGCTTCGAACGTGAAGGTACAGGTGACACTGGTGCGGGGTTCGGCCACGGGATCGACGCTAACGCAACGTCGGACGGTGCCGAATCGCCGCACCGGTCCGGCCGTGGGCCACGGCGGTGCCGGTAGGCTGGGCGACGATGAGTGCCACGCCCGAAGGAGACGACCGGCCGGCGTCGTCGTCACCGGCCGGCGGCGGAGCCGGGTCGTTCGGGCCCAACGCGTGGCTGGTCGAGGACATGTACGACCGTTACCGGGCCGACCCAGCGTCGGTCTCTGACTCCTGGCGGGAGTTCTTCGCCGACTACCGGCCGGCCGGTGGCCCGCTCGCCCCCCCGTCCACGTCGGCACTGGCGGCTCCCCTCGTGACCACGTCACCGGCCTCGACGGCGCCCGCTCCGGCGGCGCCACCGTCGGCCAGCGCCGTGTCCTCGACCGAGAGGGTGGCCCCGGCGCCGACCGAGGTCCCAGCCGACGACGAGCCGTCGGCGGTGCCGCTCCGCGGCGCGGCGGGGCGCATCGTGGCCAACATGGAGGCCTCGCTCGGGGTGCCGACCGCCACCAGCGTGCGGGCGGTGCCGGCCAAGCTGCTCGAGGTCAACCGGACCGTCATCAACAACCAGCTGTACCGGACGACGGGCGGCAAGGTGAGCTTCACCCACCTGATCGGCTACGCCGTCGTGAAGGGGCTCATGGCCATACCGGCCATGAACGCCGCCTTCGTCCCCGATGCCGACGGCAAGGGGACGCCGGGCGTCCTCCGCCACCGCCACGTGGGCCTCGGTCTGGCCGTCGACGTGGAGAAGTCGGACGGGAGCCGCACCCTGCTGGTCCCGTGCATCGGGGGGGCCGACGCCTTGGACTTCCGGGGCTTCGTCAGCTCCTACGAGGACCTGGTCCGCAAGATCCATACCAACAAGATCGCCCCGGACGACTTCGTGGGCACGACCGTCAGCCTGACCAATCCGGGCACCCTCGGCACGGTGCAGTCGGTGCCGAGGCTGATGCCGGGCCAGGGCCTGATCGTCGGGGTGGGCGCCCTCGGGTACCCGCCCGGGTTCGAGGCCGCCGACCCGCGCACCCTGGCCGAGCTGGGCATCGGCAAGACCGTGACCATCACGTCCACCTATGACCACCGGATCATCCAGGGCGCCGAGTCCGGGCTCTTCCTGGCCTACGTGTCCGAGTGCCTGATGGGTGGTCACGGCTTCTACGACGAGGTGTTCGAGTCCCTCGAGATCCCCTACGAGTCGGTGCGGTGGGAGAAGGACGTGAGCGCCCTCGACGAGGAGGGCGAGGGGGCCCACCTGCGGCTGGTCAAGCAGGTCCACGTGCAGACCCTGATCAACATGTACCGGGTTCGGGGCCACCTCATCGCCCACCTCGACCCGCTCGACGCCGAGCCCCCGGTCCTCCATCCCGAGCTCGACCCGCTCCACTACGGGCTGACCATCTGGGACCTGCCCCGGCACTTCGTGGCCGACGGGCTGGCCGGCAAGGACCTGGCCACGCTGGACGAGATCCTCCACGTGCTGCGCGACGCCTACTGCCGCACGCTCGGCGTCGAGTACATGCACATCCAGGACCCCGAGCAGAAGCGGTGGATCCAACAGCACGTCGAAGGCGTCTCTTCGGAGCTCACGCCCGACGAGCAGCGCCACATCCTCGGTCGCCTCAACGCCGCGGAGGTCTTCGAGCGGTTCTTGCACTCGCGCTACGTGGGTCAAAAGAGGTTCGGCCTCGAGGGGGCCGAATCGGCGATCGTCCTGCTCGACACCATCCTCGACGAGGCGGTGCGCGAGGGGCTGGCCGAGTCGGTGATGGGCATGTCCCACCGTGGTCGGCTCAATGTGCTGGCCAACATCGTGGGCAAGTCCTACGGCGAGATCTTCGAGGAGTTCGAGGGGAACCTCGACCCCGAGTCGGTCCAGGGCTCGGGTGACGTCAAGTACCACAAGGGGGCCACCGGGCGGTTCGTGGGCCGGAACGGCAACTCCATCCCCATCACCATGGCCTCCAACCCCTCCCACCTCGAGGCGGTCGACCCGGTGGTGGTGGGCATGGCCAGGGCGAAACAAGACGCAGCCGGCGGCGAGCGGGGCTCGGGCCGGGTGTTCGAGGACGGTTCGGGTGACCCGTTCCCCGTGTTGCCGATCCTTCTCCACGGGGACGCCGCATTCGCCGGCCAGGGCGTGGTGGCCGAGACGCTGAACCTCTCGGGGCTGGCCGGGTACCGGACCGGCGGCACCATCCACATCGTCATCAACAACCAGCTCGGGTTCACGACCGCCCCCGAGGCCGCCCGCACCTCGGTGTACCCGACCGACGTGGCGAAGATGGTGCAGTCCCCCATCTTCCATGTGAACGGCGACGATCCCGAGGCGTGTGCCCGGGCGGCCCGGCTGGCCTTCGGCTTCCGCCAGGCCTTCCACAAGGACGTGGTCATCGACATGGTCTGCTACCGCCGCCACGGCCACAACGAGGGCGACGACCCGAGCTACACCCAGCCGCTGATGTACGCGCTCATCGAGGCCAAGCGGTCGGTGCGCAAGCTCTACACAGAGTCGCTGGTGCGCCGGGGGGACATCTCGCTGGACGAGGCGGAACAGGCGCTCGACGACTTCTCGGCGCGGTTGCAGGCCGCCCTCGACGAGACGAGGGCCGAGGCCCAGGCGGAATCGGCCTCCGGATCGGCGCCGGTGCTCCCGGCCTACGTCGTCCCCGACCTGTGGATCCCCCCGGTGGAGACCGGCGTCGACGCCTCGGTGCTCTCGCGGCTCGCCACGGTGGTGCGCTCGGTCCCCGAGGGCTTCGTGATCCATCCGAAGCTGGCCCGGCAGTTCGAGCAGCGGGACAAGATGGTGGCCGACGGCGAGATCGACTGGGCGCTAGGCGAGGCACTGGCCATCGGCTCGCTGCTCCTCGAGGGGTCGAACGTGCGCCTGACCGGCCAGGACACCCGCCGGGGCACCTTCTCCCAGCGCCACGCCGTGCTGGTCGACCACGCCACCGGTGCGGAACACGTGCCCCTCGCCGGCCTGGAGGGCGGCCGCTTCACCATCCGCGACTCGCTGCTCTCGGAGTACGCCTGCCTCGGCTTCGAGTACGGCTACTCGGTCGAGGCCCCCGACGACCTGGTGGCCTGGGAGGCCCAGTTCGGCGACTTCTGGAACGGCGCCGAGATCATCGTCGACAACTTCCTCGTGGCGGCCGAGGACAAGTGGGGCCAGAAGTCGGGTCTCACCCTCCTGCTGCCCCACGGTTACGAGGGTCAGGGGCCGGAGCACTCATCGGCCCGCATCGAGCGGTTCTTGACGCTGTGTGCCCGGGGCAACCTGAGAGTCACCGATCCCACCACGGCCGCCCAGTACTTCCACCTGCTCCGTTCCCAGGTGAAGGGCGTCGACCGCCGGCCACTCGTCGTCTTCACGCCCAAGTCGTTGCTCCGGGCCCGCCAGGCCCGCTCACCGATGACCGCGTTCACGTCGGGTTCCTTCGCCGAGGTGCTCGACGACCCGGCGGCGTCCGGTGACGACTTCGATCCCGCCGGGGTGACCCGGGTGGTGCTGTGCACGGGCAAGGTGGCCTACGACGCGCTCGGTCGTCGGGACGAGCTGGGCCACCCCGGTCGGGGGGTCGTCGTGGCCCGGGTGGAGCAGCTCTATCCGTGGCCCACCACGAACATCAAGGGCATCCTGGGCCGGTACCCGAACGCCCACGAGGTCGTCTGGTTGCAGGAGGAGCCCGAGAACATGGGTGCGTGGAACTTCGTGCACGGTCGCCTCCACAAGCTCCTGCGCGACAGCCACACCCTGCGTCACGTGAGCCGGGCCGAGTCGGCCAGCCCGGCCTCGGGCAGCGCGGCCCTGCACCGCCTCGAACAAGAGGACCTGCTCACCCGCGCCATCGGCTGAGCCCGACCGGCGGAACGGTCCGCGCCGAGGAGTCCTCAGACCAGGAAGTCGTGGGCCAGGGCGATCCACATCTCGGTCGACAGGTGCAGCGATTCGACGTCGACCCGTTCGTCGATGCCGTGGAACATGGCCCCGTACTGCTCGAAGCTGATGGCCTGGCTGTGCATCCCGAACCCGTAGGCCACCGAGCCCAGCGCCCGGTGGAACCGGGCGTCGGTCGCCCCGGCGGTGAGGAACGGGACCGTCCGGGACCCGGGGTAGAACGCCTGGCTCACCCGCTCCAGCGCCCCCCACAGCGGTGTGTCGATCGGGGAGATGGTCGAGACCTGCTCGGAGGAGAATTCGATCTCGACGTCGTTGGCCAGGTCCCCGACGATCTCGGCCAGCATGGCGCGCACATCGGTGGCGTCCCAGCCCGGGAGCGAACGGATGTCGATGTCGAGCTCGACCCGGTCCGGGATGACGTTGAGCTTCGTGCCGCCGCGCACGATGGTGGGCGCCAGCGTGGTGTGGGTGCAGGCGTGGGCCTGGCGGGCCAAGCCCACCATCGGGAGCTCGTCACAGAAGGCGTCGATCCGGTCCGGGTCGAGCAGCGGCTCGGCCAGTTCCGGGGGGAAGCCGATCCCCTCGATGAACCGGGTCCACGCTTCGTGGAGCTGGGCCTGGGGGCGGTACTCGTCGATCCGGCGAACGACCTCGGCTGCTTTCACCAGCGCATTGTCGGTGCGCAGCGGCTGGCTCCCGTGTCCGGGTGTGCCCCGGACGGTGAGCCGGCACCAGAACGCGCCCTTCTCGCCGACGACGACCGGGAGGCGGGGGGTGCCGTCGGCTCCCCCCATCGGGAAACCCCCCGACTCGGTGATGACGTAGTCCGAGTTGACCTCGTCGGCCACGTGCTCGCACAGCCATTGGGCCCCGTGGACCCCGAGGGCCTCTTCGTCGGCCACGGCGACATAGGTGAGGTCGCCCGCGGGACGGAACCCCGAGAGGGCGAGGTGGCGGACGCCGGTGGCCATGGTGGCGGTGAGGTTGAGCATGTCGATGGCGCCCCGGCCCCACACCTCGCCGTCGATGAGCTCACCGCCGAACGGGTCGTGCCGCCAGTCGTCGCCGTTGGCCGGCACCACGTCGGTGTGGCCGAGGAGGGTGAGGGACGGAGCGCCGGGATCGGATCCGTGGATCTTCGCCACGAGTGACGCCCGCCCCTGTTCGGGCTCGAACGTCTCCATGTCCACGCCCGATCCCTCGAGGTAGGTGGCGAGCAGGTCGGCGCTCCGCCGCTCCTGACCGGAGGCGACGGTGCCGTCGTTGACGCACCGGTTGCGTATCAGGTGCTGCAGGAGGTCGGTGGCCTCCTCGGTGCGGCCGGTTTCGGAGGTCACCGCCGCATCCTAGATCGCCGTCCCCACCCGGACCCCCGGTGGCCGGCGAGGCTCACGCCGGCCCGGGCCGGCACCCGGGATGGTCGGGGTTCACCTGGTCAGATGGTTGACTGTGGAGGTCTATGGAACACGAACCCCCTGATCGTCGCCGGATCGTCGTCGACGGATCCAACATCGCCACCGAGGGCCGGACCCTGCCCAGCCTGGCTCAGCTCGATGAGGCCATCCGCACCTTCCTGGAGGAGTACAAGGGCTTCACCACGTCCGATGTCACAGTCGTGGTCGATGCGTCCTTCGGTCATCGGATCGACCCCTCCGAGGTCCCGGCCTTCGAACAGGCGCTCGAACACGGGGAGATGATCACCCCACCGGCCGGGGCGGTGGGACGGGGGGACGGGTTCATCCTCAGGATCGCCGAGAAGTCGGGCGCACTCGTGCTGTCGAACGACTCCTTCCAGGAGTTCCACGCCGAGCGACCGTGGCTGTTCGAGCCCGGCCGGCTCATCGGTGGGAAGCCCGTCCCCGGCGTGGGCTGGATCTTCACACCCCGGACCCCCGTGCGGGGGGCGAAGAGCCGGGCTGTCACCGGCAAGTCGAGGCGGGACAAGGCAGCCGGTGCCGAGGCCGTCGAGGCGGGCGGGGCGACCGACGACCCCGACGCGGTCGCCGCCCCGGCCCGGCGCCGTGGGGGACGGGGCACCCGGTCGGGTGCGGCCGCCCCGATCGACGAGCGCGCCGACGGGACCGCCGACCAGGAGGACGGGGAGCCCACGGTGACCGGCCCGGCCAAGAGAACCAAGGCGACGGCCGCCGTCAAGGCGGCCAAGGTCACAAAGACGACCAAGACGACCAAGACGACCAAGAAGGCGTCGAAGGCGTCCACGGCGTCGCCGCCCAAGGCGGCCAAGGCCGCCAACGGCTCCGCGGGCACCAAGGCGACCAAGGCGACCAAGAAGACCAAGCCCGACAAGACGGCGGCGGCCAGGACGGCCAAGGCGGCTGAGCCGGACAAGGCCAAGAAAGCGACCAAGGCGGCCAAGGCCACCAAGGTCGCCAAGAAGGCGGACAAGGACCGCAAGCCTGTCGGCGCCGGTGCCAGAGCGGCCAAGGGGACGACGGGCGCCAGGGGACCGGCGACTACCAGGAGCGGCTCGGACGGCGACGGCTCCGCCGACGGGCAGACGGGGAGCCACGAGGCGCTGAACGATCCGCTCACCTTCCTCACCTTCGTGGCCGACCATCCCGTGGGCAGTGTGTTCGACGGCACCGTGGTGTCCTTCACGTCGCACGGCGCCCACGTGGAGGTCGAAGGGATGTTGTGCCACGTCCCGCTGCGGGGCCTGGGCGATCCTCCACCCAACCGGGCCCGGCAGGTGCTCAGCAAGGGGGAGACCCGCCCCTTCGTGCTGGTCTCGCTCGACGCCGCCCGACGACGGGCGGAGCTGGCCCTTCCCGGGGCCGGGCGATAGACGTCCGGGGTCGGCGACGGGAGCCGTCGGCGGATCCACGGCGTCACCCGACCGCCGCCGTTCCCACCACCACCGGACCCATGGCCACCACACCCCGGACCACCGGGCCGGTAACCTCGCCGTTCGTGCGAGCCGACGACTACCTGCCCCACCGCGACCCGTTCCTCTTCGTCACCGAGCTCACCTCGGTCGAGCCCGGACAGGCGGCGACCGGGTACTGGCAGCTCACCGGACAGGAGGCCTTCTTCGCCGGGCACTTCCCCGGCCGGCCGACACTGCCGGGGGTGCTCATGGTGGAGGCGCTGGCCCAGCTCGGGGGAGTGGCCGTGCTGGCCGATCTGCGCAACGCCGGCAAGCTGCCCCTGTTCGGCGGGATCGAGAAGGCCCGGTTCCGCCGTCAGGTGGTCCCCGGTGAACGGCTCGACATGGAGGTGACCCTCGGAAGGATGTCGGCGCGCGCCGGCAAGGGCTCGGGTCGCGCCACCGTCGGGGGGGAGCTGGCCTGTCAGGCCGAGCTCCTGTTCGTGCTGGTGGACCCGGCCCCGGCCGATCCGGGCTGAGCGGGTCGTCGGCCGTGCGCATCGCCACCTGGAACGTCAATTCCCTGACCGCCCGCCTCCCGCGTGTGGAGGAGTGGATCGGCTACGCCCACCCTGACGTCCTCTGCCTGCAGGAGACGAAGCAGGCCGATGCCGCGTTCCCCCACGGGGCGTTCGCCGCCCTCGGCTACGAGACGGCCCACCACGGGGACGGACGGTGGAACGGGGTGGCCGTCGCCAGCCGGGTCGGCCTCTCCGATGTCAGCGTCGGGCTCGGCTCGGACGACGACCAGGGGACCCGGCTCATCGCCGCCGACTGTGGCGGGGTCCGTGTGCACTCCGTCTACGTGCCCAACGGTCGGAGCCTCGACAGCGAGCACTACCCGGCCAAGCTGGCCTGGTTGGCCCGCCTGCGGGGCGTCTTGGAGGAGACCAGCTCCCCTGACCGGCCGGTGGCGGTGTGCGGCGACTTCAACGTCGCTCCCGACGACCGGGACGTGTGGGATCCCACCCAGTTCGAGGGCATGACCCACGTGAGTCAGCCGGAGCGTGACGCGCTGGGTGATCTGGAGGCGTGGGGCCTCGTCGACGTGTTCCGTCGTCTCTACGACGAGGACCAGCTCTTCACCTGGTGGGACTACCGGGGCGGCTCGTTCCACCGTCACCACGGGATGCGCATCGACCTCATCCTCGTGACCGAGGTGCTGGCCGACCGGACCACCTACGGCCTCATCGACCGTAATGCCCGCAAGGGTGAGAAGCCATCAGACCACACCCCGGTGTTCATCGACACCGCCATCGCCTAGCGCGTCAGGTTCGAAGCACCGCCTTCATGGCGGCGATGCGACGCCCGGCGTCCCGGGGCGTGACGCGCCCGTTCCCGGCCCTAGAGACCCGCGCCACCGCCGCCAGCCACGGCGAGGGCTGACGCTCCATCTGCCTTCCGTTCCCCATCCGACGGTTCCGGACCCACGAGCAGTGCAGGTCCGTCGATGCCCGGGTCAGCGCCACGTACAGCAGCCGGCGTTCCTCGTCGCGGGCCGCCTCGGTCGTGGCGTAGACGATGGGTACGAACCCGTCCTCGACACCGACGACGTACACCGCCGTCCACTCGAGGCCCTTGGCCCGATGGAACGTCGCCAGTTCCACGGCCTCATCGGAGTCACCGCCGTCGGGCCCTCCGCGCCGCTCGGCACGGCGGCGGGCGGTCCGGCCGTCGCCAGGCCCCGATGGGGACCCACCCGGCGGGACGACGGCGTCCGCGGCGGGCGACTCGGGGCCGGGGGCGATCCGGTAGGGGACACCGGCCCGGTGCAGCGCCGTACCGACCACGGAGAGCTGGTCGTGAGTGCGGGCCAGCACCGCCTGTTCCGACCAGGGGAGACCGTCCTCGGACCGTTCGAGGATCAGGGACACCACGCCCTCGGCCTCGGCCTGCTCGTCCTCGAAGGCGGTGACGACGGGCATGGGCCCGTCGTCGGCCGACGAGCGGGGGGGAACGGCGACCGCACGGCCGAGACCGGCGGTGGCCGCCGCCACCACCTGCGGCGTGGAGCGGTGGTTCTCGTCGAGTCGGACCACCTCCATGCCCGGCAACGTGTCCGGCAACCGGGCCAAGAGGGTCGGGTCGGCACCGTTCCACCCGTAGATCGCCTGGTTGGGATCGCCCACGGCACAAAGATCGCGCCGGGCGCCCATGAGCGCGCCGATCAGGCGGAACTGGGCCGGGTTCACGTCCTGGAATTCGTCGATCGACAGGTGCCGGTAGCGCCAGTGCATCCGCTCGGCGAACCCGGGATCGCCGAGGAGCAGGTCGCCGGCCCGCACGAGGACGTCGTCGAGGTCGAGCGCACGGCGCCGCCCGAGGGCGCGGTCGTAGTCGGCGAAGGCCTGGGCGATCCGTGCGGGGTCGGCCATGGTCGTCCGACCGGCGGCGGTGGCGGCGGCCCCGTACTCGGAGGGGCTCAGGCAACGGGCCTTGGCCCAGGCGATCTCCGTCTCCACCGTGGCGGCGAACTGCGGGTCGCCGGCCAGCTCCCTCACGATCCTCCCCCGGTGCTCGGTCACGACCGGGGGAGGTCGCCCTTCGTCCAGGGCGTGACGCTTCAACAGGGTGAGGGCCAGCTGATGGAGCGTCCCGGCCCGCACACCCGGTCCGGGCAGCCCCCCGGGAACAGCGGGAGTCGCCACGGCGACGCCGTAGACGGCGAGCCGCTCGCGCAACTCACGCGCCGCCTTGCGCGTGAAGGTGCACACGACGGTGTGGTCGGCGTCGGCGGAGCCGTCTCTGATGCGCCGGGCCGCCCGCAGCGTCAGGACCCGCGTCTTGCCCGACCCGGCGCCGGCGACGATGCACAGCGAGGGGGCGCTCGACGCGACGGCCAGGCGCTGGGGTTCGGTAAGGTCGGCCATCGCCCGCTCGAGGGGGTCGCCGGTGGCCGACGGGCCCGCCGAGGGCGTGAGTGGTCGCATCGGGCGCGAGGCTATCGGGCGGGTGTCTCGGCCCGGTGGTCCGTCAGCGGCGGGGCGGGTCGGAGTCGTTCCCCTCGGCCCGGGGTGTCGGTAGGGTGTGCCGGTGCTGAAGTCGTTCGCCGGTGGTCGGGTGTTCGGCGGAACCTGGGGACAAGGGCCTGCCACGGTGTTGGCCCTGCACGGCTGGCAACGCAGCCACCAGGACTTCTCTCCGGTCTTCGACCCGGTGGACCGAGAGACCGCACTCGGCCCCGACGGGTCGCCCTTCGCTGCGGTCGCCCCCGACCTGCCGGGCTTCGGAGCCACCCCGGCGCCCTCGGAGGCCTGGGGTTCCGCCGAGTACGCCGCCAGCCTGGTGGCCCTGTTCGAGGAGCCGGGGTTGCTCGCCGAGCGGGTCGTGCTCGTCGGGCACTCCTTCGGCGGCCGGGTGGCCATCCCGCTGTACGGGCTGGTCCCGGACCGGATCGACCGGATGGTCCTGACGGGTGTGCCCCTGCTCGACCGGGAGGGCCGACGGGCCCGGCCCGCCCCGGCCTACCGCGTGGCCCGGCGGCTCCACGCCATGGGGCTGGTGGGGGAGGCGCGTATGGAGGCCCTGCGCCAGCGCTACGGCTCCCCCGACTACCGGGCGGCCCAGGGGGTCGTGAGGGAGATCTTCGTCCGGCTCCTCGGCGAGCAGTACGCCGAGGGGATGGCCCGCGTCGACTGCCGTGTGGACCTCGTGTGGGGTGACCGGGACACCGAGGTGCCGCTCGAGGTGGCGGTACGCTCCCGCCCCGTCTTCCCGTCGGCGACGTTGGTGACGTTGCCCGGCATCGGCCACCTCACCCCGACCGAGGCACCGAGTGAACTGCGCGAGGTCATCCTCGGTGACCGGTCGTGACCCGGGCCTGGCACCCGACCATCCGGCTCGCTGGAGCCCTGCCGGTGGCCGCCTGGCACCACGGGGTCGCCTGGGTGACGGTTGCCGCCTGTGTCGTGGCCTGGCTGCCTTCCGGGCTGCGCTGGTTGCGCGTCGCCCAGCGCGAGCACTACCTCGCCGGATCGGTCTCCCGGTTCGCCGGTCGGTGGTGGTGGACGTCGGCGGCCAACCTGGCCCTGGCGGCCGTGGGCCTGGTCGCCGCCGCCGTGTCCCTCTGGTGGCCCCTGGCCGGTGTGGTGGTCGCCGCGGTGGTCGCCGCCGGTCCGCTCGGACTGTCGGTCAAAGGACGCACATCCCCCCTGGCGTGGACGCGCCGATTGAAGACCCTGGCCGCGGTCTGGGCCTTCCTCGAGGCCGTGGTGGTCGTGGCCGGGGTGGCCACCGGCTGGGCCGCGCCGCTGGCCGTGGTCGCGGCCCTGGCGGTGCCCCTGCTCGTCGACGCCGCCTGCCTGGTCACCACACCGCTCGAACGGAGACTGTCGGACCACTTCGTCGATGACGCCGCCGCCCGGCTGGCCCGGGTCGCCCCGACCGTCGTGGCCATCACCGGCTCGTACGGGAAGACCTCGACCAAGGGCCATATCACCTATCTGCTCAGACCCGATCGGCCCGTGGTGGCGACACCGGCGAGTTTCAACAACCGGGCCGGACTGGCCCGGGCGGTCAACGAGCACCTGGCCGACGGCACCGAGGTCTTCGTCGCCGAGATGGGCACCTACGGTCCCGGCGAGATCGCCGACCTGTGCCGCGTGGTGCCCACCCGACGTGGCGGTCATCACGGCGATCGGCCCGGTGCACCTCGAGCGCTTCGGCTCCGAGGAGCGGATCGTGGAGGCCAAGTCGGAGATCCTGGAGGCGGCCGGGGATGTGGTCCTCCAGGTGGACGACCCCCGACTGGCCGAGGTGGCACGACGGGCCGCCGCCCGCGGCAAGCGCGTGCTCCGGTGCTCGGCCACGGATCGCACGGCCGACGTCTGTGTCGAGAGGAGCGGGGACGGGGCCGCGGTGTCGGCGTTCGTCCACGGACGGCTGGTGGCCGAGGGCGTCGCCGTCCCGACCGGGGTGCAGCCCTCCAATCTGGCCTGCGCCATTGGTGTGGCCCTGGCGCTCGGGGTGGACCCCGCGGTCATCGGCGACCGGCTGACCGGCATGCCGAGCGTCGATCACCGCCTCCAGGCCGTCCGGTCGAGCTCGGGGGTCACCATCCTCGACGACACCTACAACGCCAACCCCGCCGGCGCCACCGAGGCCCTCGCCGCTCTCGGTGCGGTCGACCAGGAGGGCGCCGCGGCGGATGGTGCTGGGTCGGGGTCGCACCGGTTGGCGGTCGTCACCCCCGGCATGGTCGAGCTCGGACCGCGCCAGTTCGAGGAGAACCGGCACTTCGGCGCGGCGATCGCCTCACTCGCCGACCACCTGGTCATCGTGGGGCAGACCAACCGGCGGGCACTGCTCGCCGGAGTGGCGTCGGTGCCGGATGCGTCGATCGCCGTCACCCTGGTCGGCGACCGGGGAGAGGCGGTCGAGTGGGTCCGGGCCCACCTCGCCCCGGGCGACTCCGTGTTGTACGAGAACGATCTGCCGGACCACTACCCTTGAACAGCTGAGCCATCGAGCAGAGCCGCCGAGCGGTGGTCCTGCCCGTGCAACCCCCGATCGGAGGAATCAACCCACCGTGCCCGACGTCGCCGTCATCTTCGGAGGTCCGTCACCCGAGCACGATGTGAGCGTGCTCACCGGCCTGCAGGCTGCCCGGGGCCTCGGCGGCGAACCGGGGGGTGGGGGCGCCACCACGCGGGCCATCTACTGGTCGAAGACCGGTGAGTGGTACGAGGTGGATCCGTCGCTGGAAGCCGAGGCGTTCCTCGAGGGTGTGCCCCGAGGGGCTTCGAGGTTGCAGCTCAACGCCGTCCCGGGCGGTGGCTTCGTGGAGACCGGGGGCCGACTGGGCCGGTCGCGGCCGATCGACATCGACGTGGCGCTGGTGTGCTGCCACGGGGGCCCGGGTGAGGACGGGACCCTGCAGGCCGCCCTGGACCTGGCCGACATCCGCTACACGGGCCCGACCGTGGCCGGCGCCTCCCTCGGCATGGACAAGCTGGCCTTCGGTGCGGTGGTGTCGGCGGCCGGGCTGCCCACCTTGCCCCGGGTCCTGTTGACCACCGACGACGAACCACCGCCCTTCGGTGGGCCGTACATCGTCAAGCCACGGTTCGGCGGCTCGTCGATCGGGATCGACGTGGTCGGGGACCTGGCAACGGCCCGGGCCCGCCTGTCGGCCAATCCGCACCTGGCGTTCGGGGCGGTGCTCGAGCCCTACCGACCCGACCTCTCCGACCTGCAGGTTGGTGTCCGCACATGGCCGACGCTCGAGCTCTCGGCCGTCGAGCGGCCCATCCGCGCCCCCGGCTCGACCGACATCCTGGACTATCGCGACAAGTACGTGGCCGGCGAGGGGATGGCCGGTGCCAGCCGCGAGCTCCCGGCCCGGATCACCCCCGAGCTGGAGAAGGGTCTGCGCGCCGCGGCGGAGGGGATCGCCGCGCTGGCCGGGGTGCGGGGCATCGCCCGTATCGACTACCTCTCCGACGGTGAGCAGTTCGTGGTCAACGAGATCAACACCATTCCCGGGTCGTTGGCCCGCTACCTGTGGGTGTCCCCACCGGTCCCCTTCGCCACGCTGCTCGGCGACCTGGTCGCCGAGGCACGACATCGACCCACCCACGCCTATGCCGCAGCCGGGGCCGATGGCACGGTGCTCCGGTCGGCGGGGTCGATCGCCGGCAAGCTGGGCTGAGGCGTTTGGCCGTCCACCGGCTCAGCCTCCTTCCCGGGGAGAAGGTCCTGGTCGACCTCAAGCCCCACTGGTCGTTCCTCACCGCCCCCCTGCTCCTCTCGCTGCTCGCCGTCGCCGTCGGGGTGGCACTCGACGTCGGCATCCCCCACACGTCGGTGGCCCTCCACTGGGTCGAGGGCTTGGTGGTGGCCATCCCCTGTCTCTGGCTGGTGGTCCGGGTGGTGCGCTGGCGGACGACCAGCCTGGTGGTCACGACGCTCCGGTTGGTCGAACAGTGGGGGGTCGGATCTCGCGGGCAGGCCGAGACCATGTTCGCCGACATCCTGTCGGTCGTCGCCGTCCAGTCACTGCCTCGCCGCCTGATCGGCACCGGCCGCCTCGAGCTGGCGATCGTCGGTGAGGAGTCGGTCCGCTGGATCGACGACGTGCGCAAGCCCGTCGTCGTCCAGCGGGTGATCAACCGCCGGATCCCACCCCATCGGGACCTGGGTGTCGGGCCCGGTCCCCACCGCGCCCCGCCGGGAACGAACCCGACCTGAGGCCGAACCCCGGGCCCATGGGTCATCCGCGGGCCGGTGCCGGGGCGGCCCTCCGTGCGACGGTCCCGTCCGAGGGGTGGACCCGCCACGCCGGGGTGGCCAATAGATCGAGGTCGATGGCCCCCGGTCGGCTGAGCGCCACCACGCAGCCGCCGAAGCCGGCACCGGTGATCCGGGCGCCGTACACCCCGGGGATCGAGGCCAGGTGACCCACGAGCTGGTCCACCACCGGGGTGGACACCTCGAAGTCCGAGGCCAGGCTGTGGTGGCTCTCGGCCATGATGCGCCCGGCGGCCACGGGGTCACCGTCCGCAAAGGCATCGGCGAAGTCGCGGACGCGCCGGCACTCGGTCACCACGTGCCGTGCCCGGCGCCGGAGCACCGGATCGTCGATGCCGGAGACGTCCGACAACCGGGCCCGGCCGAGGGACCCGATCTGGGCCGCCGCCTCCGCGCACTCGGCGACCCGGGTCCCGTAGGCCGACGACCGCACGGAGCGCCGCTGGCCCGAGTCGACCGCCACGAGGTCGATGCCCGGCGGCACCGGGACCTGGCGGTGGGAGAGGTCGGAGCAATCGATGAGGAGGGCGTGACCGGCGACGGCGCCCGCGCACACCAGCGGGTCCATGGCGCCGACGGGCGCGCCCGCGAGGTGCTCGGCCTCCTGGCCGAGCCGGGCGATGTCCTGCACGGACGCGGTGCCGTCGAGCACCTCGGCGAGCGCCACGGACAGCGCGGCGCTGGAGGAGAGGCCCGCACCCACCGGCACGGTGGTGGCGATGTCCAAACGGCCGCCCGTCAGGGGCCCGTCCAGTGCGACCATGGCGGCGACGAGCCGACCCCAGGCGGGTTCGACGGCTCGGATGGTCTCGGTGGTGGGGTCCAGGTGGGCGGGGAGCTCGACGGTGCCGCCGAAGGCACTCGACGACACCCGGAGCGGTCCCCGGGCTCCCGGGGTGAACGTCACCGTCACACCGAGGTCGATCGCCATGGGCATGGCCAGGCCGAGGTTGTAGTCGGTGTGGTCACCGATCAGGTTGATCCGGCCGGGTCCTGTGGCTTGGCGCACCCGCGGCACTCCGCCCCCTCACGGTCGCTCCTGGTCGGGACCGCCCCCAGGCTACTGCGTCTCCCCCTCGCCCCTGGGAGCCGTATTTGACCTCGCTGGGTGGAACGGCCACCATCCGGCCATGACATTTTCGACCGGAGCCAGCTGGTGCGGGGCGCAACACGTGCCCGCAAGACGCGGCGGTACCCGATGAGCGGGCCGCTCGAGGGCGTCCGGATCATCGAGCTGGCCGGGCTCGGCCCCGCCCCCTTCGCCGGGATGATGCTGTCCGACGCCGGTGCCGACATCGTGCGGATCGACCGCGCCGAACGGGCCTCCCATCCGCCGTTGTCGACACCCCACGTGGACCTCATGAACCGGGGGAGGCGCTCGGTGGCGGTGGACCTCAAGCATCCCGACGGGGTCGAGCTGGTCCTCCGGCTGGTGGAGGGAGCCGACGGGCTGATGGAGGGATTCCGCCCCGGGGTCGCCGAACGCCTGGGGCTCGGCCCCGACGTCTGTCTCGCCCGCAATCCGAAGCTCGTCTACGGCCGGATGACCGGCTGGGGACAGGAGGGCGCCCTCGCCACGACGGCGGGCCACGACATCGACTACATCGCGCTGGCCGGTGCACTCGACCCGATCGGGCGGGCCGGTGAGCCTCCGGTGCCGCCCCTCAACCTGGTGGGGGACTTCGGTGGCGGGGGGATGATGCTGGCCTTCGGCATGTGTGCCGCCATCATCAGCGCCCGCCAGACCGATGCCGGGCAGGTGGTCGACGCGGCCATGGTGGACGGGGCGGCCTCCTTGATGACCATGACGCTCACCCTGCGCGACGCCGGCGTCTGGCATGACGAGCGGGGCACCAACCTGTTGGACACGGGCGCCCCCTTCTACGAGGTCTACGAAACCTCGGACGGCGGGTACATCGGGGTGGGTGCCATCGAAGCCCAGTTCTACGCCGAGCTGGTCCGCCTGATGGGACTGGACGGTGAGGATCTGCCCGACCAGAACGATCGCCAGGCGTGGCCGGCCATGAAGGAGCGCTTCGCCCGGGTGTTCGCCTCCCGCACCCGGGACGAGTGGGAGAAGATCTTCGAGGGCAGTGACGCCTGTGCCGCGCCTGTCCTGTCGCTGGCCGAGGCACCCAATCACCCGCACAACCAGCTCCGGGGGACCTTCACCGAAGTGGCCGGGGTGGTCCAGCCGGCGCCCGCCCCGCGCTTCAAAGGCACACCGGGGGCGATCCGGCGGCCCCCGCCCAATCCGGGCCAGCACGGCGACGAGGCACTGGCCGACTGGGGCATCGACCCGAGCGACGTCGCCGACCTCCGCTCGTCGGGCGCCATCCGCTGAGGGCGGGCCCGTTCAGGCGGGCGCGGCCGCCCGGCGCTAGAGGTTGACCACCGGGCAGGTGACCGTCCGGGTGATCCCCTCGATCAGCTGGATGCGGCCCACCACCATCTGGCCCAGCTCGTCGACGGAGTCCGACTGGGCGCGGACGATGACGTCGTAGGGGCCGGTCACGCCCTCGGCGGCGACCACCCCCTCCAATCCAGCCACGGTGCGTGCGACGGTGGCCGCCCGCCCGACCTCGGTCTGGATCAGCACGTAGGCATGAACCGGCATCTGGCCTCCCGGCGTCGAGGGCGGTGACCGGCGCATGTTAACCCTGCGCCGGCGCGGCCAGGGAACGGGTAGTGGGTCAGTTTGGAATTCGACGTCCTACGGCCCGGCGATGGATCACCAGCCAAACAAAGGCAGCGAGCTCCAAGATCCCGACCGGTATTCCGATTTGCCAAGCCTCGGCAGTCGCGGCGGAAGTGACGGTGAATGCGAAAATCAGCGGGGAGAGCAACAGCAGGAGGTTGCCAAACTGCCGAAACCTTTGGGGATCGTGAGGCTGTTTGGTCACCCCATCAGTCAAGCAGACCCGGCTTCAAATCAGACGAAGTACGTAGACGGGATTGGCATGAACAAGAGGCAACTCGCCACGCTGGCCGCAATCGCCACCATTGGTGGTGGCATTGTGACCTTCCACGGCATCACGAGCAAGCGCTGGAAGGACGGCCAGACGACATTTACTGCCTTGGCTGTCGCTGTGGCTCTGATCTCGTACTCTCAAAGCCAGTAGATCCGAACTGAGGTCAAGGACTAGCGCTCCAGATCGGAGCAGGGGGGCGGTAATCACCTCCATATCTCTGCTGTCTGACCGACGACGGAGAGGCTATGTCCCATCGGTGATGATTTGCACCCCGGCTGACCAACGGTTTTTCTGATTCAAACTGACCCACTACCAGGGAACGTGCCGGTGCCCGCGGGCCCGGCGCCTACGATTCGGGAGTGGGCGTTCGTGAGCGGAGTGACCAGTTCAAGCGCCTGGCCCGGTCGGCGATCACCGACCTGTTCGACCAGCGACGGCCGTTCGGACGCCTGGCCCTGACCCATGTGCTCATGACGGCGGGGGACACCCTGTTCGCCGTCTCTCTCGCCGGGTCGCTCTTCTTTTCGATCTCGCCGACGGCGGCCAAGGACAAGGTGATCCTGTACCTGATCCTGACCATGGGCCCCTTCGCCGTGGTGGCACCGGCGCTGGGCCCGATCATCGACCGGAGCCGGGGGGCCCGCCGGGCCATGGTGGTGGCATCGGCGGTCGGCCGGGCGGCACTCTGTCCGTTTCTGGCCCGGGACATCCACTCGCTGCTGTTGTTCCCCGAGGCCTTCGCCATGTTGGTGCTGTCCAAGGTGTACCTGGTGACCAAGGGCGCACTGGTCCCCGAGATGGCCGCCCTCGGGATGCTCGACGTGCCCACGACGGGCGTCCCGCCCACCGCGGCCGGAGTGGACGACACCAGCGGCGCCGGTGGTGACGCCGGCCCCGCCCCGCCCGGCCGGTCCCCCCTCCTCCCCTCGCATCGTTCATCGGGGGGGCCGGCCACCTCGGCCGTCCCGTCGGCCCCGAGGACGGACCCCACGCCCCCCTACGGCATGCCGGTCGTCCGTATCGACGACCCCGCCTCCGGGGCCGAGACGGTCGAGCCCGACCTGGCCACGCTCAACGCCCGGCTCGGCCTGTTGGCCTCCCTCTCCGCGCTGGTGTTCGCCGTGCCCGCCGTCGGCATCCTCAAACTGGGAGGGGCGGCCAGCGTGATCTGGGTGAGCATCGGCGTGTTCGCCGCCGCCGCCGTCGCCGGCGCCCGACTACCGGTGACCGTCCGACGCCGGGACCGCCGGGCGGGTGGCGTCGGCACGGTCGGCGACCTCGGGCCGGAACCGCTCGGCGCGATCCGGACGGCACGGCGCGTCGAGATGGCACCGGACTTCGACGCCCGGTGGACCGGCGACGAGGAGGACCTCGCCGCCCTGCGGCCCATCGCCGGCACGCAGGTCATCCTGGCCCTGATGCCCATGTCGGTGCTGAAGGCCCTGGTCGGGTTCACCACGTTCCTGTTCGCCTTCGGCCTGCGGCGGGCCGGCGCCGCCACCTGGTGGTTCGGCTTCGTGCTCGGTGGGCTCACCGCGGGTGCCCTCATCGGTGTGCTCTTGGTGAGGACCATCCGCCGCTATCTCGACGAGCAGCAGATGCTCGTGGGCGCCCTCTGGCTGGTCACGGCGGTGACGCTGTTCGGGGCCTTCTACCCGGTGCGCTGGTTCTGGGCGGCGATCGCCCTGTCTGTCGGCCTCGCCAGCGCCGTGGCGAAGCCCTCGTTCGACGCCCTCGTCCAGCGCCACGTGGCCGAGTCCAACCAAGGAAGGGCGTTCTCCCGCTTCGAGACGCGCTTCCAGCTGATGTGGGTGGTGGGCTCGTTCGTCCCGGTCGTCCTCTCGCTGCCGGTGGCGGCGGGCAGCCTGGTGATGGCGGTCGTCGCCGCGGTCGGTGCCGTCTCCTACATGAGCTCGCTGCGAGCGGTCGGCGGGGGCCGGGGTGCCTTCTCCGACGGCCGCTGAGCGGCCGGCTACCCGAGCTTCGCTTCCAGGGTGTCGATCTCGGTGCGCAGTTCGGTCGGCAACTTGTCGCCGAAGGTGGCGAAATGCTCACGGATGCTCGGCACCTCGGCCCGCCACTCTTCGACGTCCACGGTGAGCAGCTTGTCCATGTCGGTGGGGGAGACGTCGAGGCCGTCGGTGTCGATGGCCCCGGGGGCGGGAATGAACCCGATCGGGGTCTCGGTGGCCTCGCCGGACCCGCTCACCCGCTCGAAGACCCATTCGAGGACCCTCGAGTTCTCGCCGTAGCCGGGCCACAGCCACCGGCCGTCCTCGTCCTTGCGGAACCAGTTGACGTAGAAGATCTTCGGGAGCTTCTCCGGGTCGGCGCCGGCGCCGATCTCGAGCCAGTGGGCGAAGTAGTCGGCCATGTTGTAGCCACAGAACGGGAGCATGGCGAAGGGGTCGCGTCGCAGGTTGCCCACGGCACCGGCGGCCGCAGCCGTCGTCTCGGACGCCATGATCGAGCCGAGGAAGACCCCGTGCTTCCAGTCCCTCGACTGGAACACCAGGGGGACCACCGACGCCCGGCGCCCACCGAAGAGGATGGCGTCGATGGGGACTCCGGCCGGGTCCTCCCATTCCGACGCGATGGCCGGGTCCTGGGCGGCCGGGACGGTGAAGCGGGCATTCGGATGGGCCGCGGGCGTGCCCGACTCGGGCGTCCAGTCCTCGCCCTTCCACGAGGTCACATGGTCGGGCGCGTCGTCGGTCATGCCCTCCCACCAGATGTCACCGTCGTCGGTGAGGGCGGTGTTGGTGAAGATGGCGTTCCCGTCCAGTGTGAGCATGGCGTTCGGATTGGTCTTCATGTTGGTGCCCGGCGCCACCCCGAAGAACCCGGCCTCGGGATTGATGGCGTACAGGCGGCCGTCCGGGCCGAACTTCATCCAACAGATGTCGTCGCCCACCGTCTCCACCTTCCAGTCGGCCAGGGTGGGGATGAGCATGGCCAGGTTGGTCTTGCCGCAGGAGGACGGGAACGCCCCGGTGACGTACCGGGTCTCACCGGCTGGGGACGTGAGCTTCAAGATGAGCATGTGCTCGGCCAGCCAGTTGTCGTCCCGGGCCATGACCGAGGCGATGCGCAGGGCGAAGCACTTCTTACCCAGCAGGGCGTTACCCCCGTAGCCCGAACCGTAGGACCAGATCTCGCGGGTCTCGGGGAAGTGCACGATGTACTTGTTCTCCGCGTCGCACGGCCAGGGGACGTCCGCCTCGCCCGGTTCCAGGGGAGCGCCCACCGAGTGTAGGCACGGGACGAAGTCGCCGTCGGCCCCGAGGACCTCGAGGGCGCCGCGGCCCATCCGGGTCATGATCCGCATCGACACCGCCACGTAGGCCGAATCGGTGATCTCCACGCCGATGTGGGCGATGGACGATCCGAGCGGGCCCATCGAGAACGGGACCACGTACATCGTGCGCCCCCGCATCGACCCCCGGAACAGGTCGGTGAGGACACCCCGCATCTCGGAGGGGTCGCGCCAGTTGTTGGTGGGCCCGGCGTCCGATTCCAGGGTCGAGCAGATGTAGGTTCGGTCCTCCACACGGGCCACGTCGCCCGGATCGGAGCGGGCCCAGTAGCTGTTCGGCCGCTTGGCATCGGAAAGCTTGGTGAAGGTCCCGTTCTCCACCAGCTGGCGGCACAGCCGGTCGTACTCCTCGGCCGATCCGTCACACCACTCCACGGCGTCAGGCTGGGTCAGCGCGGCGATCTCGTCCACCCATGCGATCAGCTTCTTGTTCGTGGTGGGGGGCATGGGATGGGAGTCCTCCTTGGAGTTGCGGCTGGGCCGGCCCGAGACCACAGGCAACGACCGGGTCAGGACGGGATCAGCCAATTGTAGCGGGCACCGCTGTCCCCAATGGTAGGCAGGGGCCCGTGGAGAGTCCCAATTCCGGGGAGGGCCGGCCAGGCCGGACGGACGGCATCGACGAGTTCGACGCCATCGACCAGATGAACGCCATCTTCATGGCGGCGGCCCGGGCGAGCCGACCGGGGGCCGCGCTCCCGCCCCCGGGCGAGCTGTGGATCGGGGACGACGCGGCCGTGGTGGCGACCCGAGCCGGTTCCCTCGAGGTCCTGACCACCGATCTGGTGGTGGAGGGCGTCCACTTCGACCTGGGCCTGTGCTCCCTCGAAGACGTGGGCTACAAGGCGCTGATGGTCACAGCCTCCGACCTGGCGGCAATGGGCGCAGGTCCCGACCATGCGCTGGTGTCGATCGTCGCGCCACGGCACGTCGACCTTGCGGCCCTGGCCTCGGGCTTGGCCGCCGCATCGGTCGATACCGGCTGCGTGGTGGTCGGCGGCGACCTCTCGGGGGGACCGGCCCTCATGGTGTCCGTGGCGCTGACCGGGACGCTCGGTGGGGTCCCCGGACCCGGGACGCTTGGTGGGGTCCCCGGACCCGGGCCGCTGTTCCGTTCGGGCGCGGCGCCCGGCGACCGTGTCTTCGTCACGGGTCCCCTCGGGGGGTCGGCGGCCGGCCACCGTCTCCTGGCGGACGGGCATGCCGGCACCGGATCGGGCTCCGGTCTGCCCACCGGGACCGCCGGCGACCTGGTTCGGGCGTTCCGCCGCCCGAGGGCCCGGCTCAAGGAGGGGGCGGCGGCCCGTCGGGCCGGGGCATCGGCGGCCATCGACGTGTCCGACGGGCTGGCGGCCGACGTCGGGCACCTCTGTCGGGCCTCGGGGACCGGTGTCACCCTGGACGGGGTCCCGATCGCCACCGGGGCGACCGAGGAGGAGGCCCTCCACGGCGGTGAGGACTACGAGCTGGTGGTCACCACCCCGGATCCCGACGGACTGCGGCGTGCGTTCGAATCGGCGGGCCTCGCTCCGCCCCTCCCCATCGGCCGGTGCACCGGCCGGGACGGTGAGGTGCTCCTCGGCGGCCGGGTGCTCGCGCCACGGGGCTGGGTCCATCACTTCTGAGGGGACGTAGGGGGGCGGGTGCGGCCGGGGACCCGCGGGCGCCGTTCTCAGGAAATCCACAGATTGGCGAGTCAGGATGACGGGGTGACGGTCGGGAGTTCGATCCAGCACCGGCGACCGGTGGCGAGGGCGGGTTTCGGCGCGTGCTGACGTCCGATCACCGGATCCTCGTCGTGGACGACGAGAAGCACATCACCGACCTCGTGGCCATGGCCCTTCGTCTCAAAGGGGCCGCGGTCGAGGTGGCCCATACCGGGAACGATGCGCTCCGCTCCGTGGCGGCGTTCCGCCCCCATCTGGTGGTCCTCGACGTGATGCTGCCCGACCTGGACGGCTTCGCCGTGCTCAAACGGATGGGCGAAGAGCGTCGGTCGGCGGACGTGCCCGTCCTGTTCCTGACGGCGCGCGGCGATCTGGACGACCGGTTGCGGGGCCTGGCTCTGGGCGGTGACGACTACATGACGAAGCCGTTCAGCGTCGAGGAGATGCTGTTGCGCGTCAACGCCATCCTCCGCAGGACCGAGGGGTACGAGGAACTCGGACCCCGGGTGTCGGTCGGCGACGTCGAGCTAAATGAGGACAGCCACGAGGTCTGGCGTGGAGCCGAGCTGGTCGAGCTCACGCCGACCGAGTTCAGGCTGCTCCACTATCTGATGATCAATGCCGGGCAGGTGGTCTCCAAGGCTCAGATCCGTGACCATGTGTGGGACTACAGCTTCGACGGCAAGGTCAACATGGTCGAGGTCTACATCAGTTACCTCCGCAAGAAGCTCGACGCCCACGGCCCGCCGCTGATCCGCACTGTCCGGGGTATCGGCTACTGCATGAGGCCGGCGACGGAGCCCCCCGGCAACGAGGAGTCCGGAACCGTCAAGGCCGACGTCGTCTCCGCCGGCGACGACGGGTCACGCGACTCCAGGGCCGGCCACGGACAATGACCCTCCGCCTCCGGCTGCTGCTCCTGCTGGTCGGCATCGTCGCGGCCGGACTGCTCATCTCCGATGTGGTGACCTACAACGCCCTACGTTCGTTCCTCACCACGCGGGAGGACCAGCAACTCGAGGCGGCGGCCTACCCGGTGGGCAGAGCCCTGCTGTCCTCCTCGGGTCTGGGCTTGACGGTGCCCGCCGCACCGCCCGTGTCGTCGTCGAACCCGACGCCCACCACGCCCCCCTCGGACCGCCGGACCCACGCGGGGCCCTATCGCGGTTCGTTCCGGGTCGGCGGTGGGCTGTTCGGGGGGTCGAGCGCCCAGCGCGGGCTGCTGGTGACGCCGGGGACCTACGGGCAGCTCCGCAGTGCCTCGGGCAAGGTCGAGGCCCACCTGTTCTTCAGCTACGGCGGTAAGGCGCCGAGTGCCCCGAAGCTCCCGGCCAAGCTCCCGGGAGCCGGTCTGCCCGGGAACGCCGACCTGTTCTTCTCGACGACCAGCCCCGGGTCGAACGCCGTGTCCTACCGGGTCGTGGCTAAGCCGCTGTCGGATCACAGCGGGGTCATCGTGGTGGCGGTGCCGCTCACCGACCTCGAGAGCACCCTCCGACAGCTGTTGCTGGCCGAGTTGGTGGTCTCGGGTCTCCTCCTCGTCGGTCTGGGCATCGTCTCGTGGGTGATGGTCCGCCGGGATCTGCGCCCGCTCGAGGAGATCACCGAGACCGCCGGGGCCATCGCCGAGGGGGACCTGTCCCAGCGGGTCTCCCATGTCAACGAGGCCACCGAGGTGGGCCAGCTGGGCGTGGCCTTCAACACCATGGTCGACGAGATCGAGGTGGCCTTCGCCGAGCGCGCCGCGTCGGAGGATCGGCTGCGGCGATTCCTGGCCGACGCGTCCCACGAGCTCCGGACGCCCCTCACCTCGATCCGCGGCTACGCCGAGTTGTTCGACCTCGGCGTCCGCGACCGCCCCGAGGACCTGGCGGCCTCGATGCGGGCCATCAAGGAGGAGGCCGCCCGGATGGGCACGCTGGTGGACGATCTCCTCTGGCTGGCCCAGCTCGATCACGAGCGCCCCCTCCGCCACGAGCCCGTCGACCTCGGGGACGTGGTCCGGCGCTCGGCGGCGGCTGTCGGAGTCTCGGTACCCGAGCGACAGTTGACGGTGCGGGCCGGACGACCCGTGGTCATCGTCGGTGACGGCCAGCGGCTGCGGCAGGTGGTCGACAACCTGCTCGTGAACGCCGTGGTGCACACGCCGGAGGGGGCAGCCATCGATGTCGGGGTGACCGAAGAGGGCGGGTGGGCGGTGCTCACCGTCCACGACGAGGGTCCGGGTATCGCGCCGGCAGATGCTGCACGCATCTTCGAGCCGTTCTACCGGTCGGACCCCTCGAGGGCGCGGGCCTCGGGTGGTGCCGGCCTCGGTCTGGCCATCGTGGCGGCCATCGTGGCCGCCCACGGCGGGACGGTGAGGGCGCTACCCGGTCCGGGGGCGACGTTCGAGGTGCGCCTGCCGACCAGCCGGCCTGAGCCGGGTCGATCGGCGGGGCGACCCGAGGACCGGGGCGATCGTGGCGGGGAAGCCCAACCCCCCGTCGCCGTAGACACGGTTGGCCGCCCCCAGCCGGTTCCCTCAGGGCTGGACGACGCGCTGTCGGGCGGTGCGTGAGCCGGCGCTCGGGCCGGAGGGCGGGGTGGTGCTCAGGCGGGGATGTTCCGGATCGGCCGCTTGGTGACCTTGCCGGACCGGATGCAGGAGGTGCAGACGTGTAGGCGCTTGGGTGACCCGTTGACCACGGCCCGGACCCGCTGGATGTTCGGATCCCAGCGTCGCTTGGTGCGCCTGTGGGAGTGGCTGATGTTCATCCCGAACGACGGCTTCTTGCCGCACACCTCGCATACCGCTGCCATGATGCTCCGACTTCCTCTCAGGATCCTCCGGGTAAGTCGCAAAGGTTAGCATCCTGACAATGGTGGTCCTCGACACGATCGGCGCTTCGGAGCTCTGTCAGGTGATCGCCACCTTCCGTGACGGGTTGCGGTCCCACCAGGAGGTCATCAACCGGCTTAACGTCTATCCCGTACCCGACGGGGACACCGGGACCAACATGGCGTTGACCATGGAGTCGGTGACCAAGGAGATCTCCGACCTCGAGACGGCGGACCTCGACACCACCTGCAAGGCCATCGTCCACGGCTCGCTGATGGGCGCACGGGGGAACTCGGGTGTGATCCTGTCCCAGCTCCTGCGGGGCCTCTCGGAGGGGCTGAACGACTCGACCGGCAGGCCGGGGCCGGTCGAGCTCTCCGAGGCACTGGCCATCGCCGACCGCCTGGCCCGTGAGGCGGTCATGCGCCCGGTCGAGGGCACCATCCTGACGGTGGCCAGGGGGGCGGCCGACAGTGCCCGGTCCGCCGCCGCCGCCGGGAAGTCCCTGGTGGACGTGGCCGAGGCGTCCCGAGCCGGTGCCGCCGAGGCGCTGGCTCGCACCCCGTCCCTCCTTCCGGTGCTGGAGCAGGCCGGCGTGGTGGACGCCGGGGGCACCGGCTACCTCCTCTTGTTCGATGCCATCCTCTCGGTGGTCGACGGGCGGTCGATGCCGGAGCCGCCCCCACTGCCCGAGCCGCACTTCGGCCCCACCAATCCCGAGGCCCCGGGCATGGCCCTCCCCGCGCTCAGCGACGCCGATACCGAGTTGGCCGGACTGCGTTACGAGGTGATGTACCTGCTCGAGGCCCCCGACGACACCATCCCCTCGTTCAAGGAGGTCTGGGCCGGGCTGGGCGACTCCATCGTGGTCGTCGGCGGCGACAGCCTCTGGAACTGCCACATCCACACCGACGACATCGGGGCCGCCATCGAGGCATCGCTCGACGTGGGCCGTCCGCGGTCCATCCGGGTCACCGACCTGCTCGAGGAGGTGGAGGAGGAGCGCTGGGTGCGCGAGGGCGCGGGAACGGTGGGCAGCGGACCCTCGACGACCGCGCTCGGCCCGCCCCCGACCACCGGTGTGGTGGCCGTGGCCACCGGCGAGGGCATCGGGCGGATCTTCCGCTCCCTCGGGGTCAAGGGCCTCATCTCGGGTGGCCAGTCGATGAACCCGTCCACGGCCGAGCTGGTGCAGGCCGTGGAGGCCGTCGGGTCCGACGAGGTGATCATCCTCCCCAACAACGGCAACATCCGGCCGGTGGCCGAGCGGGTCGACGACCTCACCGAGAAGTCGGTGTGGGTCGTGCCCACCGACACCATCGCCGAGGGATTCGCCGCCCTGTTGGCCTATGACCCCGAGGCCCACGGCGCGGACAACGCCCGCACCATGGAAGCGTCGTCGCTGAAGGTCGTTCCCGGCGAGGTGACCCGGGCCGTCCGGGACTCGGACAGCTCGGCCGGCCCGATCTCCGAAGGGGACTGGTTGGGACTGTCCCGCCAGGGAATCGAGGTTGTGCGGCCCACGCTCGCCGAGGCGGCCTGTGCCCTGTTGGACGCACTGGTGACCGAGGCCCACGACCTCGTGACCATCATCGAGGGGGAGGGTTCCGGTGCCGGGGACACCCGCCGGATCACCGAATGGCTCCGGGACCACCGCCCGGGTGTGGAGACCGAGGTGCACCACGGCGGCCAGCCCCTCTACCCGTACCTCTTCTCCATCGAGTGAGCGGTACGCGTCCGACCGGGCCCCGGACGGCGCCCGCCGCCCCCGAACGGAGGGACTCGTCGGGACCGGCGGACCCGAGCGTGGCCGCGCCGGGGCCGGGAGCAGGTCCCGGCACCGGTCGCAAGCTCCGACAGCTGGCCGACCTGCCGGTGTCGGCGCTCGAGGGGGTGGGGCCGAAGGCCGAGCGTGAGCTGGCCGCGCTGGACATCGGGTCGGTCCTCGATCTGCTCACCTATTATCCTCGGCGCTACATCGACGGCACCAGGCTCGTGCCCATCGCCGACCTGACCGAAGGGGACAAGGTGTCGGTCGTGGCCAAGGTGGCCCGGGTCGCCGCCCCGAGCTCGGGCTACGGACGAGGCCGCCGGCGGTCGCCGTCCCGGGTCACCGTCGAGCTCGCCGACCGGACCGGACGGCTGAGCGTGGTCTTCTTCAACCAGCCCTGGAGATCCAGACAGCTCCCGGTGGGCACGCTGGCCCTCTTCTTCGGCTCGGTCGGGTCCTACAAGGGCTCCCTGCAGATGGCCAACCCGACGGCCGAGGTCCTGCAGTCGGCGGGCGACGAGACCACCGGGGACGGTGGGGCGGCGGGGAAGGTGTATCCGGTCTACCCGCTGTCGGACAAGGCCGATCTGACCTCGGCCGGCATCGCCAGGTTCACCGGGGAGGCGCTCGCCAGGGCGGGTCCCTTCGCCGATCCCCTCGACGCCCCGACGCGGCAGCGCTTCGGGTTGGCGGACCGGACGGTGGCCTTCAACCACATCCACCGGCCGGCCGCCATGGCCGAGCACGAACCGGCCCGACAGCGCCTGGCCTTCGACGAGTTGTTCCGCCTGCAACTGGCCCTGGTCCTGCGCCAGTGGCGCCTCCAGAGCGATGCCCGAGGCATCCGCCACGTCGTGAATGGGCCGGCCGACCGGCCCACACTCGTCGAGCGGTTCCTCGACGGTTTGCCGTTCCGTCCGACCGGTGCACAAGAGCGCGCCCTCGACGCCATCCGCGCCGACCTGGCCGGACCCCTGCCGATGCACCGCCTGCTCCAGGGCGATGTGGGTTCGGGCAAGACGGTGGTGGCCGTGGGCACGATGCTCACCGCCGTCGACGGCGGCCACCAGGCCGCCCTGATGGCGCCGACCGAGGTGCTGGCCGAGCAGCACGCCACCGCCGTCCGGCTGCTGGTCGACGGCCTGACCGTGCCCGACGCCTCGACCCTCACGGGCGAGCGACCCCTGCGGGTGGCGCTGCTCACGAGCAGGACCGGAGCCGCCGATCGGACGGCCCTGCACGCCGGGCTGGCCGAGGGCTCGGTCGATCTGCTCATCGGCACCCATGCGCTCCTCACCGAGGAGGTGGGTTTCCGGTCGCTCGGGGTCGTGGTCATCGACGAGCAGCACCGATTCGGGGTGGAGCAGCGGGCGGCGCTACGGGCCAAGGGCCGGGGAGTCGACGGGACCGGGCACGATCCCGACCTGTTGGTCATGACGGCCACCCCGATCCCCCGGACAGCGGCCATGGTGGTCTTCGGCGACCTCGACATGACGATCGTCGACGAGCTGCCCGCCGGTCGCCGGCCGGTGACCACCGAGTGGCTGCGCACACCCCTCGAGACGGAGCGGGCCTGGTCGCGGGTGCGCTCCGAGATCGCCGAGGGCCACCGGGCCTTCGTGGTGTGCCCCCTGGTGGAGGGGTCCGAGCGGGTCCAGGCCACCTCGGCGGTGGCCGAGGCCGAGCGGCTGGCCGGGGACGAGCTCGCCGGTCTGCGGGTCGGCCTCCTCCACGGACAGCTGCCCTCGGCCGAGAAGGAGCGGGTCATGGCCGAATTCCGTGCCGGTGGCCTCGATGTGCTCGTGACCACCACCGTCATCGAGGTGGGCGTCGACGTCCCCGAGGCCACGGTCATGGTCATCGAGGACGCCGACCGGTTCGGCATCGCCCAGCTGCACCAGCTGCGCGGTCGGGTGGGCCGCGGCGACGACCCATCGTGGTGCTACCTCCTCTCCGAGAACGACACGCCGGAGGCCGCCGAGAGGCTGTCGGCCATGGAGCGCTCCACCGACGGGTTCGAGCTGGCCGACGTCGACCTCGCCCTGCGTGGTGAAGGAACCATCCTCGGGGCGCGCCAGAAGGGCAGGAGCGACCTGAAGCTCGCCCGGCTGCTGTCGGACCGCCTGCTGGTCGACCAGGCCCGGGCCCTGGCCGAGGAGGTGGTGGCCGACGATCCTGGCCTCCTCCGCCACGAGCTCCTTGCCGACGAGCTGCGGATCTTCGTCGACGAGGAGGAGGCCGAGTTCCTCTTCAAGAGCTGAGCCGGCAAGACCCGAGCCGATCGACCGGGCGGAGCGGCTGCCCGATGGAGCGATGCCGGTGGCGGAGGCACCGCTGACCAGGGGCTGACCAGGGGGTGGTCCCCGCCGCCGGTAGTCTGATCCGATGGCTGGGAGAGGAGTCCGGACTTGCGCGTGATCGGGGGAACCATGCGTGGGCGACGGTTGGCCGCGCCGGTCGGCGACGGGGTCCGGCCCACCTCGGACCGGGTGCGGGAGGCGATCTTCGACATCCTCTACAGCCTCGGAGGCGTGGAGGGGCTCCAGGTGGCCGACCTGTTCGCCGGTTCCGGGGCCCTCGGGATCGAGGCCCTGTCACGAGGGGCCGCCGCCGTCACCTTCGTCGAGCGGGACCCGCTGTCGCTGGCCGGGATCCGGCGCAACCTCGAATCGGTGGGCCTCGGTGACGGCGAGACCGTGGGGGACGCCACGGTCGTCCGGGCCGACGTCGACGCCTGGGTGGCCACCACCGCGTCCCGCTACGACCTCATCCTGTGTGATCCCCCCTACGACTACGGGGACTGGGAGACGCTGGTGGGCCGGTTGCCGGCCGACCTGGCCGTCCTCGAGTCGGGGAGCGAGATCGCGGTGCCCCCGGGGTGGGGGGTCCTCAAAACCAAGCGGTATGGGGGTACGATCGTGACCGTGGCCCGTCCGGCACTGGTCACGGAGAAAGGTGTCTCGTGAGGATTGCGTTGATCCCCGGGTCCTTCGACCCGGTTCACAATGGGCACCTCGAAGTGATCGAGCGCGCCGCCCGCCTGTTCGACGAAGTGGTCGTCGCCACGTTGCGCAACCCGCAGAAGAGCGAGGCGCTGTTCGAGCTCGACGAGCGCCAGGAGATGCTCGAGGAGTCGCTCGACCACCTGGTCAACGTGAGGATCGTCTCGGTGTCGACCCTCGTGGTCAACGTGGCCCACGACGTGGGGGCCACCGCCATCGTGAAGGGGCTGCGTGCCGTGTCCGACTTCGAGAACGAACTGCAGATGGCCCAGATGAACAAACAGCTGTCGGGCGTGGAGACCCTGTTCATCCCCACCAGCTCGGCCCACTCGTTCATCGCCTCGCGGCTGCTGAGGGAGGTGGCCCGCTTCGGCGGCGACGTCACCTCGTTCGTGCCCAAGGTCGTGGCGCTGCGGTTGCAGGAGAAGTTCGACAATGAGTGACCTGTTCGAGGATCTCGACCAACAGCGGGCGGCGAGCGAGGAGCACGACGCGGAGACCCTGATCCGTGGCGCCCTCGACCTCGTACAGACGGCGAAGGCGATGCCGCTGTCCGCCTCGGTCCTCGTGTCGAGGGAGGAGCTCGCCGAGCTCCTCCAGGCCGCCCTCGACCGTATGCCCGACGAGCTCCGACAGGCCCGGTGGCTGCTGAAGGAGCGCGACGAGTTCCTCGCCGAGAAGTCGCGCGAGGCCGAGGTCCTCTTGGAAGAGGTGCGGGTCCAGGCCGAGCGGATGGTGCAGCGGACCGAGATCGTCCGCCAGGCCAACCACGTCGCCCAGCGCATCCTGGACGACGCCAACGAGGAGGCGCGGCGGCTCCGCCACGAGGCCGAGGACTACGCGGACCAGAAGCTGGCCAGCTTCGAGATCGTGCTGGACAGGACGATGAAGACGGTCCAGGCCGGTCGCGAGAAGCTCCAGGTCACCCCGCTGCCCAAGGTGGAGATCGGCGAAGGGGGCGACACCTCGCTCGCCTCCAGCGCTCCGGGGTCCCCGGGTCTCGGCGTGGACGACCCGGACGGCTTCTTCGATCAGGACCTCACCTGAGCGGCGGGTCCGATGGGAGCGACCGACTCGCGGACCCGCCGATCCCGGCCGTTCCTGGTGCAGGTGGCGTCCCTGCGGAAGGCGGCCGGCGCCACCCGCCACGAGGAGCGTGAGGGCCTGATCGACGACCTGGCCACCATCGGGGTCTCGGTCCCCGACGGACAGCCGGTCCTCGCCGACCTCACCCTCACCTCCTACCCCGGCGGGATCACCGTCGCCGGCACGGTGAGCGCACCCTGGGTGGGAGAGTGCCGCCGCTGCGGCGGGCCGGCCCGGGGCACCGTGGTGGCCGAGGTGCGAGAGCGGTATGCGCCGGCGGGGGGGACCGACCGTGACGAGGATGCCTACCCGTTGAGCGGTGACGAGCTGGACCTCGAGCCCTTGGCGCGTGACGCCGTCCTCCTCGACCTGCCGCTGGCCCCGCTGTGCGCTCCCGACTGCCGGGGCATCTGTCCGCAGTGCGGGACCAACTGGAACACCGCCCCGTGCGCCTGCGCCCCGTCCGGGGATCCCCGCTGGGCCGCCCTCGACGCGCTTCGCGATCGCTGAGGCGCCAATCTGGCCTAGGATCGCAGCCCTATGGCCGTTCCGAAGAAGAAGACCTCCAAGTCGAAGAGCCGAAGCCGCCGGGCGTCCAACTGGGTGCTGAAGGCGCCGGCGCGCTCGGTGTGCCCGCAGTGCACCAGCGCCAAGCTCCCCCACGTCGTCTGCCCCACCTGCGGCTGGTACAAAGGCCGTCAGGCCCTCGAAGTCGACTAATGGCCCGGAGGGGGGAGCGCCCTTCGGGTGAGGCGCTCGCCGCGCTCCCCGTGGCGGTCGATGCCATGGGGGGTGATCGCTCCCCGGGGGAGATCGTGGCGGGGGCCCGCCAGATCGCCGATCAGACGGACATCCGTGTCGTTCTCGTGGGCCCGCCCGGCCAGATGGGCGACATCGGCGACCTGCCCGTCATCGCGGCGAGCGAGGTCATCGGCATGGAGGACGACCCCGCCCAGGGTGTGCGCAAGAAGAAGGACTCGTCGCTGGTCCGGGCGGCCGAGGCCGTCCGGGACGGCAGGGCGCTGGCCATGGTGTCGGCGGGCAACACCGGAGCGGCCATGGCCTCGGCGCTGCTGCGCATGGGCAGGTTGCCGAGTGTGATCCGACCGGCGATCGCCACGCCCATCCCCAATCCCGGGGGGCCCTGGCCCACCGTCCTGCTCGACTCGGGGGCCAACGCCGAGTGCTCGGCTCCCATGCTGGTGCAGTTCGCCCAGATGGGGGCGGCGTTCGCCCGCAAGCGCTACGACATCGCCCAACCGAGGGTCGCGCTGCTCTCGATCGGGGAGGAGAAGTCCAAGGGGAGCCCGCTCGTGAAGGAGACCCACGCCCTCCTCGACGACGGTGCCGGTGGATCGGGATTCGACTTCGTCGGCAATGTCGAAGGGCGCGACTTCTTCGCCGGGATCGCCGACGTGATCGTGGCCGACGGCTTCACCGGCAATGTCGCGCTCAAGACCCTCGAGGGCTCCATGCGGTTCCTCATGGGGGCCCTCACCGACATTCTCGGGCTCCCAGAACTCAGCAGTGTCGCCGATGCCCTCTATCCGCACCTCCTGCCGCTGGCGGCCGATCTCGACCCCGAGACGACAGGCGGGGCGATGCTCCTCGGCGTGGACGGCGTCTGTGTCATCAGCCACGGATCGTCGTCGTCGGTGGCCGTGGTCAACGCCATCACCGTGGCCCATGACCTGGCGGTCGCCGGCCTGGTCGATGCCGTGGCCGCCTCGGTCACCGAGGTGGCCACCCGGGTGTGACCCCGGGGTCCCCGGCGGGTCCTCAGCGCCAGAACCCGGTCAGCAACGGCGCGTCGTCCACCGCCTGACGCGCCCCCATGGCCAGTGCCCCGGCCACCGACTCGGGTGCCATCAGTTCGAGCATGTCCACCTCGGCGGGCATCCTGACCAGGACGTCGGCCCCGGACGCCTCCAGGTCCTCGATCTCCCTGCGTCCCTCGCCGGGATGGGAGGTCATCATCCCCTCGATCATGTCCGAACCGTCGGTGAGGGCCAGCACGAGGACCCGCCGGGCCCCGGCCAGCAGGTCGAGGTGGACCCCGGTCCCGCTCACGCCACCGTCCATGCAGCGCCGGTCGGCGATGGGTTGCGGGGCGAATAGGCCGGGCACGGCGCTACTGGCCGCCGCGGCGCGGGCCACCGACGCACCCGAGCGCCTGGTCACAACGCACCGTTCCCCCGAGTAGGCGTCGACACAGGTGATGTGCAGGGCATCCGAGGGCCACCGGCCGGTCCCCACCACCAGCGAGACGTTTCGCCTCGTCATCTCCGGGGCCGGCGTCACCGCGGCCAGGGCGGCGCGGCCGATCTCCTGCACGGTGGCCGGGTCGCCGTCACTGGCCTTGATGAACAGCTCGAGCGCCCGGTTCTGGCTGGGACTGAGCTCGCCGGCGGGGGCCAGGGCCGACACCACCGCCGGCACCTTGGACAGCACCGAGACGAACGAATGGAGCCGCTTCAGCCTTCCGGCCGTCACCGCCGACGAGACGATGGACCCCGCCGAGGTGCCCACCACCCGGTTGGCGGCGTCGATCTGGACGCCACGGGACGCCAGGGTCTGCAGGTAGGAGACCTGCCAGGCCACGAAGAACAGTCCACCGCCGCCGAGGCACAGCCCACGGTCGACCCCGGCGGCGTACCGGGCATCGAAGGATCGGGGGAGGGCCAGGTCGACCGGTGGCGGCTTCGGGGATGACCGACGGGGCACCACCGAACGTTACCGGAGCCGCCCCCGGGACGGTGCGGACCGGTGACGCTGCCGTTCAGCGGTTCAAGAGGTCCTTGGCGATATGGGTGACCTGGATCTCGTCGGTGCCCGCGTAGATCTGGAAGACCTTGGCGTCGCGGGCCAACTGCTCGACCCGGAACTCGGCCATGTAGCCGTTGCCACCGAAGAGCTGGACCGCCTCCATGGCGACCTCCGAGGCGGCCTGCGCCGAGTACAGCTTCATGGCCGAGGCCTCGGCCAGGGTCAGGCTCTTGCCCGCCTCGGACAGCTCGATGTGGCGGAACACCAGGTTCTGGACGTTCAGGCGGGCCACCTCCATCTTGGCCAGCTTCAACTGGATGAGCTGGCGGTCCCCGATGGGCTGGCCCCACAACGTGCGGTTCTTGGCGTACTCAACCGAGAGCTTCAGGCACTCCTCGATGAGGCCGAGGGACATGGCGGCCAGGCCGGCCCGTTCGGTGACGAAGTTCCCCTTGGCCGAGTCGCGGCCGCTCCCGGCCCGCTCGTCCTCGGTCTCGCCGAGGAGGTGCTCCCTCCCCACCCGCACGTCGGAGAGGAACAGCTCGCCGGTGGGCGACGAGTGCAGGCCCATCTTCCTGAAAGGCTTCGACTGCTCGAGGCCAGGGGTCCCTCGGTCGAGCACGAAGGTGAGCACCTGCCGGTCGCGCAGGGGCGCATCCGAGCCGTCGTCCAGCTTGGCGTAGAAGACGATGGTGTCGGCATAGGGGCCGTTGGTGATGAACGTCTTGTTGCCGTTCAGGACGTATTCGTCGCCGTCACGCCGGGCCGTGGACTTCATCCCACCGAGGGCGTCCGATCCCGAGTCGGGCTCGGTGATGGCCCAGGCCCCGATGGTGTCGCCGGTGAGCAGGTTGAGGCCCCACCGCTCCATCTGGGCCGGCGTGCCCTGCTTCATGATGGTCCCGCCCGCCAGCCCGGTGCTGACCCCCATGGCGGTGACGATGCCCGGGCAGTAGTGACAGAGCTCGATGATGGGGATGAGCGTCATGGCGGCCGCCCCCCCGTCGCCCCGCCGTTGGCTCCCGCCCTCGCTGGACGCGCCACCGAGCCCCGCCACCTTGCGGTCGAGCTGCTTCTTGAACCGGTCGCGGGCGAGCTGGTCCATGCCGAAGGTGGCATACAGCTTCCGGATGATGTCGTAGGGGGGCAGGTCACCGTGCTCGAGGGCGTCGATGTTCGGCACCACCTCGGTGTCGACGAAGCGCCGGATGGCATCCCGGATCATGAGCTGCTCTTCTGACCATTCGAACACGGTCGACCTCCCTTGTCGCCTGACTACCAGGCCGCGGACTGGTTCGAGGCTAACCGCGCTCGGCCTACAGTCGGTGCGTGCGTCTCCAGCGCAAACACGAGCGGTCCCCCTATGAGCGGTGGGGAGGCGAGGCGTTCTTCACCGCCCTGGTGGAGCGCTTCTACGAGGGTGTCTCGGCGGATCCGCTGCTGCGCCCCATGTACCCCGACGATCTGGCCGAATCCAAGGCCCACCTGGCCATGTTCCTCATGCAGTACTGGGGCGGGCCCCCCACCTACAACGAGCAGCGGGGCCATCCCCGACTCCGGATGCGCCACGCCCCCTTCGTGATCGGCCGCGCCCAGTCCGAGGCGTGGCTGGCCCACATGACCGACGCCGTGGCCGCCTCGGGACTCGACGCCGACGACCAGGGGGAACTCCTCGAGTACCTGACCATGGCCGCGCAGAATCTGATCAACGCACCCGGGTAGACCGGTCGGGGACCGGGTTCAGGGTTCCGCAGGCACGACCCGGGTGACGTCGACGGAGACATCGAGCGTGTGCGAGTCCCCGCCGCCGAAGACGATGCCCTTCAGGGGTGAGACGTCGGAGTAGTCACGGCCCCAGGCGGTGGTCACGTAGCTCGACCCGACGATCTGATCGTTGGTCGGGTCGACATCGAGCCAGCCCCATCCGGGGAGGTACACCGAGGGCCAGGCGTGGGAGGCGTCGGCACCGATCAGCCGCTGGCCACCCGCGGGTGGCGCGGTCTCGAGGTAGCCGCTCACATAGCGTGCGGCCAGCCCCATCGAACGGAGGCACCCGATGGCCAGGTGGGCGAAGTCCTGGCAGACCCCGCGTCGGAAGCTGAGGACCTCGTCCAACGGTGTGGTGACCGTGGTGAACCCGGGGTCGTAGAGGAAGTCGACGAAGATCCGCTCGGTCAGTTCGGACACCGCCTCGACGAGGGGTCGGCCGGGGCCGAATGACTGCTCGGCGTAGGAGCGCACGCCGAGGGTGAGCGGGACGAGGGGAGACTCGAAGCAGAACTCCCGTGCCGCCAGCGTCTCTTCGTCGAGCTCACCGGCCAGGGTGTCCCGGGCCCGCTCCCAGCTCGACCCCACAGGAGGCGGCGCCTCGTGTCCCGAGACCGACACCGAACTCGTCGAGGTCACGGTCAGTTCGGAAAAGGGGCCGTCCACGGCGAAGGAGGCCACCGGGTTTCCGAAGAAGTCCGTCCGTTCCGACCAGCTCGCCGGGGCGGGCAGGGCGACGATCTCGTTCGACAGGCAGTGCTGCCGCGCCGAGTCGCGTGGCCTCAGGTGGGCCTCGTTGCGGGCCCGGGAAACCGGGGCCGTGTAGCTGTACCTGGTGCGATGGACGATGTGGTACGTCCTCATGGCACCCGTCCGGCTCCCGGCAGCGATGACCCGAGCCCGGGACCCCCGAGGCTGTGTTGGAGCCCGGTGAGCACCGAGAGGCGCTCGTGCGAGAAGTAGGTGTGGCGGAGGCTGTCGAGCAGCTCGGCCAACAGGACCTCGACCCGACCGAGCACCGAGTCCAGCTCCTGGCGCCGCGACGTCTCGGTGTCGACGACCGCCAGCCGGCCGGCATCGGTCAGTCGGAGCGTGGTGGTGATCTCGAGGACGAGCCGGTCGGCGTGCCCCAGCCGTTGGGCCGGCGACTGCTTGGGGAGCTCGGCGAGCTGGTCGACCAGGCGGTCGAGCTGGTAGATCACGCTCCTCGGATTGGCCGGGTCGTACACGAGCAGGTCCACCGCGCCGGCCACCCGCATGGTCGACCCGGAGCGACGCCGGAAGATGATCAGGCTCTCGGACGTCTTGAGCAGGGACTCGACCAGCAGGTCCTCGACCACGGCGGCGCGTTGGCGGACCAGCACGGCCCGGAGCAGCCGCACCAGGGACTGGGCGCGCTCCAGCCGTCGCCCGGCGTCGAGGAACAGCCATGCCGAGTCGCGCTCCATGTTCTCCGAGGACAGGCCGGCCAGTGCCAGGAGGGCCTGGAGGAGCCGTTGCAGGCTCGACTGGACACCGACGAGCTGGGTCGGCGGGCGATTCCGGAGCCGTGCCAGCTCCTCTTCGACATCGCCGACCAGCTGCCAGGTATCGCTCGAGAGCTGCTCCCGTACCGAGTAGGCCGCGTCGACCAGCAGCGCCAGCGACGAGACGAGGCTGCCGTCCACCCCGGCATCGAGGAGCAGGGCCAGCGCTCGCCGGTCGGTCGGGACCTCCCGCTCGGGCGTCGGGCCCGGTTCGCCGGTGGGGTTGGGGGACCCGGCGACGTCGTCGTCGGCCGGTTCGGACACCGCGTCGAATCCGGACACGGTGCCGAGGGCGGAGAGCAGTACCTGCAACGATTCGGCGCCGCCCTCGAGGCCCACGCCGAGGGGCTGGTCGAGCCGGGCCAGGACGGTGCGGATGAGGCGGATGACCAGTTCGGCGTGCTCGGCCGTCCTCCCGAGCACGAACAGCTGGGCGGCCACGCGACCCGGGAGGTGGCTCGACGCGTCGGGGACCACCGGCGGCCGGACGATCGTCCGGGCCGAGCGGAGCCAGGTGCTCTGTTGGAGGGCCGGCTCGGTCGATGCCACCCAAGTGTCCTTGCTGGTGGCATCGCTGTGGCTCGAGACGATGAGCGACGAGCCCTCGGCCCCGACCCGGGTCAGCCCTCCGGGCAGCACGCAGAGGCCACGGGCTCCACCGCCGGCGGCGGTCTCGTCCGCCACCACGAAGGTGCGCAGGACGGCCGGCCTCGGCTCGAGCGACCCCGTGTCGGTGACCGTCGGGGTCGTCGACGGCTGGATCGGCTCCTGACCGACCCATTCCCAGGGCCGGGCCCGGATCTGATCCCGCAACCGTTCGAGCTCCCCGGTGCTCAGGGTCGATCCGGCCACCGGCCGCCGGGCCGGTGACGGCCGCACGGACTGGACGACCAGGCGATCGAGGTGGGTGAGCACGTGACTCTCTGCCGCAGGCTCCCCGCACCACCAGGTGTCGGGCCCACGGAGGGCCAGTTCCTCCCCGAGGAGGACGGGCGCCAGCCGGGCGAGCAACCCGGTGAGGGCGGGATTCTCGATCACCCCGGAGCCGACCGGGTTGATCACGGTGACCCGTCCCCGGCGGACCGCCTCGAGGAGTCCGGGCACGCCGAGGAGGGAGTCGGCCCGGAGCTCGACCGGATCGCACCACTGGTCGTCGATCCGGCGGATGACCACGTCGACCGGGTCGAATCCGGCCAGTGACCGCAGCCAGACCCGGTTGTTGGAGACGACCAGGTCGCGTCCCTCGACCAGGACGTAGCCGAGGTAGGAGGCCAGATAGGCGTGCTCGAAGTAGGTCTCACTGAGAGGACCGGGGGTCAGGATGACCACGCGGGGTTCCTCCACGCCGTCGGGTGCCGCCGCGGCGACCGCGGCGCGGATGGAACGGAAGAACCCGGCCAGGCGCTCCACGCCGGACTCCCGGTGCAGGTTGGGGAGGACCCTCGAGAGGATGGTCCGGTTGACCAGCGTGTACCCGAGCCCGGACGGTGCCTCGGCCCGGTCACCGACTGCCCGGAACCCGCCCCGGTCGTCCCGCACGACGTCGACGGCGGTGAGGAAGAGCCTGTGGGCCCCGGGGGCGGGCGTGCCCACGCACGGCCGGAGGAAGCCGGGGTGCCCGACCACGAACTGGGCGGGGATGTGCCCCTCGGCCACCAGCCGGCGGTTCCCGTAGACGTCGGCCAGGACCAGATCCAACAACGCCACCCGCTGGGCCACGGCCGCTTCGAGGAGCGACCATTCGGTGCCGTCCACCACGAGCGGGCAGGGATCGAGGGCCCAGGCCTGGCGGCGGCTCTGGTGGTCCCTCGTGACATTGAAGGTCGCACCCTCGTTTCTCAGGAGCCGTGACAGCTCGGCGCGGCGGGCCAGCAGGCCACTCGGGCCCAGACCGGCGAGCTCGGCCGCCACCTGTTTCCAACGTGTCCGCACGGTGCCGTCCGGTCCGAGGTACTCATCGATCCGGCCGTCCACCGTGCGGTACTCCGGTAACACCGCCCCACCGCTCCCGCCGGGCGGCTCCGCCCCGGACGGTTCGGCGGTGGTCACGGCCGTCACGAGGCGACGGTCTCCGGCTGCCAGCCGACGAAGGTGGGCCGGAAGTACGTGTCGTCGATCCGGTCGTGCACGGCGGCCAACGCCACCTGCACCTCGTCGAGGAACTCGCTCAGCCCTTCGAGCGTCAGGCGGGAGACCGCGGCGGTGGCCACCAGCACCGAGGCGTTGGTGCAGGCGTCGATGGCGTCCTCGGCCCGGGCCAGGCCCTTCAGCTGCGCGCGTGTCTCCGCCAGACAGGCGGCCACCGCCCGGGGGAACCGGTCGTCCTGCAACAAGAAGCGAAGCGTGGAGCCTCCCTGGGGCCGGGCCGGCATGGCCCGGCGGTAGGGCTGGTAGGCGGCGAGCGATCGGAGCACCGCCATCCAGTGGACCACGTCGTAGGGGTCGTCGCCATGCTTTGGGTGCAGGCTCTCCGATCGCACGTCGAGGACACGGGTGGTCAGGTCACCCCGCTCGAGGTTCTGGCCGATCAGGAGGAAGGACATGGCCTCGTCGCGGCTCATGGTCCCGAGCAGGATCCCGTTGATCCGCTGGCAGCCGGCGATGACCCGGCGCAGCCACTGGACGCGGCTCTGGCGGTTGTCGCACTCGGCCAGATTGTCCGAACAGGCCAGCCACAGGTTGTTGCACGCCTCCCAGGCCTCCCGGGGGACGACGGGCCGGGCGGTCCGCAGGTTCTCCCGTGCCGCGGAGATCGCTCCGATGATCGACGACGGGTTCCCCTCCCCGTGGAGGAGGAACTCGATCACGTCCTCCTCGGTCGGGCCGTCCTGCCCGGACGCCACCGCCGACGAGTAGCTGTCGGCGAACTCGCTGTTGACGCCGGCGATGGCCAGGAGCGGCTCCCACCCGACGTCCTGGCCGACCGGCATGTCGACATGGGTGTCGGAGTGCACCTGGACGATGCGGGCGGTGCACTCGGCGCGCTCGAGGTAGCGGCCGGCCCAGTAGACGGCCTCGGCCATTCGTGCCAACAACATGGTGGGCTCCTTTACGTCGGTCGGTTCGGGTTCGGTGTGGTCGGCGCCGATCCGCCCCGGATCGAGGCGCTCGGCTCTGCTCGGTTCCCGGGTCGGATCGCCGGGTCGGTCGTTCTCGTGCACGGCCCGTTCCTAGGGTCCGTCCGCCGGGGAGGGATCGTCCGCCGGCGGCCACGGTGACCCGTGGGGATCCACGACCCAGGTGTCCTTGCTCCCCCCGCCCTGGGAGGAGTTGACCACCAACGACCCGGATCGGCGCGCCACCCGGGTCAGGCCGCCACGGGTGACGTAGGCACCCTCGGGGCCGAGAAGTGTGAAGGGACGGAGGTCGACGTGGCGCGGGGCGATCGTCCCCTCGCAGAGGGTGGGGGCGGTGGACAGGGGGATCACCGGCTGGGCCACCCACCGGCTCGGCTCCTCCTCGATCTGGCGGGCCACGCCGGCCAGCTCGTCGGCCGTGGCCTGGGTGCCGACCAGCACGCCGTACCCGCCGGACTCGTTGGCCGGCTTGACCACCAGGCGCTCCAGATTGCTCAGTACGTAGTGCCGGGAGTCGTCGTCGCTGCAGCGGAGCGTGGGCACGGTGGCGAGCACCGGCTCCTCGTCGAGGAAGAACCGGATGATGTCGGGCACGTACGAGTAGACCTTCTTGTCATCGGCGATGCCCGCCCCCGGGGCGTTGACCAGGGCGACCCGGCCGGCCCGCCACGACCGCATGAGGCCGGGCACGCCCAGCATCGAGTCCGGGCGGAAGACCTCGGGGTCGAGGAACAGGTCGTCGATGCGGCGGTAGATGACGTCCACCCGTTGGAGCCCGTCGATGGTGCGGGCGTAGACGCAGTCGTCGTCCAGGACGACCAAGTCGCTGCCCTCGACCAGTTCGACCCCCAGCTGCTGGGCGAGGAACGCGTGCTCGAAGTACGCCGAGTTGTAGATGCCGGGGGTGAGCACGACGATGGTCGGGTCGCCGGTCGAGGGGGAGACCGAGGCCAGCATGTTGGCCAGCCGCCCGATGTAGGGATCGACGGGCTCGATGCTGTAGTGCCGGAACATCTCGGCGAACACGTGCTTGGCCACCATCCGGTTCTCCAACAGGTACGACACCCCCGAGGGCACCCGGAGGTTGTCCTCCAGCACGTAGACCGTGCCGTCGCCGTCCCGGATGAGGTCGCTGCCGCAGATGTGGGCCCAGATGCCGCCCGGGGGGTCCACCCCGACGCACTCACGGCGGAAGCTGGGGGATCCGGCGACCAGCTCGGAGGGCACCACACCGGCGCTGACCGCCCGCTGGTCGTGGTACACGTCGTCGATGAAGAGGTTGAGCGCGTTGAGCCGCTGGACGAGGCCCGACTCGATCAGCTGCCACTCGTCCGACGGGATAACCCTCGGGATGATGTCGAAGGGCCACGGGCGGTCGACGCCGGTGGAACCCTCGTAGACGGTGAAGGTGACCCCGATGGCCCGCATCTCGCGGTCGGCGGCCTCCTGACGTTCGGTCAGGGTGGCGGGCCCGAGGTCGGTGAAGTGACGCCACAAGGCCCGGGCGGCCGGGCGGGGGACGCCGAGTGGCCCCACCATCTCGTCGAAGAACTCGCCGGGATCGTACGAGGGCCACGGCGTCGTCGTGGCGACGCCCGCGGTTTCGGGCGCGTCGGTCGTGTGGGCTGGTTCCACACCCCAAGTGATACGACGACGATGCGTCCGATGGGTTGCCACAGTGTTTCCGCTCCGTGAATGTCAGGTTCCGATAACATGCTCACCTGGTGCCGGGCATTGCCCGACCCGGTTGAGCGCGGTCTGCCCAGCCTGAGGCCTTCGGAGCGATCCTCTTGCGTTCCGATGAGTTTCATGGCGCGTGGTGCTGTTCGGCGCGATCCGGTGAGGTGCAGGCGCATGCAGGCCTTCGGGCTGACGGCACTGCCAGTCGAGAGATCGACCGTCCGATCCCGTTGCCCAACCGTATCGGAGGTCGTGGACGAAGAACGCCCACCTACCTACAGGAGACACCGTGCCCGCTGAGACCCATGTGGAGAAGGGTCCGCTTGACCGCGCCCAGGTCCTCGCCCTCATCCGCGACCTGCTGGCCGACATCCTGGAGATCGAGCCGACGGCGATCTCGGAGTCGTCCTCGTTCGCCGAGGACCTCGATGCCGACTCGTTGGCCCTGATCGAGCTGGTGGAGGGCCTGGAAGAAGAGCTGGGCGAGCGGTCCGTGGGCTTCCGGATCGACGACGAGGACCTCGAGGAGCTGCGGACCGTCCGCGATGCGGTGGACTACGTCTACGCCAAGCTCGGAGGGGCCTGAGGCGCTCCGATGAAGCCTCCCGGCGAGCCGGGTGCGCCCGGGGGTGACCTCGGACTTCCCGATCGGATCGGCTACCGGTTCGACGACCCCGGCCTGCTGGACCAGGCCATGGCGCACCGCTCGTGGTGCGCGGAGGAGGAGGGCCGGAGCTCCAACGAGCGCCTCGAATTCCTGGGGGACGCCGTCTTGGGCCTGGTGGTGGCCGAGTACAGCTACCGGACCCACCCGGACCTCTCCGACGGCCAGATGTCCAAGGTCAGGGCGTCCGTCGTGAACACCAGGGTCCTGGCCGAGGCCGCCCTCGAGCTGGGCGTCGCCGAGCACCTCCGCCTGGGGCGGGGCGAGGATCTCTCCGGCGGCCGGGCCAAGGAGTCGATCCTCGCCGACGCCATCGAGGCGGTGATCGGGGCGGTCTATCTCGACGGGGGGTTGGCCGAGGCGGAGCGGCTCGTTCTTTCCCTGCTCAAGGACCGAATTGCCGTGGCTGTCGGCGAGCCCGGCGAGTCCGACCACAAGAGCAGGCTGCAAGAGGAGACCGTGCGGCTGGGCCGGGGCGTGCCGCACTACGAGGTGGAGGGTTTCGGGCCCGACCATGCCCGGAGGTACCTGGCCACGGTGTACGTTGCTGGCCGGCGCCTCGGCACGGGGGAGGGGCGCTCTGAAAAAGACGCCGAGCAGGTGGCCGCCCGGGTGGCCTGCGGATCGTTGGAAGTCGAGAGAGGCGGGGGGGATGCCTGAGCTTCCCGAAGTCGAAACGATCCGGCGCGACCTTCAGGGCGAGGTGGTCGGCCGGAAGATCAAGTCGGTCGAGGTGCGCAACGGCCGCACCGTGCGGCGCCACCCGAGCGCCAAGAACTTCCGCGCCCGCCTCGAGGGCCACACCATCAAGTCCGTGGACCGCAGGGGGAAGTACCTCCTGCTCGGCCTGGAGGACGGCCAGACCCTGGTGGTGCACCTGGGCATGAGCGGTCAGCTCCAGCGCGCCAAGAGCGCGAAGGAGCAGAAGGCACCCCACACCCACGCGGTGATCACCTTCACCCAGGGCGGCCAGCTCCGGTTCGTCGACCCCCGGACCTTCGGCGAGCTGTTCGTCTCGGCGGCGCCCACCGAAGGGGAGCCGGCCCTGCCCGAGCTCGCCCACCTCGGATTCGACCCACTCGAGGACGTGATGAGTTGGGAGAAATTCTGGGTCCTGCTGGCCTCGCACAAGAGTGGTCTGAAGGCGCTGCTCATGGACCAGGAGTTCGTGGCGGGGATCGGCAACATGTACGCCGACGAGATCCTCTTCGCCGCCGGCCTCCGCTACGACCGGCTGTCGAGCTCCCTGTCCTCCCAGGAGGTGCGGCGCCTGTACCGGGCGATGGTGGAGACGCTGGCCGAGGCCGTGAAGCGCCGGGGTTCCTCGTTGGCCGACGAGCAGTACCGCGACCTGTTCGGCGAGATCGGCGACTACCAGGACCAGCACCAGGCCTACGACCGGGAGGGCCAGGCCTGCCGCCGCTGCCGCGCCACCATCGTCCGGGTCAAGTCGGGCGGCCGGTCCACCTACTTCTGCGAACACTGCCAGGTGTGACGACCCGGTGGGGAGGCGTCCGGGACACCGACCGCTTCCGCCGTCGTGACCAGGGTCTCCCGCGGACCGGGGCAACGACCGATAGGGTGAGCGCCCGGTGTTCCTGAAGTCACTTTCCCTCAAAGGATTCAAGTCCTTCGCCGACCCGGCGGTGCTCGAATTCGAGCCCGGGATCACCGTGGTCGTCGGCCCGAACGGCAGTGGCAAGTCCAATGTCGTCGATGCCGTCGCGTGGGTGCTCGGCGCCCAGGGCCCGCGCACCGTGCGTTCGGCGAAGATGGAGGACGTCATCTTCGTGGGCACCGCCAACCGGCCCGCCCTCGGCCGGGCCGAGGTCGCCCTCACCATCGACAACAGCGCCGGCAAGCTGCACACCGACCTGGCCGAGATCACCATCACCCGGACGTTGTTCCGCTCCGGCGACAGCGAGTACTCCATCAACGGTGCGCCGTGCCGGCTCCTGGACATCCAAGAGCTGCTGTCCGACACCGGCGTCGGGCGCCAGCAGCACGTCATCATCAGCCAGGGCAACCTCGACGCCATCCTCGAGGCCCGGCCCGAGGACCGTCGGGCGGTGATCGAAGAGGCGGCCGGGGTGCTCAAGTACCGCCGGCGGCGCGAGCGCGCCGAGCGGCGCCTGTCCTCGACCGAGGAGAACCTGGAGCGGCTGTTCGACCTGGTCCGTGAGGTGAAACGCCAGATCCGGCCGCTGGAGCGCCAGGCGGCGGCAGCCCGCTCCTACACCGGCCTGGCCGACGAACTGCGCTCGGTGCGGCTCGCCGTGGCCGGGACCGAGCTGCGCTCCCTCGAGGAACGGGTGGCGGCGGGCACGAAGGCCCAGAGCGAGCTGCGCGCCTCGGAGGAAGAGCTGCGCGACGCACTCAGCCGGCTGGACGAAGACAGCGAGCGCACGGCGGACGAGATGTCCGCCCAGCGCGAATCGGACCTGGCCACGGCCCTCGGCCGGGCCGAGGGGCTGGTGGAGCGGGCCCGGGGCCTCTCGGGGGTGCTCCGGGAGAGGCAGCGCTCCCTGGCCCAGGCCCTCGACGCCGCCGCCGACGCCGATGTGGTCTCGACGCTCGAGGCCGAAGGTGCACGGTTGGCCGAGGAGCTCGACGTCGCCGCCTCCGAGGCCGATGACCTGGCGCCCGAGGAGGAGGCGATCCTCGGACAGGAGGCGAGCACCTCCGCCGAGCTGGAGGCCCACCTCGAGGCGTGGGGGGACGGCGCACTCCTCCGTGAGGCCGGCGAGGCGGTCACGGTGGCCCAGAGCCAACTGGCGGCGATCGAACACGCCCTCGACCGGGACCGCCGGTCGCTCGACCAGATGAGGGCCCGCCTGGGGGCGGCCGAGCGGAGGTCGGCGCTCCTGGAGGGCGAGGACCACGAGCTCGGCGAGCGACTCGCCGAGACCGAGCAGGCCCGTCACCAGCTGCAGTCCACCGTGGCCGAGACCGAGGCGGCCCACGGCCGGGCCACCCGTCGCCTGGAGTCCGCCGAGGAGGCCCTCCGCCAGTCCGAACAGGAGCTCCATCGTTCGCTGGCCCGTGCCGACGCGCTCGAGCGGGCGCTCGACGAGGCCCGGGGCGCCGCCGGGGCCGAGCTACTGGCCGGGGTGGACGGCGTGGTCGGCACCCTGCTCGATGTCGTCGAGGTGGACGCCGGCTGGGAGGACGCCTTCGAAGCCGGCGTGGGCGCCTCGATCGCCGCGGTGGTTGTCTCGGGGAGCGAACCGGCCCGGGCCGCACTCGCCCGTCTCCGCCAGGGTGGCGCCACCGGGGCCGTGCTGGCGCTCACCGACGTCACCGCCGGCGGGGAGGCCCGGGGTGGATCCGGCCTGGAGGCTCCGGCGGGCACCGAGTCGATCCGGCGTCACGTGCGTCCCCGAAGCGGGAGCCGGTACCTCCCCGGGCTGGAGGCGGTACTCGACACGCTCCTGGCCGGTTCGTTCTGTGCCCTCGGTGGATGGTCCGAAGCCATCGATCTGGCCCTCGCCCGTCCGGACCTGGTGGTCGTCACGCGGGACGGCGACCGGTTCTCGTCGACGGGCTGGCGGGTCCGCTCGGGAGGCGGTGTCGTCACCGCCGCGGTGGTCGAGGAGGCGAGGAGCCGGGCGGAGATCGCCTCGGTGGCGGCGTCCGAGGCGGCCGAGGAGCGATCGGTGGCCCAGACCGAAGTCGAGTCGACCCGGGCGGCGGCGGCCGACGCCGTGCGGGCGGACGACCGGAACGAGGTCGAGCACCAGACGGCCCGGGCGGCCCGTCAGCGAGTGGCCACCGACCGGATGACGCTCGCTGCCGAGCTGGAGGAGTTGCGCCGGGGTCTGGCCGAGCTCGACGACCGGATCGACCGCGACACCGCCAGATCGGTTCGCCTGAGGGAAGAGCTGCCGGTGTTGGAGGCGGCCCGCCTCCGGGCCTCCGAGCAGGCGGCCGCCGCCCGTGAGGAGCGCAAGCGCATCGACGAGCGGATCGCTGCGGTGGCCCATCTGCGCTCGGAGTGGGAGGCACGCACGGCGAGCCTGACCGAACGCCAACGGGTCCTGACCAAACGCCTGCGCGAAGTGGAGCGGAGGCTGACCGGACACGCCGAGGAGCGGGCCGAGGCGGCCGAGCGCCGGCGGCGGTTGGAGGGCGACGCTACGGCCGTGGAGCGGCTGTTGGCCGTCGTCGCTTCGGCCCAGGACCAGCTCGACGGCGCGCTCGCCCACCTTCGCGCTCAGTACCAGCGTCAGCTTGAAGCCGTCCGGGCAGGCGGCGCCCGCCTGGAGGAGCTCCGTCGCCAGCGCTCCGCCAACGAGCACGAACTCGCCGCGGCCCGCAGTCGGCTCCAGAAGGTGGAGCTCGACCTCGTGGAGGCCACCATTCGGCGTGAGTCGGTGATCGAGTCCCTCCGCCGGGAGTTGGCCGCCGGCCCCGACGAGGCCATGGCCGCCCCGCTTCCCGAACTACCCGAGGGCTCGGACCCGGTGACGAGGATCGCGGAGCTCGAGGCGCAGTTGTCCGCCCTGGGTCCGGTCAACCCGCTGGCCCTGGAGGAGCTCGCCGAGCTGGGGGAGCGGCACCAGTTCCTCGAGTCCCAGGTCGAAGACGTGCGCTCGGCGCGTCGGGAGCTCCATCACGTGATCCGAACCCTGGACGAGGAGATCATGCATGTCTTCGACGCCGCCTTCGCCGATGTGAACGAGCACTTCTCCTCACTGGTCACCACCCTGTTCCCCGGCGGCACCGGTCGGCTCTCCCTCACCGATCCGGAGAACCTGCTCGACACCGGTGTGGAGGTCGAGGTCCGACCGGCCGGGCGCAATGTCCGCCGGCTGTCCCTGCTGTCCGGTGGCGAGCGGTCCCTCGTGGCCCTGGCCTACCTGTTCGCCGTGTTCCGCAGCCGACCGTCGCCGTTCTATCTGATGGACGAGGTGGAGGCCGCCCTCGACGATGTCAACCTCCAGCGGTTCCTCGGGCTCGTGCACGAGTTCCGGGGCGAGGCCCAGCTGATCATCGTGAGCCACCAGAAGCGGACCATGGAGGCGGCCGACGCGCTCTACGGGGTGACGATGGCCCCGGGGGGGTCCTCCAAGGTGGTCAGCCAGAAGGTGGCGCGGCACCCCGGAGGCGACGATGCCACCGGGGAGGCGCCCGCCGACGGCGGCGAGGGGACCGACACGGGGGACCGGACCGATGCCGAGGCGGCCGACGTCGCCGACCGGCCGAGCACTGGGGGCTGGGACCACGTCGAGGACCGGTCCGACGTCGGGGACCCGATCGACACCGAGCCTCTGAGAGACACCGAGCCTCTGAGAGACACCGAGCCTCTGAGAGACACGGAGGATCCGACCGATCCCGAGGAGCGGACCGAGACGGAGGACGTCGAATCGGAACGCGCTCCCGATCGGGACCGGAACGGCATCGGGGCCCCGATCGTCCTGCCCACAACCAGGTCGGATGTGGATGCGGCCCCCTTCGGTGACATGGCGGCCCGCCCGGTTGCGGCGGAGCCCGCGCACCGGACCGAGCCGTGATCGACCCCGTGACCACGGCCGCCACCTCGGACCTGGTCATCGGTCTCGCTGTCGCCGTACCGGTGGCCGTGGTGGTGGCCGGGGTGGCGATCGGTCGGCACCTGCGCGGCAGTGGGGCCAAGGGGCATGTCCCGGCCGGGGAGGTGGCGGTCGACGCCCCGACCGACGTCGAACTCGAGCGGAGTGCCGAGGCGACCCGCCGGGCGGCGGTCGTCGAGCCCGAGAAACCCACCCCCGAGGTCGAGCCGGCACCGGAGCCCGAACCGGAGCCGGCAGTCGCCGAGCCGGTCACCTACCGCTCGCGTCTGGGCAAGGCCCGGGGCCTGCTGTCGGGTTATCTCGGAGCGGTGCGCTCCAGGACGAAGGTCGATGCGGCCACCTGGGACGACCTGGAGGAGGCCCTCATCCGGGCCGATGTCGGGGTCGGAGCAACCGATGCACTGCTCGACGATCTCCGGACGCGGGTCAAAAGCGGTGAGATCGCCGGGCCAGATGCGCTGGTCGATGCGCTCAAAGCGGACCTCGTAGAGATGCTGTCGACCGCCGACGCCAGTCTGGCGCTGCCCGGTTCGGCCTCGAACGGCAGCGTCGCCACATCAGGCGACGAGGCTGCTCCGGTGGACGTCTGGCTGTTCGTCGGAGTCAACGGCGTGGGCAAGACCACGACGGTGGGCAAGGTGGCCAACCGGCTGGCCGGCTCGGGCACGCGGGTCCTGCTGGCGGCGGGCGACACCTTCCGGGCGGCCGCCGGGGAGCAGCTGGCCATGTGGGCGTCTCGCTCGGACGCCGACATCGTGCGTGGCTCGGAGGGCGGTGACCCGAGCTCGGTGGTCTTCGACGCGGTGCAGCGTGCCGCGTCGAAGGGACACGCCGTCGTCCTGGCCGACACCGCGGGTCGCCTCCACAACAAGGTGAACCTCATCGAGGAGCTGAAGAAGATCCGACGGATCGCCGACCGACCGCCCGGTCACGTGGTGGAGGTCCTCTTGGTGCTCGACGCCACCACGGGACAGAACGGACTCACCCAGGCCAAGGTGTTCCTGGAGGCGGTGGACGTGTCCGGGGTTGTGCTGACGAAACTCGACGGCACAGCCAAGGGGGGCATCGTGGTCGCCATCCAGCGTGAGCTGGGGCTGCCCGTCAAGCTGGTCGGCCTGGGGGAGGGAGTCGACGACCTGATCGACTTCGACCCCGCCGCCTTCGTCGACGCGCTGTTCTGATCCCTCCCGGCCGACAGGCCCGGCCGCCGGGCACCGCCGGTCCGCAGGGCTCTCCATCGGGCCGCCGGGGGGTCGTGCCCGACCACGGCGGCACCACCCGTCCTGTAGCCTGAGGCACCCATGTTCGAGAGCCTGTCCGACCGATTCGAGGGCATCCTCGGCCGACTTCGCGGCCGCGGTCGTCTGAGCGAGGCCGATGTCGACGAGGTGCTGCGGGAGATCCGCACCGCGCTCCTCGAAGCCGACGTCGAGATCGGTGTGGTCCGCGGATTCACCGAAGCGGTGCGGGCCCGATGTGTGGGGCTGGAGCTGTCCCAGGCCCTGAGTCCGGGCCAGCAGGTCATCAAGATCGTCAACGAGGAACTGGTCGGCATCCTCGGGGGCGAGACCCTCAGGATCACCTACGCGGGTCGACCGCCGACCGTGATCCTCCTGGCCGGACTCCAGGGATCGGGGAAGACGACGGCGTCGGCCAAGCTGGCCCGTTGGTTCAAGCAGCAGGGACGCAATCCCCTGCTCGTCGGGGCCGACCTCCAGCGCCCCGCCGCCGTCGAGCAGCTCCGGGTCCTCGGCCAGCAGGCGGGGATCACCGTCTTCAGCGAGCCCACCGACCCCGTGGCGGTGGCTGAATCGGGCCTGGAGGAGGCCAGGCGGCTCGGTCGTGACGTGGTCATCGTCGACACCGCCGGCCGCCTGTCCATCGACGAGGACCTGATGGTCGAGATCCGCGACATCGCCGCCGTCGTCGATCCCCATTACACGTTCCTCGTCATCGATGCGATGACCGGACAGGACGCCGTGGCCACCGCCGCAGCCTTCCACGACGCCCTGACCCTCGACGGCGTGATCCTCACCAAGTTGGACGGCGACGCCCGTGGTGGCGCGGCGCTCTCGGTGAAGGAGGTGGTGGGGAGGCCGATCGCCTTCGCGTCGACGGGCGAGAAGCTCGACGACTTCGACCAGTTCCATCCCGACCGGATGGCCGACCGCATCCTCGGGATGGGCGACGTGCTCAGCCTGATCGAGCAGGCCGAACGGACCATGGACAAGGACGTCGCCACCAAGGGCGCCGCCGCCCTCATCGAGGGTCGGTTCACCCTCGAGGACTTCCTCGAACAACTCCAGCAGGTGAAGAAGATGGGATCGGTCTCGGGCATGCTCTCCCTCCTCCCGGGGGTGCCGAAAGACCTGAAGGAGGCCTCTTCCGCGGTCGACGACCGTCAGATCGGCCAGATCGAGGCCATCATCCGTTCGATGACCCCGTCGGAGAGGGCCGAGCCGGCCATCATCGACGGCGCCCGCCGTGTGCGGATCGCCAACGGGAGCGGAACGGCCACCTCGGACGTCAATGCGCTCCTCAAGCAGTTCAAGGAGATGCAGAAGATGATGAAGGGCGTGGGCAAGGGCGGGATGGGCGGAGCTCTGGGCGGTCTGTTCGGACGAGGGCCCAAGATGTCACCGAAGGCCATGGCCGAGCTGGCCGCCATGGGCGGCCCGAATGGGGACCTGTCGGGATTTCCCGGCATGGGAGACTCCGGGGAACTCGGTGCGGCCCCGATGGCGCCCTCGGGGCCCGGGGCCCGGGCCCGGGGCTCGTCCAAGGGCCGGGGCAAGGGCGGAAAGAAGGGCAAGGGCGGCGGACGGGTCACCCCCAAGTCCCGCTGACGCCCCTCGGCCCCCGTTCTCGCCTAGACATTGGGGCGGTGGCCCTGTGGGCCCGGGGCCCGAGCGGGTGCTCCTGGCCGGATGCACGACCACCCCGTCAATGGTGGGAGACTGTTGGGCGCTATCGACAGAATGCAGAGGAGTTGACCGTGGCCGTAAAGCTCCGCCTCGTGCGGATCGGGAAGAAGAAGCAGCCGACCTACCGGCTGGTGGCGGCAGACAGCCGCTCACCACGTAACGGTCGTTTCATCGAGATCGTGGGGACCTACGCACCCCGTGGCAAGTCACTGGCCGAGCCGGATGCCGTCGTGGAGATCGACAACGCCAAGGCGGTCAAGTGGCTGTCCCAGGGGGCGACACCGACGGAGCGGGTCGAGAAGCTGCTGAAGCAGTCCGGCGCCCTCGACGAGTTCGCGACCGCCAAGGCGGCCAAATGACCGACGAGATCGCCCTCGACTCCGCCGATGACGTCAACACCATCGACGACGAAGGACAAGAGGACGACGACGCCGGCAACCGTGTGTCGGGCGGGACGCCACTGGCGGTGGTGACCTACCTGGTGAGCTCGATCACGTCGGACCCCGACGCCGTGGTCATCAACACTGACGAGCGGGGCAACTCAGTCCGCTTCCGTATCCACGTCGCTCCCGAGGACATGGGACGGGTGATCGGGCGGCGGGGCCGGGTCGCCCAGGCCATCCGGACCGTGGTGGCCGCCGCCGGGGCGCGCGACGGGGTGCAGACCAGCGTCGACATCGTCGACGACTGAGCCCGGGGACCCGGTGCCCGACTCCGCCCCCTCCGGCGGCAGGGGACACCCCGGGTCCGACCGCACGCTGCTCGAGGTGGGCTCGGTCGTAAAGCCGCACGGGCTCCGCGGCGACGTGATCGTGACCCTCTCGACCAACCGCCAGGAGCGGCTGGCCCCCGGCGCCGTGTTGGCCGCCGGTGACGGTCGCCAGCTGGAGGTGGTGCGGTCGTCACCCCACCATGGTCGCTTCATCGTCACCTTCGATGGTGTCGACGGCATCGATGCGGCCGAGTCGCTGCGGGGCACGGCCCTGTACGCCCGGCCGCTCGACGATCCTGACACCCTGTGGGTCCACGAGTTGATCGGGTCCCGGGTCGAGGACGGAGCCGGCACTGTCATCGGCACGGTCGTCGAGGTGGAGGCCAACCCGGCCAGCGACCTCTTGGTCCTCGACGGGGGGGCGCTGATCCCGCTCCGGTTCGTCGTGGGCACGGAACCGGGCGTCCGAGTGGTGGTCGAGCTCCCGGCCGGCCTCCTCGACCTCTACTGAGACGGGTGGCCGCAGGGTGAACCCTCTCCGGATCGATGTCTTCACGCTCTTCCCCGAGGTGATCGACCACTACACCCAGGCGTCGATCCTCGGTCGTGCCCGGGCACACGGGACGATGGACCTTCGGACCCACGACGTCCGCGACGCGGCTACCGACAACCACCGGTCGGTCGACGACGCCCCGTTCGGCGGTGGGGCGGGCATGGTGCTCACCCCCGAGACCGTGTTCCGCGCCGTGGAGCAGGTGGCAGCGTCCGAGGCGGGCCTGGCTCGTCCCCTCGTGCTCCTGTCGCCGGCCGGCCGGCGGTTCGACCAGCGAGTGGCCCGCGAGTACGCCGGGCTCCCCGGAGGGTTCTCCCTGCTGTGCGGACGCTACGAGGGGATCGACCAGCGCGTGGCCGACCACCTGGTGGACGAGGAGCTCTCCGTCGGGGACTTCGTCCTGGCCGGCGGGGAGCTGGCCGCCCTCGTGGTCGTGGAGTCGGTGGCCCGTCTCGTCCCCGGCGTCCTGGGCAACGAGGCGTCGGCCGCCGACGAGAGCTTCGCCGACGACCTGTTGGAGTACCCCCAGTACACGCGTCCGGCGGTGTTCCGGGGATGGGAGGTGCCCGAGGTGCTCCGCTCCGGGGACCACGGGCAGGTGGAGGCGTGGCGGCGGGTCCGATCCCTGGTCAGGACCTTGGTGCGCCGCCCGGACCTGATCGCCGGCCGCGGCGGGCTGACCGAGCGGGAGATCCAGCTGCTGGCCGAGCACGGTGAGGTGCAGCTGCTCTCCGAACACGGCTACGATTGGTGAGCCTCGTCGGCGCCGGCTCGACCGGTGTTCGCACTGATTGGCCCGGTTCGTCGAGCACGCTCGGAGGAGAGTTTCCTCCGGTGGGGCCGGCGGGCGGGTCTCCGACGAGGGTGAGCCCGAACGAACCGTGGAAAGACGCGCCCCATGAACCCGACCGACATCGTCGACCGTGACAGCCTGCGAGACGACATCCCCGACTTCCGTCCCGGCGACACCGTCAAGGTCCACGTACGCGTGGTCGAGGGCAACCGAGAGCGCGTACAGGTGTTCCAGGGTGCCGTGGTCCGGCGCCAGGGAACCGGTGCGCGTGAGACCTTCACCGTGCGCAAGGTGAGCTTCGGCGTGGGGGTGGAGCGGACCTTTCCCGTCCACTCGCCCGTCATCGCCCTCACCGAGGTCGTCTCGCTGGGTGACGTCCGGCGGGCCAAGCTCTACTATCTGCGTGATCGCCACGGCAAGGCCGCGAAGATCAAGGAGCGGCGGACTGCCCGCGCCTGACCGGAACGGTCGGTGCCCGTCCCCTCCCGTCGGAGGTCGCAGTGACGCGACCGGGTGACCTGCCGTGAGTGAAGAGGACCTCGAGCGCTACGAGTCCGAGATCGAACTGGCTCTCGTCCAGGAGTACCGGGCGGTACTCCCGTTGTTCGCCTACGTGGTCGAGACCGAGCGCCGGTTCTACCTGGCCAACAGCGTCGACGTCACCGTGCGGTCCGACTCGACGCCGTCCTGTGTGGAGGTCCAGTTGAACGACGCCTGGGTGTGGGACATGTACCGGCCCGCCCGGTTCGTCCCCTCGGTGCGGATCCTCACGTTCCGTGACGTCAACATCGAGCGGCTCCCCGAGAAGGACCTTTGAGCGGGGGCACGACTCGGCGCCCTCCCGACGGTGGCCCGCCTCCTCCGGCCCGAGACGATGGTCGTCGTGGTCCCGGCGCAGGGGCAGAGTCTCCGGCCGCCCTCTGGTACGAGGACCGCGGGTTCGAGGTCCTCGAACGCCATTGGCGCCGTCGTGAGGGTGAGGTCGACCTCATCGTCCGTCAAGGCCGGACCGTCGTGTTCTGCGAGGTGTCCGGCTCCGAGCCCGTGCTCGAAGCCACGCAACGGAGGATGCGACGACTGGCGACCCGGTGGTTGTCCGAGCTGACGCCGGCGGCCGGCCGGGCCCTGGTGGATATCCGCTTCGATGTGGTCTCGGTCACCGGCGACGAGGTCGTCGTGGTCGAGCACGCCTTCTGAGCCGGTCCACCCGGGTGGGGCCCGAACCACCCAGGGAGGCGGGCAACGGACATCTCGTAGGCTCACGGCATGACCGACCAACTCGAGACAGTGATCGTGGAACGTGACGGGGGCGTGGTGACGGTCACCATGAACCGCCCCGAGCGCAAGAACGCCGCCAACGGGACCATGTGGCAGGAGCTCCTGGACACCTTCGACGACGTGGCGGCCGATCGCAGCGTCCGGGTGTTGGTGCTCACCGGCGCGGGTGGCGCGTTCTGCTCGGGTGCCGACCTCGGTGATGCCTCGAACGTGGCCGGACGAGCCGGGGACCCCTTCCTGGTCCAGATGCGCGCGCTCGGCCAGGTGGCGCTCCGCCTGCACCAGATCCCGAAGCCGACCATCGCCAAAGTGGGCGGTGTGGCGGCGGGGGCCGGTATGAGCATGGCCCTCGGGTGCGATCTGGTGGTGGCCTCCGAGTCGGCGCGGTTCTCCCAGATCTTCTCCAAACGGGGCCTGTCGGTGGACTTCGGTGCCTCGTGGTTGCTGCCCCGGCTCATCGGGCTCCACCGGGCCAAGGAACTGGCTTTCTTCGCTGACATCCTGAGCGCCGAAGAGGCCGCGTCGTTCGGCCTCGTGAACCGGGTCGTCCCTGACACCGAACTGGACGCCGTGGTGGGGGAGTGGGCGGGTCGACTGGCTGAGGGCCCGCCGTTGGCCCTCTCCCTGACCAAGACCATGCTGAACGGATCGCTCAACCTGTCGTTCGATCAGGCCCTGGAGGAGGAGTCCCGGTCCCAGGCCGTCAACTTCTCGACCGCCGACACCGCCGAGGCCATGGCCGCGTTCGCCCAGAAGCGCGAGCCGGTCTTCGAGGGCCGTTAGCGGCGTGACACCCCCTGCCGCACGGTGTGACACCCGCGGCGTGGGGCTTTGTCAACTGGGTCTCCCCGGACTCGTCAGGCGCTCGGGAACGACCCCTGCTGCCAGCCGATGGAGGTGGAGGACACCGGACCCGAGGCCGGCTCGGAGGCGATGGCCGGGGCGGTGCAGGAGGTCAGGGAAGTCTGGGCCCCATACCAGGTGGGAGTGCCCGCCGCCTTCCACGCCAGCCAGCAGACCCCGTCGCTCGACCGTGCGGCCAAGGTGATGCTCCCGCCCGATCCTCCGTCGAAGCCGACTCCCTGTCCGGCCGACACCGCCACGCTGACCGTCGAGGGACTGGAGCTGGGTCCGGCAACGAAGGAGACCGACGGATTGGACGCGGAGAGCGCCGAGGGGGTGATGGCGCCGTAGCCGCCGGTCCCGGTCGCCGCCGCGGCCGCCGCGGAAAGCCCGGTGGTCAGGGACTGCTGGGCCTGCAGCCCTTCGGCTTCGGCCACGCCGGGGGCGTTGGTGATGCTGGCGTTCGAATTACTGCCCGAATGCAGGGTGGTGCTGAGCAGGATGGCCACCAACAGAGCGGTGGCGACCAGGCTCAACACGGTGGCGATCATCGAGAACCCGGCATCGCCGGTCCTCCACCCCAGGCGCCCAACGGTCCGCCGGTGTGCCATCCGTGCCCCTTTGCCGCTGATGCCGGTCCACCCCGAGTCGTGCCCGGCTGCTCAGCTGTTTTATCGGCAGACGGGGGGCCACTCCTTGAGCGATATCAGACGGGGGAGCGCCCTTCGGGCCACCGGCCGCGGCCGGATGCGCCGCCTGCCTCAGGCGTCCTGGGACTGCATCACCACGTTGTCCGCTTTGACCCGGTAGGTGACCCGCACCTCTCCGGGTTGGCGCAAGGGGTAGCTGTCGACGCCGAGGTACTTCTTGGCCAGCGAGTCGATGTGCGCGTCGGCCCCGTCCTCGGTCGCCTCCACCCGGCCCCGGACGACCACGACGTTGTAGGGATCGTCGGGATCCACGACCGAGACGGCGACGTTCGGATTCTTCTCGAGATTGGTGGACTTCGACCTCCCCCGGGCCGAGTTGAACAACAGGTCGTCGCCGTCGCGGTCGATCCACACTGGCGTGAGCTGGGGGCGCCCACCGGCGCCGACCGTGGCCACGCTGGCGATGAGCGGCCGGTCTACCAGGGCTTTTGCCTTGCTGGAGAGGGTGGTGGTCGTCAAGGGGAATCCTTCCTCTGTTGTTGGTGGTCGGCCGCGGGCTCTGGAACCGGGCCCCGGCGGACCGCACGTGTGTCTCCCGCATGGTAACGGTCCACGGGTGGCGGCTCACCCCGGCAGGCTGCTCGGGACGCGCTGATACGGTGCCGGCATGCGGATCGGCGCCCACGTGAGGGCGGGGAAGGGCCTCGTCCCCGCGCTGCAGCACGGTGAGGAGATCGGCGCCGAGGTCGTGCAGATCTTCACCCAGAGCCCGAGGATGTGGAAGCCCTCTCAGTACGGACCCGAGGTGCTGGACGGCTACCGCCGGGCCCAGCGGGAGCATCCCTCGGTGACGGCCACCTACTGCCATGCCACCTACCTGATCAACCTGGCGTCCCCCGATCCGGCGTTGACCGCCAAGTCGAGGGCCTGTCTCAGTGCCAACCTGTCGACGGCGGAGGGAATCGGTGCCGAGGGGCTGGTCCTCCACATCGGGAGCCACCGGGGGAGCGGCTTCGACGCCGCCCTCCCGGGTGTGGTCGACGCCCTCATCGAGGCGCTCGATGCGGTCGAGGCCTCGGCCGCACCCTGCCCCATCCTGCTCGAGAACGCCGCGGGTGCTGGCGACACCGTGGGGCGTTCCTTCGAGGAGCTGGCCGAGGTGATCGACACGGCCGGGGGCGACGACCGGCTGGGGGTGTGCCTCGACACCCAGCACCTGTGGGCCTCGGGCATCCCCTTTTCCACCGTCGAGGAGGCAGACGACCTGGTCCGGCTGGTTTCGGACACCGTGGGCCTCGACCGACTGCGTTGCCTCCACTTGAACGACTCGAAGGTCCCCTTCGGCGCCAACCGGGATCGTCACGAGAACATCGGGGACGGCACCATCGGGGAAGAGGGCCTGGCGTCGCTACTGGGCCATCCCGACCTCCAGGGGCTTCCGGCCATCCTCGAGGTCCCCGGGGAAGGCGACGGCCCCCGGGCCGAGGACGTGGCCACCGCCCGGCGGGTGGTGGAAGAGGGTCTGGCCCGGCGGGGATAGGCCGGGGGGGGTCGACCCCACCCGCCTGGTCGGGCGCCGGCCGTCCACGGGCTCACGGCCACCGAACCCCCGACCGGGCGGCCCGTGACCCGACCCGGTTCACGCTAGGGTCGCCCCGCGCCGTTGGGGGATTGCCGAGAGGCCCAACCGAGAGAGGAGCAGTCCATGGCCATCGAGACCCGCGTGGAGACCGACAGCATGGGGGCCGTCGAGGTCCCCGTGGACCGGTACTGGGGCGCCCAGACGGCGCGGTCGCTGCACCATTTCCCCATCGGTGACGACCGGATGCCGGTGCCGCTGATCCGGGCCATCGGGGTGCTGAAGGAAGCGTCCGCCCAGGTGAACGCCGACCTCGGCAAGATGTCGCCAGAGACCTCGGCTCTCATCGTCGCCGCGGCCCGTGAGGTCGCCGACGGCAAGCTCAACGAGCACTTCCCGCTGAGTGTCTGGCAGACCGGGAGCGGAACGCAGAGCAACATGAACGCCAACGAGGTGATCTCGAACCGGGCCATCGAGATGGCCGGTGGTGTGATGGGCTCGAAAAACCCAATCCATCCCAACGACGACGTGAACATGTCCCAGTCGTCCAATGACACCTTTCCGACCGCCATGCACATCGCCGCCGTCGAGGAGATCACCCATAAGCTGCTGCCGGCCGTCCGCCACCTGAGGAGCGCGCTCCACGCCAAATCCGAGCAGTTCGCCGGGATCACGAAGATCGGCCGGACCCACCTGATGGACGCCGTCCCGCTCACGCTGGGTCAGGAGTTCTCGGGTTACGTGGCCCAACTCGACGCCGACCTCCGCCGGATCGAGCTCACGCTGGACGACCTCTACGAGCTGGCCGCCGGGGGCACCGCCGTCGGAACGGGGCTCAACACCCATCCCGAGTTCGGTGTGCGGGTGGCCTCGGCCATCGCCGAGCTGACCGGCCTACCGTTCGTGACCGCCCCCAACAAGTTCGCCGCCCTCGCCGCCCACGATGCGTTGGTGGCGGCCAGTGGGGCATTGCGAACCCTGGCCGCATCCCTTATCAAGATCGCCGACGACATCCGCTGGTTGGGATCGGGACCTCGCAGCGGGCTCGGGGAGCTGAACCTGCCGGAGAACGAGCCCGGCTCCTCGATCATGCCGGGCAAGGTCAACCCCACCCAGTGCGAGGCGCTCATCATGGTCTGCATCCAGGTGTACGGCAACGACACCGCGGTGGCCATGGCCGGAGCCCGGGGCAACCACGAGCTCAACGTGTGCAAGCCGGTGATCATCCACAACGTCCTCCATTCGGTGCGGCTGCTCGCCGAGGCCTCGTCCACCTTCACCAGGTTCTGCGTGGAGGGCCTGGAGCCCAATGAGGCGCGCATCCGCCAGCACCTCGAGAACTCGCTGATGCTGGTGACCGCGCTCAACCCCCTGATCGGCTACGACAAGGCCGCCGAGGTGGCCAAGAAGGCCCACAAGGAAAACAGCACGTTGCGCGAATCGGCGCTCTCCCTCGGGTATCTCACCGGGGAGCAGTTCGACGAGGCGGTAAGGCCGGAGTCGATGACCCACCCCTGAGGGTGGCGGCGGCGCGCTGCCCGCGCACGGTGCCCGGCGGACGACCAGAATCTATACTTCGGGCACGATCGGCCCGGGCCGGCCGCCCCTCCGACCGGGCCCGACAGGGATGCCGGGTCAGCCCACACCGGTGGGGCGACGGCTCACGACACGAGATCCGGGGACAGGACATGACCACAGCACCCGCCGACCTGAGCATCGGGCTGACCGATGGGCTGTTCTACGGCGGTGACCCCTTCCCGGCGTTCTCCTGGATGCGTGCGCACGCCCCGGCCTATTTCGACGAGTCCGCCGGGGTGTGGGGGATCACCCGCTACACGGACATCAAGGAGATCTCGAAGGACCCCGAGACCTTCTCCAACGCCGGGGGCATCCGGCCCGACAGCGACGCTCTCCCCATGATGATCGACACCGACGCACCCGAACACGTGCGCCGACGCCGCCTGGTGAGCGAGGGGTTCACCCCGCGACGGATACGCCAGAGTGAGGAGGGGATCCGCGAAATCTGCGACGCCATCATCGACCGTGTGTGCGAGGTCGGTTCGGCGGACTTCGTGGCCGACGTCGCCGCCCCGCTCCCGATGATCGTGATCGGCAACATGCTCGGGGTCGCCCCCGAGGACCGCGCCGACCTCCTCCGCTGGTCGGACGACATGTTGAAGGCCCTGGGCTCGCCGGATCCGGGGGCCATGGACCGCGCCGCCCTGGCGGCCATGGAGTATGCGGAGTACATCACAGCGGTGGCCGAGCAGCGTCGGCGAGACGCGCAGTCCGACGACCTCATCGGCACCTTGGTGCACGCCGAGATCGACGGCGACCGGCTCGACGAGGCGTCGCTCATCTACGAGTCCCTGCTGATCCTCATCGGCGGTGACGAGACGACGAGGCACGTCATCAGCGGCGGCATGTACGAGCTCCTACGCCACCCGGACCAGTTGGAGCGTCTGGCGGTCGACCGCTCCCTGCTCCCGTCGGCCGTGGAGGAGATGCTGCGCTGGGTCTCGCCCATCAAGAACATGGCCCGGCGGATGACCCGCGACGTCGAGCTCCACGGTGAGACACTGCGCGAGGGCCAGAAGCTCCTGTTGCTCTACCCCTCGGCCAACCGGGACGAGCGGGTGTTCGACCGTCCCGAGGAGTTCGACATCACCCGGTCGCCGAACGAGCACATGGCCTTCGGATTCGGTTCCCACTTCTGCCTGGGCAACCGACTGGCCAGGCTGGAGCTGACCGTCATGTTCGACCGGCTGCTCACCCGGCTTCCCGATCTCGCGCTCGCCGACACGACCGAGCCCCCCAAGCGGGCCGCCAATTTCGTCTCGGGGTACGAGACGATGAAGGTGGCGTTCACCCCGACGAGGCCGGTGGGGGCGGCCCGCTCGTGAGGCCGCCGGTGCTGTCCGACACCGAGGTGCTCGACGCCCTCAGTGCGTCCGACGGGCCGGACTGGCATCTGATCGGCGGCAAGCTGGTCAGGACGGTGGTGTGCGCGGACTTTCCCGGCGCGCTGGCCTTCGTCGGCCAGGTGGGGCGGCTGGCCGAGGAGGCGGACCACCATCCGGACATCGACATCCGCTACAACCGGGTGACGCTCGGACTCATCACCCACGACTCGGGGGGCATCACCCGGCTTGACCTCGACCTGGCCAGGGCCATCGACGGCGTGCCCGTCGACGCCGAGCCCGCTCCCTGAACGGTCAGCCGACCGGGAGGTCCCACAGCGGGAACCAGCGGTCGAGATCGGGCTCGACGGTCAGGTCGTCGGCCACCAGGCTCTTCAGGCGCAGCTCCAGCTCGGTGTCCCGATGCTCGTGCCCGTCGGGGACGAACGGGTAGAAGGTTCCCCTCTTGAACAGGTACACGAGGTAGGAGGTCGAGGGGAGCACCTCGCCCGGTCCCGCCCGCAGCCCGGTGCCGTCCCCCCCGTGCCGTCACCGTCGACCGGGAGGGTGGTGAGCCCGAAGACCGAGCAGAGCAGCTGGGGTCCCCATCCCGCATCCGAGAGCGAGGAGTTGACCAGGTGGATCCTGGTCACCAGTTCGCCGATGTCGGCGTCCTCGACCACCACCCACTGGTAGCCGTAGGAGTCCTCCGCCTTGCGCAGTCCGGTGGCGTCTTCCATCGACAGGAGTTTGACCACCTCGGCCTGCATCTCTTCGAATCCCTGTCCGGTGGGGGGCTTGAAGCAGACGCCGCCGTGGCCGGAACACGACATCCCCGCCGCGCTCTGGAGGGTGATGGAGGCCGAGGGGAGGGCGAACAGGGCGTCGAGGTTCGACTGGACGGGCTTGGTCCGTCCGAGGATGGTGTTGAGCAGTCCCATCAGCGCGGACCGTCCGTCATGCAGGGAGGGCAGTCACGAGGTCCGGCCGGTCACGACGGACGGCCGAGTTCGGCCTCGAGGCTGGCCAGCTGGGCCAGGCGCTTGTCCAGCGACGGGTGGGTCGAGAACAGCGTGGAGAGGCTGACGCCGTTCTTGGCGATGGCCGGCGTGAAGTAGAAGGCGTTGAAGCTCTCGGCGGATCGGAGGTCGCGGGTCGGGATACGCGCCATGTCGCCGGTCACCTTGACCAGTGCCGATGCCAGGGCCGAGGGCCGGCCCGTGAGCAGTGCCCCCGACCGGTCGGCGGCGAGCTCCCGGTAACGGGACAGGGCCATGGTGAGGAGGAAGCTGATGGCGTAGACCACGACCGAGACCGCCAGCACGCCCAGCTCGATGAGGGCGGTCTGGTTCCCGCCCTGGCTGTTGTTGCGGCCGCCGCCCCCGAACCCACCGATGAGGCCGGTCCACAGCATGATGCGCGTGATCAGCCCGGCCACCATCCCGAGGAAGCTGGCGATGGTCATCACGGCCACGTCGCGATGGGCGACGTGGGAGAGCTCGTGGGCGAGGACGGCCTCGAGCTCGGGCTCGTCGAGGCGCCGCATGAGACCGGTGGTGGCGCACACCACGGCGCTGTTGGGGCTCCGGCCCGTGGCGAAGGCGTTGGGCACGTCGGTGTCGGCGATGGCCACCCGCGGCTTTTTCATGTCGGCCAGGGCGCACAGGCGGTCGATGGCCCCGTGCAGCTGGGGCGCCTGTTCGGGCGTGACGATGCGGCCTCCCATGCCGAACAACGCGATCTTGTCCGAGAACCAGTACTGCACGAACAAGATGGCGGCGGCGAAGACGAGGACCACCGCCAGCGAGACGCCGAAGGCGATCAGCAGGCCGATGACGGCCCCGTAGAGCAGCACCAGCAGCAGGCCGGTGGTGAACATGCGGATGGTCAGCCCGCGGTCGGAGGGGATGTTGCGTGCCGTGCTCATCTGGTGGTCCTCACCGGTCGTCCTTGCCGGGCTCGACCCCCGGCTCGGCGAGCAGGCTCCTGGTCTCCTCCAACGTGGCGTCGGCAAAGGGGACGACCAGGTCCGAAGGGGCGAAGGCGTCGTCGGCCACCGCCTGGCCGGCCCGGCGCACCTCGGTGGTCAGCGCAGCGAGGGCACGGGTGAAGGCGGGCTCGTCCCCGGCCTCGACCGCGGCGAGCAGCGAGGCGTCGAGATCATCGAGCACGCCCCGGTCGGAGTCGGCGATGGCGTACTGGCCCTCGCCGAGGATGCGGACGATCACGACGGGGACTCCTCGGACTCGGCCTGGGGGAGCTCGGCCGGGGCGGGGGAGCCGGCACCCACCTCCGCCTTGAGCGCGGCCAGTTCGGCGTCGACCGTCGAGGTCGTGGAGGCCTTGTTGAGCTGGGCCTGGATATCGTCCACCGGGTTGGTGAGGTCGGTCAGCGCCCCCGAGGCCAGCAGTTCGTCCATGGCACCGGCCCGGGCCTGCATGCCGTCGATCTTGTCCTGGGCCCGCTGCATCGACATGCCGGCATCACTCATCGACTCGGAGATGCCCGAGACCGCCTCACCGATCTTCGTCTGGGCCTCGGCCGCCGTGTAGCTGGCCTTCATCGTCTCCTTCTTCGTGCGGAAGGCGTCGACCTGGGCCTGGAGCTTCTGGGCCGTGTCGATGAGCTTCTGCTCTTGGGCCGACACCTGTTCGTGCTGGGTCTGCAGGTCGGCCAGCTGGTCGGCGAGAGCGGCTCTCCGGGCCAGCGCCTCTCTGGCCAGGTCCTCGTTGCCCTGGGTGAGGGCGGCCTTGGCCTGGCTCTGCAGCTTGTCCGCCTGTCCCTGCAGCTGGGTGGCCTGCAGCTCGATGCGCTTCTTCGCCGTGGTGACGTCGGCCACACTCCGCCGCACCTTCTGGAGGCTCTCCAACTGCTTCTGGTAGGAGAGGTCGAGCGACTCGCGGGGGTCCTCGGCCTTGTCGAGAAGCTTGTTGGTCTTGGCCTGGAGAATCCCGGACATGCGTTTCATGACGCCCATAGTGAAAGATCCTTCCTCGTTCTCGACCATTGAGCTTAGGGCGTGCGTGCCCGGTAGCGTGATCAGCGTGCCCGATCCGCTGTGCCTCCTGACCGTCCACGCCCACCCCGACGACGAATCGTCGAAGGGAGCGGGCACCGTCGCCCTCTACCACGCCCAAGGGGTCCATACCGTCTTGGTCTGCTGCACGGGCGGGGAGGAGGGCGAGGTCCTCAACCCGGCGATGGCCACACCGGAGAACCACGCCCGGCTTCCCGACCTGCGGATGGAGGAATTGGCCCAGGCCACGGCCATCATCGGCTACGACGAGGTCGACATGCTGGGCTACCGCGACTCGGGCATGCCGGGCTCGGACGCCAACGCCCATCCCGGCTCCTTCGCCCAGGCGCCGCTCGACGAGGCCGTCGGCCGGCTCGTGGCCATCGTCCGGAGGACCCAGCCCCAGGTCATGGTCATCTACGGCGACGAGCAGTCGGGCTATCCCCACCCCGACCACATCCGGGTCCACGAGGTGGGGCTGGCCGCGTTCAAGGCCACGGGGGACCCCAACCGGCACCCGGAGGCGGGCGAGCCGTGGCAGCCCTCCAAGCTGTACTACACGGGGTTCTCGGTCGCCCGGTTCAAGGAGGTCCACCGCAAGTTCGAAGAACTCGGGCTGGAGTCGCCCTTCGACGAGACGTGGCGGAAGCGATGGGACAAGGTCCCGCCCGAGCGGATCACCACCTCGATCGACATCGCCCCGTTCGCCGATGTGCGCAGGCAGGCTCTGCTCGCCCACGCCACCCAGGTCGATCCGAACTCACCGTTCTGGTTCGGCCTGCCCCCCGAGGTCATGCGGTCCATCCACCCCTATGACGACTACCGCCTGGCCCTCGTGGCGCGCCCGGACGGCAGCCTGGTCGCCCCCGCCGTCGATCCGTCCACCGACGGGGTGCCCCCGGTGATGGAGTCCGACCTGTTCGCCGGCCTGCGGGCAGGGGACGGCCCGGTGAGCGCGCCGGGGGCGGAGACGATGGGTCGGGAAGGGTCGTGACCAGCTGGCTGTCACCGGAGTGGTTCGACCGGGCCCGTGCCCTGGCTGAGGAGGAGCCGGCGCGTCCCGGGCTGTCGGCCCGCGTGCAGTGGGAGGTCACCGGTGGTCCGAACGGCGACCTCCGCTACTACTGGGTCCTCTCCGATGGCCGCCCCACCGAGGGCGCCGAGGGCACCGTGGCCCGACCCGACGTGACGCTCACCATGGCGTGGGACGCCGCCGCCGCCGTGCAGCGGGGCGACCTCGATCCCAATGTGGCCTTCATGCGGGGACAGATGAAGGTCGCGGGCTCCATGGGCGTGATGTTGGCCCTGTTGCCGGTGGCCACGAGTCCCGCCGGTCGGGACCTCCGGCGCCGGATCGCCGACCTCACGGATTTCTGAGCCCTGCGGGCGTCCCCGAGACCACCCCCTGGCTCGATCCCCCGAGGAGGGGGACGTGGATGGTGCCGGCGCTCTGCAGGAGGATGAGCGTGATCACCGCGGCGACGAACACGATCGCCACCACGGTGAGGTAGGGCTTGACCCTGACCCAGGCGGGCGGCTTCTGGGGCGGCCGCCGCTTCTTGCGTCGCTCGGCGTCCTGGCCCCAGGCCACCACCCTGGTCACCGACGAGGCCGAACCCGGGCCCTGGTGCCGGACGGCGAAGGCGGTCACCCGGCGGGTCAGGTTCCGCGCGTCGCCGCCGGGGAGGATGAACCGGTAGACACCCGTGTCCGACTGGACCACGATCAGGGCACCGGACTCGACATGGGGGCGCGACCGGCTGGTGGCGGAGGGGTCGGTGACCGTCCGGGAAGGGGTCGCCTCGAGCCGGTTGAGCTCGGGGTCGACCCACCACTCGGGCACCGCTCCCCCCTGCCACGGCTCGATCGCCTGGGCCACCACCGACTCCCAGGGGAGGACGCGCGGCGGCTCGCCGGGATGCCGGACCACGCCGATGCCGTCGTCGCCGAAGCTCATGGCGTGGATGTCAACCGGTTCGGCACCGTCGGTCCCGAGCAGGATCAGGCGCTCGACCCAAAAGGTCGGGGGTGGGTCCTCGGCCGCGACGGACGGCGAGCTGCCGACCGGCCCACCTCTGTGCTTGGAATGTTGTCCCTCGGCCACTTCCACTCCCGTCCGTGGCCGCTCAGGATATCGGTGCCGCCCGGCCTGTCTGGGGGAGGACGCCGGTCACAGGTGGCGCATGGCATCGCGCAAGGGGCGGTACCCGATGCGGATGACGCCCATCTCGTCGAGCACGCGGCCGAGGCCGCGGTCGTCGACGAGGAGCACATGGTCCGCCACCCGGGCCTCCCAGTCGGAGGTGATGGCGTGGATCTCGGGCGTGTCGATGGCCGGGTGCAGGGTGAGCTCGGTGACGCCCGGCTCCAGGTCCTCGACGAACTGCAGGAAGACCTGGCGGTTGGCCCACGGCGGCAGGGTGGCGAACCTGTCGGCGAACAGCACGCCTTCCGCGGCGGCCAGCTCCCGGACGGGGAACCCCACCTGGCGCTCGGCATCGGGCCCGAGCAGCCGGAGCGGGAGCCCGAAGTCGACGGCCAGCTCGAGGTAGACGTCGAAGAACTCCGGCCGCAGCAAGAGGGCGTCGAGGTGGGTGTCGAGGTGGCTGATGTCGAAGCCCCACAGCACGGCCCGCTCCAGCTGGGCGCGGCACTCGCGGCGCACCTCGTCGACGTCGGCGTGGTCCCAGACGTCGGTCACCGTCCGGGGGAAGCCCCCGTCACCGTCGAGCAGGGAGGGTGCCTGGGTGATGGGGCCCCACCGGTAGAGGTCGTGTTCGGCGTTGAGGGTCAGCTGCACCCCGACGTCCTCGCCACGGAACCTCGAGGCCGACTCCCGCGCCCACGGGGCCGGCACGATCAGCGACGCACTCGTCCCGATGCCGTCATCGAGCGCTTCGTAGACCCCGACCGAGGCGGCGTGACAGAAGCCGAGATCTCCACAGTTGATGATGAGCAGCCTGGCTCCCGGTGGGAAGTCGAGTCGGTCGGCGACGGTCGGCATGGTCACGACCGTAGCGCCACCGGGGCTCAGGCAGCGCGACCGGCGCTGCCCCGTGTGTCCGGCGTCGGTGAGCCCGGTCCGGAGCCGTGTCCAGGATCGGTGCCGGCCGCCAACAGGGCACGGGCGGCGGCGATGCCCCGACGCCCGATCGTGCGGGTCTGCTCGTCGAGGCGCGAGCCGTCCCCCGCCCTCGGGCCGCTCGGGGTGGTCGGACGGCGGACGGCGGACCGTTTTGACCCACGGGCGGCCCGGACCCTCCGCGGCGCAGGGGGCACCGGGAGGGGGAGCTCGAGCTGGGTGGCGGGAGTCTGTCGGTTCCGGCGGGCGGTCATAGGTGCACTATGCCCGGAGGGTGTATTACGGACCCATGACCGATGGGACCAGTGACCCGACCGACCCGCCCCGCTACGGGATCACCGTCCCCTTCGACGGGGTGACCCTCGAGGAACACCGCAGGTGGTTCGAGGAATTGGCGCGGCTGGGGTACACAGACGTGTGGTCGGCGGAGACCGACGGCGTCGACGGGTTCACCCCCCTGGCGCTGGCGTCGGCCTGGACCCCGTCCCTCCGGCTGGGCGTGGCCATCATCCCCGCCTACACGAGGGGACCGGCGTTGCTGGCCCAGAGTGCCGCCGCCATGGCCGAGGCCGCACCCGACCGGTTCGTCCTCGGTATCGGCACATCGTCGGACGTGATCGTGGGCCGGTGGAACGGCATCGAGTTCACCGAGCCCTATAAGCGGGTCCGTGACACGATCCGCTTCCTGCGGTCGGCCCTGGCCGGGGAGAAGGTGGACCAGGCCTACGACACCTTCACCGTCCGTGGGTTCCGCCTGGCCCGACCGGTGGCGCACCCCCCGCCCATCTTCCTCGCCGCGCTCCGGCCGGGGATGCTGGCGCTCGCCGGCAGGGAGGCCGACGGGGTGATCATCAACTGGCTGTCGGCCGAGGACGTGGCGACGGTGACGCCCGAACTGGGGGCGGACATCCCGGTGGCGGCGCGCATCTTCGTGATCCCCACCGAGGACGCCGAGGCGGCCCGGGCGGTCGGTCGGCGTATGGTGGCCGCCTACCTGAACGTCGGCGTCTACGCCGCCTTCCACCGGTGGCTGGGCCGGGGACCCGAGCTGGAGCCCATGTGGACCGCCTGGGCGGCAGGGGACAGGAAGGGCGCGCTCGCCGCCATCCCCGACTCGGTGGTGGACTCCCTCGTGGTCCACGGATCGTTCGACGAGTGCCGCGCCCACGTGGGGCGCTACGTCAAACACGGAGTCACCGTCCCGGTGATGGCGGTGATCCCCCTGGGGGTGTCCCTGGAAGACGCGGTGGCCGGCCTGGCCCCACCGTGGACCGCCGGCTGACGGCGCCCGTGGCCGGCTGCGCCCGCTACGGTGGGCCTCTCGTCGGCGGGCGGAACCGTCGCCCCTGACACCGACACGCGGTCCTGAGCGACCGCGGCCGAGGAGGCAGCGTGCGCATTGGTGTGATGTTCGGCGTGGAACAACCCTTCGACGACGTCGTGGCCGAGGTGGCCTCCTACCGGGACGCCGGGATCCAGACCGCCTGGTCGTCGCAGATCTTCGCCTACGACGCCCTGACCACACTGGCTGTCGTCGGGCGAGAGGTGCCGGGCATCGATCTCGGAACGGCGGTCGTGCCCACCTACCCCCGGCACCCGGTCATGCTGGCCGCTCAAGCGCTCACCGTGCAGGCCGCCACGGGGGGTCGCCTCACCCTGGGCATCGGGCTCTCCCACCAGCTGGTGATCGAGAACGTGTTCGGGCAGTCCTTTGAGCGACCGGCCCGCCACATGCGCGAATACCTCTCGATCCTGGTGCCGCTACTCGACGGGGAGCAGGTGACCTACAAGGGCGAGACGCTCAGCGCCTCGACCTTCGGTCCCCTGCAGATCGACGCGCCGGCGCCCCGCGTGCTCGTCGCCGCCCTCGGCACCACCATGCTGACCATCGCCGGGCGACTGGCCTCGGGGACGGTCACGTGGATGACCGGGCCGGGAACCGTCGAGTCCCATGTCGTCCCGACCATCCGGGCCGCGGCCGCCGCTGCCGGCCGACCCGAGCCCCAGATCGGCGTCGGCCTGCCGGTGTGCGTGACCACCGACGCGTCGGCGGCCCGGTCGAAGGCTTCGGAGGTGTTCGCCGTCTACGGCCACCTGCCCTCGTACCGGGCCATGCTCGATCGCGAAGGTGCCGACGGGCCGGCGGATATCGCCATCGTCGGCAGTGCGGACGAAGTCACAGCCCACGTGCGGCACCTGGTCGACATCGGGACGACCGACTTCATCGGGGCCCCCTTCGGATCGCCCGACGAGATCCGGGCCTCGGTCGACACCCTGGCCGAACTGGTCTGAGCGCCGCCGCCCGACGGGCCCGGGACCGGCGTGGGTCAGCCGGGCAACCTGGTGTACTTGAACTCGTTGATCTCGGGATGCTCGTTCATCAGTCCGAGGATCCGGTCGACCGTGTCACGGGCAAGCCGGCCGTCGCCCCGGGGCCGGTTCATGAGCCGCACGAACACGGCGCTGTCGTCCACGATGAAGGTCGGCACACCGAACACGTCGAGCTCGCCGACAACCCGCTCGTGCTCGTCGCGGATGACCTTGGAGGCCCACCCGGCCTCCACCTCAGCGAGGACGGCGCCGGCATCGGCCCCCGCCTTGTCCAGGGCCGCACCGACCACGGATGCCTGGCGCAGGTCTCCCCCCTCGTCGTGACGGGCGGCGAACAGGGACCGGTGGACGGCTGCGAAATGCTCGGGGAACCGGTCCCTCACGACCACCCCGGCGGCCAGGGCCAGAAGATCGGGTCGCTGGGCTTCGTCCTCCCACGCCGGGGTCCCGCCCTCGGGGACATGGGACTGGTTGAGGAAGAACGGCACGAACGAGACGTCCCAGGACGCCCCGGCCTCGAGGCCGTCGAGGATGTGCTCATGGCCGTTCCGGGCGAACGGGCAGCGGTAGTCCCAGGTCACGGCGAATCTCGATGAGGAGCTCATACCTGTCGAACCCCGCCCGCCCCGGTTCCATTCCACGCCGGCAGGGGCGGCGGGGTGCCGTCCGGTCGGCCGCCGGTCACAGGAGGAGGCGACCGAGGAGGCCGACGGCACAGCCGATGGCCGCCCCGCCGGCTACGTCGGAGGCGTGATGGGCCCGCAGGTGGAGTCGGCTCAGTCCCACCAGGCTGGCGCCGGTGAACAGGAGGGCATTGCCGGAACGGTCACCCCGCTGGCACATGACCGTCGCCGCGCAGAACGCGGCCAGGGTGTGACCGCTCGGGAAGCTGCTGGTCTTCGGCTCACGCACCGGGATTCCGCCGGCGGCGATCTGCAGGCCGCTGCGGTCGGGTCGGGACCGCCCCACCACGGCCTTGATGGCCGCGTTGGTCAGGCTGGATCCCACGCCGGCGACGGCCAGGGCCCGGACCGCCCGGGCCCGCTCGGGTCCCGAGTGGCGGGCCCGCCAGGTCGACGTGACCGCCCACATCAGCCCGTGGTCGCCGAGTCCGGTGATCACCTTGGCCGCGGCGTCGAACGCCGGTGACCCACGGAGGGGCTCGAACCACCCGTCGACGCGGTCGTCGATGGCACCCACGAGGCCACCGGGCCCCGGTCGGTCGGCCTCGTGGCGCAGGTCGTCCGGATCCTCGACGTGGTCGACGGCCGCGGTCATGCCCGGCTGCCGACGGCCGCGCCCAACACGATCGACGCTTCGTCGGGGTTGCCACCGAAGGCCGGACAGAATGCCCGGAACCGGCAGTAGTCACACAGCGGGGACGGCCGGGGCCTGAAGTCCTCGTCGCGGCACGCCCGCTCGATGGCCGACCAGACCGCGCTGGCCTTCTGCCGCTGGCCACGGATCGCCTGCTCGGAGGGCTCGGCGATGATGGAGGTGGGCTCCTTCAGGTGCAGGAGCTTCACCTGGACGGGGCGCCGTCCGAACACCTCCTGGCACAGGAGAGCGTAGATCTGCACGCCGACCAGCTTGGACTGCTCGAAGGCCGGTGACGGGGCCCTCCCGGTCTTGTAGTCGACGACAACGAGATCCCCGTCGTCGGTGCGGTCGAGCCGGTCGATGATGCCCCGGAGGCGCAGGTCCCCGACGTGTGCCTCGAGGGTGAGCTCGACGCCGACCGCGTCGACCTCGTCGGGGTCCTCGAGGGCGAAGTAGTTGCGCACCAGGGAGTCGGCGTCGGCCCGGAACGAGTCGGCGTCCTCGGGCGAGAGGTCGAGGAACAAGAAGTCGGGATCGGACTGCAGCTCGTCCCAGGCCCCTGCCAGCTCCAGCGCACCCGCCGCCTCGGTGCGCTGGCCGCGCCGGTGGGACCAGAAGAGCCGTTCCAAGGCGCGGTGGACGAGGGTGCCCTTCACCGTCCACACCGTCGGATCGTCGGGGAGGTGCTCGATGGCATTGAAGCGGAAGGCCAGGGCGCAGTCGCGAAAGGAGGAGACCTTGGAGGGCGAGAGGGACCTGGGCGGATCGAACGGCACCGCCCCAGACTACGACGGGGGTGTGCCGGTGCCGTGTATCGAGCGGTCCACCGACTGGGCCACGAGTGCCGGCCGCTCGAGCGGGCCGAAATGGCCCACCCCGGGGAGGACCTCGACCCGGGCACTCGGGAGCCGGGCCGCCTCCAGCCCGAGGACGTCGGGCCCGAACGTGTCGGTGTGCTCGCCGCAGCCGAGGGTCACCGGGCACGTGACCTCGGCCAGGTGGTCGAACGCGTGGTGGGCGAGGCTCCACGCGTAGGTCGCGGCCTCGTCCTCCCTTCGGCACCGCAGCCGGATGGTCTCACCGTCACCCCCCTCGTCCTCGGGCACCATCTCGAATCCGCCCTCCAGGTAGCCCTCCAAGGCCTCGGGATCGAGGGTGGCGAACGGCGGTTTCGAAGAGAAGTTGGCGAACGCCACCGCGGCCGACGGGAAGGTCTCGCGCCGTCGGCGTGCCGCGTCGGACATGGGGTTGTCTCCGACCGGCCCCCCGTCGGGTGTGCCGGGGAACATCACCGGTTCGAAGCAGAAGAGCGACCCGAAGGTCCCCGGGCCCGACTGCTCGGCCAGCAGGACGGCGGCGCCGCCACAGGAGTGGCCGAACCCGTCGGGCCGGCGCAGGCCCAGGTGGGCGATGGCCGTGGCCACGTCGGTGGCGAAGCCCGACCAGTCGAAATGGCCGTCGGCCGGTCGGTCGGAGCGGCCGTGGGCGCGCAGGTCCAGTGCCCAGCAGTGGTACCCCTCGGGCATGGCTCGGGCCATGGGTAGGAGCACTTCGGCGCACAGGCCGGTGCCATGGACCATGAGGAGGTCGCGTGGGCCCGTCCCCCCGAAGTCGTAGAGCTCGATCCCCACCCCGTCGGGTGTCCGGCACCGGTGGCGGCCGGGACGGATCGGCTCGCTCGCAGTGCTCACGGGGGTGACGGTAGTCCACGCCGACGATGGCCCACCGGCCTACCGGGACCGACTAGACAGTGGGGACTTATGGAGCATTTTCTCGAGACCTGGGGCTATGTGGCCGTGTTCGCCCTCAGCTTCATCTCGGCGATGGGCCTGCCCGTCGGGGCGGAGGTGGCCCTCATCTACGGGGGGGTGCTGGCCAGCGGGCAGATCCCCAACGAGCCCCACCACCTGAGTCTGGTGGTGGTCATCGTGGTGGCCACCCTGGCCGAGCTGCTGGGCTCGTTGGCCGGCTACCTCATCGGCTTCTACGGCGGCCGGACGTTGGTGGACCGCGTGGGCAAATACGTCCTGCTCACCCATCGTGATCTCGACCGGGCCGACGCGTGGTTCGCCCGGCGGGGTGAGCCGTTCGTACTGTTCGGGCGCTTCATCCCCCTGCTCCGGTCGTTCGTGTCCTTCGCCGCCGGGCTGGGCGAGATGGCCCTGGCCAAATTCGTGGTTTTCACCGTCATCGGCTGCGCCATCTGGTGCACCGCCCTCGTCAGCCTCGGTTACTCGCTCGGGAGCAGCTACAACCACGTGCTCAAGGCCTTCAGTGCCGCCGGGTACGTGGCGGCCGCCATCGTGGTGGTCGCCGTGGTCGTACTGTTCCTGCACCGGTTGCGGATCGTCCGTGAGGAGCACCACTGAGTCCCCGCAAGACGTCGGCCCGCCAGGCGGCCCGGAAGGCCTCCGAGCACCTCGAGCGCACGGAGTCCTGGAACGGGCTGCGGAGCGGCGATCCGGTGGTCGTCGCCGGGCTGTCGCGGAGGGGGGCGGACTGGCGGTTCCGCGCCCACGTCCTCAACCGCCACAACGGCACCGAGTCCATCGAGGTGGTGGGGGGTCGACCCGGGGACCGGACCGTCCGTTCGTTCGATCCCGGGCGCATCTTCGCCGTCACGGGCAAGAAGCGGTCCCGGGCCGGGGGCGGCGTCCCCGCCGGTGAGCTGTCCCTGGCCGAGGCGCCCCAGCTCCCCCTGGGCTGAGCGGGCCGGGATGGTCGGTGCACCATCCCCTGGCGATAGGGTCGGGCCATGGCCACCCTCGTGTTCGTGCACGCCCACCCCGATGACGAGGCCATCATCACCGGGGGGACCATGGCGAAGATGGCCGACGAGGGTCACCGGGTCGTGCTGGTCACCGCCACACGCGGCGAACTAGGAGAGGTTCCCGACGGCGTCCTGGCACCGGGGGAGACGCTCACCGATCGGCGGGCCCGAGAGCTGGAGGAGGCGTGCCGGGCCCTCGGGGTGGCCCGCCAGGTCTACCTCGGGTATCTCGACTCGGGTATGGCCGGCGAGCCGGACAACCTGCGGGCGGGCAGGTTCGCCTCGGCTGACGTGGGCGAGGCGGCCGGCGTGCTGGCCGGGATCCTCGACGAGGAACGGGCCGACGTGCTCGTGACCTACGACGAGCACGGAGGGTATGGCCACCCCGACCACATCCAGGTCCACCGGGTGGCCATGGCGGCGGCCGGTGTGGCCGGGACACCCGTCGTCTACCTAGCCACCATGAACCGCGACTTCATGGCGTCGCTCGCCGAGCGGCTGGGCGGGTCCGACTGGAGTCCGCCCCCGGTGGACACCGAGGGCCTGGCGACCATGGGCGAGCCGGCCGCCCGGCTGACCACCGACGTGGACGTGACGATGTGGCTGGACGCCAAGCGGGCCGCCATGCGCGCGCACGCCAGCCAGATCAGCGAGGACAGTTTTTTCCTCTCCATGCCCGAGGACGTGTCCAGGATCGTGTGGGGACACGAGTGGTTCATCCGGGTGGTGCCGGGGGTGGGGTCCCGGTCCGCCGGCATCTTCGAGGATGCACTGATGGTCCCGTCCGTCTCAGTGGCGGAGCAGCGGTGACGGCGAGCCATCGTGTCCTGCGGGTGCACGGGGGGCGCCTCGTGGTGGCCGAGCGGCGGCTCGACCTCGAGACCGAGCTGGATGCGGCGGCCGCCGAGGGGTTCGAACTGGTGAACTCCTTCGCCATCGACGACAACGTGTATCTGGTGCTGCGCAGCACGACGCCGTCCGACGGGTGAGCCGGGAAGTGGTCAGAACTCGGTGAAGGCCTGGATGGAGACCACCCGGTTGCGGCCCGTCTCCTTGGCCCGGTAGAGCGCCTGGTCGGCGCGCTCGATGAACGACGTGGTGTCCTCGACGCCGTCCCAGCTGGTGAGGCCGGCCGAGAGTGTCACGGGGAACTCCGAGGTGGCGTCACGGCCACCGGCACGGAGGGTCTCGAGCAGGTGGTGGCCACCGACCAGGTCGGTGTCGGGCATGACCAGACAGAATTCTTCCCCGCCGTAGCGGGCCACCAGGTCCTGTCCGCGGATGTTGGACACCATGACCGCGGCGATCGAGCGCAGCAGCGTGTCGCCGGCCACGTGGCCGAAGTGGTCGTTGTAGACTTTGAAGTGGTCGAGGTCGATCATGGCCACGCTCAGCGGGGACTCCGAGCGGAGGGCGTGGGCCATCTCCATCTCGATGCGTTCGAACAGGCTGCGCCGGTTGGCCAGACCGGTCAGCGGGTCGGTCCGGCTCTCGGCGTGGAGGCCGCTCACGAAGTTGGCCCGGCTGGTCACCCGCAGGAACGCAGAAGCCAGCAGGTCGGCAGCCATCTCGGCCGGCTGGGCGCGGCTCTCGCCGGGGGAGCACACCACCATCATCACCAGCTCGCCCTCGGCACAGAAGCCGACGGGGATGGCGCAGTGGGTGTCGGTGACGACTGGGGCGTCGGCCCGCAATGCCTGGGGCAGCTCGGGGCGCTCGGACAGGGGAAGGACGGTCTCGGGCTCGGCGTTCCAGGTGACGAGCGGCGTGAAGGCGCCGAGTTTGCTGCTCCGGGCAAAGACCACGATGCTGTCGGCTGCCACCACGTCGTTCACCAGGGGGAGGGCCCGGCCGAACACCCGCCGGACGATGGCGGTGCTGGTCTCGGCCTCCACCGGGTCGGGCTCGGCGAACGCCTCGTGCAGCGCGTCGACCGCCGTACTGAACGTGACGACGCTGTTGAGGGACCTGAGGGTGCGAGCGACGATCCACGTGATGATCACGATGGTTGACGTGTAGACGATGAGGACCGAGGCCAGGTCCGTCCCCCGCAGACCCTCCGCCCAACTGACGATGATCACCAGGGCGATGGCGTAGAGGTCGACGGCGATCCTCATCCGCCGGCCCCCGATGACGCTCACGAAGACCACACCGACCAGGACGGCCGGCGTGAAGGCCCCGTGGCTGTCCGACGAGCCGAGGGCGATCAGGCCCAGCGCCGACATGGCCAGGCACACCACGACGAACCCGGCGTTGGCTTGACCGGACAGGCCGGCCTTCCCCTTGGTGACGACCACGAAGAAGGCGAGGTACACGACAGAGACCACGTAGCAGCCGATTGCTCCGAGCAGGTACCACCAGTGGGTCGTGCCGCTCCCCACCAGCGCCGCGGTGATGAGCACCGGGACGGCCACCGACTCAGCGATGAGCCCGGTGACGAGACCCTCGCGCAACTGGCGCGCGGTGGGATGTGCCAGGTCGAACCTCACGGAAGACCTATCGGCTGCATCACGACGCTTCTTGACTCCCACGCGTAGGGTGCACCCGCCGCCGGGCGCAGGACCGTCTCCCCGCGGGACGGTGCGCTCCGCGGGGAGCCGAGTGTGTCGCGGAGCCCCCCAAAGTCTAAACCTAAAGTTCACGGTAAAGCTGAAGTGGAAGGTTACGGTGAGGGTTTCCGGCGCCGTCCGGACGGATGATCCCGCCGAGAATCCCGACCACGGTGGTCTCGGTCCCGGCTGTCGGCGATCGGCACCCGGGGTACCGCGTCACTTCGGCGATACCGGGTTCGTTCGGGTAGCTTGACGAGCCGCGGCCGAAGCGGGCCGTGCGACGACTCAGCGATCGGGGAGCACGCGTGACCTACTGTCTGGCCCTTCGGCTCGAGGAGGGCCTCGTCTTCCTGGCTGACACCCGGACCAACGCCGGCGTCGACAACGTCAGCAGCTACCGGAAACTGCACGTGCTCGTCCCGTCCTCCGATCGGGTATTCGTGATCGAGTCGGCCGGGAGCCTGGCCACCACCCAAGAGGTTCTCGACCGCGTGCGACAGGACCTCGGTCGGCCGGACGGCGAGAGCCTGGCATCGGTCGACCACCTGTTCGAGGCCGCCCTGTACCTCGGCCGGTTGAGCCGGGAGGTGGCGACCGAGCACCGTGAGGCCCTGGCCGAGGTGGGGGCGGACGGGACCGCCACCTTCATCCTCGGGGGGCAGATCGAAGGCGGGGAGCCCGACATCCTGCTCGTGTATCCGGAGGGGAACTACATCCGCGCCTCCGACGAACGCCCCTTCCTGCAGATCGGTGAGAGCAAATACGGCAAGTTCATGTTGGAGCTCGCCGTCGAGGCCGGGGTGGACCTCGACACCGCCACCACCATCGCGCTCGGCTCGATGATGAGCACCGCCCGTGCGAACCTGTCGGTCGGCCCGCCCTACGACGGGGGGATCTACCTCAACGGCTCACTGGCCGTCGAGGAGTTCCGCATCGAGAGCGATTCGCCCCTGCTGGAGGCGCTGCGCCAGGCGTGGGAGCGCCAGATGATGAGCGGCATCGCCGAGCTACGGACCATCTCCGAGGCCGACCCCACCTTCAGGATGCCCCCGGGGAGGGCGACCCCGGCCTGAGCGGCCGCCATGGGTCAGCCGGACGAACCGTTGCCGGCCGTGGCGACCACCGGCTTCGACGCGAAGATGTTCAGCCCGAGCTTCTCGGAGAGGTGCCGCGTGACGCGTTGGCCCCGCACGCTGTTGCCGGCCTCGTCGAGACGGGGCGAGAAGGTTCCGAGGCCACCCTTCCCCGGTGAGATGGTGACAATGCCTCCGCTGACCCCGCTCTTGCCGGGGAGGCCCACCTCGTAGAGCCAGTCCCCGGAGTGCTCGTAGAGGCCGGAGGTGGCCATGGCCGCCAGGACGTGTTTGCAGGTCGAGGCCGAGATCGCCTCCTCACCGGTGACCGGGTTCACGCCCCCGTCGGCCAGGGTGGCACCCATGACGGCCAGGTCGGCCGCGCTGACCAGGAGCGAGCACTGGCGGGTGTAGAGGTCGGTTGTCTCGTCCGGATCGGCGTAGAGGCGCCCGTAGCTCTCGAGGAGATGGGCGATGCCCTGATTGCGGAGGTTGGTAGAGGACTCCGACCGGTAGACCTCGTCGTCGACCTCGAGGGGCCGACCGGCGAACCGGGAGAGGCCCTCGGCGATGAAGGTCCACTTCTGGTCGGCGCTGGTCCCCGGCACCAGGCTCGTCGTGGCCATGGCCCCGGCGTTGACCATGGGGTTCATCGTGCGCTCCTCGTTGAGCTCGATGGCCATGACCGAGTTGAAGGCCAGCCCGGTGGCGTTCACCCCCAGCTTCTCGCGGGCGGTCTCATGGCCGAGGGCGTCACACACCAGGGCGAAGACGAAGGGTTTGGAGATGCTCTGGATGGAGAAGGGGTGGAAGGCGTTCCCCACCGACAAGCCGGCGCCCCGCACCCCGGTGATGGACACGCCGAACAGGCGCGGATCGGCCTCGGCCAGCGCCGGGATGTAATCGGCCACCTCTCCGTCGTCGAGATCGGCGTAGAGCTCGTGCACCTCGGTGAGGAGAGTGGCCACCACTTCCGGCGACGGCAGCTCCCCGGTCGAGACGGCCCCGACCGTCGTCCGTTGGTCGAACGGGAGGGGGATGTGCATCCGGGTCAGTGGGTCGTGTCCGGCGTGATTCCGGCCCCCTTCAGCATCCGGCGCAGGTCGACCACCATCTGTTCGTCGATGTCGTGATGACGTGGTATCGGGAAGGTCTCGGTCTCGGGTCCCAGGGTCACGTGGTACTTGCCGTCGTGCTCGCGCACCGTCGTGGCCACCGCCTCGAGCAGGGAGAGGACATCGTGCCATTGGATGTTGTGGCTGACCGGGTGCTGGAAGATCTTCTCCAAGGTCACCCGGTGATGTCCGTCGAGTTTGATGCCTTCGGCCACGAGGTACTCCTGAACGATTGAGAGCGGTGCCGGACCTGCCGGCAATTGGTGCCGGTGCATCCGAGTGGGCCGGGTGGGGCGTCGCTCTGTCGTGCCGGCCGTGGGCCAGGCTAGTCCCTCCCGAGCGCGGGTCGATGAGTCCGGCGGGGCCGCCCGCTCCGCGAGGACCGCCGAGGTTCCGACGTCGATGGTGGCCGGTCACAGTGTCCCTAAGGGGCCGCCACCCGGCCCACCATCTCGGCGAACTGCCGGGCGAAGGTGTGGATGTCACCGGGCCAGCGCGCCGACAGGTAGTGGCCGTCCTCGACCACGAACGCCGGACGGTCGTCGTCGGGGGTGTCCCGGTGCCTGCCGCTCGTCTTGCGCGCCGCGTCGGGCTGGCCGGGGTCGACATCGACGAAGTCGGTGACGCACGCCAATGCCCTGGTGACCTCCTGCTGGACGGACTGATAGCCGGCCGGCTGCCCTGGGCCTTCGGCATAGGTCCGGTAGTAGCCGGGATCCCAGAATCGGCTCACACGGGCCACGCTCCAGGCGCGGTGTTCGAGCGACCAGGTGAGCGCGGTGGTTCGACGGCCGTGGAGGACGGACCTCCCGGTCCGGGGGTCGGTGCTCCGGGCGGCCAGCAGCACTCCGTGACAGACAGCCCCCACCGGCATCCGCCGGTGGAAGGCCTCGACCACCGTCGGCTTCGCCGGGTTTGGCATGTAGCAGTACTCGTTTCAGTGTTCCCATCAGCATGCCGAACGAACCGCGCTCTAACCGCTAACCCACGAAGTCAATTGTAACCGTTTCGTCTCTTACAGCCACCGATGTTAGAAACTTAAGTGGCCCGAACTCGGTAGTGATGTTGGTAACGTAACCACCATTCTGAGGATTACCAACAGCGCCCGTGACGTTGCTAGCCACCGCCGAAGTGAACACTACCGGGGAGAATTTGGGAAGCGAGCTATACAATTCACCGCCGTTCGGCGCTTCCATAATCCACTCGACACTTTCTCCCGCGGCATCCGCGCCTGGCGGAACAAAAAGGATTAGCCCGTAACTCTGGTTCGTCGTCAGGTTGGAAAAATGGATACTTCCCAGCGTTCCGAGAGCGAAATTGTTGGGTTCGTTTAGGTAGTTGACAACGCACATGACCTGCTGTCCTGGGCTAACCTCCATGTTCGGAATGTTGACCTGATCGATGTAGGCGGGCGACCAGGACTCGCGCGGCGCAAACCACTCATACCAGGCAACGTACTTCTCTCGCTGCGTAGGCCGACTCGTGGAACCATCGCCAATGTCAATGATGACCTCTTGCTGGACGCCAGCCTGCAGGGCGTCATTTGCATCGAAGAAACCGTCAATACCTACCCACGAGGAGGAATCCCAGGTAGGAATTTTGCTGCCTTGGGGCGGAGGCTCAGGCGGACGGCTGACGAACGGAATCTCCCACATTCCCGTCACTAAGATCCATGGACCGCTCCCCCGAAGGCCCGCGCCAGCATACCGGTCATTAGCGGGAAGATTATAGGTTTCGTCAGGCTGCGGTCTCGGTGACCTTCTTAAATTGTGGGTCTTGCGGGCTTGCGGCTCAAGCTGCGGGATGATCCAATCCTTTGCCAGCCCCTTGCGCGAAAAGGCCCCGTGCCAAGCTCTCGCAAGAGCGCGGTGACTACTTGCGGAAGGCCGCTGCCAGAATATTCCGTTCCTGATGAGATCGTCAGCGCTTGCCGTAATTGGGTCGAAGCCATCCGAAGGCGGGGGGACCGCAAAGGCACCCTTCAAGTTCGTACGAACTAAGGGACAGGGAAATCCTTCGAGAAACTCCTTCTCACGGTGAGCGTAGTTATCCCACATGTCAGTTTTGGACATTGCGGATGCTCCTTTGAAACCAAAAGCGATTGGCGGCGGGGTCGAAGGCTACTCGTCCGCACCCGGCCACTGGTGATCGGGAGGACCGGGATCTCCCCGATCAATCGAGGATCCACCCGGAGGGGCCTGCGGAGCCTGGCCGGGCGGTGGATTTTTAACCGGCTTGAAAAGCAAAGGCTCCCTAATATCCCCTGCGTTGCCAGTGACGGCAAACTGGGCCTCTTCCTGCAGAAAGAGGATCTGACGGCCGGAATGGCACGTGGGGCAGCCGAGGTGACCGAGTATAGCACCGGTTAGCCGCTGCGTTGCTTCCAGATTGTAGAGTGTCTCTGCGTTAACGTGGACGTTCACGACGCCGTTTTGTGCGACGACAACGCGCGCCAAAAGAAGTGGCTCCATCGCATTCCTCCTTGTGATTCGATACCTTGCTCCAAATGGAACTCAATGCAGCATCTCGAATCGGCGAAAGCAATCCGTCAAGTACGCGCGTTTTCGGTAAAGCACTGAACATCGCTCATTTTGTGAGGTCCAAAACGTCCAACGCAATTGCGTCGCTCAGGCCTGGCAGCGCCGCATGAGCCGCCGAGAGAAATCGAAACAGGGCCCGTGCCTCATCCGCCGCTGTGTATCCCGGAGTAGACTGGCGCCAGAAGTCCGCCAGGATGCGACGGGTTCCTGGCCCGCTGCATTGCCTCAGTAACAGCCGAGTTGTGCGTGGAGCGGCCGACATGACGGCGCTTGCCCGTCCTTCGCCCACGAGGATGCGGTAGAGGTCGAGAGCAGGCTCGGCGGAACGCCACCAGGCGGTCGCCGCGTCGTCCATTGTCGGCTTCTCAAGGCCGTTGATCGCGCATCCAAGCGCCGTTTCCCACGTTACGGGGTGGCTCACGGGCGGCTCCGTCGAGGGCCGCGTACAAGCAGCATTCCCACTCGGCCTGTAATCGGCGGAGCGCAGATTCCACAAGTCCCTCATCTTTCCAATCTGCCTGCCGATATTAGAAAGCCCGGCTTGCGCTACCCGTTCGGGCATGATCTCAAAAGTAATGGCAAACAAATTCGGCAGCAGGGGCACCAGAGCCGCGGTGATCTCCATCAACTCCGGCTCCACCAGGCCCGCGTGCGCATCTAAATGGAACCCTGCCTCACTTTCGCCACCCGACAGATGCAGTTCCCACACACGCTCCTTCGGAAGGGCCTCACAGAACGATGCCACGCTCTGGCGTCCGTTACGTGCGTTGGTCAGCACATTGTGGAGGTCGAGCAGGATGCCGCAATCAGCCGCTTCGGCCACAGCAGCCACAAAAGTGCCGTCCGGCCATTCTCCTGGCGCGGGCGGGAGGTAACTTACCGGGGTTTCTACAGCGACGGGCAAGCCGCCAAGAGCGGCACGGTGCCGCCGGATATTCGCTGCTGCCAACGAAACGCCGGAAGCGCTTTGCAACGGAGGCAGCATGAAGCCGGCGGGGACGGGCGGGTTGTCGAGCCGTGGCCGAAACCGAGTGAAGCTGAGATGTTCGCTAACAAATTCAGGGTGTAACCGCGCGACGTCGTCAGCTAATGTAACCGAATGTCCGTCCGGCGGCGGGCATGTTCCACCCACCGGAGCGCCCACGCCATGCAACAACTTCGGCTGCCGCAAATGCAGCAATGCTTCCGCGAGAAGCGAACTGAAGCCCGACCCGTCGGGCGCTGGCGCCCAGAATGCCTCCGGTTCGGCCTCGATGACGTCGATCAATCCCTCGCCTTCGCGGCAGAGTCCGTCGAGTGCAGGCCACCAGACGATGCCAATGCCAAGACCACGCTGCTCCATGCGAAGACCCTCCTGCGCTTCACGCGCGAACGATAGATTAACATTCCCGGCCGACCGCACTCCAGCCCCAACCAATGTGCCTTTGCCCTCATATAGGATCGCCGTCCTACAGTGGAGCATGGCGAGGTTACATTGACGCATAACGGCCACACCACCAATGTGGCCTGCATTGGTCCTGTAGCAGCAGAAAATCAAGATGATTGCGCTGGTCACGTCTGACTGGGAACGATAAGCCACTGGGCGCTTTGTCGACTCCCGACTGGTGCCGCTCCCAGTCCAAGAACGCCTTTAAAATCAAGAACGCCTTTAAAACAGCGACGCCGGCTCCGATCCTCGATCCCGCCACCAGACGGCCAAATGGAAAGCTTCCCGATGCGCCACCAGCAAGACGTTAGACTGTAGAAAATCCCATGATCCTGAAACAGTATTATCTGGGCTGCCTCGCCCACGCCTCCTATCTGCTGGGCGACGAGGCCAGTGCCACGGCGATCATCGTCGATCCCCAGCGCGACATCCAGCAGTACCTGAGCGACTCGGAAAAATTGGGGCTCCAGATCCGCCATGTCTTCCTCACCCATTTCCACGCCGACTTCGTGGCCGGCCATCTGGAGCTGCGTGATCGATGTGGCGCTGCCATCCATCTCGGCTCCCGCGCCCAGGCCGAATACGCGTTCGTAGCGATGAAGGACGGCGATTCGCTCGATTTTCCAGGGCTGCGCCTCCAAGTACTCGAGACCCCCGGCCACACCATCGAATCCATCTCGATCCTGGTGTTTGATCTCCAGAAGGATCCAGCCAAACCTTACGCAGTCCTCACCGGCGACACGCTGTTCATCGGCGACGTTGGCCGCCCGGACCTGCGCGCATCGCTCGGATGGACTGCCAGCGACCTGGGCGCCCATCTGTACCATTCGCTGCACGACAAACTCCTGCCGCTTCCCGATGAGACGCTGGTCTACCCGGCTCACGGCGCGGGCTCGCTCTGCGGGAAGAAGCTTTCCTCCGACACGGTGTCTTCGCTCGGCGATCAACGGCGATTGAATTACGCCCTCCAGCCCATGTCGAAAGAGGAATTTGTTCGGCTCGTTACCGCCGATCAACCCGACGCGCCGCCCTACTTCACTTATGACGCGATTCTCAACACCCGCGAGCGCGCCACTCTGGACACCAATCTCGAACAGGTTCTGCATCCCATCCAGCTGGACGAAGTGCTGCGGATGGGCGATGCGGGCGCGCAGATCCTCGACGTTCGCGATCCCGCCGAATACGCCAAAGGCCACCTGGCCGGCAGCATCAACATCGGGCTCGCCGGCCAATATGCCACTTGGGCGGGCACCGTGCTCGACCGCGCCAAGCCCATCGTGATCATTGCCGAACCGGGACGCGAGCAGGAAGCCGCGCTGCGCCTGGGCCGCATTGGATTCGATCACGTCAAAGGCTACATGCAGGGAGGGATGGAAGCGCTGGCCGAGCGGCCGGACTTAGTCTGGCCCACCGAACGCGCCAGCGCCCCGCTGGTGGCCGAGGAATTAGCGGGCGCCGATCCGCCGCTGCTGCTGGATATCCGAAACCCGCGCGAGTGGATGACGAAACATATCGCCGGCAGTGTGAACGTTCCACTCAACCATCTACAGGAGCGCATCGCCGAGATTCCGCGCGATCGCCGCATCGCGGTCCATTGCGCGGGCGGCTACCGCTCTTCCATCGCCGCCGGCATCCTGCATCAATACGGGATCACTCACCTGATCGAGATGGCCGGCGGCCTGGCCGCTTGGGAAGCCGCCCAGCTGCCGGTGGTTTCCGAAGCCTAGCGCGATGCGCCGAACACATACAACTCCACCCCGCCGATCACACCCCGCGTCGGCATGGCCACCAGCGGGATGTCCTGGTAAACCGTGTTCGTTATATTCGTCAGTTGCAGGAACGGCCGTATGTGTCCGGTGGCATAGCCGAGTGAGGCGTCCCAGATGGCGTACGGGCCGCGGCCGACGCGTTCCACTACGCCGATGCGGCTGCGCCCGATCACCCTCTTGGCGAGGGTTCCCTGCCACTCCATCACGCCGTCGTACACCGGATAGTTGAATGCGTATTCCGTAACGATGGTCTGCGGCGACGCGAACTGGCCGTGCAGCCCGCTGAAACTCAGGGTGATGTGCTGGCCCGCGCGTGGCTCCCACGCCGCCGAAGCTTCCACTCCCCGGTAATGCAGCGCCGGAAGATTTTCGGCTTCGTACAGCATGGTTCCTGGCGTCTCGACGTAATCGATCACGCGCGTATCGCGCCGCTCGAATGCGGTGAGCGAGAGGCGCAGCTTTGGCTTTAGGTAAGCGTCTGCGCCGGCTTCGAAGCTGGTGGCGCTCTCCGGCTGGAGATTGGGATTGCCCACCGTGGAGGGCGAGGCGTAATAAAGATCGGTATAGCTGGGAAGGCGGAACGCGCCGCTCGCCGACGCACGCACTTTGAACTTTGACGACGCCCACACTGCGCCGCTCAGCGAAGGACTGGTCGCCACCTGGTGCGCTCCGTAGACATCTTCCCGAACGCCGGCCGACAACGAATAGCGGCGGACAGAGCGCAGATCGTAGAAAACGTAACCGCTGCCGCGCTCCCGGCTGTGAACGCCCAGGTTCGTGCTGTGCACCGATTCGGCCAGCCCCTCCACGCCGTAGCTGATAGCGCCGTGCAGCGGAACGCGGTCCGTCCGCCGCAGATTTCCCTGCCAGCTTTCGTCGGTGTGCCAGTTTGTGTAATAAGAGGGATCGTCGCGAATGTAAACGTAAAGGTCGGTGTGCTTGCGGAAGGCGAAATTGGCTTCGGTCTTGTCGCCCAGGCTCTGGTGCCCGGACGCGAACCAGCTCTTGGTGCGCTCCCACTGCTCCTGCTCGGCGCCATAGAAATCGTTCGCGCCAAAGGGTCGGTCGCTGTAAGCGAAAAGAAGGCTCGTCGCGCCCAGCCGCGATTTCAGTGTGGTCAGCGAACTGAGGGACAGATTGCGGTAATCGCGATCGGTGGTGAATCCGGAAGAAAAGTCGCGCGCTCCTGCCATTTCCTCCTGCCACCAGGAACGTCCGAAAGACGCCACGGCATGCTGCTCATTGAAGCCGAAATTGCCGGCGCCGGTGAGCAGACGGAATTCGCCGGGGGCGATGGGAGCGGTAAGAGCGTTGACCACGCCGCCGATCGCATCCGATCCGTAGAGCGTGGAGCCTGAGCCTTTCAGAACCTCGATACCGGAAAGCATGTCGATTGGGATGGGCAGATCGAGATTGAAATGGCCGGTCTGAACGTCATCCAGGCGCAAGCCGTTCAGCAGCACCAGCGTCTGCCCGAAGGTGGCGCCGCGAATGGAAAGATCGGCCTGCATGGCGCCCGCCGAGCGCGCCTGCAAATCCAGCACGGGGTGGAGCGCCAGCAGATCGAACCACGAGTTGTAAAGCTCGCGCTGTTTCTCCGGCAGGGGCAGAACGCTGACATCCCGGTCGGCCTCGGCCAAAGGAATCGGCTGGGCGGTTCCGGTCACCACGAGGCTGTCTTGCTGCTGTGCGCGGAGCAATCCCGCACTAAGGATGAAGACCATCCAGAATCGCATAGAATTCTTCACCCTACCATTTGCCCGATGAGAAATCGCAATGCGCCGTGGGTAGCGATTGCGGCCACCGCGCCTGATGTCGCCCACCTGGCCCATCGGCGCGGCGCCAGGTCAAATAGATGCAGTGATTAACGCCATCCTTGCGATATACTACGGTGGCGTTCGCAACTTTTGAGCGAGCGTTTCCGGAGATCAACTATGAGCTTACGAATCAATGACACCGCCCCGAATTTTTCCGCCGAGACCACCCAAGGTCCCATCAATTTTCACGAATGGATCGGCGACGGCTGGGCGGTTCTGTTTTCACACCCCAAAGACTTCACTCCCGTCTGTACCACCGAACTCGGCTACATGGCTGGCCTTCAACCCGACTTCGCCAGCCGAAATTGCAAGATTATCGGCCTGAGCGTAGATCCGGTGAGCAGCCACGGCAAGTGGGCCGCCGACATCCAGGAGACTCAGGGCCACGAGGTGAAATACCCCATGATCGGCGACACGGAACTGAAAGTCGCCAAGCTCTACGACATGCTGCCGGCCGATGCCGGCGATACCTCCGAAGGCCGTACCGCGGCCACCAATGCCACCGTGCGCACCGTGTTTGTCATCGGCCCCGACAAAAAGATCAAACTGATGCTCAGCTATCCCATGAGCACGGGACGGAACTTTGATGAAGTGCTCCGCGTTTTGGATTCCATCCAGCTCACCGCCAGTCACAAAGTCGCCACGCCGGTGAACTGGAAGCACGGCGACGATGTGATCATCCTCCCCTCAGTGACCGAAGACGAGGCGAAGCAAAAATATCCGTCCGGCTGGAAGTCGCCGAAGCCGTATCTTCGGATCGTCCCGCAACCGAAGTAGCGTTTGCGCGAAGGAAGCGGGCTTTCTTACGTAAGCTCTTATGGCCGGTACTCTTTCAAAGACAATTTGCGTCGTTGTGGATAACGATTCTTCTGAACCGGCGTAGCGCTAATCCGCTGCTCATCGAGCGCGGGCGTTCACTTCGATAGACGCCCGCGCGTGCTAAAGCCAAATGACACCCGTCGAAATAGTTTTGGCATTTCGACGCCATTAATCAACACGATCCCGGCAAGCTCGCCGAACTCATGACCGCCGATCACGTCTTCATCGACTCGCTCGGCAATTCCGTGCGCGGCCGCGAAGAAATGCTGGCTGGCTGGCGCGCCTATTTCACCATGTGCCCGGACTACCGGGCGTCGCACGAAGAGGTTTTTCCGAACGGCAACACCGTCGCGGCATTTGGATCGGCTGGAGGCACCATCAGCCTGAACGAAAAACTGCTCCCCGAAAACAAATGGCAAACGCCCGCCGCCTGGCGCGCCGATGTCCAAGACGGCCGCGAAGCCGTCCAAACCCGCATCCTAGCAAACTGCCCGCCCCGCGCATCCAAAGCCGTGTGTCAAAATCATTGCAGAGGAATTATTGGCACAGGAAGGCAGCACTCCCAGGGCCGCCAGTTCGGGCTCCGTCGGCTCCGTTCGGTTAATGGGCGTTCCCATTCGCCTCCATTTCACCTTCGTTCTGCTTCTTATTTGCCTGGTGGTAATTGGCCTAACCAGTAATCAATCGCCCGGCAATTACACGCTGTTCGTGCTGGCGGTGATCGCATCGGTGCTATTGCACGAACTGGCCCACGCCTTCGTCAGCTCGCTCTATGGGATTCGCACGCTGGAAATCGTGATGTATCCTATCGGCGGTGTCGCGCGCCTGGAACGCCCCGCCAAACCGCGTGAAGAATTCTGGATCGCGCTCACCGGACCCGTGGTCAATCTCATGATCGCCGCCTCCATCTTCGCAATCCTCTATTCCCAGAAGCGCGCCATCAATTTGTTCGCGCTGGTGCAGCCCTCCGATGCGAATCTGGCCGACCGCATTGCGCTCGCCAATCTGATCCTGGCCGGGTTCAATCTGCTCCCGGCGTTCCCCATGGACGGCGGACGCATGCTGCGCGCGGTGCTCTCGCACATGAAATCGGAATACGAAGCCACGCGCATCGCCACCTGGTCCGGCCGCATGCTGGCCATCAGCATGGGTCTCTACGGATTCGTCTACATGCCCATGCTGGCCTTCGTCGCTTTCTTCATCTATCTCGGCGCCGCCAATGAAGGCGCTGCGTCGCGCGGCCGATCGCTTACGCAAGGCATCCCGGTACGCGCCGCCATGATGACCGAATATCGTACGCTGGCCCATGGCGCCACCATTCGCGACGCCGCCAATCTCCTGCTCTCCACTTCGCAGCAGGATTTTCCGGTGGTGCTGGGCGACCAGGTGCTCGGTTTGCTGGGCCGCAATGCGCTTCTGCGCGGCATGGCGCAGGAGGGTCCCGATTCTTACATCGCCGGCTACATGGAGCGCGAATTCCCGAGCGTTCCTCCCGACAAAGATCTCGCCGACGTTCTGCCGCTCATGGCTCACGCCGGAGCCTGTGTACTCGTAATGGAGGAAGGCCGTTTGCTCGGCTTGCTGAGTTCGGAGAATCTTTCGCAGTTCCTGCTGCTGCGCAGCGTGGGTCTGCAACCCGCTGAAGGTTAGGCCATGCGTAAGATTTGTTGTTTGCTCTTCGCTCTCTGTTTTCTGGCCAGCGCGGAAAACGTCAAGCTTTATCTCAAGGACGGCAGTTACCAACTGGTTCGCGAATACCGCCTCGAGAACGACCGCGTGAAGTTCTACAGCCTGGATCGCGACGATTGGGAAGAAGTGCCCGCCTCGCTCGTTGATCTGGACAAAACCAAGGCCGAAATCAAGGCCCGCGCCGACGAGATCCGCGCCGATGCGGCGGCCGAAAGAGTCGAGAATCAGGCCGAGCGCGCCGCCCGCCGGGAAGTGGCCAGCATCCCCCAGGACCCGGGCGTCTACCTGATCGAAGAGCAGCCGTCGGGACCCTCCAAGCTGACTCCGCTCAAGATCGGCGAATCGAAAGTAGTCAACAATAAACGGCGCAGCATTCTCAAAGTCATTAGTCCCGTGCCGCTGATTCCCGGCAAGGCCACGGTCGAGATGGATGGCCCGCACGCTTCGCAAGGCACCGCCAATCCCAGCCCGGAGTTCTACATTCGTCTCTCGGAGGAAGAACGCTTCGGCATCGCGCGCTTGAGCGTACACAAGGGCAATCGCGTGGTGGAAAAGCTGACCATCCAGCCCGTGGTGAACGAAACCACGCAGGAGCCGGATTTAGTCGAAGTGTTTCGCCAGCAGGTGGGTGACGACCTGTTCAAGATCTGGCCGCAGAAGCCGCTCGATCCGGGCGAGTATGCGGTGGTTCAATATGCCATCGACAAGGTGGATATGCAAGTCTGGGATTTCTTTATCGCGCCCGGTACGGGACGATAGTTACTTCGCTGCGCGTGCCGCGGTAACGCCGGCCGCTTGTAAACTGGCGATCAAATGCGTGTGCTTGTATTTGCGCGCCAGATCCAGCGCCGTCAGCCCGTCTTTGGTTCGCACGTCAGCGCGAGCACCCGATTTCAGCAATAAATCGATCATGGCCGAATCGCCGAAATCGATCGAAGCCGCATACAGCAACGCGGTGAATCCGATTCTGTCCGCGCGATTCACATCGGCCCCGCGCTCGATCAGCAGCCGCGCCACCTCCACCTGATTGCCCAGCACGGCGCGATCCAGCAAACTGATGCCGCTGCGCTCCACCCCATCCGCCGGCACGCCCATATCCAGCAGTTTCCGCGCCACCTCAACGTTCCCCAACCTCACCGCGCCGGTGATGGCGGTTGTAGACGACGTCCCAATCAGAACCATCGGCGTGTCGATTTTATCGCCCGCTTCCAGCAGCCGTGGAAGGATCTCCGCGTTGCCAGAATACGACGCCAGGAAGAACGGAGTCGCGTTGAACATGGGCGCATGCTGTCCAGCCGCCACTCGAACTTCCGCGCCATGATCCAGCAATAGGTTCAGAGCCGGCGTCGCGCTCTCGCCATACTGCGCAGCCACCATCAGCGCCGAATATCCCGTCTTGGCGCGCGCATTCACGTTCGCGCCGCGATCCATCAGCAGCTTCATCTTCGCCGCATCCGGCGCGGCCATCATCAGTGCTGTGGTTCCAGCCGCGGTTGCCGAATTCGGATCGAACCCCCCGTCCAGCAGATGCCGCACTTGTTCAACGTCCCCGAACAGCACCGTCTCCGCCCACGGCTCCACGTCGCGAGGTTCGGCTTCCTTCAGCTCAGGCAGCTCCTGGTTCTTTTGCGGCCCCAATGCGCGAGCCAAAGCCATCACAGCCCAATCCGCCGCCAATGCGGACAGAAATTGATCGTGCCCGTACGGATAACCGGATTCAAAATACGGCGGACTCACCGAGGCCGGCGGATGCAGCCGCGACACCACATGCCACGATCCATCCGCGGCCTGCGTCTTCAGCAAATAATCGATGCCCCGCTGCCAGCGTGCATCCGATATCGGAACGCCGCCCGCGTCATGGAGTGCAACCAATACCTGGCTCGTCGAGTACGCATCGCTGTCGCGCCCATCTAACGATGGCCATCCGCCATCCGGCTGCTGCGTCGCCATGAGCGCCTTTGCCAGCTTCTTTAACTCCGAGCGATCCGCGCCCGCCCACCACAGCCCCAACAATTGATACGTCCGTGCCTCGGTATCCGGAGGCCTGTGCGACTCCAGCCACTTTCGCCCGCGCGCCACATGCACGAACGCGCCGGCCTTCTCGTTCGGATAGCCGTACAACTGAATCGCGCGCAGCGATAGCGCAGTCTCGGTGAAGAAGCTGTAAGATGACGGCGGCCGCTGATGGAAACTATTGAAGGAGCCGTCGGCGTCCTGCCGCGCGGCCAGCAATCTCGCATAAACCGCGGTCACCAGATTGGGCCGTATCCCCGCCGCATTCGCCGCCACCAGCTCATAGGCATCGTCCATTGCGGGCTCAATCACCCAGTTGTATTGGACGGCATTGTCCAGGCTCGTATAGTTGAATGCCTTCACCGCGTCGGCATGCGCGATCTTTTCATCCAGCGCGATGCCGTGCTCCCGTGCCGATTGAAACGCGAGCGCCGCCTGAAACTGGTGATGGCACGAATCGCAAGTCTGCTTGGTGTACCAGCCCTTTTGGCTCGCCTGGAACAGCGTGATGGCGCGCGTAGCCGCGTCGCGAATGTGTTCGGGCGTCGCATTGGCGCACCACGCCACAGCGGTGACGCAAAGCAAGCCCGCCAGGATGCGCATAACCGGATTATATCGTCTGCCACCCAAACCGAACGCGGGCCACGGATTTGGCCACGGATTTGTCTTATGTTTCGCTGGGTCGATCTGGGGCTGTTATTCTCATCGCACGTTCGCTGCACTGGCCGCTTGGGCGAACCGCCGGGCAACGCGAGCGCGGCCATGGGGGGTATCCATTGGAGACTTAGCGAAACTCCGCCAATGGGATGATCTCTCGGTTAGCAGATGGCAAGAGGGTAGCCCGCAATCGGGGGCAAGCTTGCGTCCAACCTGCGGAGCATGCCAAATTAGGTGCATAGATCACAACATGGAACACCGGAAAACCTTGAAAAAGGCTCTTATTACGGGTGTGACCGGCCAGGACGGCTCCTTTCTGGCGGAATTTCTGCTCGCCAAGGGGTACCAGGTCCACGGCATCGTCCGGCGCTCTTCCACCTTTAACACCGACCGCTTGGATTCAATTTACGCAGATCCCCACGATCAGAACGTCCGCCTGTACCTCCACTATGGCGACGTCACCGACGGATCCGGTCTGCGGCACGTGATCGAAGCCGTGCAACCTGATGAGATTTATAATCTTGCGGCACAGTCTCATGTGCGCGTTAGTTTCGACCAGCCGGAATATACCGCCGACGTGGTCGGAACTGGCACGCTCCGTCTGCTGGAAGCGGTCCGCGATCATACCTCCAACACTAGCAGGCAAGTGCGTCTGTATCAGGCCGGATCATCGGAGATGTTCGGTGCTGCCCGGCCGCCGCAAAGTGAATCCACTCCGTTCTATCCGCGCAGTCCGTATGCGGTCAGCAAAGTGGCCGGCCATTGGTACGCCGTCAATTACCGCGAAGCCTATGGAATGTTCATTTGCAATGGCATCCTGTTCAATCACGAGTCGGAACGGCGCGGCGAGACCTTCGTGACCCGCAAAATCACGCGCGCGCTCGGCCGTATCAAGCTCGGCCTCCAGGAGAAACTGTTTCTCGGCAACCTGGAAGCTCGGCGCGATTGGGGTTATGCGCGCGACTACGTGGAGGCCATGTGGATGATGCTGCAAGCGCCGGAGCCCGACGATTATGTAGTCGCCACCGGGCAAGCGTATTCCGTAGCTGACTTCCTGGACCTGGCAGCGGCGCATTGCGGGCTGGACTGGAAAAAGTTCGTGGAGATTGATCCGCGCTATTTGCGTCCAACCGAGGTGAACTACCTGTTGGGAGATCCTTCCAAGATTCAGCGGAAACTCGGCTGGCAACCCAAAGTCGGTTTTGAAGAACTGGTGCGTCTGATGGTGGATCACGACATCGAGTTGGCTCGTCAGGAGCAAACACTCGCGCAGGCCGGACACAAGGTCCTGTTGCGGGGCACTTCGCATGGATAAATCTAGCCGCATTTATGTGGCAGGACACCGGGGTCTGGTCGGATCGGCGATTTGCCGGCATCTAAAGCGCGGCGGCTACTCCAATGTGTTCATCCGGGACCGCAGCCAGTTGGACCTGGTGAACCAGCCGGCCGTGGAAGCCTTCTTTGCAACCGAAAAACCTGAATATGTGTTTCTCGCGGCTGCCAAGGTGGGCGGAATCCTGGCGAACAGCACCTATCCCGTGGAGTTTCTTCGCGACAACCTGAGCATCGAGTTGAACGTGGTGGACGCTGCCTATCGGCACGGCGTCAAGAAGTTGGAATGTCTCGGATCCTCCTGCATTTATCCCAAGCTGGCGCCGCAGCCCATCAAGGAAGAGTACTTGCTGACCGGCCCGCTTGAGCCGACCAACGAATGGTACGCCATTGCCAAGATCGCCGGAGTCAAGCTGGCGCAGGCCTACCGCAAGCAATATGGATTCCGCTCTATCAGCCTGATGCCCACCAACCTGTACGGACCGGGCGATAATTTCGACCTAAAGACGTCCCATGTCTTGCCGGCCCTGATTCGGAAGGCGCATCAGGCGCGCGTCGAGGATGCAGCGGAAATGGTGGTGTGGGGCACGGGCTCCCCGCGCCGCGAATTCATGCACGTCGACGACCTGGCCGCCGCGGCCGTATTTTTGATGCAGCGCTATGACGAGGCCGATGTCATCAATGTCGGCGTAGGCACGGACCTCTCCATTCGCGAACTCGCCGAGTTGGTGTGTCGCGTAGTTGGTTACAACGGCCGGCTGGTGTTTGACCCCTCGAAACCGGATGGCACGCCCCAAAAGTTGCTGGATGTCTCGCGGCTGCGGGCGTTGGGCTGGCAAGACCGCATTGGGCTGGAACAGGGGATCAGCGAGACCTACCAGTGGTTTCTCTCCCAGGAGTCTGGCGCCTGATCCGGCGGAGAACCCTGCCCGGTCCGGCACGGCGCTGGCCTTTGGCAGATTGGTGAGTGCGCCGTACAAACCGGCGTGGAGTTGTGAACGGCATGCATGTTTATGCACATTCCGGCCAGAGCTTTCAGCTTTGCGGCGTGGCATCGTCAGCAGGCCGGGAAAGCCGTTCACCGGCCAAAAATACAGCGGATACAGAGAAGCAATGTAAAAGACGCTGAGACCGCCGTTCGACATGCCCGCAATGTGGAACTTTCCGCCTCCGACTTTGAAATCAGAAAGAAGATCGGTAAAAAACAGCTCGCCGCCGGGCGCGGCCGGTACCACGACGAACCACCGGGAAATGCCAGCACCACCGGATAAGTTTTGGACGGATCGTATCCGTTCGGCAGGATCAGTTTTAATGCGCGGCGATTCTGCCTGTATTCTTCACCTTGTGCAGGACTTCCGCGGGACCGTAGCGGCATGCCAGGAACGCGAAAGCGGCGGCCATTGGTCAACCCGAACGTTTTCTGTGGCATGGAATCGCATCTCATTCTGTACGAGGATATCCGCTGGACGAAACGGTTGTCCCGCCTTCGCGCTGGGCATGAATGGTTCCAGAAAACTAGGAAACCACGCCTTTGCGGACGGCGTACAGAATCAGCTCCGGCAAGCTGAGGTGGCGGAAAAACTCTTGTGGCTGGTAGTAAGATGAAACCCAGCTCATCACAGAGCAGGGAGCCCGAGACAATTTGGATGATCCTTCCGACTTCGCGCGCGAGATGCTGGACACGGGACGGCGTGCCCTGGTTGGCTCGGTAGCGGGAGGGGTTTGGATGGCATGGGGGCTCGGTGCAGTCCGCGCCCTCCCGGTGCCCGTTTGGGCGGCATTGGTTCTCGCGGCAAGTCTTCTATTCGTGTGTTGCGCCTATTGTATTGTGAACGGGCGCAGGGCCCTTCAGAAAAAGCATTCCTCTGCGGGTCAGTTCCCGATGAGGGGATTTCTGATCGTTTCGATTTTGGAGGCTGCCGGTGTTATCGGTGCGGCTGTGGCAGCGCAAAAGACAGACCGGCTGGATGCCTTGGCCGATTGGATTGGCTTGGTCATTGGTCTGCATTTTTTCGGTCTCGCCAAGGTCTTTGGAGTTTCCATCTATTACGTGACTGGTGTCAGCATTACCGTTTGGTGTTTTTTCGCATGGATTCTGTTTCACGGTAACCCGCTCATCGTCTCGGCATGCCTCGGAGTGGGCGTCATCCTCTGGGCCACGTCTTCGTTCAATCTGTTTCGTGTTCTTTGCAAGGCGAAGAGCGGGCGGTTTTCGGGCCGATAAATCGTCTGAAACAGGATACCTGTCGAATGTTCTGATCGTCTTTTCGCTCTGGGAGGAGACGGCCAGCAACCACAATTTGTAATGTTCAGCTATGTGTCCTCTGAAGGAATGGGTGCCGCGGGATCACCCGCTGGGCGCCATCCGCACGCGAGTGGATCAGGTTCTGAAAGGGATGTCGAAAGAGTTCGATCGGTTATATGGATGAAGCATATCATCGGGCTGCGAAGGGAGAACTAGCCGGCTTGGCGAACCTGGAGCGGCTGTTCGTGTTCGGATGCGCCGCCTGTATTCTGCTGCGAATACCGCAGCTGAAGGGACGGTGTGCGTAACGGCGACAGGAAGGTTTCCGCGCCGGGCGCAAAGGCGACCGCAAGCCAAATCAGGCAGCCTTAGTCCGCCAGAAATCGCCCGGGAACCGGTTGCCAAATCACCGGCTGCATCGTCGCCGCGTTTTTTTCGCAAGCTCCTAGTCTAGGAGACCACGCCTTTGCGGACGGCGTACAGAATCAGCTCCGGCAAGCTGTGGAGATTGAGTTTCTCGTGCAGGTTCCTGCGATGCGTTTCCACGGTGTAGAGGCTGAGATTGAGGAGCTCCGCGATCTCCTTATTGGATTTCAACTCGACCAGAAGTTGAAGAACCTCCCGCTCTCGCGACGTCAGCAAGTCGTAGCTGTCGTCCGCGCCGCGAGTCCGGATTTCCCGCACATAGTCGTCCATCAGCATCTTGGTGATTTCAGGACTGAAGAAAGTCTTGCCCTCATGCACGGATTTGATGGCGGCGATGAGATCGCTTTCAGCCGAATCCTTCAAAAGATATCCCTTGGCGCCCGCCTTCAGCGCCCGCAGCACATAGCCTTCATCGGAATGCATGCTGAGAATCACGATGGCGGTGCGAGGCAAAGCGGCGTTGATGCGCTGGGCGGCTTCGATGCCGCTCAAGTTGGGCATGGCAATATCGAGGACTGCGACATCCGGTTCAGTTGCTTCGGCTTGTTCCACGGCTTGGCGGCCGTCTGGCGCTTCGGCCACCACGCCGAATTCGGGGTGACTCTCCAGCAGGAGCCGGAGCCCGCGGCGCATCACGGTGTGATCGTCAGCTAACAGGATGCGAATCTGTTTCACGGCTATAAATGCTCTGCTTCTCTTCGCTGTCTCTGGTGACTGGCAATTCCACCGACAACGTGGTGCCGCCCCCGGGCTTGGAGTGAACGACGCAATTGCCCTGCAATCGGGTGACGCGCTCCTGGATCCCGAGCAGACCCAGGCCCTTCGTTTGCCGGACCTCGAACCCCCGTCCGTCGTCTTGAATGGTGAGAAGCAGCCGATCCGGCTCCTGTTCCACACGGATGCGAACGGTGGTGGCGTGGGAGTGCCGGGCGCAGTTATGCAGCGCTTCCTGGACCACGCGATAGATGCAAGTTTTGTACTCGTCCGGCAACTCGTCGGAGTCGAGCTCGGCCGCGAAGGTCACGTCCATGGCGGTACTCTTGGAGCATTCCCGTGCCTGCCACTTCAAGGCGGGAATGAGACCCAGGTCGTCCAACATCGATGGCCGCAGTAAGAGCGCCATATTGCGAACCACACGCACCGTGCCTTCCACCAGGCCTTTGATGGTTTCCACGTGGCGGCGCAACTGTTCTTCGGAGCGGACCGCGAGCCCCGCCGAGAGATTGCGCAGTTCCACCAGCACCGCCGACAGGGCTTGCCCCACTTCGTCATGCAACTCGCGCGACAGGGATCGGCGCTCGGTTTCCTGCGCCTGAACCAGGCGCGCCGAAAGTTCCTTGAGTTGGGTACGCGCCTCCTCCACTTCCACAAACTGCATGCGGGCCTGATCCTCCAGCTTTAGAGTTTTGCGCATGGTAAACAGAGCCAGCCCTCCACCCACCGCCAAAGCCGCCAGCAGTGTCAGAAGCAGCCGGGTTTGGAAGCTCAGCAACAGCGAAACTACTTGCCGGTTGCCGGCATCCAACTGCTGCTCGTTGAGCGCATCGATGCGTCCGGCCAGCGCGAGCATATTCTGCCGCCGGGGAAAAACCTCATCGCGCAAAAATGCATATCCGGAATTGCGCCTCTCCGCGGGACCCCATTGGAAGATCGGATTGAGTATCCCCCAATAATCCATCAGCTCGGCCCGCAGGGCGGAATAGTGTTGAGCTTCCGCGGGCGCCACTTCGCGCCGGTACGATTGCAGCGAAGATTCCATGTGACGGCGGACATCTTCCAGGCTGGTCCGGTAAGTATCCGCTCGCTGGGGGTCGGGTTCGAGCAGGTAGTCTCGGACATACGTGCCCGAAACGTAAACATCGGAACGGATGTCGTTGAGCACGTGATTTTGCGCGAGATGCCATTCGAGAACC